>NZ_JBSFSC010000005.1:0-681105 GCF_053589555.1 Rhodococcus sp. NPDC003322 | reverse complement strand
GTCCCATTCCGAACCCGGAAGCTAAGCCCTCCAGCGCCGATGGTACTGCACTCGACAGGGTGTGGGAGAGTAGGACACCGCCGTACATAACATCCGAAAGGGGACCCATTCTACTGGGTCCCCTTTCGTGTTTTCATGGTCATGCCAGTGTTGTCTTCGAAGGAGATGTTGTGGTGGACAACAACGAAGATCGCCGTCCGTATGGAAGCGGTGATCCGGATCGGCGTCACGGTGGCGCCTCGCAGGGCGGGAACGCTCGCGGCGGCCACAGGCAGGGCGGGCAACGGCGAGACGGTCAGAGCAGTGCAGGTCGTGGCGGTGACGGACCCCGTGGTGGTCACCGTGGTGACGATCGCCGCGGTGGCGAACATCGTGGTGGCGGTGACCGCCGAGAGGGCGGGGGTTTCCGCAGCGGCGGAGAACAGCGTGGTGAACGGCGCAGCGACGATCGCCGTGGTGAGCGTTCCGGTGAGCACCGTGGCGGTGGATACCGCGGCGGTGACGATCGGCGTTCCGGTGGTGAGCGTTCCGGTGAGCATCGTGGCGGCGGATTCCGCGGCGGTGACGATCGGCGTTCCGGTGGTGAGCGTTCCGGTGGTGGATACCGCGGGCGGGACGATCGGCGTGCCGGCGACGATCGGCGTTCCGGTGAGCATCGCGGCGGCGGATACCGCGGCGAAGGGCGCAGCGAGGGCGGCTCCGGCCATCGTGGTGGCGAGTACCGAGGCGATCGCAGTGGCGGCGACGATCGTCGCGGTGGCGGTGAGCGCCGGGGTGGGGACCGCCGCAGTGGAGGCCCGCAGCGACGTGGCGGCGAGGGCGGTTTCGCGCCGCGGCCTCGCGACGGCGGCGCATCTCCGGAACGGCGTGCACCGCGTCCCGACGAGCCGGACCTGCCCGAAGACATCCAGGCCGGCGAGCTCGATCCCGCGGTCCGGCGTGACCTGCTCAGCCTCGACAAGTCGAATGCAAACACGGTCGCCCGGCACCTGGTGATGGCGAGCAAGCTGCTCGAGGACGATCCGCAGCTGGCGCTCGCGCATGCCCGCGCCGCCCGGCAACGCGCCGGCCGTGTCGCGGTCGTCCGCGAAACCGCGGGCATCGTCGCCTACCACGCCGGCGAATGGGCGGAAGCCCTGTCCGAACTGCGGGCTGCCCGCCGTATGGCCGGTGGTCCGGGTCTGCTCGCCGTGATGGCCGACTGCGAACGCGGCCTCGGCCGCCCCGAGCGGGCCATCGAGCTCGGCCGCAGCGAGGAGGCCCGCGCGCTGAAGGGTGACGAGGCCACCGAGCTTCGGATCGTCGTCGCCGGCGCGAGGATGGACCTCGGCCAGTTCGACCAGGCTGTGGTCACGCTGCAGACCCCGGAACTGGATGCGTCGAAGTCCGGTCCGACCGCGGCGCGGCTGTTCTACGCCTACGCAGACGCACTGGTTGCGGCCGGACGTCGCGAGGACGGCCTGAAGTGGTTCCTGAACTCGGCTGCTGCCGACCTCGACGGCGACACCGATGCCGAGGAGCGCGCTGCCGAACTGTCCGGCGACCAGTGAGTGAAATGACGTTGCGGGAGCGGCACGACGTGCTGCTCCTGGACCTGGACGGCACGGTGTATGCCGGCCCGCACGCGATCCCCGGTGCACGGGAGGCTCTGGTCGTCGACGGCGGGCCGCGGCTGTTCTACGTCACCAACAACGCCAGCCGTAGTCCCGCCCAGGTAGCCGGGCATCTCAACGACCTCGGTTTCCCTGCAACGGAATCCGAGGTCGTCACGAGTTCACAGTCGGCCGCGCGCCTGCTTGCGGATCGAGTACCCCCCGGTTCTCCCGTGCTCGTGGTGGGCACCGAGGCGCTCGCCGACGAGGTCCGCGTCGTCGGCCTGCATCCGGTGCGCAGTTTCGACGATGCGCCGGTCGCGGTCGTGCAGGGCCACTCGCCGGACACCGGGTGGCGGATGCTCGCGGAGGCGACACTGGCCGTCCGGGCAGGCGCGTACTGGGTGGCGACGAACGTCGACACCACCCTGCCCACCGAGCGTGGGCTCTGCCTCGGGAACGGTTCGATGGTGGCGGCGGTGCGTACCGCGACCGGGTGCGAACCCGATGTCGCGGGCAAGCCGGCCCGTCCGTTGATGGACGATGCCGTTCGCCGCAGCGCGGCCGGCCGTCCACTCGTGGTCGGGGACCGGATCGACACCGACATCGCCGGCGCCAACGCCGCCGGGCTCGATTCCCTGCTCGTGCTGACCGGTGTCAGCACGCCGCTCGACCTGGTGACGGCGCCGCCGTCGCAGCGCCCGACCTACCTGGCGTACTCGCTGGCGTCGCTCGACGAGGCCCCCGAGTCCCTTGCGATCGCTCCGCACCCGCACGTGTCGGTGTCGTTGGACGGCGCAACACTCACCGTTCGGACGGATCCGTCGGCGTCTGTCGACGAGGCGACCGTCCTGCGTGCCGCGTTGGCCGCGGCCTGGGCGGCTCCCGAGGTGACCGAGGTGCGTGGCGCTCCGCACCTGTGAGTGCATCTCACCCGTACCCGGGGTGAGAATCGCTTGCGGGCGCGAGGCGCGCATTGTCGCGTCGATCGACTAGCGTTGTCGGCGATGAGTACGCCGACACCCAAGCCCGGCCAGCACCTACCGGGACCACCACCGACCGTCGACCCCGCACAGATTCACGCCGAGGTCGACTCGCTCCTCGCGGGCCTGACCGCGAGCGACATGCCGGACGGTCATCAGGCGATACCCCGGCAGGCACACATTCTCGAGCGCGCGCACGACGTACTCGTGCAGGCGCTGGCGACAGTGGACAAGATCTGAGGTGGCCAGGCGTGCACGAGTCGACGCCGAACTGGTTCGGCGGGGTCTGGCTCGCTCCAGGGAACATGCGGCTCAACTGATCGCGGACGGAAGGGTCCTGATCAACGGGTCGGTCGCCGTCAAACCGGCCACCGGTGTCGAGGCCGGGACACCGCTGCTGGTCACCGAGGAGACCGACGAGGTCTCCTGGGCGTCGCGCGGCGCCCACAAACTGCTCGGCGCACTCGAGGCGTTCGAACCGCAGGGACTGTCGGTGTCCGGTAAACGCTGTCTCGACGCCGGCGCCTCCACCGGCGGATTCACCGATGTCCTGCTCAGTAGGGGCGCGGCCCGGGTCGTGGCCGTCGACGTGGGATACGGCCAGCTGGTGTGGCGGTTGCAGTCCGACGATCGCGTGACCGTCGTTGACCGGACCAACGTGCGTTCCCTGGAACCCGAACAGATCGGCGGCCAGGTCGAGGTCGTGGTCGCGGACCTGTCGTTCATCTCGCTGAAGTTGGTGCTGGCGGCGTTCGTCGCCTGCGCGGCGGACGGCGCCGACCTGGTGCCGATGGTCAAACCTCAGTTCGAGGTCGGCAAGGAGCGGGTCGGATCCGGTGGCGTGGTCCGAGAACCCGCCCTTCGCGCGGAGGCCGTGCTCGAGGTGTCGCGTGCGGCGGACGAACTGGGACTGCGCACCCTCGGAGTGGTCGCCAGCCCGCTACCCGGACCGTCCGGCAACGTCGAGTTCTTCCTGTGGCTGCGCAAGCAGGCCGGACCGGGTGCCGAGGACGTCGAGGCCCTCGTCCGGAAGGCCGTCGAGGAGGGTCCCCAGTGACGGGCGCCGAAGGTACGGGAGGCACTGCCGGCGGGCGTGCGGGCGGCACCGCCGCTGGGCGTGCGGGCGGCACCGCCGCTGGGCGTGCGGGCGGCACCGCCGCCGGGCGTGCGGGCGGCACCGCCGCCGGGCGTGCGGGCGGCACCGCCGCCGGGCGCGAGATCCTCGTCGTGGCGCACACGGGCCACACCGAGATCGCCGACACCACCCGACGGATCGCGCGGGTCTTCGCCGAGGCCGGGATCGGGTTGCGGGTGCTTGCCTCCGAGGCCGACCACACCACTCCGCCGCTCGCGGTCGAGCCCGCCCGCGCGGACCTCGACGGCGTGCGCCTGACCGTCGTCCCGCCGGGCCCCGCCGCGGCGGAGGGGTGCGAACTGGTTCTCGTGCTCGGCGGCGACGGCACGTTCCTGCGCGGCGCCGACCTGGCCCGGGCGGCCGACATTCCGGTGCTCGGCATCAATCTGGGCCGGATCGGGTTCCTCGCAGAGACGGAGGCTGAGCATCTGGAGGAGGCGCTCGGACACCTGGTGCGCCAGGAGTACCGCGTCGAGCGCCGGATGACCATCGACATCGCCGTCCGGGTGGACGACGTGATCGTCGACCGCGGGTGGGCGCTGAACGAGGCGAGCATCGAGAACGTCTCCCGGCTCGGGGTGCTCGAGGTGGTACTCGAGGTCGACGGGCGGCCGGTGTCGTCGTTCGGCTGCGACGGCGTGCTGGTGTCGACACCGACCGGATCGACGGCGTATGCGTTCTCCGCCGGCGGCCCGATCGTGTGGCCGGAACTCGAAGCGCTGCTGGTGATTCCGAGCAACGCCCATGCACTCTTCGCCCGGCCGATGGTCACCAGCCCGGAGTCGCTGATCGCGGTCGAGACGTTCTCCGGAGGCCACGACGGGCTGGTGTTCTGCGACGGCAGCCGCACCCTGTCGTTGCCGGCGGGCGGACGTGTCGAGGTGGTGCGGGGCGCGAACCCGGTCAAGTGGATCCGCCTCGACTCGGCGCCGTTCGCGGACCGGATGGTGCGGAAGTTCGATCTGCCGGTGCGGGGATGGCGGGGCCGCGGCGGCCGTGGGGAAGGGGACAGCAGGCGTGCTCACTGAAATCCGCATCGACTCCCTCGGCGCGATCTCGAAGGCCGGAGCCCAGTTCCATGAGGGCCTGACCGTGCTCACCGGTGAGACCGGCGCGGGCAAGACGATGGTCGTGACGAGCCTGCACCTGCTCAGCGGCGCCCGCGCCGATGCCGGTCGGGTCCGGGTCGGCGCGCAGCGGGCGGTGGTAGAGGGCCGCTTCGCCACGACGAACGTCGGAGCCCAGGCGGCGGCCGAGGTCGATCGTCTGCTCGAGTCCACCGGAGCCGAACGCGACGAGGACGGCACCGTCATCGCGGTTCGGACCGTTGGTGCGGACGGGCGCTCCCGCGCCCATCTCGGGGGCCGCAGCGTTCCCGCCGGGGCGCTCGCCGAACTGACCACCCCGCTGCTGACCGTCCACGGTCAGAACGACCAGCTGCGGCTGCAGCGACCCGACCAGCAGCGCCAGGCTCTCGACGAATTCGGCGGCGCCACAATCGGTTCCCTGCTCGACAAGTATCGGGACCTGCGGGCGCGCTGGCTGGAGGCACGCACCGAACTCGACGAACGCACCCGGAGCAGTCGCGAACTCGCGCAGGAGGTGGACCGGCTCGAGTTCGCGCTCAACGAGATCGACGCCGTCGACCCCCAACCGGGTGAGGACGCCGCGATCGTTGCGGAGGTTCGCCGGCTCGGTGACCTGGACTCGTTGCGGTCCGCGGCCGCCGCGGCGCAGGCCGCGCTCGTCGGCGCTGCCGACCTCGGCGCGGACATGGCGTCCGATGCTGCCGGTGCCCTGGACCTGCTCGGCGACGCCCGGTCCCGGGTCGAGTCGTCCGAGGACCAGGCGCTGACCGTCCTGGCGCCGCGGCTGGCCGAGGCGATCACGATCCTCACCGACGTCTCCTCGGACCTGACGGGCTACCTCGAGGACCTGCCCTCGGACCCGGGTGCGCTGGACACCCTGCTGAGCCGGCAGGCCGAGCTGAAGACGTTGACCCGCAAGTACGCCGCCGACGTGGACGGTGTCCTGGACTGGGCGGCGCAGGCGCGCGAGCGGCGCGGCCGGATCGACGTGTCCGCCGACGCCCTCGCCGCGTTGGCGGCCCGCGTCGACGAGGCCGCCGGGGCGCTCGCCGTCGCCGCGGACGCGCTGAGCAAGGCCCGGGCGAAGGCCGCCGTCAAGCTGGGCAAGGCCGTCTCCGCAGAACTCGCCGGGCTCGCGATGGGGAAGGCGAAACTCGACATCGCGGTGCACCCGGTACCTGCGACCGCGGAGGACTCCGCCCCGCTCGAGGTCGGCGGACGCGTGCTGCACGCCGGATCGGCCGGTGTCGACGAGGTGGAGTTCCGGCTCGCCGCACACAGCGGATCGGCGCCGCTGCCACTCGGCAAGAGTGCCTCGGGAGGTGAACTGTCCCGGGTGATGCTTGCGCTCGAGGTCGTGCTCGCCGGTGCGCAGTCCGGCGCGACGATGGTCTTCGACGAGGTCGACGCGGGTGTTGGCGGCCGCGCGGCGGTCGAGATCGGCCGGCGGCTGGCCCGCTTGGCACGCACCCACCAGGTCATCGTCGTCACGCACCTGCCGCAGGTCGCGGCGTTCGCGGACACCCACCTGGTGGTCGACAAGGTGGACGGAAAGCGCAGTGCCGACTCCGGAGTGCGCACCCTCACCGACGACGAACGGGTGGGGGAGCTCGCACGGATGCTCGCAGGTCTAGGGGACACCGAGACCGGTCGCGCGCATGCCGAGGAACTGCTTGCGACGGCGGGTGCCGAGCGGAACTCCTGAGGCCGTCACGCGCAACATGTGACAGGTTCGCGGCGCCTGCAGCCGTGTCGCTGGTGGTGTACGAGTGAAAAGTGAGGTAAGAGACTCGGCGCGCCTCCCGAACGGCGGGACGTGTCGGCGTCATCATCGTGGGCATGAAGATGCCCGCTCTGTTGTCACGAAACACCGAATCGCTGCCGGGAGTCACCGGCATCGCCAGGGTTGATCGCAACACGGCGAAGCTGCTTCGCCGCGTCGGCCCCGGCGACATCGTCGTCCTCGACGAACTCGACCTGGACAGGATCACCGCCGACACGCTGGTGGAGGCCGGCGTCACCGCCGTCGTCAACGTTTCCCCGTCGATCTCCGGCAGGTACCCCAACCTCGGCCCCGAGGTGCTCGTCGCCAACGGGATCGTCCTCGTCGACTCCGTTGGCGAAGAGGCGTTCAAGAAGGTCAAGGACGGGGCCAAGGTCCGTCTGCACGACGGCGGCGTCTACACCGGTGAACGCCGCCTGGTGACGGGGGTCGAGCAGTCGGAGGCGGAGATCTCCGACCTGATGATCGAGGCGAAGACCGGCCTGGTCGACCACCTCGAGGCGTTCTCCGGTAACACCATCGAGTTCATCCGCACCGAGAGTCCCCTGCTGATCGACGGGGTCGGGGTGCCCGACGTCGACGTCGATCTGCGGGATAGGCACGTTGTGGTCGTCGCGGACGGCCCGGACCACGCGCAGGACCTGAAGAACCTCAAGCCGTTCATCAAGGAGTACTCGCCGATCCTCGTCGGTGTCGGCGCGGGCGCGGACGCCCTGACCGCCGCCGGTTACCGGCCCGACCTGATCGTCGGCGACCCGGAGGAGGTCACCGCGGACACCCTCAAGTCGGGTGCCGAGGTGGTTCTGCCCGCCGACCCGGACGGGCACGCGCCCGGCCTGGAGCGCATCCAGGACCTCGGTATCGGAGCGATGACGTTCCCCGCTGCCTGCGCTCCCGCCGATCTGGCGTTGCTGCTCGCCGATCATCACGGCGCGTCGCTGATCGTCACCGTCGGCAGCACGGTCTCGCTCGACGAGTTCTTCGACCGTGGCCGGCGGGACGCCAACCCGGCCGCGTTCATGACCCGCCTCAAGGTTGGGCCGAAGCTGGTCGACGCCAAGGCCGTCGCGACCCTGTACCGCAGCCGGGTCTCCGGCGCCGCGATCGCCCTGCTCGTGTTGGCCGCGTTGACGGCGGTGATCGTGGCACTGGTGGTGTCGAACATCGGTGGCGAGGCCCTCGACTGGGCCGTGCAGACGTGGAACAGCTTCGCGCTCTGGGTGCAGGGGCTCTTCAAGTGATCTCTGCGCGTCAACACGCGATCTCGATCGCGGCGATCTTCCTGGCCCTGGCCATCGGTGTGGTGCTCGGATCGGGCACCCTTTCCGACTCCCTGTTGTCGGGGATGCGGGACGACAAGTCCGAACTGCAGAACCAGATCAACGACCTGCACGAGACGAACAACCAACTGGGTGAACAGCTCTCCGCGGCGGACGGTTTCGACTCCGCGGTCGCCGGCCGGGTGGTGCGCGACACGCTCGCGCAACGCACCGTCGTCGTCGTGACCACCCCCGACGCCGACCCCGGCGACCTCGACGGGGTCACCCGGCTGATCGGCGCCGCGGGTGGCACCGTCACCGGCCGGGTCGCGCTGACCGAGGCGTTCGTCGACGCGGCCAACGGCGACCAGCTGCGTACCACCGTCACGAACGTGATCCCCGCCGGGATCCAGTTGCGCACCGGGGCCGTCGACCAGGGGAGCCTCGCGGGCGACCTGCTCGGATCGGTGCTGCTGCTCAACGCGCAGTCCGCGCAGCCGCAGAGCACGCCCGAGGAGCTGGCACTGGCGCTCGACGCGCTGCGGGCCGGCGGCTTCGTCGCGTACGACAACGACTCGGTGGCGCCTGCGCAGCTCGCAGTGGTCCTCACCGGCGCGGGCAACGCGGGCGACGGCGGAAACCGTGGCTCGATCGTCGCCCGGTTCGCGGGCGCACTGGACGGCCGCGGCGCGGGCACCGTCCTCGTCGGCCGCTCCGACGCAGCCCACGGCAACGGTCCGATCGCCGTCGTCCGCTCCGACACCGCACTGTCCGCGGGAGTGAGCACCGTCGACAACGCGGACCGGGAATCCGGCCGGATCACCACCGTGCTCGCCCTCCAGGAACAGCTCGGGGGCGGATCCGGCCGCTACGGCACCGGACCGAATGCGACGGCCGTCACGGTCGGTGCCCCGATCGGCTGAGCGTCACACGGCGACCCATCGTGAAATTGCGGGAAGCGGCGCGCGGTGCGGAGGTTCCGGCGCACAGGTGTTACCGTGAAGACCCGTGGGTCGGCAGGCCCCAGCTCTACCATTGATCAAGTCCTGCAAGTCGTCACGGGAGCCCTTCTTGCCACTGTCACGCAGTCACACGCGTACCGCCACCAAGCACATCTTCGTCAGCGGGGGCGTCGCGTCCTCGCTCGGCAAGGGCCTGACGGCGTCCAGCCTCGGGCAGCTGCTCACCGCCCGTGGACTGCGGGTGACGATGCAGAAACTCGACCCCTATCTCAACGTCGACCCGGGCACCATGAACCCGTTCCAGCACGGTGAGGTCTTCGTCACCGAGGACGGCGCGGAGACGGATCTCGACGTCGGCCACTACGAGCGGTTCCTCGACCGCGACCTCAACGCGTTCGCGAACGTGACCACCGGGCAGGTGTACTCCTCGGTGATCGCCAAGGAGCGCCGCGGCGAGTACCTCGGCGACACCGTCCAGGTCATCCCGCACATCACCGACGAGATCAAGTCCCGCATCCTCGCGATGGCGGGCCCGGACGCGCAGGGCCAGGAACCGGACGTCGTGATCACCGAGATCGGTGGCACCGTCGGCGACATCGAGTCGCAGCCGTTCCTCGAGGCCGCCCGCCAGGTGCGCCACGACGTCGGCCGCGACAACGTGTTCTTCCTGCACGTCTCGCTGGTGCCGTACCTCGGCCCGTCCGGTGAGCTCAAGACCAAGCCCACCCAGCACTCGGTGGCGGCGCTGCGCAACATCGGCATCCAGCCGGACGCGCTGATCCTGCGCTGTGACCGGGACGTGCCGCAGGCACTGAAGGCGAAGATCGCGCTGATGTGCGACGTCGACGTCGACGCCTGCATCTCCACCCCGGACGCCCCGTCCATCTACGACATCCCGAAGGTGCTGCACAGCGAGGGCCTCGACGCCTACGTGGTGCGTCAGCTCGGCCTGCCGTTCCGGGACGTGGACTGGACCGTGTGGGGCGACCTGCTCGAGCGCGTCCACAACCCGCGCGAGACGGTGCGCGTCGCCCTCGTCGGCAAGTACGTCGACCTGCCCGACGCCTACCTGTCCGTCACCGAGGCACTGCGTGCCGGTGGATTCGCACACCGCGCCAAGGTCGAGATCGACTGGGTGCCGTCGGACGTGTGCGAGACCGAGGCCGGCGCCCAGGAGGCGCTCGGCGAGGTGGACGCGGTGCTGATCCCCGGCGGCTTCGGCATCCGCGGCATCGAGGGCAAGCTCGGCGCCATCACCTACGCCCGCACCCGCGGCATCCCGCTGCTCGGACTGTGCCTCGGCCTGCAGGCCGTGGTGATCGAGGCCGCCCGCTCGGTGGGGCTGACCGACGCCAACTCCGCCGAGTTCGAGCCCGACACCAAGCATCCCGTCATCTCCACGATGGCCGACCAGGAGGACATCGTCGCCGGCGAAGCCGACCTCGGTGGCACCATGCGCCTCGGCGCGTACCCGGCGGTGCTGGACAAGGGCTCGGTCGTCGCCCGCGCGTACGGCTCCGAAACCGTGTCCGAGCGGCACCGTCACCGCTACGAGGTGAACAACTCGTACCGGGACCGGATCGCGAAGTCCGGCTTGAAGTTCAGCGGCACCTCCCCGGACGGGCACCTCGTCGAGTTCGTCGAACTGCCGGCCGACAAGCACCCGTTTTTCGTTGCGACGCAGGCACATCCGGAGCTCAAGAGCCGGCCCACCCGCCCGCATCCGCTGTTCGCGGCGTTCGTCGGGGCGGCCCTGAAGTACAAGGCCGCCGAGCGGCTCGAGGTCGACGTGCACCCCGAGGACGCCGTCGAGACGGTCGAGACCGCCGCCGCCGACGCCCCCAGCGCCGGCTGATCCCGCGATGAGCCGCCCGGGAGAACACGACTTCGACACCCTCGCCAGCCGCACCGTCTACGAGGGTGCGATCGTCGCGTTGCGGGTGGACCAGGTCGCGATGCCGGGCGGCACCATCGCGAGCCGCGAAGTGGTCGAACACCACGGCGCGGTCGCGGTGGTCGCGGTCGACGACCAGGACCGGCTCGTGATGATCAACCAGTATCGGCATCCCCTCGGGCGCCGGCTCTGGGAACTGCCCGCCGGTCTCCTCGACGCCGCGGGGGAGGACCCCGTCGACGCGGCCCGGCGTGAACTCGTCGAGGAGACCGGGCTGGCGGCCGCGCACTGGTCGGTGCTCGTCGACGTGGCCGTCTCACCCGGATTCACCGACGAGGCGATCCGCGTGTACCTGGCGACGGGCCTGTCGGAAGTGGACCGGCCCGACCCCGAACACGAGGAGGCCGACCTCGAGATAGTGCGGGTCCCGGTCGCCGAGACGGTCGAGCGCGCCCTGTCGGGGGAGATCGTCAACGCGACCGCACTGTCGGGCATCCTGGCGCTCGCCGCGGCCCGTGCCCGCGACGGTGCGGACGTCGTCGGTCGTCCCACCGACGCCGCCTGGGTGGACCGGCCCACCGCACTGGACCGGCGCAGGCACGGCGCCTGACGTGCTCGCCGAACAGGTCGGGGGGTACCTGGCCCACCTCGCGGTCGAACGTGGGGTGGCCAAGAACACCCTGTCGTCCTACCGTCGCGACCTGGAGCGATACAGCGAGTACCTCACGTCCCGTGGCATCGACGACCTCGACCGGGTCGCCGAACGGCACATCACCGACTTCGTCGTGGTGCTGCGCCGCGGCGACTCCGGGAACGGCGTCCGCCCGCTTGCGCCCGCGTCCGCGGCCCGGGCCCTGATCGCGGTCCGTGGGCTGCACAAGTTCGCCACCGCCGAGGGATACACCCGCGCCGACGTCGCGCACGCCGTCAAACCGCCGTCCCCGAGCCGGCGACTGCCGAAATCGCTACCCGTCGACCAGGTGCTCGCCCTGATCGAGTCCACCGGCGGGGAGGACGCCGGGGACCAGCCTCGCGCCCTGCGGGACCGGGCGCTGCTCGAGGTGCTGTACTCCACCGGCGCCCGCATCTCGGAGGCCGTCGGGCTGGACCTCGACGACATCGACGCCGTCGACCGTGCCGTGCTGCTCCGTGGCAAGGGTGGCAAGGACCGCATCGTTCCGATCGGGCGTCCCGCCCTCGCCGCCCTCGAGGCGTATCTGGTGCGCGGTCGCCCCGCACTCGTCTCCCGGGGCGGTCCGGCGGTGTTCCTGAACTCCCGCGGAGGCCGGTTGACCCGGCAGAGCGCCTGGCAGGTGCTGCGGTCGGCGGCGGACCGGGTCGGTCTCGCCGACGGCGTCTCCCCGCACACGCTGCGGCACTCGTTCGCGACGCACCTCCTCGACGGCGGTGCCGACGTCCGGGTCGTGCAGGAACTGCTCGGGCACGCGTCCGTGACCACCACGCAGATCTACACCCTCGTGACCATCGGCTCCCTGCGCGAGGTGTGGGCCGGCGCGCATCCGCGCGCCCTGTGATCCTCCGGCCCCATCCGCCCCTGGGGACGCTCGCGCCTCAGGGGCGGACCGGGGCCTTCTCGCGGTCCCCGTTCGCGTGCAGGGCGCTCGGGTCGCCCCCGCCGGCGGTGAGGGCGCGCACCGCGTCGCGCAGTTCGGCGATCTCGGCGTGCAGCGAGATGATCTGCTGTGCGGTCGCGGCGCGGTTGCCGTCGTCCTCCTCGGCGACCCGTTGCACGATCCACGACGCGACGGTCGCCGTCACCACACCGATGAGGCTGATCCCGCCGACCATCAGCAGCACCGCGATGATCCGGCCACTCGTGGTGACGGGCGCGTAGTCGCCGTAACCCACCGTGGTGACGGTGGTGATCGACCACCACAGCGCCTCGCCGAACGACGAGATCACGGCGTCGGGGTGTCCGCGTTCGGATTCCAGCATGGCCAGTGAGGCGACATAGATGAACAGGACCGCGCTGCTGACCGTGTAGACGACGACGCGTCCCCGGATGGCGCCGCCGAGCGCCCGCTGCAGCGCCGCAACCAGCACCAGCAGGCGCAGCATCCGCAGCGGACGCAACAGGGGAAGCGCCACCACTGCCAGATCGACGAGATGGAGTACGAACCAGCGTCCGCGGTCGGGCGCGATGGCCAGTCGGACTACGTAGTCGACGGCGAACACCGCCCAGGAGAGGACGACGACGACGTCCAGTGCCGCGTCCGTCCACGTGCGGGGCTGAGCGAGTACCTGCACCGAATAGGCGACCAGGAACGTGAGAGCGACCAGCGCGAGGGGCCACTCGGCTCGCCGCTCCCACCGTTCGAGCCGGGTCGCTCCGACGGTCGAATCGATGTTCGGTCGCTGCCACCACTGGCCGCGGTTCTCCCCGCCGTTCGCGCTCACCACGAGGGAGAACGGTAGCGGCTCGAGGGTGGGCCCACCGCGATTGCGGCCGGTGGGCCGCGACGTCGACGCCTCCGGCCGTCGGGGCCGGAGGCGGGGGACAGGAACACGGCGACCCGTCAGTGGGACCGGTCGCCCAGCCGAGCGGCCTGGCCGCGGTGAGTCGGCGGGCCGAGTCGGCATTCGGGTGGTTGGATGTTCGCAACCGGACCCGAGGAGCTCCATGCGAACCCGATTCCGTACCGCCGCCCGCTCGGTCGCCGCGGCCGAGAACGTCAACGTGGTGCCGCCGGTCGGCGGCGCGCACACCCACACCGGCTGGCAGGCGGCGGATCCGGTGACGGGCGGGCCGGCCTACGAGACATTTCTCACTCGGGAGCTGCCGCGACCGATCGACTGCGCGCACGGGGGCAACGCCGTCGCCGGCGCGCAGCTGCTCGCCGACCCGCCTATGGAGACCGGCGTGTCCGGGGAGTTCGGTTCCCTCGTCTGCCCGGCGACGACGGGATCGGTGCTCGCCGGGCAGGGCATCGCGCACACGATGAATCTGCGACCGGTGGGCACGCACAAGTGGGGTTACCGGAACGACGAACTGCGCAGCTCCCGGCCAGTGTTGACGGGGTCGCTGCGCTGAAGTCGCCGGACGTGACCGGGCTGGGCGCGCGTGTCCGTGAGGGGTTCGGGCGGCCAGACGGTAGCGTCTGTGGCGAGCATGCACGAGCGAGGAAGGGGGCCATCGGACTGTGATGACACCTCAGCCGCCCTCGGCGACGGCGCACGACGACATCGCCGAAACGCGTCCGGTTCCGCGGGAACCGGACCTGTCGGGCACACCCGGCGTGGACAGCGTTGCGGGCGCCGGCGGTGAGCCGGAACTGGGCCCGACGGGCCGACCCCTGAGGGAGGTTCCCGAACCGCAGCCCCTCGCCTCCCACGGCCCCGCCAAGGTCATCGCGATGTGCAACCAGAAGGGTGGCGTCGGCAAGACCACCTCGACCATCAACCTCGGTGCCTCCCTCGCCGAGTACGGACGCCGGGTCCTGCTCGTCGACCTCGACCCGCAGGGTGCGCTGTCGGCGGGCCTCGGCGTCGCACACCACGACCTCGACCTGACCGTGCACAACCTGCTCGTCGACCGGAAGGTCTCGATCGACGACGTGCTGATGCGCACGCGCGTCGACGGACTGGACCTGCTTCCCAGCAACATCGACCTCTCCGCCGCCGAGATCCAGCTGGTCACCGAGGTCGGTCGGGAACAGACGCTCGGCCGCGCGCTCTACCCGGTGCTCGACCGCTACGACTACATCCTCATCGACTGTCAGCCCTCCCTCGGTCTGCTCACCGTCAACGCGCTCGCCTGCGCGGAGGGCGTGATCATTCCGATGGAGTGCGAGTACTTCAGCCTCCGCGGGCTGGCGCTGCTCAACGACACCGTCGAGAAGGTCCGCGACCGGCTCAACCCACGCCTGCAGATGTCGGGCATCGTGGTGACCATGTTCGACGCGCGCACCCTGCACGCCCGCGAGGTGATGACCCGCGTGGTGGAGGTGTTCGGGGACCTCGTCTACGACACCGTCGTCAACCGCACCGTACGCTTCCCGGAGACCAGCGTCGCCGGTGAGCCGATCACCACCTGGGCTCCGAAATCTGGTGGTGCGCAAGCGTATCGGGCGCTCGCGCGCGAGGTGATCGCGAGGTCCGGTCGGTAGATGGACGCGGAAACCACCGCCGCGACCGAGCCCGAGGACGGTGCCGAGAGCGGCGGATTCCGGGTTCGGCTGCGCAATTTCGAGGGACCGTTCGACCTCCTTCTGACGCTGATCAGCCAGCGTCGCCTCGACGTCACCGAGGTCGCGCTGCACCAGGTCACCGACGACTTCATTGCCTACACGCGGGAACTCGGCGCCGACATGGGCCTCGACCAGACCACCGAGTTCCTGGTCGTCGCGGCAACCCTGCTGGACCTCAAGGCCGCGCGGCTCCTGCCGTCCGGCGAGGTCGAGGATCCCGAGGACCTGGCCCTGCTCGAGGCCCGGGACCTGCTCTTCGCGCGCCTGCTGCAGTACCGGGCGTACAAGCAGGTCGCGCAACTGTTCGCCGAGCTCGAATCGGTCGCGCTGCGCCGCTACCCCCGTTCGGTCGCGTTGGAGGACCGCTACGTCGGGCTGCTGCCCGAGGTGCTGCTCGGCGTCGATGCGGCCGCGTTCGCGGACATCGCCGCCGCCGCGTTCGTCCCGCGGCCGGTTCCGACCGTCGGTCTCGACCACCTGCACGCGTCGACGGTGTCGGTGCCGGAACAGGCGGCGCTGCTCCTGGACCTGCTCCGGGAACGCGGGCCGGGGGAGTGGTCGGGTTTCGGTGAGCTCGTCGCCGATTGCGAGGTGACCGTGCAGATCGTGGCACGATTCCTGGCGCTGCTCGAGCTGTACCGGCAGCGGGCCGTGGCGTTCGACCAGCCCGAGCCGCTCGGGGAGCTGCGGGTCAGCTGGACCGGGGAAGGATCGACCGACGGTCGTGCGTTGGTGAGTGCGGAGGACTACGGATGAGTGAGCTCGAGGGCGCCGAGGCATCGCAGGACGCGGGGACACCGCACGACACGGTGACTCAGCAGGCCACGGTGCCACCGGAGGGCTTGGGAGCGCCGCCGGGCGCGGACCGGCTGGACGTCGAGGAAGGGGCCGAGGACAGGCTCGACGACGACGAGCTCGAGTCCGCGCTGGAGGCGATGCTGCTGGTGATCGACACTCCCGTGCCGGGTGAGGCCCTGGCGACCGCGGTCGGCGAACCGCCGAAGCGGGTGGCGCAGATGCTCCGCCGTATGTCGGCCGCCCTGACCGCGCGCCGCAGCGGGATCGACCTCCGCCACGCCGGGGACGGCTGGCGGTACTACACCCGCAACGAGTACGCGCCGTATGTCGAACGACTGCTCCTCGACGGGGTCCGGTCGAAGCTCACACGTGCAGCGTTGGAAACCTTGGCGGTTGTTGCGTACCGTCAACCTTTGACCCGTGCACGGGTGAGCGCGGTGCGCGGAGTGAACGTCGACGGCGTCATGCGCACCCTGATCGCCCGGGGACTGATCGCTGAGGCCGGGACGGACCCCGGGACGAACGCGACAACCTACGTGACGACCGAGCTGTTCCTGGAACGGCTCGGGCTGGCTTCGCTGGCGGATCTGCCGCCGTTGGCACCGTTGCTGCCCGATGTCGACGTGATCGACGACATCAGCGAGGACATGGAGTCCGACCCGCGATTCGCGAAGCTGCGAGCTGCGCGGACGGACACCGAACCCGTCGTCGACACCGGCGTCGACGACGAGCACAACTGATCGATGAACGACAACATTCATTCGATCTGATCGAGTGAACGCATCCGTTCACTCGAACGAGAAGAAGTGACAGGAAGAAAAGTGAACAGATCCGCTCGCCGAGATGGCACACCGGACAGGGGCAGGGGAAACCCGGCCCGCAAGACGACAGGCAAGAAGGACGCCCCGCGCACCAGTGCTGGCGGTCCGAAGAAGCCGCACCGCGGCCAGGCCGCAGCCGCAACCCGGGGCGCAGGGGCCGCAGGCGCGACCAACAAGCGGGGCAAGCCGAAGCAGGCCAAGCCGCAGCGCCAGCAGGTGCCGGTCACCCCGAAGATCAGCAACGCCAAACCCGCCCGGCACCAGCACACCGAGAGCGTGGCGCCGACGCAGTTGCCCGCCGGTGAGGGCGTGCGGCTGCAGAAGGTGCTCGCGCAGGCCGGCGTCGCCTCGCGCCGCGCCGCCGAGGAACTCATCGAGCAGGGCCGCGTCGAGGTCGACGGCCGCATCGTCGTCGAGCAGGGACTGCGTGTCGACCCCGAGAACGCGGTGGTCCGGGTCGACGGCATCCGCGTCGTCGTCAAGAAGGACCTGGTGCACATCGCGCTGAACAAGCCGCGCGGCTGGCAGTCGACGATGTCCGACGACCTGGGCCGGCCGTGCATCGGCGACATCGTCTCCGAGCGGGTGTCCGCGGGGCAGCGACTGTTCCACGTCGGCCGGCTCGACGCCGACACCGAGGGACTGATCCTGCTGACCAATGACGGCGACCTCGCGCACCGGCTGATGCACCCGTCGTTCGAGGTGCCGAAGACGTACCTAGCGACCGTCCACGGTGTCGTCGACCGTAGCCTCGGCAAGAAGCTCAAGGCCGGCGTCGAGCTCGAGGACGGGCCCGCGAAGGTCGACTCGTTCACGCTCCTCGACATCAACGGCGGCCAGTCGCTGGTGAAGGTCGTGCTGCACGAGGGTCGCAAGCACATCGTGCGCCGTCTCCTCGACGCAGTCGGGCACCCGGTGGTGCGCCTGGTCCGCACCGACATCGGTGCCGTCTCCCTCGGCGACGGGCGTCCCGGCACCCTGCGGGTGCTCGGCCGCGGCGAGGTCGGCAGTCTGTACAAGGCGGTCGGACTGTGAGCGACGACGTGATCGTGCCCCTGGTGGTGGCGATGGACGGCCCGTCCGGAACCGGCAAGTCCAGCGTGTCCCGGCGGCTGGCCGACGCCCTCGCCGCCCGGTACCTCGACACCGGTGCGATGTACCGGATCGCGACGCTGCACGCGCTGCGGTCGGGTGTCGACGTCGACGATGCGGACGCGGTCGCCGCGGCCACCGACGCGCTCGACCTGTCGATCGGCACCGACCCGGCGTCGGATCGGGTGCTGCTCGCCGGCGAGGACGTCACCGACGAGATTCGCGGCGCCGCTGTGACCGCGGCGGTGTCCGCGGTGTCCGCGGTGCCTCGGGTGCGGGAACTGCTCGTCGACAAGCAGCGCGCGTTCATCTCGCAGCATCCGCGGATCGTGGTGGAGGGCCGTGACATCGGCACCGTCGTGTTGCCGGACGCGGACGTGAAGATCTACCTCACCGCCTCCGCGGAGGCCCGCGCGTTGCGGCGCAACGCGCAGAACGTCGCGGAGGGCCGCGGCGACGACTACAAGGCCGTGCTCGCGGACGTGCAGCGTCGCGACCACCTGGACTCGACCCGCGCGGTGTCCCCGCTGCGGCCCGCCGAGGACTCGGTGATCGTGGACACCAGCGAGATCGGAATCGACGACGTGATCGGCCGGCTGCTGCTGGTGGTCCGCGACAGGACTGGAGTGGTGCAGTGAGCGACGCATTCGAATTCGGCGGAGACGCGTACGCCGGCGACGGCACCTGGAACGAGGAAACCGACTGGGAGATGGCCGACTTCATCGGCGAGGAGGAGGGCGAGGAACACGTCGCCGTCCCGACGCTGGCGATCGTCGGCCGACCCAACGTCGGCAAGTCCACCCTGGTGAACCGGATCATCGGCCGCCGTGAGGCCGTCGTGGAGGACATTCCCGGTGTCACCCGGGACCGCGTCTCCTACGACGCGAACTGGGCCGGACGCCGATTCATGGTTCAGGACACCGGTGGTTGGGAACCGGACGCGAAGGGACTGCAGCAGTCCGTCGCCCGGCAGGCCGAACTGGCGATGCAGACCGCGGACGCCATCATCCTGGTGGTGGACGCGGTGGTGGGCGCGACCGCAACCGACGAGGCGGTCGCCAGGGTGCTGCGCCGATCCAAGACGCCGGTTCTGCTGGTGGCCAACAAGGTTGACGACGAACGCACCGAGGCCGAGGCGGCCGCGCTGTGGTCGCTCGGGCTGGGGCAGCCGTACCCGGTCAGCGCCATCCACGGCCGCGGGACCGGCGACCTGCTCGACGAGGTGCTCGCCGTGCTGCCGGAGACGCCGCGCGAGGGCACCGGCGGGCAGGGCCCGCGCCGGGTCGCGCTGGTCGGCAAGCCGAACGTCGGCAAGTCCAGCCTGATCAACAAGCTGTCCGGCGACGAACGGTCCGTCGTGCACGACGTCGCGGGCACCACCGTCGACCCGGTCGACTCGCTCGTCGAGCTCGGCGGGAAGGTGTGGCGTTTCGTCGACACCGCCGGGCTGCGCCGCAAGGTCAGCCACGCCAGCGGGCACGAGTTCTACGCCTCGCTGCGCACCAAGTCGGCGATCGAGGCCGCCGAGGTCGCGATCCTGCTGATCGACGCGTCGCTGCCGATCACCGAGCAGGACCTGCGGGTGCTGTCGATGGTCGCCGAGACCGGCCGCGCGCTGGTCCTGGCGTTCAACAAGTGGGACCTCGTCGACGAGGACCGCCGGTTGATGCTGGAGAAGGAGATCGACCGGGAACTGGTGCGGGTGCCGTGGGCGCAGCGCGTCAACATCTCCGCCCACACCGGCCGGGCCGTCCAGAAGCTCGTTCCCGCGCTGGAGACGGCACTGGAGTCGTGGGACAAGCGGGTGCCGACGGGTCGCCTCAACACCTGGCTCAAGGAGGTCGTCGCCGCGACCCCGCCGCCGATGCGCGGTGGACGCCTGCCCCGGGTCATGTTCGCCACGCAGGCGGGCACCCGGCCGCCGACGTTCGTGCTGTTCACCACCGGATTCCTCGAGGCCGGCTACCGCCGGTTCCTCGAACGCCGGCTGCGTGAGGAGTTCGGCTTCGACGGCAGCCCGGTGCGGATCTCCGTGCGGGTGCGGGAGAAGCGGGACCGCAAGAAGCGCTAGACGCGGGCGGGCGGCGCGCCCTCGGTCACCGAGGGCGCGCCACCGCACGGGCGTAGATCGTGACGCCCCACCGCCTCCGGCGGTAATCGTGAAGCGCTGACCAGCCGATTCGCGGTTGGGAGTGTCACTGTTGTAATCTTCTCAAGCGCCCGCAAGGACGTGGACGGGCTGTGGCGCAGCTTGGTAGCGCACCTGACTGGGGGTCAGGTGGTCGCAGGTTCAAATCCTGTCAGCCCGACAGAGGTAAGGCCCCGGCGAATTGTCTCGCCGGGGCCTTACTCGTGTGCGGGCCACCGCGGCTGATCGGTCAGCTCCCGGCCGGGGCGGCGTCCGGATCGAGGACATCACGTTCGACCGTGGTCGCCAACGGCTTCTCGACCAGGCACACCAGTGCGACCAGGGCGATGACGGCCAGCGGCACCATGTATCCGTAGATCGGCAGCAGCGCCTCGTTGTAGGACTCCAGCACCGGGACCCGCACGGTGTCGGGCAGCGCGTTGACCGTGGCCGGGGTCAGCGAGTTCAGGTCCCCGGCGCCGGCCTCGCCCGGGCCCGGCAACCGGTCGCCGAGCAGGTCGGTGAGACGGGCCCCGAAGATCGACCCCACGATCGCCGAGCCGACGGTGGCGCCGACCTGGCGAAAGTAGTTGATCGACGCGGTCGCGGTGCCGACGATGCTGCCGGGGAACGAGTTCTGCACGATCAGGGTCAGGATCTGCAGGCTCAGACCGAGACCGAAGCCGAAGACGCCCAGGTACAGGCACAGCAGGGGCAGCGGGCTGTCGATGTGCAGGGTGGACAGCAGGGCGAGCCCGACGCCCATGGCGGCGGCGCCGGCGATCGGGAACATCTTGTACCGACCGGTCCGCGTGACCAGCGCGCCCGAGGCGGTCGAGGCGACCAGTAACGAACCCATCATGGGCATCATCAGCAGCCCGGCCTGGGCGGCGTCGACACCGGAGACCATCTGGATGTAGGTGGGCATGTAGCCGATGACACCGAACATGGCGATGCCGAACATGAGTGCGGCGACGACGGTGAGGACGAAGTTCCGGTCCGCGAACAGCGACATCGGGATCACCGGGTTCGCGACCCGGAGTTCGGTGAACACGAATGCGACCGCGAGCACGACCGCCGCGACGATCAGGCCGATGATCGTGGGCGAACCCCACTCGTACTGGTTGCCGCCCCAGGTGCAGACCAGCACGATCGCGGTGGTCGCGCCCGCGACCAGGGCCATGCCGGGGTAGTCGATGCTCGGGCGGTGCTCGCGGTGGACCTTCGGCAGTCGCAGGAGCAGCACGGTAGCCAGCACCGCGAGGGCGCCGAGTGGCACGTTGATCCAGAACGCCCATCGCCAGCCCGGCCCCTCGGTCAGCCATCCGCCGAGCAGCGGCCCCGCGACGGAGGAGACGGCGAAGACGGCGCCCATCACGCCCATGTACTTGCCTCGGCTGCGGGCGGGCACCACGTCCGCGATCGCGGCCTGCGAGAGGATCATCAACCCGCCGCCGCCGATGCCCTGGACGACGCGGCCGGCGATGAGCCATTCGATGTCACCGGCGAGCGCGCCGACCACCGATCCGGCGACGAAGGTTCCGATGGCGAAGATCAGCACCGGCTTTCGGCCCAGGAGGTCGCTGATGCGGCCGTAGACGGGCATCATGATGGTGCTCGCCAGGATGTAGCCGGTGATCACCCAGGTCATGTGGTCCACGCCGTTCAGCTCACCCACGATGGTGGGAAGCGCGGTGGACAGGACGGTCTGGTTCAGTGACGCCAGCAGCATCGTCACCATCAGTCCGGCGAAGAGGAGCGTGATGCTGCCCGAACCGGTGGTGCTGTCCGTGGTGTCCGGTCCGTCGGTCTTCACGGTGGTCACGAGATCTCCTCGATTGCGTTGCGGAACACGGAGATTGCGGACTCGAGCGCATCGGAGTGCGCGGAGTTCAGCGCGCTCGGGTCGCGGGTGTAGGCGAACCGGAGCACGGTGCCCGCCAGCATCACCAGTGCCCGGGTGGATTCCGCGGACCGGTGGCCTCCCGCCCCGCCCGCTCCACCGGCGGCGTGCTCGTCGAGCGCGGCGCCGACCAGCTTCTCGGCGGCCGAGACGTGCTCGGACAGGCGCTCGCGCAGTATCGGGAACTCACGGACGAGGGCCGGCACGTCCGTGGCCGAGGTGGGGCCGAACGTGGACTGCACGACCGCGACGATCAGGCGCATGGTGCGGGTGAACCGGTCCCCGTCGCCCGAGTCGAAGTAGCGCGACAGCGCGTCCTCGGGTGCCGACGGCGCCGAGGTGCCCAGGATCGCGTCCTCCTTCGACGCGAAATAGTTGAAGAACGTGCGCCGCGACACGCCCGCCCGATCGGTGATCGCGTCGATCGTCGCGGCGGGCAGACCGTGTTCGCGCGCCAGGGACATCGCGGCCGCATGCAGTTCCAGGGCGGTCCGTGCTCGGTGACGGGCGCGCAGCGTGGTCCGAGAATCATTCACCCGGGCAATATTTGCACTGGTGCACACCAGTACGTGGCGAAACCGGAGGAATGACCCCGGTCCCGGCTCAGGTGCAGTAGAGGGCCGCGACCTCCGGCACGGTCACCTTCATCGCGGCATTGCGTGGCAGGCCGTCGACGATCGCGACCGCCACCGGCACGTGGTGGCTGGGCAGGGCGTCGCGGACCAGGCCGAGCAGATCACCCTCGATGGGTGCCGGTGCCCCGCGGCGGAGTTCGACGGCGGCGAACGGCACCTGCCCGAGCCTGCGATCGGGAACACCGACGACGCACGCGTCCAGAACCGCGGGGTGTCCGAGCAGCACGGCGCGGACGCGTTCGGGGATCACCTTGAAACCGCCGCGATTGATCGCGCCGTCGCCCCGTCCGTGCAGCGTCACGAACCCGTCGGCATCGATCGACGCCAGGTCGGTGGTGCGGATCCATTCCGGTCCGATGACCTCGACCCGGCCCTCCAGCACGCCGCGGGCGCCGACGCCCAGCTGCGCGCCGGTCTCGGGATCGACGATCCGGACCTGCACTCCGGGCAACGGTCGACCGACGCTGTCGGGCTTGCTCTTTCCGAACTGCCGGTGCAGCTCGGGGGTCCAGGCGCACACCGAACCCGCGAACTCCGTGGCCCCGTAGGCCCACAACAGCGGAATGCCGTACCGGTCCTCGAATTGGCGACGCAGCTGCGGGTCGAGGGGGCCGGAGCCGCCGGGCAGCGACTCGAGGGACGCGAGATCCTCGCGTGGGACGTCCGCGTCGAGCAGCATCCGCAGGATCGCCGGTTGCACGCCGGTCCGCCGGATCCGGTAAGTCTTGACGGCGCGCACCCACTCGTCGACCGTGAACTTCTCCAGCAGGACCATCCGCTTGTCCTGGAACGGCGCCGCGAGCAGTTGGCAGATGCCGATGCTGCCGAACGGCCAGAACACCAGTTCCGGGGGATCGTCCGGTGAGGCCGTGAGTCCGCCGGTCATGGTGAGCACGGTGTGCTGCAGGACCGCGGTCCGCAACGGCATGCGCCGAGGTGGTCCGGTGGTACCGCTGGTCAGGATGTGCAGGCCGGCAACGGCTTCCGAGTCGGTGTGCTGCGCATCCCCGGGTCGGTACGGCGCCAGCACTCGCGGGTCGGGCGAGTCCGTCGACAGCGCCAGCGCTGCGCTTCCGGCGCGGTGGCACGCCTCGAGTACCGGTTCGGTCCAGTCGGTTCGGTCGGCGACGACCGCGGCCGCCCGCAGGGTCTCGATGTCCCGGGCGATCGACGCCGGGGACTGGTACGAGTAGACCATCGCCAGCGGGCGGCGGGCGGCGACCAGGCCGAGCGCCGCCGCCGCGTGCGGAAGCCGGTTGCGTGCCACCAGTGCGATCGGTGCGTCCGGCGGTACCCCGGCGCGGTCCCGTGCCGCCGCGAGGTTGTCGATCCGGGCCGCGACCTCGTCGCCGGAATACCAACGGTGCTCGAACTCGATGAACGGGCGATGCCCGTATCCGGCCAGGTGGTCGGCGAGTTCGGCGGCGAACCGGGCGCCGTCGTCCGGCTCGGCGTGCTGCTTGACCATGATGCGGCGGACCTCTCGTCAATACTGCGTGGATCCCTGGTCGACCGAGATCTGGGCGGCGGTCACGTTCTTCGACTCGTCGGACGCCAGCCAGAGCACGGTGTCGGCAATGTCCTCCGGTTCGGCGATCCAGACCGGAAGGAACGGGGTGAGCATGTGCGCGAGCTGCGGATTGCTCTCGGTGGCGTGCCCGACCGCGGTGACCATGTCCCCGCTGCCCATCGGGGTGTTCACCGGACCGGGGTGGACGCTGTTGACGCGGATGGAGTGCCTGCCCAGTTCGGCGGCGAACCCGCGGGCCAGGCCGGTGACCGCGTGCTTGCTGGCGGTGTAGTGCACCATGAACGGCTGCATCTTCACGCCGGCGGCAGAGCTGATCAGGATGATCGAGCCGCCGCGCGCGCCGTCGACGATGTGACGGGCGCCGGCCATCACGGTGTTCCAGGTGCCGGTGACGTTGACCTCCATCACGTCCCGGAACGCCTCCGGGGTGATCTCGTCCCACGGCTGCGGGGACGCGATCCCGGCGTTCGCGACGATCACGTCCAGCCGCCCGAGCTCGGACACCGCGGCGTCCACGGCCTCACGCAGGCCGTCCAGGTCCCGGGTGTCGACGGGCGCGGAGATCGCCCGCCTGCCGTTGGCCTCGACGAGCCGCACCGTCTCGGCGAGGTCGTCCGGTGTGGCCGAGTCGTAGGGCACGCAGTCGGGCAGTTTGCCCGCCACGTCGACGGCGATGATGTCGGCGCCCTCGGCGGACATCCGGACCGCGTGGGCACGACCCTGGCCGCGTGCGGCGCCGGTGATGAAGGCAACCTTGCCTGCGAGTCGATCACACATCGTGCCGTTCCCCTTCCGAACCGCGGCCGCCCGCCTGCCGGGCACCCTCGTTCGTCTCGTATCGGATTGTGCGCGAAGTGTGTTCGGCTTCCGGGGCGGCGGGATTCCGGGAATCCGCGCGCCCACCGTGGCGGCCGGTCACCGATCCTCGTCGGTGAACCGGACGACTCCGCGGATGTTTCGGCCCTCGAGCATGTCCCGGTAGCCGTCGTTGATCTGGTCGAGCCGATACTCGCGGGTGACCATGTCGTCGATCCGAAGATCGCCGAGCTTGTACAGCGCGAGCACCTCGGGGATGTCGAGATGCGGGTTGCCGCCGCCGAAGATGCTGCCCTGCAGCTTCTTCTGCTGCAGCGTGAGGGTGGACAGGTTGAGCGAGGCGTCGGTGGCGGTGACGCTGCCCATGCCTGCCACCACGCAGGTGCCGTTCTTCGCGGTCAGCCGCAGCCAGCTCTCCACATCGCGTCCGTCGCACCGGCCGACGGTGACGATCACCTTCCGGCACATGCGCCCCTCGGTGGCCGCGGTCACCCCGGCCAGCGCGGCGTCCAGATCCGCGAACACCTCGTCGGCCCCGAACTTCGCCGCCTGCTCGCGCTTCCACTCCACCGGGTCCACCGCGAAGACCCTGCGGGCACCGGAGATCACCGCGCCCTGCAGTGCCGCGGTCCCCACGCCGCCCACCCCGACGACCGCGACGTCGTCCCCGGGCCGGACCCGGGCCGTGTGCACCGCGGAGCCGTAACCGGTGGTGACTCCGCAGCCGACCAGGCAGGCGACCTCGAACGGGATCGTCGGGTCGATGCGGACCACCGAGGTCTGGTGAACCACCGCGTACGGGGCGAAGGTGCCCAGCAGCGACATCGGGTACACGTTCCGGCCCCCGGAGGTGATCCGGAACGAGCCGTCGGACACCGACGCCCCGGCGAGCAGGTTCGCGCCCATGTCGCACAGGTTCCGGTTGCCGGACTGGCAGGACGGGCACCTGCCGCACGACGGGATGAACGACATCACGACGTGGTCGCCGACCGTCAGGTCGTCCACGCCGGCGCCGACCTCGACGACCACGCCGGCGCCCTCGTGACCGCCGAGGACCGGGAAGCCCGCCATCTCGACGTCCCCGGTGACCAGGTGGTGGTCGGAGTGACAGAGCCCGGCTGCCTCCATGCGGACCAGGACCTCGCCGCGGCGGGGTTCGCCGATCTCGATCTCCTCGATCGACCACGGCTGGTTGGCGCCGTGGATGAGTGCGCCCTTCGTCTTCACGGGTTCACCTCGACTTTCGTTGCAGTGCCTGCGGGTACCGGCGCCGCGAGCGGAGATCCGGTGTGGGGACGAGGGTTGTCGCCGGTGTCGGCGAGAAGCTCGCGCAGCCGGGACGGGTCGACCTTCCCGGTGGCGCCGCGGGGGATGTCGGCATCGTCGTGGACGATCCGCCACACAGAGGGGACCTTGAACGCGGACAGGAGGGCACGCGCACCCCGCCGGAGCGTCTCGGACGTCAGCTCCGGACCTCCGACGACCGCGACGGCGACCCGGTCGCCGGCAGGTCCGGGCAGGCTGGTGACGAAGGCGGCGCGGACGCCGGGCAGCGTGCGCAGCGCGGCCTGCACCTCGCTCGGGTACACCGTCGCGCCGCTGACCTTGAACATGTCGTCCGAACGGCCCTGGTAGAAGAGGAATCCGTCCTCGTCGACCCGGCCGAGGTCGCCGGTGCGGTAGAACCCGTCGGGGGTGAACACGTCCTCCCGGCGGCGCCGGCAGATTCCGCGCAGCAGATGGGTGCCGCGCAGCCGGATCTCGCCGACGGTGCCCACCGGCGCGGTCTCGCCGGTGCGCGTGTCGACGATCCGCAGCTCGACACCGTCGAACGGCCGGCCACAGCTGCCCCACGCGGTCCGGGGCATGTCGGTGTCGGCCGCGTGGCCGCTGTACGGACCGAAGGACTCCGTCATCCCGAACAGGTTGGCCCGGGCACCGGGCGCGGACCTCAACTCGGCAGGCAACAGCGCCTCGAGGCTGCCCGGCCGCAGCGACGACAGGTCGGCGCGCGCGCCCTCGGCGGCCAACGCCTGCGCCTGGTCCGGCCAGCCCCGGAAGAGGGTGACGCGTTCGCGTTCGAGAAGTTTCAGGGTCGATTCCGGGCTCGGGACCTCCTCGGTGACCAGTGTCGCCCCGGCGGCCAGCGCGGACAGGATGCCCGCCCCGAATCCGCCGACCCAGAAGAACGGCATCGGCAGGTACAGGCGGGTGTCCGGTCCGATGCACCGGTCCGCGAGGGTGGCGATTACCGCTGCGAGGGCGCTGCCGTGGGAGTGGATCACGCCCTTGGGGCTCCCACTGCTTCCGGAGGTGAAGATGACGACCAGGTCGTCGGCGGCGGTGACCCGGTCGGACAGCGGATCGACGAGGGCCAGCGCCTCGGGGGCCGGCCGGTGCAGCGCGAGGTACTCCGGTGTCCACACCCCGCGCAGCGCGGGGAGCGCCGGGTTCAGCAGCGGCTCCTTCCCGGTCGGCAGCGCCGAGCCGAGTTCGGCGGCGAGGCCGTCCAGGTGCCGGCGTCCGCGGAACTCCTCGACCGCCACCAGGAACCGCACCGAGGCGGTGGCCAGTTGCGCGCGCAGTTCGCGGGGCGTGAGCAGGGTGCTGAGCGGGACCGCGACCGCGCCGATCCGGGCCAGCGCCAGGACGATCGTGAGCCAGCGGGTGCTGTTCGGCATCAGCACGCCCACGCGGGTGCCCTTGCCGATGCCGTGTTGGACGAGGGTCGCCGCGACGGTGTGCGTCGCCGCGTCGAGTTCGCGGTAGCTCAGCCGATCCCGGGTGTCGATGACCATCGGCCGGTCCGGATGCGCGGCGCTGTGGCTGCGGAGCAGCGCAGGCACCGTGACCCCGGCGGTGCGGCCGTGGCGGCAGCGCGGTCGATCGCGGCGTCCCGTCACGGTCGGTACGTCGGCCACCGTGGCCCCGGCGGACCTCTGCACCAGGTCCGGGCTGTGCCACCAGCCGTCCGGGTCGAAACACTGTTCGCGGCTGTGCCCGACGTGGCGCAGCATCACCCCGGCGCCGCGGACGCAGAGTTCGCCGACCGACCCCGGGGCGGTGTCGTCCCCGGTGTCGGGGTCGACGATCCTGGTTTCCGTGCCCGCCGCCGTCGCGCCTGCGGTCTCGGCGTGCCCCGGTCCGCCGCCCTCGCGTGCGCAGAACCTGCGCAGGTGTTCGACGAGGAACTCGGCGGACCGCCCGGCGGCCACTCCGGCACGGGTGTGCAGCGCGCCCGGGGTGTGGCGGTCGGGTCCGTACAGGACCGCGACCAGGTCGTCGTCGGCGACGTCGGCCTCCACCGCCTCCAGCAGATCCACCGGGATCGTGTTCCCGTGCCGCAGGAACCCCTCGACCTCGCCGGTGCCGATCACGTGCCGCAGGTGCGGCAGGTCGGTGCCCGGTGCCGGAGCGTCGTCGGGCGGACCGAGCACGATCTCCACCTCGGCGTCGGAGAGGCGGCGGCGGGTCTCGGTGCCGCTGGCGTCGTCGGCGGGGTCGGGCAGCGGAACGACGACGGCACCGACCCGCAGCGCCGCCGGCGCCCACTCGGCGAACCGGGCTCCGCCGTGAATGCCGACGCGGGTGCCCTTGCCCGCGCCGAGCGCGATCAGGGCACGGGCTGCTCGCGCGTCGGGGGTCTCCCGGTCACGCGGCCCGGTCGCAGGCGTCGCCGTCGGCTGTTCGTCAGCGGACATCGCCCACCCCGGGGTCGTGATCGGCAAGGCTGTCGAAGTGGGCACGGACGGCGGCCAGATCGGCCTTCCCGGAAGGGGTTCGGGGCAGCGCCGGGACCACGGCGATCTCGGTGGGGATCTCGTAGCGGGCCAGTCGTGCCGACAGATACGTGGTCAGCGCCGTCGCGTCGGCGGTCCCGCCGGCGCTCAGTTCGACCATCGCGACCGGCACCTCGCCGAGCCGGTCGTCGCGGCGGCCGATGACGGCGGCGCCGAGAACGTCGGGGTGGGATTCCAGTGCGGCGCGGACGTCCTCGGGGAGCACCTTGAATCCGCCGCGGATGACGGCCTGGTCCGCCCGCCCGACGATCCAGAGGAATCCGTCTCCGTCGAGGCGGGCGAGGTCGGTGGTGTGGATCCAGTCGGCGTCGGCGCCGAGCTGACCCGGCTTGACCTCGAGCAGTCCCACCTCGCCGGTCGGCAGTTCGTTGCCGCCCTCGTCGACGACCCGCAGCCGGGATCCGGGCTGGGCGCGGCCCACGCTGCCCCGCTTGGTGGCCCAGTGGCGTCGGTGGTCGGGCAGGGTCCAGCCGGCGACGCCGCCCCCGAACTCGGTTGCGGCGTACGAGGTGAGGACGGGGATCCCGAACCGCTCGGTGAACGCGTCGGCGTCGTCGGCGGACAGCGGTGCGGTGCCCGAGGTGACGACGGTGATGCCGTCGAGATCCTCGCGGGTGAGATCGGAGTGCAGGATGCTGCGCACTGCGGCGGGGACCAGCGACACCGCGCGTGGACGGTACCGCCGCACCGCGTCCGCCCAGGCCCGGATCTCGAAACGGGGGAGCAGCACGAACGGTCGTGCGGCCACGATGCACTGCAGCACCCGGAACACGCCGCCGATGTGGACCAGGGGTGCGTTGACGATCCCGACGCCACTGCTGAGCTTCTCCGGGCAGCGGCCCGGTTCGGGTCCGAGAACGCTTCGGGCGAGCATGTCGTAGGTCAGGGCGACCCGCTTCGGCGGCCCGGTGGTGCCGCTGGTGAGCATCAGGACGGCCACCTTCGGATCACTCTCGGGGGAATCGACCCTGCCGGAACCGCTCTGCGTGGCAGGGGCCGGGACCGTGCCGGTCGCAGGGTGCACGACGGGGGCCTCGGTCAGGTCGGTGACGGACACGGTGGTGACATCGGGGGCGACGAACGTCGCCAGGTCGTCGGCTTCGCCGAGAACGACGGGCAGGGCCAGGGCGCGCAGGTCGGCGCGGGTCCGGTCGTCGCCGCGGGACGGATTGACCACCACGACGCAGCCGCCGCCGAGCAGGACTCCGAGCAGTGCGGCGACGTGGACGGGCCGATTGCGCAGCAGGATCCCGACCCGCGGTGCCCTGCCGGGAGCGATCCGGCCGACGGTCTCCCGGATCCGCTCGGCACAGTCGGAGAGTTGCCGCCAGGTGCACCAGTTGCCGCCGTATTCGATTGCTGCGGAGTCGAGTTCGATCCGGAGGACGTCGGCGATGCGACGTGAGAGGACGTGATCCGGTGTGGTGGCGGGGGCATTCATCGTGGTCACTGCCGTTCCTATCGAATTCTCGGGGCGGTCCGGCCGTGGTTCCCCGAGCGGGCGCGCTGCTGCGCCAGCTGCGCAGTACCGATCGGATTGCCCAGGCGGGTGTAGATCAGGCCGTGGTCGAGCGCCGCGCGGTAGGGCTTGTCCAGAGACTCCCAGATGGCCTTGACCGTTCCCTGGGTGGCGGCCGGTGGCTTGGCGGCGATCGTCGCGGCGATCTCGTGGGCGCGGGCCCAGAGGTCGGCGGCGGGGAGGACCTCCGAGACGAGTCCGATGCGGAGCGCGGTGTCGGCGCAGATCCGTTCGTCGTTGCCCATCAACGCGATTCGCAGTGTCTCGCCCAGTCCGACGCGGCGCATCAGACCGACCGGTTCCAGTGCGGAGACGAGGCCGGCCGAGACGTGAGAGTCGAAGAACGTCGCGTCGGCGCCGCAGATGACGATGTCGGCCTCGTTGACGAAGTAGAACGCGCCGGCGGTGCACATGCCCTGGACGGCGCACACGACCGGTTTCCACATCTTCTGCCATTTCGGGCTGAGCAGTTCGCCCGGGTCCTCGTGACTCCAGATGTTGTCGGGCTGTCCGTAGCTGGACTTGACGTCGAGGCCCGCGCTGAATGCCCGGTCGCCCGCTGCGCGCAGCACCACGGCGTGGACGCGATCGTCGAGCTTGACGTCCTGCCACACCCGGGCCATCTCCTCGCACATGGTCCGGTCGAACGCGTTGAGGCGGTCCGGGCGGTTGAGGGTGACGGTGGCGACGTGGGTCGCCGCGTCCACCTCGACCAGGAGCGTTTCCCAATCGGTCCGCAGGGCGGGCGTCCGCCCTCCCGTCGAGCCGGGCGTCTGCCCTTCCGGCGAGCCGGGCGTCTGCCCTTCCGGCGAGCCCGTCATCTGCCCTTCCGGCGAGCCCGTCATCTGCCCTTCCGGCGAGCCGGTCATCTGCACTGCCAATCCGGTGCGCGCTTCTCGACGAAGGCGCGGGGGCCTTCGAGTGCGTCCTCGGTTCGGGTCACTCGTTCGCGGAAGGATTCGGCGAGCATCTCGGCTTCGTGCAGGGGCAGGTCGAGTCCCTTGAGGATGGCGAGCCGGGTTCCGCGGACCGCGAGGGGTGCGTTGGAGTTGACGATGTCGGCGATTTCGTGTGCGCGCTCGAGCAGACGGTCGGGTTCGACGACCTCGCTGATCATCCCCAGTTCGCGCGCCCGCTGCGCCGGCATGCGTTCGTGCTTGCCCATCAGTGCCATTCTCAGCGCGACGGAGCGGGGGAGCACGCGAGCCAGACGTACCACTTCACGGCCGGCGACCAACCCGATCGAGACGTGGGGGTCGAAGAATGTGGCGTTCGCCGATGCGATCACGATGTCGCCGGTGGTCACCCAGTCGAGTCCGGCGCCGCAGCAGAGTCCGTTGACCGCGGTGATCACGGGTTTCGCCATCGTGCGGAAGGGGGGAGTGCCTTCCTGCGGTGCCTCCCACTGCTCGTAGGTGGACAGGTAGGGCTTCTCGTTGATCACCTTGCCGTCACCGGGGATCTCCTTGACGTCGGCGCCGGTGCAGAATGCCCGGCCGCTGCCGGTGACGATGAGCAGCCACACCTGGTCGTCGTTCTCGACTTCGGCGTACGCGGCGCGTAGTTCGGTGATCATGTGAGGGCTCAGGGCGTTCAGCGCGTCGGGGCGGTTGAGCGTGATGGTCGCGGTGTGGCCGTCGACTTCGTACTTGATCGTGTCGTACGACATGCGGGTCCTCTCGGTGCGGCTTGTCGCGGTTCGGGTCGTCGCGGTGCGGGGTGTCTCGGTGCGGGTTGTCTCAGCGTTGTTCATCGGCCCTCGAATGCGGGGTTCCGGCGATGCGTGAATGCCGCCAGTCCCTCCTTGAAATCGCCGGTGCGACACGCGAGTTCGAGGTTGTAGAGCTCCTGGGTCATCGCCTGCTCCAGCGTGGCGTGCTGAGCGTGCGCGAGTGCCTGCTTCGCGAAGCCGAGTGCGACGGTCGGCCCGGTGGCCAGCCGGTGCAGCAGGTCCTCCACGGCCCGGTCGAGATCGGCCGCAGGCACGCTGTCGTGGACGAGGCCCCAGTCCGCGGCCCGGGTGCCGCTGACCTTCTCTCCGAGGAGAAGCATCCTGCGCGCCCGGGCGAGTCCGACGAGGCGGGGCAGCAGCCAGGTGGACCCGGAGTCGGGGCTGAATCCGCGGCTCAGGAAGGGTTCCCAGAAGACGGCGTCGTCGGCGGCGAGGGTGAAATCCGCGGCGAGGGCGAGGTTGCAGCCGAGTCCGACGGCCCAGCCTCGGACGCTGCAGACGACCGGCAGTGCGATGGTGTGGACGAGTTCGATGACGCGATGCGCGCCGTGGGGAACGCGCCGGACGAGATTTCCGGCGCGAGGGCGGACGGCTTCCGGGTTGTCGCCGGAGCGCGAATTGGTGTCGACCCAGTCCGCGCCGGCGCAGAAGTTCTCGCCCGCGCCGCGGATGTGGATCGCGCGCAGGGTGTCGTCGGAGGCCGCGTCGGTGAGCGTGCGGACGAGGTCGTCGATCATCGCGTGGCTGAGTGCGTTGCGCGCTCGGGGGCGGTCGAGGACGACGTCGAGCAGGGCGCCCTCCCGATGTGTCCTGACGGCGGCGGTCGCGCCCGCCGAGTCGATGTCCGTGGTCACCGCCGGCTCCCATCTTCTGCGTCCACTCTTCGGTGAATCCGTTCTTCCCAGACAGATACTGTTAGCTATACGGTAGGCGATACCGTTATTGCTGACACAAGTTAGCAAGGATCGGCCGCGGACGGAACCACGCTGCCGAGGAAGGTGGCCCATGGCGCAGCAGGACGACGCCCGATTCGGCGAGAAGCCGCTCGGGCAGACGATGGCGGCCGCAGCGGCGATGCGGCGGATGACCGGGCTGCTGCTGGCGCTCGAGCGAGACCATCCGGCGGTGGACGAGATGCTGGCGCGGCTGGCCGAATGGGAGCGAGCCATCGCACCCTCCGCGCCGCGCGACCCGGCGCCGCGGATCGGTCCGAACCCCGATCCCGGTCGACGCATCTACCTGGACCACGCCTTCGACATCGGCGCATTCAATCCGAGCTTCCCCGAATACCGCTTCGACCGGATCGAAGCCGACTCCGCATCCGGGACCGTGTGCTTTCCCGTGCCGTACGAGGGGCCGCCCGGACTGGTGCACGGCGGGTTCCTCGGGGTGTTCTTCGACTGCGTGGCGCAGCATCACAACTGCGCGGTGCGGGCGTCCGGCAAGACCCGTTCGATGAACATCCGCTACCGGCGGCCCACACCACTCCTGACCGACCTGGCCTTCGACATCGCCCGGCAGCCGACCGAGCGTGGCGTCCTGTCGACGGTTCGGCTGCTCCACGGCGACGAACTGTTGTGCACGGGAGAGGTCGACGCGGTTGCGCTCTCGCCGGACAAGCTCGCCGGCTTCCGATTCGACGGCCGGCGTGCGGACGGGGGCGCGCCGTGACCGGCGACCATCCGCCCGGCGTGACCGGCGAGCGTCCGCCCGGCGTGACCGGCGAGCGTCCGCCCGGCGTGGTCGGCGAGCGTCCGCTCGAGGGCGTGCTCGTCGTCGCGATGGAGCAGGCGGTCGCGGGCCCCTTCGCCACCCGTCACCTCGCCGACCTGGGTGCCCGCGTGATCAAGGTGGAGCGGGTCGACGGAGGCGACTTCGCTCGAGGCTTCGACACCGCCGCCGGCGGGATGGGGGCGCACTTCGCCTGGCTCAACCGCACCAAGGAGTCGCTCGCCCTGGACGTCAAGTCCGAGTTCGGGCGGCAGGTCCTCGGGTCGCTGCTGAGCGGCGCCGACGTCTTCCTGCACAACCTGGCGCCCGGAGCGGCCGCCGATCTCGGGCTGGCCGCCGCGGACCTGACGGTGGCTCACCCACAGCTCGTCGTCTGTGAGATCTCCGGTTACGGCACCGGCGGCCCGTACGACAGCCGGCGCGCCTACGACCTGCTGGTGCAATGCGAGGCGGCCGTGGTGTCGGTGACCGGCACGGTCGAAGCGCCGATCAAACCCGGAATCGCCGTCGCCGACATCGCCGCCGGGAGCTACGCGTACTCCTCGATCCTCGCCGCATTGCTCGCCCGGCACCGCACCGGTCGCGGCTGCGTCATCGAGGTCAGCATGCTCGACGCGGTCGCGGAGTGGATGGGCTATCCCCTGACCGTCGCCAAACACGGCGGCACTCCGAAGATGAACGCGGGCATGAGCCATCCGGCGATCGCGCCCTACGACGCCTACCCGGTGGCGGCGGGCGGTCTGGTCGCGCTGAGTGTGCAGAACGATCGGGAGTGGGCACGCCTGGCGCGCCTGGTGCTCGGCCGCGACGAACTGGTGGACGATCCACGGTTCGCGACCAACGCCGCGCGCGTCGCCCACCGGGGGCTGGTCGACGCCCTGGTCGGCGAACATCTGGCGCCGCTGGGTTTCGAGGAGGCCGTCGAGGAACTGACCGGCGCCGGAATCGCCTGCGCGAGGATCAATTCGGTCCGCGACCTGGTCGATCATCCTCAGCTCGTCGAGCGGCATCGATGGGTCGAGGTCGACTCCCCGGTCGGGGTCGTGCCGACCCTTCTTCCGCCGGCACCCAGCTCGGGCTGGGACGTCGCGCTCGGGCCGATTCCCGCGCTCGGTGCCGACACCGAACACATCCTGGCCGAACTCGGCCTGTCGAACAGGAAGGTATCCGACTCATGAGTGGTCCGACCCCGTCCGATCCGCGCATTCTCTTCGACGTCGACAGGGATCGCAGGATTGCCACCATCACGCTGAACAATCCGCAGCAGCGCAATTCCTACGATGCCGCCATGCGTGACAGCCTCGCGCGATGCCTCGACGCCGTCGCGGACGACGACGACCTGACGGTGGTGCTGTTGCGGGGCGCCGAGGGGGTGTTCAGCACCGGCGCGGACATGAACAACGCGTACGGGTGGTACGGCGAACGCAACGGCGACTCGCCTGCCGGATCACGGACCGTCAAGAGCAGGCCGAGCCAGCGCAGGCGGCTGACGGTGGATCGCAGGTCGTTCGACTTCTATCACAACTTTCTCGGGTTCCCGAAGGTGACGGTGGGTGAGATCAGCGGCTATGCGCTCGGTGGCGGCTTCGAGATGGCGCTGATGACCGACATCTCGGTCATTGCCCGGGACACGCGGATCGGTATGCCCGCCACCAGGTTTCTCGGGCCTGCGCTCGGCAGCCTGCACATGTTCTTCCATCGGCTCGGCCCGGTGCTCGCGCGCCGGCTGTTGCTGACCGGCGACATCGTCGAGGCGGCCGCGGTCGAGCACCTGGGGGTGTTCACCGAGACCTGCGCCGGCGACGTCGTGACCGCGCGAGCGAGGTACTGGGCCGAGAAGGCGGCGCGTATGCCCGCCGACGGTGTGGTGATCGCGAAGGAGGCGTTCCGCCTGGTCGAGCAGAGTCAGGCCTACCAGGGGGAGGAGGTGGCGAGCTATCTCTTCCACGCCTTCGGCACGAATCTGCAGTTCGCGCCGGGCGAGTTCAACTTCGTGAAGACCCGTGCCGAGGTGGGCACCAGGGAGGCCTTCCGGCTGCGTGACGCGCACTTCGACGTGCCCGAGCCCGATTTGCGCTAGAGACCGGCGCCGCCAGAATTATCTACTGTTGCCACTACGGTAAGTGCTACCATCAACCCGCGATCCGAACCGTCCGTCACCGCTGCCCGCTGCGCAGCCCGCCAGTACGAGGTCGAGAAGATGCCACAACCCGTCATCGTGAGTGCCGTCCGCACCGCGATCGGGCGTTCCTTCAAGGGGACGCTCGTGAACACTCCGGCCGAGACCCTGGCCACCACGATCGTCCCCGAGGCGATTCGCCGCGCCGGGGTCGACCCGGCCGTGATCGACGACATCATCCTTGCCGAATCGCATTACGGCGGAGGTGATCTCGCGCGATATGCCGCAGCCGCCTCCGGGCTGGAGTCGGTACCCGGACAGGCCGTGAACCGGCACTGCGCCGGCAGTCTGACCGCGATCGGCAACGCTGCGGCCCAGATCGGGTCCGGTATGGAACGGGTGCTCGTCGCCGGTGGCGTGCAGTCGCTCTCGACCGGTCCGCTCATGAAGTGGCGCATCCCCGGCCCCGAACTCGCCTTCCAGGAGCCGTGGATGCCGCCGACACATCCCGAGACGCCGGACGCGCCGGTCCTGGACATGGCCGTCACCGTCGGGTGGAACACCGCGAAGGCCAAAGGGATCAGCCGGCACGAGATGGACGAGTGGGCGCTGAACTCGCACCTGCGGGCGGTCGCCGCCCAGGACGCGGGCAAGTTCGCCGACGAGATCATCCCACTCAAGGTCGAACTGCCCGACGGCTCGGTGGTCGACTTCGCGATCGACGAGCATCCCCGCCGGGACACCACCCTCGAGCGGCTCGCCTCGTTGCCGGTTCTGCATCCCGAGATCGAGGGATTCTCGATCACCGCGGGCAACAGCAGCGGTATCAACGACGCCGCTGCCGCGGTCACCCTCGCGGAGGAGTCCCTGGCTGCGGCCGAGGGTCTGACGGTCCTCGGCAAGGTCCGCGCCTGGGGCGCGGTGGGCGTCGCACCCCGGGACTGCGGACTCGGCGCCGTGAAGGTGATTCCGGTCGTGCTCGACCGGGCCGGCATCTCCGTTGCCGACGTGGCGTTGTGGGAGATCAACGAGGCGTTCGCGTCCGTGCCGATCGCCGCCTGCCGCGAACACGGGATCGACCCGGAGCTGGTCAACTTCTCCGGAAGCGGCTGCAGCCTGGGCCATCCGATCGCCGCCTCGGGTGCGCGGATGGTCACCACTCTCGTCCACGAGTTGCGGCGCCGTGGCGGTGGAATCGGTGTGGCCGCCATGTGTGCCGGCGGCGGTCAGGGTGGCGCCGTCGTCATCGAGGTCTAGAAGGCCAGGTCCAGAAGTCCAGCGGTGGGTCGCGTGCCCGCCACGTGCCCGGCCGGGCACGCGTCATCCGTGTGCCCGGCCCGCAGAAACCGGGAGGAACATGTCCGACGCAGTACTCACGGAACGCCGTGGTCGCGTTCTCGTCATCACGATCAACCGTCCGGAGGTCCGCAACGCGATCAATCTGGCGGTGTCCCAGGGACTCGCGGATGCGCTCGATGAACTGGACGCCGATCCGGAGTTGTCCGTGGCGGTGCTCACCGGGGCGGGCGGGAACTTCAGTGCCGGGATGGACCTGAAGGCCTTCGCGAAGGGCGAGTTCCCGTACATCGCGGGCCGCGGCATGGGATTCACCGAGAAGCCGCCGGTCAAACCGTTGATCGCCGCGGTCGAGGGCAACGCCCTTGCCGGCGGCACCGAACTGGTGCTCGCCACCGATCTGGTCGTCGCCGCCCGGGACGCCACCTTCGGCATCCCGGAGGTCAAGCGCGGTCTGGTCGCCGGTGGCGGCGGACTGTTGCGGTTGCCCGAGCGGATTCCGTACCAGAAGGCACTGGAGCTGGCGCTGACCGGTGACCCGTTCACCGCGGAGGAGGGAGCCTCCTTCGGATTCGTCAACACACTGGCCGAGCCGGGCGGGGCGCTCGATGCGGCACTGGAACTGGCCGCGCGCATCACCGCGAACGGCCCGATTGCGGTGGCGGTCACCAAGAAGGTCATCGCGGCGGCCCGCAGCTGGAGCGACGACGAGAAGTGGCAGAAGCAGATGGAACTCGTCGCGCCGGTCTTCGGCACCCAGGACGCGAAGGAGGGCGCAGCGGCGTTCGCGGAGAAGCGCGCCCCCCGGTGGACCGGTTCCTGACCGGGCTCCGTTCACCACCCACCCGGCCGGCCGATGCGGCCGTACATGCACACGAGTAGCGCGGAACACGAGAGAAGGGGAGTCACAGTGTCATTCGAAGGAGAGGTGGCCCTGGTCACCGGTGGTGCCGGCGGACTCGGTGCCGCCACCGTACGCAAGCTTCACGCGGAGGGTGCGGCGGTCGTCATCGCCGACCTCGCCGACGACAAGGCCAAGGCCCTCGCTGAGGAACTGGGCAACAAGGCCGTCTACGTGCGCACCGACGTTCTCGACGAGGACTCCGTGGCCGCCGCGATCGAGGCGGCCGGTGAGCTCGGGACGCTCCGTCACGCGGTGATCGCGCACGGCGGATTCGGCGTCCTCGAGAAGGTTGTCAACCGGGACGGCAGCCCGCACACCCTCAAGGGCTTCACCGACACCATCGCGCTCTACCTGACCGGCACCTACAACGTGCTCCGGCTGGTGGCCGCGAAGGTCGCGACACACGAACCGAAGGACAACGGCGAGCGCGGCTCGATCGTGATGACCAGCTCCATCGCCGGCTACGAGGGACAGATCGGACAGTCCGCCTACTCCGCCGCCAAGGGCGGCGTCATCGCCCTCACGCTCACCGGTGCGCGTGATCTCAGTGCGGTCGGGATCCGGCTCAACAGCATCGCGCCCGGCACCATGCGCACTCCGATCATGGAGTTCCTCGGGGAGGAGGCACTCGGGAAGTTCGCCGCCAGCGTGCCCTTCCCGAAGCGCCTCGGCACCCCGGACGAGTACGCGAGCCTGGCGGCGTACCTCCTCGAGAACCCGTACATCAACGGTGAGGTCGTCCGTATCGACGGCGCACAGCGATTCCAGCCGAAGTGACCTCGCAGACGCGAGTGATCTGGAACTGAAGTGGATCTGGGACTGAGGGATGCCACCGTCGTGGTGGCCGGCGGCGGCCGGGGCATGGGCCTGGCCGCCGCGCGCTGTTTCGCCGCGGACGGCGCTCGGGTGGCCGTGCTCTCCCGTACCCGAGACGACCTCGATGCCGCGGTGTCCGAGCTGACCGAACTCGGAAGCCCCGACGCCGTGGGTCTCGAGGCGGACCTGCGCGACTGCGACCGGATCGTCGATGTGTTCGCCGAACTGGGCCTGCGCTGGAACGGCGAACTGAACGTCCTCGTCAACGCGGCCGGGCCCAACGTGCACGGCACCGTCGAGGACCTCACCGACGACCAGTGGCGGACGGCCGTCGACGACGGTGTGCTCGGCATGGTGCACTGCGTGCAGTCGGCGCTGCCGCTGCTGCGCACGGCGCAGTGGGCCCGCATCGTCAACTTCTCCGCGAGTTCGACCCAGCGGCAGACTGTTTCGCTCGTCGCCTACACGGCGGCGAAGTCGATGGTGACCAGTGTCTCGAAGAACCTGTCCCTCCTGCTGGCGAAGGACGAGATCCTGGTCAACGTGGTGTCCCCGGGCAGCGTGGCCTCGCCGTCGCTGACCGGATGGGCACGCTCCGTGGGAGTCGAGAGCGACGATCCGTACCGGTTGATGGAGGCGATCACCGAGCACTTCGGGCATCCGGCCCAGCTGCCGCGGGTGGGTCTGCCCGACGAGGTGGGCGCGGTGGTGGCGTTCCTCGGCTCTCGGCGCAACTCCTACATGACCGGCGCCGACGTCAACGTCGACGGCGGCACGGACTTCACCTGACCTGTGTGAGCGGTCCGCCGGCGGCGCGCCAGTGGACGAGTCCGCCGCTCATGTTGACGGCGTCGAAGCCGTTCTCCACCAACAGGTTCGCCGCCCCGGCCGACCGGATTCCCCCGGTGCAGAAGGTGATGAGGAGGCGATCGTCCGGGAACTCCGGACAGCGGTCGAGCAGTACTTCGAGAGGTGCGTGGACGGCGCCGGGAATGTGTACCCGATTCCACTCGAACTCGCGGCGGACGTCGACGACGAGCGCGCCGTCTTCGACGAGACGGACCGCCTCGGCGGCCGTCACGGCCGGTGGTCGGCGAAAGTAGTGTCGCAGGCTCATGCGTCACGCGCCTGCTGTCGCAGGTTGACCATCGTGATCGGGCCGCTGAGCACGGGTACGAGAGCCCACGTCCGGGTCCTCGGCGCCAGCCCGCGACCGAGGAGTGCCACGGCGGCGACGGCGAGGTAGAACGCGCCGTGGATCGGACCGAGGATGCTCGCGACCGTGCTGTTGTGCACGGTGCCGAGGTTGGTCAGGAGTGCCAGGAGGCTGACGGTTTCGAGTGCCGAGAGCGCAGCGAGACCGCGCAGCTGCCCGGTCATGCGGCGCTCGATCCGGGGCGCACGATCATCAGGACGACGACGATCATCCACAGCAGGTTGAACACGCCCGCAGTCATGCTCAGGCGTCGGAGCCGGGCGCCGTCATCGGGGGAGGTGAGCGCCTCCTGCTGGAGTGGAGTGATCTGCAGGGCGAGCAGTCCGCCGGCGGCGGCGGTCAGCACCATCGCGACCACGACCCAGGCGTCGCCCGTGCGCCCCTGCACGGTGGCGAGGACGAGGCCGACGACCGGCACTCCGATCGCCACGGCGCCGTAGATGCGGGTGATGCGGTACAGCACACGGGCGATGTCGACGCTTCGCTCGGCCTGTCTCGCCCCGTTCGGCCCGGCGGTCACCGGCGCATGGCGGGGAAACAGGCTCGTGGCCACCGCGACGGGACCCACGAAGAGGATGCCCGCCACCACATGAAGGGAGAGCAGCAGTGATTCCATGACCTTCAGTCTAACTGAAGGTTGCGGTCGGGTGTCAGTTGATGGCCGACATCACCCGAATCATGTGCGCCCGCAACGCCTCGGTGAGTTCGGGGTGCTGCGCGGCGAAATCCGCGTCGAGACGGGCCACCACCTCGGCGGCCCGGGCCAGCAACGACTCACCGTCGGCCGTGATCGTCAGGGTCGACGCCGCCCCGGCGTGCGCGGTCCCGTCATCGACGAGCCCGGCCTCGACGAATGCCGCGACCGCCGTGTGGGCGCTCTGCACGGTGATGCGGGAGCGGCGGGCGAGTTCGCTGAAGGAGATCCCCGGGGTGCCGCGGATGTGGCCCAGCAACCCGTACTTGCGGGTGGTCAGGCCGAGCGGTTTGAGCGCCTCGGTGAATGCGGCCTCCCACACCCGGCCCACCGTGAGCAGCGTGACCGTGGGGCTGAAGGGTGGTGGTTCGGACATGTGAGAAGGCTACCCACGCCGAAGCCCGCGACCGGTCGCGCGCTCCACGAGCCGGACGTGTCGGTCTGCGTTCAACCAATGCAGCGCCGGTGGCGCTGTGTCAGCGCACCGTCAGCCGCATCCGCTTGATGCCGTGCACGAAGTTGCTGTGCAGGTACTCGGGTTCGCCGATCTCGACCTCGGGCAGCCGGGTGAGCAGTTCGCGGAACAGGTGCCGCAGCTCCATCCGGGCCAGCTGGGCGCCGAGGCAGAAGTGTGCGCCGCCACCCCCGAACCCGACGTGCGGATTCGGGGAGCGTGAGATGTCGAACTCGTGCGGACGATCGAAGACCGACTCGTCCCGGTTGCCGGAGCAGTAGAAGAGGGCGACCTTCTCGCCGGCCGCGATCGGCGTGCCTGCGATCTCGGTGTCCACCGACGCGTGCCGGGCGAAGTTGAGTACCGGCGTGGACCAGCGGACGAACTCGTCGATCGCGGTGTCGATCCGGTTGTCGAAGTCCGCGAGGAGCCAGTCCCGCTGCTCGGGGTGATCGATCAGTGCCTTGAGCGCGTGCGAGCTGGTCTGCTTGGTGGTGTCGTTGCCGGCCGAGCCGATCAGCACCATGAACGCGCCGACCTCGGTGTCTGTGAGCCGGTGGCCGTCGACCTCGGCCTCGACGATGCCCGTCATCAGGTCCTCGTGCGGCTCGACTCGGCGCAGCTGGGCGAGCTCGATGCCGGCATTCATCAGCAGGCCGAGCTGGGTCATCGAATGGGTGGCCCGATCCTCGAGCGAGGCGTACTCGTCGTCGCCGGTGCTGAACAGGCATTCGACGGCGTGCGCGACCACCTCGTGGTTCTCGGGTGCGATGCCGATCATCTCCGAGATCGTGCGCATCGGCAGCCGTCCGGAGAAGTCGGCAGCGAAGTCGACGGACCCGTTCGCCCGCAGATCGGCGAGCAGGTCGTCCACGATCGTGCGGGCGTTCGCCCGGATCTGGTCCTCGATGCGCTTGATCTGCCGTGGCGTGAACGACATGGCGATCAGTCGCCGGTAGCGGGTGTGCTCGGGCGCGTCCATTGCGAGGAAGAAGCTCATCGTCCGCTGGATCTCCGCGGGCATCGGATCGACGGTGATCCCCAGGCCGGAGACGAAGACGTCGTTGGTGAGGCTGGCGTGGCGAATGTCCGCGTGCCGGGTGAGGGCCCAGTAGCCGGTCTCCTCGTGCGGGAAGATCGCCGAGGACGGTGGGTGCCAGGTCAGGCCCGGTTCGGCGCGGAGTTGCGCGAAGGTCTCGTCGCGGCTGCGGAAGTCGCTGTCCCAGAAGGTGCCCGCGGAGATGTCCAGCGGGTGGTAAGGGCGGTCGGACGTCGACGGCTGTTCCGTCGGGGGTTCGGCGATGGTCATTGCGCTCCGGTCGTCGTTCGGATGGGTGTCGTGAGGTCAGAGTGCGATCGGCGCGCCGGCCAGCATCGAGGTGATGAAGCCGCCGTCGACCTGGACGTCCTGGCCGACGACCCAGCGGGCACCGGGGGAACCGAGGAACTCGATCACCGGGACGATGTCGTCGACGGTGGCGTGTCGTCCGACGGTGCCGCGGGCCATGTCGAGCACGTCCTTGCCCATGGTCTGCTCGAAGTCGGTCAGGATCGGCGTCTCGGTGGGGCCGGGGCTGACGGTGTTGACCCGGACGCCGTACTTCGCCCATGCCGGCGCGCTGAGCCGGCGCGTGTAGTGGAGCACCGCCTGCTTCGAGGTGCTGTACACCGGGTAGTTCGGGTCCTGCGTCTGCTGCCAGGCGAGAACCGAGTCGGCGTCGGTGGCCTCGAGGAGCCCGGCCAGTTCGGCGGTGCGGTCCTGCCAGCCGAGTGCCGCGGTGGAGGCCACCACGACGATGGCGCCGCCCTGGTTGAGTCGGGGGAGCATCCCCTCGGTCATCAGCCGGACTCCGAGGTAGTTGACGAGCAGGACGTCCCCGGCGGGGGCGGTGCCGGGGACCCCGGCCACGTGCGCCAGCAGGTCCCAGCCGTCGCCGATGTCGGTGAGCAGAGCGTCGACCGACGCCTTGTCTCGGAGGTCGCACCGGCGGTGTTCGCTTGCGGGAGTGGTGTTCTCGCGAGCGTCGACCGCGAGGACGTGGTGTCCCTGCCGGTGGAAATGAGCGGCCGTGGCCGCCCCGATTCCCGAGCCGGCGCCGACCACGACGATCTTCTGCTTCCCGGACGTCTGTTTCCCGGAGTTCTGCTCTTCGGATTCCACTGGCGACGCCACCGTCCTGTGTTGCGGTTCGGGTGTCGGGACACCCCTGGAATGTTCGTACTGTAAACGCGACTGTAATAATTTCCGGCTGCTCCGGCAAGGGGTCCTCGTGGGAGTGTGGCGAACGGACCGACGAAATTATAGTATGCCTTACGGTAAGTTACTTCGAGCTGTCCTGCCCGGCCGGATGGCGGGATGACAGGAGGGTGCAGTGACCAAGACGAGGCTCGTGTTCGACCCGTTCTCCGAGGAGTTCTTCGGCGGACCGTACGAGCTGTACCGGCGCATGCGGGAGGAAGCGCCGGTCTACTACAGCCAGGAGTACGACTTCTACGCGCTGACCCGCCACGAGGACGTGTCGGCCGCGTACCGGGACTTCGAGACCTTCTCCTCCTCACGCGGCATGGACCTGTCCATGGTGCGTACCGGGGAGCCGCCGGTGCTCAAGTCGGTGATCGTGCTCGATCCGCCCGAACACCGTCACATGCGAAGCCTGGTCAGCCGGGTGTTCACGCCGCGCGCCATCCAGGCGCTCAAGCCGGTCGTCACCGAACTGGTCGACCACTACCTGGGCCAGGTGGATCCCGCGGGATTCGATCTGGTGCAGGACTTCTCGGTGCTGTTCCCGATCGAGGTGGTCTCCCGGATGCTCGGCGTTCCGGAGGAGATGCGTCTCCAGGTCCGGCTGTGGACCGACGACCTGCTGCACCGGGAGATCGGACAGGTCGACATGTCCGAGCGCGGCCGGCAGGCGGTCGTCGAGATGACCCGGTACTACTACGGGCTGGCGAACGAGCGCCGGGAGAACCCGTGCGACGACATGATCACCCAGTTGGTCCAGGCCGAGGTGGAGCGGGAAGACGGTGAGAAGACCAAGCTGTCGACGCTCGAGATCGCGGCCTTCGCCTCTCTCCTCGGCGGTGCGGGTGCCGAGACGGTCGCGAAGCTGATCGGCAACGCCGGTGTGCTGTTCGCTCGTAACCCCGGAGAGTGGGAGAAGCTGCTCGAGGATCGCGGCCGCATTCCTGCGGCCGTCGAGGAGTTGCTCCGCTACGAGTCCCCGAACCAGTACAACGTGCGGTACTCGATGAAGGACGTGACACTGCACGGCGTCACGATCCCGGCGGGTAAGCCCGTCTTCCTGATGCTGGGATCGGCGAACCGGGACCCCGAGGCGTTCAGCGATCCGGACGTCTTCGACATCGACCGCAATCGCTCCGAATCACCGAACCTCGGTTTCGGCTACGGAATCCACAGCTGCCTCGGCGCGGCGCTGGCCCGGATGGAGAGCGCGATCGCGCTAGGTCGTCTGCTCGATTTCATGCCGCGCTTCGAGGTGGACTTCGACCGGTGCACACGCGTCACCATGCAGAACGTCGCCGGCTGGAACACCGTGCCGGTCCGGATGCTCCGATGAGGGTCGAGGTCGACTTCGGTGTCTGCGAGAGCAACGCGGTGTGCGTCGGCATCGCACCGGACGTCTTCGACCTCGGCGAGGACGACTACCTGACGGTGCTGCAGCCCGAGGTGACCCCGGACAACGAGCAGGGGATCCGCGAGGCGGCGCGGCAGTGTCCGAGGCAGGCCATCACCATCGTCGACTGAGGCCTGCTCCTGCTTGTCGGCCCGTTTCCACGGCTCATTGTCGTGAAACGGGCCGACGCCGTTCCTGACGCCTGCACGTCCGATCCGTCGAGAGTGATGGTTCAGCGGCGAGCGTGGGCCAGGATGGCGAGTCGCCGAGGTTGCAGCGCGTCCTGGCGAGCATCGAGTGCAGGTGGGACGGCTTCGTGGTCATCGACGACCTCCATGGTGCGCCAACCGGCTCGGGAGAGCCACGTTCGCAACTCGTCGCGGTCGACCGTGGTGCGCCAGGGTTCTCCACCCTCCCCGGCCACCTTCGACACGGCATGGGCATAGCGGTTTCCCGCGTCGTCGCGGTCGATCTCGGGCAGGATGGCGTCGGCCACGAGTTCCGAGCCCGCGGCGAGAAGCGCAAGATTCTGGATTACGTTGCGAACCACAGTGTCTCGGAGGTACATCGTGACCCCCAGCCAGCTGACGAAGGTGGGTACCCGGGGGTCCAGCCCGGCTGCCGCGAGGGCGGACAGGAGGTCGCCCGAGGCAAAGTCGTGCGGCACGTCGATTCCGGCCGGCCGCACCTTCGCGTCCTCCAGGACGCTGCGTCGCCACTCGAGGGTGTCGGGGGTGTCGACATGAAAGGTGTTCGCTTCGAGCCGGGTGGCGACGCGGAGCGCAGACGTGTCGAGGCCCGCGCCCAGGACGACGTACTGCCGGCACCCGGACTCCTCGAGACGATTCTCGGCGAATGCGCTCCGAACGACTGTCGAGAGCCGGGCACCGGCCAGCACCGGTTCGCTCGGGTAGGCATGGTGGAACCCGAGTGGTTTCGGGTCTTGGGATTCGACAATCGGCTGCGCATACGAGTCGACGAGGATGTGGGGTTCGTCATCGACCAGTAGGTGCGCGGCCCGCGCCGCCGCGGACAGCAACGCCGAAGAGAAGGCTGATGTGGTCACACCGCATGTGTACCGCAAGCGGGCAATCAGCGAAAGGGAATCATAGCACGAAAAGAATTGTAAATCAACAGTATTGGCGTGATTCGAGAAGGCGGCGGGGCCGATGCCTGCCAGGCCGACTGCATCGCCGTCGGACGCGCACGATGGCCCCGCCGGTAGTGCTCGGGTTCGGGGATCGATCAGGTGCTGACCACGGTGGCGCCGGCCGTGCCGGGCGCACCGTAGAGCAGCGCGAACCCGGCCCGCGGGTTGCCCGCCACCTGACGTGGCCCCGCTTCGCCACGCAACTGCAGCACCAGTTCGTGCAGCTGACGCAGCCCGGATGCGCCGATCGGTTCACCGTTGGCGATCAGTCCGCCGTCGGTGTTGACCGGCATGGATCCGCCGATTTCGGTGGCGCCCTCGGCGATCAGCTTCTCCTGGTCCCCGTCGGCGCAGAACCCGGCCTCGGCCATGTGGATGACCTCGGCGCCGGCGTCGGTGTCCTGGAGTTGGATCACGTCGATGTCCCCCGGGGCGATGCCTGCCGATTCGAAGGCCGCGCGCGAGGCGTACACCGAGGGGGAGGCATCCTCCTCGACCGGCGCGTAGGTGGTGTTCACCTCGTACGCGCCGTAGCTGCGGGTCCGGACCTCGACCGATCGCAGGTAGACCGGTTTGGAGGTGAACCGGTGTGCGATGTCCGCCCGGCACATGATCACCGCCGCGGCGCCCTCGTCGGGGGAGCAGAACATGTAGTGCGTCAACGGGTGGTTGAGCATCGGCGACGCCAGGATCTCTTCCTCGGGGATCGGCTTGCGTCGGTAGGCGTTCGGGTTGAGCACGCCGTTGCGGTAGTTCTTCGCCGCCACCCGTGCCAGGGTCATCTCGGAGATGTCGTGGTCGTGCAGGTACCGGTTCGCCTTCATTCCGAAGAACTTGGTGGTGAGGTACTGGCCGTTCTCGCCGTACCACTTCGGCATCCCCACCAGCGTGGGATCCACCGTGAAGGCGCCGCGGGGATGCTTGTCCATACCGATCGCGATGCCGATGTCGTAGCGACCGAGGCGGATCCCGTCGGCGCAGGCCTCGGTCGTGCTGGCTGCGGTGGCGCAGGCGTTGAACACGTTCGTGAAGGGAATGCCGGTCAGCCCGACCAGGCCGACGATGGCATCGGGATTGGCGACCTCCCAGCTGCCGCCGACCGCGAACTGGATGTCGCGCCACTCGAGCCCGGCGTCGGTCAGCGCGGCCCGGATGGCGTCGGCGCCCATCTGCATGGCGGTCTTGCCCTCGAACCGGCCGAACGGGTGCATGCCCACGCCGATGATGGCCACGTCGTTCATGCGGCACCTCCCGCCGTCGGGACCGGCTCGAACGCGAAGGTCAGAATCTCGTCGCCGGATTCGTCGGTGCTCAGCGGAATCATCGTCAGTTCCATCTCCATTCCGAATCGCAGTGCGGCCGGGTCGTTCTCGGTGAGCCGGCTCTCGACGCGGATCACGTCACCGAGTTGGACGAGCCCGACGCCGAACGGGGTGAACGTCTTCGCGGTCTCCTTGCCGAGATAGGGCGGCCCGGGGAGGAATCCCTGGGTGGTCCAGGAGACGAGAGTGCCGCGTCTGGGCAACTCCACATCCGTCATCGATGCCGCGCTGCAGCGCGGACACTGCGCCTGGACCGGGAAGACGGTCGCCGCGCAGGCGTCGCAGCGGCTGCCGAGCAGGTGCGGTTCGGGGTCGGGCCAGGTCGAGATCTCGGGTGAGATGACTGTGGGCATGGGGCCTCCAGAGTGCCGATTGCCGGGTTCGGATGGGATGGGCGTGCGTGCCCGGAGGTCACGCCGGACTGGGCGCGGTCTCGGGGCGGGGTGCGGCGGCGGCCTGTTCGCGAGCCCAGCGGTAGTCGGCCTTGCCGACGGGGCTGCGCTCGATCCGGTCGCGGAACAGCACGGACTTCGGCAACTTGTACCGCGCGACCGACGCCGCAGCATGGTCGACGATCTCGTTCTCGGTGGCCTGTGTGCCGTCGGCCAGTTGCACGATCGCGACGACCTCCTCGCCCCACCGGTCACTCGGGCGTCCGGCGACGATCACGTCCCCGACGGCGGGGTGCGAGGCGATGGCCGACTCGACCTCCTCGACGAAGATCTTCTCGCCACCGGAGTTGATGGTGACCGAGTCCCGACCGAGCAGTTCGAAGCTGCCGTCTGCCAGGTGCCGGGCCCGGTCGCCGGGCAGCGCGTAGCGCTCCCCATCGATCACCGGAAAGGTTGCCGCCGTCTTGGTTTCGTCGCCCTTGTAGCCGAGCGGAACGTAGCCCCGCTGCGCCAGCCAGCCGATGCCCTCGTGCCCGGGCTCGGCGACGGCGGTCAGATCCTCGGACAGGACACAGGTGTACGAGCTCGGGTTGAACGTGCCCGTCGACACCGCGCCCGCAGAGGACACGTGCATCATCTGGGCACCGGTCTCGGACGAGCCGGCGCCGTCCATGACGATCGTGCCCGGCAACGCGTCGAGCAGGCGTTGCTTGATCCCGGGTGTCAGCTGGGCGCCGCCGTTGGCGACGATGTTCAGCGACGAGGTGTCGGCGTCTCCCCGCTCGAAGGCGGCGAGCAGGGGACGGGCCGTGGCGTCCCCGACGACCATCACGACGTTCGGACGGTCGCGTTCGATGGTGCTCACCACCGCCTCGGCGTCGAGACGATCCGAGGCCGGCGGGAAGACCAGCGTCTGCCCGGTGGTGAGGGCGGTGAGCGCGGCCCACTGGGCGGCGCCGTGAATCAGTGGCGGCACGACGAACACCTTCAATCCGGGATTCGACCGCGCGCGGTCGGCGATCTCCTCGTAGGAGCCGACCGGGATACCGCTGTAGAAGTCCTTGCCGCCACAGGCGCCCATGAAGATGTCGTGCTGACGCCACAACACGCCCTTCGGCATGCCGGTGGTGCCACCGGTGTAGAGGACGTAGAGGTCTTCCGGAGAGGTCTCCGGAAGATCGTCGAGCGGGTCGACGCTCGCGAGCGCTTCCTCGTAGTCGACGGCGCCGTCGAGCAGCGCGTTGCCGGATTCGTCGGCGATCTGGACCAGCACGGACAGCTGCGGCAGCTGGTCGCGGATCTTCTGCAGTTGCGGGGCGAAGCTCGCGTTGTAGACCAGTGCGCTCGCGCCGGCGTCCCCGAGCAGATAGCGCAGTTCGTTCTCGACGTATCGGTAGTTGACGTTGAACGGCGCGACCCGGGCGCGGAACGCGCCGAGCAGGGACTCGACGTACTCGTTGCCGTTGTACGCGTAGATGCCGATCAGGTCCTGGCCGGTCTCGTGCGCGGCCAGTTGCGACCGCTCGGTCCGGCAACCGAGTCCGCGTGATCGCAGGTAGGTGGCAAGCCGCCGGGAGCGGTCGGCCACCTGGGCGTAGGTGAGGTGGCGGTCGCCGAACGCGATGAGCTCGCGATCGGGGATCGCGGCGGCGACGGCGTCCGCGACGGCGGGAAGGGTGAACTGCGGAATCGTCGGTGCGGCTTCCGTCTTGGGGTCGGGCAACGCTGCTCCTCGGGTCGTATACGGGTACGGCACTCGGTTCAGGGTTCACTGTAAGCACTACTGAAACCATTACGATAGAGCGCCGCGGGCGAAAGTGCCAGGAGATTCGGTGGGGTGGACCGGATGTGCCGGGGAGGCGCGTCCATGCCTCACGGAAGGCTATCGGAACATCTACTGTTGGCCATGCGGTATCTGCTAGCATCGGCGCCTACGAGGCTCTGGTGACGCCGTATCGGAGGCGAATCAGATTGGTGCCCCGGGTGGTTCGAGACACCGAACGCGTCGCGAATGGAGTGCGTCCGGTGGCCCGTTCCGAGGTTCCCGGAGCGTGGCGAGACCGCATTTCCCGTTGGGCCGACTTGGGGGCGCGATGAACAGTGTTGTGGCAGTCCCGTTACGGGCGGCAGGGGGCTTCTTCGATCTCGTGGTCGACGTGGCCCGCGCATCGTTTCGCCGGCCGTTCCAGTGGCGCGAGTACATCGAGCAGTCGTGGTTCGTTGCCCGCGTCTCGATCGTCCCCACCGTCCTGGTGGCCGTGCCGTTCACCGTGCTGGTGAGCTTCACCATCAACATCCTGCTGCGTGAGATCGGCGCCGCCGACCTCAGCGGTGCGGGTGCGGCGCTCGGATCGGTGACCCAGGTCGGTCCGGTGGTCACGGTGCTCATCGTGGCCGGTGCCGGCGCCACCGCGATCTGTGCGGACCTGGCCGCGCGCACCATCCGCGAGGAGATCGACGCGATGCGCGTACTGGGCATCGATCCGATCCAGCGGCTCGTTGTGCCCCGCGTCCTGGCCTCGACCACGGTCGCGCTCCTGCTCAACGGGCTGGTGTGCACCATCGGCATCGCCGGTGGATTCCTGTTCTCCGTGCTGCTCCAGGGCGTCAACCCGGGCGCCTTCGTCAACGGGATCACACTGCTGACCGGACTCGGTGAACTGCTCATCTCCCAGGTCAAGGCCGGACTGTTCGGGCTGATCGCCGGTCTGATGGCCTGCTTCCTCGGACTGAACGTTCGCGGCGGTCCCAAGAGCGTGGGGGATGCGGTCAACCAGACCGTCGTATTCGCCTTCATGGCGCTGTTCGTGGTCAACATCGTCGTGACCGCGGTCGGCATCTCCCTGACGGCGCGGTGACCGCCGTGGTCGACGTGGTTCGCAGCAGGTATCCGATCGCCCGCCGCCGGTACCGCCGTTCGCTCAATGCCGTGGACGGCTTCGGTGGCCAGGCGGTCTTCTACGCAAAAGCGTTGTGGCACACGCCCAAGGCGATCAAACACTATCCCCGTGAGACCGTGCGTCTGGTCGCGGAGATCAGCATGGGAACGGGTGCGCTCGCGGTGATCGGTGGCACCGTGGTGATCGTCGGCTTCCTGACGCTGTTCACCGGCGGCACCATCGCAGTGCAGGGGTACAGCTCGCTCGGGAACATCGGCGTGGAGGCGCTGACCGGATTCTTCGCGGCGTTCGTCAACGTCCGGATCGCGGCCCCGGTGATCGCCGGCATCGGGCTGGCGGCCACGATCGGGGCCGGATCCACCGCCCAGCTCGGCGCCATGCGGGTCTCGGAGGAGATCGACGCACTGGAGACGATGGCGATCCCGTCGGTTCCGTACCTGGTCAGCACCCGAGTGGTCGCCGGGATGATCGCGATCGTCCCGCTCTATGCACTCGCGGTGGCCGCGTCCTTCGTCGCCAGCCGGTTCGCCACCGTGTGGATGTACGGGCAGTCGCCGGGCCTCTACGACCACTACTTCTCCACCTTCCTGGTACCCACCGACATCCTCTGGTCCTTCGTCCAGGCGATCGTGATGGCACTGGCGGTGATGCTCATCCACACCTACTTCGGCTTCCACGCCTCCGGTGGCCCCGTCGGGGTCGGCCTGGCGGTGGGCAACGCGGTGCGCGCTTCCCTGATCGTGGTGGTGACGGTGACCCTGCTCATCTCGCTGGTGGTGTACGGGATGTCCGGCAACTTCCACCTCACCGGATAGGCGGCGGCGCGTGGCGATGTCAGGTACCGAACTGTTCGACCGGCCCGTGCCTCGCCGGATCGTGGCAGTGGCATTCGCCACCGCGCTGGTCCTCGTCGTGGCCACCGCGCTGACCGCCTTCCTCGGCGGGTTCAGCCGCGCCGAGCGGGTCACCGTGGTGTCCCCGCGCGCAGGCCTGGTGATGGAACCGCAGGCCAAGGTCATGATGCGTGGTGTCGAGGTGGGCCGGGTGGCCTCCATCGACTACGACGGGGACGAGGCCGTCATCGCACTCGACATGGATCCGCATGGACTCGAGCAGATCCCCGCGAACGCCACGGTGGACATCAGGTCCACCACCGTGTTCGGCGCGAAGTACGTCAACTTCACACCGCCCGCGACGCCGACCGCCGGTCACCTCCAGGCGGGAACGACCCTCTCCGCGGAATCCGTCACGGTCGAGTTCAACACCCTGTTCGAGAATCTCGCCACCGTCCTGCACCGGGTGGAACCGGAGAAACTCAACGAAACGCTCGGCGCGATCTCCACCGCACTGCGCGGGCGTGGCGAGCGGATCGGCACCCTGATCGACGACACCGATGCACTCCTGCGGCAGATCAACCCGAGTCTGCCCGCGCTGCAACACGATCTGTCCGCGGCCGCAACGGTGACCGGGGTGTACGCCGACACCGCCGACGACCTGCTGCGCACGGTCGACAACGCGACCTCGACCGGCCGGATGGTCACCGAGGAGGCGAGCGGCCTGCAGACCCTGCTGCTGGATGTCACCGGACTCGCCGACAACGCCACCGGGGTCCTCACCGACAACCAGCGCGACCTGACGTCCGCGATCGGCCTGCTGCGCCCGACCGCGGAACTGCTCGACGAGTACTCGCCGTCCATCTCGTGCATGCTGATCGGTCTCGACCTGCTCCGGCCGAAAGCCGAGGCGGTGGAAGGCGGTATGTCGCAGGGCTTCGCGCTGAGCGTGGGTATGACCTACGGCGTCGAGCCCTACACCTATCCGGAAAGCCTGCCGCGCGTGAACGCCTCGGGCGGACCGAACTGTGCCGACCTGCCGCACGTGCCCGGACCCGGAGATCGGCCACCGTTCGTGGTCACCGACAACGCGCCGGTGCCGTACGCGCCGCGGACGACGTCGATCACCAATCCACCCAAGTTCTTCCAGGTGTTCTTCGACGGCCTCTACCCGGGGATGGGACAGTGAGCAGGAACGCGACGATCGTCAAGTTCGCCGTCTTCGCGGCGGTGATGGCACTGATCTTCGCAGGGCTCGTTGTGGTCTTCAGCGAGGCCCGATTCGCGTCCACGACCACCTACCACGGGGTGTTCACCAATTCGTCCGGGATGCACTCCGGTGCCAAGGTTCGCATCGCCGGCGCCGAGGTGGGCACCGTCACTGGCGTCGACCGCGGGCGGGACAATCTCGCGCACGTCACCTTCGATGTGGAGGACACCTACTCGCTGCCCGCCGCGACACGCGCGACGATCCGCTACGAGAACCTGGTGGGGGATCGCTATCTCGAACTGGGCGAGGGGCCCGGATCGACGGAGCCCATGGCCGCCGGCGACACCATCCCGCTGTCGCAGACCGAACCCGCGCTGGACCTCGACCTGCTGCTCGGGGGCTTCAAGCCGCTGCTGCGCGGACTCGATCCGGATCAGGTCAACAGCCTGTCCGAGGCGCTGGTCCAGGTGTTCCAGGGGCAGGGCGACACCCTGGTCCCCCTGCTCGGCAGCACCGGGTCGTTGACCTCCACACTGGCGGAGCGAGACCAGGTGATCGGTGAGGTCATCGACAACCTGAACTCCGTCCTGGCGACCCTGGACGGCAAACGTGACGAGTTCTCCGGCACCCTCGACCGGCTCCAGCAACTCGTCAGCGGACTCTCCGCCGACCGGGACCCGATCGGCGACGCGATTCCGCGGATCGCCGACGCCACATCGGGACTGGCCGAGTTGCTGCAGGCCGGCCGCCCCGACCTGCAGAAGACCATCGAACAGACCGGCATCCTGGCGGGCAATCTGGATGCGAGCAGCGGCACGCTGGAGGAGAACCTGCAGGCCCTGTCGGATGTCTACCGCCGGCTGAGCCGCCTCGGCGCGTACGGCTCCTTCTTCCAGTTCTACATCTGCACCGCCTCGTTGCGCTTCAGCGCCGGCGACGGCCAGACCATCAAGATCAAGGTGCCCGGATCGAGCAACGAGGGAAGGTGCGGACCGAAATGAGCCGACCCGAGGACTTTCGCTGCGTGGCCGAAATGGCGTCCGTACCAGTGAGAACAAGCGGGGGGATCGGGTGAGCGGGCGGCCGATGAACCCCGACGCCGCGGGGCGGCGCCTGCTGCGTCGCGGGACGGTGGGCATCGTCCTCGCGGTGGCGGTGGTGCTCGCCGCCCTGCAGTACGCCAAGCTGCCGTTCCTGCACTCTGGACTGCAGTACCGTGCGGTGTTCGTCGATGCCGGCGGACTGCTGCCCGGTGACAAGGTCGAGGTCGCCGGGATCACCTCCGGATCGGTCGACCGCATCGACATCGAGGGCGACCGGATCGTGGTGTCGTTCACCCTGGCCGAGGACGTCGCCCTCGGTGACCGGACGACCGCGGCCGTCAAGACAAACACCATCCTCGGACGCAAGTCCCTCGCCGTCGTTCCCGAGGGCGCGGGTCGGCTGCCTGCGCGGGGCACCATCTCCGACGACCGCACCACCTCGCCGTACTCGCTGACCGATGCGCTCGGCGATCTGACGGGCACGGTGCACGACCTCGACACCGTGCAGCTGAACTCGGCCCTCGACGCGATGTCGGGTGCGCTGTCCGGCACACCGCAGCCCCTCGGGGAGGCGGTGCGCGGCATCACCGATCTCACCACCGCCCTGAACCAGCGGGACGCCGGACTCGAGGAACTCCTGGCGAAGGCGCACTCGGTCACGACGGTGCTCGCGCAGCGAGGTGACCAGATCAACGCCCTCCTGCTCGACGGCAACGACCTGCTCGGGGAACTCGAGCGGCGCCGGGACGCGATCACCGAACTCATCTCGAGCGTGTCGGCGGTCTCGAGGCAGCTGAGCGGGGTGGTCCACGACAACGAGGCACAGCTCGGTCCGACCCTGCAGAAGCTCGACCAGGTGACCGCCCTGCTCATCCGCAACCGCGACAGCCTCGTCGGCGCCCTCGACGGGCTCGGCCCGTACTCGACCGCCCTCGGCGAGGCGGTGGGCAGCGGGCCCTACTTCCAGGCCTTCGTTCAGAACTACGCGGCCGGCGAGTTCCTGGCCCCGCTGATGAGTTCCCTGGTCAATCCGGGCCAGCTGCCGAAGGACCTGCAGGCACTGATGGACCCGCCGCCGAGCATCGAGAAGTACCAGGGGGTGAACCCGCGATGAAACCGTTCACGAGTGGACCGACGGCGAAGCCGTCCTCGAGTGCGCTGACCTCGCTGCGTCCCAGCCGGACCGTCCTGCGCTGGGGGATGGTCGCCGTGCTCGTCGCGGCACTGGCCGTGGCCGGGTACCTGGTGGTCGACCGCACCACGCACTACCGGCTGTCGGCCCGGTTCCCGTCCACCACCGGCCTCTACCAGGGCGACGACGTGCGTGTGATGGGAGTACGGGTTGGCACGGTGGAGCGGATCGAACCGGGACGGGACTCGTCGGTGGTGACGATGTCGCTCGACCGCGGTGTCGAGATTCCCGAGGACGCCAAGGCCGTGATCATGGCGACGTCCCTGGTGTCCGGGAGGTTCGTGCAGCTGACCCCGGCCTTCACCGGAGGAGTGACGCTGGCCGCGGGCACCGAGATCCCCCTCGAACGCACCGCCGTTCCGGTCGAGTGGGACGAGATCAAGAACGAGCTCGACAAACTCACCGACGCTCTCGGTCCCCAGGCCGACGATCCGCAGGGCTCGTTCGGCCGGTTCGTCGACACCGCAGCCGACAACCTGGACGGCAACGGTCCGGCGCTGAACGTCGCGCTGCGCGAACTGTCGCACACGATGAGCACGCTCTCGGACGGTCGCACAGACCTGCTCGGCACGATCCGCAACCTGCAGACGTTCGTCACCGCACTGTCGAACAGCAACTCCCAGATCGTCCAGTTCGGGGGACGGCTGGCCACCGTCGGGGACGTCCTCGCGTCCAGCTCCGATCAGCTCGGGACCGCACTGACCGACCTGGACACGGCAGTCGGGGACGTGCAGCGTTTCCTCGGTGCGAACACCGACCAGCTGGCGCACAGCGTCTCCGAACTCGCCACCGCGACACAGGTTCTCGCGGACAAGCGTCCGGAGATCGAGCAGGTCCTGCACATCGCCCCGACCGCCTTGGTGAACTTCTACAACCTGTACCAGCCCGCCCAGGGCACCCTGACCGGGGTGTTCGGCCTCAACGAGGTCGCCAATCCGGCGGCGTTGCTGTGCGGTGCCATCGAGGGCACCGCGAACGAGGGCACCGAACGCACCGGCGAGCTCTGTCGTCAATACCTGGCGCCGCTGATGAACGGGATGATCGTGAACTACCCGCCGATCATGACCAACCCGGTCAGCGGCATCACCGCCTTCCCCGATCAGCTGGAGTTCCAGCCGCCGAGCGTCGAGGCCCAAGTGGCCTCGAAGACCACGGCGGCGGGGGCCACGGCCCCCGGCGCGGCCGGAGACATCACCCGGCCCGTGGCCGGAAATGCCACTGCTCCCACCGATCTCGGTGCTCTGCTCCTCCCCGGAGGTACCCGATGAACGTCCGGATCACGACCATGCCGAGGCTGCGCCGGGGTGTGTTCGCACTCGCCACCTCGATCGCGGTGGCGCTGTCGGTGTCAGGCTGCGAGTGGGACGGCCTGAACTCGGTGCCGATGCCGGGGGCGCGGGGGACCGGCGAGGACTCCTACGAGGTCGCCGTCCAGTTGCCGAATGCCACCACGCTGACGCAGAACTCGCCGGTGCGGGTCGACGACGTGACCGTCGGGTCGGTCCGGAGGATCGCCGCCGAGGGCTGGCATGCAATGGTCACCATCGGTCTCGACGCGGACGTGGTGCTCCCGGCGAACGTGACCGCGCGGATCGGGCAGACCAGTCTGCTCGGTTCCAACCACCTCGAGCTGGCCCCGCCCACGGACGTCGCACCGGAGGGGCGTCTGGAGGCCGGTGACGTCATCCCTCTGGAGCGGGCCGGTGCCTTCCCGACCACGGAGCAGACCCTCTCGGCGCTGTCCGTCGTGCTCAACGGCGGTGGCCTGGCGCAGCTGCAGGACATCACCCGTGAGCTCGACACCGCTCTCGGTGGTCGGGGTGAGACGACCAGAGATGTGCTGGTGCAACTGAACTCGCTCACCTCCGGGTTGAACGATCAGCGCGGAGACATCGTGGCGGCCCTGGACGGACTGGAGCGCCTCTCGGGCGAGTTCGACCAAGACCGGCAGGTGCTGACGAACGCCATGGACGGGCTCCCTCCGGCGCTGGACGTGCTGGTCGGACAACGGCAGGACATCACCACGGCGGTCACCTCCGTGGGGCGGCTCGCCGCGGTGACGAACCAGATCCTCGACACCAGCGGCGCAGACCTGCAGGCGGACCTGAAGCACCTGGCGCCGGTCCTGCAGACGCTCGCGGGTACCGGGGAGCACCTCGCCGGCGTGATGTCGCTCCTGCCGACCTTCCCGTTCTCGACGAAGAACATGGACAAGTGGCTGCTCGGTGACTACGCGAACCTGGACATCAACCTCGACCTGACGAACGCCCGGCTCGACAACAACTTCCTGATCGGCACCCCGCTGGGTGGGACCCTCGGCGGGGTCGAGGGTGCTCTCGGCACCGTGGCCGGCGTTGCCGGCCACGCCACCGATCCGTTGCGCGCGCCCGTGGGCGGTGCCACCCCCGGAGGCGCACCGTGACCCTGACCCGATTCGTGCGCGGCCAGCTGGTCGTCTTCGCCGTCCTCACCGTCATCGGCCTCGTCGTCATGGCGACCTCCTACGTCCGGGTGCCCGCAATGGTGGGCATCGGCCGCTACCGGGTCACTGTGCAACTCGAGGCGAGCGGCGGTCTGTACCCCCACGCCAACGTCGCCTATCTCGGTACGAACGTCGGCACGGTCGACTCCGTCGTGCTTGGCCCGGGCGGCGTCGACGCCCACCTGACGATCTCCCGTGACCACCCGATCCCCGCCGACGTGCTGGCGCGGGTCCGCAGTGTGTCGGCGATCGGCGAGCAGTACGTCGACCTCGTCCCGCCGCAGGGCACTGCCGGCGATCCGGGCGCCGCGAGCGATACCGGGGATCTGTCCGACGGTGCCGTGATCCCGGTGCAGCGGACCGAGCTCCCGCAGGATGTCGGCGCGATCCTCGATCAGGCCGACCGGCTGCTCGACGGCATCGCCGACACCAAACTGCACGAACTCGTCGAGGGGGCGTTCGAGGCCTTCAACGGCACGGGGCCGGACCTGCAGCGGCTGCTGGATTCCGCGCAGTTGCTGGTGCAGGAGGCCCTGGACGGTGCGGAGCCGACGCGGACCCTGATCGAGCAGGCCGGTCCACTGCTCGACACCCAGGTCGAGAGCGCCGACGCGATCCGGTCCTGGACCGCCGACCTCGCACGCGTCACCGACCAACTGCGGGAGAGCGAACCACAGCTGCGGTCGCTGATCGAGTACGGTCCCGCCGCGGTGCACGAGGCCGACCGGCTGTTCGCCGAACTGAAGCCGACGCTGCCGCTGCTGCTGGCGAATCTGGTCAGTGTCGGTCAGGTCACCAGCATCTACAACCCCAGCATCGAACAGGTCCTGGTCGTTTTCCCACCGCTGATCGCGGCCCTCGGCACCGTCGTGCGCGGACCGCTCGAGGACGGTGCCCTGGTCGACTTCCACCTGCAGTTCGGCGACCCGCCGGCGTGCACCACCGGGTTCCTGTCGTCCACGCAGTGGCGATCACCCGACGACCTGTCGGTGCCGGACACACCGTCGAACCTGTTCTGCAAGGTTCCGCAGGACAGTCCGATGGTGGTGCGCGGCGCACGCAACGCGCCCTGCATGGAGTACCCGGGCAGGCGCGCCGCGACGGTGGCGGAGTGCCGCAGCGGTGAGCCGTACGTCCCCGAAGGGGACAACCCCTGGCGTTCGGCTCATCCGGCACCCAGTGTGGAAGGTGGCCGCGCCGCGTCCGGCGTGGAAGGTGGCCGCGCCGCGGACGGGGTGCAGGTGCAGGTGCAGCCGTCCTCGTACGGCGAGTCGGGTGGATCCCAGCCCGCGGCGCGACTGTACGACCCGCAGACGGGTGTCTACGTCGGCCCCGACGGACGCCGCTACACGCAGCCGGGCATCGCCCCCGGCGGAGCCGCTCGGGAGGCTCCCGCCTGGCAGGACCTGATGACCGCGCAGCAGGGTTGATCGCACAGCAGGGTTGTGTGCGGGATGAGGGACCGGCGTGGCGTGGAGTCGGGAAGCCTTGCGGCCGAGCCCGCTTCGGGTGAGCGGGCTACTTCGCTTTGCGCGCGGGGCGCCGGCTTGCCTTCGACGGCGGCCGCTGGGCGCCGATCGCCGATGCGGCGTGGTCGAGGATGCACTCGAGGCCGTACTCGAAGTTGCTGTCGTCCGGGGCGGCACCGCTGCGTCCCTGGGCGGCGGCCTCCGCGAGGAGCGGGGTGTCCTCCGCGGTGATCCTCAGGTCCTCGTAGTAGGCATGCGAATTGGGGTCGGCGGCCTTCGCCTTGTCGCCCAGTCGGGCGAGGACGACGGATCCGCGCACATGCAGCTGGACAGCGGCGAAGGTGTCGAATGCCTCGGGCAGGGGGAGGCCGGCGTCGACGAGGTCGGCGACGATCCGCTCGATGTAGCGGGCGCCGAGCTGGCCATGGGTCGGGCTCAGGGTCGAGCGGATCAGGATCAGGTCGATCAGGATCGGGTTGGCCAGGAACGTGGCTCGCATGCCGCGGGCGAACGCGGTCAGCCGGTCGCGCCAGTCGCCGTCCTCGGGGACCGAGACGGCGCCGATGTACCGCGCGACGGCCCGCTCCGTCATCGCGTTGAGCAGGTCGTCCTTCTTGCGGAAGTACCAGTAGATGCTGGTCACGCCGACTCCGAGATGCTTACCGAGCATCGGCATGCTCAGGTTGTCGAGCGAGACCTGCTCGGCGAGCTCGAACGCACCGGCGATGATGTCCTCGGGATCGATCGAACCCCGCTCCCGGCGTTGCCGTTTCGGTTGCGTGTCCTGCGTGGCCATACCCGAGCACCTCCGTTGTGTCCCCGCGATCCTATCGGTTCGCACGGATTTACCGTGAGCGGCCCGGTAAGGGTGTCGCGGGGACGACGGCCGGGTGCGGCCGCGGCGGCGAGCCGGAGCCCGAGCTGTCAGAGGACGGCGCCGGACTCCTTCGCGGCGATGATGGCGTCCCAGTCCAGTCCCAGCTCCAGCAGGATCTCCTCGGTGTGCTCCCCGTGCTCGGGGGAGCGCGACGGTACGGCCGGAGACTCGTCGAACTGCACCGGTGCGCTGACGGTCCGGTACAGGTTGCCCGCGTCGTCCGTCAGGGTCATCAGGTAGCCGTTCGCCTCGACCTGTGGGTCCTCGAGCACGTCGGCCGGTGAGGTGAGCGTGGCCCACACGCCGGGCTCGTCGGCCATGATCTTCTGCCACTCGGCGAGGTCGCGTTCGGCGAAGATCGCGCGCAGTTCCGCGGTGGCCTCGTCCTTGTTGAGGGTCAGGTTGGCCAGCGGCGTGAAGCGCGGGTCCACGCCCAGGTCCGGACGCCCGATGCGCTCGCAGAAGCCCTTCCAGTAGCGGTCGGCCTGCAGGAACATCAGTTGGACCCAGCGGTCGTCGCGGGTGCGGTACCGGTTGACCGCGGGGTTCGGTGCATCTCCCGGCGCGTACGGGGGGATGCGGTCGATGCCGTAGTAGTCGGCGGCGGCGATGTCCGGTGCCACCGCCCACATGCCCTGTGCCAGAAGGGAACTGTCGACGATGGCGGCGTGCCCGGTGCGTTCGCGGTGGAACAGTGCCGTGGCGATGCCGCCGGCGAGGGTGATCCCGCCCTGGAGATCGCCGAAGGCCGGGCCCTGGGCGAACGGGAACTCCTGCCCGTCCGGAGTGAGTGCGTAGGCGACGCCGGCGCGGGCGGTGTACGAGGACCCGTCGAAACCGCCGCGATCGCGGTCCGGTCCACGGCTGCCCTGTCCGCTGCCGCGCGCGATGATGATGTTCGGGTTCATCTCGCGGATGATGTCGACGGAGAGGTCGGCCCGCTCGAGCTGACCCGGGAGCCAGTTCGTGAGCAGCACATCGGCCTTCGCGACGAGCTTGGCGAAGATCTCCCGGCCGCCGGGGGTCTTGATGTCGAGACCGATGCTGCGCTTGCCGTGGTTGCCGATCTCCATCATGAAGTTGGCGCGCACGCGCGAGTCCTGGGGCGTCAGCCCGCCGACGGTGAGGTACCGGCACGGATCGCCGCCGTGGGGGTCTTCGATCTTGATCACGTCGGCGCCCCAGTCGTGCAGGGCCGCGCCTGCGCTGGGGACGTAGGTCCAGGAGGCCAGTTCGACGACCGTGACACCGTCCATCAGTCCGGACATCCGCGTTCCCTTCTCTGCTGTGAGTGTGCGTGTCTGTTGTGAGTTCGAGAGGGAAGACGCCGGCGGAATCGCTGGCGTGGCCCTTGCGATGGAGCGTACTGTAAGAATTACAGTGAGTCACCCAATCGGTGTGGATGGGAGTGGGATGAGGACGGTGAGGACCGCGGAGGAGTCGCCGGCCGGGAGCCCGGCCGGCGGAAGTCCGGTGGCCGAGAAGTCGCGCCCGGTACCGGATCCCGTGACGGCGTTCTACTGGGAGGCGGCCGCCCGAGGCGAACTCGTCGTCCAGGGATTCGAGGGGACCGACCACCTGCAGTACCCGCCCGAACCGGTCGCCGAGGGGCATCCCGGGCCGGTGGGCCCGAGCCGGGCCGTTCCGGTGAGCGGACGCGGTCGCCTCTACGCGTACACGGTGCTGCACCAGGCCTTCCATCCCGCATACGTCGGTGAAGGGCCGCTGATCATCGCGCTGACCGAACTCGACGACGCGCCCGGCGTGCGGATCCTGACCAACATCGTCGGCGCCGATCCCGGCGAGCTGCGGATCGACATGCCCCTCGAGGTCACCTTCGAACCCCGAGGAGAGTGGAGCATCCCGCAGTTCCGGCCTGCCGGCGGCACCACCTCGGTCGCGGCCGGAGCCGCCTCGTGAGCCGCGCCCGCGCCGCAGTCGTCGGGGTCGGCTACTCGACCATCCATCGCGAGCGGGGAGTCGACTGCCGGCCACTGGTGGTCGACGCGGCCCGCGCCGCCCTCGACGACGCCGGGCTGAGTGTGGCCGACGTGGACGGAATCTTCGAGTACGCAGGCGACGAGGGCGCCCACGACGTCGCGCGCATGCTCGGCGTCGACAATCTCGTCACCTACGCCGACTACACGGCGCGCTGCCCTTCGGCGATCACCGCCGCACTCGGTGCCGAGATGGCGGTGCTCTCCGGAGCGTGCGAGGTGGCGCTGGTGGTGCGTTCGGTGACCCGGGAGTGGGGTACCCAGAGCGGACGCGCCGTGCCCGCGGCGGTCGGCCGATCGCAGTTCGAGGTCCCGTACGGGGTCATGGGCGGTGTGATCCCGGTGATGGGCATGCGAAAGCAGCGCCGACTGGCCGAATTCGGTGGCAGCGAGGACGATTACGGACACCTGTCGGTGGGCGCCCGCAAGTGGGCCGCACTCAACGATCGTGCCGTGCTGCGCGATCCGATCACCCTCGACGACTACCACGCCTCGCGTTTCGTCGCGGAGCCGCTGCGGCTGCTGGACTGCGACTATCCGGTGACGGGTGTCTGCGCGGTGGTCGTGACCACGGCCGAACGGGCCGCCGACCTCGCGCAGGTTCCGGTGACCATCGACTCGAGCTCCATGGGCACCGGCGCCCATCCGGACTGGACCTTCACCCCCGACTTCGTCTTCGGTGGAACCCGGCGCTGCTCGGAGAACATGTGGCGCAAGGCATCCGTGGGCCCGGCCGACGTGGACGTCGCCGAGCTGTACGACGGATTCACCCACATCACCATCTCCTGGGTCGAGGCGATGGGCCTGTGCGGCATCGGCGAGTTCGGCGAATGGGTCGACCAGGGCCGGACCATCGCGCCCGGAGGTCGCCTGCCCCTCAACACCACCGGCGGGCAGCTGGCCGAGGGCCGGTTGCACGGACTGAGCTTCCTGGCCGAGGCGGTGGTGCAACTGCGCGGCCAGGCCGGCGCCCGGCAGGTGCCCGGTGCCGAGGTGGCCGTCGTCGCAAACGGTTTCGGACCGCAGTGCGCGTCGATGGTGCTCACCCGATGATCCGGACCGCCGCGACGACGGCGCACACCGCGGCGACCTGCCGCACCGAAACCGCGAGATCGACACCAGCAAACGTGAGGAGCAATCGTGAGTGAGGTCGTGTCGGACGCCGCCGCCCCCAGCGTCGCGCTGGGAGAGCGGGCGGCGGGCCGGGCCGAGCCCCGCATGTTGATCGACGGACACCTGGTCGGCGCCGCCTCCGGCGCCACCTACCCGAACGTCTCCCCGGCAACCGGGCTGGTGCTCGGCGACGCGGCGGCGGCCGGCGCCGAGGACATGGACCGGGCGATCGGAGCGGCCCGGCGCGCCTTCGACGACGGTGTCTGGGCGACGGACCGGGCGCTACGCGCACGCTGCCTCGAGCAGTTGCAGGAAGCCCTCGAGTCCGAACGCGAAGACCTGCGCGAGGAACTCGTCGCCGAGGTCGGAGCCCCGCTGATGTCGACCACCAACGCCCAGCTGGACTGGCCGCTCGCCGACGCGCTGCGCTACCCGGCGCGCCTGATCGGCGAGTTCGAGTGGGAGCGTGAACTCGGCGGCAGTGCCCTGTTCGGGGCACACACCCAGCGCACCGTCGTGAAGGAACCGGCCGGTGTGGTCGCGGCGATCACCCCGTCGAACTATCCGGTCGAGGTGATCCTGAACAAGCTCGGCCCCGCGCTGGCGGCCGGCAACACGGTCGTCCTCAAGGCGGATCCGAACACACCGTGGAACGCGACCCGGCTGGGTCGCCTGATCGCGGAGCGCACCGACATCCCCGCCGGCGTGGTGAACGTGGTGACCACGCCCGACAACGAGGTCGCGGCACGCCTGGCCGTGGACCCCCGGGTCGACCTGATCTCGTTCACGGGCTCCACCGAGGTGGGCCGCCGCCTCATGCGTGACGCCGCCGGCACCATGAAGCGCACCTTCCTCGAACTCGGCGGAAAGTCGGCGCTCGTCGTTCTCGAGGACGCCGACCCGTCGAAGATCGTGATGGGCGCCATCGGAGCCTGTTCGCACGCCGGGCAGGGCTGCGCGATCAACAGCCGCCTGCTCGTTCACCGCTCCCTGTTCGACCAGGCGGTCGCCGACGTGACCACGGCGTTCTCCGTGGTTCCCGTCGGCGATCCCGCCGACCCGGGCACCTTCGTCGGGCCGCTGATCAACGCCCGCGCGCAGCAGCGGGTGCTGGAGATGATCGACCGGGCCCGCAGCGAGGGCGCGGAGATCACCACCGGGGGCGGACCCGCGACCGGGCTGCCCGCGCACCTGTCCGGCGGCCACTTCGTGACGCCGACGGTCGTGGTCGGCGTCGACAACGGCGCGGCGATCGCACAGGACGAGGTCTTCGGCCCCGTCCTCGTGGTGGTGCCGTTCGACGACGACGAGGACGCGGTACGCATCGCCAACGACAGCGCCTTCGGTCTCGCCGGCGCGGTGATGTCGGGGTCGAACGAGCGTGGAATGGCGTTCGCCCGGCGGATCCGGACCGGTTCCTTCGGCGTCAACGGCGGCATGTTCTACGGCGCCGACGCGCCGTTCGGCGGCTACAAGAACAGCGGCCTCGGACGTCAGTGCGGCATCGAGGGATTCGCGCAGTACACGGAAACCAAGACCATCGGCTGGCGGACACCCAGGCGGTGACCTCGTCACAGAAAGGCGGAACAGGTGGGAAAGCTCGACAACAAGATCGCGGTCGTCTCGGGAGCGGCACGAGGCCAGGGACGTTCGCACGCGGTGAACCTCGCCGCGGAAGGGGCGAGCATCATCGCCCTCGACATCTGCGCGGACCTCGACGGCAACACCTATCCACTGGCCCGCCCGGAGGATCTCGACGAGACCGCCCGGCTGATCGAGAAGGAGGGTGTGCGGGTGCACACCGCGATCGTCGACGTGCGTGAGCGCGGCGCCGTCTGGAAGGCGATCGCGAAAGGCGTCGAGGAACTCGGTGGGCTCGACATCGTGGTGGCCAACGCGGGCATCTGCCCGATGGGCAAGGGCCAGACGCTGCAGTCCTGGTCGGACACCATCGACACCGACCTCGGCGGCGTGTTCAACGTCATCCAGGGCAGCCTGCCGCACCTGAAGGAGGGCTCCTCGATCATCGCGACCGGCTCGCTCGCCGCCCAGCTGGGCAGTGCGACGAACCAGGGTCCGGGCGGATCCGCCTACAGCCTGGCCAAGCAGATGGTCGCCCGCTACGTCAACGATCTGTCGATCCAGTTGGCACGCAGGATGATTCGCGTCAATGCCGTGCACCCGACCAACGTGGACACCGACATGCTGCACAACGAGGGCATGTACAAGGTGTTCCGGCCCGACCTGGAGGCACCCACCCGCGAGGAGGCGGAGCTGGCGTTCCCCGCGATGCAGGCGATGCCGGTGCCGTACATCTCGCCGCAGGACGTCTCCGACGCGGTCGTCTTCCTGGCCTGCGATGCGTCGAAGTTCATCACCGGCACCCAGTTGCGCATCGACGCCGGCGGGTACGTCAAGAACGTGCCCTGGAAGGGGTAGGCCTCGGGACGGGTACGGACCGTTCGGGCCGCTCGTTCGGGTGGAGGGCAGCGAACCCGAACGGTCCGTACCCGTTACGGCGTGTCGTCGACGAACCGGCGGCCGAACGTCTCGACGAAGTCCAGTGCGGCCCGCGGGGTGGACCCGTCGGCGTGGATGACCGCCCAGGTCGCGCCCCGCTCGGACATGTCCCGGAGGAAGTCGCGGGCGGCGCGCACCGAGTCGGCGTCACCGAAGTCGACGGGTGGGCACACCACCTGGACGTCGATGGTCTCCGGATCGCGTCCGGCGGCCTCGAGGGCGGAGCGCAACCGGCCCAGTCGCTCGCTGAAACGGTCCGCGTTCTCGATGGCCGGGGTACGGATGGCGGCGGCCATCGCCCGGTCCGTGATCAGTGGCATCCAGCCGTTGCCGAACTCGACGACCCGGCGCAGCGCGGCGTCAGAGTTCCCACCGATCCAGACGGGCGGACGCGGCCGCTGGTGCGCCCCCTGCAGCCACAACGGGCCGGTGGCGGCGAATCCCTTTCCGCTGACCGGGGTCTGCGGGTCGGTCCAGATGGCGTGCAGGGCCGCCAGCGCCTCGTCGAACAGTTCCGCACGGCCATCGAAATCGACGCCGACGGCCGAGAACTCCGACCGCAGGTAGCCCGCGCCGACACCGGCGATCAGGCGACCGTCGGAGACGATGTCCAGACTGCCGAGGGCCTTCGCGGACAGGTACGGGTTGCGGAAGGGCAGCACGTACAGGTTCGTCATCAGCCGGATCGAGGTGGTGACCGCCGCGGCGAACGCGAGCGCCGCCACCGGGTCGAGCGTGTTGTGCCCGCCGTTCCGTCGCCACTTGAGCGAGGGGGCGGGATGCTCGCTGAGGGCGACCGCCGAGAATCCGGCCGACTCCGCGGCCGTGGCCACCGCGCGGATGACGTCGGGACGCAGGAAATCGTCCGGCGCCGAGGGCAGTTCGCTGGGGTATTCGAGGACGTATCTCAACGCTCGGACCTTTCGTATCTGGGGCCGGGGACACTCGAAGTGGGCCCGAGGCCAACAGGCTGTGGTGACATACGGTAATACCTACAGTAAGAAGCCGCGACGCATTGCGGCAGACATACGGAAGAAGGCGAGCCATGAGCACGGACCTGGCCGGAACCGAGGCGGAGACGAGCGCCCCGCGCACACTCCGGATCGACGGAGGAATCCCGAACCGATTGGCGGAGGTGCCCGCGAAGGCCGTGGAACTCGAGCGGCGGGGTTACGACGGGTGCTGGGTGGGGGAGACCAACCACGATCCCTTCCTGCCGCTGGTCCTGACCGCCGAGCACACCGAGCGCCTGAGCCTGGGTACCAACATCGCCGTCGCGTTCGCCCGCAATCCGATGACGATCGCCGGATTGGCCTGGGACCTGCAGGACTACTCCCGGGGCCGCTTCTGTCTCGGCCTCGGGACGCAGATCCGACCGCACATCGAGAAGCGCTTCTCCATGCCGTGGAGCCGGCCGGTCGGCAGGATGCGCGAATTCGTCGAAGCGCTGCACGCGATCTGGGACTGCTGGCGGGACGGGACGCCGCTGCACTTCGAGGGGGAGTACTACACCCACAAGATCATGACGCCGATGTTCACTCCCGAGCCGTCCGCCCAGCCGTCGCCACGCATCCTGCTTGCGGCCGTGGGCGAGGCGATGACCGGGCTGTGCGGCGAGATCGCCGACGGGCTGCTCGTGCACCCCTTCGGCACACGGCGGTACCTCGAGGAGGTGACCCGCCCGACGGTCGACGGCGGGCTCGAGCGCTCCGGTCGGACACGCGACGAGTTCGAGCTGGCCGGACCGGTGTTCGTGGTGACCGGCGAGGATGAGGCCGAGTACGCGGCGGCCGCGGCGTCGGTGCGCAGCCAGATCGCGTTCTACGGCTCGACCCCCGCGTACCGCGGCGTGCTCGACCTGCACGGCTGGGGCGACCTGCACGCCGAGCTGCACGCCCTCTCGAAGCAGGGCGGCTGGGAGGCCATGGCCGGGCTGATCGACGACGACATACTGGCGACCATCGCTGTCGTGGGTCCGGTCGACGAGATTCCCGCGCTGCTGCGCCGGCGCTGCGAGGGGCTCTACGATCGCGTGGTCCCCAGTCTGCCGAAGTCGCTGTCCGACAGTGCAATCGACAGGATCCTCGCCGGCCTGCGCTGAACGAGGCGGCGGCCGGTCCTGTCTCGGACCGGCCGCCGCTCCTCAGGTGCTGTGTCCGCGGCTCCGCTGCTATTTGGACGCGCTGTGGCCCACGGCGGCCCGGATCTGGGTCTGGAACGCGGCAACCTTGTCCGCGGCGTCCGTCTGGTGGTGGCTGCGGGCCTGCACGCTGATGTCGTGGCCCGCGGCCGCCGCGCGCAGGGCGCCGACGGTGGCCTGCTCCCGCGGGATGTGGCTGAACGGGTCGAAGCTGTACCAGCGCATCGCGTTCAGGTGGGTCATCTTGTCGACCTCGTCCTTCGGTACGGACTCGGCATTCATGACCTCGCCGAGTTCCTCGGGCCCTCCCGGCCACATCGAGTCGCTGTGTGGGTAGTCCATCTCCCACGCGATGTTGTCGATGCCGATGCGGTGCCTCAGAGCCACGCCGAGCGGATCGCTGATGAAGCAGGTGAGGAAGTGCTCCCGGAAGACCTCGCTCGGAAGCTTGCCGCCGAAGTCCTGCAGCGTCCACGTCGAGTGCATCTCGAAGGTCCGGTCGACCCGCTCGAGGAAATAGGGGATCCACCCGGTGCCGCCCTCGGAGAGCGCGATCTTCAGGTCGGGGTGGTCCTTGACCGGGCGCGACCACAGGAGGTCGGACGCCGCCGAGACGATGTTCATCGGCTGGAGGGTGATCATCACGTCCGGCGGCGAGTCGGTCGACGGGATGGACAGCCGGCCGGACGAGCCGATGTGAACGCTGAGCACGGTGTCGGTGTCGACGAGGGCCTTCCACAGCGGATTCCAGTACTCGTCGTGGAAGCTCGGGTAGCCGAGCGCGGCGGGGTTCTCGGAGAAGGTGAGCGAGTGGACGCCCTTCTTCGCGACCCGGCGCACCTCCTGCGCGCAGAGTTCGGCATCCCAGATCACCGGCAGCGCCATCGGGATGAACCGGCCCGGGTAGGCCCCGCACCACTCGTCGATGTGCCAGTCGTTGTAGGCCTGCACCAGTGCCAGGGAGAAGTCGCTGTCCTCGGTGGCGAACAGGCGCGCCGCGAAACCTGGGAAGGACGGGAAGTTCATCGATGCGAGCACGCCGCCCGCGTTCATGTCCTTGACCCGCTCGTGGACGTCGTAGCAGCCGGGACGGATCTCGTCGAGTCCCTCGGGTTCGAGGCCGTACTCCTCCTTGGGGCGGCCGGCGACCGCGTTGAGGGCCACATTGGGGATGACCCGGTCACGGAACTTCCAGACGTCGGTGCCGTTCTCCATGTGGACCAGGCGGGGGGCGTCGTCCTTGTACTTGGCCGCCAGGTGGTTTTCGAACATGTCCGGCGGTTCGATGATGTGGTCGTCGACGCTGATCAGGATCATGTCGTTCTTGTCCACACTGAGCTCCTTCGCGAGTCCAATACTGTAGACCTTACGATAACGCTTCTGGTGGTGCCGGGGAAGGCGTTACGGCGTGATGACCGTGCGGGCCACCGGTTCGGCGGCCGCCTGCCTGCTGTAGAGGCCCCGCTGCAGGGCGGCCAGCAGGCGGTTCCGGGTCTCGACCGGGGAGATCATCTCGTCGAAGCCCATGTGCTCGGCCGAGAAGTACGACGCCTGCAGCTCCATCTCCCGCAGGGAGGCGGCGACGTCGTCCTCGGCCTTCGAGGACAGACTCAACGCCGCCGCGCTCATCGCGCCCATGGTGGCACCGGGGTAGGCGAAGGTGGCGACCTGGTCGTCGTACCCGAGCAGGGACATCACCATCGAGCCGAAGCCGTAGGCCTTGCGCAGCGTCAGGTGCAGTTTCAGGGTCGTCGCGCAGGTCTGCGCGGCAAACATCCGGGCGCCGCTGCGCAGCACGCCTGCCCGCTCGGAGTCGCTGCCGGGCAGCATGCCCGGGTTGTCGGTGAGGAACACGATCGGCAGGTGGAACGCGTCGGCCACGGTGATGAAATGGGCGGCCTTGTCGGCGGCATCCGAATCGATCGAGCCGGCGAGGACGGTCGGCTGGTTGGCCACCACCGCCACCGGGTGCCCGCCCAGGTGCGCGAGTCCGCAGATCACCGCGCGGCCGAACTCGGGCTGGATCTCCAGCCAGTCCGGGGTGTCGAAGACCGCGTCGATCACGGTGTGCATGTCGTACACGGAACGGTTGTCCCGCGAGACGATGTCGAGCAACTCCGGCGTCTCGCGCGGGGCGGCGTCCTCGTCGGCCAGGAAGGACGGCGGGTACGACCAGGCGCTCGACGGGAAGTACGACAGGTACCGGCGGATCGTGTCCAGGGCCGCGGCGTCGTCCTCGGCCAGGTTGTGGATCACGCCGCTCGGCAGCGCCACCCCCGGTCCGCCGAGATCCTCCTTGGTGACCTCCTCGCCGGTCGACTCCCGGACCACCGGCGGGCCGGCGGTGAAGATGGCCCCCTGCCTGCTCATCACCGAGAAGTCACTGACCGGCGCGACCAGTGCGCCGTGACCCGCCGACGGTCCGAGCACCGCGGCGATCGTGGGCACCTTGCCGGAGCAGCGCGCCTGTGCCAGCAGGTCGGTGGGGGTGCGCCCGTAGTGGCTTCCGGTCGGACGGAAGCCCGCCCCCTCGAGCAGCATGATCAGCGGTGACTTGGTGCGAACGGCGAGTTCGGCGAGGCGGTAACGCTTGGAATTGCTGCCCGGGGCGATGGTTCCGGCCATCGTGGTGAAGTCCTCGGCGCCGACGAGCACCGGCCGTCCGTCGATCAGGCCGGATCCGGCGACCAGGGCGTCCGCCGGCACGTCGCCGCCGACCAGGGTGCCGAACTCCTGGAAAGACCCGTCGTCGAGGAGATGGTCGATCCGCGCGCGGGCGTCGAGTTTGCCCTTCGCGTGGTGTTTCGCGACCCGTTCCGGTCCGCCCATCTCGTAGCTGCGGCGGCGCCGGTGGTTCAGGTCGTCGAGGGTGTCGTCCCAGGTGTGCGCGTTGCTCACGATCGCCCTTCCTCACGAGGGGAGCGGACCACGGTGTGATCCGGCGGTGCCGGTGGCCGGTGACACGCGGATCCCGTCGATCCGGTGGCACGGTGTTCCGGCGGGTTCGGGATTGAGAAAACGGTGTGGTTTTACCGTGGTTGTACCAGGGCCGCGACGCGGGCACAAGGGTGGCCTCTGGCGGACACGGTCCGGATCGGTTGTCGTGAAGGGTGATTCGGAGAGGCGGACGCTGGACGGGGGCCGCCGGCGTCGCCACGTGCGGTATAACCGAGCGATGGCGAAACCGCTGATCCCGGCGGAGGCGATTCTCGACCGGGCTCTCGAACTGCTCGACGCCGAGGGTGTCGACGCCCTCGGCATCCGCCGTCTCGCCGCGGACCTGAGGATCTCCACCCGCACCCTGTACCAGCAGGTCGGGAACCGGGACGCGCTGATCCGCGCGTTGGTCGCCCGGCACTTCTCGCAGTTGACCTTCGAGTTCCGCCAGTGCGAGAGCTGGGACGAGACGGCGCTGCAGTGGTGCCTGGCCCTGCGGGAGACACTGCGCGAACACCCCTTCCTGACCGAGCTGATGACCTTCGCCGACCGGCGTGTCATCGTGGACTATGTCAACGAGCTCGTCAAAGTGGCTCTGCGTGAAGGAATTCCGCGGGACATCGCGGTCGAGTGCTGCCGCTCGCTCGCCAACGTCACGGTCAACCACGCGATCGTCGAGGTGCGCGCGATGCGCGACCCGGCGCCCGAGGTCTCCGAGGAGGCGGCCGGGATGGCGGGCAACCTGGCGATGACCATCGGCTGGATCCTGGCCGGGGTCCGGATCTGCTCGGACGGAGCCTCTGCCGGTAGCTCCGACGCGCCGCCCTGAGCGGGCCCCCGGCGGGGTTCGGGTCAGTGCGCGGCAACGGCGGGCGGACGCACGGCCCCGGGATCGGGATTGGCGATCGGCAGACCCATGAAGCGCCGGGCGTTGTCGCCCATGAAGTCGTAGGTCCGGCGCTCGTCCATGCCCTCGGCGTACCTCCAGTAGCCCTTCGGCTCCGGAAGGCCCTCGGGGTGCGGGTAGTCCGATCCGAAGAGCACTCGGTCCCAGCCGACCGTGTCGACGACGTCGGACACCGAGCCCTCCCAGAACGGGCTCACCCAGATGTTCCGGCGGAAGACCTCCAGTGGGTTCTCCTCGAAGTTCTGCGGCATCTTGCGGGTCAGATCCTCGAGATCGTGGAACAGCGGATGGATCCAGGAACTGCCGTTCTCGACACTGGCGACGCGCAGCTTCGGGAACCGGGTGAGGGTGCCGTGGCAGATCAGGCTGCCGATCATGTCCGAGATCTCGCGGTGGCCCAGGGCGAGCCAGCGGAAGGCGCTCATCGCCATGAAGTTCGTCGTGTGCGGGGGTTCCCACATGTTCACGTACTCGGTGAGCGGGGGCTGGCTGGCGTGCAGCACGACGGGCAGTCCCGCCTCCTCCACCTCGCGCCAGAACGGGTCGAACTCGGGCAGCGCGGGAGAGCGCCAGCCGTGCAGACCCTTGACCGGAGCCGGCTTGATCAGCACCGCACGCGCACCGTTCTCGAGCACGAACGCCAGTTCACGTCGGGCGGCGTCCACCTCGGAGCAGTTGATGATCGGTGTGCTGAAGACGCGGTCGCGGTAGGCGTAGGTCCAGTGCTCGAGCATCCAGCGGTTGAGCGCGTGGATGATCGCGACGGTGAGCTCGGGATCGTCGGCGGCCGAGTGTTCGACAAGGCTGGCCAGGGTGGGGTAGACGAGGGCCTCCCGGACGCCCTGCCGGTCGAGCTCGGCGAGCCGGTCCTCCGGATTGCGGGTTGCCGCGGGTGCCTCGATCGCCTTGCCCTGCATCTCGCGCAACGTCAGGCCCTCGACGTTCTCGCCGGCGAAGAACTTCTCGTGAGCGCCGGGGGCGGCGACGCGGTCGAAGGTCGGATTCGGGATGAAGTCCGTGATCCGGCCGTTTATGGCGATGCGGGTGTGGCGGCCGACGGTCACGAACTGCACGGCCTGCGAGTAGCGCTCTGGCAGGTACCTGGTCAGCGACTCCGCGGTCTCGTACATGTGCTGGTCTGCGTCGAAGATCGGCGCCGCAGTGAACTGGGACGGACCGGCGGACTGGGACGGAGTGGGGATCTGGGTCAACGGAATTCTCCTGTGCGACACGTCGGTTTGCGTGACGTGTGGGGTGTGGGATCCGGAGTTTCGAAAGGTGCTCGGGGACGCGGGGCGTGGCCGTGTCCGCCCCCTCAGGCTGACATGACTTGACACAACTGTCAACGGCTGTGACAAGCTGATTTTCAGTCAAAGACAACACTGAACCCAGTGTTTTGACACTTCTGTCAAGTATGCTTCGGTCATGAGTCACGCCATCGGATCCGGCATGCCCGAGCCCGGTATGTCCGAGCCTGGGGGCAGGGCCGAGCGCACCCGGGCGGCCATCCTCGACGCCGGCCGTCAGCTGTTCCTCGAACGCGGCTACGCCGGCACGGCCGTGGGTGCGATCACCGATGCGTGCGGGATCTCCCGCGCCGGCTTCTACACCTACTTCAAGGACAAGCGCGAGATCTTCGGGGTGCTCGGCGACAATGCGTACCGGGACCTGCGCGCGGTCCTCGCCCTGTGGAACGACTTCCCCGAACCGCGTCGGATCGAGGATGTTCGCCGATTCGTCGAGGCGTACTTCGCGTACATGGATCGGCACGGCGCCTTCGCGATGTCGGCCACGGTCTCCGCGCCGGACGACGACGACTTCCGGATCGGCAACACCCGCATGCAGACCCGGGTGGCGTGGATTCTCGGGCAGGCGCTGCTGGGCAGTTCCGCGAACTCGGCGGAGGCGGTGCACTCACCCGAGGTGGTCGGGGTTGCGGCCCTGGGCCTGCTCGATCGGGCCTGGTATGCGGCGGCCTCGCAGACGGTCGCGGTCGCGGCAGGGGAGATGGTCGACCTGGTCGTCGAAATGATCCACCGGATGGCGGTCCCTGCCGGGATGGACTGGAATGCAAGCGGTTCCGTCGAGTCGAGCTGAGGGAGCACGATCGGTGGCCGCGTCTTGTCGGCATGACCGGAGAGCGGTACGGTAAGGCTCACTGTAAGAAAACGCCGTAGTTTCACGAGCCCAATCCATGCCTCGGCGGCGTCGGACGTGGACGGAGCAGTATGGACTTCTCCCTGGTCGACCTGGCACCGCCCGATCGCGAGTTCCGTGATCGGGCGCGCGCGTTCCTCTCCGCGCACGTGACCGAGGAACGGTTACACGCCGAACTCGCGACCGGCGACGGCCACATCGAGGAGGTGCACCGTGCGCTCGGCGCACAGGGCTGGCTCGAACCCGAGACCCTGAGCCCGGGTGAGGGCGGATACCCGCAGATCCGACGTCGAATCTGGGATCTCGAACGGCGCCGCGCCCACCTGCCCATGGAGAACTGGGGCGCGACCGTCATGATCCTGCAAGCGGTGCGTCAGTTCGGATCTCCCGAACTGCTCGACGAGGTCCTCTCCGGTGTCTACGCCGGAGAGATCCTGTTCGCGATGGGATACACCGAGCCCGAGGGCGGCTCCGACATTGCGACGGTCCGTACCCGCGCAGTCCGGGACGGCGACGACTGGGTGATCACGGGACAGAAGATGTTCACCACCGGCGCGCAGAACAGCCGGTACATCTTCCTGCTGACCAACACGAATCCCGACGGGCGCAGGCACCGGAACCTGACGATGTTCCTGGTGCCCACGGACACACCGGGTCTCCGTGTCGACGGCCTGCGCACCGTCGACGGCGAACGCACCAACATCACCTTCTACGAGGGCATCCGGCTCGCCGACCGGTACCGCCTAGGAGAGGTGGACGGTGGGTGGCAGGTACTGATGGGGCCGCTCGCGGCGGAACACGGTGCGGCGGAGGCCGACTCGCCCGGACTGTCCGACATCACCACCATGACCAACTTCGGGGTGAGGATGGCTGCGGCCGCCGACGGTGCCGTTGGTGTCGCGTCCCGCCCCGGTCCGGACGGTCACCGGCCGCTGGACGACGCGGCGACCGCCGCGCGCCTCGGCCGGGCCCACGCGCGGATCGAGGCCGCACTGAGCACACCCGGCATCTTCGGCCGGGTCGCGATCGCGCAAACCATGCGTGAGAGCGTCCCCGAGCTGATGGACGCCCTCGGCCCGGCGGCCGCACTGACCTCGGGCGCGGACGGCGCCGCCGATGACGGAGCCACCGAACACCTGTACCGCTGGGCGCCGCTGGTCGGCATCTACGGCGGGACCGTCGACGTGTTCCGGAACATGATCGCCCAGCACGTCCTCGGACTCGGACGCGCCACATTCCCAGGGAGCCGACAGTGAGCACGCCGACCACCAACGATCCCGTCGCGTCGCCGGCGGAAGAAGTGAACGCCGCGGAGGGGCTGTCGGCCGCACTGACCGTCGCCGACCCCACCGCGTACGCGGACGAGGACCGACTGCACCGGGCACTTGCGTACCTGCGCGCCCACGACCCCGTTGCACGGGTCGAGGCGCCCGCCTACCGGCCTTTCCACGCGATCACCAAGCACGACGACGTGATGGCGGTCGAACGGGCCAACGAGCTGTTCACCAACTCACCCCGGCCGGTGCTGATGCGCGCCGAGCAGGACGAACTGCAGGAACAGGCGCAGATCCGGACGCTGATCCACATGGACGACCCCGAGCACCGACTGATGCGTGCCGTCGCCGCCGACTGGTTCACTCCGAAGGCGCTGCGCGAGATGAAGGTCCGGGTGGACGAACTCGCGCGGATCCACGTCGACCGGCTGCGCGACACCGGCGGCGAATGCGACTTCGTGCAGGAGATCGCGGTCAACTACCCGCTGTACGTGATCATGTCGCTGCTCGGTCTGCCCGAGGACGACTTCCCCCGGATGCTGAAGCTCACCCAGGAGCTCGTCGGCTCGGAGGACGCGGAGATGCAGCGCAGCGCGAGCCCCGAGGAGCAGATGGCCGGGCTGCTGGACATGTTCGCGTACTTCACCGCACTCACGGCGTCCCGGCGCGAGACGCCGACCTCGGACCTGGCCTCCACCATCGCCAACGCGAAGATCGACGGCGAACTGCTGGGCGACATCGACATCGTGTCCTATTACGCGATCATCGCCACCGCCGGCCACGACACAACCAGCTCGACCATCTCCGGTGGCATGCGTGCCCTGATCGACCATCCCGACCAGCGCCGGCTACTGCAGGCAGAACCTGGACTCATGTCGTCCGCCGTGGAGGAGATGATCCGGTGGGTCACGCCGGTCAAGGCATTCATGCGAACCGCGTCCGCGGACACCGAGGTACGTGGCGTGCCCATCGCGGCCGGTGAGTCGGTGCTCCTGTCCTACGCGTCCGCCAACCGGGACGAGGAGATCTTCACCAACCCGTTCCGGTTCGACATCACCAGGAGGCCGAACAAGCATGTGGCCTTCGGATTCGGCGTGCACTTCTGCCTCGGAGCCGCACTGGCCCGGATGGAGATTGCGAGCTTCTTCACCGAACTGCTGCCCCGCCTCGACGACATCGAGCTGACCGGGGAGCCCGAGCTGACCTCGACCACCTTCGTCGGCGGCCTCAAGCATCTCCCGACAAGGTTCACTCTCCGTTGAGGGCCGGCCCGAATCGGACTGTTCGGACCGAACCCTTTGCGCGCCAAAGAAGTTTCCGGCTCTTCGGTTTGCGGGCCGCGACTGCGCGTGCGAGCATCTCGACATGGTGCACGGAAGCCCGTTCGCTGGTCTGACCCGTCGCGAATTCCTCGCCAGGGCGACCGCCGTGGGTTCGGTCGCGATGCTCAGCTCGTGGGCCGGACCCATCATCGCGAAGGCCCACGACCTGTCCGGCGGCGGCCGCGGATCGCTGAACGACATCGAACACTTCGTCCTGCTCATGCAGGAGAACCGCTCGTACGACCACTACTTCGGCACCCTCTCGGGCGGACGGGGATTCGACGAACCGTCGGCGGCGTGGAATCAGTACGGCTACTCGCCCGGACGCGGCGAGGACCCGAACGGATTCGTCAATCCGTTCCGTCTCGACACGACACGGGGCACGTCCCTGGACGGCGAGTGCATCAACGATCCCGACCACTCGTGGGCGGGCACGCACCAGGCGTGGAACAACGGAGCCAACGACCGGTGGATGCCGATGTCCATCGCCTCGGTTGGGGTCGGCAACGCCGCGGCGGCGATGGGCCACTACACCAGGGCCGACATTCCCATCCACCACCAACTCGCCGACGCGTTCACGCTGTGCGACAACTACCACTGCTCCGTTCTCGGCCCGACCGACCCCAATCGGCTGTACTGGATGAGCGGAACCATCGATCCGGACGGGCTGGCCGGTGGACCGCTCGTGGAGACACCGACGGTGATCCCGAAGTTCGTCTACTCGTGGAAGACGTACCCGGAGAGCCTCGAAGAGGCCGGCGTGAGCTGGAAGATCTACAACAACAGGGACCTCGGCCCGGCCTCCTCGGTCGCGCTGGACGGGATGATGGGCTGCTTCACGCAGGCTCGGGACCCCAATTCCGCACTGGCGCGGAAAGGCATCGCACCCACCTATCCGCACGACTTCCGAGCCGATGTGGCGGCCGGAACCCTGCCCGCGGTGTCGTGGGTGATTCCGTCCCTGCTCAACTGTGAGCATCCGGCACTGCCGCCGGCATTCGGCGCCGCCGGGTTCGTGGAACTGCTGGACATCCTCACGTCGAACCCGGACGTCTGGGCGAAGACCGCACTGATCATCTCGTACGACGAGCACGGCGGCTTCTTCGATCACGTCACGCCGCCGACGCCCCCGCCGGGGACGCCCGGGGAGTTCCTGACCGTTCCACTGGATTCCGTGTCATCAGCGAATGGCGTCGCGGGACCGATCGGGCTGGGCTATCGCGTTCCCGCACTGGTCGTGTCGCCGTACAGCCGTGGCGGGCTGATCGCCTCGGAGGTGTTCGACCACACCTCCCAGTTGCGGCTGCTGGAGACACGGTTCGGTGCGCCGGTACCGAACCTCACGCCCTGGCGGCGCGCCACCGTCGGCGACATGACCTCGGCTTTCAACTTCGCCGCCCCGCCGGACGTGGGCAAGCCGGCGCTGGCCGACCCGCGTCCCGGAGCGCAGAACGCGATCGCGCAGTGCGGGCCGAACATGGCGGCAGGCAGCTTCGGCAAGGGGTTTCCCTACCCGGTGCCGCCGAACCGGATACCGACCCAGGAACCCGGCACGCGCCCTGCGCCGTCCGGCCCGGTCACGACCTAGGGCCCGACGTCACTTGCGCATGCCGCCGCTGACCATGATGTCGTCGCCGGTGACATAGGACGACGCGTCGCTCGCCAGGTACAGCGCGGGACCGACGATCTCGGAGACGTCGGCGACCCGGTCCTGGGGGATCGACCGGGCGATCGATGCGATGAAGCCGGGCTTGTGCCGTTCGGCGCCGCGCATCATGTCGGTCGCGAACGGCCCGGGGCTGAGCAGATTCACCCGGACCCGCCAGGGTGCCCACTCGCGCGACATCGTCACGGTCAGGTGCTTGAGAGCGGCCTTCGAGGCGCCGTACGCGACGGACGTGGAGTCCGAGGCGTAGGCCGACATCGAGGCGATGTTCACGATGCTGCCCCCGCCGCCCTCCCGCATCACCGGCGCGACGCACTGGCTCATCCGCAGGGGACCTTCGACGTTGACGCTGAACACCTTGCGCCACAACGGAAGCGACACGTCGGCGGCGCTCTGACCGGCCGGGTTGATGCCCGCGTTGTTCACCAGCACGTCGATCCGGCCGAACCGGTCGACGATCCGGTCGACCACGTCCTGCCCGCCGTCCCAGTCTCCCGCATGCCAGGCCACACCGAACGCCGCGGCCCCGGTGGCGTCCCGGACCGCCGCGGCGGCCTCGTCGCACCGCTCCTGGTCACGGCCGCTCACCACCACCGACGCCCCGGCGCCGGCGAATCCCTCGACGATCGCTCGGCCCAAGCCGCGCGTCGATCCGGTCACCAGCGCGACCCGGCCGGTGAGATCGAACATGTCCAACGGGCTCTTCACTGGTTCAGGACCTTTCGACGCTGGTGCAGGTGATCATCGGCCCGCCCAGACGGGCGGGCGCCGCTCGGCGAACGCGCGGGCGCCCTCCGCGGCGTCGGCGCTCGACACGATCGCGGTCAGACCCTGCTGGATCGCCCGCCGCGCCTCGTCCGGGGTGCTGTCGAGGGCGCCGTACATGTGTTCCTTGGTGAACCGGACCGCGAGCGGCGCGTTCGCGGCGACCGCGCGCGCCAACCGGAGAGCCTCCGCGCCGACCTCGGCGGCCGGCACCACGCGGTTCACCAGTCCGAGCGCGCAGGCGCGGGCGGCGTCGAGCGAGGCGCCGGTCAGCCCCATCTCCAGGGCGATCGCCAGGGGCAGCCGACGGGCCAGGTGGACGATGCCGCCGCCCGCGGCGACGAGGCCGCGCCGGACCTCGGGGATCCCGAACTCGGCGTGCTCGGCGGCGACCACCAGGTCGCAGGCGAGCAGGAGCTCGAGGCCCGCGGCGAAGGCGCTGCCGTTGGCGGCGGCGATCAGCGGCTTCGGGTACGTCCGGTTCAGCAGCGTCGCCAGGCCCGGGCCGTCGGTGGCCCGCGGCGCCGAACGGGTCCGGGCGAACTCCTCGAGGTCCAGACCGGAACAGAAGGTGCGTTCGCCGGCTCCCGTGAGCACGACGGCCGCCACGGCGTCGTCGGACTCCGCGGCGGCCAGCGCCAGGCCCAGGCCGGTCACCGTCGCCGAGTCGAGGGCGTTGTGCCGGTCGGGGCGGTCGAGCGTGACCACCAGCACCGACCCGTCGCGCTGCACCCGGACGCTCATCGGCGATCCTCAGTAGTGCGCTCGACCGAGGCCGAGCGCGTGCTGGGCGATCATGTTCCGGAAGACCTCGAGCGTGCCGCCGTAGATGCCGCACAGCGGCGCCCAGCGGTAGAGGTGCTCGGCGCCGCCGGCGTCGGCGGCACCCTCGGCGTCGATCGGCAGCAGTGCCGCGGTGCCGAGCACGTCCATCAGGTCCGGGGCCACGTCCCGCATCGCCTGGGCCAGTGCCACCCGGCCGTACATGTTCGGAGTCGCGAGCGCGGCCTCGACGCGGGCGGCGGATCGGCCGAACCGCTGGGCGACCGAGCTGTCGTCGAGGCCCCGGCGGCCCGCCGGATCGGGCAGGCCCAGCAGACCCGCGGCGCGGTCCACGACCGCCGCCATCTCCAGGCCCTGGTGCTGGAGGATCGACACGTCCTGCAGTCCGTCGGTGTCGGCGTCGACGACGCCGTGCTCGGTGTCCAGCGGGCCGCGCAGCACGGCCCAGCCCTCGTTGACCTCGCCGAGCCGATACCTGTCGTCGACCCGGATGTCGCTGTAGTAGGTGATGTTGGTGCGGTCACCGTCGACGGTGCGCAGGCCCTGGATCTCGATGCCCGGGGTGTCCAGCGGGACCAGGAACATGGTCAGGCTCTTGTGCTTGCGCGCGTCCGGGTCGGTGTTGGTGATGAGGAAGACGTACCGGCTGTTGTGCGCGCCGGTGGTGAACATCTTGGAGCCGTTGATCACCCAGCTGTCGCGGTCCCGGACGGCGCGGGTCTTGCAGGTCGCGACGTCCGAGCCGCCTTCGGGTTCGGTGTAGCCCAGGCACAGGCGCACGTGGCCGCTGAAGACGCCGGGCAGCACCTCCTCGCGCAGTTCCGGGCCGCCGAATCGCTCCACCGACCGCGCCACGATCGAGGTCGTACCCCAGGTCACCCACGGCACGTGCACGCGCCGCTTCTCCTGTTCCCAGATCCGGCGCTGGATCCGGTCGAAACCGCCCTCGGTCTCCGAGCGGTACTCGCGCTCGAGGTAGCCCGCGGCGCCCATCGCCAGGTGCACGCCCTCGTCGAAGTTGTCGCCGGTCTCGCGGTCGCGGCGGCGCACCTCGTCGGTCACGTGTGTCGCGAGGAACGAGCGGACCTCCTCGAGGAAGTCGTGATGTTCCTTGGACAGCTCGACCCGTGAGAAATCCATCTGTCGTCCTTGGTGATTCGGGGGAGTGATTCGGGGGAGTGATTCGGGGGAGTGGTTCGGCGGCCCGAGGATCGGTCGGGCGCTACGCCGCACCGTCGCGAGCGACGAGTTCGGCACCGTCGCGAGCGACGGGTTCGGCACCGTCGCGAGCGACGACGAGTTCGGCGACGCGGCGGGCCGCGGCGGCGGGATCGCCGCCGGCGAGGGTCCACCCGCGCGCCCGCACCAGGTAGGAGGTCGCGGCCGACTCCGTCGACACGCCGAGACCGCCCTGGACGTGCACGGCCATCGTGGCCGCGCGACTGGCCTCGTCGGTCATGAACACGAAGGCCGCTGCCGCCAGTTCGGGGCGCACCCGTGGCTCGTACTCGAGGTACCAGGCGGCCTTGCGGACCAGGTTTCGGCCGCCCTCGACGGTGATCGCCATGTTTGCGAGGGGATGCGAGATGCCCTGCAACGTCGAGATCGGGACCCCGAAGGTGTAGCGGGTGGTGGCGAACTCGGCGGCGATCCGCATCGTCTGCTCGACGAGGCCGACCAGGGCCGACGCGGTGAGCAACCGCCATTCGTCGACGGCACGTTCGAAGGCCCGCACGGCCTCGGGGCCGGCTGCGACGACCTCCCGGGTGGTGGCGTCGGCGGGATCGACCCAGGCGAGCGGCAGCCGGCCGAGGTTGTCCACGTGTGCCGGTCGCGTCGCGAAACCGAGGCGGACCACCTGGTCACCGTCGAGGGTGACCACGTGGTCGGCGACCGCGCCCGCCGGCACCAGCCGTGGGCCCGGTGCTCCGGTGGCACTCACGTCGAGCGCCACCGGTTCGGCGCCGCCCACGGCCTCCGCCGAGAGGAGCGAGCCGTCGCCGAGACGGGCCAGCAGCCGGGTCGCGGTGACGTGGTCGGTCCACGGAACCGGCGCGAGGCTGCGCCCGATCTCCTCGGCGACCAGCGTCAGGTCGACCAGGGTGGCGCCGTCGCCGCCCGCGGACTCCGGAACCGCCATCGACATGGCGCCGGTGCCGGCCAGTCGTTCCCACAGGCCCTTGTCGAACCCGGTGGCCTCGGCCGCGCGGACCACCTCGATCGGGCTGTACGTCTGGAAGAACTTCACGTATGCGGCCTGCAGGTCGGTGTGGTCCGACGTGAGGCTGTAGTCCTCACGGCGCAATTCGTACCGGTCCATCACTTCACTCCTGTGTCGTGCGCGCCTGCCGGCGCGTGCTGGTCGAAGAAGAATTCGTGGGCGTTCTCGTACAGGTAGCGGTCGCGCACCTCGTCCGGAAGGTCGAGTGCCGCGGCCTCCGGGATCACCCGGCGCATCGGCAGGACCGGCCAGTCCGACCCGAAGATGACCTTGCCCGCGCCCCGGCTGCGCATGAAGTGCAGCAACGACTCCGGCAGCCGCTTGGGTGACCAGGCGGAGGTCATCAGCCGCAGGTTCGGATACTTGATCAGGAGCCGGATCGCGACGTCCCACCAGGGATCGGCGCCGTGGATCATGCACAGCTTCAGTTCGGGGAACCGCACGCACACCCGGTCCAGGTGGATCGGGTTCTGCACCTCGCCCGGGATCGGCGGGCCCGGGATGCCGGTGTTGATGCAGAGCGGCAGTCCGAGTTCGGCGCATTTCGCGTACAGCGGGTAGTAGACCGCGTCGCTCGGCGGGTACTGTCCGTCGCCCCAGAAGCTCGGTCCGACAGCGGCGTAGGCCACCGGGAGATCGGCCGCCACCGCGGCCAGCTCGCGCAGCGTTGGGACCGGGCGGAGCAGATTGGGGCCCCCCAGCGCCAGGGCGAACCGGTCCGGGTGTGCCTCGACGAACTTGCGTGCCGTGGTCGACGGCTTGGTCAGCGAGTCCATCAGGATGGCGCGCTGCACGCCCTGCTCGTCCATCTCGTCGATCAGTTCGGCAAGGTCGACCGGGGCGAACATCGACTTGGGGCCCTTGAAGTAGTTGTCCCGCACCGCGACCATCCAGCCCGGCTGCTGCTCGGTCTCACCGAAGTGGACGTTCACGAGGCAGTCGATGACACGGTGCCCGGGGCGATCTCCGCTCGCGTGGCTCATGCGATCTCCGTTGTGAGAGAGGTGGATTCATCGGTCATGGCGGCAACGGTGTCCCGGGCCCACCGATAGTCCGGCTTCCCGTTGCCGAGCCTGCCGACCGCATCGACGAAGAACACGGCCTTCGGTACCTTGTAGGCGGCGAGGCGGGTCCTGCACTGCGCTCGCAGGTCGGTGTCGTCGACCCCGCCACCCGGCGCACGCTGCACCAGGGCGACGACCTCCTGCCCCCATCGCACGCTCGGGCGGCCGACCACCAGTGCGTCGGCGACCTCGGGATGGGTGCGCAGGACCTCCTCGACCTCCTCCACGAACACCTTCTCGCCGCCGGTGTTGATCACCAGGGAATCGCGTCCGATCAGCCGGATCGTGCCGTCGGCGTCCAGCGTCGCGCGGTCGCCCGGCACCGCGACGCGCCGGCCGTCGATCACGGGGAAGGTGCGCTCGGTGGCCTCGCGATCCCCGTAGTAGCCGAGCGGAATGCGTCCGGTCCGGGCCGCCCAGCCGATCTCGTCCTCGCCAGGGGCGAGGAAACGGCGGCGGTCCTTCGACACCACGGTGCCGCCGGGCCTGGGCAGGAACGTCTCGGCCCGCGACGCCTGGCCGGTGTTGCCGAACCCGAGCCCGCCGGTCTCCGAGGATCCGTATCCGTCGATGACGGTCACCTGCGGCAGGTGGTCGATGATCGCCTGCTTGTGGACCGGATTGGTGGCGGCCCCGCCGGTTCCGATCGCGAACAGTGACGTCAGGTCGTACCGGCCGGAACGCATCTGCTCCACCAGGGGACCCGCGTAGGCGTCCCCGACCATCGTCATCAGGAACACCCGCTCGCGCTCGATCGTCTCGAGCACCGTGCGGGCGTCGAAGGGTTCCCGGTCGTCGTAGAGGACGACCGTCTGGCCGCCCAGGACCCCGGCGAGCGCGGTCCACACACCGGCGGCGTGCAGCAGGGGCGAGACCGCGAACCACACCTGGCCACCCGAGGTGGCGATGTCGCGCAGCGTCTGTGCCGAGTGGTCGTCTCCGGACATGGCCGCGACGTACATGTCACTCTGTCTCCACAACACGCCCTTCGGCCGTCCGGTCGTTCCGCCGGTGCACATCATCACCAGGTCGTCCGGGCTGGTGGGGATCACCCGGTCCGGATCGCCGAGGGCGAGGGCCTCGTCGAGGGTGATCGAACCCGGCAGGAGTTCGTCGACGCTGCCGTCGTCGACGGCGACGAGCAGGTCCGGACGCACCGCGTCGACGGCCTCCCGCAGCGAGCCGCCGAGCGAGCGGTGGTAGACGATGCCGCGTGGGCCCACGTACTCGAGCAGATCCCGGATCTCGCCCGCCGTGTAGTGCCGGTTCACGTTCACCGGAACCACCCGGGCCTTGAGGCATCCGATCATCACGTCCGGATAGAGGTCGTTGCGCATGACCAGGGCGATCCGGTCCTGGGCGCACTCCCAGTTGTTCGGGGCCGCGTCGTTCGGGGTCTCGCTGTTCCCGGTATCGGGGCCGTCGTGCCGGCCGAACCCCTGGTCGGCCAGGAAATTCCCCAGCCGTCGGGTGCGATCCCGGACCTCCGCGAAGGTGCTGCGGCGGCCGCCGCAGACCGTCATCGTCCGGTCCGGAACCGCATCGGCGACGACATCGAGGATGTCGCCCAGCGTCCATTCGGTCACCGTGGTCCGCCCTTCCCGCCGACTGTCGTGAGGGGCGCTCGATTGGGGTGCACGGCGGCTACGCGGCGCTGCGGACGGGAAGACCGAGGTACTCGACGGCGTTGTCGCGCATCACTTTCCGGATCGCGGCGTCGTCGAGTCCGGCCAGATCGCCGACGTACGAGGTCGGGTTCTCCAGACCCTCACCGTGCGGCCAGTCCGAACCGAACAGGATCCGGTCCACCCCGATGCGGTCGGCGAGGGCATTGACGTCCTCCTCGTAGTACGGCGCGACCCAGACGTGATGGCGGAGCTGCTCGACCGGGTCGTTGGGGAAGGACTTCGGATACTGGTTCGCCAGCTTGGTCAGCCGCTTGGCGAGGCGATGCACCCACTCCGAGCCGTTCTCGATGCTCGCCACCCGCAGGTTCGGGTGCCGGTTGAAGACGCCGTGGACGATCAGCGACGCGATGGTGTCGTGGATGGCACGGTCGTCGGTGACGATCTTGTCGAAGGGGTCCACCGTGCCGAAGCCCTCGAAGTTCTCCTTGCCGCCCCACATCGCCGACAGTTTGAGGTAGCCGCTGTCGCCGAGGTGGAAGGCGACCGGGACACCGGCCTCCGCCAGGCGTGCCCAGACCGGGTCGTGGGACGGGTGGCCGAGCGAGCGTGGTTTGCTCGCACCGGGCACGGGGGCCGGCCGGATGTGCACCAGGCGTGCGCCCTTCGCGATCACCGAGTCGACCTCGGCGAGCGCGGCGACCGGGTCGGCGAGCGAGATCATCGGCGCCGTGTACACCCGGTGGTCGGCCCGGTCGAAGCCCCAGTCCTCGTCGAGCCAGAGGTTGAAGGCGTGCAGCGATGCCATGGTGGCGTCGATGTCGTGGCGCAGGGCCTGCTCGACCCCGCAGCCGAAGGTCGGGAACATGAACACCGTCTCGATGTCCTGCTTGTCGAGGACGTTCACGCGGGCGTCGCGGTTCTGGTACTCGGGTCGCAGTTCGAGTTCCTCGACCTGCATCATCGTCGACCGGTCCATGCCGTCGGGGATCTCGCCGCGGAAGAACGGGTCGAGGCAGCCCGGGACGATGATCGGATCGAAGGTCGGGTTCGGGATGAAACGATTGACGCGGTCCCCGATCACCGCGACGGTGTGCTTGCCCTCCTTCAGCATCTGCACGCCACGCCGGGTGAACTTCCGGTCGAGGTGGCGGGTGAACGCGTCGATGGGCTCGTAGTAGTGGTTGTCGACGTCGATCGCGCGGTAGTCGAGTGCGGTCACGGTCTCCTCCTTCGGTTCGGCACGTCGTGTGTCTTCTGGTCGTGTGGGTGGGGCGGGCAGTGCGGGATCACCGCCCGGCCCGCGCCTTCCGGACATCCAGGGGCGGGAACGCCGGGGGCCGTTTGGCGAGGAACGCGGTCACGCCCTCGATCACGTCGGGACGGGTCAGCGACTCGGCCATCAGTTCGGCGGCGCGGGTGGTCGCGTCCTCCGCGTCACCGGAAGTCACCGCGTATGCCTGGTCCTTGATCCACCGCAGGGAGGCGGGCGAACAGTTCGCGGCCATGTCCTCGCAGTACCGGAGGGCGTGGTCGAACAGATCCTCGGGCGGGAGCACCGCCGCGACAAGGCCGAGGTCGGCTGCCTCGCGGGCGAGGAAGGTGCGTCCGCTGAGCAGTAGGTCCAGTGCGACGCCCCATCCGGCGAGCCGGGGGAGTATCCAGGCGATGCCGTGCTCGGCGATCAGTCCGCGCCTGGCGAACGGGGCGGCGAACTTGGCCCCGTCGGCGGCGAACCGGACGTCGCACATCAGCGCGTAGGTCAGGCCGATGCCCACGCACGGGCCGTTGATCGCGGCCACCACCGGCTTGTGTACCGAGGTCAGGAAGTGCGGGGGCCGGTCGCCCATCAGGGCCGTGACGTCGACCGGTGCGTCCGACTCGAACGCGTCGCCGATGTCGGTGGACGACCCCATGTCGGCGCCCGCGCAGAACGCGCGGCCCTTCCCGGTGACCAGGAGCACGCGGACGTCGGGATCGGCCTCGGCCCGGTCGACGGCGGCGTAGAACGCGGCGGCGATGTCGCGTCCCCAGGAATTGAGGCGCTCGGGCCGGTTCAGGGTCAACACCGCGACGCCGCCGTCCGTGCGGTCGTAGAGCACCGCGTCGCCGTCTCCCGCGCCCTGGCGCGGGGTATTCCCAGCTCGTTCGGCCATGCCCTACTGTATACCTATCGGTAGAGCATTCCGCAAGCAATTCCGGCGGCCTCGGGGAGGGGTGTCGACGCGTCCCCCGAGATTGTGCCGAAGGTTATGCCGTATGGTTTACGGTAACTGCATGTTACGTGCCGGACACGACGGCGCGGCGGAGGTGTGAAGAGTATGGTCAAGCGTGATTCCGGGTCGGCGCGGCAGAGCCGGCCGCCGAAAAGGCAACGCCGGGAACGGGGTTCGATCGACCCGGACGACATCATCGCGGGCGCGTTCGAGCTCGCCGAGCGGGTGTCGATCGACAACCTGAGCATGCCGATGCTGGGCAAGCACCTCGGCGTCGGGGTGACCAGCATCTACTGGTACTTCCGCAAGAAGGACGACCTTCTCAACGCGATGACCGAGCGGGCCGTCCGTCAGTACCTGAGTGTGGCCCCGGCTCTGGCCGGCGATGGTGCGGCCTCCGACGTGGGGGGCTGGCGTCGGGTGCTGACCGGCTTCGCTCGCGGCATGCGCGCCACCTTCCTGGCGAACCCGATCCTGATCGACCTGATCCTGATCCGCTCGACGCTCAGTCCCGTCCACGGCCAGCTGGGTGCCCGCTACATCGAGACGATCGTCGCCGATCTGGTCGACGCCGGCCTGTCGCTGGCGGACGCCTTCGACACCGTCGCGGCGGTCCAGTTGCACGTGCGCGGTTCGGTCGTGCTCACCCGGCTCGGCGACAAGGCGAAGGAGGCGGACCCCGACTCGCACGCGTACTACGACGATCTCGACATCACGCCGGAGGGCACACCGCTGCTCGCCGAAGCTGCGGCGCAGGGGCGGACCGGCGCCGCGCCGGACGATCGGAACTTCGAGTACGGACTCGTCTGCATCCTCGACCGTGCTGCCGGTCTGCTCGGTGCGCAGGGGGCGCCGAGCGGGCCGGTTCGGGGTCGGGTGGGTGTGCGCGCCTGAGCCAGTCCGGTGAACCGTTCCGCGCCGCCTCCCGGTCTGTTACGGTCTGGCTTACGGTAAGTAATTCGGCATCTGGGCGCGAGGGGTGGTGCCGACTGTTGCCGTGGTGGACAGCCACGGCCGGAGCAGTGAGGGGAGCAGCGGTGGCGGAGACGATCGGTTTCGTCGGAGCAGGTCAGATGGGGGAGCCGATGGTTGTTCGGCTCCTGGATGCGGGGCACGAGGTGAACCTCTACGCGCGGCGACCGGAGGTGCGGGAACGGCTCGGTGCTCGCGGTGTGGCGCTTGTCGACAGCCCGGCAGAGTTGGCCCGGCGCAGTGACATCGTCATCGCCTGCCTCTTCTCCGACGAGCAACTCCTGGACGTGGCAGGCGGGCCCGACGGGATTCTCGCCAATGCCGAACCGGGTGCGGTGGTGGTGTCCCACACCACCGGCAACATCGGCACGGTGACCGGGCTGGCGGCGCAGCATCCGGACGGTCCGGTCCTGCTCGACGGCCCGATCAGCGGTTCCGCCGAGGACATCGCGGAGGGCCGGTTGACGGTCCTTCTCGGCGGGGACACCGCGGCCGCCGAGCGCGCCCAGAAGGTACTCGAGGCCTACAGCAGCAACGTCATCCACACCGGCGGCCTCGGCACCGCACTGTCCCTCAAGCTCGTCAACAACCTGCTCTTCGCCGGAAACGCCCAACTCGTCGCGGCCGCACTCGATCTCGGCGCGCGACTGGGCGTCGAGGACGCGGCGTTCCTCGACGCGCTCACCGTCTGCAGCGGACGCAGCCATGCATCCTCCTCGGTCCGGCTGCTCGGCAGCCTGGAGAAGTTCGGCAAGGTCGCCGGCCCATTCCTGCGAAAGGACGTCGCGGCCTGCGTGGACGCCGCCGACGACGCAGGAGTGGAGCTCGGCTGGTTGCGGACCGTCGTTGCCGACGGTCCGCTGTCCCTCTCCTGATCGGCGGAATCATGACCACCACCGACAAACGGACCGTCACCGCAGAACGCGACGGTGCCACCACTCTGCGCCCGATCCTCGAACGTCAGCGGGGCGCCTTCCTGGCCGAAGGTCCGCCCACACTCGCGGTGCGCCGCCACCGCATGGACCGGCTGGTCGCCCTCGTCCTCGACAACGCGGACGCCTTCGTCGAGGCCCTGGTCGCCGACTTCGGCAGCCGGTCACGGACCGGGACGCTGTTCACCGAGATCATCGGGATGCTGTCGGTGATCGAACACACCCGCTCCCACCTGCCGCGGTGGATGCGCGACGAGACGCACATGCGGGCCGCAGGCCCGGTCGGGCTGCGGGCCCGGGTCCGGCCCACCCCGCTCGGCGTGGTCGGCATCGTTGGTTCCTGGAACTTCCCGCTGCACCTGGTGGTGCTGCCCGCCGCGGCCGCGCTGGCCGCAGGCAACCGGGTGATGATCAAGATGTCCGAGGTCACCGAACACACCGCGGAACTGTTCGCCTCCCTGGCGCCGCGCTACTTCGACGACTCCGAGCTCGCCGTGGTCACCGGCGACGCGCGGGTGGCGGCCGAGTTCGCGGCCCTGCCCTTCGACCACCTCTTCTTCACCGGCTCTCCTCGGGTGGGCCGGCTGGTGCAGCGGGCGGCCGCCGAGAACCTGGTCCCCGTCACCCTGGAACTGGGCGGAAAGAACCCGGTCGTCGTCGCGCCGGACGCGGACATCACCCGATCCGCCTCCCGAATCGCGCGGGCGCGCATGGTCAACGGCGGACAGGTGTGCATCTGCCCCGACTACGTCCTGGTGCCGGAAGCTGCCGTCGACGCGTTCGTCGCGGAGGCACTGCGCACCTTCGGCGAGGTGTTCCCCACGGTCGTCGACAACGACGAGTACCCCGCCAGCGTGAACATCGCGAACTTCGACCGTGTCATCGGACTCGTCGAGGACGCCCGCGCACGAGGGGCGCGCGTGGACACCGCCGCTCCGGCCGGTGAGGTGCTGCCGGACCGTGACCGACGCAAGATCGCGCCCACCATCGTGCGCGGCGTGGACGACTCGATGGCCATCGCCCACGAGGAGGTCTTCGGCCCGGTGCTGGTGGTGCTGCCGTACCGTTCCGTCGACGAGACGATCGCCCATGTCAACGCCCGGCCTGCACCCCTCGTCGCCTACTGGTTCGGTCCGGACGGAACCGAGTTCCGGCGCTTCGTGGACCGGACTCGCAGCGGCGGCGTCGCGCGCAACGAGTTCGGCCTGCAGATGGTGCCGGCCGGCGCGCCCTTCGGTGGGGTCGGCAACAGTGGCATGGGCGCCTACCACGGCAAGGCCGGGTTCGACACCTTCACCCACCACCGGACCGTCGTCGCCAGCGATCTGCCGTTCATGGTGACCACCGGAAGCGCCGTCCCGCCGTTCGGCCGGGCCATGCGCTCCGGGGCATCAGCCGCGGTGTGGACGGCGCGACTGCGCGTCGCCTGGCGGCTCGCTCGGGCCCGCCGCACCATCCGCCCCGCCGGGCGCGGTGACTCCACCGTGTTCACCGACCATCTGCAGTGAGGTTGTGCCCGTGAGTATTTCGTTGCTCCTCGAGATGTCCGCCGACCTGGATCCCGGCCGGATTGCGGTGTCCAGCGACGGCGACCGCACGACTGTCGCGGAACTGAACGCGATGGCCGACCGCGGCGCGGCGCTGATCGCGTCCACCGGTGTGCGGCACGTCGTGCACGTCGGCACCGGCGGAACGGTGCTTCCGGTGCTGCTGTTCGCGGCCGCGCGCGCCGGCCTCGCCCTGACCCCGCTGAACTACCGGCTCGGCGAGCGCGGACTGTGCGAACTGATCGAACGTCTGCCCTCGCCGCTGGTCGTCGCCGACCGCGAGTACCGCGAGGTCCTCGGTGGCGTTGACGCGCGAATCATCGACACCGACGAATTCCTCGCTGCCACGAGGGCCGCCGACGCGCCGAATGCCGAGGCGGTGCCGGTCGATCCGGAGCGGCCCGCGGTCGTGCTGTTCACCTCCGGCACCACCTCGCAGCCCAAGGCGGTCGAACTCAGTCACAGCAACCTCACCAGCTACGTCATGGGTACGGTCGACTTCGCTTCCGCCGAACCCGGCGACGCTGCGCTCATCTGCGTCCCGCCGTACCACATCGCGGGTGTCGGGGCCTCGCTGTCGAACCTCTACGCCGGCCGAACCATGGTGTACCAGAGGCGATTCGACGCAGCGGACTGGGTCCGGCTGGTCCGAGGCGAGCAGGTCACCAGCGCAACCGTCGTCCCCACCATGCTCGACCGCATCGTCACCGCACTCGAGCACGATCCCACGGGGTTGCCGTCGCTGCGGACCCTCGCGTACGGCGGATCCCGGGTGCCGTTGCCACTGGTGCGTCGCACGATGGACCTGCTGCCCGAGGTCGGGCTCGTCAACGCATACGGACTGACCGAGACGTCGTCGACCATCGCGGTTCTGACACCGGACGACCACCGCAGTGCGGGATCCGATCCCGCGTTGGCCGCCCGCCTCGGATCGGTGGGCCGCGCGGTTCCCGGTGTGGAACTGCAGATCCGGGCCGAGAACGGAACCGTGCTCGGCGCCGGCGAGGTGGGGGAACTGTTCGTCCGAGGATCCCAGGTGTCGGGCCGCTACACGGGCATCGGCTCCGTCCTCGACGCGGACGGTTGGTTCCCGACCCGGGATCACGCCAGAGTGGACGCGGACGGGTACCTGTATGTCGTCGGCCGCGCCGACGACACGATCATCCGCGGCGGCGAGAACATCGCACCGGCCGAGATCGAGAACGTCCTCGTCGACCACCCGGACGTCCGCGACGTCACCGTTCTCGGCCTCGACGACGAGCAGTGGGGGCAGATCATCGTCGCGGTGGTGGTCCCCGCCGGGCCGGTCGAACCCGACACCGAGGCCCTGCGCACCTGGGTTCGCGAGCGACTGCGGGGATCACGCACCCCGGACCGGGTGGTCTTCCGCGCCGAGTTGCCCACCACCGACACCGGAAAGGTGTTGCGCCGTGCCCTGGTCGACGAGTTGCGCTCGGCCGAGCCGGACGTGACCCCGGTCTGAGCCCGCGGAAGCACCACATCCCGGAACCACGAGAGATGACCACAGGAGGCGAGAGATGATCAAGAGCGGTACCCGATTCGAGAGCCAGGTCTGTGACACCCAGGTGATCGTGATCAGGTCGACGGACCGGTTCGACGACCTGCGGTGCGGTGGGAGCCCGATGGTCGCGGTCGGCGAGGCGAAGACGGCCGGCGCGACGATCGACGAGCACCTGCGCGCCGGCAACGCCCTCGGCAAGCGCTACGTCGACGAGTCCGGGGCGGAGGTCCTGGTGACGAAGCCGGGTGACGGCACGCTCACGGTCGGTGAGACGCCGATGCAGTTGAAGGCGGCGAAGGCGCTGCCGGCGAGCGACTGACGAGCGCCGCCGCGGATGCCCCGGCCGCCGGGTGCATCCGCGGCGATGTCTCGGCGCTCGCGTGGCGCGCCGCCGCACCGGTCAGGAACCGCCCCGCCAGGTGCGCACCAGATCGTCGGTCGTCGTGAGTGTCGCGAGCACCGCCAGGGTGTTGTCGAGAACCGCGTGCCCGTAGTCGGCCGGAACACCCGCGACCGCGTCACGAGGCACCACGACCCGATAGGCGGCATTCACCGCGTCCATCACCAGGTTCGGGATCGCGACGTTGAGGGACACCCCCACCGCCACGATCGTCGACACCCCGAGGTTGCGCAGGACCGCGTCGAGATCGGTCCCGCCCATCGGGCCGAGACCGTGCGTCCTGGTGAGCACGAGATCGCTCGGATCGGGGCCGAACTCGGGGAGCAGCGACGCTCCCGCGCCGCCCGGCTCGATGTCGACCCCCGCCCGCCCGATGTCGAAAAGGGCCGCGTTGGTGTTGGAACCGCGGCCGTCGGCCCGGCGCTGCACCAGACAGTGCACCACCTGCACGCCCGCGGCCCGTGCCGCGGGCAGCAGGCGGGCGATGTTCGGCAGGGCCTCCCGGCGGGCCTCCACCGCGAGGGCGGGCAGGCCGGCGTCCGGGCCGACCACCGCGCACTGGCACTCCTGCGTGACCAGTGCGGTGTGGCCCGGTGTGACCAGATCCGTCACGCCCGGGCGCGCCGGGCTCACGGGGCGCTCGCCACGGCGGGCTCGGGTTCCACCTCGTAGAACTGCTTGGCCCACTCCCGCATGGCCCGATAGGGCTTGGCGTCAACGGCGGCCAGTGGCGGCTTCTCCACGTAGACCTGGTACCGCCAGATGTCGAGGTCCTCGAACACGGTGACCAGGAACCGCCGCTCCACCTCGGCGCGCACCTCCTCGGGGGGAACGTCGGAGACGTCGCCGGGAACGCGTGGCCACCAGATCGAGTAGAAGAGATCGGACACCTCGTCGTCGACGGGTGTGCACGCGAAGATGAGCCGGTGGTTCTGGGCGCCCTCGAAGACGCTCATCGCGAATCCCAGCCCGGAGAAGTGGCTGTGAATGCGCAACGCCATCGTGTCGGGATCGTCACTGCGGGCATCCGGCCACCCGGTCAGGAAGCGCCACTCGTTGTCGACCGCTGCCCAGTCCAGGCACACCGGGGTCACCGACGCGCCGTGCACGTAGCGGAAGTGCGAACTGTCCGGGCCGTTCTCCGCGACGACCTGCGGGTGCACCGGCTCCCGTTCGGCGCGCCGGGAGAACTCGGGGAACGGCCGGTAGTACGAGTCCGGGCCGCTCTCGAACTCCGGGAACTTGGTGAAGATGTCGGGGAGTTTCCACTGCGGCGCTCCACCCTGGGGCTGATACCACATGAACACCACACCGTGCTGCTCCTCGACCGGGTACACGCGCAGTTTCTGCGTGCGATTGGGGCGGTCCGGCTGGTAGGGGATGTACTTGTTCGAGCCGTCCGGGCCCCAGCGCCATCCGTGGAACGGGCACTCGATGCAGTCGCCGACGACCTTGCCGCCGTGGCCGAGATGAGCACCCAGGTGTTTGCAGTGGGCCGTCATCACATGCAGATCGCCTGCCTCGTCCCGATAGGCGACCAGGTCCTCGCCGAAGTAGTGCAGAGCCCGTGATTCGCCGGTGGGGAACTCGGCGGACCACCCGATCACGAACCATCCCGTGACCTTCCAGGTGAACGGAACCTTCACGCGCACGCCTCCCGATCGACATCGTTGTAGTTGGACATACGGTAATACTTACGATAGCGGGATGTCGAGTGCGGCCGCCGGACCTCCCGCCTGCGGGAGAACGGAGCGCGACTATCCTCGAACGCTGCGACCCCCGGGTTGTCTCCAGTCGCAGCCGTACTCGTTCTCGAAGGAGCATTCGTGGTCGACCTCGCCTATGTCATCGCCGGTTCGGAAGCCACCGGCGGAGCGGGTCTCCAGGTCGACCTGAAGACCTTCCAGGAACTCGGTGTCTACGGGGTCGGCACCATCACCTGCATCGTGTCCTTCGATCCGAAGGCGGGGTGGGCGCACCGGTTCGTTCCGATCGCACCGGAGGTCATCGCCGACCAGATCGAGGCCGCGACCGCCGCGCACGACCTCGACGTCGTCAAGATCGGCATGCTCGGCACCCCGGCCACCATCGAGGTCGTCGCGGACGGTTTACGTCGGCAGTCCTGGCGGCACGTCGTGCTCGACCCGGTCCTGATCTGCAAGGGTCAGGAGCCCGGTGCAGCCCTCGACACCGACACTGCACTGCGTGAGCAGATTCTGCCGCTGGCCACCGTCGTCACACCCAACCTGTTCGAGGCCCGCACGCTTGCGGGTATGGACGCCATCGGCTCCGTCGACGAACTCATCGAGGCGGCGCGCCGCATCCACGACCTCGGACCGCGCTACGTGATCGCCAAGGGCGGCGTCGAGCTGGCCGGCGACGACGCCGTCGACGTGCTCTTCGACGGCACCGAGGTGACCGTCCTGCGGGCCCCCAAGGTCGGGCAGGAGCGGGTCTCCGGGGCCGGGTGCACGCTCGCCGCCGCGATCACCGCCGAACTCGCCAAGGGTGTCGAGGTGGCGTCCGCGGTCGAGTTCGCCAAGGAATTCGTCACCGCCGGAATCACAGGCCGGGTCTCGGCGCGCACCCCGTTCGACACGGTGTGGCAGGGCGCGTACGTCGACGCCCTCGCCTGAGCGACCGTTCGTCAGCGGGCCGCGGCCGTGAGCACCTGCGCCGCCGCATTTTCGTGACCGGCGGCGTTCGGGTGCAGCGGAATCGGCGCCGCGACCGAGGTCGGGACCGCGCCCTCGATCCAGCGCTGCTGCGGTGGCGCGCACACGTCGTGGCCGCGAGTGGACGGGAAGAGATCGACGAACGTGGCGTTCGTGGCGCCGGTCGCCATCGCCGCGTTCAGCCGGACGATCAGCGACTCGAGGTAGTCGGCGTCGACCGGCCACACCGGCTGGATCCCCGGGCAGCCGCCCGGCCGGATCGCGGTGGGGTATCCGACCAGCAGGACCCGCGCCCGCGGGGCTCGGCTCCGGATCTCGCCGATCACGGCCGCATACGTCGCGGCGAGCCGGTCGGCTCGCTCCGCGTGGCTGTCGGCGCCGTCGGGGGTGCGCGCGGCCGCGCACGACCGGCCGTACGGCGGCGGCCCGAAATTCAGGCATCCCACCGCGAGCGGCACCAGGCCGACGTCATTGGCTCCGACGCCGACCGTGACGAGGGTGGTGTCCGGGGTGAGTGCATCGAATTGTGCCGGGCGCGAAGGGGACTGGCTCTGCCAGAGGTCGCCGGTGGTGGCCCCGCTGCACGTGACGTCCCGGAACGCGGCGGCGTGCAATGCCGCGGCGACGAGGTGCGGATAGTTCACCGCGGACTGCAGACAGCCGGTCACCGCGAGATTCGGCGCGATGCCGGGACCGGCCGAGAACGAGTCGCCGAGCGCCACGTACACCGCGGGCGGCGACGGGGTGTCGGCCCGGGCGAGGGGCATCCCGGCGAGGACGAGGGCGGCGACGAACGCCGCAACCGATTTCATTGCGATCTCGGTTCCGTGAGGCGACGAGCGATGCACAGTCAACGTACCCCCGTTGCCCGGCCCGCGGAACGGGCGGACGAAGCGTCCCGCCCGGCTACTGTCGACCGATGACGGCGAACGCGGCGAGATCGGCAGTGGACGACACCCGGCCAGGGCTGACCAGGGACCGGTGCGCGAACGCGCTGCAGCGGTTCGAGGTCCGTACCGCGCCCGACACCGGTGACCGCCGTGCCGCGGTCGCCCTCGCGGTCGTCGACCGCGCGGACGGCCCGGTCCTGCTGCTGACACTGCGGCCGAGCAGGATGCGCGCTCACCCTGGACAGTTCGCGCTGCCCGGCGGCGGCATCGATCCCGGCGAGACGCCCGAGCAGGCGGCGCTGCGCGAACTCGAAGAGGAACTCGGGGTGGCGGTGGGCGAGGACGCGGTGCTCGGTGTCCTCGACGACTTCGTCACCAGGTCCGGGTACGTGATGACCCCCGTCGTGGTGTGGGTCGGCGCGCTCACCGCGCCGCTGCGGCCCAACCCGGACGAGGTGGCGATGGTGTTCGAGGTGACCGAGGCCGAACTGGACACCGAGCCGGTGCGGCGACCGCTGCCCGGTGAGACCGAGGCGCTGTTCCGGTGGCCGTTCCGCGGCGAGCAACTCTTCGCGCCGACCGCGGCGATCATCCACCAGTTCCGGGAGGTCGCCCTGCACGGTCGCGACACCAGGGTCGCCGCGTTCACCCAGCCGGACTTCGCGGCGCGATGACACGCGCGCCGGGTGAGCGGATGTCACCGTCTCGGGGTTACCGTCGGCTGATGGACGCGAGCATCCCACAGGGCGACGGACGAACGGCGGGCGACGGGCCCGCCCTGACCCGAGAGGGGTGTGCCGCCCGGGTCGCGGCGTTCGACCGGATCGCCGCTCCGGACACCGGTGGACGACGGGCCGCCGTCGCGCTGGCCGTGATCACCGACAGCGCAGGCGCGCGACTGCTGCTCACCCGGAGGCCCCCGAAGATGCGGGCGCACGCAGGCCAGTTCGCGCTTCCGGGCGGCGGGGTCGATCCGGGGGAGTCGCCGCAGCAGGCCGCGGTCAGGGAACTCGCCGAGGAACTGGGTGTCCAGGCGCCCGCCGAGAGCGTTCTCGGCCTCCTCGACGACTACGTGACGCGGTCCGGATACGTCATCACCCCCGTCGTGGTGTGGGTCGGTGGGCTCCCCGGCCCGATCACCCCGAACCCGGACGAGGTCGCGTCGGTGTTCGAGGTGACGATGGCCGAGGTCGACGTCGACCCGCTGCTGGAACCGGTGCCGGACGCACCGGCCGACGCCCTGCCCATGCTGCGCTGGCCGTTCCGCGGCGGCGCCATGCACGCCCCGACCGCCGCGATCATCCACCAGTTCCGGGAGGTCGCCATCCACGGCCGTGACACCCGGGTGGCCGGATATGCGCAACCCGACTTCGCGGCGCGCTGACCCGATTACCGTGGGTGCATGGGATTCGCACGCGACGTCCTTGCCCGACTCGACCGAACCGGCGTCGACCCCGTCGCGTGGCGGGCGCCGAGGCCGCCCCGTGAGATCCCCGATCCGGCACCGGAATTCGACGACCTCGAGCGGTGGCCGACACCCGGCACGGCGGGGCCGGAGGACGTGGCCGTCGATCACGAGGGCAGGCTCGTCACGGGCACCGTCGACGGCGCCGTCTGGCGCTACGACGGCCCCGGCCGCGTCGCACGGGTCGCCGACACCGGCGGCCGCCCGCTGGGCATCGAGATCCTCGCGGACGGTCGGTACCTGGTGTGCGACGCCGAGCGTGGCGTCCTGCGGGTCGACGACCGGGGCCGGGTCGAGACACTGACGGACCGCGCGGTCGGCAAACCGCTGATCGCGTGCAACAACTCCGCCGTCGGACGGGACGGCGTGGTCTACTTCACCGATTCGTCCGCGAAGTTCACCATCCCCGAACACCGGCTCGACGTCCTCGAACATCGCGGCACCGGCCGGCTGATCCGCTTCGACCCGGCCACCGGCGACACGGACCTGCTCGCCGACGGCCTGCAGTTCGCGAACGGGGTGGGTCTCGCCGCCGACGAGTCGTACGTCCTGGTCGCCGAGACCGGGGGCTACGCGATCCGTCGGGTCGACCTGACCGGCCCCTCGGCGGGGCGGGTGTCGACCTGGGTCGAGAACCTGCCCGGCCTGCCCGACAACGTGACCTCCCAGACCGACGCGGGCATCTTCTGGGTGGCGCTCTACAGTCCCCGGATGCGCCTGCTCGACCTGATGGCGCCCTACCCCGCGTTGCGGATCCTCGCAGCGAACCTGCCGGACCGGGTGCAGCCGGATCCCGAGCGGCGAGCGTGGGTCCTCGGCCTCGACGCCCGCGGGAGCATCCGGCACAACCTGCGCGGCCCCGAGGGCGGCTATTCGCCGGTGACCGGTGTGCGGGAGTCGGGCGGGTCGCTGTATCTGGGCAGCCTCACCGCCGACGGGGTGGCCCGCATCCCGGCACCCCGCCCGCCCGTGTGACAGTCTTTAGCGGATCGTCCCGGCCCCGTGAACCAGTCCCCGGTGAACCAGCCCCGGGGGAATCGGGACGTCGGCGAAGCGGCGAGTGACTGTGGGAGTGACATGGACAGCGGAGACCTGCCACGCGGGCAGGCGGATGCGGCGGCCGAGCCGGTCGTGACCGACCGGGTGCTGACCGTGCCGAACCTGCTCAGTGTGGTGCGGTTGATCGGCGTGCCGCTGTTCGCCTACCTGTTGCTCGTGCCGCACGCGGACGGTTGGGCGTTGGCGATCCTGATCCTCAGCGGTTTCACGGACTGGGCCGACGGCAAGCTGGCGAGGCTGCTGAACCAGACCTCGAAGCTCGGCGCGCTGCTCGACCCGCTGGTCGACCGGCTGTACGTGGTCACCACCCTGCTGGCCTTCTCGATCCGCGGGATGATCCCGTGGTGGGTGACGGCGCTGCTCATCGGGCGCGACCTCGTGCTCGCCGCGACGCTGCAGATCTATCGCCGCCGCGGCCTGCCGCCGCCATCGGTGCTGTACCTGGGCAAGGCCGCGACGTTCGCGCTGATGATCGCACTGCCGCTCGTGCTCGCCGCCCAGGGCGACTGGGCCGTCGCGCCCTTCGCGCACGCCTGGGGGTACGCGCTGCTCGCGTGGGGGACGGGACTTTACGTGTGGACGGGGCTGCTGTACCTGCTGGCGGCCCGGAATGTCGCCCGTGAGGTGACGCCGGTCGTGGCCGGCGCCGGGCGGGGAGTCGAATCACCATGAACGACAGCGGCGTTCCGGTGACGCCCGAGGTCTCGCAGGTGCGCCGCAATCCGACGCCGTCCCTGCTGACGGCTCTGCTCGCGGAGGGGCTCGACCCCGGCTACGCCGCGGCCGCCGAGGACCGCGCCCGCGGCCACTCACTGCACCGGCCGCTGCGGGCCGGGGTGTGGTGCGCGGGCGGCGCACTGGTTCTCGGCCTGATCTTCGGAATCGCCTTCGCCGAGGCGGCCGACCGGGCCCCCGGCACCGAGCAGGTGCGCCGCGACATCCTCACTCAGGTCGATGCGGCGGAAACGCGCGGCACCGACCTCACCAACACCCGGGACGACCTGACCGCGCGCACCGACGCCGCGCGCACCCAGGCGCTCGCCGGGGACGCGCAGGGCGCCGCCGTCCTGGGCCGGATCGCCGCCCTCGAACAGGACGCGGCGCTCGGCCCGGTGCACGGGCCCGGGATCACCGTCACCCTGACCGACCCGGCCGCCCGGCCGGACCTGTCGGACCGCTCCCGTCCCGGTGGAGGCGCGAAGCCGGTGATCATCGACCGTGACCTGCAGGCGGTGGTGAACGGGCTGTGGGGCGCCGGCGCCGAGGCGGTCGCGGTCGGGAACGTGCGGGTCGGGCCCGGGGTGACGATCCGGCAGGCCGGCGGGGCGATGCTCGTCGACAACCAGCCGGTGCCGTCGCCGTACGTGGTGTCGGCGATCGGATCGCCGGCCAGGTTGCAGACCGGGTTCGTCGTCAGTGACGCCTACCTCCGGATGTCCGGGGTGGCGCAGCTGTACGGTGCCGGATTCGACGTCGCCGAGGACGACGAGATCAGCCTCCCGGCCGCGACGGCCAGGGAGATTCGCAGTGCACGAGAGGTGAGGGGTCAGTGAAGTCGGTCAAACCTCTGCAGGTGGCCAAGAACGGCTATGCGATCTACGGGGTGCTCGCACTGATCGTGGGCATCGTGGCCGGCGTCGTGTTCCGGCCGCAGGTTCCGGACGCGATCCAGCCGTACCTGCCGATCGCCGTGGTCGCGGCGCTGGACGCCGTGTTCGGTGGTCTGCGTGCGTATCTCGACGAGATCTTCGACGCGAAGGTGTTCGTCGTCTCGTTCGTGTTCAACGTGCTGGTGGCGGCGCTGATCGTCTGGCTCGGTGATCAGCTCGGAGTCGGAACGCAGCTCTCGACCGCGATCGTCGTTGTGCTCGGCATCCGGATCTTCGGCAACGCGGCGGCCTTGCGCCGCAGGCTCTTCGGGGCGTGAGGGTCGACGTGAGAGGTGAGGACTGAGGTGGCGACCGAGGGCAGGCACGAGTGGCACACCGCGACACCGGCCGCGGCGCGGCGATCGAAGGTGGTGTTCGGACTCCTGGCGCTGCTGCTGATGGCGGCGCTCGGCATCGCGATCGCCACCCAGGTCCGCGACACCGGGTCGGGGGACACCCTGGACTCGGCGCGCCCCGCGGACCTGCTGGTGATCCTCGACAACCTGAATCAGCGCGAGGCCGCGCTGCGGCAGGAGATCACCTCGCTGCAGGAGACCCTTTCGACACTGCAGCGCAGCGGTGGCGGCTCCGACGCCGCGTTGGCGGAGGCGAACGCCCGGCTGACCGCCCTGTCGATTCAGGTCGGCGCGGCGGCGGCGACCGGACCCGGGGTGGTCCTGACCGTCACCGACCCCGCCTCCGGGGTGGGTTCGGAAGTGATGTTGGACATGGTTCAGGAGCTGCGGGCGGCGGGGGCCGAGGCGATCGAGGTGCGGGGCGCCGAGGGCGCGCCGATCCGGGTCGGCGTCAACTCCTGGGTCAGTGGTACGGCCGGGAACCTGCAGCTCGACGGCACTGCGCTGGCCGCGCCGTACGTCGTCACCGCGATCGGCGACCCGCCGACCCTCGCTGCCGCACTGAACATCCCGGGTGGTGTCGTGGACACCGTCGCGCGCAGCGGTGGCCGGGTGTCGGTCGAACAATCGGGGCAGGTCACGATCGCCGCCTTGCGAGAGGCGAAACCTCGCCAATACGCTCAGCCCGGAAACTGAAGTTCCGCTGTCGCACAGATCTTCTGTACGGCGTCGGACACTCGTCGAAAGGACCACACGGTGAGCGACACCAACATCCCGGCCGAACTGCGTTACACGGCCGAGCACGAATGGGTGCAGCGGACGGGATCGACCACCGTACGGGTCGGCATCACCGATTTCGCGCAGTCCCAGCTCGGGGACGTCGTCTTCGTGCAACTGCCCGCCGTCGACGAAGAGGTGGCGGCCGGAGATTCCTTCGGCGAGGTCGAGTCGACCAAGAGCGTGTCCGACATCTACGCGCCCCTGACCGCGAAAGTTGTTGCGGCGAACGAGAACCTGGAGGCCAGCCCGGAGCTGGTCAACTCTGCGCCGTACGGTGACGGCTGGCTGGTCGATCTCGAGGTCGCCGACGAGGCGGCTCTGGACGCTGCGCTGGCCGGGATGCTCGACGCGGCCGCATACCAGGAGGTAGCCGGGGGTTAACCCCGACGCGCCCCATGGCGAGAGCGCCTACGCGGACCGGCATCAGCAGGGTACGGTCGTGGGGAAGGGCATTCGCCGTGTCGGGGCGCAGATCCGGATCGGTTGTGATTGTGTCTACAGATTTGTTCGGGGAGTCCCGAATCGATCGGACTGAGGAGGAGAAACGGTGAGCGACAACGACAGCGACGCGGTCTACGGGGAGACGCCCGCGGAGACCACGTCGGTTTTCCGAGCGGATTTCCTCAGCGAACTGGACGGCGCCACGGCCGCGCCGACCGAGCAGGCCGTCTCCGGTGTCGAGGGTCTGCCCGCCGGCTCCGCCCTGCTGGTCGTCAAGCGCGGGCCGAACGCCGGATCGCGGTTCCTGCTGGACCACCCGACCACGTCGGCGGGACGGCACCCGGACAGTGACATCTTCCTCGACGACGTCACCGTCTCCCGCAGGCACGCCGAGTTCCGCCGCGAGCAGCACGAGTTCCAGGTCGTCGACGTCGGCAGCCTCAACGGCACCTACGTCAACCGCGAGCCGGTGGACTCGGCGACGCTGGCCAACGGCGACGAGGTGCAGATCGGCAAGTTCCGCCTGGTCTTCCTGACCGGTCCTCGCGGCGCGGCCGGTGACTCGCCTGCGGGTGCGGGTAGCTGATGACCGCGGTCGGGCAGCGGAGCCAGGGTGCGGGCGGGATGTCGATCGGCTCCGTCCTCGATCGGCTCCGCCCCGAGTTCCCGGACGTCACGATCTCGAAGATCCGCTTCCTGGAGGCGGAGGGCCTGATCAGTCCGGAACGCACACCGTCGGGATACCGGCGGTTCTCGATCGCCGACTGCGAGCGGTTGCGTTACGTACTCACCGCGCAGCGTGACCAGTACCTGCCGCTCAAGGTGATCAAGGAACAGCTCGAGGCCATCGACAGCGGTGTCGCCGTCGTCGGCGCCCCGGACGCCGCGCCGCGGCGTCCGCGGGTGCTGGCGGTGGCCCCCGGCGAGGTCTCGCCCGAGGAGTTCCGACCCGACCGGGAGGTCCGGATCAGCCGGACCGACCTGCTGGCCAGGTCCGGCGTCGACGAGGGTTTCCTCACCGAGCTGATCCGGGCCGGATTGATCGTGCCCGGGTCGGCGGGGTTCTTCGACGAGGACGCGGTCACCCTCGCCCGCACCGCGAAGGCGATGTCGGGGTTCGGCCTCGAGGTGCGGCATCTGCGGGCGTTCAAGCTCGCCGCCGACCGAGAGGCGGGGCTCGTCGCGCAGATCGCCGGGCCGGTCGCGAAGGGGCGCGACGCGGGTGCGCGGGACCGGGCCGAGGAGATGGTCCGCGAGCTCGCCGCACTGTCGCTGACCCTGCACACCTGCCTGGTGAAGTCCGCCGTCCGAGGCGCACTGGATCGCTGATCGTCGGCGCGGTGCGGCTCGCCGAATCGGTATCGGCGCGGTGCGTCGCATCGGCATAGAATCGGTCGAAGCAACAGATTTCACGGAAGGCGAGCGCGATGAGTGAGATGCGTGTGATCGGAATCCGCGTCGAGCAGCCGCAGAACTCGCCCGTGCTGTTGCTCCGCGAGGCGGACGGCGACCGGTACCTGCCGATCTGGATCGGTCAGACCGAGGCGACCGCGATCGTCCTCGAACAGCAGGGTGTCGAGCCGGCTCGGCCCCTGACCCACGACCTCATCACGACCCTGATCGGTGCGCTCGGTCACCGGTTGCTCGAGGTGCGGATCGTGGACCTGCAGGAGGGCACCTTCTACGCGGACCTGGTGTTCGACCGGAACATCACGGTTTCGGCGCGGCCGTCCGATTCGGTGGCCATCGCACTGCGGGCCGGGGTGCCGATCTACGCGGAGGAATCGGTCCTCGCCGAGGCGGGTCTGGTGATGCCGGACGAACGCGAGGACGAGGTCGAGAAGTTCAAGGAGTTCCTCGAGTCGGTCTCCCCGGACGACTTCAAGGCCACCGACGGATAGGTCTCGACACAGGTATCGATAGCATCTCACCTGCACAAATCCAGCTATTTTCAAGCTAAGCTTGGATCGCTTTGGGCGTGTTGCGTTGACCGTGTGACCGTCGGCCCATACCGTCTGGCCGTCATGAATACGCACCATGTGATTCATCGGGACGCCCACTGAGCAACGTGGGCGTACGCTTTTCGATGAATCCACGGTTTGGATTTGCGTGTGAGAGGGAGCAGTCAGTGGTAGATCAGCCGCAGGACGCGAATGATCGTCAGCGCGTCGATGCCCAGGCGCCGGCCGTCGAGGTCGACGACGTGCAGCCGGGACTGTTCCCCGACGACTCCGTCCCCGACGAGCTGGTCGGCTACCGCGTCCCGATCGCGTGCCAGATTGCCGGCATCACGTACCGGCAGCTCGACTACTGGGCCCGCACCTCGCTGGTGGTGCCCTCGATCCGCGGCGCGGCCGGTTCGGGAAGTCAGCGTTTGTACTCGTTCAAGGACATCCTGGTCCTCAAGATCGTCAAGCGCCTGCTCGACACCGGCATCTCGTTGCAGAACATCCGGGTCGCGGTCGATCACCTGCGCAAGCGCGGTGTCGCGGACCTCGCGAAGATCACCCTCTTCTCGGACGGCACGACCGTCTACGAGTGCACCTCACCGGAGGAGGTCGTGGACCTGCTGCAGGGCGGTCAGGGTGTGTTCGGCATCGCCGTCAGCGGCGCGATGCGGGAGCTGACCGGCACCATCGCCGACTTCCCGGCCGAGCGTGCCGACGGCGGCGAGAGCGAGCAGAGCCCGGAGGACGAACTCGCGTCCCGTCGCCGCACCCGGGGCAGCCGCAAGATCGGCTGACCCGCAGGTGGGCCCCCGGGGTTTCCGGGGGCTTCCGGCGTGCGTGGCGCTCGCCACACTGCGGCGCCGCGGCATCGGCGTTTCGGCGAACGTCGCCTAGAATTCAGGGTGCGTCGTCGCCGTACGGGAGAGTTCCGGAGCACCTGTCCGGACGCCGAAGGAGCAGCACCTCCCCGTCAATCTCTCAGGCAACAGGGACCGTGCGGGCACCGGCGCCTCTGGAAAGCGGTGGGAGCACCCACCCGCCCACGGGGAAAGGGACGGTCACCCCGCCGACCCGAATCTCTCAGGCGCTCTGACGAGCAGGCGACAGAGGGGGAGGAACGCACCGAACGGTGTGCCCTCTGATCCTTCACCGCGGGAGTTGCCTTGCACGACCAGACCAGCGCCTTTGACAGTGCCGCGTTCGCGGCGCGTCACATCGGACCGGACGACGCCGAACTCGGCCGGATCCTGCACGTGATCGGTGTCGACGACCTCGACGCCCTCGCGGGTAAGGCGGTCCCCGCCAGCATTCTCGACGCGGTCACCGACGGGGTGAGCACCGGCCTCGACGCGCTGCCCTCACCGGTGTCTGAGCACGAGGTGCTCGCCGAGCTGACCGCGCTCGCGCAGCGCAACACCGTCGCAACGTCGATGATCGGTCTGGGCTACCACGACACCCTCACCCCGCCGGTGCTGGTGCGGAACCTGATCGAAAATCCCGCCTGGTACACCGCGTACACGCCCTACCAGCCGGAGATCAGCCAGGGCCGCCTCGAGGCGCTGCTGAACTTCCAGACGATGGTCTCCGACCTGACCGGGATGGAGGTGGCGAACTCGTCGATGCTCGACGAGGCCACCGCCGCGGCCGAGGCGATGACGCTGCTGCGGCGCGCGGGCAGGTCGAAGTCCGCGCGGTTCGTGATCGACACGGACCTGTTCCCGCAGACCCGGGCCGTCCTCGAGACCCGGGCCACCCCGCTCGGTATCGAACTCGTCGAGGCAGATCTCACCCAGGGCCTGCCCGACGGCGAGTTCTTCGGCGTGCTCGCGCAGCTGCCCGGCGCGTCCGGCCGGGTCGTCGACCACTCGTCCCTCATCGCCGCCGCGCACGAGCGCGGCGCGCTCGTCGCGGTCGGCGCCGACCTGCTCGCGCTGACGCTGCTCACCCCGCCCGGGGAGATGGGCGCGGACGCCTGCTTCGGCACCACCCAGCGCTTCGGTGTCCCGATGGGCTTCGGTGGCCCACACGCCGGCTACCTCGCCGTGCACTCCAAGCACGCCCGGCAGCTGCCCGGCCGGCTGGTCGGCGTGTCCGTCGACGCGGACGGCGACAAGGCGTACCGGCTGGCACTGCAGACCCGCGAGCAGCACATCCGCCGCGAGAAGGCCACCTCCAACATCTGCACCGCGCAGGTGCTGCTCGCCGTCGTCGCCGCGATGTACGCGAGCTACCACGGCGCCGAGGGGCTGACCGCGATCGCGCGGCGCGTCAACGCCGCCGCCGGCAGCCTGGCGGCCGGTCTGCGTGCCGGTGGTGTCGAGGTCGTGCACGAGGCGTTCTTCGACACCGTCCTCGCCCGCGTTCCCGGTCGCGCCGCCGACGTCGTCTCGACGGCCAAGGGCTGGAACGTGAACCTGCGCCTCGTCGACGCCGACCACGTCGCCGTCGCGTGCGACGAAGCGACCACGACCGCGCACCTGCAGTCGGTCCTCGCCGCGTTCGGGGTCGCGGGTGACCTCACCGCGGACGCACCGGAATCGTTGCCCGCCCCGTTGGCCCGGACCACGGAGTTCCTCACCCACCCGGCGTTCACCAGCCACCGCACCGAGACCGCGATGATGCGCTACCTGCGCAAGCTCTCCGACAAGGACATTGCCCTCGACCGCAGCATGATCCCGCTCGGCTCGTGCACCATGAAGCTCAACGCGGCCGCCGAGATGGAGGCCATCACCTGGCCGCAATTCAACGGTCTGCACCCGTTCGCGCCCGCCGACGACACCCCCGGCATCCGGCAGATCGTCGCGGACCTCGAGTCGTGGTTGTCGTCGATCACCGGCTACGACCGGGTGAGCCTGCAGCCGAACGCGGGCAGCCAGGGCGAGTACGCGGGCCTGCTCGCGATCCGCAACTACCACCTCTCGCGCGGCGACGACCATCGCGACACCTGCCTGATCCCGTCGAGCGCGCACGGCACCAACGCCGCGTCGGCCGTGATGGCCGGTATGCGCGTCGAGGTCGTCGCCTGCCGCCCGAACGGCGACGTCGATCTCGACGACCTGCGCGCCAAGATCGCCGACCACGCCGACCGCCTCGCCGCGATCATGATCACCTACCCGTCCACGCACGGCGTGTACGAGCAGGAGATCGCCGAGATCTGTGCCGCCGTGCACGACGCCGGGGGCCAGGTGTACGTGGACGGCGCGAACCTGAACGCGCTCGTCGGCCTGGCTCGGCCGGGCCGGTTCGGTGGCGACGTCAGCCACCTGAACCTGCACAAGACGTTCTGCATCCCGCACGGCGGTGGCGGTCCCGGAGTCGGGCCGGTCGCGGTCCGCTCCCACCTGGCGCCGTTCCTGCCCGGTCACCCGCTCGCCCCGGAACTCGGCGACGGCCCCACCGTCTCCGCGGCGCCGTACGGCAGCGCGTCGATCCTCCCGATCACCTGGGCGTACATCCGGATGATGGGGGCCACGGGGCTGCGTGAGGCGTCGTTGACCGCGATCGCGTCCGCGAACTACATCGCCCGCCGGCTCGACGAGCACTTCCCGGTGCTCTACACCGGCGAGAACGGCATGGTCGCCCACGAGTGCATCATCGACCTCCGGCAGATCACCAAGGACACCGGTGTGACCGTCGACGACGTCGCGAAGCGGTTGGCGGACTACGGTTTCCACGCGCCGACGATGAGCTTCCCGGTCGCGGGAACGCTGATGATCGAGCCGACCGAGTCGGAGAACCTCGCCGAGATCGACCGGTTCTGCGACGCGATGGTCGCCATCCGCCGCGAGATCGACCGCGTCGGGTCGGGGGAGTGGCCGGTGGACGACAACCCGCTGCGCGGCGCCCCGCACACCGCGGCCTGCCTGGTCGGCGAGTGGACCCACCCGTACTCGCGGGAACTGGCGGTGTTCCCGGCCGGGACCGCCGACAAGATCTGGCCGCCGGTCCGCCGTATCGACGGGGCGCACGGCGACCGCAACCTGGTGTGCTCGTGCCCGCCGATCGAGGCGTTCAGCAACTGATCGCCCGGCCGTGAGCGTTGCTCACGGTCGTTGTGCGCGGCGTCCCGCCGGGAGGACGATGATCTCGCGTCTCCCGGCGGGGCGCCGTCCCCGCCTCACCCCATCAACGGAGGTCGGGAAAATGCCTGCCAAGATCGCACGTGCCCTCGCCGTCACCGCGGCCGTTCTCACGCTCGGCGCAGTGGTGGCGCCGTCGGCGTCGGCCGTCGAGCGGCGCGAGCTCGGCAACGGCTCGCTGAACATCTGCTTCGTCGTGCCGCTACCCGGGTCCGCCGACATCAGCTGGTGCCTCTGACGGGCGACGGAGCCTCCCGGACGGTGCCGTGGGCCTCGCCGCCGCGGAGGAAACGTCCGGTGGCCGCGGTCCGCCCGTACCCCGGCGTGAATTCGCCGGCGCGGTAGACGACCCTGCCGCCGACCGCGGTGACCGTGACCGCCCGGTCGTTGCGGTTGACCATGCGGCGCAGACCACCGAACTCCGCCATCGGTGCTTCCGCATAGCGTTCGCTTTCCTCGTCGAGGCCGGCCGGGTCGATCACGACCAGGTCCGCGCGGTCGCCCTTGCGGAGCCGTCCCGCGTCGAGGCCGTAGAAGTCCCCGATCTCGCCGGTCAGTTTGTACACCGCGGTCTCGGTGGGGATCACGGGTTCGCCGCGGCCCGCGAACTCGTGGATGCGGCGCAGGAACCGGATGCCGTAGTTGTAGAACGCCATGTTGCGCAGGTGCGCGCCCGCATCGGAGAAGCCGAGGGTGACTCCCGGCTGACGGATCAGATGGTTGAGGATCTCCGGTCGGTGGTTGGTGATCACGGTGGTCCACCGGATCGCGGTGCCGTACTCGACGACGAGATCGAGGAAGGTGTCCACCGGATGCAGGTTCCGCTCGCGCGCCACCTGCCCGAACGTCTTGCCGACGAGAGTGTCGTCCGGGCACTCGGTGATGTGGGCGTCGTCGAAGTCGCGGTGCCAGATACGGGACGAGAACTTCTTCTCGAAGTCACGGCGGAACCACCGCCGGTACGACTCGTCGCGCAGCAGGTCGTTACGCCCCATCTCCTCCTTCAGATGCAGGGCGGCCCGACCGGAGCCGAACTCCTCGAACACGACGAGGTCGATGCCGTCCGAGTACACCTGGAACGGTGTCGGCAGGTGCTGCCAGCGCAGCGCGCCCTTGCCGAGGCCGTTCGTCAGCCGCGCGATCGGACCGAAGATGCGGTACAGCCACGGTTCGGCCTTCGGGTCGGCGGCTGCGAGGACCGACAGCTTCAGCGGCTTGCGCCGGATCCCGGTGCTTGCGGCCGCGAAGAACACGATGTCGTACTTGGTGTTCAGGTTCGGGATCGTCTGCAGGACGGCGCCCCGCCGACGCAGCACCCGGTGCAGGCGCCGGAATTCGCTCCACCGGGCGTAGGTGGAGGGCAGTGATCGGGACCGGTAGCGGTCGCCGTCGAGTTTGTCCCAGGGATTCGTCATCGTGGACAGCCCCAGGAACCCGGCGTCGATGGCGTCCTCGACGGCACGCTCGATCTTCCGCATCTCGGCGCGGTCCGGCTTCTGGCCGGGATCGGTGGACCGGCCCAGGCCCATCACATGGGCGCGGACGTCCGAATGCCCCAGGAAGGACGCGACATTCGGGCCGAGCGGTAGGGCCTCGATCGCCTCGATGTACTCCTGCGGTGTCCGCCAGCACTTTCCGTCGGTGAGCGCGGGCAGAACGTGTTCGCGGGGCAACGCCTCGACGCGGCTGAACATGTCGGCGATGTCGACCGGGTCGGAGTACACGGTCGACAGCGAGCAGTTCCCCACGAGCACCGTGGTCACGCCGTGCCGGACCGATTCGTTCAGCCCGGGCGCCACCAGCACCTCGGCGTCGTAGTGCGTGTGGACGTCGATGAATCCCGGCATCACCCATTGGCCGGCGGCCTCGACCACCTCGGTGTCCGGACCTGCGGGCAACGGAGCGGAGCTGACCTCGACCACCCGCCCGCCGCGGATGCCCAGGTCGCGCACCGCGCCGGGCGCGCCGGTGCCGTCGAACCAGAGCCCGCCGCGCACGACGAGGTCGAATGGTGCGTCTGAAGTCTGCATGGTGTCCACCTCCCGGTTTTCTCGAAAGGTAGCAATCAACCGAGGGTGCCACGCCCCGAATCGGGACAACCGAATTCGGTTCCGGACGGGCCCCGGTGCCGCTCGTGCACCGAACGTCCACCGGGCGTGTTCAGCCTGCGCCCGCGGGTCCTCGCACCAGTTCGGCGAAGGTGATCTCCGGGGGTGCCCCGAGCCGTACCGGTGGCCCCCACGCGCCCGCGCCGCGGCTGGTGTAGAGCACGGTCTCGTCGAATCGGTCGAGTCCGGTCACCGATGGTTGCTGCAGGGGCACCAGATAGCGGAACGGCCACATCTGGCCGCCGTGCGTGTGCCCGGACAGTTGCAGGTCGACGCCGAGTTCGGCGGCCTGCTCCACCTGCTTCGGCTGATGGGCGAGGAGGATGACCGCGCGCTCCGGGTCGCGGCCGGCCAACGCGGCGGGCAGATCCGGCGCGAACGGGGCGGGTGAACTGTGGTCGTGCACCCCGGCGAGGTCGATCACCGCTCCGCCGCGTCGCAACTCGACGCGTGAGTTGCGCAGGGTGTGGATGCCGAGCCGGTCCCACAGGTCGAGCCAGCGGCCACCGTCACCGGCATAGAACTCGTGATTGCCGCTGACCCCGAAGACTCCCAGCGGTGCACGGAGATCCGCGAGCGGGGTCAACGCCGAGCCGACCTTCGCGACGGTGCCGTCGACGAGGTCGCCGCCGAGCAGGATCAGGTCGGGTTGCCGGGCCATGACGGCGTCGACCACGCGGCGGGTGAACTCGACGCCGCGTGCCGGTCCGACGTGCAGGTCCGTCACGAGCGCGATCCGGGTGCCCGCGAACTCGGCGGGCAGGCGGCGCAACGGAATCCGGACCTGGACCGCGCGGGGTGAGGCGGCCTCGGCGACGCCGTATCCAACCGCGCCCAGCGAGCCGACCACCACGGCGGCGGTGGCGCCCTGCAGCACGCGGCGCCGCGACGGGTCGGCGGGCGGGTCGTCGGCCCGTGACGTCCGGAGCCGTCGTGCGAGAACGGCGCCCACCGCGACCGCGGCGAGGCCGAGCGTCAGGTACAGCACCACGGCCAGCCACACCCAACCGGCGAACGCAGGCACCCTGGCCCACGTCGGATCGACGACCTCACCGGTGCCCGCCGCGACAACGGCCAGCGCCGTGAGCACGACCAGGGCCGTGGCGACGGCGCGTCGGCCGTGGGCACCCAGCGCGGTCGGACGGGTCAGGCGCCGATACAGCCACCAGGTGAGCAGCGCCAGGAGCACACCGAACAGGAGGATCCGCAGCATTGCTCAGCGCATCATCGACGTGAATGCCTGCGCGAGTTCCGGTGCGTCCGAACTCGGCACCGCCGTCATCGTCCCGCCGGTCCGTTCGGCCAGCTGGGTGAGGGTGGTCGCGTCGGAGTTCTCGCCGATGGTGACGACGTCGACGCGGACGGGTGCTGCCGTGTCTGCGGTTCCTGCGATCGACCGGAGGAACTGGCTGCTGCTGATGCTGGTGTCGTCGTTGGGTCCGTCGGTGACCAGCAGCACCGAGTTCGGCCGGTCCGCGGCATAGCTGCTCACCGCGCTGGAGTAGGCGGCCTGCACCGAGGGGTACGTGGACGTCGCGGTGGCCGGCGTCACCGCCGCCAGAGCATCGGCGATCGCCTGCCTGCGCGGGACACCGCCGACGCTCTCGTCGACCGGTCCCGTGGTCACGAGCACCTTGTAGGCCTTCGACCCGTCGAGGCCGCGCGAGTACACCCACAGGCCGAGTTCCGCGTCGTCCGAGGTGGCGCGGACCGCCTCGGTGAGCGCGGCGACGGTGTTCGCCAGCCGGGTGCCCGACCCCTCGACATTGCTCATCGAGCGCGAGACGTCGAGCAGCAGCGTCGTCCGGCCGGGCCGAGTCGGCGCGGCGATCATCTGCCGCAGTTCCGCGGACACCTCCGGGGCGGCAGGCACCAGCGGGGTCTGGATCGGCGCGTAGGCGACCTCCGGTGTCGAGGCCGGGGCACGGTCACCGGCCCGGAACCCGGCGGCGACGAACGCGTCCACCTGCTCGGGTTGGCGGAGGAAGTCGGCGAAGTCGGCGGCGGCCCGGCGCTGGGTCTCGTCGGTCCAGCCCGCCGCGAGGACCGCACCGGGGTGGTCGGCGACCGGGGTGGCGCCGGCGGGGACGACCTCACGCAATTGCGCGCCCGCCGCGATCGCCGCGGCCAGTTGCTGCTCGGTGGCGGGGACCGCGTGCAGCGCACCGCTGCGGGGCTCCTTCTGCGCGCCGAGGGCGGCCAGGGCGTCCGCGGTGGTCGACGGCGAATCGGGGATCGCCGCGGAGCCGCGGGCGAGGGTGGTCACCGCCGACCTGACCGGAGGCGACGACGCCTGCTCGGCCGTGACCGGCCCCGCGCCTACCCCGGCGACCGCGGCTGCGACGGCTTCGGTGGCCAGCATCGTCGGCTCGGAGTCCGGTGGCATCGCCAGTTGGAGTGTGCCCCAGCGCGGCAGTCCCGCCGTCGTCAACGCCTCCGGATCGGACTGCATGCGCGGCAGGTCCTGCCATCCGACGAGGGGGCGCGACATCGCCTGCGCCACCACGGTCGGCGCGGCGATGACGACCGCCGCGGACGCGATCGGCTTCGGCTGCCCGTCGATCATCCCGGGATGGGCGTTCAACGTGGAGATCGACCAGCTCGACTGCGGAATCCACAGTGCCGGTGCGGGAGTCGGGCCAGTCCATGCTCCGCCTGCGCTCGCGGCGAGCGTGTCGGCCGTGACCCGGGACGGCTCGTCCGTGACGGTGACGGTGATGCAGTGGTCGCGGACCACCGGCGCGGTGTCGGTGTATCCGGCGGCGAGATCGCGGACCACCGCGGCGATGTCGGGATCCGCGGTGACGTTCAGGCTCGCCTCTCCCTCGACGCAGGTGCGGGCCGCCTGGTCACCCTGGTCGGAGATCCTGTCCCGCAACTGGAACCAGCCGAGCACGGCGAGAAGGAGGACGAGCACCGTGCCGACGGCGATCACCGGGCCTTTGCTGACGCCCCGGAATCCGCCGCTGCCACTGCCGTCTCCACTGCCGCGATGTTGACCCACGGCGGCCAGTCTACGGACGCCCGGAGACATGCCTGACGGACGAGCGTCGCCGCGGGGGCGGCCGTGAACGACGGCACCGCCGTCCGAGGGTCTCGGACGGCGGTGCGGGTCGGTCGACCGAGCCGGATCAGGCGTTGGCGGCCTTGTACTCGCGGCGGCGGCGGTGCAGGATCGGCTCGGTGTAGCCGCTCGGCTGCTTGGCGCCCTCGAGGATCAGCTCCTTCGCCGCCTGGAAGGCGATGTTGGAGTCGAAGTCCGGGGCCATGTTCCGGTAGGTGGCGTCGCCGGCGTTCTGCCGGTCCACCACCGGGGCCATCCGCTCGAGCGAGGCGACGACGTCCGCCTCGGTGACGATGCTGTGGCGCAGCCAGTTGGCGAGCAGCTGGCTCGAGATCCGCAGCGTCGCACGGTCTTCCATCAGAGCGACATCGTGGATGTCCGGCACCTTCGAGCAGCCGACACCGGCGTCGATCCAGCGCACCACGTAGCCGAGGATGGACTGGCAGTTGTTGTCGAGCTCCTCGCGCTTCTCGGCGTCCGACCAGTCGGTGGACGGGGCGAGCGGGATGGTGAGGATGTCGTCGACGGTGGCCCGCGGCTTGCCCTTCAGCTCGTCCTGGACCGCGAACACGTCCACCTGGTGGTAGTGGGTGGCGTGCAGGGTGGCACCCGTCGGGGACGGCACCCACGCGGTGTTGGCGCCGGACTTCGGGTGGCCGATCTTCTGCTCGAGCATGTCGGCCATCAGGTCCGTCATCGCCCACATGCCCTTGCCGATCTGCGCCTTGCCCTGCAGACCGGCGGCCAGGCCGGTGTCGACGTTCCAGTCCTCGTAGGCGGCGATCCAGCGCTGCTTCTTCATCTCGGCCTTGCGCACCATCGCGCCGGCCTCCATGGAGGTGTGGATCTCGTCGCCGGTGCGGTCGAGGAAGCCGGTGTTGATGAACACGACCCGCTCGGACGCCTCCTTGATCGAGGCGGCGAGGTTCACCGTGGTGCGGCGCTCCTCGTCCATGATGCCCACCTTGAGGGTGTTGGCGGGCAGGTCGAGGACCTGCTCGACCCGACCGAACAGTTCGGTGGTGAACGCGACCTCTTCGGGGCCGTGCTGCTTCGGCTTGACGATGTAGATCGAGCCGGTGCGGCTGTTGTCCAGCGGGCCGTGGGCCTCGTCGATGGTCAGGCCGTGGACCGCGCACGCGCTGGTGACCAGGGCGTCGAGGATGCCCTCGGGCACCTCGCCCCCGTCGGCGTCGAGGATCGCCGGGTTGGTCATCAGGTGACCGACGTTGCGGACGAACAGCAGCGACCGGCCGTGCAGGGTCAGCTCGGAGCCGTCGACGGCGGTGTAGGTGCGGTCGCCGTTCAGGGTGCGGGTGAGGGTCTTGCCGCCCTTGTCGAACGATTCGGACAGGTCGCCGCGGTTCAGGCCGAGCCAGTTGCGGTAGCCGACGACCTTGTCGTCGGCGTCGACGGCCGCGACCGAGTCCTCGAAGTCCATGATCGTGGTGATCGCGGACTCGAGCACGACGTCCTTGACGCCGGCGGCGTCGGTCGAGCCGATCGGAGAGGTGGCGTCGATCTGGATCTCGGCGTGCAGGCCGTTGTTGCGCAGCAGCACCGACGTCGGCGTGTCCTTCTCGCCGAGGTAGCCGACGAACTTCTCCGGCTGCGCGAGGGTGGTGACGACCTCGGAGCCGAGCTCGATCCTCAGCTCGGTGCCGTCGACGAAGTAGCGGGTGGCGTCGGCGTGGGTGCCCTTCGCGAGCGGGGCGGCGGTGTCGAGGAAGTTGCGGGCCCAGGCGATGACCTTGTCGCCACGAACCTTGTTGTAGCCGGGCTTTCCTCCGGGCGCCTTCTCGGCGCCACCGGCCTCGGAGATCGCGTCGGTGCCGTACAGCGCGTCGTACAGCGAGCCCCAGCGGGCGTTGGAGGCGTTCAGTGCGAAGCGGGCGTTGAGCACCGGCACGACCAGCTGCGGGCCTGCGGTGGTGGCAATCTCGGCGTCCACGTTCGCGGTGGTGACCTGGAACGGCTCGGGCGTCGGCAGGAGGTAGCCGATCTCCTGCAGGAAGGCCTTGTATGCGGCGGCGTCGTGCGGTTGTCCGGCGCGCTCGCGGTGCCAGCCGTCGATCTGTGCCTGCAGGTCGTCACGCTTTGCCAGCAGTGCCTTGTTCTTGGGGGCGAGGTCCTCGATCACCTTCACGGCGCCGGCCCAGAAGGCGTCGGCGTCCACGCCGGTGCCGGGAAGGGCCTCGTTGTTCACGAAGTCGTAGAGCACCTTGGCGACCTGAAGACCACCGACCTGCACGCGTTCAGTCATTTGAACAGCCTCACTTTTCCGGTACCAGCGGCGGCCCAGCGGGACGCCTACACGGGACGACAACAATGTTACCCGGCGGTAGCTTCCCGGGGAGATCGGGCCGGGCCGCAGCCGGGGCGGAAATCGACGAAAACAGCACTGGTGCTGAGGCGCGTGAGGTGGGCGCCGGCCGTTGCGGACGTATGGTGCGCGTCCGGCCACGGTCTCGATCATGACGGGCGAGTCGGCCGTCGGAAACAGATCATACGGTTTGGTCAGGATCTCGGACACGCGGCACCGCGACACGGGCGGTCGGGTCCCGGTCCGGAGCGGCGAGCGGTCGCGAGGATGCGGCGAACGGTGCGCACGGATCGAAGCGCGTACGGGTGGTGCGCTCCTACCCGCGCACCCGGATCTGCTGCATCATGTCGTGGTCCTGGTGTTCGAGGTTGTGGCAGTGCCACGTGTACCCGCGGACCTCCTCGTGGTCGCCGTGGCCGCCCGCAGCATCGGCCGGGACAGGGATCGGCGCGTCCGGATCGAAGCCGAGGTCCGCGACCGAGGGCCAGTGCACGAGCAGGGTGAGCACCGAGTCCGACTCGACGAGCGTGGTGTCCTTCCAGCCCGCCTCCCAGGACGCCGGCGACGCGCGCTCCCCGATGAGGAACGGCGCCGGGTCCGGCGCCCAGCGGACGCCGTCCTCGAGCGGCGGGGGCCAGGTCGCCATGTAGCCGGCCGTCCACAGCTTCTGCCTGCCGAGGACCCGGAACCGGGCCAGGTGCAGGTGCACCGGATGTTCGAACGGAAAGGTGTTGACGACGTGCCAGATCTCCGTCGTCCCTGCCCCGGCGACGTCGATGTCGTCGGTGAGGAACGGCAGATTGTTGATCGAGCCCATCAGCGGCAACACCGCGGCGGTCCGGTCCAGGTCGAAGCGTGCCAGGAACGTCATGACCCGGGTACGGGCGACACCGTCGGTGGTGGCGGGCGCGATCGCCGGTGGGAGCCCCGGCCCGCCACGCAGCCGCGCCGGCACCCGGACCGTTTCGGCCACGGCCCGATCCGCGTCGAAGCGCATGATCTCGGGCAGTGGCGGGATCGCGATCACGGCATTGCCGACGCTGTTGAGGGCGGTGTTGACCAGCGTCACCGACTCGCCCGGCGCGAGCGCCGCGAAGTCGACCAGCAGGTCGGCGCGCTCCCCGGAGGTCATCACGACGTGGTCGGTGCGGACGGACTCGTCGAGCAGGCCCTGGTCGCCACCGATCACCGTGAACGGCATCCCGTTCGAGAACGCGAACCGGTAGGTGCGCGAGTTCGAGCCCTGCAGCAGCCGCAGCCGATACAGCGTGCGCCGCACCGTCATCCGTGGCCACGCCACTCCGTTGACCACGGCGACGTCGCCGAACTGGCCGCCCTGGTTGTAGCCGCTCGGCACGTAGCGGGCCAGCATCGGCTGCAGCGTTCCGTCGGCGTTGAAGGTGCGGTCCTGCACCACGATCGGCACCTCGAACTCCCCGGCAGGCAGGCCCAGGGGATTGTCGGCGCGGCCGGTGTCGAACTCGTCGCGCAGCAGATAGAACCCGGCGAGTCCGGCCTGCACGTTCAGGCGGGTGTTCGCCATTGCGTGGTCGTGGTACCAGAGGGTCGCGGCCTCCTGGTCGTTGGCGTAGTGGTTGGTCTGTACACCGCCACGCCGCCACGTGATCAACGGATGCCCGTCCGAGTCGGGTCGGCTCCGGGCGCCGTGCAGGTGCACCGTCGTCCGCGGATTCGTCCGATCCTCCTCGGTGGCACCCTCCATCGTCAGATCGACGGCGTCGCCCAGAGGATTGACGTCGATCGAATTGACGAACGACACCGTCGTCGGCACGTCGAGACGGGCCTCGAGAGTGGGGCCGAGGATGCCGTCGTGGTAGCCGAGGACCGTCGTCGCAGGAAGATCCGGGTGGTACGTGTGAATGCTGGACTGCGCGGTGAGCGTTCCCGACGCCGCGGCGGTCGGCAGGCGCGGCAGGTCGGTGACGAAGCGGCGGAGTGGCGGCGACGCGAAGTTCAGCGGAAACGGGCCCGCCGGCGGCAGGTCCGGGATCGGGACCGGTGGTGGGGGTATCGGCACACCCGGCCTGGCGGAGGCCGACGGTGCGCCCAGCCAGCCGACAGCGGCGACCGAGCCTGCCAGACCGAAGAATCCACGTCGTGAGAGCTCCATCGTCGAACTCCTTGGCTGCGTGACGACATCCGTGGGATCCAGCTCATGCGGATGTTACTCAAGCGGCCGACGTCGCAGGGCGTAATGCGTCACGGCGGGCCGAGCCGTGGCCGCCACATCTGCCTTCGGCTCGACCGTCCGTGACCTGTCGTGCGGCCGCCCTATCGATGCTGCTCCGTCACCGACACCGCCACCTTCCCGGCCGCGTCGGCGAGGGGAACGCCGTCCTCGGCGAGCGCGGGAACCAGCAGGTCCATGCATTTGCCGAGCAACGCCACCAGCAGGACTCGCAGGGAGCTGATGTCGGCGGCGACCCGCACTCGGTCCGTACTCACGCACGAGAGCCGCGAGTAGGCCTGCTCGACCATCTGCCACTCGCCGAGCAGGCCCTCGACCAGCAACTGGGCCCGCGTCACGGGCGCCGCCGCCGGATACAGCGACTCCTCGACCGCCCGATGCCACGGTCGCAGCGTGAACTCGGCGAAGTCGACGACGGCACGATGCGCGGCCTCGAACTCCGGACCGCCGCCTCCGACGGTGCGGAACACGTCCTGCTCCAGCGCGGCGATTCGGCCGAGCAGGTCGAACATCGTCGCCTGGAGATCCTCCACCGCGTCCCGTGTCACGTCCGTCATCCCACCGTTCCTCTCGCCGCGCCTCTTCCGCAGTCAACGTAGAGGTTGCCCGGACGGTCCGGTGTGTCCGGTCCTGCCCGTCGGGACCCGGCGCGGCGGACCCCGGGACCGACTCGCCTAGGGTTGACGGTCATGCGTGGTGAGTACAAGGTTCCCGGTGGCAAACTCGTGGTGGTCGATGTCGAGGTGGGCGACGGGCACCTGTCGCGGGTGTCGCTGTCCGGAGATTTCTTCCTCGAGCCGGACGAGGCGCTCGGGGACATCACCGCCGCGGTGACCGGCCTTCCCGCGACGGCCGACGCCGCTCGGCTCGGCCGGGCGATCTCGGAGAAGATCGGCGACGACGTGTCGATGATCGGATTCACGCCCGAGTCCGTCGGTGTCGCGATCCGCCGCGCGCTCGGCCATGCCACCAGTTGGCACGACCACACCTTCGACGTGATCGAACCCGTGGTGCTCGATCCGGCGCTGCACGTCGCACTCGACGAGGTGATCACCAGGGAGGTGGCCGCAGGCACGCGCCCTCCCACCCTGCGGTTCTGGGACTGGGATTCGCCGCTGGTGGTGCTCGGGTCCTTCCAGTCGGTGCGCAACGAGGTCGACGAGGACGCCGCGGCCCGGCACGGCATCGGGATCGTCCGCCGCATCTCCGGTGGCGGCGCGATGTTCATGGAGCCCGGCAACTGCATCACGTACTCCCTTTCGGTGCCGACGTCGCTGGTCGACGGTCTGAGCTTCGAGCGCTCGTACGAATTCCTCGACCAGTGGGTGATGGGCGCGCTCGCCGACGTCGGCATCAAGGCTCGCTACGTGCCGCTCAACGACATCGCCTCCGAACAGGGCAAGATCGCCGGTGCCGCGCAGAAGCGGTTCTCGGCCGGGGCGGTGCTGCACCACGTGACCATGGCGTACGACATCGATGCCGACAAGATGACCGAGGTGCTGCGTATCGGACGGGAGAAGATCTCCGACAAGGGCATCACGAGCTCCGGCAAGCGGGTCGATCCGATGCGTTCGCAGACCGGCATGGCCCGCGCCGACATCATCGCCGCCTTCACCGCGCACTTCCGCGCCCGCTACGACACCCGACCGGGCGTCTACACCGACGCCGAACTGGACGCCGCGCGGGAGCTGGTGCGGACCAAGTTCGCGGCCGCGGAGTGGACCCACCGGGTGCCGTGACCGCCTCACGCTCGGGCGGAGTGCCGGTCAGCCTTCGGTGGCCTCCCGTGCCCACGCGGGCAGGATGAACACGCCCTCGGCCTCGACGGTGACGCCGTCGCCGTCGGAGAGGGTTCCCACGACGAAGGTCTTCACGCCCTCGACCCGGTCGATGTGGGCCTCGGCGCGCAGCGGTCCCAGTGGGGTGGCCCGGCGGAAGCGCAGGGTCAGCGTGCCGGTGAAGCTCGGCTTGTCGGCGGGTGCGGCGGCCATGCCGAGGATGTGGTCGAGCACCAGGGAACAGATGCCGCCGTGCACGTGCCCGGGCGGGCCCTCGTAGGCGGCGCCCAGGGTGAACTCGCTCGTGCAGGAGCCGTCCGGGTGCCGCTCGAGTGTCAGCGGGGGAGCGACGGCGTTGCGCAAGCCGACGACGGCGTTGCCCCACGGCATGGGGTGGCCGTCCTGGGTGAAACGCACCCCGAAGGGGCCGTCGATCTGACGGTCGCGCAGTCGCGCGGTCGCGGACCGGATCTGGTCCTCCACCTCACGGATCGAGTCCTCGTCGACCTCGGTGCGGATCGTTGCGTCGATCAGCTCGCGAACCGCGTTCGCGAGCGGGCCGTAGACCGTCTCGCGGCGGGTGATCTCCTCGGCGTCGATGTCCTCGAGCGTGAACCGCACCGAACCTCCCAAGTTTTCTGGACAAACCGATGTTCTGGACAACTGTCTGGACTGTTGTGTGAATCTAGGCGGGTGCGCCGGTGCTGTCCAGCACTTGACGGTGCGCCGCAGGCGCGGTTGATTGGCGACATGCAGTTCGCCGCACCGGCGGAGCAGTACGACCGCTACATGGGACGCTACGGGGCGTCTCTGGCGCCCGCGCTCGCCGACGCGGCCGGGGTGGCCTCCGGTTGGCACGTCTGCGATGTCGGCTGCGGCCCGGGCGCGCTCACCCGGGAACTCGTGGCCCGGGTCGGAGCCTCGAACGTCGCCGCGATCGATCCGGCGCCGCAGTTCGTCGCGGCCTGCCGTCAGCGGAACCCGGGAGCGGACGTGCGGGAGGGGGTCGCGGAGCAGTTGCCCTGGGAGAGTGGACGATTCGATGCCACGATGTCCGCGCTCGTGGTCGGATTCATGCGCGATCCCGACCGCGGGGTGCGCGAGATGGCCCGCGTGACCCGGCCCGGGGGCGCCGTCGCCGCCTGCATGTGGGACACCACCGCCGGCGGCATGACCATGCTCCGCCTGTTCTGGACGGCGGTACGCATCCACGACCCCGACGCCGTTGGCGAGTCCGCGATGGCGGGAACCGCCGAGGGTGACATCGCCGCGCGGATGCGCCGCGCCGGACTGTCGGAGGTGGTCTCCGGTGCGCTCACCGCCCGGGTCGGCTACCTCGACTTCGACGACTTCTGGCAACCCTTCACCTTCGCGGTCGGTCCGGCCGGCCAGTACCTGCGGGAGCTGTCGAGGGAGGGGCAGCGGGCGGTACGCGACGCGTGCCGGGCCGAGCTCCCGGACGGCCCGTTCACGCTCGACGCCCGCGCCTGGTACGCGCGGGCCACCGTCCCCGGTCGGCTACCGGGAGGGTGAGACGAAGATTCCCTCCGCCTCCACCGTGACGCCCTCGGCGTCGGAGAGGGTGCCGCGCACCGTCGCTTTCCGCCCGTCCACGCTCACCACCTGCGCCTCGCAGTGCAACGGCCCGAGTGGGGTGCCGCGCAGGTAACGCAGCGTCAGGGTGCCCGTGAGGCGGCGCTCCTCCGCGCTACCCGTCATGCCGAGCACGTGATCGAGGACCAGCGCGCAGATACCGCCGTGCACGAGGCCGGGCGGGCCCTCGTACGCGGCACCGAGGGTGACGTCCGTCCAGTGCCGACCGGTGTCGTCGCGCTCGATCACCAGCGGCGGCGCGACGGCGTTGCGCAGTCCCACACCGGCGTTGCCCCACGAGTACGTCTCGCCCGTGGCGGTCATCCGCATCCCGAACGCGCCCTCGAGCTGCCTCGTGCGCAGCTTCGCGGTGGCGGCGACGACCTCCGCATGCACCTCGCGGATCACCTCATCCTCGACCTCGGTGCGGATGGTCGCGTCGACGAGCTCGCGCACCGCCTCCGCGAGCGGGCCGTACAGCGCCTTGCGCCGCTCGTGCTCGTCGCGGTCGATGTCTTCGTGGGTGAGATTCACCTGCGCTGCTTTCGCTCGGGGACGATCGGATTCCTCGCGCCCGAATCTAGCTGCTGCCGCTCGGCGATCGGACCAGGTTCTCGCACGCCGGGATGTGACGCGGGCTCATCCGCCGTCGACGGCCGGATCCTCGAGTTCGAGAAGGTCGACGTCCTCCGGGCTCATGTTCTCGTTCGGGTCCACCGCGGTGGACAGCGATTCGGCGGCGGTCAGGGATTCCGTGGCTGCTCCGCGGTCATCCGGTGCGCGAGCGCGTGGTCACCCGGATCGTCCGACACCGCCAGCGCGTCGATCACGGCCTGCCGATTCCGGTCGGGCTGATTCTGGCTCAGTTTCGCCTTGGCCTCGACCCGCTCGATCGGCAGTTCCAGGCCGACGATGGCGCGCAGCATCGCCGTCACGTTCTCCTCCTCGACCTCGGTCACCCGCCACGGCTTGTCGCGTCCGCGCTCGTGCTCCTCGGTCATCGCCGTGACGTGCGTGCGCAGCCAGTCCGGGTCGTCGTGGACGACCAGCCGCCCGTGCACCGTGAGGATCTCGTAGTTCCAGGTGGGCGCCATCCGCGTCGTCGGCGCCGTCGCCGGGTAGTAGCGAGGGGAGACGTATCCGTGCACGCCGGAGAAGATCGCGACCGTCTGCGCGTCGGCGCCGTCACGCCAGTGCGGATTCGCCCGCGCCATGTGCCCGACCATGGCGTGCCGCGACTCGTCGTAGAGCAGCGGCAGCGAGGTGGTCAGCAGCCCGCCGGGCCCGGCGCTGACCAGGTGCGCGAAACCGCCGCGGCGCAGAGCCGACGCGGTCTCGTCCTCGGTCAGGGCGAATGCTGCGGGTGTGTACACGGACCAGACCCTATCGGTCGAGGAGGGCCCGGCACGTGTCCAGCAGTTCGGCCCGCAGCGGCGCCGCCCGCTCGGCGAGCGCGGACTGCGCGCGCACGTATTCGGCGCGGCCGGACGGCGTCTCGATCGGAACCGGGCCGTACCCGAGCTCACGCAGGTCGTACGGGCTGGCCCGCATGTCGAGTTCCCGTGCGGCCATCGCCAGCTCGAAGCAGCGCAGCAGCAGGTCCGAGTCGACCAGTGGCACCAGCTTGTAACACCACTTGTACAGGTCCATGCCCGCGTGCAGGCAGCCCGGCTGCTCGCGGACCGCCTGATCGTCACGGGACAGGGGAACATCGTTGCGGCCCACCGCATCCGGGGTGAAGAACCGGAACGCGTCGTAGTGCGTGCAGCGCAGGTTCATCGACTCGACGACGGCGTCGGTGCCGTCGGGGCCGAGCCGCAGCGGGACGCCGGAATGGCGCACCGCCTCCTCGCCGCCGCGGTACACCATCGCCCACTCGTGCAGGCCGAAGCAGCCGAGCTGCGCGGGCCGGGACGCGGTCCCCGCCAGCACCCGCTCGGTGAACTCGAGCATCGAGCGTCGCCGGTCGAGCAGGGCCGGGTCGGCACCCACCCCGTCACCCTGTTCGCGGTACCCGGAGAACTCCGCGTAGTCGCGGGCCGACGGCCCGGCGAGCAGCACCCCGAAGCCGGGATGCCACCGGCGCAGCTGCGCCGGCCGCAGGCTGTAGTAGGTGAACAGGAAGTCCACCACCGGGTGCTTCACCCCGCGGGCCTGCCGACCCAGATGCGGACCGATCAGCGCGTCCACCCGGGCCTGGTGGGCGTCCCGCGCGGCGGTCCACTCGTCCTCGGCGAGAACGAGCGGACCGCCGAGCCGCGTCCGGACCTGTGTCACGGCGTCCGCTGGCCGGGCACGGCGTCGGTGATCCGGTGGGTGCCGTCACGGACGGTGCCGACGAACTCCTCGACCAGGTCCTCGAGCGCCACGATGCCCAGGCACCGGCCGTCGGCGTCGACCACCTCACCGAGGTGACTGCTCGCCCGCCGCAGCACGGCGAGGGCCTCGTCCAGCGGTGTCTGGACCTGCAGTCGCGGCCACGGCCGCACATCGGCGCGCGGGACGACCGTGTCCGGTCCGGCGGACTCGTCGAGCACCTCGTCGAGCACGTCCTTCAGGTGCAGGTAGCCGGCGAGGGTGCCGTCCGGCAGGGCCGCCGGGTAGCGCGAGTAGCCGGTCTCGACGACCGCCCTCTCGATCGCGCCGAGGGTGGTGCCGCGGTCCGTCAGCGGCACCGTCCGGACCTTGTCGAGGGGGATCAGCACGTCCGAGACGGTCCGTCCGGTGGTGTGCAGCGCCTGCGTCAGCCGGCGATGCTCCTCCGCGTCGATCAGCCCCTCCGAGCGGGACTCGCCGATCATCTCCGTCAGCTCGATCTCGGAGACGGTGGTGTCGAGCTCGTCCTTCGGCTCGACCCGCAGCAGGCGCAGGACCGAGTTCGCGCACCAGTTGTAGAACGCGATCAGCGGCTTCGCCAGCTTGATGAAGCCCAGGTGGATCGGCACGAGCAGCATCGCGGCCCGCTCCGGTCCGGCGATCGCGATGTTCTTCGGCACCATCTCGCCGAGCAGGATGTGCAGGACCACCACGAGGGCCAGCGCGATCGTGAACGCGATCGGGTGCAGCAGCTGGTCCGGCAGGCCGACCAGGTCGAGGGGCTTCTCGATCAGGTGCGCGATGGCCGGCTCGCCGACCCGGCCGAGCAGAATCGAACAGATCGTGATGCCCAGCTGGGCTGCCGCCAGCATCAGCGACAGGTGCTCACCGGCCCGGATCACGGTACGGGCCCGGGTCTTGCCCTGCGCCACGAGCGCCTCGAGGCGGTCACGGCGCGCCGAGATCAGGGCGAACTCGGCCGCAACGAAGAACGCGTTGCCCGCCAGCAGGAGAACCGTCAGCGCGACGGCCAGCAGGTCATTCATCGTCCGCCTCCTGGCCGGTGCGCAGCACGTGCGCCGCGATCGTCTCCGCGGGGACCGGGGTCAGCACGACCCGGTCGATCCGCCGGCCGTCCATCTCGGTGACGCGGGCCATCCAGCCCCCGGCCGAGGCGTCGCCGCCGACCGCGCGCCGGACATCGGAGCCGTCGGGATCGGGCAGCACCACCTCGTCGCCGACCTCCGGGATCCGGCCCAGCCGCGCGAGCACCAGCCCGCCGAGGGTGTCGTACTCGCCTTCGGGGGCCGCGTACCCGGTGGCCTGCCGGACCTCGTCGATCCGCAGCAGGCCCGCGCAGATCCAGCCGTCGCCGCTGCGCTGGACGTCGATCTCCGGATCGTCGTGCTCGTCGCGGACGTCACCGACGATCTCCTCGATCAGATCCTCCATGGTCACCAGGCCTGCGGTACCGCCGTACTCGTCGACGACCAGCGCGACCTGCATGCCGTCGGCACGGACCTGCTCCATCAGTGCGTCGCCGTCCAGGCTGGACGGCACCACGGGCACCTTCTGCGCGAGCACCATCAGCTGGGTGGTCGCACGCGAGGACGCGGGCACGGTGAAGGCGTGCTTGACGTGCACGACGCCGATGGTGTCGTCGAGGTCACCGTCGACGACGGGGAACCGGGAGAACCCGGTGCGGGACGCGGCGTCGATCAGGTCGGCGACGGTGTCGTGCAGGTCGAGGGTCTCGATCTTCACGCGCGGGGTCATCAGTTCCTCCGCGGTGCGCTCACCGAACCGCAGCGACCGGTCCACCAGCAGCGCCGTGCCCGGGTCCAGGGTGCCGCTGCGGGCACTGATGCGGACCAGCGAGCCCAGCTCCTGCGGCGAACGCGCGGACCGGAGTTCCTCGGCCGGTTCGACACCGAGCCGGCGCACCACCCAGTTGGCGGTGCCGTTGAGTCCGTTGATCGCCCACCGGAACACCGTCGAGAACCACGCCTGCAGGCCCGCGGTGGCGCGCGCGGTGGCCAGCGGGTGCGCGATGGCCAGGTTCTTCGGGACCAGTTCGCCGAACACCATCGACAGCGACGTCGCGATGATCAGCGCCAGCGCCAGCGAGATGCCCGACGCCACCGACTCGGAGACGCCCACGGCCTTGAGGCCGGGCGTGATCAGTTGAGCGAGAACGGGTTCGGCGATGTAGCCGGTGATCAGGGTGGTGATCGTGATGCCCAGCTGAGCGCCGGACAGCTGGAACGAGAGGGTGCGGTGCGCGTGCTGGACCTGACGCGCGCGGCGATCGCCGTCGCGGGCATGCGCGTCGACCGTGCTGCGCTCGAGCGCGGTCAGGGAGAACTCCGCCGCCACGAACACGGCGGTTCCCGCGGTCAGGGCGAGGAACCCGAGCAGGCTGACGATTGTCACTGCGATCTGCATGGTCTATCGCCCCCGTACGGGGGTCGGGGAGGGGTCGCCGGGTTTGTCGCCCGGCTCGGTAGAGGAGCCCTCCGTCGTGGAGCTGTCGTCGCCGGACTCGGCGTCGCGGGTCAAAGTGGGTGCCTCGGGCACCTTGGTCCTTTCGTCGTGCCCGGCTGACCCGGGCGCACACTGGTCGAGAGAACCATTCTACCGACAGCCGGCGATATGTCCGGTCACGGCGAGCCGCGTCACGTGGCGGCCTCGCCGTGACCGGACCCCGTCACCACCCCGCCGGGAGCGGCCGCCCCTCCGCGAACCCCGCTGCCGACTGCACCCCGAGCACCGCCTTGTCGTGCAGTTCCTCGATGGTGCGTGCCCCGGCATAGGTGCAGGTGCTGCGCACCCCGGCACAGATGTGGTCGATCAGGTCCTCGACGCCCGGCATGACCGGATCCAGGCGCATCCGGGAACTGGAGATGCCCTCCTCGAAGAGCGCCTTGCGGGCCCGGTCGAACCCGCTGTCCGACGCGGTGCGGGCCGCGACCGCCCGCTTGCTCGCCATCCCGAAGCTCTCCTTGTAGGCGTTGCCCTCCTCGTCGAACCGCAGGTCGCCCGGCGATTCGTAGGTGCCCGCGAACCACGAGCCGATCATCACGTTCGACGCGCCCGCCGCGAGCGCCAGCGCGACGTCGCGGGGATGCCGCACGCCGCCGTCGGCCCACACGTGGGCGCCGAGTTCGCGTGCCGCCGCCGCGCATTCGGCGACCGCCGAGAACTGCGGGCGCCCGACCCCGGTCATCATCCGGGTGGTGCACATCGCGCCGGGGCCGACCCCGACCTTGACGATGCTCGCGCCGGCGGCGACCAGGTCCCGGGTGCCGGCGGCGGAGACGACGTTGCCCGCGGCCAGCGGCACCCCGAGGTCCAGCGCCGCAACGGCAGCCAGCGCCTCGAGCATCTTCTCCTGGTGCCCGTGCGCGGTGTCCATCACCAGCACGTCGGCACCCGCGTCGACCAGGGCCTTCGCCTTCGCCACCACGTCGCCGTTGATGCCGACCGCCGCCGCGATGCGCAGCCGGCCGTCGGCGTCGAGGGCCGGGGCGTATATGCCGGCCCGGATGGTGCCGGTCCGCGTCAGCGCGCCCTCCAGGCGTCCGTCGCCGTCGACGATCACCGCGATCGGATCGTGCCGCGACTCGAGGAGTCCGAACACCTCCCGCGCCGACGCAGTGACCGGCGCGACCGCGAAGTCGGTGACGGCCACCGCGCTCAGGCGGGTGAACCGGTCGACGTCGGCGCAGGCCGCCTCGGTCACCACCCCGACGGGGCGTCGATCGCCGTCGACGACGACCACCGCGCCGTGCGCCCGCTTCGGCAACAGCGCCAGCGCGTCCGAGACGGAGGCGTCCGGGCCGAGGGTGACCGGGGTGTCCGCGACGAGGTGCCTGCTCTTGACGAACGCGACGGTCTCCGCGACCGCGGCCGCCGGCACGTCCTGCGGGATGACGACGATGCCGCCGCGCCGCGCGACCGTCTCGGCCATCCGACGGCCCGCGACCGCGGTCATGTTCGCCACCACGATCGGGATCGTGGTGCCGGATCCGTCCCTGCTGGCGAGGTCCACGTCGAACCGGGACGTCACGTCGGTGCGGCTGGGCACCAGGAACACGTCGTCGTAGGTCAGGTCGTAGGGCGGGGTCTGTCCGTCGAGGAAGCGCACGCCTCGGACGCTACCGGCTCCGCGGCCGGTCCGCCCGCGCTCGCGTGCGCCTGCGACCGGGACAGCGCGATCGTGGTGACGACCATGACGATCACCGCCGCGACGACCACCACCACACCGAGGGGATCTGTCCGCAGTCGCTCGCCGAGCACGGTGAATCCGAGGTAGGCGGCGACGAGCGGCTCACCGATCGTGATCGCCGGCAGCGACGCGGCCAGCGACCCGGCCTGGAACGCACGCTGCTGCAGGTAGAACCCGGTGGCCCCGGCGGCCGCGAGGGCCCACAGCTCCCACGACGTCAGCACCGCCGCCGGGCCGTGCGCGAACTCGTCGAGCACCGGCTTCGTCAACGCGACCGCCACGCCGTACATCGCGCCACACGCCGAACCCAGCAGCAGTGCGCGGGGACCCGACGGGATCCGGGTCAGTGCCACCGCGACCGCCAGCACACAGCCGCCGACCACCACGGTCAGTGGAATCGCCCAGTGCCGCAGGGTCGCCGTCACCGTGCCCTCGGTCGGGTTGCCGACGACCAGAAAGACCGCCAGCGACGCGGCCAACGCGATCGCCGTCACCCACGTTCGGGTCGTCATCCGGGTGCCCGCGAATCGCGCCGACATCGGTAGCGCGAACAGCAGCGTGCTCACGATCAGCGGCTGGACCACCAGCACCGACCCCAACCCGAGGGCCGTGGCCTGGAAGACGTAGCCGCCCAGGTCGCCGCCCACACCGACCCACCAGCGTGGGGAGCGCACCAGTTCGCCCAGCAGGGCGTCGCCCTCCTCGACGCCCGCAGCCGCGGACTGCTGTGCCACCGAGCCGACCGCGAACAGCAGCGCCCCCACGAGAGCGCAGACGATGGCCGGCAGCGGCAGGTCGGGCATGCACTCAGCTTCCTCTGCCGCGCCGCTGTTGTCCTCGGGATCGACCCGACGGGGCGTTCCGGGAGGCGGGCCGCCCGCCGCGCGCGGGCCGGGCCGCGGTCGCCGTCGGCTCGGGGCGGGGGACCTCGTCCCGGACCGGCACCCCGGACGGTCGGCGGGCACCGGTCAGCGCCACCAGCTTTCGGCTGCCGGGCCGGACCGGGACACCCTCCGGATCGACCCCGGCCCGGGTCATCACCGACGCGACCTCGTCGTGCTGGTCCTCGGTCACCAGCGTCACCACCCGCCCCTCCGCACCGGCGCGTGCGGTGCGGCCCGCGCGGTGCAGGTAGTCCTTCGGGTCCGCCGGCGGATCGACGTGCACGACCAGGGAGACGTCGTCGACGTGGATCCCGCGCGCCGCGACGTCCGTGGCGACCAGCACCGGGACCTGCCCCGACGTGAACGCCGACAGCGCGTGCCTGCGGAAGGCCTGCGACTTGCCGCCGTGCAGGGTCCCGGCCCGCACCCCGACCGCGGCGAGCTGTGCGACCAGGCGGTCCACGCCGTGCTGGGTGCGCACGAACAGCAACGTCTTGCCGGGACGGGACGCGATCTCCGCCACCACCGCGGCCTTGTCCGTCCGGTCGACGAACAGCACGTGGTGGTCGCCGGCGGACACCGGCGCCGCGGCGGCCGCGGTCGCGTGGGTGACGGGGTCGTGCAGGTAGCGGCGCACCAGGGTGTCCACGTCCTCGTCGAGGGTTGCCGAGAACAACAGCCGCTGACCAGATTCCGGGGTGAGGTCCAGGATCGCGGTCACCTCCGGAAGGAAGCCGATCTCCGCGAGGTGGTCCGCCTCGTCGATCGCGGTGACCACCACGTCGTCCAGTGCGAGCGCATCCTGCCGCAGCAGGTCCAGCGCCCGCCCCGGCGTCGCGACGAGCAGGTCCACCCCGCGCGCGAGTCGCTGGGCCTGGCCCTTGGTCGCGACCCCTCCGGTCGCGGACGCCAGCCGCAGTCCCAGCGCGAGCGCGGACTCGTCGAGGGCCCGCTCGATCTGCGTCGCCAACTCCCGGGTCGGGGCGAGCACCAGCCCTCGAGGCCGCTTCGGGGCGCTGAACGAGCCCTTCAGGCGCAGGAGCATCGGCAGGCCGAACGCGAGGGTCTTGCCGGAACCGGTCGGGCCGCGGCCGAGCACGTCACGGCCGGTGAGGATGTCCGGGATCACCAGCGCCTGGATCGGGAAGGGGTCGACGATCTGCTCGCGCCTCAGGGACTGCACCAGCGTCGCGGGCAGGCCGAGGTCGGCGAAGGTGGGCATGGAATCTCCTGGAAGCCGGGAACGAGTGATCGTCGCAGGTCGACACTACCGACACCCGAACCGACGTTCCGACCTGGACGCGGTGTTCAGGCCTGGATCAGCGGGCCGCACCGGATGTCGAACCGCTCACCAACTGTGTCCAACGTCCGGCGGTGGTGCTCGCGGTCCCGGTGACTGGTGACCGCGAACCGCGCTGCCCCCTGCAGTTGGCGATGCATCGGATACCAGCGGTCGAAGTTGAGCCCGCAGTCGCGTAACACTCGGGACGGCAGTGCGTCTGCAATGAGGCCGAGGTTGTACATCGCCAGCGTCATCACGGTGTAGGAGAACACCGGCTTCCCGCCATTTCTCAGCAGGCCACCCACGTCGAGTTCGTACAGCGGGATCTCGCGAATCCTGCCCGAGAACAACAGGTGCGCAAGGTAGTAGCCCATGAACGACGGCAGGTGGAGGATCGCGGAGCGCGCCTGTACCGACACGACCGACCCCGTGCCGGAGATGTAAGGCTCGTAGGGTCGGTCGAACCTCACGTACCCCGTGCAGTTCACGATCCAGCTTCCCGGTTCGATCGTCTTCGTCGCGCCGCTCCGGAGCACGAGATCGGTGGCGCCGTCGCGATCGACGGCGTCCACGAACCGATCCATGATCACGTCGTTCACGCCGGCGGCGATCGCCCTGTTCTCCGATTCCGACAGGATGCCCAGCAGGAAGTTTCGGGCCCCCGGGACGAGACTGATGCCGTGTTCTGCGCAGTGCCAACGCGCGACGTCCATCTCGTTTGTTCCGTCGAATCGTCGCGCCGTCTCCGCGGCCACGGCGTTGGGTAGGGGGCCGCGCCACCAACGCCGGGCCCCGAGCGGGAAGGTCCGGTCGCGGCGGATGAAGTACGTGCCGTCGCCGGCCACCAGGTTCACCTCCCGGCCCGGATACTCGGTGACGAGTGCGTACGCGGTGTCCATCGCGGTCTTGCCGCCACCGATCACCCAGACCGGTGTGGCGGTCTCCCGCATCTCTCCCACGCGTACGTCGCAGTGGTCGGGGGACACCGATCGGACCCGGGAACTCGACACCGCGAGTGGATCGTTCGGTGTGACGTCGAAGCCGTAGGCCTTGATCAGTTGCTTCGCCAGGACGACCTGTCGCCGCCCGTCGGGCGAGCTGCAGGAGATCCGCACGATCCCGTCGGATTCGTCGCAGGAGTCGAAGGACCAGCCGAAGAATTCGTCAACCCGCACGTGCTCCTTGATCACGTCGAGGCAGTGTTCGAAGTGGTCGAGCACCTCGTCCTTGGTGGCCAAGTAGGACGGGCTGCGGTCGAGTGTCCAGGCGATGTTGCCGGCGGTGAACATGCCGTGCGGTTGATGCAGGCGTACATACGGGTAGGTGTCCACCCACATGCCGCCCACACGTTGGCGGCGTTCGATCAGAATGACTCGCTGATCGCGGGTCAGATACCGGCCGGCGACGAACAGGGCATTGAGGCCTGCGATACCGGCACCGACGATGCAGACATCGCAGATCTCCGGCCTGGCCTGCGCGTTCGGCCTTGTCTTCGCATCGTGTGCCGGATTCGAGTCCGGTGGATGTGCTTCGGTCACCGGGACCTCCCCACGGTGCCTTGTGCGTGTGATCACCTCGACGGCGACAGCAACATCAGACTACTCGGTTCGGCAAGCGTCACCGCCGGGCGTTGGCGCACACGGGTACGGGGGACATGAATCGTGTCGGTGCCCCGGGGCACACTCGAAACTCGAACACAGTTTCGATTATTCGAGCGATGGGGGTGTGGTCAGATGTGCGAGATGTGTGACGGGAAGTCGCCTGCGCGACTTCGCAAGGACCTGCGGCGGGTGATCCAGCGGTACGGCTGGGCGTTGCAGTACGTGCAATCGGCGATCGACGAAAGCGGGATACATCCGGCCTACTGCTACTCGGTGGGACTGACCGCGAAGGAGTGGCCCGAGCTGGTGATCACCGGCCGGGTCGCCGATCAGTCGGCCGAAGTCCTGGGCGGTCTCTGCTCCCTGATGGGAGACGGGCCGCCCTTGGCGGCGGGGGACACGTTCACCGTGGGCGGGCTCGACGTGTATCTCGTCGAGGTGCGCCGGCCCGAACAGTGGCTGCTGCGAGCCACCGACCTCTACGGGCGTCGCCGGGTGCGCGCCCTGCAGGCCGTGTGGGCGGACTGCGCCGGCCGGCTGCCGTGGGAGGGGGAACCGGGCGGCGACGTGGTGCAACCGTTGCTCGGCATGCCGGCGGGCGGGAGCCTGGCGTCCTGACGGTGCGTCAGCGGCCCCGGGGCGGGTGCCCCGGGGCCGCGTGTTCACGTCGCTCAGGCCTCGACTTCGCTGCGGTCGCCGCTCCAGAGGGTGTGGAACTTGCCGGGGCGGTCGGTGCGCTCGTAGGTGTGTGCACCGAAGAAGTCCCGCTGCCCCTGCGTCAGCGCGGCCGGCAGCCGCTCGGCGCGCAGGCCGTCGTAGTACGACAGCGACGAGGAGAACGCCGGAACCGGGATGCCCAGCATCGTCGCGGTCGCGACCACGCGACGCCACGAGTCGATCGCGTTCTCGATCGCATCCTTGAAGTACGGCTCGACGATCAGGGACGTCAGCTCCGGGTTGGTGTCGTACGCCTCCTTGATCCGGTTCAGGAATCGCGCCCGGATGATGCAGCCGCCGCGCCAGATGGTGGCCATGTCCCCGGGGGTGAGGTCCCAGTTGTACTCGACGCTGCCGGCACGGATCTGGTCGAAGCCCTGCGCGTACGCAACGATCTTCGACGCGTACAGCGCGCGGCGGATGTCCTCGGTGAACTGCTCCGCATCGGTGGGCTTGTCACCCAGCACGCCCGACGCCAGCCCCTGCGCGGCCTTGCGCTGCTCGCGCGAGCCCGAGAGGGCGCGCGCGAACACGGCCTCGGCGATACCGGTGACGGGGACGCCGAGATCGAGCGCCGACTTCACCGTCCAGCGTCCGGTGCCCTTCTGCTCGGCCGCATCGACGATCACGTCCACCAGCGGCTTGCCGGTCTTCGCGTCCACCTGCGAGAGCACCTCGGCGGTGATCTCGATCAGGTACGACTCCAGCTCGCCGGTGTTCCACTCGCCGAACACCTTCGCGACCTGCGCGGCGTCGAAGCCCAGCGCGTCGCGGAACAGGTGGTACGCCTCGCCGATCAGCTGCATGTCGGCGTACTCGATGCCGTTGTGCACCATCTTCACGAAGTGTCCCGCGCCGTCCGGGCCGATGTGCGTGCAGCACGGCGTGCCGTCCACGACCGCGGCGATGGACTCCAGCAGCGGGCCGAGGGACTCGTAGGACTCCTTCGGGCCGCCGGGCATGATCGACGGCCCGTTCAGTGCACCCTCCTCGCCGCCGGAGATGCCGGCGCCGACGAAGTGCAGGCCACGCTCGCGGAGCGAGGACTCACGACGAATGGTGTCCGTGAACAACGCATTTCCGCCGTCGATGATGATGTCGCCGGGCTCCATCGCCGCCGCGAGCTCCTCGATCACCGCGTCGGTCGCCTCGCCGGCCTTGACCATGATCAGCACGCGCCGCGGCCGCTGCAGAGCCGCGACGAACTCCTCCACGGTCTCGGTGCGGACGAAGTCGCCTTCGGCGCCGTGCTCGGCGATCAGGGCGTCGGTCTTGGCGACGCTGCGGTTGTGCAGGGCAACCGTGTGCCCGTGGCGAGCGAAGTTGCGGGCAATGTTCGAACCCATCACGGCAAGTCCGGTGACGCCGATCTGGGCCCGCGCAGTCGAGGAGGTGTTGTCGGTCATGCGGTCAAGCATTCCCTGCCCTGTGAACGAGCGAAACTTCAGGGTCTCGCACCTTGGGATGGCCGGACGCCGGGAAACGCGACGCCGCCACCCGCGGGGCGGGTGGCGGCGTCGGTGCTATCGCGTCGAGTGGTGCGGTCAGCGGTCGCGGTGCGGACCGTCGAAGCCGTCGTAGGAGCGGCGCTCCGTGCGGGAGCGGAACCCGCCGGCGGCACCGCTGCGCTCACCGCGCTGCGGGCGGTCGCCGTACGAGCGGTCGCCGCTGCGCTGGTGGCCGCCGTCGCGCTGCGGACGGTCGTTGCGGTAACCGTCCCGCTGCGGGCGGTCGCCGTAGGAGGGGCGGTCGCCGGAGCGCTGGTAGCCGCGGTCCCGCTGCGGCCGGTCGCCGTACGAGCGGTCACCGGAACGCTCGTAGCCGCCCTCGCGCTGCGGGCGCTCGGACCGGTGGTTGTCCCGCTGGGGGCGGTCGCCGTACGAGCGGTCGCCCGAACGCTGGTAGCCGCCCTCGCGCTGACGGTCGCCGTAGGAGGGGCGGTCGCCGGAGCGCTGGTAGCCGCCCTCGCGCTGACGGTCGCCGTAGGAGGGGCGGTCGCCGGAGCGCTGGTAGCCGCCCTCGCGCTGGGGACGGTCGTTGCGGTAGCCGTCGCGCTGCGGGCGGTCGCCGTAGGAGGGGCGGTCGCCGCTGCGCTGGTAGCCGCCGTCGCGCTGCGGGCGGTCGGACCGGTAGCCGTCCCGCTGGGGACGGTCGTTGCGGTAGCCGTCGCGCTGCGGGCGGTCGCCGTAGGAGGGGCGGTCGCCGCTGCGCTGGTATCCGCCGTCGCGCTGCGGGCGGTCGTTGCGGAAGCCGTCGCGCTGCGGGCGGTCGCCGTACGAGCGCTCGCCCGATCGCTGGTATCCGCCGTCCCGCTGGGGCCGGTCACCGCGGTAGCCGCCGTCGCGGCGGGGCCGGTCGTAGCCGTCCCGGCGCGGGCGGTCGCCGTAGGACCGCTCGCTGCGCCGCTCGCGCACCGGTTCCCCGCTCGGCGTGCGAGCACCGGTGATGGCGGCGAGCTCCTCGGAGCCGGGGCCGACGTTCACCTCGGTGGCGTCGACGCCGGCAGCCCCGGTGAGCCGCCGCACCATGCGGCGCTGGTTGGGCAGCACGACGGACACGACGGTGCCCTTCTCGCCGGCGCGGGCGGTGCGGCCGGCACGGTGCAGGTAGTCCTTGTGATCGGCCGGCGGGTCGACGTGCACGACCAGGTCGATGCCGTCGACGTGGATGCCGCGCGCGGCGACGTCGGTGGCGACGAGAACCGGGGTGCGCCCCGCCTTGAACCGTTCGAGCACCCGGGTGCGCTGGTTCTGCGCCTTGCCGCCGTGCAGTGCCTCGGCGGCGACGCCGACCTCACGGAGGCGTTCGGTGATGCCCTCGCAGCCGAGCTTGGTGCGCGCGAACATGATCGTGCGGCCGCCCTCACGGGATCCGATCTCTGCGAGCACCGCGTCCTTCTGGCCGCGGTCGACATTGAGCACGTAGTGCTCCATCGTGTCGACGCTGGCGCGCCCGTCCTCGGTGGCGTGCTCGACGTGGTCGGACAGGAACCGGCGGACCAGCGACTGCACCTCCCGGTCGAGAGTCGCCGAGAACAGCAACCGCTGTCCGTCGGGGCGGGTCTGTTCGAGGATCGAGCGGACCTCGGGGAGGAAGCCCATGTCGGCCATCTGATCGGCCTCGTCGAGGGCGGTCATCTCCACCTCGTCGAGGATGCAGGTCTCCTGCCGCAGGTGATCGCCCAGGCGGCCGGGTGTCGCGACGAGGATGTCGACCCCGCGGGAGAGCTGCTCGACCTGCTTGGTGAACACCATGCCGCCCACCGCGGAGCGGACACGCAGACCGACCGCGGACGCGTACGGGAACAGGGAGTCGACGACCTGGACCGCGAGTTCGCGGGTCGGGACCAGCACCAGGGCGCGCGGGCGCTTCGGCGCGGGCCGGTCGTCGCGTCCGGCCAGGCGGGCCAGCATCGGAAGCCCGAACGCCAGCGTTTTGCCGGAGCCCGTCTGTGCGCGGCCGAGGACGTTGCGACCGGCGATCGCATCGGGGATCGACATCGCCTGAATCGGCGACGGCACCGTGATGCCGTCGCGGGCGAGAGCCGCGACGACGGGGGCGGGCAGGCCGATCTCGGCGAAGGTGGACTGCGGGGCCTGATCGGCGGTGGCCTGATCGAGGGCAGCAGAAGATGGGACGGCGTCGGTCACGCGGATATACCTCTCCGGACGTTGGGCGCGTCGCGGAGTGCAGCCTGAAACAACAGCCGCGCAGAAGAGACGAGCCGGGCACGCGCGCCCCGGGTTCGGGGCATGGCTGTGCCGAAAGTGTGGTTAACAATCGAAATGGGCCGCGAAATGGGCCGCGGTCCAGTGTACGGGACCGCGGGGTGTGCCCGTGCCCCGCGGCGACGTGAGGTCCGACTCAGCGGCGACGGGCGGAGATCAGCCGCTTCCGGCGTCGCCGGAGATCAGCCGCTTCCGGCGTCGCCGGAGATCAGCCGCTTCCGGCGTCGCCGGAGATCAGCCGCTTCCGGCGTCGCCGGAGATCAGCCCCGGAAGAGTCGTTCGAGTTCGACGAGCCACGGCACCGCGACCGCGATCGTCGGGACCACGAGGATTGCCACCGATGCCAGGTACGCGGCAACGGCGATCGGGAGGACGGTGCCGGAATCCGCGAGTCGCTTGATGCGGGTGAGGGTGTGCGGTCCGCCTGCGGCGAGGGCGCCGTCGGGGGCGCTGGATCCGGCGCAGGTGACCAGGGCGCGGGCCAGCGGTGTCGGACCCGTCACCTTGACCGCGGAGTCGTCGGCGAGCAGTTCGACGAGCAGCTGAACGGAACCGAGCGCGGACTTGCTGCGCACCACCTTCGGGAAGGCTTCGTGGACCGCCGTGAACGCCTCGATCACCAGGTCGTGCCGGGACCGCAGATGGGAGCGTTCGTGCATGAGAATCGCGGTGATCTCGTCGCGGCCGAGACTGTCGAGGGTGCCTGCGCTGACCACCACCCGATGCCGCAGTCCGGGCAGGCAGTAGGCGATCGGTTCTGCGGAGTCGAGGACACGCAGATTGGACGTGCGGCTGCGGTGCGGTTCGCCACGGTCGAGGAGGTCGACGAGCATCCGGTGGCGGGAGCGCCGCCGCCGGGTCTGCACCGCGACCGCGGCGATGGAGAAGATGAGCTTCGCGCCGATGAGGACGGTGAGTGCGAACACCACGACGTACGCGATCCACAGGGGGAGGCCGAGCGCGTCGATCTCCTCGAGGGGAGCGGTCGTCGGCCGGCCGTCGTGGCCGGGTACGAGCAGCTGTGACGCGATCGCGAGGCCGGAACTGAATGCCGAGAGGACCGCGGCGATCGCGATCGCCTGCCACAGCACGAGTGCCGCGCCGGGGGCGCGGAATGGCCAGGTGGCGCGCGCGAGCAGCGCGGGCACCGGGCCGGCGAGAAGCAAGGCCATCACGGCGAAGGCCAGTGCGGTGGTGGGGTTCATGGCCTACCCATCATGCACTACGTGCATGGTCAGCTGGCGCGATCGGAACCGGCGTCGATGCTGCGCAGGTGACGCGTGTTCGCCTCGGTCGACTCCAGTGCGGCGAGGGCCTCGCGAAGCGCTGCGGCCTCGTCGGCGTCCACCTTGCCCACGAAGTGGACCAGTGCCGCGACCCGGCCGTCGGACGCGTCGGCCTGGTCGAGCGCGTCGAACATCAGGCTGGCGACGAGTTCGTCGCGGCCCTGCACGGGGAGGTAGCGGTGCGCGCGGTCGTCCCGCTGCTGGATCACCAGGTTCTTCTTCGCCAACCGCTGGAGCACGGTCATGACGGTGGTGTACGCAAGCTCACGATGGGCTGCCAGCGCCTCGTGGACCTGACGGACCGTCTGGGGTTCGGAACTGGACCACAGGTGGTCCATCACTGCTCGCTCGAGCTCGCCAAGTCCTGCCATACGGTCCATCCTACGTACTGTCCGACGCCGGTGCGTACTACTCGTAGTCGTAGTTCTTGCGGCGTACTAATGATTACGTCCTCCCGCGGGGTGGGACGATGCGCACATGCAGGCGAGATGTGGAGAGGCGCTCACGTGGAATGGGTCTACGACCGGTCGCTGATCTCGGGGCCGTTGCCCTGGGTCGTGGCGGCACTCGCGATCGCCGGCGCGTTGTGGCTGCTGCTCGGGCCGGCGGGCAACACCCGCCGCTACCGGCTGCGCGTGCTTCCGGTCTGCGCGACGATCGCCTTCGCACTGACCGCCCTCGGGTGGGTCGTGGTGGAGAAGTGGTGGCGCCCGTTCCCCGACCCCGTCGAACTCCGGGTCTACGTGTGGATCGGGTGCGGGCTGCTCGCGATCGTCCTCGCCGGTGTGAGACTGGTCACCGACCGGCGGTTGACCCGCGCCGTCACCTCCGTACTCGGCGCGCTCGCCGTCGTGGCCGTCGCCGCGGTGCAGGTCAATCTCGTCTTCGACGCCTACCCGACCGTGCGGGACGCATTGGGTCTGCCCGCGGCGAACGCGATCGCCTTCGCCGACGTCCCGCCGCCGGTCGCCGATCCCGTCGTCGGAACCCCCGTGGACGCGAAGTGGACCGAGCCCGTGGACCTACCCTCCGCCGGCCGCGTGGTGACGGTCCCGATTCCCGGCACGGTGTCCGGATTCTCGGCCCGCGACGCCGAGATCTACCTGCCGCCCGCCTACTTCGCCGACCCGCGTCCGCAGCTTCCGGTGCTGGTGCTGCTCGCCGGGCAGCCCGGCAGTCCCGGCGACTGGTTCGCCGGGGGCCGGCTCACCCAGACGATGGACGCATTCGCCGCGCAGCACCAGGGCCTCGCCCCGATCGTCGTGGTCGCGGACGGGACCGGCTCCACGCTGGCGAACCCGCTGTGCCTCGACTCGAAGCTCGGCAATGTCGCCACCTACCTCGCGACCGACGTCCCCGCCTGGGTGAAGGCCAACCTGCAGGTCGACCCGGATCCTCGGGCGTGGGCGATCGGCGGACTGTCCTACGGCGGCACCTGCGCGCTGCAGATGGCCACCAACCATCCGGAGGCGTACCCGACGTTTCTCGACCTGTCCGGGCAGCTCGAACCGACCCTCGGTGACCGGCAGCGCACCGTCGAGGCCGCGTTCGGGGGAGATCAGGCGGCGTTCACCGCGGTCAACCCGATGGACCTGATGGCGACCCGGACCTATCCGGGCAGCGCGGGTGTGTTCGTCGTCGGCAGCGACGATCACGACTTCTCGCCGGGCGTGCACACCCTCTACGCTGCCGCCGGGAAGGCGGGGATGGACGTGCAACTGCGGGAACTGCCGGGCGGCCACAGCTTCGCGGTGTGGTCGGCGGGACTCGCGGACAACCTCGAATGGATCTCCCGGAGAGTGGGGCTGATCTCGTGACCGCAGTGCTGCCCGCCGTCCGCAGGCAAGCGCGGCGACTGACCGAACTCGTCCGCTTCGGTGTCACCGGGGCGCCGGTGAGCATCGCGATGCTGGTGCTGCTGTGGGTACTGGGCGCGGCCACCGGCGGTCTCGGATCCGCGCCCGATCGGCGCGTGATCCACCAGTTCGCCGCCGGGATCATGGCGTTCGAGCACGGCCGCGTCTGGACGGCACTGACCTCCGGGCTGTGGGCGAACGGCCTCGCAGGCCATCTGGTGGCGACAGCGGCGATCCTGCTGGTGGCGGCGCCGATCGAACACCGCATCGGATCGGCCCGGTTCGCGGTCGCTGCCGTGGCCACCCAGGTCCTCGGCACGTTGATCGCGCTCGGCGTGTCGGAGGCCGTCAAGGTCGTCGACGAGAGTTGGGGCTTCCGGCTGCACATCGGCACCGCCATGAGCCCCACCCCGTGGATCGTCGGCGTCGCGATGGTGGCGAGTTCCTCGATGAACACGCTGTGGCGGCGCCGCCTCCGCGTCGGGACACTCGCGCTGCTGATCACCCTCGCACTGTTCAGTGGCCATCTCCTCGACATGATCAGGCTCTGCGCCGCGGTGGTCGGGCTCCTGCTCGGACCCGTGATCGTCGGCCGCTCCGCGCGCGGTGAGCACCTGGCCGGCACCCGACGCGAGGGTCGGGTCCTCGTGGCGCTCGTCGTCGCGGCCGGCGCGCTGGGCCCGGTGCTTGCCGCGTTGTCCCCGAACGCCGTGGGCCCACTGGCCGTGCTGCGTGACCTGTTCCGCGAGGTCGGGCTGACGCCTGCCGAGGTGCGCGACCTGTGCGCGCAGAACCGGACCGGTGAGGACTGCCGTCACGGGCTACTCGCCCTGCGGCTCGGAGGGGTCGGGCCGACGATCCTGAGCCTGATGCCCTCACTGCTGCTGCTGGTGCTCGCCGACGGGTTGCGTCGCGGCCGCCGGTTCGCGTGGCTGGCCGCGTGCGTGGCGCAGGTCGTGCTGGTGGCGCTGTCGCTGGTGAACTTCGCGGTCCGCTACGTCGGGTTCGTCCCGGGCGAATCCCTGTTCTACGGGCTCGACTCGCCGACCGTGTACCGCACGCTCGCGCCGTTCCTCGCCCCGGTCGCGGTCCTCGTGGTGCTGCTCGCCACCCGCCGGTTCTTCACCGTGTCGGCGCCGCGGGGCACCTATCGGCGGCTGTGGTCGCGACTCGCGGGTGCGACGGTGGTCCTCGGCGCGGTCTACGTGGCCCTCGGGATGCTCGTACGCAGCGGTTTCGACCGGGAGCCGACGGTCGCGTCGCTGCTCGCCGACTACCCACAGCGACTCGTCCCGCCCGTCTACCTGCAGTGGCTCGACCCCCGGTTCCTGCCCGACGACGCGATCACGACCCTGCTCTACGAGTGGACCGGCGTGCTGTTCTGGATCGTGGTGTGCGTCGCGGTGGCGGCCACCTTCCTCACACCGGCGTACGGCGCGCGGACCGACGACGTCGAACGCGCCCGGCGGCTGCTCACGGCGGGCACGGGCAGCCCGCTGTCCTGGATGACCACCTGGCGCGGCAACCGCTACTGGTTCGCGCCGGACGGGGCCAGCTACGTCGCGTACCGCGTGATCTCCGGGGTCGCACTGACCACCGGCGATCCGGTCGGGCCACGGACGTCGCTGCCCGGCACCGTCACCGGCTTCGCCCACTTCGCCACCGGAAACGGCTGGACCCCCTGCTTCTACTCGGTCACCGGTGAGCTGCGCGCGGTCACCGACGCGCTCGGCTGGTCGGGCCTGCAGGTCGCCGAGGAGACGGTGCTGCACCTCGACGACCTCGAGTTCAAGGGCAAGAAGTTCCAGGACGTCCGCACCGCCCTCAACCGCGCCGCGAAGTCGGGGGTGCACGCGGAATGGATCCGCTTCCCCGACGCCCCGCTCGCACTGACCGACCAGATCACCGCCATCTCGGAGGAGTGGGTCGCCGACAAGGGTATGCCGGAGATGGGCTTCACGCTCGGCGGTCTCGACGAGATCGACGACCCCCGGGTCCGCTGCCTGATCGCCGTCGACGAGCATCGCACGGTGCACGGTGTCACGTCGTGGATGCCGGTGTACCGCGACGGCCGCGTCGTCGGATGGACGCTGGACTTCATGCGCCGTCGGGCGGAGGGGTTCCGGCCCGCGATGGAGTTCCTGATCGCGTCGGCGGCGCTGTCGCTGAAGGAGGAGGGCGCCGAGTTCGTCAGCCTGTCCGGGGCGCCGCTGGCGAAGGTCTCCGAGGGCGCGGGCACCGATGCCGTGGACACGGCGGAGGCGCAGGGGCGGAGCGCGTTCGCCGCGGTGACGGACACCGTGCTCGATCTGCTCGGCCGCACCCTCGAACCGGTGTACGGGTTCCGGTCGCTGCTCGCGTTCAAGGCGAAGTTCCAGCCGGAGTACGTGCCGATGTACATGACGTTCGCCGATCCGGCGGCGTTGCCGAGCATCGGTAACGCCGTCGGGCGTGCCTACCTGCCGGACGTGTCGTTCGGTCAGGGCCTGCGCCTGGTGCGCACGATGATCCGCAGCAGGTGACGCCGCGGCGCCCGGGGCCGCCTAGGGCGTCGTGACCTGTTCCGGTCCGCCTGCGGTCCCGTACACGTGCCGGGTCCCGACCGGCACGATCAGCGGCCGGTCGGACACCGGGTCGTCGATCACCCGTGCCTCGAGACCGAACACCTCCAGCAGCAGTTCCGGCGAGATCACCTCGCTCGGCGTGCCGGACGCGACGACCGAGCCCTTCGACATCACCACGAGGCGGTCGCTGTACCGGATCGCCAGGTTCAGGTCGTGCAGCACCATCACCACGGTCCGGCCCAGTTCGGAGTGCAGGCGGTCGACGAGGTCGAGGACCTCCACCGAGTGCGCCAGGTCGAGATAGGTGGTCGGTTCGTCGAGCAGCAGGATGTCGGTGCCCTGCGCCAGCGCCATCGAAATCCAGGCGCGCTGCCGCTGCCCACCGGACAGTTCGTCGATCGCCCGGTCCGCGAGGTCGGACACCCCGGTCAGCGCCAGCGCCTTCGCGACCTCGCCCTCGTCGTCGGAGGACCACTGTCGCAGCCACGACTGGTGCGGATGCCGACCGCGGGAGACGAGGTCGGCGACGGTGAGCCCCTCCGGCGCGACCGGTGCCTGCGGCAGCATGCCGAGGGTCCGCGCGACGTCCTTGGTGCGCATCTGCGAGATCGCCTTGCCGTCGAGCAGGACCCGCCCGCTGCGCGGCTTGAGCAGCCGGCCCAGCGACCGCAGCAGCGTGGACTTGCCGCAGCCGTTCGGGCCGATGATCGTGGTCACCACGCCGGCCGGGATCTGCAGGTCGAGGCCGTCGATGATGACCCGGTCGCCGTAGCCGACGACGAGGTTCTCGGCGGCGAGCCGCCCGGTCGTCTCGGCGGCGAGCCGCCCGGTCGTCTCGGCGCCCTCGGAGGTTTCCGCGGTGAGCCGGTTGGCTGTGTCGGCGCTCATGCGGTGACCTTTCGGTTGTTGCGGATCAGCAGGTAGATCAGGAACGGGCCGCCGAGCGCGGAGGTGACGATGCCGACGGGCAGTTCGACGGGCAGCATGGTGCGTCCGATGACGTCGCTGCCGAGCACGAGCACCGCGCCCATCAGCCCGGAGGCGATGATCGGTGGTCCGGGGGTGCGGAGCAGGCGCATGGCCAGTTGCGGGGCCGCGAGGGCGACGAATCCGATCGGGCCGACGGCGGCGGTGGCGATGCCGGCGAGCGCGACCGCGGCCAGCAGCAGCACCGCCTGCCCGGTCTGCAGGCGAACCCCGAGGGCGCGGGCGTTGTCGTCGCCGAGTCGCAGTGCACCGAGGTTGAACGACGAGATGACGGCGGCGGTGCCGACGACCGCGACACCGATCGCAACCGGCCACACCTGTGCCCAGTCGCTGCCGTTGAGGGAGCCGTTGAGCCACACCTGGGCGCGGGCGACGTCGTTGATGTCGGCGGAGATCAGGAGCCACTGGACGAGCGCGACGAGCATCGCGTTGGCGCCGATGCCGATCAACACGATCCGGTAACCCTGGACCCCGCCGCGCCAGGCGAGCAGGTAGATCACGGCGGCGGTCACGATGCCGCCGAGCAGTGCTGCGAGGGGGATGCCGAGGACGGCGAGCGCGCCGACGAAGCTGCCGCCACCACCGACCACGATCAGCGTGACCGCGGCCGCGCTGGCGCCCGCGGTGATGCCGAGGATGTCGGGGCTGGCGAGCGGGTTGCGCAGGATCGACTGGGTGATCGCGCCGGCGATGCCGAGAGCCACGCCGGTCAGCAGTGCGGTCAGGCCGCGTGGCAGGCGCAGATCCATGACGATGAAGCGTTCGACCTTGGATCCGCCGCCGAACAGGATCTCCGCGACGGTGGGGACGGGGACGGAGAATTCGCCGCGGCCGATGTTGACGCACAGCAGTACGAACGCCGCCGCCAGCAGCGCGGCGGTGATGGTGACCATCGCGGTCCGTCGGACCAGGGAGATGTTGCCGACCCGGAACGCGGGCCGGGACGGCACGGTGGTGGGCAGCGGCGGGGCCCCGTTCTCCGGGGCGGCTCCCGTCTTCGCGTCGATCAGGCTCACAGGGACACCAGCTTCCTGCGCCGGACCAGCGCGATGAAGAACGGCGCACCGAACATCGCCAGCACGATGCCGACCTGCAGTTCGCCCGGTCGGACGACGACGCGGCCGATCACGTCGGCGAGCAGGACCATGATCGCGCCGAGCAGTCCGGCGTAGGGGACCAGCCAGCGGTAGTCGGGTCCGGTGACGAAGCGGGCGACGTGTGGGACGACCAGGCCGACGAAGGCGATGGGTCCGCAGGCTGCGGTGGCGGCGCCGGTGAGGAGGGTGATGGCGACGATGCCGATGGCGCGGCTGAGGGCGACGTTGGTGCCGAGGCCCCGCGCGACGTCGTCGCCGAGGCTGAGGACGTTCAGGCTGGGGGTGCCGGCCAGGGCGATCAGCACGCCGATCACCAGGAACGGCAGCACCTGCCACAGCACGTCGGTGCCGCGGCCCGCGACCGAGCCGACCACCCAGAACCGGTAGCCGTCGAGGCTGGTCTGGTCGAGCAGGATCACGGTTTGCGTCATCGCCTGCAGGAACATCGCGACAGCCGCGCCGGCGAGGGCGAGGCTCAGCGGACTCGCCCGGTTGCCGCCGATGGAGGCGATGCCGAAGACGACGACGCTGGCGGCGAGTGACCCGGCGAACGCGAACCACAGGTACTGGCTCGGGGTGGAGTAGCCGAGCAGGTAGATCGACAGCACCACGAACAGCGCGGCACCGGCGTTGAGGCCGAGCAGGCCGGCGTCGGCGAGCGGGTTGCGGGTGTGGCCCTGGATCAGGGCGCCGGCGATGCCGAGCGCGATGCCGACGGCGACGGCCAGCGCGGTCCGCGGGATCCGCAGGGTGCGCACCACGAGGTCGGTGTCGGTGCCGGTGGCCTGGAACAGGGCGTGGAAGATCTCGCCGAAGTCCATCGGGCGTGCCCCGACCGCGATCGAGGCGACGACGGTCGCCAGCAGGAGCAGCAGCAGGACCGCGAGCCCGAGGAGGCGTCGCCGGCGGATCGCGGTGATCGAGTTGTCGGCGCGGATCGGGACGAAGCCCTCGTCGAGGGCGGTGGCGCGGCGGACGACTTCGACGCCGGTGCGGGGGAGCAGGGCGCGGCGGGTGCCGAGTGGGGCGCCGGTCGTGGCGTCGCGGACGATCAGGTCGAGCCAGGTCTTGCCGAGGCCGGCGCCGGTCGTTCCCTCCCGGACGCCGCGGTTCCAGACGAGCAGTCCGGCGGCGACGGCGACCGCGACGACGCCGAAGACGAGCCGGTCCATCTGGCCGCCGCCGTTCGTGTCGCGCAGCGAGTCGACGATGAACCAGCCGATGACCAGCGGCAGGGCGACTGTCGCGAGGTCGATCGCGGTGGCCAGTGCACGTCGGGAGCGTGGGGCCGGGCCGCGTGGAACCTCCCGGACCGCGTAGTCCACGTCGCCGGGGATGGTGGTCACGGGCGTGCTCCTCGTCGGCTGAAGTCGGGACGGTTGTTCAGGTTACGTAACCCTATCCAAACCAGGGACCCCGGCTCGCAGCGCCCAATTGACTTGTGGTTAGGCTAACCTACATTCGATCTTGCTCGACGACGAAGGAGTGGGCAGTGCCGACGACCCTCTTGCTCGACCCCGCACCGGCCATCGCGATGCGTGGCACCCGCGCCGCTGCGGGCGCTGCCGCCCTCGTCGAGTCCTGTACGCGCCTGCGGTCGTTGCATCCGGAATATCCGCGGGTCTACGCGGTCGCGCAGATGGCCGAGCAGCCGAAGCGGCGCTGGTGGGCTGTCGAGCAGGGGATCCGGGGTGACCGGCTGGACCGGATGCTCGCCCGTGCCCTGGAGGACATTCCGGATCGCGAGGCCGCCGGAATCTCGGTGGCGTCGGCGCTGATTCACGCCGTCGTGGGACGGGTCGCCGCGCTGGTCGTGCTGGAGGGGCGCGCGTGGGACGCCGGACTGGACAACCTGTCGATCCACATGGACAGCGACGGCTGCATCGACTGGGCCGGGGTGTGGAACCCCGTGCTGCGGGTCCTGCCCGGCGATCGCTGGGACGGGTCGCCGAGCGCGGTCACCCTGCCGTGCGAGCGTGCGCTCGCGATGTGGACGGCCTGCCGGTGCCGGTCGGCGCTGACCGCGATCTTCGACGCGCTCGACCGCCGGGTGCCGCTGGATCGGACGACGCTGTGGGCGATGGTCGGCGAGGCCGTGCTCGGTGCGGCGACCCTGGTGCCGTTGCGTAGCGGCCTCGCGCCGTCGGTGGCCGATCGTCGCGGGCAGGCCCTGCTCGACGCGTTCGAGACCGCGGGATTGCAGGTGCGGTCACGGGCCGGCAGGCCCGTCCTCCGGCGTGTCCCGACGCATGCCCTTGCTAGTTAGGGCAGCCTTGCCTATAGTCGTAGGCGTGATGAACCACCGGACCGCGCCGGAGTCCTGAGGGCTGCAGAGACTCCCGGTCCCTTCCACGGCGGGCCCCGCACCGATCACCGGTGCGGGGCCCGCTGGCGTAGGCGTGTTTGACTTGGGCTGCGCCCCCGGCCGGAGGTGGCGCCCATGATCTTGTTCGAGCACGGGACGTACGGGAGTGCACATGAGTGAATCGACCACCTCGCAGGCAGCCACGGCGCCGTCGATGGAGGACGCACTGACGCGGATGACGCCGGCCGACGCATCTCCGATCCTGAACCAGGGATTCTGTGAAGCGATCGGGCTCGAGTACCTGGAGGTGACCGGCGACCGGGTGTGCGCCCGCTGGGAGGTCGGCCCGCACCTGTTCCAGCCCGCGGGCATCGTCAACGGCGGCGTCCACTGCACGGTCATCGAGACCCTCTCCAGCATCGGCGGCAGCGTGTGGCTCGGCGACCGAGGTCACGTCGTCGGGGTGAACAACAACACCGACTTCCTGCGCGCCAGCCGCAACGGCACCCTGACCGCCACCGCGACACCCGTGCATCGCGGCCGCACCCAGCAGCTGTGGCAGGTGCAGATCGTCGACGAGCAGGAGCGGCTCGTCGCGCGCGGCCAGGTGCGCCTCGCGAACATCGAGGACACCGGCCGGCTCGCGAACGGCTAGCCGCGCCGAATCAGTTCCCGGCCGCCTCCTCGAGCGCGGCCAGGAACGCGGCGGGCCGCTCGACGAACGGCACATGTCCGGCGCCGTCGATCACGTGAAGCGGCCAGCCGAACCGGGTGCCGGCGCCCTCGGCGAGCCGCAGTGGGGCCATCCGGTCGTGTCGGCCCCAGACGAGGGTCGTCGGAACGGCGATCCGACGCAGTCGATCATCGGGAACTCTCGTCGTGCCCGCCCTCAGCAACTGGCGCATCGCGCGTTTGACGTGCGGGACCCGCTGCCGGGAGACGAGGTATGCGGCAAACGCCTCGAACCATTCCGGATCCTGCGCCGCGGTCCGCTGCGAATCCAGGAACGGCCACGGCAGGAACCGCTGCAGGTCGCGCTCGGTGGGCCGGATCGCGCAGCGCAACGCCGCCACGGCCAGCCCGGGCGGCAGGTGGTAGGGGCCGAGGCCGGGAGCGCCGCTGATCACGACGTGCCGCAGGCGGTCGCCGTGGTCGGCGGCGAATCGGGCGGCAAGGCTGCCGGTGAGGGAGTGTGCGACCAGTGCGGCGCCGTCCGGGCAGGTCCGGCGCAGGAGTGCCGCGAGCCACATCGCGAAGGAGCCGGCGTCGAGACGTACGAGCGGTGCGGACTCGCCAAGCCCAGGCAGGTCGGGCACGACGACCCGGTGTCGGGCCGCGAGCCGGGACAGCACCGGCGCCCAATACACGCCGCCGGATTCGATTCCGCCGTGCAGCAACAGCATCGACGGACCCTGCCCGCCCTCGAGTACCTGGGTCGAGATGCCGGCGATGTCGACGTGCCGGCTCGTGACGGGCAAGCCGCGCAGCAACCGCGCTCGCATCGCATCCCGTGACTGCTGCATCGTGCTCACCTCGACCTGCCGGACCACCGCCAAGGCGGTCCGACCGCCCTACCCGGCCTTGCCGCGTTCCTCCCCGGTGAACACCGCGCTCGGATCGCCGATCAGGCCCGCCGCCCGCGCCCGCTCGTAGTCCTGCAGGTCCTCGATCGCGGTGCGGGCGAACACCTGCTGTTCGGTGGAGGCCATCTGTGCCCGGCCGCGGCCGAGGAACGTCACCGTCCACGACAGGATCGTGGAGAACTTGCTGCGGAACCCGACCAGGTACATCAGGTGGATCACCAGCCACATGATCCAGCCGAGGAACCCGGTGATCTCCAGTTTGCCGACCTTGGCGACGGCGCTGAACCGGGAGATGGTCGCCATCGAGCCCTTGTCGAAGTACTTGAACGGCTGCCGCTCCTCCGGCGGGGTTCCCGCGAGGGTCGCCTTGATCTGCTTGGCGGCGTGCTTGCCGCCCTGCATCGCGACCTGGGCGAGGCCGGGCAGTTTGTCCAGGGCCATCATGTCGCCGATGACGTAGACGTTCGGGTGTCCGGGCAGCGACAGGTCGGGGTTGACGTGCACCCGCCCGGCCCGGTCGATCTCGGCGCCGGACTGCTCGGCGAGTTGCTTGCCGAGCGGGCTGGCCTGCACGCCCGCGGACCACACCTTGCACTGGCAGTCGATCCGGCGCTCGGTGCCGTCCTTGTCCTTGACGACGAGGCCGTCGGCGTCGACGTCGGTGACCATCGCGTTCGGCTGGATCTCGACGCCCATCTTCTCGAGCCTGGCCGCGGCGTTCGCGCTGAGCTTGCCGCCGTACACCGGCAGCACGGTCGGGGCGCCGTCGAGGAGGATCACCTTGGCCTCGCGGGGGTCGATGTGCCGGAACGCGCCCGCGAGCGTCCGATTCGCCAGTTCGGCGATCTGACCGGCGAGCTCGACGCCGGTGGGGCCTGCACCGACCACCACGAAGGTCAGCAGCCGGGCACGTTCGGCGGGATCGTCGGACAGCTCGGCCTCCTCGAACGCGCCGAGTATCCGCCCGCGCAGTTCGAGTGCGTCGTCGATCGTCTTCATGCCGGGCGCGTACTTCGCGAAGTGATCGTTGCCGAAGTAGGACTGCCCGGCACCGGCGGCGACGATGAGGCTGTCGAACTCGGTCACGGTGTCGCGGCCGAGGAGTCGCGAGGTGACGGTGCGGGCCGTCAGATCGACGGTTCGCACGTCGCCGAGCAGGACCCGGGCGTTCTTCTGTTTGCGCAGGACGAGCCGCGTGGCCGGTGCGATGTCGCCGACCGAGAGGATGCCGGTGGCCACCTGGTACAGCAGTGGTTGGAACAGGTGGTGGGTGGTGCGGGCGACCAGTGTGATGTCGACGTCGGCGCGTTTGAGTGCCTGGGTGCCGAACAGTCCGCCGAATCCCGAGCCGATGACCACCACGCGGTGCCGGGGGGACTCCACCGAATTGACGCTCATGTGCACACTCCTCGCGCAGATGCCGACGACGCAGCCAACGCTAGTACCGGACCGTTCGCGTGGCCGGATGAGCGCACGCGTGGGCGGCGTGTCGCGATCTTCGGGGAGATGACTGAAATCTCACATCAGAGAAATTTCACCCATCCCGGGTTGGTGATCAAGGCGGGCCGTGTGCTTACCTTGGCGTTAACTCTGTGTTTCCAATTCTTCACACCTTGAGGAGGGCTGTCTGTGAGTGGGCAGGTCCGTGAGCGCGTCGACCAGTACTTCGACCAGGTCGTGCGCCGTAATGCCGGCGAGCCGGAATTCCACCAGGCGGTCGCCGAGGTCTTCGAGTCGCTCACGGTCGTGCTCGAGCGGCACCCCAACTACGCCGACGGCGCGCTGATCGAGCGTCTCTGCGAGCCGGAGCGGCAGATCATCTTCCGGGTGCCGTGGCAGGACGACAACGGCCAGGTGCACGTCAACCGTGGCTTCCGGGTGCAGTACAACAGCGCGCTCGGCCCGTACAAGGGTGGCCTGCGCTTCCACCCGAGCGTCAACCTGGGCATCGTGAAGTTCCTCGGTTTCGAGCAGATCTTCAAGAACTCGCTCACCGGTCTGCCCATCGGCGGCGGCAAGGGTGGCTCCGACTTCGACCCCAAGGGCAAGTCCGAGTCCGAGATCATGCGTTTCTGCCAGTCGTTCATGACGGAGCTGCAGCGGCACGTCGGGGAGTACACCGACGTGCCCGCCGGTGACATCGGCGTCGGCGGCCGCGAGATCGGCTACCTGTTCGGGCAGTACAAGCGCCTCAACAACTCGTACGAGTCGGGCGTGCTGACCGGCAAGGGCCTGACCTGGGGCGGCTCGATGGTCCGCAAGGAGGCCACCGGCTACGGCGCCGCGTACTTCGTCGCCGAGATGCTCAAGACCGCAGGCACCAGCCTCGACGGCCGTCGCGTGGTGGTCTCCGGCTCCGGCAACGTCGCGATCTACGCGATCGAGAAGGTGCACCAGCTCGGCGGCACCGTCGTCGCCTGCTCGGACTCGTCCGGCTACGTCGTCGACGACAAGGGCATCGACCTCGACCTCCTCAAGGAGATCAAGGAGGTCCGTCGCGGACGCATCTCCGACTACGCCGACGAGCGCGCCGACGCCCAGTTCTATGCCGGCGGCAACGTCTGGAACGTGCCCTGTGACGTGGCGATCCCGTCCGCGACGCAGAACGAGCTCGACGAGACCTCCGCCAAGACCCTTGTCAACAACGGCGTCAAGGTCGTCGCCGAGGGTGCGAACATGCCCACCACCCCGCAGGGCATCGCGGTCTTCCGGGACGCGGGCGTCGCCTTCGCGCCCGGCAAGGCCGCCAACGCCGGTGGCGTCGCCACCTCGGCGCTGGAGATGCAGCAGAACGCTTCCCGTGACTCGTGGAGCTTCGAGTACACCGACGAGCGGCTGTCGAAGATCATGCGCGACATCCACCGCCGCTGCGTGACCACCGCCGACGAGTACGGCAAGCCCGGCGACTACGTGCTCGGCGCGAACATCGCCGGCTTCGTCAAGGTCGCCGACGCCATGTTCGCGCTCGGCGTCATCTGACACGCATCTCGTGAGGGGCCTCGCCGCCCCGCAGACGAACACCGAAAGGCGCCGGGCATCCGCCCGGCGCCTTTCGGTGTTCGTCAGGTATATCGGCACGTCAACGCCGTAAAGGGGGCAGACGGGAGGCCGTTCGGTCTCTATTCTAGGTGGTGTTCCTGACGGTCTACGAATCCGTTTCGGGGGCCGTCTTCCCGCAATCGGTGACCGAATCACCGAGCTTTCGGAGTAGGAGCCCCACCATGAAACTTCACAAGGCCGCGGTGCTGTCCGTGGCCGTGGTTGCAGCGATGGGTGTCGGCGCAGGCAACTCCTATGCCAGTGCGGTTCCGGCGCCAGGTGACACACAGGTCGGATACGAGACCTCGGTCCTCCCCGGAGGTCGCTCGGTGGCGACCGTTCTCGACTCGGGAGCCTTCCGGCTGGCGGCGGGTGGCACCGCCGTCGACGTCGTCAACGATGCGGGCACCGCCCTGACCCGGGTGCCCCTCGCCTACGGTGTCGGGGACGATCTCGTCCCGATCGGCGCCACCATCGGACAGGGCGGCAGAGAACTGACCCTGACACCGCAGATGCCGCCGGTCGGTGTGCATCCCGCGTACAGCCAGGCCGCCTACGACAAGATGGTCGCCGAGATCCAGAAGGGCTGGTTGAACGGCGGACAGTTGAACGCGAACACCGGCGCCGTGATCGGTCTGGTGGTGGGGTGCGTCCTGTTCCTCTTCGTCGGATGTCCCCTCGGCGCCGCGATCGGTGGCACCATCGGCGCCGTCACCGGTGTGGTGAACGCGAACCCCGCGGTCCAGCCTGCGGTGTTCGAATTCGTCGCCAGCCTGCCCTGATCGCCGAGATCGCCCGGATCGCCGAGATCGCCCGGATCGCCGAGATCGCCCGGATCGCAACCCGACCGGAGCGCTCGGTTCCGACGGTTCAGTTCCCGGCCGTGCGGCTCACGAGGTTGTACGCCGGGTTCAGGGCCGCTGCGCCCCTGACTTCGGTGCCCGCACCCGAGGTGTACCGCTGTGTGGTGGTCATCGACTCGTGACCGAGCATGCGCATCAGGGTGTAGACGCTGACGTTCTGATCGGCCATCGCCGTCGCGAAGGTGTGTCGAAGTTGGTGCACCAGAGCGCCTTTCGCGCGATCGCCGTTGATCCCCGCGCGACGGTACGCCCGCTCGACGCGGTACTGGAGGGTGCCTCGGGTGATCCGGGAACCGTCGCGCCCGACGAACATCGGGTCCGAGGCCGCGAAGCGCTGCCACGGCCCGGCATCCGCACGCCGGCGCGCGGTGCCGGGGAACCGCTGCGCGCGGCTGGACAGGTAGTCGCCGAGGACGTCGACGACGACCGGCTCGACTGTGACCACCCGTTGCTTGTTGCCCTTGCCGTGGACGTGGATGACCTTGGCCTGGTCGGCGGCGTCGCGCAGGTCGCCGAGGTCGATGGCGATCAACTCCGCGGAGCGCAGTCCGGTCAGCAGGCCGGTGAGGATCAGCGCGAAATCGCGTTCCGGCCACGCGCGGGCGCCTTCGTCGGGGGCCTGCAGGGTGGTCACGAGGCGTTCGACCGCGTCCGCATGGAACGCCTTGGGCACCGTCTTCGGCGCCTTCGGGCGCAACACCGACGACATCGGGTTGGCGACGATCGCGTCTGCGGCGAACAGGAAGTCGCACAGCATGTTCCAGGTCGACCAGCAGCGGCGGATGGAGGCCGGCTGCCGGGTGTCGGCGTACTCGGCGAACGCGGTTCTCAGTGCCGCCTTGTCGATGACGTCGGGTGTGAGCCGCGCGGCGGAGGTGCCCGCGAGGCGGGCGAGCGAGTCGGCCACCGCCCGGTAGTCCTGCCGGTAGGCCCGCAGGGTGTTCGGTGACGGCTTGGCCGTGCTGCGGTAGACGAGGAACTCCTCGAACCAGTCGTGCAGGGATTCGGTCACGTGTTCGATTGTGCCGGATGGGGTGGGTGGGGCGCGAGGGGCCTGCGTGTGCTGTCTGCCCAGGATCATTCGAGCAAAGGCCGCGTTGTCTCGGTGCGGGTCGACGAGGGAAGCGTCGGCCCGCACCGGTTGCCCTTTCTCTGGCGCAGGTTGCGAAGTCAGGGTGGCCAGGTGGCCCCGCTACGATTGCTGGCGAGAACTGGCCGTCGCTCGGTCACACCACCGCCGGCCAGAGGGGGCAATGCTGTGCTGCATCTACGCGTCATTTCGCCGAGCGACCGCTCCGCAGAAGTCCTGGACACGCTGGCCGCCGAACCCGGCGCCACCCATGTGACGCTCGCACTCGGTGCCGCTGTCGATCCGCCCGGCGATGTGATCGAGGCGGATGTGGCACGTGCCCGCGCGAATGATGTGCTTGCGGCGTTGACCGCCCTGGATCTGGTGCGGACAGGCGGGATTTCGTTCGAGCAGACGGGGACAGTGCTTTCCCGCGCCGGGGAGCGGGCGGAAGCTGCGGCTCCTACACGCCCTGCAGAAGCTGTGGTGTGGGCCCAGTTGCTCGATCAGGTGCGTGAGGGGGCCCGACTGACGCCCACATTCATGGTGTTTCTGACGATCGCGCTCTTGCTGTCGGCGGTGGGCGTGGCGACGGCCTCGCCGCTTACCCTGGTCGGAGCGATGGTGGTTGGGCCCGAGTTCCGACCACTGGCGGCGCTTTCGGTGGGGCTGGTTCGCCGCGATATCGGGCTCGTGAGGAATTCGGCACGCACACTGGCCATCTCGTTCCCGGCCGCGATGGTGCTCACCGCGCTGGCCACCCTGCTGTGGATTCGTCTCGACTGGGTCGGGACCGGCGATGTCGAGAACGCTCGCGTCTTCGACTTCATCTACGAGGTGGGGCCATTCTCGCTGGTGGTGGCGCTGCTGGCGGGGGCGGCAGGCATGCTGGCCCTGGTCACTTACGCCTCCACTGCCCTGGTGGGCGTGTTCATCTCGGTAACGACGGTGCCGGCTGCCGGTTTGGCTGTCGTCGCGGTGTTCGCGGGGAAGTGGAATGTCGTGCTGAGCTCGCTCGCGCAACTCGGCGTCAATCTGATCGGCATCGTAGTCGCTGGGGTGATAGTGCTGCTGTTGTTACAACGAGCCGGTCGCAAGGGCGAGTCGGCCATACGCCGGAAGCACCGTTCCGTGTCACTTCGAAGAGGCCGCACTTCCACAACCGCTACCGAGCCGCACTACCCAACCCGGCAGCCTGAGCACCCCATTCCCGGCGTGGACGAGCACAAGGGCCAGAACTAGGAGGATTCGGAGGACGTCGGTGTGGCCTTCTGGGCGACCGGCCGGAAGTCGCCCTGGCTGAACGCCACGCACGCCGCGGCGGCGGCTGGGGATGCCTCCCACGAAGTGGGGGACGATGCGGGCGATCTTGCGCCGGCCGCCACGGGAGAGCTCGAGCGCCCGGGCGGTCGCGGCCGACGGGATGTCGACGACGGCTTCACCCCGGCTGATCAGCCATTGGGTGAGGTGGTGACCGAGCCCGGATGCGTTCTCGACGGCCCGGATCCTGTCGGGCCATGCCTTGGACCAGGTTATGAGCTGGGCGTAGTCCTCGAACGACGACCGGGTCCGGACCGATCCGATGTCCCGGTTGGCGTCCGGGTCGACCGCGGTGGCGGTTTGCGTGGACTTGTGCGGGTCAATGCCGATCACGATCACCGGCGAATCACATACCGCGCCTGCTGTTGACGACTGTCAACAGTACGATCGCCGAATGGACCTCGACCCGCACCGGTTTCGCTATTCGTTCGTCACCGCGGTGATCGCGCCTCGCGTCGAGGAACGGGTACGGGCCGACCTCGACGCCGGGATCGACGACCACGGGCAACTGCAGGTGGTGACCGTCGCGGGGGAGGGGAATCGCGGATACGCCGCCGGTATCGACCTCGTCGCACGGCTCAGCGAGCTCGGCGTCGACGTCGAACGCACGCAACCGGATCTGGTGGACCGTCGGCTGATCGCGCAGCGCGCCGGCTGCACGAGGCAGGCGGTCGCACTGTGGGTGAACGGGCAGCGGCACCAGGGGGACCCGTTTCCGTTGCCGTTCAACCTCACGCTGGGCCAGACCTGGCTGTGGGGTGAGGTGCAGGCATGGTTGCTCCGCCGGGGTGTCGCGGTGGACGACACCGTCGCCATCCCGACGATGCGCGATCACATGCGCGTCGATTCGCACATCGCGCACCGGCGGGCCGACTACCGCGTGATCGCCGCCCGCGCCCGCGGGTCCGAAGACCCGGAGGGCGATTCCGGGTAACCGGTGCCGGTGTCGGGCCTATCGTGGACACCAGCGGCAAATCGGGTGGAGTGGGGCCGCGGATGCATGAATTGTCGATCGCGCAGAGCGTCGTGGACGCGGTGTGCGAGCGCGCAGGCGACCGTCGCGTGCACAGCGTGCGCGTGGAGGTCGGAGTGCTGTGCGCGGTGATCCCCGACTCGATGCAGTTCTGTTTCGAGTTGGTCACCGCGGGCACCGTCGCCGAGGGCGCCCGGCTGGACATAGACACCCCTGCGGGGGCGGGACACTGCCGCGCGTGCGGTTCGGACTTTCCCCTGTCCGATCCGATTCTGTTGTGCGCCTGCGGAAGTGCCGATGTCCAGGTTCGGTCGGGTCGGGAGCTGCGAATCGTGTCGATGGAAGTGAGCTGAAGCGATGTGTGCCACCTGCGGCTGCGGCGAGGAGGCGGGACCGCGTGTGACGGTTCCCGGCGAGCACGAGCACGAGCACGAGCACGAGCACGACCACGACCACGACCACGACCACGGCCACGGCCACGAGCACGACCATTCGCGGCCCCGGACCGAGACCGTCGTGCTCGAACAGCAGGTACTCGCGAAGAACGACCTGCTCGCCGCGCGTACCCGCGGTTGGCTCGACGATCGGGGCGTGACGGCGGTCAACGTGATGAGCTCGCCCGGGGCGGGGAAGACGACGCTCCTCGAACGGACGATCGGTGACCTGCGGGCGACGACACAGATCTCGGTGATCGAGGGCGACCAGGAAACCCTGCTCGACGCGGAACGCATCCGCTCCACCGGTTGCGCAGTGGTGCAGGTCAACACCGGCGCCGGCTGTCACCTCGACGCGCAGATGATGCACGATGCTCTCGCCGCACTCGAGCCGGCCTCGGGCACACTGCTGTTCGTGGAGAACGTCGGGAACCTGGTGTGCCCGGCGCTGTTCGACCTCGGGGAGCGGGCCAAGGTGGTGGTCATCTCCACACCCGAGGGAACGGACAAGCCGCTGAAATACCCGCACATCTTCGCGGCCGCGGATCTGGTGATCGTCAACAAGGTGGACCTGCTGCCGTACGTGAACTTCGATCTCGAAACCTGTACGCGCCACGCGAGATCGGTCAATCCCGAGGTGGAGCTGATCGCACTGTCCGCCACCACCGGCGAAGGCCTCGACCGGTGGTACCGCTGGCTGGCCGACGGGTGCGGGGCGAGCACGTGATTCGTTGACATCCACCGTCGACGAGGGCCTTAATAGAAGGAGCGTTGCGCAGGGAGTTCGATGATCGACTCCGGCGAAGTGAACGTAGGAGTGCTGTGCGCTCCGAAAGGTGGTCGGCATGCCCACATCACAAGCTCAGGCGGCCGAAGAGACCCTGATCCACGTCTTGTGGATCAACGCCGGGCTCAGTTGCGACGGCGATTCCGTGGCACTGACCGCGGCCACTCAGCCGAGTGTGGAGGAGATCGCGCTCGGCGCGCTGCCGGGACTGCCGAAAGTGGCGGTGCACTGGCCGCTGATCGACTTCGAGTGCGGCCCCGAGGGCGGCGCGGACGACTTCCTCGAATGGTTCCGCAAGGCCGACCGCGGGGAACTCGAACCGTTCGTGCTGGTGGTCGAGGGGTCGATTCCCAACGAGAAGCTGCACGACGAGGGCTACTGGTGCGGCTTCGGCAACAACGAGGAGACGGGTCAGCCGATCACCACCAGCGAGTGGCTGGACCGGCTCGCGCCCAAGGCCACTGCGGTCGTCGCGGCGGGCACGTGCGCCACGTACGGCGGGATCCACGCGATGGCAGGCAATCCGACCGGAGCGATGGGCGTGCCGGACTACCTTGGCTGGGAATGGAAGTCGAAGGCGGGCATCCCCATCGTGTGCGTTCCCGGATGCCCGATCCAGCCGGACAACCTGTCGGAGACGCTGACGTACCTGCTGTACATGGCCACCGACCAGGCCCCGATGATCCCGCTCGACGAGGCGCTGCGTCCACAGTGGTTGTTCGGTGCCACGGTGCACGAGGGCTGCGACCGCGGCGGATACTACGAACAGGGTGAGTTCACCACCGAGTACGGATCCCCGGAATGCCTTGTGAAACTGGGTTGCTGGGGTCCGGTCGTCAAGTGCAACGTGCCCAAGCGTGGCTGGATGAACGGCATCGGAGGCTGTCCGAATGTGGGCGGGATCTGCATCGGCTGCACCATGCCCGGCTTCCCGGACAAGTTCATGCCGTTCATGGACGAGCCGCCCGGTGGCCTGCTCTCGAGTACGGCCTCCGGTGTGTACGGATCGGTCATTCGGCGTCTGCGCAGCATCACCGCTCGCACGCTGGATGACGAGCCGCATTGGCGTACCCCGGGCTCGACGCTGGAAACGGGAGCAGTACGTACCTGGTAGACCGACCTCTCGAGAGGCAGATCGATGACCGAGATCATCCCCGAGCCGTCGCACAAGCAGACGGATTCCGGCGGCCTCGTGGAGATGGCCTGGGATCCGATCACCCGCATCGTCGGCAGCCTCGGCATCTACACCAAGATCGACTTCGAGAACAAGCAAGTGGCCGAGTGCCACAGCACCTCGTCGATCTTCCGTGGGTACTCGCTGTTCATGAAGGGCAAGGATCCTCGGGACGCCCACTTCATCACCAGCCGCATCTGCGGGATCTGCGGTGACAACCACGCGACCTGCTCCTGCTACACGCAGAACATGGCGTATGGGGTCAAGCCGCCGCACCTCGGGGAATGGATCGTCAACCTCGGCGAGGCCGCGGAGTACATGTTCGACCACAACATCTTTCAGGAGAACCTGGTCGGCGTCGACTACTGCGAGAAGATGGTGTCCGAGACCAACCCGGGTGTCCTGGCGAAGGCCGAGAACACCCGTGCCCCGCGCGAGGACCAGCACGGCTACCGCACCGTCGCCGACATCATGCGTTCCCTCAACCCGTTCACCGGGGAGTTCTACCGCGAGGCCCTGCAGGTGAGCCGCTCGACCCGGGAGATGTTCTGTCTCATGGAGGGACGGCACGTGCACCCGTCCACCCTGTACCCGGGCGGGGTCGGCACCGTCGCGACGGTCCAGTTGATGACCGACTACATGACCCGGCTCATGCGCTACGTCGAGTTCATGAAGAAGGTCGTCCCGATGCACGACGATCTGTTCGACTTCTTCTACGAGGCGCTGCCGGGCTACGAGAAGGTGGGCCTGCGGCGCACCCTCCTCGGTTGCTGGGGGTCGTTCCAGGACCCGGAGGCGTGCAATTTCGCCTACCGCGACATGGAGGACTGGGGCCGGAAGATGTTCGTCACCCCGGGCGTGGTCGTCGACGGGAAACTGGTGACCACCTCGCTGGTCGACATCAACCTCGGCCTGCGGATCCTGCTCGGCTCGTCGTACTACGAGGACTGGTCCGATCAGGAGACCTTCGTCGCGACGGATCCGCTGGGGAACCCGGTGGACCGACGTCACCCCTGGAACCAGCACACGAACCCGCGTCCGCAGAAGCGAGACCTGGAGGACAAGTACAGCTGGGTGATGTCGCCGCGCTGGTTCGACGGCACCGATCACCTCGCCCTCGACACCGGCGGCGGACCCCTCGCCCGGCTGTGGTCGACGGCGCTGGCCGGGCTGGTCGACATCGGCTACGTCAAGTCCACAGGCTCGAGCGTGCAGATCAACCTCCCCAAGACCGCGCTCAAGGGACCGGTCACCCTCGAGTGGAAGATCCCAGAGCACGGCAGCAACACCCTCGAACGCAACCGGGCCCGCACGTACTTCCAGGCATACGCCGCCGCGTGTGCGCTGCACTTCGCGGAGCAGGCACTCACCGAGATCCGGGCCGGCCGCACCAAGACCTGGGAAACCTTCGAGGTGCCCGACGAGGGCATCGGCTGCGGATTCACCGAGGCCGTGCGCGGCGTCCTCTCGCACCACATGGTGATCCGCGACGGGAAGATCGCGAACTACCACCCGTATCCGCCGACGCCGTGGAACGCCAGCCCCCGCGACAGCTACGGCACCCCCGGTCCGTACGAGGACGCGGTGCAGGGGCAGCCGATCTTCGAGGAGAACGACCGCGAGCACTTCAAGGGCATCGACATCATGCGCACGGTGCGCAGTTTCGACCCGTGCCTGCCCTGCGGGGTGCACATGTACCTCGGTGGCGGGAAGACCCTCGAGAAGCTGCACTCGCCGACCCAGTCGCTCACCGGGGAGTGACGGATGGAGCGGTGGCGGGAGTCGGGTGAACGAATCGAGGCGTTGCTGGACGCGAGTTCCGCCGCCGGGCCGGCGGCCCGGGAACGCGCCGAGGACCTCGTCCGGGAGGTGATGGGCCTCTACGGCGCGGGGCTGGCGAGGATCCGCGACCTGGCGGCCCGAGACCCGGAGTTGACGGACGAACTCGCCCGCGACGACCTCGTCGCCAGCCTGCTGCTCGTACACGGCCTGCACCCGCACGACGCGCCGACCCGGATCCGCACCGCACTCGACGCGGTGCGCCCCTATCTGGGATCGCACGGCGGTGACGTGGAACTGGTCGAGGTCAGTGGAGGTGTGGCCCGGCTGCGTCTGCTGGGCAGCTGCCACGGCTGCCCGTCGTCCGCGGTGACCCTCGAACTCGCCGTGCAGGACGCGGTGCGAGCGGCGGCGCCCGAGGTCACCGAACTCGAGGTCGAGACGGCCGCCGCCCCGGATCCCGCGGTGATCCCGGCCGACGCGCTGTTCACCCGGGTGCACGCGGGCTCCGGGGGAACCTGGTGCGCGGCACCGGAACTCGACCGGCTCGCCGAGGGTGACGTGGGAGGCTTCGCCGTCGCGGGACAGCACGTGCTCGCCTGTCGTCTCTCCGGTGAGATCCTCGCCTACCGCGACCGCTGCCCGGCATGCACCCACACGTTCGCCGGGGCGGTGCTGCACCGCGGAGCGTTGGCCGGCGCCGCCGTCCTGCGGTGCCCGCACTGCTCGGCGCACTTCGACGTCCGCGGCGCCGGGGCACGCCTGGACGCCGGCACCGACGACCACCTCGACCCGGTGCCGGTCCTGGTGCGGGACGGGGTGCTGTCCGTCGCGATGCCCGCCGGAGTGCCGTGATGTCGTCCCCGTTCGAGGTACTGCAGCGACTGTCCGCGCCGCGCCCGGCCGGGGAGCGCTGCGAAATGTGCGCGGTCGGTGTCGGCGCCGGGCACGCCCACGTCGTCGACGTCCGGGCGCGGCAGCTGATGTGCGTGTGCAGGCCCTGCTATCTGCTGTTCACCGACCCCGACGCGGACCTGCACTACCGGGCGGTGCCGGAGCGCTACCTGTCCTTCCCGGACTTCGCGCTGGCCTCCGGACAGTGGGCGGCCCTCGAGATCCCCGTGGGCCTGGCGTTCTTCTTCCACAACTCGGTCCTCGGCAGGACCGTCGCGCTCTACCCCGGACCGGCCGGCGCGACCGAATCGGAACTGCCCCTCGACACCTGGGAGCGGGTCCGCGCCGACAACCCGTCGCTCGTGACCCCGCAGCCGGACGTCGAGGCACTGCTCCTGCGAGCGCCCCGCCGCGGCGCCGCCGACTGCCACCTGGTGCCCATCGACGCCTGCTACGAATTGGTGGGTCGGCTGCGCCGCGTCTGGCGCGGCTTCGACGGCGGCTCCGACGCCCGCGCCGAACTCGACACCTTCTTCGCCGAGATCGCGCGGCGCAGCCGGCCCGTCCCGGCCAGGGGCCCGTCGTGACATCCCTGGAGTTCGAGGTCTCTCGTATCGAGCCCGAACCGTATGCCGCCACCCCGAACCTGGTGGCCCGCATCCGCATCCGCGAAACGACCGGCGCGGCGGTGCACAGCGTCGCGCTGCGCTGCCAGGTGCGTCTGGAACCGGGACGTCGCCGCTACGAGCCGGACGCAGCCGACACCCTGGGTGACCTGTTCGGCACCCGCGACCGCTGGGGCGGCACCCTGTCGTCGTTCTCGTGGCTGCAGACCGCGACGATGGTGCCCCGATTCCAGGACGAGTGCGAGACGAACCTGCCGCTGCCGTGCACCTACGACTTCGAGGTCGCGGCGACCCGGTATCTGAACGCTCTGCCCGACGGCGCGGTGCCGTTGCTGCTGCTGTTCAGTGGCATGGTGTTCACCCAGGGGCCGACCGGGACGGTCGTCGAGCCCGTGCCCTGGGACCGCGAGGCCCGATTCGACATGCCGGTGACGGTGTGGCACCAGATGGTGCGAGCCCACTTCCCGGCGACCGGCTTCGCCCGCCTCGGCCACGACACCCTGGCCGCGCTGACCCGATACAAGGTCGCGCACGGTCACACCGACTTCGACGCGGCGGTCTCCGCCCTGCTGGCCGAGAGCACGGCGCGGGGACCGGGGGAGGTGGCGTCGTGAAGGGAGCCACTCCGGAAGCCGGTCGTTCCGCGGGCTCCATTCCGGACCCGGTCCGCGCCGTCGCCGATGCCGTGCTCTACGAGGGCTACCTGCTCTACCCGTACCGGGCGAGTTCCCGTAAGAACCACTCGCGGTGGCAGTTCGGCGTGCTCGGCCCGCCCGGTGCCGCCGCGGCCGGATTCGGCGAGGAACCGACACTGGCGGCACAGTGCGTGCTGCGCCCACTCGGCGCGGGCACGACGATCGACGTGGCGCTCCGCTTCCTGCAGCTGCAGACACGGACGGTGCAGCGCCTGGACGGGGACGGCCACGTCACCGTCGACGAACTGACCGTCGCGAACCGAACCTGGATCGGCTGGGACGAGGCCGTGGAGGTCGAGGTCCCCATCGGCCCCCTGCCCGTGACGACCGAACCGGCGGTGCACACGATCGCGATCGCCGTCCCCGGCGGCGACGACGTCGAACCGCTCACCGCGCCGGACGGGACGCCGGCCGGCCGCGTGCTGCGCCGGCGGTGGCCACTGTGTGCCGTGCTCCGCGTGGAGACCGCCGCCCCGGACGGTTCCGGCGCCCCGCTGCGACTGGACCTCACCGTCGAGAACACCGGCGCGCCGCCCGGCGACGGCACCGACGCGTTGCGTCGGTCGCTGCTCGGCGCACACCTGATCGTCACCGCCGGCGCCGGGCGGTTCATCTCGCTGCTCGAACCACCCACCGACGCCGCCGATCTCGCGACCGGCTGCACGCACTCGCGCTGCTTCCCGGTCCTCGCCGGAGACCACGACCCCGCCACCCCCGGCGAGGCCGAGACGATGCTGGTGTCGCCGATCATCCTGTACGACCACCCCCGGATCGCCGATCAGAGCGGCGGGGACCTGTTCGACGCCACCGAGATCGACGAGATCCTCACCCTGCGGGTCCTGACCCTCACCGACGACGAGAAGGCCGAGGCCCGCGCCACCGATCCCCGCGCCGGCCGGATCGTCGACCGCTGCGAGAAGATGACCCCCGCCGACATGCAGGCCCTGCACGGCATCCTCCGCGACCCGCACGGTGACATCGCGTGCGACCCGCACGGTGACGGCGGGCTGATTCCCGACGTGCCCGACGGTGTCGACTGGTGGACACCCGAGGCCGACACCAGCGTCCGACCCGAGACGGACGGAGTGCTCGTCGGCGGTGTGCGCGTCGCCAAGGGCAGCCTGGTGCGCCTGCACCCCTCGCGCCGCGCCGACGCCCAGGACCTGTTCTTCGCCGGCCGCATCGCGCGGGTGTCCACCGTGCACGCCGACGTCGACGGCGACACCCATGTCGGGGTCGTGCTCGTCGACGATCCGGCCGCCGACCTCCACGACTGGTACGGGCGCTACCTGTACTTCGCACCCGACGAGCTCGAGCCGATCACAAGGAATGGGGAGTCATGAGATTCATGGGAAAGCTGACCACCCTGGCCCTGGCCGCCGCCGCAGCCGCCGCGGTCGCCGTCACGGTGCAGTCGCTGCCGGACATCCAGCGGTACCTGCGGATCCGGAAGATGTGAGGACCTGCGCGTGCGCATCCTGGTGGCGGGCATCGGCAACATCTTCCTCGGCGATGACGGCTTCGGCCCGGAGGTCGTGCGACGGCTGGCGGCCGGCACCCACGAGGCGATCGCACCCGGAACCCGTGTGGTGGACTACGGGATCCGCGGCATGCACCTGGCCTACGACCTGCTCGACGGGTGGGACGCCCTCGTCCTCGTCGACGCCGTCCCCGACACCGGCGACCCGGGTGCGCTGCGCGTCTTCGAGGCCGACACCACCGACCGCGGCGGCGGTGGCCTCGACGCCCACGCCATGGACCCGGCAGCCGTTTTCGCCGGCCTCGCCGCGCTCGGCGGGCACCCGCCGCCCACCGTCGTGGTCGGGTGCCAGGTCGCGAACGTCGCCGAGACCCTCGGCCTCTCGCCCGCGGTCGCCGCAGCCGTCGACCCCGCCGTCGCCGCCGTCCACCGGACCCTGAAGCTCCTCGACGACCGCGGCACCGTCGGTGTCGCCGCGGCCGGCGGGAAAGAGGGCTGACCGATGTGCCTGGGCATCCCGGGGCAGGTGATCCGAAAGCTCGACGGCTACGCCGGGCAACTCGCCCTCGTCGACGTCGCCGGTGAGCAGCGCAAAGTGAACATCGGCATGCTCGACGACCCCGACCTCGGCCCGGGCGACTGGATCGTCATCCACATGGGCTTCGCGATGGACCGGGTGGACGAGGCCGGCGCGCAGCGGGCGATGGCCGGGCTCGAACTGATCGGGCGCCCCCGAAGCGATCAGGGGCACCGCCCGCGTGACGAGCCGGGGACCTCGCCGTGAAGTCGCTGGTCGAGCGACGGCGCCTGACGGTCCGTGGCGTGGTCCAGGGCGTCGGGTTCCGGCCGTTCGTCGCCGGACTGGCCCGCGAGCTGCGCCTCGGCGGGTACTGCGGCAACGACGACGGCGGGGTGTTCCTCGAGATCGAGGGCGACGCGGCGGATCTGGACGAGTTCGCCCGCCGCCTCCGCGACGATGCGCCGCCGCTCGCGCTGCTCGCCGAGGTGACCGGCGCGGCGCGACCCCCACGGGGTGAGCGCGACTTCCGCATCGTGGACAGCCACCGCACCGACGGTGCGCGCACCCTGATCCCGCCGGACGTGGCGACCTGCGCCGACTGCCTGCGGGAACTGCACGACCCCACCGACCGGCGCCATCGGCACCCGTTCGTCAACTGTACGAACTGCGGTCCGCGCTACACGGTGATCACCGACCTGCCCTACGACCGGCCGGCCACCACGATGGCGCGATTCGAGATGTGCCCGAACTGTGCCCGCGAGTACGCCGACCCCACCGACCGCCGCTACCATGCGCAACCGATCTGCTGCCCGGACTGCGGGCCGCGGATCTTCGCCGAACGCGACGGGATCCGCATCGACGGCGACGACGCGGTGCTGACCACGGTCCAGACGGCCCTCGCCGCCGGAGACATCGTGGCGGTCAAGGGGATCGGCGGCTTCCACCTGCTGTGCGACGCGACGAACCCCGCGGCCGTGGCGCGTCTGCGGGACCGCAAGCACCGGCCCTGCAAGCCGTTCGCGGTGATGGCGCCGGACGTCGCCGCGGTCGCCGCGCTCTGCGCGCTGTCCGATGCCGAGGAGGCCGTGCTGACCGGCCCGGCCCGGCCCATCGTGTTGCTGCGGACGCGCCCCGGCGCGGTGGTCGCCGACGCGGTCGCGCCCGGACTCGACGAACTCGGGGTGATGCTGCCGTACACCCCGCTGCACCACCTGCTCTTCGCGCCGGTGCCCGACCGTGACGCCCGGGTGCCGCGACTGCTGGTCGCGACGTCGGGCAACCTGTCCGGCGAACCGCTGTGCACCGACAACGACGACGCCCGGACCAGGCTCGGACCGATCGCCGACCTGTTCCTGCTGCACGACCGGGACATCGCCGTGCCCTGCGAGGACTCGGTGGTCGCGGTCGCCGACGGCGCGGAACTGCCGCTGCGCCGCTCCCGCGGATTCGCACCGATGCCGGTGCTGCTGGGTGAACCGGCGCCGGTGGTGCTCGCGGTGGGCGCCGAGGTGAAGAACACGTTCTGCCTGACGCGGCAGGACTACGCCTTCTGCTCGGCCCACCTCGGGGACATGGGCACCGTCGAGAGCAGGCGGGCCTTCGAGATGTCGGTCGCGCAGCTGACCGCGCTGCACGGGGTCACTCCCGAGGTGGTGGTGGCCGACGCGCATCCCGGCTACACGACCCGGCAGTGGGCCGAACGTCATGCCGAGGCCCACGGCCTGGACCTGCACACGGCCGCGCACCACCACGCGCACGTCGCCTCCCTGCTCGCCGAGCACCGGCGGCTCGGGACCGCGGTCCTGGGGATCGCCTTCGACGGCACCGGATACGGCTGCGACCGCACGGTGTGGGGCGGTGAGCTGCTGCTGGTCGGCCCGGACCCCCTCGACTCCCGCCGGGTCGGACACCTGCGCCCGTTCCCGCTGCCCGGCGGCGACATCGCGGTGCGCACCCCGGCGCGCGTCGCGCTGGCCGTGCTGCGGGAGGCAGGCATCACCGAGATCGACGACCTGCCGCCCGCGACCGCGCTCGGCGCGGACGAGCGCGCGCTGGTGGACTCGCAACTGACCACCGGTGTCGGCTGCGTGCGCACCACCAGCGCCGGGAGACTGTTCGACGCGGCGGCCTCCGTGCTGGGCGTGCGGCACCGGATCAGCTACGAGGCGCAGGCCGCGATCGAGCTCGAGGCACTGGCGCGCAGCGCCGCGGACCCGGTGGCGCTCCCGTGGGCGGTGCACGGCGAGGAACTCGACTGGACGGGCACCGTCGCCCACCTCGTCGACGGTGTCCGGCACGGTATCCCCGCCGCGACACTCGCCGCGGGCTTCCACCTCGCGCTGGCGGCCGGGACGGCCGAGCTGGCGACCCGGGCGGCCGACGCGGCCGGGGTGCACACGATAGGGCTCACGGGCGGCGTGTTCCAGAATCGGGTGCTGCTGAGTGCGATCCGAAGCATGTTGCAGGACAACGGGTTCGAAGTCCTCACCCACAGGCGGGTGCCGCCGAACGACGGTGGTCTCTCGCTGGGTCAGGCCGCGCTCGGTGCCGCCTGGGCGCGCAGTCGGGTAGCGGAGCGCGAGGGAAGGGGGCGAGCGCGATGACCGCGACCGACCGGACCACCGGCCCCGACCCCGACCCCATCGGGCCGGAACTGGCCGCCGATCTCGCCGACACCGCGCTGGCCCTGGCCCGCCGATTCCACGCCGGCGCCACCCTGTGGGTGGTCTCCCCGCAGTGGGAACCGCACGCCCACCACGTGGCGGTCGAGTTCGTGCACCCGGTGATCATGGGCAAACGCGCGCTGCCGTCGGTGTCGCTGGTGGAGCCGGACCCCGTGGCCCAGTGTCGCGTCGCCACCCGTCCGGGCGACGTGATCCTCGCCGTTGCCTCCGCCGACCAGCAGGCCGTCCGCGAGATCGTGCGGCGCGCCCCCGCGTGGGGCGCCGACACGATCTGGATCGGCTGCGGTCCCCGCCCGGCGCCCGGCGCCGCCACCCACGTGCTGTGGGTGGACTCGGACGACCCGATGGTCCCCGCGACCGGCCGGTTCGTGCTGCTCTATCACCTGCTGTGGGAACTGACCCACGTGTGCTTCGAACATCCCGGACTGCTGACCGCTCCCGACTGCACCGACGAGGTGTGTGTCACCTGCAGCGACGAGGGCAGGCTCGGCGAGGTGGTGTGGGTGGCCGACGACACCGGGACCGCGCCGGTGCGCACCGCGGACGGGCAGGAGCAGGTCGATGTCTCGCTGCTCGGCCGCGTCGCCGCCGGCGACCTGGTGCTGGTGCACGGCGGGGTGGCGATCACGCGACTCGACACCGGGGACCTCGAGGCCGGGCCGAGCGGGAGTGGGGAGGAGCCGTGACCACCGAACCGGAGAACACGGCGAACACTGCGCCGGAGAACACCGACTTCCTCTACCCGTTCATCGACGCCCAGGAGCGTGATGCCACCGCGCTGCTGCGCGACCTCGCCGCGTCGGCTCGCGGGAAGGCGACCGAAAGCGCGCGCCTGCAACGTGTCTCGCTCGACGAGTACGGGGTGGCGATCGCCGTGGCGGGCCGCCGCATGGCGGAGCGCTTTGCTCGTGGTGGACGCCTCTACACCTTCGGCAACGGCGGCAGCTCGACCGACGCGGCGACCCTGGCGACCCTGTTCAGCCGGCCCGCGCGGGGGAGGGCGGTACCCGCCTGGTCGCTGGCGGCGGACCAGGCGGTGGTGACCGCTCTGGGCAACGACGTCGGCTTCGACCTGATCTTCTCGCGGCAGCTCATCGCGCACGCCCACGAGCACGACGTGGCGATCGCCCTGTCCACCTCCGGCAATTCCGACGACCTGATGACGGCGCTGACCGAGGCGCGTTCCCGCGGCCTGCTCACGATCGGTTTCGCCGGACACGACGGCGGCCGGATGGCCGCGACCGATCACCTCGACTTCTGTTTCACGGTCCGCTCGCAGAGCATCCACCGGATCCAGGAGAGCCACGCCCTGCTCGGGTACCGGCTGTGGTCGGTCGCGCAGGCAGCCCTGACGGAGACCGACGTGGGAGGTCGACCATGAGCGCGGAGACCGACGTGGGAGGTCGACCATGAGCGCCGAGACCGAGGCAGGAGGTCGACCATGAGTACCGAGGCCGAGCGGGAGGACCGGGTCCTCGAACGGATCGAGGCGTTCCGGCGGCGTCGGCCACGACTGCGGGACACGGTGATCTCGCTGTCGCACGGCGCCGGCGGCAAGGCGTCCGCCGCGCTGGTGGATGCGGTGTTCGTCGACGCGTTCCGCAACACCGAACTCGAGCAGCTCGGCGACGCCGCGACCGTGCGCCCGGGCCCCGCGGAGCGGCTCGCGTTCTCGACCGACTCGTTCGTCGTGCAGCCGCTGTCGTTCCCGGGTGGCTCGATCGGGCATCTGGCCGTGCACGGCACCGTCAACGACCTGGCCGTGTCCGGGGCCCGTCCGCGTTGGCTGTCGGCGGCGTTCGTCATCGAGGAGGGCTTCGAGATCGACCGGCTGCGCGGGATCGTCGCCGACATGTCGACCGCGGCCACCGCGTCCGGGGTCGAGATCGTCACCGGTGACACCAAGGTGGTGGGCCGGGGCGCCGCCGACGGGCTGTACATCAGCACCGCGGGCGTCGGGATCGTGCCCGAGGGTCGACGCCTGGGCGCCGACCTGGTCCGGCCCGGCGACCGGGTGGTGATCTCCGGGACCATCGGGGATCACGGCATGGCGGTGATGCTGGCCCGCGGCGACCTGGCCATCGAGGCGGACATCGCCTCGGACACCGCCCCGGTGCACTCGCTGGTGGAGGCGTTGCTCGCGGCGGCACCGTCGACCCGGTGGATGCGCGATCCCACCCGCGGCGGCGTCGGCACCGTGTGCAACGAACTGGCGCAGGCCACCGGCCTGGCCGTGATCCTGGACGAGGCGTCGCTGCCGATCCGGCCCGCGGTGGTCGGTGCGTGCGACCTGCTCGGCATCGACCCGTTGTACGTCGCGAACGAGGGCAAGTTCGTGGCGATCGTGTCCCCGGACGAGACGGACGCCGCGGTCGCCGCGCTGCGGGCCTGCCCGGGCGGTGCCGAGGCGACGGTGGTCGGCGAGATCCTCGCCGAACCGGAGGGGATCGTCGCGCTGCGCACCGCGTTCGGCGGCAGCCGGATCGTGGACATGCTCGTCGGTGATCCGCTGCCCCGTATCTGTTGAGAACCCGGATCTGCCGGGGTGAAAGGAGTCACGTCATGTGCCTGGGTATCCCCGGCCGGGTGGTCGACATGGTCGATCCCGCGCAACATCTGGCGAAGGTGGACGTGGGCGGGGTGCAGCGCGCGATCAGCGTGCGGCTGCTCGCCGACAGCGGACTGCAGGTGGGCGATTGGGTGCTGGTGCACGTCGGATTCGCGATGGCGCGCATCGACGAGGCCGAAGCGCAGGTGACGCTCGACCAGGTCCGCAGGATGGGCGCCGACTACGTCAACGAGATCGACGCCTTCAACGCGTCGGACATCGCGTGAAAGGCAGGGCAGCGACATGAGATTCGTCGACGAGTTCCGAGACCCGGCCGCGGCCCGCGCCCTGGTGGCGTCGATCACCGAACTTGCGGCCGCCGACGAGTTCAAGTTCATGGAGGTGTGCGGCGGCCACACCCACACCATCTACCGGCACGGCATCGAACATCTCCTGCCGCCGTCGGTCGAATTGGTGCACGGCCCCGGATGCCCGGTGTGCGTGATCCCGATGGGGCGCATCGACGACGCCATGTGGCTGGCCGAACAGCCGAACGTGGTGTTCACGACGTTCGGCGACATGATGCGGGTGCCCGGATCCCGCGGAAACCTGATCGAGGCGAAGGCCCGCGGCGCGGACGTCCGCTTCGTGTACTCCCCGCTCGACGCGCTGAAGATCGCCGTGGACAACCCGGACAAGCACGTCGTGTTCTTCGCCGTCGGCTTCGAGACCACCGCGCCGTCCACCGCGGTGACGCTCGTGCGGGCCCGGCAACTGGGGTTGGAGAACTTCACCGTGTTCTGCAACCACGTGACGATCGTCCCGCCGATCAAGGCGATCCTCGAGTCACCGGACCTGCGACTGTCCGGGTTCCTCGGCCCGGGACACGTGTCGACGGTGGTGGGGTTGCGGCCGTACCGCTTCGTTCCCGAGGTGTACGGAAAGCCGATCGTGGTCGCGGGTTTCGAGCCGCTCGACATCCTGGCCTCGGTCCACATGCTGCTGCGGCAGATCCGGGACGGGCGGTGCGAGGTGGAGAACCAGTACAGCCGCGTGGTCCGCGCGGACGGCAACGTGCAGGCGCTGCGCCTGATGTCGCAAACCTTCACCCTGCGCCCGCACTTCGAGTGGCGCGGGCTCGGATTCATCTCGCAGAGCGCGCTCGGCATCCACCCGGACTACGCCGACTTCGACGCCGAGCAGCGATTCTCGATGCCCGGTCTGCGGGTCGCGGATCCGAAGGCCTGCCAGTGCGGTGAGGTCCTCAAGGGCGTCATCAAGCCGTGGGAGTGCAAGGTGTTCGGCACCGCCTGCACCCCGGAGACCCCGATCGGTACGTGCATGGTCTCACCCGAGGGGGCGTGCGCGGCCTACTACAACTTCGGGCGCCTGCACCGGGAGACGGCGGAGCTGGTGGGACGGCGCGGCGCGGCGGGGCAGCCGCTGGTGGGTCAGGGCGAGACGGTCTGACCGATGACCGAGCCGACGGATGGTCAGCGGCTGTTCGCCCGCTACGCCCATGCCCCGAACGCGCTCGGATTCTGCGGTCCGGCCGGGGTGGCGGCGCTCGAGCACGCCGCGTGCGGTGCGGGCGACGGCGGCGCCGTCACCGACGCGGCACGCAGGTTCAGCGGTGCCTGGCCCTATCAGGAACTGCTCGCCGAGCTGACCGGCATCGCGGACCCCCTCGACGTACGGGTGGTCCGGGCCTACTGGACCGGGAGCGACCTGACCGACCGCGTCGACCCGCATGTGTTCGGGACCCGGTTGCTGGAGCGGCTCGGGTCCGCGGCCGCGCACTACTGGACGCACCTGACGCCGGCGCTGATCGACGAGGCGGCGCCCACGCACGCCTTCCACGTCTTCGGCGTGTATCCGTGGTCGCGGTTGCTCGACACGGGCATGCCGCAGCCGTTGCAGGTGCTCGATTCCTGCCGGATCCGCTGGGGCATCGTGCTCGACGTCGATGCCGCGTCGGCCACCGTGCGCACCCGGCCGCTCGAGTTCGACGGCGCCCGTCTGGATCTCGGTACCGAACGGATCGAGCGCGTGCAGCGACGGACCGCGTCGGGGACGTTCGTGCCCGCGCTCCGGGTGGGCGAGCAAGTCGCGATGCACTGGGGCTTCCTGTGTGATCGGCTGACCGGGGACGAGGCCGAGCGTCTCGCGGCCGGGACGGTCCGCCAGCTCGCCTGCACGAACGAACGACTCGCCGCCGAACCGGCGACGACGGATGTGCCGTGAACTCCCGCGGAGAGGACACGATCGCGATGACGACATCAATGCCCGCCTCCGGCAACACCACCACGCCGTCCGGCCGTCCCTTCACGTCGCGGATGGCCCGAATCCGGTCCGGGCTCACCGCCGCCGAATGGGTGCGGGTCGCGGCGATGGTGGCGGTGATCGTCGTGCTGCACGTGCTCGGATGGGGAATTCTGGCGCTCGTCGTCGCCCCACAGCACTACAGCCTCGGCACGACGACCCTGGGGCTCGGAGTCGGGTTGACGGCCTACACCCTCGGACTGCGGCACGCCTTCGACGCCGACCACATCGCGGCGATCGACAACACCACCCGGAAACTGATGAACGACGGCCAGCGGCCGCTGTCGGTCGGTTTCTTCTTCTCGCTCGGACATTCCACGATCGTGTTCGGGCTGGCGGTGCTGATCTCGATCGGCATCAAGGCGATCGTCGGCCCCGTGCAGGACGACGACTCCGCCCTGCAGCACTACACCGGGCTGATCGGCACGACCGTCTCGGGCACCTTCCTGTACGTGATCGCGGCGATCAACGTCGTGATCCTGTTCGGGATCGTGCGGGTCTTCCGCCAGATGCGCGCCGGTCGGTTCGACGAGACCGCGCTCGAGGAACAACTGAACGCCAGGGGGCTGATGAACCGCGTCCTCGGCCGGGTGATGAGGTCGATCACGCGGCCCTGGCAGATGTACCCGGTGGGGTTGCTGTTCGGGCTCGGCTTCGACACCGCCACCGAGATCGCGCTGCTCGTGCTCGCCGGCACCAGCGCCGCCGCGGGTCTGCCGTGGTACGCGATCCTGTGCCTGCCGATCCTGTTCGCCGCCGGGATGAGTCTGCTCGACACGATCGACGGCTCGTTCATGAACTTCGCCTACGGCTGGGCGTTCTCCCACCCGGTCCGCAAGGTCTACTACAACCTCACCATCACCTTCCTGTCCGTCGCGGTCGCGCTGCTGATCGGCACCGTCGAGCTGCTCGGCCTGCTCGCCGAACAACTCGGCTGGACCGGCGGCGTCTGGGACCGGCTGGCCGGCCTGAACCTGAACCTGCTCGGCTACCTCGTCGTCGCCCTGTTCGTGGTCACCTGGGTCGCCGCGCTGGCGATCTGGCGGTACGGGCACATCGAGGAGCGGTGGACCGCGCGCCTGGCGACCGCCCCGGCCGAGGACTGACCGAGACGTCGGTGAGCCGCGGACGTCGGTGAGGCACGCGTGTGGGGCAGCCGCATGACCAATGTCCCTGGGCAGTACAGCTGGAACAGCGCGGGTCACTCGGAGTCGACAAGTGCGCGGTTCGCCGCCCAAAGCCGGAGCCCGGTCCGCCCCGCGTCGGGATTTCCATGATTCCCGGGTGCACCCCAGACTTGGGCGTCGCGATCGATGAGAAGTGGCAGTACGCCACCCAACAGTCCGGTCTGCTGGAGCGTTGGACGCATCAGGTCAGTGTGTGGCGAAGTCACCGACCGCGGTCATTTTGCCGTTGCCCGAAGAGGTGGAGACGCCGGCGTCGGTAAGAGCGCAGTTGGTGATGATGGCACGATGGCCCGGGCTGTTCATCCACCAGTTGACCGCCGCCTCGGGTGTTGCACCGCCGCCGGTACCCCAGTAGACGATTTCGCCCCACCGCGCGACGGGAGCGTAGCCTGCGGCCGCGATCCGGGCATCTGGAGACGAGCCGTCCGAACCGGTATGGCCCGTCACACCACTGTTGAGCATGTCCGTCGCGTGCCGACTGGCGGCCGCAGCGAGCTGGCCGTTGGATGCGACAGGACCGCAACCATTCGCTGCGCGCTGCTGGTTGATCAGGTTGAGCACCGCGCCGCCCTGATCACCACCGGGCTGTTGCTGCGGGTGGCGATTGGGTTGGTTGCGCTGATAGCGCGAATCGGCCGCGGCATTGTCGGCCCAGGTCTGCGACCGAATATCGGGAGTCACGCAGACCACGTCACCGTTGAAGGCCTCCCGCCAGACGAATCCTTGCTTGCAGGTATTCGGCCCGTACGCGCCGCCGCCGGGTTGGACCCGATCTGCGGCCGTTGCGTTTTCCTGGGCCGTGCGTGACCGGACCTGCGGCGGCACACAGACGGTGTCACCGACCCGAGCCTCCCGCCATACGTAGCCCTGGACGCAGGTGTCGGGCCCGTAGGGCAGGTCATGGTCGGCGTGGGCCGGCGCCGTACCAGTAGTCGCCGCCAGCAGGCTTACCCCCACTATCGACAAGGGCAGCAGCGCATGCTTGAAGCTTGCAGACATGGTTGTCCCTCCGACTTGTCTGTCTTGTGTATTGGCCGTGTGGGCCACATCGCGAAGCGTATGGCGCTGGAGGATCGCCGCACACGCGTAGTCGAGTACTCGACTTTGCAGGCGTTTCGGGGTTCTTGGTTCTTCCTGTCAGCCCGGCTGTCCGTAGATGGCGACGACGACCGTGTTGTCCATTCCTGCGTCCGTCCCCGCGCAGTGGTCTACGACATTCCGGGCTCCAATCGACGAATGAGGTAGGACGTTGGATTGGCGTCCGTCCTCATTTCTCGTCAAAGACGAGGTCAGTTGGAGGGTGCGTGAGGCGGACGGTGTCTGCCTGGACATCGACGATGGCGTCGAGTCCGGTGGTGGAGTGCCCAGTGGAGAGTACGAAGAACTTGTCCTGGGCCTGGGAGAGGAAGGAGGCAAACCCGGCCAACGACAGGTTGCCGGGATCCAGCTCAAAGTAATCGACCAGGCGGCGAAACAGTTTCGGCAGGATGACAACGTCCTCGGTGAGGGTGGTTGCCGTGTCGATCACTGCGCCGCTGGTGGTGGCGTCGACGGCCCACACCCCGTCCTTGGCGGCGTGTGCACTCTCGACTGCGGCGGTGAATTCGTTGCGTAGGGCGGGAAACAGGTTGCGGTAGTAGGTGGGGTATGCCAGCCCGGTACTGAGCAGGTGATGGTTGAGAGTGGTGCGCAGCAGGGTGGTATCGACGAACACAGGGCTTCCGGATGTGGTGGGAGGTGCGCCGCGACAGACGAATGCTACGCAGCGGCCGTACAAATCGGCGCCGCGAGTCAGTATGAACCCGTTGACGGTATCGGGAGTGCAAGCGGTGACCGTCTCGGCGCTGTTGCGTTCGACGTTGGTGAAACCGAGCCAGCCGAGCAGCTCTTCGGCTGCGGCGTGCCCCAATCCCAGCGGTTGGTGGGTGCGGGTGCCGTGTTTGGGCGTGTAGTGGGTCTCGAGGGCGTCGATTCCATCCAGGCGTAGCTGCGCTGCCCCAGAAGCGGTCCGTTTGACCGGATGCGGTCCGCCGACGAGTTCCCACTCGGCGGGCGCGTCCGGGATGAACCGGACGGAGTCCCCGTCAGGCTGGGCCCCCTTGGCTCGGAATGCGCCCTTGATCAGTACGAATGACATGTCCCCTCCTATTGGCGGACTTGATGCGGCGTCGAGCGATCGATACTTGAGAGGTTCGTCGTCGGGCACGTTGGTGGCGCGAGTATGCGGCTACTCGATTTTCGACGTGCATCTGTTGCACCCTGGCACCTGTGCCGATGTGGTGAAGAGCTTGGCCGAGTCGACCGCTGGTGGACACTGAGAAGGAGTCCGCAGTCCGGGTTCGACGGGCTCGGCTTCCGCGGTGCGACATTCCAGCGTCAGTCTCCGGCCTGGCGATGCGATCCGGGCGGGGATGTTGATCACGTGATCGCGGTGCCGCGCATCCGCGGCCGCCCCACGCGGTCTCGTCGATCGATGCAATCGCGGCCCGGATCTGTGGGTTCATCCTCTCGGTCCCCTGAGAACCAGGCTCGGCGCGGACGGCGGCGGCGGAAACGAACGTGTGCCCGAAGTAGGCCGACCCCGCGCGGGCCAGGACCCGGCCACTCGCCCCGACGCCTCGGGCGGTACCGATCGCCTTGGGCGAGTAGGCGTCACATCACCGGTGGATCCAGGCTCAGGCGCTCGTCTCGGGGAATGGCGTCGGTGGCGCGAAGGTCCCGGAGCGCGTCGAGGATCGGCGCGGGCGCCGTGGTCGGAAGCAGCGGCAACCGGACGTTCGGTGTCGATATCCGGCCCTGCGCGTGGAGAACGGCCTTGAGGAGCGTGGGGTTCGGTTCGGACATGAGGGCGGACGCGGGTCCGACGAGTCGACTTCCCAGCGCGCGTACCTCCTCGAGACGTCCCTCGTGCCACAACCGGACCAGCTCGGCGAACTCGCGTCCGCAGACGTTCGCGGTCGCCAGGACCGCGCCCGCCGCGCCCATCGCCAACAGCGGTGAGACCAGCGTGTCCTCGCCCGCGAGCACCGAGAACGCGTTGGCAGGAGCGGAGCCTGCGGGGCGACCGGGGGAGGCCGTTTCCGCGATCAGTCGCGCGGTGTCGGTGTCCACCACGCCGACCGCCTGCTTGACGCCGACGATTCGCGGATGCCGCGACAGGCGCGTCAGGGACTCCCAGCCGAGCTGCTGTCCGGTGCGATACGGAACGTTGTAGACGATCAGCGGGAGTGGGCTGCGGTCGGCGACGTACTCGAAGTGCGCGACGACGCCGGCCTCGGACGGACGGGTGTAGTACGGGACAACCGTCAGCACCGCCGCGGCGTCGACGCTCGAGTTCAGCTCCTCGACGGCTCGGACCGTGCCCGCGGTGTCGTTGCCTCCCGCACCGACGATCAGTGGCACACCGTGTTCGCGGCACACCCTGCCGCAGATCCGCACGACCTCTCGACGTTCCTGCGGGCTCAGCGTGGACGGCTCCGCGGTCGTCCCCAGCGCGACGATCCCGGCCGCACCGTCCTCGATCGTGTCGTGGGCGAGGCGTTCGAGGTCGGCGACCGCGAGCTTGCCGCCGTCGGTGAAGGGCGTGACGAGCGGGACGAGGAGTCCTGACGGGTGGAAGGTCATGTTCCCACTCTCACCGTCCGTACAGTCAAGATCCAGTTACTGTTTCTTCGTCTGTCCGTAAGCTGAACTGATGCTCGACATTCGAAAGCTGAGGCTTCTTCGCGAACTCGCCCATCGCGGGACCATCGCGGCCGTCGCCGACGCGCTCGCGTACACGCCGTCCGCGGTGTCGCAACAGCTCGCGGCGCTCGAACGGGAGGCCGGCCAACCCCTGCTGACGCGGACGGGCCGTCGGGTGAGCCTCACTCCCGCCGGGGTCGTGCTCGTCGAGCACGCCGAGGTGGTTCTCGCCGACCTCGAGCGCGCCGAAGCGGCGCTCGCCGCGACTGGCGCCGGCCTGTCGGCATCGGTTCGGTTGGGCGCGTTTCCCACCGCCCTGCGGACGATCGTGTTGCCCGCGATGACGGAACTCGCTCGCGCCCAACGGAACCTGGAGCTGACGGTGACGGAGGCCGATCCGGCCGACGTGCCGGACCTTCTTCGCGGCGGCCGACTGGACCTCGCGCTGGTTCACGAGTACGACAACGTCCCCTCCACCGTGGGGGCGGGCATCGAACTGGAACCGCTGCTGGACGAGGTGGTGTACCTGGCCTCGTCCGCCGCGCCCGGCGTACCCGCCGCCGATGTGGTCCGCAGCCAGTCCGGGAGCCGGTGGATCGTCGGCAACCCGGACACCCTCTGCCACACCATGACGGTGCGCACCTGCCAGTCCCAGGGTTTCGAGCCACTCGTCGCCCACCGCGTCGACGATTTCGCCGCTGTCCTCGGCCTCGTCGCCGCGGGCGCCGGTGTGGCACTCGTTCCCCGGCTCGGGGCGACCGATGTCCCGGACGGTGTGGTGCTCACCGCCCTTCCGATCGGCAGACGGACCCGGATCGCCTACCGCCGCGGCAGCGGATCCCAGCCGGCATTCGCCGCGGTGAGCGGTGAATTGCATCGCGCGGCCCGGGCCTTCCACGACGGCCCCGCCGATCCAGCGGTCGAAACCTGTCGGTGACCTCGGGCACACTGGGAGTCGAAACCACCGGACACGGGGAGGACTCATGGCCGATGCCATAGTCGTCGAAGGTCTGATCAAGAGGTACGGCAAGGTCACGGCCCTCGACGGAATCGATCTGACGGTCCCAGCGGGGACGGTCACCGCTCTGCTCGGGCCGAACGGGGCAGGCAAGACCACCGCGGTTCGCGTGCTGACCACGCTGCTGGTTCCCGATGGGGGCACCGCCCGCGTCGACGGGCTCGACGTGGTCGCCGACGCCCAGGAACTGCGTTCACGCATCGGCGCGTCCGGTCAGTACGCGGCCGTCGACGAGTACCTGACGGGATTCGAGAACCTCGAGATGGTCGGCCGGCTCTACCACCTCGGCATCAAACGCAGCCGCGACCGGGCCAGGGAACTGCTCGAGCAGTTCGATCTCGTCGCCGCCGCGGACCGCCCGGTCAAGGGCTACTCCGGGGGCATGCGCCGCCGCCTCGACCTCGCGGGCGCACTCGTCGCGCAGCCACCGGTGCTGTTCCTCGACGAACCCACCACCGGCCTCGACCCGCGCGCCAGGCTCGCGTTGTGGGACGTGATCGACGAACTGGTCGCGCAGGGGACGACGCTGCTGCTCACCACCCAGTACATGGACGAGGCCGAGCGGCTGGCCGATCGGATCGCGGTGATGGACCGCGGCGCGGTCATCGCGCGCGGCACCGCCGACGAACTCAAGGACCAGGTCGGCGGCGAGCGCATCGAACTCGGGCTGGTGGACGCCGCACGGCTGCCCGATCTGCGGACCGAACTCGCGCCGCTGTCCGCCGGGGAGATCCAGGTCGAGTCCGGTATCCGGAAGGTGGTCGTCCCGGTCAGCGGCGGAGCGGACACCCTCGCCGCGGCGCTCGCCCGGCTGTCCGCGGCCGGCATCCGGGTCACCGACGTCGCGTTGCGCAAACCCACCCTCGACGACGTCTTCCTCTCCCTGACGGGGCACGAGGCGCAGGACGTGGACGTGGACGAGGAGGTGGTTCGATGAACGCGATGCAGATGGTGGCGTCCGACGGATTGACCATCGCGAAGCGAAACATCATCAAGATCAAGCGGGTTCCCGATCTCATCGTCTTCACGACCCTCTCGCCGATCATGTTCGTGCTGCTGTTCGCGTTCGTGTTCGGCAGCGCGATCGAGATCCCCGGGATGTCCTACCGCGAGTTCCTCATCGCGGGCATCTTCACGCAGACCGTCATCTTCGGTGCCACGTGGACCGGGCTCGGGATGGTGGAGGACCTGCAGAAAGGCATCATCGACAGGTTCCGGTCGCTGCCGATGGCACCGTCGGCGGTGCTGATCGGCCGCACGTCCACCGACGTGCTGATCAACGTGATCAGCCTGGTGGTGATGACGCTGACGGGCCTGCTCATCGGGTGGCGGATCCACTCGTCGCTGGGGGAGGCCATCGCCGGCTACGTGCTGATGCTGCTGTTCGCGTACGCCCTGTCGTGGGTGATGGCGGTGGTGGGCATGTGGATTCGCACGCCGGAGGTGTTCAACAACGCGAGCTTCATGGTGATCTTCCCGCTGTCGTTCATCGCGAACACCTTCGTCGACCCGTCCTCGATGCCCACGGTGCTGCGGGTGATCGCGGAGTGGAACCCGGTGTCCGCGCTGACGCAGGCGGTGCGTGAGCTGTTCGGCAACACCAATCCGATGATGCCGCCGCCGCAGGCGTGGCCGTTGCAGAACCCGGTCCTGGCGTCGCTGCTGTGGATCGCGCTGACGCTGATCGTGTTCGTGCCGTTCGCGATTCGCCGGTACAAGAAGGCCGTCAGCCGCTGAGAGGCTCGGCAGCAGTCACGGGTGTCGGTCAGACATGCCGTACCGCCGCCGGTAGCGGCCTGACCGGTGCGGGCGTGGCGGCACTCCGTCGCTGACCGGTGAAGGTTGTGAAGTCGCTGTGCTGACCTGGGAAGGTCCGCCCCGGCTGTGGACGTTCGATCAGAGCCGAATCGGTCGTTTCTCGGTGCACACTGTCATGGTGAGGAAAGCCGCCAGGTGTGCCGGTGCCCTTGTCGCGATCGCCGCCGCAAGCGCCTGTTCGCCGGTCGATGACCACGAATCGCCATCTCCGACCGTTCTCATCCAATCAACACAGTTCGCGCCGCCGCCGTCGCCGATTACCGATCTCGTTCCCACCGCCGAGCAGCTGACCACGCTGTACAACGCCACTACCAACTACTCGATACGGGAGGAGGATCGGTCTCGACTCTTGGATGGTCCAAGCGATCAGACCTTGCAGATCGCGCGGTCCTGGGGTGCACTGCCCATGCCCCAATACATCCAGTTCACCACCGTGGAACCTGACGGACCGGACCGTGTCAATGCGAGTGGGCAGGGCTACGTCGATGGCATGGCCCCGTATCCGGTGGGGCCAATTCCTTTCGTGCGTTCCGACAACGAGTGGAAGTTGTCCCACCTCCACGTTTGCGGCGTCTTGACCGGGCTTCCGGGGCCAGACGGGGGTTGTCAGTGAGCCTGACCATCGTCCGGCGCCGGTAGGTCCACGTGCAGCGGTCGTTCCGGCGGATTCACGATGTCACGTTCTGGACCGTCTGGCAGCGCGTCGTGGCAGCCGACCGGCATGGCAGCGGCGGTCGTTGTCGACTCGACCCGCCCGATGATCAGGTCAGCGGCAACTCGGCGAAGACCTGCCCGGTCGGCTGGGTCGAGCCGCCCGGCGGTTCCACGGTGAAGCCGAGGGCGGTCGCGTCCCCGATGCCCTGAAGGACCGCCGTCGTCGACGGGGCCACCGCGGTGGCGTCCATCGTGCCTGCCGGCTGGGCGCTGCCCTGATCGTTCATCAGCCACATCTGGTAGACGGTGCCCTCCTGGGGCGGGGCGACGTTGTTCATCACCAGCACACCGGCATCCACGTCCTTCGAGTAGACGACGGTCGCGGTGCCACCGCCCTCGATCGACCCGGACGAGGTGCGCACGTCGTCGGCGGCGAACACCTGCTCCGCCGTGGGGGCGGGCTCCGACGACCACATCCGCGCACCCACGGCGACGCCTCCCACCGCGACCACGACGGCCGCGGCCGCCGCCAGCAACCCGTTCCGCAGCCGGTGGCGCCGGGCGGCGCGCCGTGCGTCCAGATCGAGTGGGGCCGGGTTCGGTGAGGCATCGGGCCGGTCCGCGATCGCGTCGAGTACCCGGCCGCGCAGTTGCTCCGGAGGTTCGATTGCGGTCGCCGCCGCCACGTCGGCCATCGTCTCGCGGGCGTCGCGGACGCGGCTTTCGAACTCGGATTTCTCGGCCGGCCCGGCCACGACCAGCCGGGCCTCGATCCGTGCGCGTTCGGTGTCCGAGACGGCGTCGAGGGCGTACACCTCGGCCAGCTCGAGCCAGTCCCGTTCCACGCCCCGGACACCGGGGACCGCATCGTCGGTCATTGCCGCTCACCTCCGAGACAGTTCCGGAGGCGGAGCAACCCGTCCCTGATCCTGGACTTGACCGTGGGAAGCGTCGCCGAAAGCTGTTCGGACACTTCGCGGTACGTGAGGCCGCGATAGTAGGCCAGCTCCACGGACTGGCGTTGCAGGTCGGTCAGGGTGCCCAGGCACCGCACCACCATGCGCCGATCCTCACGCCGCGTCACCTCTTCGGTCACGGTGTCGAACGGTGACTCGACGGTGCTCGCCCGATACCGGGATTCCCGATCCGAGCCCGACTGTTCGGCGCGCACCCGATCCACCGCCCTCCGGTGGGCGAGGGTGATCACCCACGACAGCGCGGAACCCTGGGTGACGTCGAACGCGGGGGCCGTCCGCCACACCTGCAGGTACACCTCCTGCGTCGTCTCCTCGCTGTACCCGGGATCGCGGAGCACCCGCAACACCATCCCGTAGACCCGGGCGCGGGTCAGATCGTAGAAGCGGGCGAATGCCGACTCGTCCCGGTCCGCGACCCGCTGGAGCAGCGCCGCGAGCGTGTCGGTGTCCCCGCTGACGCCGGTCATCGGCCCTGTCCACTCATCGCACGAAAGCCTATCGGCGGGTATCCGGGCGCTCAAGGCGGCATCCGCCGTGCTCCTGTCCAACACGACCCTCACCGCCGCGGTGGTCGCGGCACGAAGAACGCCGTGCGGCGCTGGTAGTCCCGGTATCCCGGGCGCCGCGACATCGTCCTCTCCAGCGGGCGCGCACCGGTCGCGTACACCAGGAAGTACGTCATCAGGGCCGGTGACGCCACGGTCAGCGCGCCCGGCCACACCGAGGCGCAGATCAGCCACAGGCCCCACCACACGCACGCGTCCCCGAAGTAGTTCGGGTGCCGGGTCCACGCCCACAGGCCGGTGTCGATGATGCGTCCCCGGTTCGCGGGGTCACCACGCCAGCGCGCCAACTGCCGATCTCCGACGGACTCGAACGTCACTCCCGTCACCCACAGCGCCACACCCGCGGCGACGGCGAGGGAACCGACACCCTCGGTCGGGCCGAGGACCGCCGACACCTGCAGGGGCAGCGACACGAACCACTGCGCGGCGCCCTGCGTCGCGAAGACCCGGGTCACCACGGTGCGGGTACTCGCGCCCCCGGCGCGGTCGAGCAGGTCGCGGTAGCGCGGATCCTCGCCGCGGCCCTTCGATTTGAGATACATGTGCACGCTCAGCCGTAGACCCCACACGGCGACGAGGACGAACAGCAGCCACCGTCTCCCGGCTGCGCCGTCCCCGATTACCGCCGCGGCGAGTGCGACCAGCACGAATCCGGCACCCCAGGCCACGTCGACGACGTTGACGCGGTCGAGTCGGCGGCTCACCGCGAACGCGACCGCCTGCACCACCGCGACAGCGGCCAGCGCGGTCACCGCGACCACCGCGAAGGTCGACCACGCGCTCATCGCGGACCCCCGTCCTTGGCGAGAACGATCTGCTGGACGTCCAGGTAGCCGGACCGGAACCCCGCCTCCGAGTACGCGAGGTAGAACTCCCACATCCGGCGGAACGTCGCATCGAATCCGAGCGCGTCCACGGCCGCCGCGTTGGCGACGAACCGTTGCCGCCACAGCCGGAGCGTGTCCGCGTAGTCCGCCCCGAAGCGGTCCCGCGCCCGGATCCGCAGGGACGTGGTCGCGGCGGCGGCCTCGAGCGCCTCGGGTGAGGGAATCAGGCCGCCGGGAAAGATGTACTTGGTGATCCAGGTGTGCGTGTTGCGGGTGGCGCGCATCCGCGCATCGGTCATGGTGATCGCCTGCAGTGCGACTCGTCCGCCCCAGACCAGCACCCGGTCCAGCACCGCGAAGTAGGCCGGCCAGTACTCGTACCCGACCGCCTCGATCATCTCGACGGAGACGACGGCGTCGTATTCGCCGCGCACCGAGCGGTAGTCGAGCAGGTCGACGCGCACCCGGTCCGCGTACCCGGCGTCCGCCACCCGCCGGCGCGCCAGCTGTTGCTGCTCCGCCGACAGGGTCACCGACCGGACCGTCGCGCCGCGCCGTGCGGCACGAATCGCGAGTTCTCCCCACCCGGTGCCGATCTCGAGCAGCCGGGTACCCGGGCCGACGCGGGCGGCGTCGAGCAGCCGGTCGATCTTGCGGTGCTGCGCCTCGGTCAGGGTGTCCCATCCGGGGGTCCAGCCGTCGAACAGCGCACTCGAGTAGGTCATCGTCTCGTCGAGGAACAGGCGGAAGAGGTCGTTGGACAGGTCGTAGTGGTGGGAGACGTTCGAGGGGGCCTGCTCCCGCGAATTGCGCTCCCAGGAGGGGCGACGACGCGCCACCAGCGGACGCAGGGCCTGCAGGACGCCCGGGACCAGTGTGGACGCGGACGCCGCGAACGGTGTCAGCGCGGAGGAGGGATCCGGCGAACTCCAGTCGCCCGCCATGTACGCCTCGCCGAATCCGATCAGCCCGTCGGCGGCCACCCGGCGCGCGAACGCGTCCGGGCGATGCACGATCATGCGCGGCGCGTGCGCATCACGTGAGCCGATGACCGTCCCGTCGGGATAGTCGACCCGTACGTCGAGCCGGGCCACGGCACGCCGGAACAGGAGGGCGGCGACCGGCGCGCCGAACCGCGCGATCGCACCGGTCGGTCGGCGCGCGACGTCCGGCCACCGAGCCGGATCGGGTCCCGGCAGGGCCGGTGCGCCGTCGGTGCGGGTGACGCTCATCGGAGGACCTCCGGCTTCGGGTGGGACGTGGTGGCCGTGGACGACGACCGGGGACGCGGGACGACGGGCAGGCCGCGCAGCCAGAGCGCGATGCCCTGGATCCGGATCCGCGCGGACACGAGGTGCGGTGCCAGCGGTGCCCGCAGCACGGTGCCTGCCACCCCGCCGACGGTGGCCGGCACGCGGTTCCCGTGCATCGTCGCCACGAAGGGTGCGTGCCCGTCCCGGTGCAGGGTCACCGAGATCGCGAGTCGCTCCGCAGGCTCCGGGACCCGAAGCGTGTAGTGGCCCGCCACCGGATTGAACGGCGACACGTAGAACGCCTTCGCCGCCTCCGCCCGCCCCGTGGGATCCGGGCGCAGCACATAGCTGTGCCTGCCGCCATAGGTGTTGTGGACCTCCGCGACCACACAGTCGACGATGCCGTCGCGGTCGTGGCACCAATACAGGCTCAGGGGGTTGAAGGCGTGCCCGAGCACGCGGGCACCGAGCAGCGCGGTGACCCGCAGGCCGCCCGGATCGATGCCGGCGTCGACGAGAACCGCGTCGAGCCCGGCCCGCAGGGTGCCCGGCGCCGGCGACCGATCGAAGTGGTCGCGCACGTCGAATCGGGCGAACGGCCGCAACCACACCGGCAGGCCGGGCAACTCGTCCAGGTCGACGAACCAGCTGTAGCCCGGGTAGTCGAAGGCGTGCCGGATCGGGCCGGCGCGTACGTGGCGGATCCGAGTGCGGTAGATCGCCGGGGTGTTCACGCGCGCGCTCCCACCGCGATGCCGTCGAGGGCGCCGATCCGGCGGGCCGCGCGCACTCCGGACGCGGCGCCGTCCTCGTGGAAGCCCCACCCGTGGTAGGCGCCGGCGAACGCCACGGTGTCGGAGTCCAGTTCCGGCAGCCGCCGCTGCGCGGCCACGGATTCCGGTGTGTAGAGCGGATGTTCGTACGTCATCTCCGCGAGCACGGTCGACGGGTCGATGCGGTCCGCGCCGCCGAGGGTCACGAGCAGCCGCCGACCTCCGGCCTCGCGCAGTCGCATCAGCCGGGTCATGTCGTAGGTGACGATGACGCCCGGTGCCCGTTCACCCGCCCTCGGAACGAGGTAGTTCCACGACGCGCGCGCCGCCCGAGCGCGGGGCAACACCGATTCGTCGGTGTGCAGCCGGGCCCGGTTCGTCGAGTAGGTGATCGCGCCGAGCACAGCGGACTCGGCCGGTGTCGGTTCGGCGAGCAGGCGCAGCGCCTGGTGCGGGTGTACCGCGACCACCGCCGCATCGAAGCGGCGCGGCGCACCGCCTGCCGTGACCACCACGCCGCCGCCGCTGCGGACGAGGCGTTCGACCGGTGTGCCGGTTCGCACCTCGTCGAGCGCGGCGGCGATCTTCTCGACGTAGCGGGCCGAGCCGCCTGTCACGGTTCGCCACGGCGGTGACCCGAAGACCGTGAGCATGCCGTGGTGGTCGAGAAAGGTCAGCAGACAGCGCGCCGGGTACCGCATCGCGTCGTCCGGGTCGCACGACCACACCGCCGCGACCAGCGGGATCGTGAAGTGATCGACGAAGTACCGGGAGAACTTCAACCGGTCCAGGAACTGCCCGAGAGTCTCCTCGGTCTCCGCCGGTCCGTCGTCGAGGAGTGCCCGCGCCGCCCGGTGGAAGCGCGGCACCTCGCCCAGCATCCGCAGGTACCGGCCGCGGCCGACGGTGCGCACGGTCGGCAGCAGCCCGGAAATCCCCTTTCCGCCGGCGTATTCCAGGCCGTTCGCGTCCGAGCGCACCGACATCGACATGTCGGTGGCCTGGGTGGCGACGCCCAGCTCGTCGAACAGCGCGCAGAGGGTCGGGTAGGTGCGGTCGTTGTGCACGATGAACCCGGTGTCCACGTCGACCCGCCTGCCGGCGCCCAGATCCAGGGCGTGGGTGTGGGCGTGGCCGCCGAGCCGGTCGTCCGCCTCGAACAGCGTCACCCGGTCGCGTCGGGCCAGCTCGTGAGCCGCGGCCAGTCCGGCGATCCCACTGCCGATCACCGCCACCGAACGTCGCCCGACTCGCTCGGGCGGTTCGGGAACGGGCGCCGGAACGCGGGGACGCGAAGTGGTCGTCATGACCGGTGTTCGGAACAGGGACCGGTCCGGATGGGTCGGACATTTTCTCGGTGCGCGACCCATCCGGGTCCGGAGCGGCCCCGAATCGCAGCCGACACAACCTCGTCGGCGGCACCTCGGCCGCCGCCACACGGAAGGACCCACATCATGGGAATCAGCACACGCAGGAATCTGGCGCTGGTCGGGGCGGGGGCGATCGCCCTGTTCGGCGCCGTCGCCTGTTCCTCGGACGACACGTCTTCCGCGCCGGAGTCCCCGGCGACCTCCGAGACGCAGCCGATGGCAACGGATTCGGCGATGCCGAACGCGCAGTCCGCGTCGCTGGTCGGACCGGGCTGCGCAGCTTACGCGGAGCAGGTCCCCACCGGCCCCGGCTCGGTCGAGGGCATGGCGCAGGAGCCGGTGGGCGCCGCAGCGTCGAGCAACCCGATGTTGACCACGCTCACCGCGGCGGTGTCCGGTCAGCTCAATCCGCAGGTCAACCTCGTCGACACCCTCAACGGCGGCCAGTTCACCGTCTTCGCCCCTGTCGACGCGGCCTTCGAGAAGGTCGACCCGGCCACTCTCGAGACCCTGAAGACGGACGCGGCCGCCCTCACCAATGTCTTGACCTATCACGTCGTTCCGGGCCGGATCGCACCCGCCGACATCGCGGGCACCCAGACCACGGTCCAGGGCGGCACAGTCGAGGTCACCGGATCCGGCGACGACTGGAAGGTCAATCAGGCGGGCGTCATCTGCGGCGGCATCCAGACCGCGAATGCGACCGTGTACCTGATCGACTCCGTCCTGTCTCCCCAGTAGCCGATCCCCCCAATAGACGACAGCGAGGAGACATTCATGAGATCGACGATGCGAACCGTCGCGGTGGCCTGTGCCGCCGCGGCGGCGGTCGTGCTGCCGGGGTCGACGACCGCAGCCGCACCGTTGGGCCCCCTGACACCGGTGGACCGCGTCGACCTGACGCGTTACCTGGGAACGTGGCATCAGCTGGCCGCCAATCCCGCCCCGTTCAACCTGGACTGCGTGCGCGACACCACCGCCCGGTACAGCGCGGTCGACGATCGGGACGTGCGGGTCGAGAACTCGTGCACCACGGTCACCGGTGCCCGCCGCGGGATCGTGGGCAACGCGCGGGTCAACGGCCCGGCCGAGTTGCACGTCTCGTTCCCGTCGGTACCGGGGCAGGACAACCCGGACGGGCCGAGCAACTACCTGATCGCCCACCTCGCCGGCGACTACTCGTGGGCGCTGGTCGGCGACCCGACCCGGCTGTCCGGCTTCGTCCTGTCGCGCAGTCCCGTGGCGGACCCGGGCCGCTGGCACGAGATCCGGCAGGTCGTGGAGGCGAACGGCTACAACTCGTGCCTGATGCTGACCTCGCCGACCAGCACCGGGCTCGCGGACATCCGGCCCCTCTGCACCCTCTGACGGCCCGGCACCTCCGCCGCTACCGCGTGGTGAGGACCATGCGGTAGCGGGCCCGGCCCTCCGCCATCGCGCCGTAGGCGTCCGCCGCCTCGGCCAAGGGGCGTTCCTCGATCCGGGCCCGCACACCGGACAGGGCCGCGAAGTCCATCGTCTCCTCGACGTCGCGGGCGGTACCGGAGGGATGCCCGGTCACGGTCAGCCCGGGCTGGATCAGCTGAAGCGGACTGATCGGAAGGGGGTCGGCCGTGACGCCGACGACGACGAGTTCACCCTCGGGTTGCAGGCCGCCGATCGTGTCGGCCATCGCCGTCGAGTTCGCCGCGGTCCCGAGGACCACCGACACGCCACCGAGCTTCCGCAGGGCCGCACCGACGTCGCCCTCCGTGGAGTCGACGTAGTGGTGGGCCCCGAGCTGTCGGGCGTCCTCGCCCTTGTCGCCGCCACGGGCGATGGCGATCGTCTCGAAGCCCATCGCCCGGGCGAACTGCACACCGAGGTGGCCGAGCCCACCGATCCCGAGGACCGCGACCCGGTCGCCGGGCGCCGCCCCGGTCTTCCGGAGAGCATCGAAAGTGGTGACGCCCGCGCAGCTCATCGGCGCGGCTTCCGTGAAGGACAGCTCGTCCGGGATCCGGGCGAGCGCGTTGGCCGGCACCGTCACCGACTCGGCGTAACCCCCGGGGTACTGCCAACTGGGAATCTGCAGCTTCTCGCAGTGGATGAAGCTGCCCCGGCGGCAGGGCACGCACTCGTTGCAGTGGCCGCCGAACCAGCCAACGGCGACGCGGTCGCCGACGGCGTGGTCGTCGACGCCGGGGCCGAGTTCGGCGATCGTTCCGGCGATCTCGTGACCGGGCGTCAGCGGCCACGTCATGTCCGGGAAGGCGCCGCCCACGAACGCGCGGTCGGTGCCGCAGACTCCGCACGCGGAGACGGCGATGCGGACGTGGTCCCGTTCGGGTGGCGTCGTCTCGACCTCGGTCAGGGTCAACGCGCCGCCGGGGGACTGGACGTGCACTGCTCGATGAGTGGGCATGACGCATCCTCGATGGAACGTTCGTCGCGGCGGGCCGCGGTCGACATCGTGTGCCGTGCCACGCCCTCGGGTCCGCGTTCCAGTCAAACGCCTCGACGGAGTTCCTGGCAAGGCCTCCCGGACCGGTCGGTCCATTCCGCGCGCGGGCCCGGAACGGGCTCAGGACCGGTGCACGGGCCGGTGACGCGGCTCCCGATGGGGGGAGCCGCTGTGCGGTGACCCGCTCCGCCCGGCGGCGCCGGCGATGTTCTCCAGCATCCCCGCGAAGATCACTCGGTGGAACGGCACGAGCGCATACCAGTAGAGCCGTCCTGCCACACCTTTCGGCAGGAACACCGCACGCTGCCGGAGCCGGGTCCGATCCGGGCCGAGGGTGGTCAGGTCCCACTCGAGCCACGCGCGTCCGGGGGCGCGCATCTCCGCCCGCAACCGCAGCAGCACCGGACGCTCGATGCGTTCGACCCGCCAGAAGTCGAGCGCATCGCCGGTGTGCAGGGTGTGCGGATGACGGCGCCCCCGCACCAGCCCCACCCCACCGAACGCGCGGTCCAGCCAGCCGCGCACCGACCACGCCAGGGGGAACGAGTACCAGCCGTTCTCCCCGCCGATGGCCTCGACGACCGACCATACGGACGCCCGGTCGCTGGGACAGTCGATGTGCCGCTCGTCGACGAATGCGTGATCGCCGGCCCACTCCGGGTCGGACGGCAACGGATCGGCGGGTGCACCGACGGGCGAGGCGTTCGCCCAGGTGGTTTCGACGTCGCCACGCTCGATCCGGCGCAGTGCCAGGCGCACCGCCTCCCGGTAGCCGGTCAACCCGCCCGGTGGGGGCGCGATCACCGAGTCGATCTCGTGGTCACGCATCACCGCGTCCGTGCTGACCGACTCGATCAGAGCGCGACCCAGTTTCGGGGGAATCGGCGTGACCAGGCCCACCCACAGCCCGGCCAACCGCGGCGTGAGCACCGGCAGGACCAGGATCCGCCGTCGCCGCAACCCGGCGACCTGCGCGTACACCTGCATCATCTCGCCGTACCGCAGGATGTCGGGACCGCCGACGTCGTAGGTTCGGCTGTGCGGCAACGGCGCCGTCGCCGCGCCCACCAGGTAGTGCAGAACATCGCGGACCGCGATCGGCTGAATGCGATTGTTCACCCAACGCGGCGTCGTCATCACCGGCAATCGATTGCTCAGGTGGCGGATCATCTCGAACGACGCCGACCCCGATCCGATCACGACGCCGGCCTGCAGGACGAGGGTGGGCACCGACGAGTCCAGCAGGATCCGGCCGACCCGTGTCCGGGATCGCAGGTGCGGGGACAGCGTGCCCGTGTCCGGGTGCAGCCCGCCGAGATACACGATCCGGCGCACTCCCGCATCGCGGGCGGCGGCGACCACGTTGCGGGCGCACCGCTGCTCGGTGTCCTCGAACCGTCCCCGACCACCCATCGAATGCGCCAGGTAGTACAGCACGTCCACGTCGCGGCATGCCCGCGCCAGCGACTCGGGGTCGTCGAGGTCGCCGCGCACCACCTCGACGTCGTCGGCCCACGGCACGTCGCGGAGCTTGTCCGGCGTCCGCGCGAGCACCCTGACCCGATGCCCCGACCGGACCAGGCGCGGAGCCAATCGGCCGCCGATGTATCCGGTCCCGCCGGTGACGAGGATGCACAGCGGCGCGGTCACGTCGGCTCCGCGATGTGCCCGAGCTGGTGACGCAGCGACGGCTCCAGCGTGGGGCGGCGGTACCGGTGGCCGGCATCGAGCAGGGTCTGTGGCACCACCCGCTGGTTGGCGGTCGCCAACTCCCGCGCGCCCTGCGCGCCGAGCAGGAGCCGCGGCCCGAATCCCGGCACCGGCAGCAGCGCGGGGCGGTGCAGCACCCGGGCCAGGGTCCGTGCGTACTCCCCGGCGCGGACCGGCTCCGGTGCCACCGCGTTCACCGCGCCCGACAGCCGCGGATCGGTCAGTGCGCGGTGATAGATGTCGACGAGGTCGTCGAGGTCGATCCACGACAGCCACTGGCGCCCCGAACCGACGCGGCCGCCGAGTCCGGCGGCGAACAGCGGTCGCAGCAGCCGCAACGTCCCGCCTCGGGGAGACTGCACGATGCCGGTGCGCACCCGCACCACCCGAATCCCGGCGTCGGAGGCGGGCGACGTCGCGGCCTCCCAGTCGGCGACGACGTCCGCGAGGAATCCGGAGCCCCGGCCGGCGTCCTCGCGGAGCGGTTCATCGTCGCGGTCGTACCCGTAGAGGCCGATCGCGGAGGCGCAGACGAAGGCGGTCGGTCCGTCCGAGGCCGTGCCGGCGAGTTCGGCGAGCCGGCGGGTCGGCTCGATCCGGCTGTCCCGGACCGCGGCCTTGTGTGCCTCGGTGAACCGGCCTGCGATCGACGCACCCGCCAGGTGCACGACTGCGTCGACATCGTCGAGGAGATCCGGCGCGGGTGCGGCGGGGAACCACTGACGTTCGTCGGGCCTCCGCGGCGCCCGACGCACCAGGCGCAGCACCCGGTGCCCACCGGTGCTCAGGAAGGCGGTCAGCGCGGACCCGACCAGACCGGAGGCGCCGGTCACCGCGACGGTCATCGGCCGGGTCCCGCGGTCCCGGGCCTCCTGATGCGCGGCCAGGTCGTCCGCGAGCTGCCGGTGCCGGTACGCGAACATCTGGCGGAGCATCGACGCGGGTACCGGTGTCTGCACGTCGTCCACCACGCGCGTGGTCCGGGCGTCGACCTCCACGAAGGTGTGGACGTGTCGCCACGGCACCAGCATCCCGGCGGGTAGGGAGGCAAGGCCGTCCCGCGCGATCCGGTCGACGAACCGGCGCGGTGGGTCGTACGCCGACGCGTCGTGCTGGGCGATCCACCGCAGGCCACCGGGCAACGACAACTCGGCGCGCCCGTCGGCGAGCGAACCGGCCTCCGAGATCGCCCCGACAGGCTGCCAGGGCGGGAGTAGACGGTGCAGCGCGCCGGGCCGGGCATACCAGTCGAACACTTCCCGGCGAGGAGCGGACACGATGCTCGCGTACTCGATTCCCATGCGAATTCCTTCCGATCGTGCGTTCCGGGAATTCGGTGCCGACCGCCGTTCGGACGGGTCAGCTCGGACCGCTGATCCGCCCGAACCGCTCCAGCGCGACGAGCCGCTCGTGCGCGTGATCGACGATCGGGTGCGGATAGCCGGCCGGGGGGCCGTCCGGGAGCCGGTGCACCCGCTTGCCCGCGACTGCGCGCAGCTCAGGCACCCAGCGGCGCACGTAGTCGCCCGTCGGATCGAACTTCTCGCCCTGCGCGGTCGGGTTGAAGACCCGGAAGTACGGCGCGGCATCCGTACCGGAGCCTGCGGTCCACTGCCAGCCGTGCTGGTTCGACGCCAGGTCGCCGTCCACCAGGTGTGTCATGAAGTGGCGCGCGCCCCGCCACCACGGCAGGTGCAGGTCCTTCGTCAGGAACGACGCGACGATCATCCGCACCCGGTTGTGCATCCACCCCTCGGCGAGCAGTTGCCGCATGCCCGCGTCGACGATCGGGAACCCGGTGCGCCCCTGGGCCCATGCCGTGAAAGCGCGGTCTGCGTCCACGCCGGTGTCGTAGGCGATGTGATCGAAACGCGGGTTGTAGTTGCCGCGCGCGGTGTCGGGTCGGTGAAACAGGACGTCGGCGTAGAAATCGCGCCAGGCGAGTTCGCTGCGCAGTGTCGTCGCGCTCTCGTCGGACCGGCCCGCGAGGTCGTGCAGGACGGTGCGGGGGTGGATGCAGCCGAACTTCAGGTACGGCGACAGGCGGCTCGTGGTGTCGCGATCCGGACGGTCCCTGTCACTCGAGTACGCGGCCAGGTCGCCTTCCCGGAAGTCGGCCCAGCGCTGCAGGGCGGCGTCCTCGCCGGCGCGGGGGAGGAGGGGGCCGTCCCCGTCGTGCGGAGGCGGCACGGGTACCCGCGCCGCGACACCTTCCGGGTCGATCCAGTCGACGGTGTCGGGTCCGGTGGCGGCGGGAGCGCGCCAGCCGTGCTCGAGCCAGGCCCTGCGAAACGGTGTGAACACCTTGTACGCGGTGCCGTCCGATTTGTGGATCCGGCCGGGTGCCACCGCGTAGGGGGAGCCCGTCGCGACGAGCGGGACGTCGCCGAGTGCGGCCGCGACCGCGTCGTCCCGCCGGGTGCCGTACGGGCCGTAGTCGGCGGTGACGTGCACCGACGCGGCGTCGAACTCCCGCGCCAGCGCGGGAACCACCGCAGTCGGATTTCCGGTGGTGACGAGCAACCGGCCGCCGAGGTCCTCGTCGAGGGAGCGCAGGCATTCGATCAGGAAGTTGCGCCTCGGCGCGCCCGAGGGGCGGAGCAGCGCGTCGTCGAGAACGAACAGGGCCACGGCGGAGTCGCCGTCGTCGGCGGCGGACAGCAGGGTGGGGAGGTCGGTCAGTCGCAGATCACGCCGGAACCAGACGAGTGCAGTCCTGCTCATGACGGTCATTCTCCGCCATCCGTGCGGCAGGACGTTCCTCGCCGATATTTGTGCGTCTGACCTGCTGATATGTTCCAGATCCCCGACGCGGCCCCGCAAAATAATGTCATAACGCAGCTTATCGGCATTACGGGTGGCTCGAACCCGACGAACCTCGCCGACCGAGAACCCGCCCCGAGGGGGCGGGCCCTCGGGGCGCGCGGTCAGTGGGCCTGTTGCTCGCCGAGCGCCTCGAGGCGCGTCTCTTCGAGGTCGAGTCGGCGTTGCGCCGCCTCGAGGGTTTGGGAGCTGTACGTACCGCGGGAGCGGGCGTGGAGGAGGGCGGCGCGCTCGGCGAAGATGGTCTCCAGGCGCACGCGCAGGTACTCCTCGCGGCGCAGATCGTGCTCGGGATCGGGGGAGGATCCGCCCCGGGCCTCGCGCTTGCCGATCAGGCTGTCCTGGCGGACGCGGGCCAGCACGTCCGGGTCGGTCTCGTGCGGGGCGTCGGCGAGGGCGGCCTCCGCCGCATCCGCGAGCTCCTCGAGCAGCTTGCCGTACTCGGCGCGCAGCCGGGCGGTGTCGTCCGCGGGCACGTTCACCCAGCGGATCACCCACGGCAGCGTGAGCCCCTGCAGAAGCAGGGTGGTGACCGCGACGACGAATGCGATCAGGATCAGCTCGGCGCGGTACGGGGTGTCGTGGGGGAGCGTTTGGGCGGCAGCCAGGGTGATGGCCCCGCGCATCCCGGACCACGCGAGGACGACTCCGCCCCGCCAGCCGAGGGTCTCGGTGAGCAGGAAGTCGATGTCCGCGCTGGTTCGGGTCACGCGGCGGCGGATGAGTGCCTTGCGGCCAGGGCTCAGCCTCTCCACGTCGTCGAGGTCACGCAGACGTTCCTGCCATCGTTCGATGCGCGGTGCCCTCGCCGCTGCTCGGCGTTCGTCCCGGCGGAGCACGGCCACCAGCGGAACCACGAAGATCATCCGCGCGGCGATGACGAAGGCGGAGGCGAGGAGACCGAACAGCAGGCCCTGCCCGGACGGCAGTCCCGCGTCCTGGACCTCGTCGAGGAGGTGTTCGAGGCTCAGGCCCATGATGAGGAAGATCGCCGATTCGAGGAGGAAGGCGATCGTGCGCCAGTTCATCTCCTCGGTGATGCGGTCCTGGGCACGCAGGAAGCGGGGACTGAGGTGCCCGGTGACCAGTCCGGTCACGACGACCGCGAGCACGCCCGAGGCACCGAACTCCTCGACGGGCACGAAAGCGACGAACGGCACCACGAACGAGATCGCGGTGTTGAGCACCGTGTCGTTGATCCAGCTCCGCACGCGGACGTTGACGACACCGACCACGACGCCGACGACCGAGGCGACGACCACCGAGAACACGAAGTCGCCGGCCACGTGCCACAGCGACACCGCACCCGCCATCGCGGCGATCGCCGACCGCAGCAGCACCAGGGCGGACGCGTCGTTCACCAGGCCCTCGCCCTCGAGGACGGTCAGCAGCCGGGACGGCAGGCCGAGCTTGCGGCCGACCGACGTCGCGGCGACGGCGTCGGTCGGGCTGATAACGGCGCCGAGCGCGAACGCCGTCGCCCACCCGAGGTCGGGAATCAGCAGGTGGAACAGCGCGCCGGCGCCGGCGGTGGTGACCAGCACCAACAGCACAGCCAGCCCGCTGATGGCCTTGAAGTTCCGGCGGAAGTCCTGCGCGGGCATCGTCACCGCTGCCGAGTACAGCAGGGGAGGCAGGACCACGGCGAGGATCCACTCCGGCTCGACGTCCACGTCGGGCACCGCGGGGACGAAGCTCAGTCCGATTCCGACGACGACCAGGCTCAGGGGAGCGGCCAGACCCAGACGCTGTGAGAAGGCCGATACGGCAACGATGCTGGCTACGCCGATGATGGCTATGAGGGTGAGATCCACAGGGTCATTGTGGTCGTCCTCCGGCTACCCGCCTCGCCCCGACACCCGCGCCAGGCGTGATCTATCCGGTCCAGCGCGGGTCACGGCCGGTGAGTGCGATCAGTCGCTCGAGCGGCGTGGCATCCGCGGGGGCGGCGACCTCCGGGCCGAACAGCCCGCTGCGCGCCTCCTCGGTGCCGGGACCGCTGAACTGCGCGACGAAGTCCCGCGCCCCGTTCACCGAGGCGTCGTCGACGAGGTAGGACTGTCCGGTCGCGCGGGCCACGTCCCAGCCGTGAACCACGACCTCGTTCATCGCGACGCGACCGGCTTCGCCTCCGGTGAGGTCGACCCCGCCGGCGCGGGTGTTTCCGGACCATGCGGCCTCGTCCCGCCACGCCTGCGCGAGCTCGTCCAGCCGGGTCGCGATGTGGTCGCGCCAGTCGTCGGGGAGCCGGTCTCCGCGCCCGGACGGACCGACCTCGAGTGGCTGCTTCCGGGCAGCGAGCGTGAACGCGAGGGCCAGACCGTCGATGTGGTCGAGCAGATCCGCGACGGTGTACTCGCGGCACGGCGTCGGGGCGCTGAGCTGGTCGTCACGGACACCTCGGACGATATCGGCGACCGCGTGCGTGGCGGGTCGAAGGTCGAGCATGGTTGTCCTCCTGGATCGATGGGATTCACCTGTATCGACTCGGATTCGGCCCGGACCTCATCGCACCGGAGGCACTCGACCGCATCAGCGGTACAGGGTCAGTGCCTTCGGCTTGCTCACGAATCGGAAAGTGGTGCCCTCGCCGACGACCTCGCCGTCGGTGGCCAGTGCGACGGCGAGCCCGCGTACCTCGACGTCGACGGCATCGACGGTGCGGCGCACGTAGGTGGGGGAGCCGCCCAGGGTTCCGGTCGCCGCCGCGGCGGCGAGGCGAAGGCGGGACAGGGGGACGTCGGCGCGTAGATACCGCAGATCGAGGATGCCGCCCTGCAGATCCGGACGCGACATCGGGACCTGGTCGCCAGGAGAGTAGCGGCCGTTCCCGACGAACAGCATCCAGACGTCGAACCGTTCGCCGTCGATCGTCAGGGTGATCGGTTCGGCCGTGCGCAGCACCCTGATCATCGCGGCGGCAGCCGCAGGCCACTTGCCGAGGCGCGGTTCCCATTTCTCTCGTAGCCGCACCGAGTCGGGGTACCCGCCGAGGCTGGCGGTGTTGACGAACGGCCGCGGGTCGGCGCCGCCGACGGCGACTTCGGCGACGTCCACGAGCGCAGTCCGCCCCTTCTCCAGGGCGGTGACGCTGGTCTGCACGTCGGCGACGCCGGCGTCCCGGGCGAAGTGGTTGAGGGTGCCCCCGGGGAACACCGTCAGCGGCAGGTCATGGCGCAGGGCCGCATCGACGGCGGCGATCACCGTACCGTCGCCGCCGCAGACACCGAGTGCGGTCGGGGATTCGGATCCGATCCGGTCGTCGAGCAGTTCGCCGACGTCGCGGTCCGGATCCATCTCGACGATCGACGCCTTCGGCAGCTCGTCCCGGATCCGGCCGAGGACATCGTCGTCGTTGCCGCCGGAACCTGGATTGACCAGGACAAGCAGTCCCAGTCCCTGATGAAGTGGCGGCCCGTCGAGGGCAGGTCCGAGCTCGGCGGGCTCGTCGGTGCGCACCGCCCACCATCGTCTGGTCGCGAGCGCGACCGCCGCCCCGACCGCGGTTCCGGCGACGACATCGGACGGCCAGTGCACGCCGACGTGCACCCGCGAATACGCCACGGCCGCGGCCAGCGGGGCCACCGCCACGCCCGCCGCGGGGGACTCGAGCGCCACACCGGTGGCGAACGCGGCCGCGGCCGCCGAATGGCCGGAGGGGAACGACGACGAGCGGGGGAGCGACCGGGCCCGTCGCAGAACCGACAGGTTCGTCAGGTCGGGCCGATGCCGAGGGAGGATCGGCTTGAGCAGTCCGTTGGTCAATGCGCTGGCGCCCGCCACCGCCAGGAGCCCACGTACCGCGGCCCGGCGTGGTCGACCACCCGCGGCCACCAGCACCACGGATACACCCCACCAGAGCTTGCTGTGGTTGGCTGCGCGGCTCAGATGCCGCAGGCCCCGGTCCGCCGGGGAGGGGTCCAGTCCGGCACTACGGGCCATCAACTCGGCGTCGACCTCGCGCAGCAGCCGGCGAGGATGCCGCAATCTCGATCGTCCTGAGCTCACGTGCGGTCTCCTCTCGCAAGAACACTCGCCCCAGCCTCGCACGCCTCGAGCGGTCGACGCGTGCCGCGACACGGGGCCCGGCCACCGGTGTGAGCCCGAACTCCTGTGGGTATTCGTGGGGCTTGAAGCGATTTCGCCAGGTGGAGGCGGGCACATGCGACTTCGGCGCAGCGATCCGGCCACTGCGGGAATCGTGCGTCGGCGGCGTGGTCGCGGCTTCACCTACGAGTGTCCGGGCTCCACGGAGCTGTCGGCGGACGACAGGGAGCGGATCGACGCCCTGGTGATCCCGCCGGCCTGGCGCCGCGTGTGGATCTGCCCCGACTCGGCCGGTCACATCCAGGCGGTCGGAACCGACGTGGCCGGCCGGCGGCAGTACCTCTATCACCCGGGGTGGCGCGCACGGCGGGACGAGGAGAAGCACGAGCGTGTGCTGGCGATGGCGGTCGGCTTGCCCGCGTGGCGCGAAGAGGTGGACCGCGACCTTCGGCTGCGTGGCCGGGGCCGCGCCAGGGTGGAGGCGACGGCGCTACGCCTTCTCGATCGAGGGGTGCTGCGCATCGGCGGTGAGGAGTACGCGCAGGACAACGGCACTCGCGGGGCTGCGACGCTCTTACGCGACCACGTCAGCGTGCACGGCGGGGAGGTCCGCCTCGACTTCCCGGCCAAGAGTGGGATCCGACGCCGGATCGGTGTCGAGGACGAACCGCTCGCCGCTGCGATCCGGTCCCTGTTGCGGAGTCCGTCGCCGTCGGAGCGTCTGCTCGTCTTCAGAGGCGAGGACGGGTGGCACGAACTACACGCCGCCGAGATCAACGCCCGATTCGAGGATCTCGGCGGTGAGCATTGCAGCGCCAAGGATCTGCGAACCTGGCATGCCACGGTGATCGCCGCGGTCGGCCTGGCCGACACCGAGCCTGCCCGCTCTCAGCGCGCAGCACGTCGGGCAGAGAACGCCGTGATGAAGGAGGTGGCCGAGGCGCTCGGAAACACGCCTCAGGTCGCGCGAAAGTCGTACGTCGACCCGCGGGTCCTGCGGGCGTACGAACGGAACACGACCATCCGCGACGCATTGCAGCGCGCGCGGCAGGCGCCGTCCGAGGACGCCGAGCGAGCGATCGTCGAGCGTGCCGTGATCCGGATGCTCTCGGGGTGATCGTCCAGGAGCAACCGCGACGTGTGTTCGCGGCCGAACTGGGTACCCGGTACCCGAGAAGCTGTCAGCGAAGGAGGTCCGCCGTGACCACACCCCCTCCCGATCCCGACCCGGCCCGTACCCCTGACCTGGATTCCGGCGGCGGTGTTCCGCCCGGCGCGACTCCGCCGGAATCGGCCCAGACCTCGGGGCTGTCGGAACCGGAACCGCGCACCCGGAAGCGCTTCCCGCCCACGGGCGTGGCCACCTTGATCGCGGTGGCTGCGATCGTCGTCATCTTCGTGATCGTGATCGTCGGTCTGATTCTGTGACGAGCACCCTTGCAGCGTTCGTGATAGGAAGAGAAGGAGGTTGCCCCTGATCGTTCCGCCGGCCGAGCGCCGCGACGGGCGGGTTACCGGAGTGACATGGAACCGACAGTTCGCTGCGTTTCAGGGGCTCGCAGTCACGCGCAACCGATCACGGAGGTCAGCCGTGCACATCCAGACGCTTCGCTACGACCCACTCGATGTCTGCCTGGGTGTCCGGGAGCGGCGCTCGCCGAGAATCACGGTTGTCAGTGTCGCCGGCGACGTCGACGAACCGGCGGTGGCCAACTTCACGGACCGAATCGAAGCCGGGGTTGCAGAAGCGTCGCATTCGGTGATCGTGGATCTGACCAACGTCGAGTTTCTGGGTCTCTCCGGGGTGCAAGCGCTGGCGGTGGAGAAGATCCGTGCCGAGCGCAGCGCTGTCGAGATGCTTCTCGTGCCGGGAGGTCGTGGTGTGATCCGGCCGCTCACCGTAGCGGGGCAGCTGGACCGCTTCCTCCGATTCGGATCGGTCCGGGAAGCCGTGGAAAGCGTGTGCGTGGGACCCGCGAGACTCGCGGGTTAGCCGCGTCCGCGATCGAACTACTCATCGAAAGCCTTGTCCCGCAGAGACGTTCTCACCGGGGCCCACTCTGCACCGGAGGTCCCGGGGCAGGCGGCGGTGCCGGTGGAATCGGATCCGGGCCCGGCCCGGGGACCGGTTCAGGCGACGGCGGCTGAGGTCCGGGAGGGTGGGGTTGTGGTTCCGGATCCGGGATCGGTGGCGGAGTGGGTGGCGGTGGCGTGGGCACGGGTGGCTGGGGGATCGGATCCGAGGGGATCGTCCTCGTCGTGGCCGGCGACGCAATCGTGGTCATGGCCACCGGGTGCCCACGGTTGCCGTGGTGAAAACTGCCACTTCCGTGATCGGGCGGATCTCGGCCGCACGAGGTTTGTGATCCGCCGGTTCGGGGAAATCGATCGCGAACCGGGCAAGTTCGGCCCGCGGGCAAGGAGGTCAGGTCGTGATCATTCTCGGAGTCATTCTCGCGATCCTCGGGTTCGTGTTCGGAATCTCGATCCTGTGGACCATCGGAATCGTGCTGATCGTCATCGGCGCAATCCTGTGGATTCTCGGGGCGGCCGGGCACGCGGTGGGCGGCCGCACTCATTACTACTGAATCGGCAGCTTGCGCACCTGATCTCCCCACCACATGGAGGTAGCAGTGGGACAGTGGGCGATTGGACTGGAAGGAGTCACGATGGGGGACGGCGCGATCGCCACCTCGCCGGTCGAGGTGACGGTGGCTGCCGACTTCGGTCGTCTGCCCGTCTTGCGGGCAGTCGCCGAGACCATCGCGGTGCTGGCCGATTTCAATCTCGACGATGTGTCCGACATCAAATTGGCCGTCGACGAGGTCTGTTCTCAGCTGATCAAGGACGCACTCACCGGCGCCGCCCTGATCTGCAAATTCGTCGTCGCAGGGGGCGCGATCGAGGTCGAGGCGTGCGTGGACACATCGTCCCGCACGATCCCGGATGAGCGCGGGTTCGGATGGCATGTGCTGCAGGAACTGACCGACGATATCTCGGTGAGCCACCTGCCACTGGGATCCGATGACCGCGGCTACCGCACATCGATCGTGTTCACGAAGAGGATGGGCGGCGACGCCTAGTGGCGGTCGTCGGGCAGGGGCACGGAACAGACACGTCCGACCCCTACGACAATCTGACGGATCTGTTCGTGCAGATGTGCCGGCCGGACACCGACACCGACGCCGTTCGGGAAGAAATCGTCACGCGCGCACTGCCTTTGGCCGAGCACATCGCCCGCCGGTTCCGCGGCCGCGGCGAGGCGTACGACGACCTGCTCCAGGTGGCACGACTGGGGCTGGTCAACGCGGTGGACCGGTTCGACGTCACCCGCGGTACCGACTTCGTTTCCTTCGCCGTCCCCACGATCATGGGGGAGGTGCGCCATCACTTCCGCGACGTCGGATGGGCGATGCGGGTGCCCCGCCGGATGAAGGATCTCCACCTCGAGATCACCAGGGCGGTCGGCGTGCTCTCGCAACGGCTGGGACGGGCGCCGTCGGCCCGCGAGATCGCAGACGAACTCGGACTCGACGTATCCGAGGTGGCCGACGGACTGCTCGCCGGAGGGGCGTATCACACGATGTCGATCGACGCCCCGATCGGCGACCACGAGGACAACGCTCCACTTGTCGACACCATCGGCGCCGATGACGCCGCGCTGGAAAAGGTGGAGAACTTCGTGGCGCTGGGACCGGCGCTGGAACGGCTGCCCGAGCGCGAGCGGACGGTCCTGATCCTGCGGTTCTTCGGAGGAATGACGCAGACGGAAATCGCCACACGGGTCGGGATCTCGCAGATGCACGTGTCCCGGTTGCTGTCACGAACCCTCGCGCAGCTGCGCAACGAACTCGAGGGTCGGTGACCGACGGTGGGCGAATCCCTCGGTCGCGATGCGTGACGGAGCCGCCTCCAGGGCGAGTTTGTAGCAGATTGCTACACTGGATTCAGTTGTGAGGCGTCGCCCGAAGGAGCAGTCATGACGAATGTCGCGGACAAGGTGACCAGGTTCTCGTCGGAACTCGTCGATGCGGCGGCGGCCGAGGGGGAGCGGGAGAACCGCTCGGCGCGCCAGCAGCTCGAGCACTGGGCCCGGGTGGGTCGCGAGGTGTCGAACCAGCGCCAGGTGGCGCGCCGTCGCGTCGAGGCCGCGCTGGCCGGACGGCTGCCGCTGCGCGAGCTGTCCGACGAGGAAGGCGTGGTCTTCAACGCCGAGATCGCAGCCGCGCTCGAGGAGTCACTGGCCACCGGCAATCACGTCGCCGATCGCGCCGCGCAGGGCCGCGCCACGATCGTGCTCGACGAGCAGGGCCGCGTCGTCAAGCACCTGCCTGACGGCACCCAGATCATTCTGTGAGGCGTCTCGACCTCGTCGTCGGGCCGAACGGTGCCGGCAAGTCCACCTTCGTCGAGCAGCGTCTCGCGCCGCTTCTCCCGGGCAGTGTCTTCGTCAACGCCGACATGATCGCGAAGGACCGCTGGCCAGACAGCGCCGAGGAGCACTCGTACGAGGCGGCACGGATTGCGGCGACCATCCGAGACGCCTTGATAGAGCAGGGGGAGTCGTTCATCGCCGAGACGGTGTTCTCACACCCGTCGAAGCTCGAGCTGATCGACCGTGCGCGCCGGGCCGGCTACGTCGTCGTGCTGCACGTGGTCCTGGTGCCGGTCGAGCTGTCGGTCGCTCGTGTCGCCGAGCGCGTCGTCGAGGGTGGGCACCGGGTTCCGGAGGAGAAGATCCGGGAGCGGTTCGGGCGGTTGTGGTCACTGGTGGTGGAGGCGATCGGCAGAGTCGACCACGCGAGCGTGTACGACAACACCGCGGCCGACGTCACGCGGATCGTCGCCAAGTTCGCCGACGGGGACGCGGTCGGCGAGATCAGCTGGCCCGTGTGGACTCCGCCGCAGCTGACCGAGTTGGTGGTGTGAGCCGCCGCCTCGGGTCCGGGCGGTCCGGCTGGAGGCGGTGGGCGATCGCCGGCCGGATGAGTGCGTTGCCGTAGTTCTGGACGGAAGAAGTCCGAGGGTGTAAAGCTGAGGAGCGATGCGTGCGCACCGCGGAGGTGCCTGATGGAATTGATGTCACCCGTTGACCTGGCGTTGCTCGTGGGAGAGATCGGTTCGCGCACCCTGCACGTCGCTGCCCTGATGGTGTTCGACGCGGCCGAGGACCAGGACGAGACCTTCGTCGAAGCGGCCTACCGGCAAGCCCAGACCTACACCACCGTGCACCCGGCGCTCATGCGCAGGCCTGTCGCACGATTGTCCACGGCCGGTCTGCCCACGTGGGAGACGGTCGACCGTCTCGACATGAGCCGGCACCTGCTGTGGTCGGTGCTGACTCCTCCGGCGGGAGACGCGGAGCTGTACCAATTGGTCGCACGTCTCCACGAGAGCCAGCTCGACCGCTCCAGACCGCTGTGGAACGCCCATCTGATCGAGGGTCTGTCCGGCGGGCGATTCGCCCTCTACGTGAAGATCCATCACGCGCTCCTCGACGGCATGTCCGGGATACGTCTGATCGAGCGTTCGCTGAGCACCGATCCGCTCGAACGCGGCAAGCCGGTTCCGCTCATGCTCGATGGCGAAGAGCCAGTGAAGAGTCCTGTCCGGGACGGGTGGGGGCTGATCGGCTCCGGCCGCCGGGCCCGCGACCTCGCCGAGGGGATGGTCGCCGCGATGGAAATCCTCGGCAAGGCCCTGTTCGGAGAGGCGGGCAAGGTCGTAGCAGGTCTGAGGTCCGAGGCCACGGTGTTGCCGATGCAGGCCCCTCGGAGTGTCCTGAACGCAAAGATCACCTCAGCGCGGGCTTTCTCTGCCCGGTCGTGGCCGAAGGCGAGGATCAGGGCCGTTCAGGATGCGACCGGCGCTTCCTGCGGTGATGTGATCCTCGCGATGTGCGCGGGCGCGCTGCGCATCTGTCTGCTCGAGCGGGGCGAGCTGCCGCATGCGCCGCTGATCGCCTTGGTGCCGGTGGCGCAGCGCAGGCGCATGGACGCCGATTCGGGTGGAAACTCGGTAGGGGTGGCGCTGTGCAACCTGGGAACGGACTTGGCAGACCCACTCGATCGACTGGACCTGATCGTGCGGTCGATGACCGCCGCCAAGAATCGGATTCACGAGCAGGGCCTGTACCCGTCCCTGATGACGGCAGTTCCGGACCTCGTCCCGAACCTGACCACGATATTGCCGATCGACCCTCACCTGAGGCCCACATTCAATCTGGTGATCTCGAACGTTCCCGGTCCACGGCAGCGGTTGTACTGGAACGGCGCGCCGTTGCGGCAGCTGTACCCGGTCTCCGTCGTCTTCGACGGTATCGACCTGAACATCACCGTCTGTCACTACGCGGACGAGCTCCAGTTCGGTTGTATCGGGGCACCGGAATCAGTTCCGCACATCGAGCGTTTGACTGAAGTGCTCGAGGAAGCATTGTGCGACCTCGAAACCGCGACAGCAGTGGATGGATGATGAACAACCCGGCCGTTCACCCCGACCGCCCCACCCCGGTGCCAGCGCCGCCGCTCGTGACAGACGCGATGCGCGTCGACCCCGGATTCCGGACACTGGCAGCCCAGTTCTTCGACCTGTTCCAGAAGACACAGGACGGCGGTGGTGCACTCGCCGTCTACCTGCACGGTGAGCCGGTGCTCGACGTGTGGGCGGGGTGGGCGACACCGGTCGACCGGTGGCAGGTGGACACCGTCGCCTTGTCTTTCTCGACCGGAAAGGGTGTCGCCAGCACGGTGCTGCATCGTTTGGCCGAGCGGGGGATCATCGACTACGACGCCCCCGTCGCCCTGTACTGGCCCGAGTTCGCCGCCGCAGGTAAGGAAGCGATCACCGTCCGGGACCTGATGAGCCATCGCGCCGGGCTGCACCGGGTGCGGGGCCTGGTTCCCGGTCCGCTGGGGTTGCTGGACCACACCGCCGTCACCACCGCACTGGCCGCCAGCGCGCCGGACCCCCGCAGTCCGAGGCTGCCCGGGTATCACGCGGTCACCTACGGCACGCTGGTCGCGGAGCTGGCCGCGCGAGCGACGGGGAAGCCGTTCGCCGAGCTGGTGCGCACGGAGATTGCCGAGCCGCTCGGCGTCCCCGAGTTCTGGTTCGTCGTTCCGCCGGAGGAGCGATACCGGATCGCCAAGACCTTCCCGCGGATCAATCCGTTCCGGCTGTCGTGGGAGACGACCTCGTTCGCGCTTTCCTGGATCCCGGGGCTCAGGGGCGTCGCCGATGCCGGAATGCCGAAGGGATTCGACGAACTCGTGCGCAACCCAGCGATCCACGACTTCGCCATGCCGGGATGGAACGGTGTCTTCAACGCTCGCGCGCTCGCCAAGATGTACGCGGCGCTCGCCAACGGCGGCAGCGTCGAGGGCATCCAGTTCCTGCGACCGGAGACCGTCGCGCAATTGAGCGAGGTGCAGACCACTGACCGTGACTATGTCCTCGGCATCAGGATGAACTGGCGGCTCGGCTATCACGCCGGCCTTGTCGCCAGCCGGACGCAGTATGGACAAGCCTTCGGTCACTACGGACTCGGTGGGTCCGGCGCATTCGCTGACCCCAAGTCCGGTCTGGCACTGGCCTTCGTGACGAATCGGATGGGGAACGCGCTCACCCCGTTGACCGACCTACGGATGATGCGGCTGGGCGCGCACGCGCAGTCCATCGCACGCCGACTGTGACCTCGTCCGCCACGGTCCGGGCGAGGCGCGGCCTGCACTCACATTCCGCGTGACCGGGACCGGGCGATCACGAGAAGCGTCACGACGGCGGCGGCGCCGAGGGCGATCAACTGTGCGGTCTTCGGAATTCGGTTCGTGCTCGGCTCGCCTGCAGCCGTCACTGTCACGGTGCGCACCTCCGATGTGGACGCGGTGACCCCGGGAGCGCCCGAGTACACCGCCCCGACCTTGTGGTCCCCGGCCTGGGCGAAGGTGTGGGACACCGACGCCCGGCCGTCGACGACACCGACCGGGGCGTCCAGATCGACGCCATCCGAGCGGAACTGAACAGTGCCGCCACCGGGCGTCGGAGAAACAATGGCAGACAGGGTGATCGACGTCCCGGCGGGCACCGACTCCGGTACGGAGATCACCGTCGACGTTCTCACATCGGTCGGGCTCGAGATGGTGATGGTCGCCAGGGGATCCGCGCCGGCGTTCAGTGGTCCGGTGGGCGTGTCTCGCGGTGTACACCGGGTCGCAGCCCACCGGGTCCCGAACATCGATGCCTTGGCCAGCGAGGTGTTGAAGTTCGCGTCGTTGTCGAAGTCTCCGGCCGCGCCCGCAGTCCTGAGTTTCGGTGTGACAACGCCTGACTGGCCGGCGGTCATCGTAACCTCGACGGCGGGCATCCGGAACCAGGTGTCCCCGTTGGGGTTGGTCGAGCCGTCGAGGTTCTTGGAGTTCTTGGGAACCAGGATGCCGCCCTCGGTGTCGGTGCTCGACGTTGGGCTGTTGCCGATCACCTCGTTGTTCCCGGACAGTCGCAGAACGCCACCCGAGACGTCGTCGGCGACACCGTTGTCGTCGACGCGAAGCACGTTCGGTGCCACGTTGTCGAGGTTGAAGCCCGTGCCAGGCACCACCGTGGCGTCGACGAACACCGCGTTGGCCGGGATCTCGAAGTCGTTCTTCAGGCGGGAGACGCTGACAGTGGTCGCCCCCGAACTCGAGGACGGGTAGGACCTCGGACCGGTCTGAATTCGATAGGTGAACCGCTGTCCCGGTTCGACGGTGGCCGGCGCCTCGACGGTGACCGCATCCGCCCCGAGATCGTCGACGTCGATGACGGAAGATGCCCGGCAGGCATCGATGAACGACACCTCGGTCGGTGCCCCGACTGCGACGGAGGGCCCCAGTGTCAGGCACGAAGCCATCATCGCCGCAGCGGCCGATAGCCTCCAGCGCCGCGGCGTCGACAACATGAATCGCTCCTCCTCTGGTGGCACTCGAAGGTCACCAGTTGGGTTGTCGCACAGGGCGAGTGCTCTCCGAATGCCGGCGGCGAACGGATTGTGATTTTCGGCTCGACCAGGCGGGCCACAGGAGTTCGGTCACGCCGGGTGCGCTCGGTGGACGGTCGACGGTCTGGCCATGGGTTCGGGGAACATCACGCTCTGCCACCAGCCGCTGAGCGGGCTCGGGTCCGGCCACACGACGTCCGGCTCAGGACCTGACTCGTTGACTGGCTGATCGTTGCGAACTGGTCTGCGGTACATCTGTTCTCCCGGTGGGCCCGAGCGTGTGATCGGACTCAGTGAACCGTGCAGTCGCCGGCATCAGTAGGGCCCGCGGTCACACGTGGTAGGGGCCTTCGGCCCGAATGTCGGCCTCGACGCCACGCGGGATTGTGGCCCGAGGCTCTGTGCGCGATGGGTTCGATCAGCGTTTGCTCGAATATGTGAACACGGATCGTGGTGACAGCGTGGCGCCGCGCGTGCGGTGGCGCCGGACCACCGTCAGCGGCCGACCGGTCCGATACGCCGCCGTCGCCGCCGCGTACAGGTCGCCGGATCTCGCCGAGCGGCTCGTTCTCGTGAATTCGATCTGGGTCGGCGTGGGTGGACGGCGCGGACTCGTACACGCCATCCGGGACAGGCCCCTGTGGGACTGGGGTCTGCACCTTCCCGCTGATCTGCTTCCGAGACGCCAGGTCGCTCGAGTGCTACCGGTGGCCCTTCGGGACGCGGTTCCCAACGTGCTGCGAAATCCCGTTGGAGTGTGGGAAGTCGCCCGCATCGCGAGGACCGCAAACCTCACCAGGGAACTCAGCGCCCTCGCGGACCGGCGACTGCCCATCTTCGTTGTCTGGAGCCTCCGAGACGACGTCATCCCGATGGCCACCACCATGTCGTTGCGTGCTGCGTTGGGGGAGCCTCGGACCATCACCGTACCCGGCGGGCATGCCTGGCTGATGGATGATCCCCGCTCGTTCGGCGAGATCATCACGAACGTGGTCTTCGAGGCTCCCGAGGGCGCGCCGAGCATCGGTGACATGGACGCAGATGGACGGGCGACCGGGGGGCACCAGTGCGGCCCCGCGTGACCCATTCCCTGGGCGGCCCGGGTCGATCACTTCCCGGACAGCTCCCCGGCCGCACAGATCGACTCGACGAACTCACCGACCGTGGGTTCCGGAAGGTGCCGGGCCAGATCTGCCTCGCTGATCATCCCGACCAGTTGGTGGTCGTCGAGGACGGGAAGCCGACGGATCCGGTACTCCTCCATCAGCGAGAGGACCTCCTCGGCCGGCGCTGCCGCATCGATGTAGTGGATGTGCCCCTGAGCGAGTTCGATCGCGGTGGTTGCCGACGGGTCCTGGCCGTTGGCAATACATCGAACGACGATGTCGCGGTCGGTGATGATGCCATATAGTCGGCCGTCGTCGCCGCAGATCGGAAGCGCGCCGACATCGAGGTCTCGCATGTGCCTTGCTGCGGTGGTGAGGGTGTCGTGTTCACCGATGCAGGTGGCTCCGTTGTGCATGATTTCTCGTGCGATGGTCACGAGTTTCCTCCAGATTTCGGTGTTCGCCGCGTCGGTGGCTTTCGTGGCCCTGACGCGCGGCCGCTGGCGCAAGTAGGCGCGGGTCGGCACCGTCATGATCTCGGACGCTCCGGTGGCATCGACAGGGCCGATGGTCACCAAATTCGGCCCGTCGGCTCGACGCCGCCGCCGACGGTCAGATCTGCGCCAGCTCCCGACGAAGCCCCTGCGCGCCCCTGTCGAGCAGGTGTGCCACGGCCCGCCTGAGCAACGGTTCCGCCCATCGAAGCCATCCCTGGAACGCGAATCGGACCCGATAGGTGACCAGGCAGCGACCGCTCGGATGCGCGGTGACGGTGATCGTGTCGAGTGCGATCAGCGAGACGTTCGCGCCGCGCAACTCGATCGACCTGCCGGGTGTCAGGGCGACGACCTCGTAGATCAGGTCGCTGGTCCGGCCCGCGAACCGGGACGTGTTCGCATACCGGGTTCCGACGCCGCCGTCGCCTGAGATCCGCACGGTGCGGATCGTGCCAGGATCCCATCGCTCGGTGGTGGTGAAGTCCGCGAGGTACGCGAACACCGCGCCGGCTGACGCTTCGGTCGTCAGCTCGCGCTGCATGTCGATCATCGGGGCTCCTCCCGTTGCTGGGACCGAAATGACCAGATCTCTCGTATGAACGGTTCGCAGCGACAGACGAATCGGATGGGTGCCGCGCAAGTACCCTCGAGACCGTGGACTGACCGTACGGGTGTCACCGGCATCGCAGGCATGCGCGAAGACCCGAGACAGCGGCTACGCACTTCCGCTCGGCGGCACGTTCGCCAGCAATCATCGAACGCCGCGGATCCGGCCGAACGCGTCGCGTGGAGCCGCCACTGTCATCGCGTCAATCTGGTGGGCTGATGCGTGGCGTGTCCCGGAGCTGACGTCCTGTCCGGGTTCTCGCCTCGATTTGCCGGTGAGCCTTCCCTCCGGCCGCGAGAGATGACAGGGCACAAAGTCGCTTGACAGGTCCATTCGCAGGCAGCAGCTTGTCGGGGGGCCCGCGTCGACGGCGGCGCCGAACTCGGGCTCCGGGGGCCACACAAGGGCACTCTGGCCCTGGCATCGCATCGAGGTCGAGGCGACGATGGTCGGTGAGACGGATCAGCGACCCTTACAGCCGTACCGCGGTGCGCAAGGAGGCGAGGGTGATGTTCGTAGACAGAGCCGATGCGGGTATTCGACTCGCAAGGGCACTGCGACACCTGAACGGTCCAGATGTCGTCGTCGTGGGTCTGCCGCGAGGTGGTGTGCCGGTCGCGTGGGAGGTCGCGCGGGCGCTCGGCGCCCCGCTGGACGTCATCGTCGTCCGCAAGCTCGGCGTGCCGTTTCAGCCCGAGCTGGCCATGGGCGCGATCGGAGAAGGCGATGTGCAGGTGCTCGACCAGTCCGTGATCGACAAGGCCGCAATCACCCCCGCGGAACTCGCCGCCGCCGTGAGTGTCGAATGTGCCGAGTTGAAACGGCGTGTGCACCGTTTCCGGCCTGAGCGCCCCGCAATCTCACTCTCTGGGAAGACGGTCATTGTGGTCGACGACGGCGCGGCGACGGGATCGACCGCCAAGGCGGCGTGTCAGGTGGTGAAGGCGCGTGGCGCCGCCCGGATCGTGGTCGCCGTACCGGCAGCACCCCCCGTCGCGGCCACAGACCTCTTCCAGTTCGCCGACGATGTGGTGTGCCTGGCGTCACCGACGCCCTTCGATGCCGTCGGTCAGTGGTACCAACACTTTCCGCAGGTATCGGACGCTGAGGTTGCGCAATTGCTCCAACGCACCACCCCCGATCGGATCCCGACGCCGGTGACCCCGCCGGGAGATGCCCCGCAGGACCTGGATGAAGACGTCGTCATACAAACCGACGACGCCTGGCTCTCCGGGCACCTGGCATTGCCGGCCGATTCGACCGGGATCGTGGTGTTCGTGCACGGCAGCGGCAGCAGCAGATACAGCCCGCGGAACCGGTTTGTCGCGCGCACATTGAACGAGGCCGGGATCGGCACCCTCTTGATCGACCTGCTCACGCCGGAGGAGGAAACCGACCGACGCTGCGTCTTCGACATCACGCTGCTCGCGCGCCGGCTCTTCGACGTCACCGAATGGCTGCGTCGTCGACCCGAGACCGCCACCGCACAGATCGGCTATTTCGGCGCGAGTACCGGCGCCGGCGCTGCACTGTGGGCTGCCGCCAATCCCGCCGCCGGGCCGTTCGCAGTCGTCTCCCGCGGAGGGCGCCCCGACCTCGCTGCCGTCAGGCTTGACGGGGTCACCTGCCCGACGCTGCTCATCGTCGGCGGACGGGACGACGCCGTCGTCGCGCTCAACCGTCAAGCACTCAACCGACTTCGGTGTGAACGCGAACTCACAATCGTCGAAGGGGCTACGCACCTCTTCGAAGAGCCTGGAACACTCGAAGAAGTCGCTGCACTGGCCTGTGACTGGTTCACCGCCCACCTGGCCGCATTGCCCGGCACCGGTGGTGGCAGTGCGTGATCGCTGCCTCGGTCCAGACGAACGCGCCTTCGGTGTCGATTCCGATGATCACGGCTGCTCCGCCAGGAACTCGTTAAATGCAGCGAATGCGCGGGGACCGTACACGGTTCCCGGTCCACCGGCCATCATGATCGCGACACCGATGGCCTCTGCTGCTTCCTCTGGGGTGCTGCCCTGCGTAGCGGCTCCCCGCGCATGTGTGGCGATGCATCCGTCGCATTGCGTTGTCACCGCGATCGCCAGGCAGATCAGTTCCTTGGTCTTGGCATCGAGCGCTCCAGGTGCCAAGGACGCAGCGTAGAGCTGCCCGAAACTCTCGTAGACCTGCGGAATCGCTTGACGCAACGCGCGGGCTGGGGCGCGTAGCTCCTGTTGGACATCTTTTCCGTAACCCATGACGTCCTCCGAGTACTCGACTATGGACCTGTCGGGAACGTTCCCCGTCAGCCTTGGTCCTACACGTGCATCGCCTTGCACCCTGTCGACTGATGACCACCGGATGAGGGACCTTCGCCCCTGGGCGGTGTCTTCCCGCGTTGCGAAGATGACGTGACACCCAACTCGAGGCAGACGCGCTTGCCCGAACCGAGGAGTCCACATTGGATGCCAATGCCCCGATCGTGGTAGGCGTCGACGGATCCGAGTCCTCCAACGACGCGGTTCGCTGGGCCGCCCGCGATGCGGTTCGCCGCTCCGCACCCCTGCATCTGGTCTCGACGATGTATGTCGCAGGGACCTACGGCGTTCCGGTCGGCCTGCCACCGGCGTATTTCGACGACCACGAGGTTGTCGGACGGCGCCGATTGGCGCGGGCACTCGAGGTGGCACGTGCGGAGGCGTTGCCCCACCCACTGGCGGTTGATTCAGAGCTGGTGTGGGGTCACCCGGGCGGTCTTCTGCTGGAGCGGGCGCACGCCGCGCGGATGTTGGTGGTCGGATCTCGGGGACTCGGGGAGGTGTCGGGCGGCCTTCTGGGGTCGGTCAGTGCGACGGTCGCTGCTCACGCTGGCTGTCCGGTTGCGGTGATCCGAGAGCTTGCGGACCCCGAAGGTCCTGAAGGCGGTTCGGTGCTGGTTGGCGTGGACGGGACCCGTCACAGTGAACCGGCGCTTGTGGAGGCGTTCACCGAGGCGTCGCTCCGCGGGGCCGAACTCGTCGCGGTCCACGCGTGGTCCGACACCAACATCGGGAGCCTCTTCACTGCCGACCATGGACTTGACTGGCTGTCGATCCAGGAGCGAGAAGAAGCTCAGCTGTCGGAGAGCCTCGCGGGTCTCGGCGAGGACTTCCCGGGCGTTCGTGTCACTCGGGTTGTCGTCAAGGACCAGCCCGCTCGCGAGCTGACCGAGCTGTCGGACCATGCGCAACTGGTGGTTGTCGGATGTCGGGGTCGGGGCGGATTCGCGAGCCTTCTGCTCGGCTCCACGAGCCGGGCGCTACTGCACGCCATCGCCCGTCCACTACTGATCGTCCACGCGCACTGACGAGCGTTCCCACCGGACGTCAGGACGATCTCTCGATTCCACCGTGACGTGTGTCGTCTGTCCGACGACTCTCGGCCCTACTCCAACGCGGGTCGGGGGAGTGACGTGGGGGAGGAAGTCGTGGGCATGCTGTCGCCCGACCGGCCCAGTCCGCCGGCACCCACCTGGTCGGCGCGGGGAGCAGCACAAACCGCGGCTCCGATGACAGGGTGTCGCTGGAGACGACAGGGAGAAGGGTGTGTACGCCGTACCGGGAGACTGGCTCGTCGTCAAGGGAACGACCGTCGGTGCCGCAGACGAGGTCGGACAGATCCTCGGGGTGCGACGGGAGGACGGTACACCGCCATACCTGGTCAAATGGCTGCGCGACGGCCACGAGGCGTTGGTCTTCCCCGGCCCGGACGCGCACGTCGTTCCGGCAGCCGACATGGAACGGGAAGACGCCCGGAAACGGAACAGGATTGCCGAGGTCCAACGGGCCATCGTAAGGGGGAGTCGGCCGCCCCGGCGCACATGACCCGCAGCCGTCGCGGTCTCTCGGCACGGGGCTCGCGGCGATGAGCGAAAACCCCCACGTTCTCGTGGTCTACGCCAGCGCACACGGTTCGACAGCCACGATCGCCAACCACATAGCCGCCACGCTCACGGCCGCCGACGTATCCGTGCACACCGCCTCGGTGGACGAGGACCCCGATCCGCGTTCGTTCGGCGGGGTCGTGCTCGGAAGCGCAATCCACGACCGAGACTTCCTTCCCGCGTTCCGCGCGTATCTCGATCGCCGTCATACTGCGTTGTCGACGCGGCCGACATGGTTGTTCAGCGTGGGCATGGGGCCCGCACTTCGTGGCCCCGTGGGCGCACGACTGGGGCGGATGGTGCCGAAACCGATCGCCAGAATCCGCGACACTTTGGGCGTCAACGACTATCACGCCTTTGCTGGGGTGTTCGAACGCCCGCCCGAGCGACGTACACGGCTGATCATCCGGCTGCTGGGGGCACACTACGGTGACAATCGGGACTTCGCCGACGTGGCAACGTGGGCGAGCAGGATCGCCGGGGAACTCCGCTGACTGTCCTCGGCAGCGGGCCCTGTCTCGCAGGGTAAGGCATCAACGACATTGTCCACGCCGCGGATGTGCCGCCACGAGCGTCCGGAGCAACGGTCGGCCGACCTGATCGTCGTTGCCAGCCGTGGTCAGAGGAACAGGTCACCAAAGATGGTCCTTCGACTCTATTCACCTGACGGCCATGCCTCCATGCTGGACTCGGCATTTTCCTTGACATGGCAGGGAGGTGACACCGCCATCATGAATCTGCACGAGAAGAAGTGGTCGGTGGACATCATCATCGACGAACACGATTCCACGACGGGTGAAACCCGGACCCGGGCGGAGGCCCGGCTCCGAACGAAGGACGCCACATCGTTGGTCGGCATCGGAGTGGCACGTCGCAACCCACGTGACGCCGACATCCCAGAGATCGGCGACGAGTTGGCCGTCGCACGCGCACTCGCCGACCTGGCTCATCGGCTGATCGATACGGCGGCCACAGATCTCGAGGCAGTCACTCACGAACGGGTCCACCTCGATGCATAACCGCTCGGGAGTCTCACGCTCGAATCGGATGAGGTGAAAGAACTGGATGATGGAGGTCAACACCACGCCGGCGCGATTGTGGCGATTGCGTCCGTGGAACAGCAATCGGCTCATGCGCGGTAGCGATCGACTCGAGGCGTGGGCCGTTCTCGCCTCCGTAGCCATCCTGCTGTTCCTGGTCCCGATCTTCGCCGCAATCGGTACCGCGACCTACACCCGCTTGACCGATCAGGCTCGGACCGAACGCTCTACCCACAGTGAAGTCCAGGCGGTGCTTCTCGAGGATGCCAACAGCGTGGCAGTGGCAGTGAGCACTGTGGCGGGAACCGCCGCCGGCCAAGGGCACGCCCGCGCGCGATGGCAGGTGCGCGGTATCGATCATTCCGACACCATCACGGTCGGGCCCGGTGCGAAAGCCGCGCAGACCGTATCCATCTGGGTGGACGGGAGCGGAACGCCCGTCGATGCACCGCGGACCGGAGCGGAGAACGCTGCTGCCGCGATCGACGACTCGATCGCGCTGTGGGTGACGGCAGCTGTGGTGTGCACCGGTCTGAATCTGGGGCTGCACAGTTTGCACACGAAACTGCGACTGGCGCAATGGGACAGAGAGTGGAGAGGCTTCGGATCGTCACCTGGATGGTCCGTGAGATGAGACGCCACGACGACAGGGCCCGTTTCGAAGCTCCCGACGAGGTGTCCTGGTGCCGATCACGGGAGAGGCCGAAAGCCTCTGGCCTGCCCTGCGTGGAAGCTGACAGAGTCGTGTAATGGCCTCCGCGTCGGATGTGATGGTGCGGACCGAGAAGCTGACAAAGACCTACGGTCGGCTCACGGCCCTTTCCGCCGTCGACCTCTGTATCGAGCGCGGCGAAGTATTCGGGTACCTCGGCCCCAATGGTGCCGGGAAGTCCACCACGCTGCGTTTGCTGATGGGGATGTTGCGCCCCACCTCTGGGACCGCGGAGTTGTTCGGAATCGATGCGTTCACGTCGTCGGCATCCGTCCGTCGACGCGTCGGGTATGTTCCCGGCGAGCTCGCCCTGTATCCACGAATGACCGGGCGCCAACATATCGACTACGTGCAGAACCTTCGCAGGGACCGTGACACGCAGTACGCAGATGCCATGGCCGCCCGACTCGATCTGGAACTCGGCAAGACGGTACGTGCACTCTCCAAGGGCAACCGGCAGAAGCTCGCACTGGTGCTCGCGCTGATGACGCGCCCCGAGTTGCTGATCCTCGACGAGCCGACGGGCGGCCTGGATCCGCTCGTGCAACTGGAGTTCTACGCGATTCTGCGCGAGCACACGACCGCGGGAGGGACAGTGTTGCTTTCCTCCCACGTTCTGAGCGAGGTGCAGCGGGTCGCGGACCGTGTCGGTGTCTTGCGCGATGGCCATCTGGTGGCCGTCGAGACACTCGAGGACCTCCAGGCGAAGTCGCTGCATCATGTGGTCGCCGAGTTTGCAGATCCGGTGGAGGTCGAGGACTTCCGGCGCATCGAGGACGTGCGCGATGTCGTGATCGATGGAACTGTCTTCCGTTGTAGCGCACCGCAGTCTGCGCTGGATGGTCTCGTCAAACACGTAGCGCGGTACCCCCTCATCGATTTCGAATGCGCTGAGGCGAGCCTCGACGAGACCTTCCTCGCGCTGTACGGCTCGGGGGATCCGTGATGCCGGACATCGATTTCAGCCGCGCAGTGGCCACCCGCACCGTCTTCACCAAATCTCTGTGGGATCAGCGGCGGTCGCTGCCCGCCTGGGCGGTGGGGCTGGTGTTGCTTGTCGCCATGTACGTCGCGATCTGGCCGAGCGTGCGGGACCAACCGTCGATCAGTGACTTCGTCGAGCAGATGCCGGAGGCGATGCGGGCGCTGTTCGTGATGTCCGGTGCGGACATGTCCACCCCAGTCGGCTACGTGCAGGTGGAACTACTCTCGTTCATGGGCCCGCTGTTACTGCTGCTGTACGCGATCGCCACCGGCGCCGCAGCGGTCGCGGGGGAGGAGGAGCGTCGCACCCTGGGCCTGCTGTTGTCCAGCCCGATCGGCCGTAGCCGAATCGTCGTGGAGAAGTTCGCCGCGATGGCGGTGGGAGTCGCGCTGCTCGGGATCGTCACCGGAGTCGCTCTGATCGCGGAGGGACGTCTGGTCGACATGGACCTGCCCGCCGGCAACGTCGCCGCGACGATGGTGCACCTGTCGCTGCTCGCCCTCGTGTACGGCACACTCGCGACCATGCTCGGCGCGCTGACCGGGCACACCATGGTCAGTCGTGCCGTGCCTGCCGTCGCGGCCGTCCTCGCGTACGTCGTCAATGGCCTCGGTCCTGTCGTGTCCTGGCTCGAGCCGTGGCAGAGGTTCTCGCCGTTCTTTCAGTACGCCGGACACGATCCCCTCCGCAACGGACTATCCGTGCCAGCCGTCCTGGTCTCCCTGGGTACGGTGGCGGTCCTCCTCGCTGTCGCATTACCGGGATTCCGCCGCCGCGACGTCGCGGGGTAATCGACGACCAAAGGCCTTCGTAGCCGGCTTCGGAAGCCTCGAATGTGGGGCTGCGTGGATCACCTGCACACCGCTGCAGGTGATCCACCGGGGAAAATTGGTAGTCGCCATCGTGCTCATTGCCGGCTTTCTCGTACTCATTTCTCGCTCTGACGCAGGCGCGGGTTCCAGTCCTGGTGATGGCGGCCCAATGCGACTTCCGGCACTGGCGCACCCAGTCGTCCTTCCGTCCACTCACCCGTCGATGATGGTCAGGTTGGCCATGCTGCGCAGCGAGGAAACATCTGTGACGTGCGATCCGGAGAGTTCGAGCATTCCCAGAAGCGGCAAGCCGGCCAGTGGCGAGACGTCCGTGATCGAGGTCCCCTCGAGGTCGAGCCAGGTCAGGCCCGTCAGGCCCGCCAGCGCAGCCACGTCGACCACCTCGGTCTCCGCGAGTTTGAGGCAGGTGAGGCCGCTCAGGCCCCCCAGGGGCTCGACGTCCCGGAGTGGCGTCCAGCGCAGATCCAGAAACTCCAGTCCGGTCAGACCGGCAAGCGGGGACACATCACTGACTTCCGTTGCGCTGAGGTAGAGGTGGGTGAGACCGTTCAGGCCCGCCAACGGGGACACGTCCCGCACAGGCGACCAGCGTAGGTCGAGCCTCTGCAACGCGGTCAGCGTCGACAGCGGGCGAAGATCGATCACTACCTCCCCATGCAATCGCAGTTCGGTCAGGTTCGACAGTTCGGACAACGGGGCCAAGTCCGCCACGGGTAGCTGATCAAGCTCGAGGAACGCAGTCCGGGCGATGGCTTCAGCATCCAGAGGTGTCGAGATCGGACGGCCCAGCTGCGCGTTCACCGCAGCAAGCACACCAGCCGCCCCCTGACGCACGCTACGTCTCGGGCTCATCATTGCGATCCTTCGCCTGTTCGGGACATGGTCCGGCGGGTCACGCTCCCCGGGAGGGTGCGTGCAGCGGCAGGGGGCACCTCAGATCGCACCCGCACAGTATGCGAGTGCGCTACGACTGCCAGTTCGCTGGGACCGTCATGATTGCCCCGCAATCTGAGGTTGGTTAACTATCTTGACAATTGGCCAACTATGCCGGCGATTCACACGGGTAGTCACGATGAGTGAATACTGTTGCTGCGCAATATGTTTCATGGATAATCGCAATTATCCATGAAACTCGGTCGAGGTCCCGGGCCTCCACGTGGGGAGCGTAGCCGCGTCCGGCGTTCCGGTGCCGATGCGGCGGCCGTCCGGATGTCGGCCCGAAAGATCTCGCATGTGCATGACAACGACGTCCAGGTGGCTTGGGCGTGTCGACTCGGGCGTCGGGTCGGTTCGGTCCGTGTGACTTCGGTCGTGGGGCCGGCCCGGCGGTCGGGACCTCCGGGCCGGGTCCGAGCGCGACGACTGGACGACGGACCCGCGGGTTGGGTGCCGATACCCGACGTTCGGTGCGCAGCCCTGCGTGGGGACACCTTGATCCATTCAAACTGACATAATGTTCCTTATCGGGTGGGCATGAATTGCGGTGATAATCGGCCTTTCGGTGACGACCGGCTATCCGCAGTTCGCGGCCGTCGACGTGTTCCTTGCCGGAGTTCGTCCGATGGTCCTTGCGTCGGCCTCCGTGGGCGCCGTTGGCAACCGGCGTGCGTCGCGCACCGCATCCGCCGACCCGTCGCTCCGGCCGGCCTTCGTAGCGGCGCCTGGCCGCGGCTCGGCCGGCTGTGTCGCCACGGCCGAACATGTCGGTCTCGCCCTCTCTGGTCGGCACACAGTGACCGAGTCGGTATCCCGGTTCCTCGGCCCTCGCTCCCTGCCTCCGGTTCCCCCACTTCAATACGTCACAGTGACGTATTGAAGTGGGGGAACCAGGACGCCGAACCGCGTTGAGTGTCGAACCGCCCCCGAGTCGGTCCTCGGTGCGGCGGTGTCCTTGTTCGGGCACTGTCACATTCACCGGCCGTTATGATCCGCGTCGCACTCCACGAGCTAGGTCGTGCGACGGATCGGAGCGCGTACTTACACTTTGCCCGGCGCCGGTTCCGGCGCACTTCACATCGCACATCGGGGGTTTCATCATGGGTTCATCGGAGATCATCGGCCTGTTCCAGGCGGTCTCGGGTTTGATCAACATCATTTCCAAGATCAGTGACGGGAGCTCCGACTCGGAGTCGCCGACCACCCTGGAAGGCTAGGCGACACAACGTAAACCGGGGGCTGCGGTAATGGATCCTTACCGCAGCCCCCGGATTGATGTCTGCCCGTCGGTCGTGACGGGTCGTCATGCCTCGCCGTGTTGCCGGCCCGGGCCGGATTCCGGCAGGTCGCTGTCGGGGTCTGCGCCGAAATCGTCTGTCCCCGAACCGAGTCCGTACTCATTCGGACCGAAGCCGAACCCCGTGGACATGTTGCCGGTCCGGTCGCGCCGCCGCCCGAACAGCACGACCAGTGTTGCCGCTCCCGCGAGCGTGACAACTCTGCCCATCGTGGACCTTCGCACTTCCTTCCACCCTTCTGTCGTCCTCGCGCCGTCACGACGCGCGCATTCTGTCCGGAATCCGCGCTCGGCCGAGACGCCGGGTCGGAGCGTATTCCACACGCCCACCCTCGGTCCGGACCGACAGGCGACTGGCAGGAAGTTGGCAGGAATTGCCGCTACCGGCGATAGCGGGAAATTGCTCTTCGTGGATGCGCTCACCCGCCATTCCCTCCCCCGCACGCCCTGCGCGCGAATCCGAGTGGTCTCCCCGATCGCGGCGGCGCGAACCGACCTGGATCAAGGGACAAACGTCATCGATCCCGATCCGCGCCGCGGCAACGCGCCCGTTCACCGAGTGACAATCGGCCCTAACCCGGCGCACCGGGTTGGCGGGACACTGACTGCATGGGCCCGCTCCGCGGCATGGGCCGTGTCCGCGCATCGGGCGGAAGTGGAGACGATCGTGAACACCTTTCCCGACGTGAACGTGGTCCGAATCGCTGTGGATCTCGCGGGGCGTGCGCCTTCGGTTCACAACAGTCAGCCGTGGCAGTGGACGTACTCGGGCGGCCGGCTGGAGCTGTATGCCGAGCGTGCCAGGCTCCTGCCGTCGATGGATCCGTCGGGCAGGCAGTTGGTGGTCAGTTGTGGTGCGGCCTTGCAGCATCTGGAGACGGCGCTCACCACGCTCCGCTGGAGATCGGATGTCGAGCGGTTCCCCGAGGGGGCGGCGTCGGACCACCTCTCGACCGTTCGATTCCAGAGGGACGCAAGTCCGCGTTCGCACGACTTCGACCTGGTTGCCGCGATCCGCCACCGCAGTTCCGATCGTCGGCCGTTCGGCCCGCTCGGGGGTGAGCAACGGCTCCCCGCGCACCTGCAGGATCTGGTCGGACGACGGGGCGTCCAGCTGACGGTCCTGCCCGCGGACGCTCGGCCGACGTTGGCGGAGGCCACCGCCGCGACGGCTTCGGCGCGCAGGTACGACGCCACGTACCAGGCCGAACTCCGCTGGTGGGCAGGACATTTCCTCACATCGGGCGGGATACCGCCGGAAGCGCTCGCCACCGACGAGGAGCGGTCCCGGGTGGACATCGGGCGTGAGTTTCCCGCCGGTGAGGACGACTACTCCGCCGAGGAGGTCGACCGGTCGACCGTTCTGGTGCTGAGCACCACCGCGGATGCCCGGCCGGATTGGCTCCGTGCCGGGGAGGCGCTGTCGGTGGTGCTGCTCGAGGCCACCGTCGACGGGCTTGCGACCTGTCCCCTCACCCATGTCACGGAGCTGACGCCGAGCCGGGAGTTGGTCCGCGGCCTCCTCCCCGACCGCGGGTTCCCGCAGGTGCTGATCAGGGTGGGCGTCGCGACGAGGGAGCTCCCGCCCCGGCAGACGCCGCGCCGGCCGACCGACTCGGTGTTCACCGTGGTACCGGGCGAGGGTCGCCGGTGACGGCGGGAGTCGCGGGCACCGTCATCCGGGGCAGCCGGGGTCGTCTCCCTGGGTGGCGAGGGTGAAGTAGCTCTCCTCTTCCTGGACGAAGTGCAGTCGCAGCAATGCGTACAGCCCGTACAGGCAGGCCAGCAGGTCCTCGGATTGGTCGGGGTCGAGTCCCCCCCGCGCGTCGACCCGTCGTCGGTGGGAGTGCAGCCGGCGACCGAGCCGGTCGATCTCGGCGTGCATCCGGCTCATGGTGGCGGTGGCTTCCCCGCTGCCGAGCGGGCCTGCGAGCGCCGGATAGAGTTCCGTCTCCTCGGCGCGCTCGTGCGGCAGGAGCGTTCCGGTGAGAAAGTCGTCGGCTCGGCGTAGCGAGGTCACCGCGTGTGCCTGATCGCCGGCGGACACCGACTGGGCGACGTCGCGCAGCAGGGCCAGCTTGTCGCGCATCGCTTCGTGTTCGGCGGAGAAGCGGTGCAGCAGCCGATCGGTTTGCACCGGTACCGCGCTGTCCGGTGCGCGTTCGCCGCGGAGGGCGCGAAGTGCATTGAGTATGACGGCGACGTCGATCGCCTCCTGCAGCAGCGCCCCGAGGGCAGGTGTGAGCCACCCGGCCGCGGCGAAACCCATGGCGACGAGGGACAGCCCCATGCCCGCCGCCGCGCTTTCCACCGCGATGCGGCGTGAGCGGCGCGCGATCTCCATTGCGTCGGCCAGCCGGTCGAGGCGGTCCGTGGTCAACACGATGTCCGCGGCCTCCGAACTTGCCGTCGAGCCACGAGCACCCATCGCGACTCCCACGCTTGCCGCGGCGAGGGCGGGAGCGTCGTTGACGCCGTCGCCCACCATCACCGTCACCGCTGATTCCCGCTCCCGGCGCACACCTGCGACCTTGTCCGACGGGCTCTGCTCGGCGTACACCTGATCGAGGCCGAGGACCTTCCCGATCTCCTCGGCGGGCTCGCGCCGGTCCCCCGTGAGCATGACGAGTCTGCTCAGTCCGGCCGATCGGAGTCGGCGCAGGGTGCGAGGTGCATCTCGACGCAGCGGGTCCGCGAACAACAGGGCGCCGAGCAGCTCGTCGTTCGCGGTCACCCACGCGACGCCCACGCCGTCGAGGGCACTGCGGGCGAGGGTCGCGCGGGCCCAGCCGGGGGCGTCGGGCGGCAGTGGCCGGGCGCCGACGGTCACCCGGCGACCATCCACGGTCGCGGTCACTCCGGTGCCGGCCTCTTCCACGACGTCGGCGGGATACGACAAGGTCAGCTTCCGCACCTTTGCCTCCTGCACCAGGGCGGCGGCGAGGACGTGCGGCGACAGCTGGTCGGCGGATGCGGCCAGTCGCAGGACCTCGGCGCGGTCCTGGCCGGGGGCCGCCACGATGTCGGTGCCCGTGGGTCGCCCGGTGGTGAGGGTGCCGGTCTTGTCCATCACCAGGGTGCGCGCGTGGCCGAGGTTCTCCAGGGCGCCCCCACTGCGGATCACCACCCCGATTCGGGAGGCCCGGGAGAGGCCGGAGACGATCGCGACCGGCGCTGCGAGCAGCAGCGGGCACGGGGTCGCAACGACGAGTACCGCCACCGCGCGGTCCGCGGAGCCGCTGGCCGCCCACGCCGTCACCGCGACAGCGGCCGCCACCGGTACGAACCATGCGGCGATCCGGTCCGCGAGCCGGACGACCGGCGCGGACTCGGCGGCGGCCTCGCGTGCCAGCCGCACCACGCCGGCGTAGGTGCTGTCGTCTGCGGTAGCGCCCGCCTCCATCTCGAAGACGTCGCCGGCGTTGACGACGCCCGAGCGCACGGCTTCGCCGGGACGGCGCACGACCGGGTCGGGTTCCCCGGTGAGTGCCGATTCGTCCAGCACCGCTGGGCCGTCGGTGACCCAGCCGTCGACGGGGACGGTCTCGCCGGGGCCGACGACCAGATCGTCGCCCGTTCGGATCCGGTCGATCGGCACGGTCTCGACGTCGTCCCCGACACGACGGCGGGACGAGCGTGGGGCGCGATCGAGCAGGGCGCGCAGGTCCTTGGACGCGCGGCGGGTCGCCGCGGCGTCGAGGCTGCGCCCGGTCGCCAGCATGACCGCGATGAGTGCGCCGGCGAGATACTCGTCGACCAGCAGCGTGCCGATCAGCGCGAGCACGGCGATCAGATCCACCCCGATCCGGCCGCGGCGCATCGCGTCGACGACCCACCAGACGGACGGGACGATTGCGGCCAGGGTCCCTGCGATCCAGCACCGGTCCGCGAGGGTGGATGCACCGACGAGCCAGGCGAGGGCGCCGGCCGCGAGTGCGCTGGCGGTGACGACCAGGAGCGCGGGCTCGAGGGCTCGGCGCCAGCGCACCGGTTGCCCTCGCGCCGCTCGATCGGCCACGACGACCTTCCCCTCTAGCCCGGTGTCCGAGCGGCCAGGTAGTCGGTCAGGTCGCGCAGGGTGACGAGGCGGCCGTAGTCGGATTCTGGTATGTCGACATCGAACCGTGCATGCAGCCGGACCAGAAGGTTCAGCCAGTCCATCGAGTCGAGGTCGACCTGATCGCGGAGCGGGGAGTCCGGGGCCAGTTCCTGCCCCGAGACCTCAGGGGCGATGTCCTCGAGTGCGGTCACCACGGCGGACTCTATCTCGGCAGCATCCACGTTCGGCTCCTCACAGGTCGTTCGGGCGTTGCAGACGATCTCGGATCCCGGCGAGGAACTGCGCGCCGCGGTGTCCGTCGGAGACCCGGTGGTCGGCGGCCAGGGTGGCGGTGACCACGGGTACCACGGACAGCGTCCCGTCGACGGCCCATGGGCGGTGACCGGGTCTGCCGAAACCGACCAGCGCGACCTGCGGTGGGTAGATCACCCCGTAGACAGTGTGCACGCCCTGCTCGCCGAGGTTGGTCACCGTGATCGTGGGGTCGGACATCTCGGAGCTGCGCAGTGATCCGGCACGGGCGCGGGCGACGAGATCGGTGAGTTCTCGCATCAGCTGGTCGAGGGGCTTGTCCGCGGTGTCGTGGATCGCGGGCGCGACCAGTCCGCCCTGCCGCAGGGATATTGCGACCCCGACGTGGACGGACGTCGGCGACCGGAACTCGCCGTCCCGCCAGACTCCGTTGATTTCGGGGAACTGTACGGCGGCGAGTGCCACGGCCTTCAGTTGCAGGGCGGCCATCAGGATTCGCGAGGTCACCGGGCGTCCGGCATTCTCGGTCTCGAGCCAGTCGGTCGCGGTTCGGAGCGGGATGTCCTCGGCGAGGTAGTAGTGCGGGATCTCCCGTTTCGAACGGCTCATCGCAGCGGCGATCGCCCCGCGCATGTCGCGGACCCGCTCCCCGGTCGGACCGGGTTTGGCTCCAACGGTGCCGCGGCCGTCGTCGGCGGCGTGAAGCACGTCGCTCAGGGTGACAACCGATTCCGGACCCGTCCCGGTGAGCGTCGCCGGGTCGATCCCCCGCGTGTCGGCTTCCCGGCGTGCAGCCGGGGTGATGTGTACGCGGGTGGGCGGTGCCGGTCCGGTTGGCGGTTGCTCCCCCGGTTCAAGCAATGACGCGAGGGGTGTTCCCACCGACACCGTGGTACCGGGCTCGACGAGAAGTTGACGAACGGTGCCTGGACGCCAGATCTCGACGTCGACGGCGGCTTTGACGGTGTCGACGGTTGCGATGGCCTGGCCGCGCTCCACTTCGTCGCCTGGTGCAACGAGCCAGTCGGTGAGCGTGCCCTCATCCATGTCTGACCCCAGCGAAGGCAGTGTGAACTCGAACATCGGGCCTCCCGGTCACCGGACTCCGACGGCGGCTCGTACCGCGGACACGATCGTCTCCACTTGCGGTAGCGCAGCCTCCTCCAGATGTTTGGCGTACGGAACCGGAACCTCGGCGCTGCACACCCGCTGTGGTGGAGCGTCGAGTTCGTAGAACGCGGACTCCACGATCCGGGCGATCACCTCCGCGGCGAGACTGCCGCTGCGCCATCCTTCGTCGACGACGACGACGCGTCGAGTCCTGGACACGGACCCGACGATTGTTTCGGTGTCGAGAGGCCGCAACACCCGCAGATCGATGACCTCGGAGTCGATCCCCAGGTCTGCGAGCACGTCTGCCGCGGCCATCACCTTCGGCAGTGACCCCCCGTACGAGACGAGGCTGACGTCTGTACCGGCACGACGGATGTGGGCGGTGTCGATGTCCACCGGTTGTGTCTGTGTCAGGTCGTCGGTCGTGTTGTAGAGCCGTACGTGCTCGAACATGATCACCGGATCCGGATCCTCGAGTGCGGGTGTGAGCATGCCCCTGGCGTCTGCGACGGTGGCCGGGGCGAGTACCCGGATTCCGGGTATGTGCGCATACCAGTTCTCGAGACTGTGGGAGTGCTGCGCGGCGAGTTGGCGCCCTGCACCGGTTGCCATTCGGATAACGACTGGCACGGAGAACTGGCCTCCGGACATGTGGCGGAGCGACGCCGCGGTGTTTACGATCTGATCCAGCGCGAGCAGGCTGAAGTTGACGGTCATGATCTCGACGATCGGTCGCATCCCGCCGATTGCCGCGCCGATGCCGACCCCGACGAATCCGAGTTCCGACAGCGGCGCGTCGCGGATCCGGTCGGGCCCGAACTCGTCCAGCAGTCCCCGTGAGACGGCATAGGTGCCTCCGTAGCGGCCCACGTCCTCTCCCATGAGGAAGACCCGATGGTCGGCTTGCATAGCCTCCCGGATCGCGTCTCGCACGGCTTCGCGATAGCTGGTCTTCACCGCGCCTCCCCGACCGTGTCGATCGGCGCGATCACGTCTCGCAGGAGTTCTGCCGGTTGCTCGGCGGCGCCGGCCTCGGCGAACGCGACCGCGGCCTCCACCTCCGCGCCCACCGCGGCGTCGATGCGCAGGAACTCCGCTTCGGTGAACAAGCCGAGTTCCTTGAGCCGGGCCGAGAAGGTGTGGATCGGACCGCGCTCCTTCCACGCGTCCACCTCGGCCTTGTCTCTGTACAGCTCGGGATCGAACATCGAGTGGGGGCGGAATCGGTAGGTCCGGAACTCGATGAAGAACGGGCGTCCGGTCGTGCGGACGTGCGCGGCCCCGGCCCGGGCGGCTTCGAGGCTGGCGATCACGTCCATCCCGTCGGCGCGGAGCGTGGGGACATCGAAGGAGGAGGCCTTGACACACAGGTCGGTCTGCGACTCGGATCTGGCCAGAGCGGTCCCCATCGCGTACAGGTTGTTCTCGCAACAGAACAGCACGGGAAGCCGCCACAGGGACGCCAGATTCATCGACTCGTGGAACGCGCCTTCGGCCATTGCTCCTTCGCCGAAGAAGCAGGCGGTGACTCGCTGAACGCCCTGCATCTTGTCGGCCAGGGCCAGCCCGACCGCGAGCGGCAGGCCGCCCGCGACGATGGCGTTGCCCCCATAGAAGCGGGTCGTGGCGTCGAACAGGTGCATGGAACCACCGCGTCCTCGCGAGCAACCCTCGCGTTTGCCGAACATCTCCGCCATGATCGCGTTCATCGGGACTCCGTGCACGAGCGCATGCCCGTGCTCGCGGTAGGTGGCGACCACGGCCTCTCCCGGGTCGAGTGCGTGCAGGGCGCCGACGGCGACGGCTTCCTCCCCGATGTACAGGTGAAGGAAGCCGCGGATCTTCGCTGCGCCGTACAGTTCTGCCGCCTTCTCCTCGAGCCGACGGATACGCAGCATGTCGGTGAGAAGTGCGACAGCAAACGCCTTGTCGTATGGAAAGTCGGTTCCGGTCATCCGCCTGCCTCCAGCGTCGAGGTGTCCCCCTCGGCCAGTCCGAGTTCGCGAGCCCTGAGTACCCTGCGCATGATCTTTCCGCTGCGGGTGTGAGGCAGGGTCTCGACGAATTCGACGTCCTTCGGTGCCACAGCGGCCCCCAATGCGGTGCGGGCGTGGCCGAGCAGCTCCCTGCGTAGCCCGTCGTCGGCGGTGCAGCCGCTCTTGACAGTGACGAATGCCTTGACCACCTGCCCGACCGTTGGGTCCGGGATCCCGATCACGCCCGCCTCCGCGACCGCGGGATGCTCCATGAGGACGTTCTCGACCTCGAACGGCCCGATGAGGTGGCCGGCGGACTTGATGACGTCGTCGGCGCGCCCGACGAACCAGAAGTAGCCGTCGGCGTCCCGTTTGGCGAGGTCGCCCGTGAGGTACCAGTCGCCGGAGAAGCACTGGCGATAGCGTTCCTCCTCGTTCAGGTAGCCGCGGAACATCGACGGCCACCCCCGGCGCAGCGCCAGTTCGCCTTCCACGTTCGGGGAGTCGATGACCGCCACGTCGTCGGTTCTGCGCCCATCGCGCGGTGGGGTGACGATGCAGGCGTCGACGCCGGGTAGTGGTCGGCCCATCGACCCCGGTTTGATGTCGAAGCCCGGTGTGTTGGCGATCATGATTCCGCCGGTCTCGGTCTGCCACCAGTTGTCGTGGATCGGATGTCCCAGGTTGTCGCGCCCCCACAGCACTGCTTCGGGGTTCAGCGGTTCGCCGACACTGGCGATGAACCGTAATCGCGGAAACGCGTGCTTGTCGGCGAGTTGGGGCCCTGCCTTCATCAGCATCCGGATGGCGGTGGGGGCGGTGTACCAGACGGTCACCGATTGGTCGCTCAGTATTCGGTACCAGTGCTCGGCGTCGAATTCTGCGGTGTCGACGACCGAGGTGACGCCGTGCAGGAGCGGGGTGATCACCCCGTAGGAGGTTCCGGTCACCCAGCCCGGGTCTGCGGTGCACCAGAAGGTGTCCGTGGGATGCAGGTCCAGCGCGTAGCGTCCGGTCGCGAAGTGTGTGGCCACCGCCCCGTGAACGTGGATCGCTCCCTTCGGGGTGCCGGTCGTCCCGCTCGTGAAGTGGAGCAGCGCGGGGTCCTCCCGGCCCGTCGGGGTGATGTCGGCATCGTCATCGGCTTCCGCCATCGCGGTTCGGAAGTCGACCGTCCCCGGCGTCGGTGGGCGCTCGTCCACGTCGCCCACGATCAGGATGTGACGCAGGCAGGGCAGCTGGTCGGCGATCCTCGCAACGCGGCGGCGGTAGATTCGCTCGGTGGTCACCAGGACCCGGGCGTCGCCGAGGCGGATTCGGGTGGCCAGTGGTTCCGGACCGAAGGCGGAGAACAGTGGGGCGACGACGCAGCCGTTGCGAAGTGCGCCGAGGACCGTGACGTACAGTTCCGGGATCCGTCCCAGTAGGACGAACACCCGCTCTCCCTTCTTCACCCCGAGATTTCGCAGGACATTGGTGAAGGTTCGTGCACGCCTGCCGAACTCGGCGAAGGTGAGGGTGTCGGCAGTCGGTGCGCCGGTACCGCGTCCCCCCGGTGAGACGAACCGGAACGCGGCGGTGTCGGCCAGCGGACCGGCGGCGTGCCGGTCTACCGCATAGTGGGCGATATTGCACCCGCCGGGCGCCTCACCCAGTTCTCGCTCCACCTCGGTCCAACGGAAGCGTGCGCGTTCGCCCTCGTAGTCGGTGAAGTTCGGGGCGATTCCGGTTCCTGCGGGTTCGTGGGAAATGGTGACCATGCGGGTTGTCCTGCTCGGCTGCGGAGGCGAGGGTCGGGTCCAGCATGGGCGCGTCGGAGCCGGAGCGGATAGAGGCAAAGGACCATTTTCGGTGACCAATTACTCTGGGCGGGGTCCGCGACGCCGGTTTGAATTCCACCGACGGCATCGACGGATCAGGTGAGGCGAATGGTGCGCGCGACCGACCCGGCGCCGCCACCGGCGGCTGTGCGGGAAACCCATACCGCATATGTGTTCATGGTCGGCGACGTGGTCTTCAAGGCGAAGAAGCCGGTGCGGACTGCGTTCCTGGACTTCGGCACGGCGGAGCTGCGGGCGGCGGCGTGCCACCGGGAGGTGGACCTGAACCGGAGACTGTGTCCCGACGTGTATCTGGGTGTCGCCGAGCTGACCGACCCGAACGGCGGCCCGCCGGAGCCGCTGGTGAAGATGCGGCGGATGCCGGACGACCGGCGGCTGGCGACGATGATCGCCGGCGGGGAGGACCCCGCGGTGCACCTGGATGCCCTCGCCCGCCTGCTGGTCCGATTCCACCGTCGGTGCCGGCGCGGCGCCGACGTCGACCGGGACGCGACGCGGGACGCCGTCCTCACGCGCTGGCGGGACAACCTCGACGAGGTTCGGGGATACGATGCGGACCTCCTCCCACGGGCGGAGATCGACGAGATCGAGCGTCGCGCGCACGACTATCTGGCCGGTCGCGGTGACCTGTTCGCCGAGCGGATCGCCGATGGACGGATCGTCGACGGCCATGGCGACCTGCTGGCCGAGGACATCTTCTGTCTCCCGGACGGTCCGCGGATCCTCGACTGCCTCGACTTCGATGATCGCCTCCGTCATCTCGACGTGATCGATGACCTCGCCTGTCTGGCGATGGATCTGGAGTATCTGGGCCGGGCGGATCTGGGGGCGGGTCTCCTCGCTCGCGTTCGGGCGGAGTCCAGCGACGATCCGCCGCGGTCGCTGGTCAATCACTTCGTCGCGTATCGGGCGTTCGTGCGGGCCAAGGTCGCGGCCCTGCGCCACACACAGGGCGCCCCGACGGCGCGGCCGGATGCCCGCAGGCACTGTGGCCTGGCAGTGCGCCACCTCCGGCGGGGCACTGTGCGGCTGGGCCTGGTCGGCGGCTTGCCGGGCACCGGAAAGTCCACGCTGTCGCGTGCTCTCGGAGAGGACGCCGGTGCGGCCGTCCTGTCCAGTGACCAGGTACGGAAGCAGCTGGCGGGCGTGGACCCGCGGCAGTCCTGCCCGGCCGAGTACGGGCACGGCCTGTACACGCGTGAGATGACCGATCGGACTTACACAGAACTGCTCGGGCGGGCGTCGGAACTGCTCGGCCGGGGCATGTCGGTTGTGCTCGACGCCTCGTGGATCGATCCGAGGTACACCGAGTGGGCGCAGTCGGTTGCGCGCCGCACGCGGAGCGAGTTGATAGAGATCGAGTGCGTGGCGCCGCGGTCCGTTGCCCTGGAGCGGGTCGCCGGGCGGCCACGTGGTGAGTCGGATGCGAACGCCGAGGTGTACGACGCGATGGCGGCGCGCCTCCGGCATCGGCCGGCGGCGACCCGGATCGACACGACGACCGAGCTGCGTGCGGCGACGGACGCCGCCCTGGCTCGATGGAATGCACCGGAGGAGCCACAGCACGATCCGGCCCGGCGGGCCGGCGACCCGCCGTCAGGAGGCCCCGGATGACCGACGTCGTCACGCTGACCATGAATCCGGCCCTCGACATCGCGACCACCACCGGGCGGGTCGTCCCGACGGACAAGATGCGTTGCGGCGAGCCGCGCCGGGACCCTGGCGGCGGCGGAATCAATGTCGCCCGGGTCCTGACGGTGCTCGGCGAACCCGCGCTTGCGGTGTTCCCCTCCGGCGGGCACAGCGGCCGCGCGCTGGAGGATCTCCTGGCCTCCGAGCGGGTCCACAGTCGGACCGTCACGATGCGGCGATCGACCCGGGAGTGCTTCACCGTCAATGAGGAGCGGACCGGGCTGCAGTATCGGTTCGTGTTGCCCGGACCGACCCTCACTTCCCTCGAGGTCGATTCGTGCCTCGACCGGTTGACCTCCGCGGCGGCGGGTGCGCGATACGTCGTCGCGAGTGGAAGCCTGCCCCCTGGGGTGCCGGTGGACTTCTATCAGACCGTCGCCGACGCGGTGTCGGATCTGGGTACGCGCCTGGTCCTGGACACGTCGGGGCCGCCGTTGCGCGCGCTCCGTCGCGGGGTATATCTCCTCAAACCCAGCATCCGCGAGTTACGTGACTGCGTCGGGCGGGACCTGCGATCGGTTGACGACCAGGTCGCCGCCGCGCGGGATCTCGTCGATCGGGGCGTCTGCGCTGTGGTGGTGCTGTCGCTGGGCGCGGAGGGTGCGGTACACGTGACGGCCGACGACGCCGAGTACTGCCCGTCCGTCGAGGTGCCTGTGGTCAGCGGCGTCGGGGCGGGTGACAGCCTGGTGGCGGGCATCGTGTTCGGCCTGGTCAGGGGGTGGGCGTTGCGGGACGCGGTGCGGTACGGCGTCGCGGCCGGTGCGGCGACGCTCGGCAGTCCCGGGACCGCACTGTGTACTCGGGCGGACATCGATCGCTGCCACGAGCAGTTGATCCGCCGCATCGCGGTGGGCGGCGCGGTCGAGCGGTGACGGCAGGGCGGACGCCGGCCGCTCAGCTGTCCGGTCGGGGCTCCGGTGCGCGGGCGCGGGTGAGCAGGATCCGGCGTTCGGCGGCGGCGATCACGCGCCGGGTGTGAGCGACCGCGTCCGGTGTCACCGAGACCGAGTTGATCCCCTGTCGGACGAGGTGCTCGGCCAGGGCCGGGTTCGTCGACACCGCCTGACCGCACAGTGACGTTGTCATTCCGGCGCGGGTGGCCCGTTCGATGATCGTGCCGATGGCGTCGAGCACGGCCGGGTCCATCGTGTCGAACAGGTCCCGGCAGATCTCGGAGTCGCGATCGACGCCGAGGACGAGCTGGGTCAGGTCGTTCGTGCCGATGGAGACACCGTCGATGCCGAGGGCCGCGTAGTGCGGGATCCAGTAGGCGACGGACGGGACCTCGGCCATGATCCAGCGGTGCATCCGCCGGTCCGATCCGAGTGGATGCGCGTCGAGGTGCCGGAGGCAGCTCTCGAGTTCCCACCTGGTGCGCACGAACGGGATCATCAGGTGCACGTTCGGGCTGCGTTGCCGGACGGTGTGGACCACGTCGAGGTCGAGTCCGAACAGTTCCGGTTCGCGGACGTACCGGTAGCAGCCGCGGTAGCCGATCATCGGGTTGTCCTCGGAGGGTTCGACGTCCCCGCCGGACAGGTTCGCGAACTCGTTGGTGCGCAGATCGATCGCCCGGTATACGACCGGCCGGGGTGCGAAGGCCGCGGCGATGCGGTGGACGCCGTCCGCCATCTTCGCGACGTACTCGTCGCGCCTGCCCTCGGCGAGCAGTCTCGCGGGATGCATCCCCTGCAGCGCGTCCATGATCATGAACTCGGCGCGCAGGAGACCGACCCCGTCGACATCGGTTGCCGCGACGCGTTCGGCGGCCTCGGGCGTCGCCAGGTTGGCGTACACCGCCGTCGCGGTCGTCTCCATCCACGTGGTCCCACCTCGATCGGGCGGAACTGAGGGCGCCGCGGGGCGCGTTGGCGTGGCCGCGGCGCCCTCCGACACGGTGCCCGCGTCGCCGTCGACGGTGACGACGGTCCCGTCGACGAGAGTGGTCGTGGCGGTCCGGGTCCCGACGATGACGGGGCGGCCCAGTTCGCGACCGACGATCGCGGCGTGGCACGTGATGCCGCCCCCGTCGGTGACGATCGCCGCCGCGCGGCGCAGCACGGGAAGCCAGTCGGGCCGGGTCATCGGGGCGACGAGGATGTCGCCGTCGTGCAGCAGGTGCGCGTCGGCGACCGACAGGAGCACGCGAACCGGCCCGGACACGGTCCCCGGGCTGGCGCCGAGTCCCTGTGCCAGGATCCGCCCGGTCGGGGCCGACGGGCCTGTCTCGGCCCGCTCCGGGTGGCCCCCGAGGGTGGTGATCGGGCGGGTCTGGACGAGCCAGAGGTCGTCGCCGGCGAACGCGAACTCGAGGTCCTGCGGCGCCTGGTAGTGCTGCTCCACCGACACGGCGAGGCGTGCGAGTCCTTCGAGCTGGTCGTCGGTGAGCACCCGCTTGCCGCGGTCGGCCGGCGCGATTTCGGTGCGGTGCTCGCCGCCTGCGTCGGCCGTGATGGCGAAGGCCTGCGACCCGATGTGTGTGTCGAGGACCCGGAGCCCGTCCTTCGCCACGACGTAGGTGTCCGGCTCCACCTGGCCCCCGACCACGACCTCCCCGAGGCCGGCGGCGGCCTCCACGACCACGCGATCACGGTCCCCACTGCGAGGGTCGGCGGTGAAGGCGACTCCCGAACTCTCGGAGTCCACCATGGTCTGGACGACCACCGCGATCGCCGGCTCCGCGTCGTACGCCTGGACACTGCGGTAGGTCAGGGCCCGTTCCGACCACAACGACGCCCAGCACTTGCGGACTGCCTCGACGAGGGCATCCGCGCCGACGACGTTGGTGAAGCTGTCGTGGATGCCCGCGAACGAGGTGTCCGCGGCGTCCTCCCCCGGCGCCGATGAACGTACCGCGACCCGTACCGCGTCGCCGAGGTCGTGGTAGGCCGACACGATGCGGGCGCGAAGCTCGTCGGGCACCGGTGCGCCGAGCACGAGCGCGCGCAACTCGCGCGCGGCGGCGGTGAGTTCGTCCTCCCCGGTCCCGGCGGCGGGAACGCTCCTGGCGCGCAAAGTGTCCCGCACGCCGGCCTCCGCCATCGTGTCCAGGTAGGCGTCCTTGGTCAGGACGAATCCGGCGGGGACGGGGAAGCCGGCGTGCGTCAGCTCGCCGAGATTCGCCGCCTTGCCGCCCACGCTGGGTGTGTCGGGCAGACCGATCCGGTCGATCGGGCGCACCCACCGGTTCTCGACTACTGCTGGGGTGGTGGCCATCGGAACTCCTCACCGTTTCCCACCAGCCAACACCGAGGCAGGCCGGTCGCACAGGGCCGAAAGTCACCGCTGCCGGCCCCCGGCCACCCGGCGGCTCGCTCGCGGGTCGTCGGGACGGTCAGGAAGGGCCGAATGGCCCTTTCGGCGGACACGTCGGGTGGTGACGCTGGATCTCGAGGGAAGGAGTCGTGATGCATGCGCGGCACACCATGAGCAGTCCGGTCACCACCGTGACACCGGCGACATCGGTCGGCGAATGCCTCCGTCTCGTCGAGGAGTTCGGATACACCGTCCTGCCCGTGGTCGACGACGCCCAGAAGCTGGTGGGCATCGTCTCCGAGGGCGACCTCCTCCGCGAGAAGTTCCGCACGCCGCGCCCGGTCGACGAGGCCGTCGCGGAGGCGATGACGAGTCCGGTGGTCGCGATGACCCCGGACGCCGACGTCAGCGACCTCGCCTCCGCGATGCTGCGGTCGGGATTGCGCGGGATACCCATCGTCCACGACCACGACGTGGTCGGGATCGTGACCCGGCGGGATCTGATCGGCGTGCTGGCAATGGACGACGGTCACATTCAGCGGGAGGTGCAGCACCGGCTGGACGTGTACGCGGGAACCCGACGCTGGACGGTCGCGGTCGCCGAGGGCAGAGCGGAGATCGCCGGCCTGACCGACGCCGATCCGGAACTGGGGGTCGTCACGGCGCTGGCGGAGACCGTTCCCGGTGTCACCGAGGTTCGGTTCGCCCAGGCGTGAGCCGCGCGGATCCGCCGGGGCCGGTGGCCCTCATCGGATCGAGAACCACGGCTGTGCCCGGGGTGTCCGGGCACAGCGCGAGCACGTCCCGGAATCCGCCGGCGAGCGATTCGGTGAGCGTACCGAGGTCGGGGACGGAAGCGGTGTCGGCGTTGATCCCGACACCGCACCAGGACGTGTAGGACAGCAGCGTGACATTGAAGGCCGAACCCAGGGTGGGGCTGAACGCGTAGTAACGGAGCACCTCGGCTCCGGCCGTGAACAGCGGTATCGGTGAACCAGGCACATTCGAGGCGAGGAAGTCGACGTTCTTGAGCATGTTGCCCAACGTCGATGCAGGGAGCAGGTTCAGAGCGCCGGCGATGGCGGGTGAGTGCGCCACCGCGGGCTCGTGTCGCAATCGGTCGACAACCGAGTGGACGTGGTGGATCAGATCGGCGGGATCGTCGATATCGGTGCGCAACGCGAATCGCGCGAGCGTGATCCGGTTGCCGCCCAGGGGGTCCTCGTCTGTGCGCAGGCTGATGGGCATGGTCAGCCGCAATTCGTGCACGTCCGCCCCGTGATGGCGGTGGTATCGCGCCATACCCAGCAACACCGATGCGAGGAATCCGTCGTTGACGGAGCCGCCGCCCGCCGCGGCAGCCCGGTCGAGCGCCTGCATCGAGACGTCGAGCACCGCGAGTCGTCGCCGGGTGCTGCGAGCGGTCATCACCGGGGACAGCGTGCTCAGGATCGGACGCGTGAACCGCGTCGTCGACATCACCGCGGTGACGTTGTCGCGCAGCGTGCCTGCCGGGTGCCGCGCGAATCCCACACTCTGTCTGGCCAGCGTCGTCGACGCCTGCCGAACCAGCCGGCCCGCGGTGTCCCGGTACCAGTCGAGCCCGCCGGGGAAATGCGATGTCGCCGCGTCCGTTGCGGCAGGCGCAGCGACGCGGGACGCGTCGTGCGGTCCGCCTTCCCTGGTGAAATCCACGATCTCCCGGGCGATCTGCATGCCCCCGACCCCGTCGGTGAGGCTGTGATGCACCTTCATCACGAGGGCGGTACGGCCGGAGTCGAGCCCGCTCAGCAGGGTGAACTCCCACAGCGGACGGTCCTTGTCGAACGCCGTCATCGCGGCGACCCGCGCGAAGTCGAGCACGCCGTCCCAGCCACCCGGCTCCGGCACGGCGAGTCGGCGCAGATGCCAGTGCAGGTCGAAGTCGGGGTCGTCCACCCAGCGGGGCGGGGCCGGACTCAACCGGTCTCTGACCGCCTTGCGCCGGAAGATCGGGATCTGCCGTGTCGCCCGCTCCATCATCTCGACGAAACGCGTCCAGTCGGGGTGCCGATCGAGCAGCGCGACGGCGACGATCGTCGAACGCAGGATCGGGTCCGCTTCCATCCGCCACGACAGGTGATCCGTCTGCGTCATGTGGTTCATCCGACCGCCTCACTCGCGATGGTGGCTGCGACCGGCGATCACGGTGATTGCTCGGCCCGCAACGTCTGCATGCGCTCCTGGTACTCCGCCGTGTCGATCTCTCCGCGTGCGAACCTCTCGGCCAGAACCTGTTCGGCTGCGCCGCCCGAAACGGGTGGGGGCGCCGGGGGTGGGTTGTGGCCCGCATAGCGGATCAGCGCGACGACAGCCAGAGCCAGCACCCCCCAGAAGAGCGCCATGCCGATCAGCATCAGCGCATAGCCCCACCCCCATCCACCGGGTCCGTACATGTACATCACAGCCAGGCCTCCCACTCTGCACGTCGCTGCGCCGGGACCGGGTACAGCCCACTGCACCCCGCTTGTTCAGTGTCCCGCGTCCCCGTCGTCCGCCACAGGGTCTTTCGGCCCAACCCGGGGGCGGGTGCTCGTCCGGTGACGATGCCGCGGGAGTGTGTATGGGGTCGTTCGGCCCTAGCCCGACCCGGGCCCGGCGGGTTCGATGGCAGGCAGAGGCGTGCACACGTTGGAGTTGAACGACGCGCCACGGGATTCTCGAGGGAGGAATCGTCATGCGCACACTCGTCGTCTACGAGTCGATGTTCGGAAACACTCGTCACGTGGCGGAGGCGATCGCCCGGGGTATCGGCGCCTCGGGCGAGGTGAAGACCGTCGCGGCGTCGCGCGCCGATCAGGAGGATCTGTCCGGCTACGACCTGCTGGTTGTCGGCGGTCCGACGCACGCACACGGGATGAGTCGCCCGTCGACGCGTCGCGGAGCGGAGAAGACGGCCGCCAAACCCGACAGCGAGGTGGAACTCGAACCGGACGCGGAGAGCGAGGGCATCCGCGAGTGGCTCTCGTCGTTGTCGCCCGCGCACGGCCACGCGGCCACGTTCGACACCCGCGGGGACGCGCCCGCGTTCCTGACCGGAAGGGCGTCGAAGGGAATCGGGAAGAAGCTTCGGCACCTGGGATACGACCTCGTAGCGGAGTCGGAGAGCTTCCTCGTCGACAAGGAGTCGCACCTGGAGACGGGCGAGGAGGACCGAGCCGAGCAGTGGGGCCGCTCGCTCGCCCAGCAACCCTGACACCGGTCAGGATCGGAGACCTCGATGACGGATCACGTGAATCTGACCTTTCACGGGGCGGCGAAGACGGTGACCGGCTCGTGCATGGAGTTCTCCACCAACGGGACCAGGATCCTGGTCGACTGCGGTCTGTTCCAGGGGTCACGCAGCCTCGAGACGCTGAACCACAGCGCGTTCGCGTTCGACCCGCACGAGATCGACGCGGTTGTCGTGACCCATGCCCACATCGACCACTGCGGGCTCCTGCCCAAACTGGTGGCCCGAGGTTATGGCGGATCGATCTTCTGCACCGACCAGACCGCGGATCTGCTGGAGTACATGCCTGCCGATGCCGGACGAATCCAGGAGTTCGAGGCGTCCCGCCGAAACCGTCGGCGTGATCGCGTCGGCGAGGACTCCTTCACCCCGCTGTACACCGAACGAGACGCCGTCATGACATGGCAGCGGACGCGCCCGGTGCCGCTCGGCGAGTGGTTCGCTCCCGCACCCGGCGCACGGGTTCGGCTGTGGAATGCGGGACACATTCTCGGAGCCAGTTCGGCGGAGGTCGAACTGGCCGGTGTCCGCGTGTTCTGTTCCGGCGACCTCGGTCCGCGGAACAAGGCCTTTCACACCGGGCCCGCGGGGCCCTCCGGTGTGGATCACGTTGTCTGTGAATCCACCTATGGCGGCCGCGCACGGGCACGGCTGACCATCGCCGAACGGCGCGGCCTGCTCGAGGACGAGGTCAACCGGGCGATCGCTCGCGGCGGCAATCTGTTGATTCCTGCGTTCGCCCTCGAGCGGACGCAGGAACTGCTGCTCGACATCGCATGCCTGGTCGACGAGAACCGAATTCCCAAAGTGCCGGTTTTCGTGGACTCACCGTTGGCGACCCACGCCACCCGGGTGTTCGCCAGGCATGCGCGGGAACTCGAGGATCTCGGTGGGAGGGACATCTTCCACCATCCCGCGATTCATTACGTGGACAACGCCGCCGCCTCCGCACGGATAAACGACATGTCGGGAGTGATCGTCATCGCGGCCTCGGGTATGTGCGAGGCGGGGCGCATCCGCCATCACCTCGTGCAGAATCTGCCCAGGCAGGATTCCACTGTTCTGTTCGTCGGGTTCCAGGCTCAGGGGTCGCTCGGTCGCGTGATCCTCGACGGCGCGCGGCGAGTGCGGATCTCGGGCACGGACATCAACGTGCGGGCTCGGATTCGACGGATCGACAGCTACTCCGCACACGCCGACCAGACCGAGCTGCAGGACTGGATCAGGGAACGCAAGCCGATCTCGGGCAGCCTCTTCCTGACCCATGGTGAGCCGACGGCGCTGGCGGCGCTGGCCCAACTCGCTGCGGAGGCGGACCCGTCCCTGAAAGTCGTCACCCCGGAGATCGGCGAAGGCTACCGGCTACGGCCCGGAACCCCCGCGACGCTGGTCCAGACCGCCCGTTCGGACGCGGCGCAACTGGTCGGCCGGGACTGGCAGAACGACTACGCGGATTTCACGGTGACACTCAAACAGCACCTGGCTCTGATCGAGGACCCCGAGGATCGGCAAACGGCCATCGCCGAGATGCGGAAGATACTCGACGGATACGCCGAGCGGCGCACGCGGGCCCACGGCTGATCACGCACGGCGTTCCAGCCGCAGGGCGCGCTGCGCAGGTACCGCTCGACCCTACTTCCCCGCCTCTCCGCCTGCCTTGATCTCGACGTGCTTCGCCGGGGCCGGGGCCTCGGCCACCGGAACCGTCACCGTGAGGATCCCATCGGCGTAGGTCGCGTCGATGGCGTCCTCGTTCGCGCCCGCAGGCAACGGCATCGAACGGTAGAAGCTGCCGTAGTGGAACTCCGACCGCAGGCCCTCTTCCTGCCTTTCGGTGCGTTCGGCCTTGATGGTCAGCTGGCCGTCCCGGACGCTGATGTCGACATCCTTGGCCGGATCCACCCCGGGCAGTTCGGCACGCAACGTGTACCGGCCCTCGGCGAGATGCTCCTCGACCCGGATCATGTGACCCTCGATCGCCGTCCATGGCGACATCGACTCGAACCGGGCCACGAGGTCCGACCAGTCCGGCATCGCGGGCCAGATCGACGGTGGCTGGGTGGGACGGTGTGGCGACAGCATGCCCATGATTTCCTCCTTGCGCGACAACACTGTTCCGACCCCTTCACGTCACACCCCGGGGCCGGCGGGCGATAGGGCCGAGTGTCGTCGGGCCGGGGACCCATGTCACCGCCGCCCGCTCAGTGCGGTGCGTGCACGACAAGCAGCGGGCAGGTCACGGTGTGTATCAGTGCCCGGCTCGTGGAGCCGAGCAGCAGGCCGGCGAATCCACCGCGGCCCCGGCTTCCGACCACCACCAGCTGCGCCTGTGCCGACTGCTCGGCGAGCTCTCGTGCGGGCTTGTCCTTGACCACGACCCGGCGGACGCGGACGTCGGGAAAGTTCTCGCCGAAACCCGCGAGGCGCTCCGCGAGCTGCGCGTGTTCCCGCTGGTGAATCGACTTCCAGTCCAGTCCGCGGTCCGCGTTGAGCAAACTCGCGAGGTTGGTGTCCGACCATGCGTGGACCGCGACGAGTTCGACGCCGCGCAGTGACGCCTCGGTGAATGCCTCCGCGAGCGCTGGTTCGCTGTTCCGGGTGCCGTCGACACCGACGACAACCGGGCCGCATTCGGGTTCGGCGCGTTCTGGGATCACCGCGACCGGACAGCGGGCGTGTGCGGCGACCGCGGGACCGACCGAACGCGGACGGTCACCCGCCTCGTCGCCGAGCCCGCGTGAGCCGACGGCCAGCAGGCCCGCGGTGGCGGAGCGCTCGAGCAGGATGCCGGCGGGGTGACCCCACGTCAGCTCTGCGTCGATGTCCAGCGGGTGCGGTTCCGCCGCCGCGCGTGCCACCTCGAGCGCGTGCGACAGGAGGCGGTTGCCCTCGCGTTCGTGATCGTCGACGAATGCTTGCGGCAGACCGGCGGGCACCCCGTGCTTGCCCGCGACGAACACGGTCGAGATCAGGTGCAGCGGCGCCGAGCGTCGCACCGCAGCGCGCGCCGCCCAGTTGACCGCGTCGTAGGCGGAGTCGGACCCGTCCACTCCCACCACTATCGGAGCGTGCGTGTTCATGACGTTCTCCTCAGTGCGATCTCGACAGCGCGATCTCGACGTGCACGACGCTCCCCTCCCGCGAACGCTTCGTCGGCAGACCGGTTTCGTCGATGACCTTCAGCATCGTGACGTTCTCGAGCAGCACCTCCGCGACGAGCGTGCGGATGCCACGCTCCCGGGCCATCTCGGCGAGGCGCGCCAGCAGCGTGGTGCCGATGCCGTGGAGTTGGTGATCGTGCCTGACGATCATGGCGATCTCCGCGGTTTCCGGGTCGTCGAGAACCACGAGATTCGCGACGCCGACCAACTCGCCCGCGTCGAATGCGCCGACGGCGCCGTGCCGCCGGTCGACCGCGGCGAGCCTGGACACCAGTGGCGCGAGATTCTTGGGCCGCGCGGCGAGGAACCGCAGATATCCGTCGTGCTGGTCCACGGACTCGTGCAATTCGACGACCGCCGGGGCGTCGTCGGCCGTCAGGGCCCGGATCCGGATCGGGGCGATCGCTCGCTCGACGTCCGTCATGCGACGACGGTAGTCCCGACCGCTTCGGTTGCCCAGCCTCACCGGTGTCGACCCTGCACCCGGCGGCCGGAACTGACGTACGGTGATACCCGGGAGCGGGAGGTTTCCGCATGATCAAGGTCTTCCTGGTCGACGATCACGAGGTCGTGCGCCGGGGATTGGTCGAACTACTGGCCTCGGATCCCGAACTGGAGGTCGTCGGCGAGGCGGGGACCTGTGCCGCTGCACTGGCCCGGATACCGGCTCTGCGACCGGACGTGGCGGTGCTCGACGTGCGACTACCCGATGGCAGCGGCATTGAGCTGTGCCGCGAACTGATGGCCCGACTGCCCATGCTGCACTGCCTGATCCTGACCTCCTTCACCGACGAGGAGGCGATCCTCAGTTCGATCCTGGCCGGCGCGAGCGGCTACGTGGTCAAGGACATCAAGGGATTCGAACTGGTCAGGGCGGTGCACGAGGTCGGCGCGGGCAAGTCCATGCTCGACAGCAACGCCGCCGCCGCGTTGATGTCGAAGCTACGGGCGTCGGAGGCGGAGGACACCGGTCCCTTCTCCGGCCTCTCGGACCAGGAGCGGACGCTGCTCGAGCTGCTCGGGGAGGGCCTGACCAATCGGCAGATCGCGGCCCGCATGTTCCTGGCCGAGAAGACCGTCAAGAACTATGTTTCGCGTCTGCTCACCAAACTGGGCGTCGAACGGCGCACGCAGGCCGCCGTGCTGGCGGCGAAGGTGGAACCCCGGGCACGCTCGTGACCGCCGCACCACGATCCGTGACAGGAGGTGAGCCGTGACCGGGAAGGCCCGGGACGGGAGCGCGGACCTGGTGCTGGGGTACCTCACGAGGGACGCTCGCTCGACCCCGTCGGACGTCCGGGGCCGGGTGCTCGAGATCGCGCGCGCGAGACAGAATGTCGACGGCCTGCTCGGTGCGATCCTGGCGGTGGCCTCCGGGCTCGATCTCGACGACACCCTGCGCACCATCGTGCACGCGGCGATCGGCCTGGTGGACGCGCGGTACGGCGCGCTCGGTGTGCTCGGCCCCGGGGACGAACTCGTCGAGTTCATCTACGAGGGGATCGACGAGCAAACCCGCGAGCTGATCGGCGACCTGCCCCGCGGCCGCGGCGTTCTCGGCGTCCTGACGACCGATCCCGAACCGATTCGGATCGCGGATCTGTCGACCCACCCGGCGGCGGTGGGATTCCCCGCCCACCACCCGCCGATGCGCACGTTCCTCGGTGTTCCCGTGCAGACACGCGACACCGTGTTCGGGAACCTGTATCTCACGGAGAAGGCGGACGGGAAGCAGTTCACCGCCGACGACGAGGTCGTCCTCGAAGCCCTGGCCGCCGCGGCGGGTATCGCGATCGAGAATGCCCGGCTGTACGCACTGTCCCAGACCAAGCAGTCCTGGCTCGAAGCCACCCGCGAGATCACCTTGGCATTGTTGGCCGGGAACGAGCCACCGGTGGTCCTCCAGGTCGTCGCGGACAAGATGCTGGAACTGACCGGGTCGTCCTGCGTCCTGCTCGCGGTCCCGGACGATCCCGACGCCGAGCAGGAGTCGGTGACCGAGTTGGTGGTGAGCGTGGCGGCCGGGACGACACCGGTCGACGTCGTCGGCCGCCGGATTCCGCTGCCCGGACCGGGATTGGGCGAGGCGTTCCGCACCCGGCGACCCGTGTGCGCCGATCGGTTGACGCTCGACCCCGGCCCGAACGCGGTCACGTTGCCCGGTGCGGCACTCGCGCTCCCGCTGCGCGCCGCGAACGCGGTCTCCGGCGTGCTCGTGTGTCTTCGCGGCACACACGGCGAACCGTTCGACGCGGACGAGCTGTCGCGGATGTCGGCGTTCGCCGATCACGCCGCGGTGGCGCTCACGCTCGCGAACGCGCAACGCCAGATGCGTGAGCTCGACGTGCTGGCCGACCGCGATCGCATCGCCCGTGACCTCCACGACCATGTCATCCAGCGCCTGTTCGCCGCCGGTTTGTCGCTGCAGGGAACCGTGCAGCGCGCAAAGTCTCCGGACGTACACAGGCGGCTGCTCGGCACCGTGGACGAACTCCAGGAGATCATCGAGGACATCCGTTCGGCGATCTTCGACCTGCACGAGGGCGAGGCCGGGGTCACTCGGCTCCGGAGTCGACTGCACCAGGTGATCGCCGACGTCACCGCCGATTCCGGCCTCCGGACCACTGTGCACATGTCGGGTCCGCTCTCCGCCCTGGCACCGGATCTGGCCGACCATGCCGAGGCGGTGCTACGAGAGGCGCTGAGCAACGTGGTCCGCCACGCCAAGGCCACCGCGGTCACCGTCACCGTCACCGTCGACGACGGCCTGCTCCTCGAGATCTCCGACAACGGAAGGGGAATCGCGCGCGGCGAACCCGGGCGCGGTCTCGACAACCTCCACTCGCGCGCCGAGGCTGCCGGTGGAACGGTCACGGTCGACAGCACAGCGATGGAGGGCACCACCGTCCGCTGGCGGGCCCCGGTGCGCTGACGGCCCACTTCCCCACCGGGCCTGCACACCCCGGCCGGATCTCGTTCTCTGTTCGGGAACAGGGATAAACGCGTGCGCGACGTGGATACTGAGAAGGTGATCCGCCCGGTCATCGATCTGCGCTATCACCGTGCCGTCATTTTCGCCGCCGACGTGGTGGTGGACCCGGCCGACCCGACGCGGTGCGCCGAATCCGTTGTCGCACTGGCGGAACGGTTGCACGGCGCCGGCGTCCTGTGTGCGGTGGTCGCGAGCGGTGAGACGCTCGGCCGGTGCGAGGCAGCCGGAATCGGCAGGTGGTTTCCGGTGAGGATCGGTGATGCGACGCCGCAGGACGCCGCGGTTGAACTCGGCGTCGCGCTGACCGGAGCAGTGTTCGTCGCCTCTGGTGAGGATGTCGTGGCCGAGGCGCGCGGTGCCGGATTCGCCCTCGTCGTCGCCGTCGACCGGGCGGAGCGCGGCGACGAGCTGCTGCGCCGCGGCGCGGACGTGGTCGTGCGAGACGCCGCCGAGATCGAACTTCGGGTCGGTGACCGGCGACTGAGCGAGATTCCCGGTGCCCTGACCGAGCGCCGCGCGCTCACCGCGCCGCTTCGCGTGTGCCGGCCCGCCGTGTTCCTCGATTTCGACGGCACGTTGTCCGAGGTGGTGCCGGACCCGGCGGCGGCCGTGCCGGTCGACGGCGTGGCGGCCGCCCTGACGCGGCTCGTGGCCGAGTGCCCGGTGGCGGTGATCAGCGGACGCGATCTCGCCGACATTCGGGCGCGGGTCGGGGTGCCCGGCATCTGGTACGGGGGAAGCCACGGTCTCGAACTCGTGGGGCCCGCGGGTCAGCGGTACGAGAATTCGGACGCGCTCGCGGCGATCCCCGTGCTCGATCGGGTGGTCCGGCAGCTCGAGCAGCGTCTGCGACACATCCCCGGGGTGTTCGTCGAGCACAAGCGGTTCGCGGTCGCGGTGCACTACCGGAACGTGGGCGACGACCACGTCGGCGAGGTCGTGGCCGTGGTGTCCGAAGTGGCAGGCGGTGAGGCCACGCTCCGAATCTCCAGTGGCCGCAAGGTGATCGAACTCCGTCCGAATCTGGACTGGGACAAGGGCCGGGCGTTGCGCTGGATCCTCGAGCGCGTCGTCGATCGGGACGTCGACACCGGGGCGATTCTTCCGATCTACGTCGGAGACGACCTCACCGACGAGGATGCCTTCGATGCGTTGCCGAACCGGGCCGCCGGCATCGTGGTGCGGAGCCCGGAATCCGGAAATCGGTGGTCGGCGGCGCGCTTCGCGGTGGACGGCCCGGTCGAGGTCCGCGAGCTGCTCGAGCGACTGGCCGAGATCGCGGAACTCGACTCCCCGACCGCGCCGAGGGACGGGGCCTGGATTCTCCACTTCGACGGCTACGACCCGGCGGCCGAGAAACTGCGCGAAGCGATCTGCACGGTCGGCAACGGGTACTTCGCCAGCCGTGGGTGTGCACCCGAATCGGTGGCCGGCCGCGGGCACTACCCGGGCACCTACGTGGCGGGCCTCTACAACCGCCTGGGCGACGAACGTGCGGGTGTGGTCATCTCGAACGAGAGCCTGGTGAACGCGCCGAACTGGCTGCCGACGACGTTCCGCGTCGACGGCGGGCCGTGGTTCGACGTCGACACGGTCGACCTGCTCGAGCACCGGCAGGACCTCAACCTGAGACGGGCTGTGCTGACGAGGCGGATCCGCTGCCGCGACGCGGCGGGCCGGACGACGACGCTGCTCCAGCGGCGGTTCGTGGCGATGCACAGTCCGCACGTCTGCGCGCTGCAGACGGTCATCGTCGCCGAGGACTGGTCCGGGACCGTCGAAGTGCGGTCGGCTCTGGACGGTTCGGTCCGGAACAGCCTGGTCGATCGCTATCGCGATCTCGCAGGCACCCACCTCGAACGGGTCCAGGCGGTGGAGCTGGCGCCGGACTCGGTGTTGCTGACCGTCCAAACCAACCAGTCGCGCGTCCCGGTGGCGATGGCGGCCCGAACGACGGTGCGACGCGACGGTGAACTGTGCGAAGGCGGGCGCCGGTGGTTCGACACCGACGGTGTCGTCGGCCACGACATCGTCGTCCACCTCGCGGCCGGTCAATCCGTCACGGTGGAGAAGACGGTGACCCTCTTCACCGGACACGACCACGCGGTCTCCGACCCCGCCGACGAGGCGGCGCGCCTGCTGCCCGGGCTCCGTGGATTCGACAGCCTGCTGGCCGGGCACGCCCTGGCCTGGGAGCACCTGTGGGACCGGGTCGGTATCGACATCGCGGGGCAGGTGGAAGCGTCGCGGATCCTGCGGTTCCACTTCCTGCACCTGCTGCAGACGGTCTCCCGGATCACGGCCGATCTGGACGTCGGTATCCCGGCCCGCGGGTTGCACGGCGAGGCATATCGCGGTCACATCTTCTGGGACGAGTTGTTCGTCTTCCCGGTGCTGACGCTGCGGGGGCCGGCATTGACGCGGTCTCTGCTGCTGTACCGGTTTCGCCGGCTGCCCGAGGCCCGCCGCGCTGCCCGGGCGGCGGGCCACCGCGGCGCGATGTTCCCGTGGCAGTCGGGCAGCGACGGCCGCGAGGAGAGCCAGCAGCTGCATCTGAACCCGCGGTCGGGCCGGTGGCTTCCGGACACCAGTTGGCGGCAACGCCACATCGGCATCGCGGTGGCGTACAACGTGTGGCAGTACTACCAGATCAGCGGCGACGTCGAGTTCCTCGCGTACTTCGGCGCCGAGATGCTGATCGAGATCGCCCGTTTCTTCGCCAGTGTGGCGTCGTACGACCGGTCACGGTCCCGGTTCGTCATCCGGGGTGTGATGGGGCCGGACGAGTTCCATTCCGGCTACCCGGATGCGCCCCAGGACGGGATCGACAACAACGCCTACACCAATGTCATGGCGGTGTGGGTGATCTTGCGCGCTTTCGACGCATTGGATGCGGTCACCGAGCCGGACCGAACGGAACTCGTCAACCGTCTCCATCTGGATGCACCGGAGCTGGCCCGGTGGGAGGAGATCAGTCGCCGCATGTTCGTGCCCTTCCACGATCGGGTGATCAGCCAGTTCGAGGGGTACGGCGATCTGAGCGAACTCGACTGGGACCGCTACCGGCGGCGGTACGGGGACATCCGGCGGCTCGACCGGATCCTCGAGGCCGAGGACGACGACGTCAACCGCTACCGCGCGTCGAAGCAGGCGGACGTGCTGATGCTGTTCTACCTCCTCTCCGCCGACGAACTGCGAGACCTGTTCGGGAGGCTGGGATATCGGCTCGATCCCGAGGACATTCCGCGGACGGTCGACTACTACCTCGACCGGACGTCCCACGGCTCGACGTTGAGCGCGGTGGTGCACTCCTGGGTGCTCGCCCGCGGCAACCGCGAGAAGGCGATGGCGTTCTTCGAAAGCGTGCTCGCCTCCGACATCACCGACATCCAGGGTGGTACGACGGCCGAAGGGATCCACCTGGCGGCGATGGCCGGCAGCGTGGACCTGCTGCAGCGGTGTTTCACCGGCCTGGAGACACGCGGCGACAGGCTGGTTCTCGGCCCGCAGTGGCCGGAGTCCATGGGGGCGCTGGAGTTTCCGATCTTCTACCGCGGTCACCAGCTGTGGTTGACGGTGAGCGGGCGCAGCGTGGAGGTGCGGGCCGCGGCCGGCAATCAGCGACCGATCGAGATCGAGTGCCGCGGCCAGATCGTCGAACTGCGGCCGGGTGCCACCGTCAGGCTCAGTTAGGGCATCTCTCCCAATCCCCGTTTCGGCGCCCCCGGCGCCCAATCGCCGCCCTGCTGCGTTGTCGTCGGCGCCGATACAACCCCGGTATCGGCTTCTCCTCCGCCTTCCAGGACGACGATTGCTTCGCCGGGTGCATCCGGGAGGGATTGGGAGACATGCCCTGGCGATTGACCGACGGGATGGCACCGCCGATACTGGGGATTCACCGGTACGGCCGAACCAACGGCGGAGATCGAGCGGCGCAAGACGGTCCGCTCGCGACGCGAGGAGGGGCCTGTGGAGGGCACCCGGCATCCCGATCAGCAGCAGCCCGACCCCGCACCGGGCGGAGCGGTGCTCGACCGGCGCGGACTCGACGACCTGGTCACGGTGCTGCGTGGCGACGGCTATCGGGTGATCGGCCCGACCTTCGACGACAACGCCATCGTCCTGGGCGAGCTCGAGAACGGTGACCAACTCCCGGACGGGTGGGGCGTCACCACGGCGCCCGGCCGGTACCGCGTGCACCGGCGTGACGACGGGGCGGTGTTCGGGCACTCGTCGGGGCCGCAGTCGTGGAAGCAGTACCTGCATCCGCCGCGCAGGCAGCTGTGGTCGACGAGCGGGGACGACGAGTTCCGTCCGCCACCCGACGAGGAGGTGTCCTACGCGTTCCTCGGTGTCCGAGGCTGTGACCTGGCGGCCATTCGTACGTTGCGGACCGTCCTGGCCGGCGGCGGCGACGGCCGGACCGCGGCGCTGTTCGCGCGGCTGTTCGTCGTCGCGGTGGACTGCACGGAGCCGGGCGGGGTGTGCTTCTGTGCGTCCATGGGCACCGGTCCCGGAGCCGCGGGCGACTACGACCTGCGGTTGACCGAACGCCTGGCCGACGGTGCTCCGCACTATCTCGTCGACGTCGGGACGAGTCGGGGCGCGGAGGTGCTGGCGCGGGTGCCGCACGCGCCCGCCGCACCCGAGGAGGTCGACCGCGCCGCGCAGGAGGTGTGCGCGGCCGCGGACCGGATGGGCCGGCAGATGCCCGACGTCGATCTCCGCGAGCTGCTGCGCACCGCCCGCGATGCCGACGTGTGGGACGACGTGGCGTCCCGATGCCTGACCTGCGGCAACTGCACGATGGTGTGCCCGACGTGCTTCTGCACGAGCGTCGAGGACGTCACCGACCTCACCGGAACGGGTTCCGAACGCTGGCAGCGGTGGGCCTCGTGCTTCGAACCCGAGTTCTCCCACCTGCACGGGGGTGACGTCCGGGAATCGGGGCAGAGCCGCTACCGCCAGTGGATCTCCCACAAGCTCGGCACCTGGTACGACCAGTTCGGCTCGTCGGGGTGCGTGGGTTGCGGGCGGTGCATCGACTGGTGTCCCGTCGGCATCGACATCACCGAGGAGGCCGCTCGCCTGGCCGAGGCGTTCCCGGCCGTCGGCGCGGATCCCACCCGGGGATCGGGATGAATTCCACTGCACCCGAGCAGGTTCCGATGTTGGCCGGGCTGGATCCGGAGCATCTGCGAGCGCTGTTGGGGTTGTCGCGGCTGGTGGAGTTCGCCGCCGGGGAGAACGTCTTCCGGGAGGGCGACCTCGCGGAGCGGCTCTGGCTGGTGCGAGGCGGTCGGGTCCTGCTGCACACCCATGTTCCCGGGCGCGGCGACGTCCCCATCGAGACGCTCGGGGTCGGCGACGTGCTGGGCTGGTCGTGGATGACCGCGCCCTACCGGTGGCATTTCGCCGCCACCGCGCGGTCCGCTGCGCGCGCACACGAGATCGATGCGGAGCTGCTGCGCGAGGCGAGCGCGGTGGACCCGGTGTTCGGGTACGCGGTCGCGTGCGCGTTGTCCGGTGCGCTGGTCGACCGGCTCCAGGCCACCCGGGCCCGGCTGCTGGACCTGTACGGCGAACCGCAGGCGTCACCGCCTCGCACCGACCGGGGCACGCGGTGACGACGTGAGGACCGCGACGGATCCGATGGTGCCCACCCGGTATCTGGTGCGCGACCGGGTGACCGAGACCCACGATTCGGTCACCCTCTCCCTCGTCCCGGTCGGTGCGCCGCTGCCCGATTCCACGCCCGGGCAGTTCATGATGCTCGCCGCCCCCGGCATCGGCGAGGTCGCGGTCTCGATCAGCGGCGCGCCGGGCGGCGGGGAACTTCAGCACACCGTCCGCGCGGTCGGTGCGGTCAGTCGCGCTCTGCACGACGCCCCCGTGGGTTCCACCCTCGGCGTGCGGGGCCCGTTCGGCACCGGATGGGAGCTCGGTTCGTGCCGCGGCCGCGACGTGGTCGTCGTGGCCGGTGGTGTCGGGCTGGCGGCCGTGCGGTTCGCGGTCCTGGCGATCCTCGCGGCGCGTGACGCCTTCCGCCGGGTCGTTCTGGTCGTCGGTGCCCGTGGGTCCGACGAGTTCCTGTTCCGGCGCGAACTGGGCGCGTGGTCCGCCGCCGGGGCCATCGACGTGGAGACCACCGTCGACCGGCCGAGCAGCGACTGGGACGGCCCGGTCGGGTTCGTCACCGAACCGCTCGGGCGGCTGCGTCTGGACCCGGGCCGGACGACGGCCCTGCTGTGCGGCCCGGAACCGATGATGCGGTTCGCGGCGCGGGTGCTGATCGGCAAAGGGGTGGCCGCGGCGGACATCCGCGTCTCGCTGGAACGGAACATGCAGTGCGGCACGGCCCTGTGCGGGCACTGCCAGCTCGGCGAGCTCCTGCTCTGCCGCGACGGCCCGGTCGTCGACTACACCGTTGCCGGGCCACTTCTCCACGTGCGGGAGCTGTGATGACGAAACCGACCCTGGCGGTGTGGAAGTTCGCGTCCTGCGACGGATGCCAGCTCTCGCTGCTCGACTGCGAGGACGAACTGCTCGGACTGTCCGAGGAGGTGACCATCGCCCACTTCATGGAGTTCTCCAGCGCGACTGTCGACGGGCCCTACGACCTCTCGCTCGTCGAGGGATCGATCACCACCGCCACGGATGTGGACCGGATCCACCGTATCCGGGACCGGTCCCGGATGCTGGTGACGATCGGGGCCTGCGCGACGGCGGGCGGGATCCAGGCGTTGCGCAACTTCGCCGACGTCGAGGAGTTCGCGTCCCACGTCTACGCCTCACCCGAGTACATCGACACCCTCGCGACGTCAACGCCGATCGCCGCCCACGTGCACGTCGACCACGAGCTCCGCGGCTGCCCCATCGACCGGCGCCAGCTCCTCGAGGTGCTGACCGCGTTCCTGGCCGGCCGGCGTCCGGACACCCCCGCGACCAGCGTCTGCAACGAATGCAAGCGCCGCGGCCTGACCTGTGTGATGGTCGCGGACGGGACGCCGTGTCTCGGTCCGGTCACCCACGCCGGCTGCGGTGCGCTGTGCCCCGCTCAGGACCGCGGCTGCTACGGGTGTTTCGGCCCGATGAAGGGGCCGAACCTCGCCTCGATGGCGGCCTGGCTGCGCATCTGCGGCATGGACGACGCGGCCATCGACCGGGTGCTGGCCACCTTCAACGTCGCCGCACCCGAGTTCGCCGCCTACACCCACGGCGAGGTCGACCGGCCGGGGGCCGGCGATGGGTGACGAGGACAGGCGACTGATCGTGCGCGCCCTCGCCCGCGTCGAGGGCGAGGGCAGGCTCCGGGTCACGGTCCAGGGCGGCCGGGTCGAACGGGCCGAGCTGAACATCTACGAACCGCCCCGGTTCTTCGAATCGTTCCTGCGCGGCCGGGACTTTCGCGAGCCGCCGGATCTCACCTCCCGGATCTGCGGGATCTGCCCGGTCGCCTACCAGGTCAGTGCGTGCAACGCCATCGAGGACGCGTGCGCGGCGCCTCCCGACGACGCCGTGGTCCGGCTGCGCCGGCTGCTCTACTGCGGAGAGTGGATCGCCAGCCATGTGCTGCACATCTACTTCCTGCACGCCCCGGACTTCGCCGGTGTCGCGGACTCGATCGCGCTCGCCCGCACCGACCGTGCCCGGGTCGAGACCGGACTGCGGCTCAAGAAGGCGGGCAACGCGATCCTCGAACAGCTCGGCGGTCGCCCGATCCACCCGGTCAACGTCCGCGTCGGCGGCTTCTACCGCACACCCACCCGCGACGAGCTCGCACCGCTCGCCGAGCAGCTGCGCCGCGCCCTCGACGACGCCCTCGACACGGTCGCCTGGGCCGCCGGCTTCGACTTCCCCGATCGCGAACTCCCCTACGAGATGATCGCGCTGACGGAGCCCGACCGGTACGCCATCGAGTCCGGGACCGTGCACACCTCGTCCGGTGCCCGGTTCCCGGCCGCGGACTTCCCGGCCCACGTCGTCGAACATCAGGTTCCGCATTCCACCGCGCTGCACGCCCGGCTGGACGGCGAACGGGTCCTGGCCGGGCCGCTCGCCCGGTACTCGCTGGGCAGCGCGAGGCTGTCGGTGACCGCGCGGCAGGCCGCCGCGGCGGCGGGACTCGGCGACGTGTGCCGGAACCCGTTCCGCAGCATCGTCGTCCGGGCCGTCGAGGTGGTCTACGCGGTCGACGAGGCGCTGCGGTTGATCGCGTCCTACGAGCGGCCTGCGCGGCCGGCGCGCGACGTCCGCCCCCGGGCGGCGACCGGTCACGGGGTCAGCGAGGCCCCCCGCGGACTCCTCTACCACCGGTACGACCTCGACGGGGAGGGCGTCATCCGCGATGCGGTCATCGTCCCGCCGACCTCGCAGAACCAGTCGGCGATCGAGCACGAGCTCGCGGGTGTCGTTGAACGGCACCTCGACCTCGACGACGCGGAGCTGACCGCCCTGTGCGAGCGGACGATCCGCAACCACGACCCGTGCATCTCCTGCGCCACGCACTTTCTCGACCTCACGGTGGATCGTCGATGAGCGCGGTGCTGATCGCGCTGGGCGACGAGTTCCGCCGCGACGACGGCGTGGGACCGGCCGTGGCCCGGAGCCTGCACCGGGACGGCGTTCCCGCCCGGACCGTGATCTCGCCCGGTGACCCGATCGAGCTGATCGAGGCGTGGAGCGGTGCCCGGGTGGCCGTCGTGCTCGACGCGCTGCGGATGCCGCACCCGCGACCGGGACGGGTGCACGTGCTCGCCGCCGCCGATCTGCCCGTCGCCCCCTCCGGGTCCCACGGGTTCGACCTGGGCGCGGCGATCGCCCTGGGCGGGGCCCTCGGCCGCACGCCGGCCCGGCTGGTGATCGTCGCCGTGGAGGTCGCCGACGTCGCGCCGGGCCGGGGCCTGTCGCCCGCCGTCGCCGCCGCCGTCCCCGCGGTCGCGCGCGCGGTCGCCGCGGCGCTGTCCGCGGACGCCGAGCCCCGCCGGGACCACCCGGGTCCGGTCGCCGGTGTCACCGATCGGTGACCGGTGCCGCCCTCCGGCGCGCCAGCCAGCGCAAGGCCTCGTCGACGCCCCACACGATGAACGGCAGCGGCAGCAGCGCCGCCACCTGCCAGGGCTGCGGGGCGACTGTTCCGAAGAGGCGTTGCAGGAACGGGACCGTGACGACCAGCGCGGCGAAACACAGTTCGAAAGCGATGCCCCACAACAACAGCGGATTCGTGGCGAACCCGATCCGGGCGAGCGAGGCCCGTCGGGTGCGTGCGGCGGTGGCGGTGCCGATCTGGCAGGCGACGATCCCGAGGAAGGTCATCGTGGTGGCCTGCTGCCAGGTGTGATGCAGCGGCCCCGACCCGACGTCGGCCCCGACGGTCCACCCGCCCGCGACGAGCGTCGCGACGAACAGGGCCATCACCAGAACCGCCGACACGCCTCCGAGGACGCCCCACGCGCGCAACAGCATCGGACCGTCGATCACCGGCTGGGACCGCGGTCTCGGTGCGCGCTCCATCAGCCCGGGTTCCGCGGGTTCGCGCCCCAACGCGAGCGCGGGCAGGGTCTCGGTGCCCAGGTCGATGGCGAGGATCTGCATGATCGTCAGCGGCAGCGGAACCGCGCCCCCGGTGAGGGCGTAGATCAGGAAGGGCACGACCTCCGGCGTCGCGTGCGCGAAGATGTAGACGATGAACTTGCGCACGTTGTCGTAGACCTGCCTGCCGGCCTCGACGGCGCTGACGATGGTCGCGAAGTTGTCGTCGGTGAGCACCATGGTGGCCGCTTCCCGCGCGACGTCGGTACCCGAACGACCCATGGCGACACCGATGTCGGCGCTGCGGAGCGCGGGTGCGTCGTTGACGCCGTCGCCGGTCATCGCGACGATGTGTCCCTGCGCCTGCAGCGCATCGGTGATGCGCAGTTTCGATTCCGGTGAACTGCGCGCGAAGACCAGCTCACCCTCCGTGGCGAGCATCGCGTCGAGTTCGTGATCGGACATCCGGTCCATCTCGTGTCCGCCGATCACCCGGAGACCGCCCCGACCGATGCCCACGCCCTCCGCGATGCCCCGCGCGGTCAACGCGTGATCTCCCGTCACCACGACGAGGCGGATCCCGGCCGTGTGGCAGCGCGTGACGGCGTCGGCGACCTCCGGCCGCGGGGGGTCGACCATGGCCGCGACCCCGAGGAGAACCAGATCGCGTTCCGCCTCGTCACGGCCGAGCCCGGCCGCGGTGGCGGCGTCGAGGCGCCGGTCCGCCAGCGCGAGCAGCCGCCGGCCCTGCCGGGCCCAGGGCGTCACCGACGCGTCGATGTCGGCGCGGTCGGCGTCCGTGAGTGCACGGTCGGCGTCCCGGCCGACGGCGATCCGGGTGCAGCGCGCGAGCACCTCCTCCGGCGCACCCTTGGTGTGCACCCGCGCCCCGTCGTCGGTCGCGTCGATGGTGGACATGCGCCGGAGGTTCGGGTCGAAGTGGAAGTGCGCGATCCGATCGCGGTGATCGCTGCGGGGATCGACGCCGAGCTGCTCGGCGGCGTGCAACAACGCCAACTCGGTCTGGTCACCGACCTCGTCGCCGCCCGGCCCGGCCGGTTCGGCGTTGCTGCAGGACACGGCGGCCCGAGCGAGGCGGTCCGGGGCCGAGCCCGGGGCGACGGCGTCGATCGTCCGGTCGAAGTCGAGGACACCGTCGGTGGTCCGGATCCGGTCCACCCGCATGCGATTGAGGGTGAGGGTGCCGGTCTTGTCGGTGCAGATCACGCTCGTCGATCCGAGGGTCTCCACCGCCGAGATCCGTTTGACCAGCGCTCCCTGCCGGGCCAGGGCACGCACACCGACCGCAAGGGCGAGCGTGATGGTCGGCAGCAGGCCCTCGGGGACGTTCGCGACCAGGAGCCCGATCGCGAAGGTGACGGCGTCGCCGAACGACAGTCCGGCCGCCAGGGTGCCGAGAGGAATGAACGCGATCCCCATCCCGACCGCGACGACGGCGATGAGCCGGGCGACCCGCTTCACCTGCCGCTCCAGTGGGCTCTCCTCGTGTCGCACGCGCTGGGAGAGCGCGGCGATACGGCCGAGTTCGGTGCGCATCCCGGTGGCGAACACGACCGCGGTGGCTTCGCCCGCGGTACAGGTGGTTCCACTGAAGACGATGTCCCTGGCCCGGATGAGCGGGACGTGACTGTCCGCGATGTCGACGGCCACCGCGACCGGTGCGGATTCCCCGGTCAGTGTGGACGTGTCGACCTCGAGCGAGCCCGTGAGCAACCTGGCGTCGGCGGACACCCGGTCCCCCTCGCCGACGACCATCACGTCTCCGGGGACGAGCTCACGCGCGTCGATCTGCCGTTCCGCACCGTCGCGGAGGACCCGGGCATGCGGGGGCAGGTAGGCCGACAGCGCCTCGACCGCCTGTTCCGCATGGCGTTCCTGGGCGAAGGCGAAGCCCGCGTTCAGGAGGATCACGACGACGATCGCGACGGCCAGCGGTCCCGAGCCGGACAGCGCGGCGAGGACGGTGGCCAACCACAGCAGCAGCGCGAGCGGATGGACGAGTTGGCGGAGCAGTTCCCGCCACCACGGCTCGCCGGCCTGTCGCACCAGTTCGTTGGTCCCGGTCACGGTCAGCCGCCGCTCGGCCTCGCGCCCGGACAGCCCTTCGCGACGCGACCGCAGGTCACGCAGGAGGCGGTCCAGTGCCTCCTGGGGATCGGCGGACGGTGGTGGCCCCGCCACCGTGGTGGTCGACGAATGGAGGTAGGAGTGGTGCGCCGACCGGCTCACGCGTGGCCGGTCCGATCGCCGGCACTCGTGGTCTCGAACGTCCAGGACAGCGCGTCGACGGCGGGGACGACGACGTCCGCGCCGCTGCGCCGAAGCGCTGCCGCATGTGCCGCGGGAGCGAGACCGACGACGAGGCCGAATCCGCCGCGGCGGGCGGCCGTGACACCGGATTCGGCGTCCTCGACCACGACCGCGTCGCCCGGGTGCAGCCGCAGTCGCCGCGCCGCTTCGAGGAACAGCGCCGGGTCCGGTTTCCCCGGGAGCGCGAGCCGGTGGGCGTCGTTCCCGTCGACCCGGCTGTCGATCGCGTCGGTCAGTCCCGCGCGGTCCAGCACGGCGGCGGCGTTCCGGCTGGCGCTGACGACCGCGACCTGCACCCCCGCGCGGCCCAGCCGGTCGATGAGGTCCACGGTCGGTGCGATCGGGTGCGGTCCCTCCGCGTCGAGCAGGTCGTGGAACATCCGGTCCTTGCGCTCCGCCAGCCCGGACACGGTCTCGACCTCGCGCCCACCGCGTGTGGCGGGCTCCTCCGGGAGGATGATCGAGCGCGAGGCGAGGAAGGACCGCACCCCGTCGGCCCGATTCTTCCCGTCGACGTAGGACAGGTAGTCCTGCGCGCTGAAGGCCGGCTGTGCAGGGTGGCATCGGGTGAGGAAGTCGTCGAACACCGCCGCCCATGCTCGGCGGTGCAGGGTCGCGGTGTCGGTGATCACCCCGTCGAGGTCGAAGATCACCGCGCGGAACTCCCGGCCGCGCACCCGCACACAGGGGTCAGCTGAGGCGCCACCCGCGTCGGTCGGTTTCACGTTCAGTCCTCCCGTCTTGTACAGCTTCGGCCGCGTTGCCTGTTTGCGTCGCCGTCCAAGGGCGGCGGGATGCGGTGAAGTTGGTGCTGTGTGACAGGTCGATTCCGTGGGTAGCCCATTGCCGTGGAGTCGTGGGGCCTTCTGATTCTGATCTGCGTCGCCGCGTACCCATCTTGGCAGATGACGGGCTCTGGGTCCGGCTATGGAACCCGCCGTCGTCCGGGAGCGGAACGGTCCCCGTGACGCGAGAACTGTGGCATGGGTCCTTCTCCCTGGAGGGGATCTCCAGTCCCTGGGGGACCAATCGTTGCCGGATGCGGGCGGGCCAGCAGCGATCCGCACTTGGGAGAGGATTCTTCCTGTGTACTCGGGGGTAGTCGAGGCGGCATGGAGAAGCAACTTCGCATCTACCTCAACGATCAGCTCGCCCTCGGTGTTCTTTGGCGGGAGATGGCTCGAAGGTCTGAACGCGAGAACCGCGATACCGACCTCGGTGCTGCGCTCGCGCGGGTTTCGGCAGGCATTGCCGAAGATGTCGAGACCTGTCGCACGATGATGCACCGCTTGGGCATCCGGGAAAACCCCTCAAGACCGGCCTGGCAATGGGCGCAGAACGACTGGGACGACTCAAACTCAACGGACGAGCACATGGCTATTCGCCACTGAGCCGGTTCAGTGAGTTGGAATTCCTCACGATGGGCGAAGCCAAGAAACAGTTGTGGACCACCCTGCGCGACATTGCGGGCCTGGACCGGCGGCTTCCCAACATCTACTTCGACGAGCTGATCGAGCGCGCCGAGAGTCAGCGGAGTGAGCTGGATCCGTTCCGCGTCCAAGCGGGAACCGTGGCACTGGCTGCCCCAGTCGGCCGCATGGCCACCTAATGGAGTTCACGCCCCGATCTCGCTACCGCCTCGCACGCCTGCCGCCCGTTGCCCTCCACATCACGGGCGCTGATATCGACGTCCGGTCCCGCGGTCACCTCCCGAAACGTACAGGTCCAGCCCACAGCGGGGACCGTCGCCGGGCGTCGGCCGCTTTCTGGGTTACGGGGATGTCGACAGGCGTTCCGGTGCTCCGTGCAGGTGTAACTGGCGCGGGATCGGGATGGTCGCGGTCGTATTCTGTCCGGCGTCGTGGATCTCGGAGGACCCGGTAGGCGGCGATGATCCGGCCAAGGCATTCATCCTCGACAGGGTCCGACCGGAACCGTGTATCGGGGTGGTGGGCGCGGATGAGTCGGCGAAACGCATGGCCGATCTGATCCTGGCTGGCGGAGGGATCCACCCCCAAGACCTGATACCAGTCCTCTCGCTCGGGGCGGTACTCCATCACCCACGCCTCCTGTCGACCGGCCGGGTCCTGGCGTCGTCGCTACTCTGTGGACTGTTCAGGATCGTCCGGCGCGTTCGCGTCGACCGCCTTCTGTTGGCCGCGGGATGCGACGGTGATGCGACGCCTCTTCGCTTGCTCCTGCGCCGGAAGCGTGACCGTCAACACGCCGTTTTGGTAGGTGGCGCTGATGTTGTCCGCGTCGATTCCCTCGCCGAGGTGAAGTCGGCGTACGAAGCGCCCGGCGAACCTCTCCGAAGTCATCCATTCCACATCGTGTTCGGTGCGTTCGCTACGCATTGCCGTCAGAGTCAGAACACCGTTCTCCACGCTGACTTCGATCGAGCCCGGATCCACGCCCGGCAGGTCGGCGTGCAGCACGTAGTGGTCCCCTGAGCGGTACAGGTCCATCGGGATGAACCGCGGAACCCTCTCCGATCCTGCCCTCGTTCCCAGCATCCGTTCGGTGAGTTGATCGATGTCGCGGAACGGATCGAATCCCAACACGGTTTCGCCTCCTGGTCCTCGTGTGGCGGCTCGGTGATGTCCTTGCGGCGCGTTCAATCCGTCGAGTAACCGGGTCTGGCGCCCGCCGAGCCCCCAACGCGTATCGTCTAGTATAGGTAATCTGTACTGATTGGAAAAGATCTATGAACCTCGCTGCTCTCCCGGCGAGCGCAACTGGGACGGTGTCGGGGTCGAACGACACCCGCGTGCCCAGCGCTGAGGCCCACCAACCGGGGGTGGTGCGGCGCGGCGGCGTTCAGCCGCTCTGCTGCCCGCCCGGAGGGCGGCCGGCGAACATCTGCTCGATCCGGCGCTTGATTTCCTCGGTACTCAAGCTCGAGGACGTTGCAGCGGGTCGCTGCGCTGACGGTTCGGTCATCTTCCCTCCCGAAATGATCTCCAAGCCATGAACGGAACAGCCGTGGCGTCCACGTTCAGCTTCCATACCCCTCGGCGTCGTCCAGCGGCACGGGGAGGACCTGGTCGATCCGGTCGGCTTCGGAGGCGTCCCAGGTAGCAGCCACCTGCGGCGCCACCTCCTCCAGGTTCGGTTCATGTTGATCGACGACATCGAGGCCCTGTTCGATCAGGTCCGCTTCGCTGACGACCGTCAGGGCCGAGTTCGTGTCAGTGGTCATGAGCGCTACCTCCTGTTGCGTTGTTCCTGCCGTAGCTGAGCGTTGTCGGACGTGAGCTGCGCGTTGTCAGAAGTCAGCCGCGCGTTGTCGGACGTGAGCTGTGCGTTGTCGGACGTGAGCTGTGCGTTGTCGGACGTGAGCTGAGAATTGTCGGATTTCAAGCGGGCGTTGGTGGACCTGAGCCAGCTACTACCCGTCTGCAGTTCGGCGTTGCGGCTCTCCAAATGCAGGATCTGGGCGATGCCGGCGAGGTTCACCCCGCTCTCGATGAGCTCGGCGATCCGGTGCAGCCGGTTGATGTCCTCGTCGCTGTACCGTCGCGTGCCCCCGTCGGTGCGAGCAGGGGTGAGCAACCCCTTGCGTTCGTACAGCCGCAAGGCTTGCGGCCCCACACCGGACAGCTCCGCGGCGACCGAGATGCCGTAAACCCCGCGCCCTTCCCGCGCGGACGATTCCTTCGTCATCGACATCTCCGTTTTCAGCTCTCGACCCTTGCCGCACTCTTACTCAAGTGCTATATCTAATCTATACCACGGAATGCAGATAACGTGGTGATTGTTGGAAGGATCATCGGAAGAACCGAGACTGGAAGGGTTTGTTGGAGGTGGCCACGATGTTGATGCGCACTGATCCGTTCCGTGAGCTCGACCGCTGGACCCAGCAGGTGCTGGGAACGGTCGCCCGGCCGGCGGCGATGCCGATGGACGCCTGGCGCGAAGGTGACCAGTTCGTTGTCGAGTTCGACCTCCCGGGGGTGTCGGCCGATTCGCTGAACCTGGACGTCGAGCGGAATGTACTGACTGTGCATGCAGAGCGGCCCGTGCGTGACGCGGACGTCGAAATGGTGGCTTCCGAACGTCCTCGGGGGGTGTTCAGCCGCCAGTTGTTCCTCGGCGAGAACCTCGCCGCCGATCGGATTGAAGCCAAGTACGCCGACGGGGTTCTCAGGTTGACGATTCCGGTGGCAGAGAAGGCCAAGCCGCGAAAGATCGAAATCAACACCACCGCTGGTCAGGAAGCGATCACGGCCTGAGTCCGGCGCACTGCGAGCGCGCTTCAGGAGATGAGACAGATGATCACCACGGACCGCGTGTTCGACGCTCCCCCCGAGGCGGGCCAGGCGTCATGCCTTGTCGCCGACGAGGCATGGCTGGCCAGCGTAATTGACGACATCTTTGGCGAGATGCCCTTTTCGCGCACTCCGCCGGAAGGGCCGCCGTGCACGCTCACGGCGCGGCGGCCACCTTCACCTCGGCCGGTCCCGAGTGACACAGGACAGACGGGGGTGGGACAGGCCACGTCGGAGCGTCTACGTCAAGCCGGCAGGGGCGGTCCCCAACGCGCTCCCCCCGACCGCCGGCACCGCGTGCCGTAGCTCCCCCGTGCCATTGATCTAGGAGGTGATACAGCACCTGATTCAATACGGTGAGTCCCCTGCGGGGCCGCTCGCATCGATTTTCTTCGTAGCCGGCACAACGAGCCGAACACTTCCGGCTCTGCGCACTGCGCCCGTACGGCGTGACACCACGTTGCGAGCTGCCCCGCAGCCGTGACCGGCCCCCGCGGACGTCTCGCCGTGCGCACCCACATCCGCTGGCCAGGCCAAAACCTCTCGGCCCCGGAGCGTCGTCGTCGGGAGTGCGCGTGCACGCCTTGAGGCAGGCGACCCCCCGGCATCCGTGTGAGGGAGGTGGGGGCGTCGGGCCGTGAGGGAGACTGTCTGTCTGCAACGACCTGTCCAGTCTTGGCCCGGCCTGACTGGACAATTGGTCCGTTGCCGTGGCTGTCGCGGAGTGCTAGACCGGTAGTGGGTTTCGATTCGACCTTGACGCTGACGGCCCGGACCTCGCTGTCGGTCGACACTCCCCGCGGCCCACCCAATCCATTCGGCGGTTGAGCAAACAGCTGCGTTCGACCACGTTGGAGGTTCGCCGTGCGCGTTCATATTCATTGCTTGGCCCACCCGCTCGTCGAATCCGTCAACGGCGCCGGGCGTTGTCGTGTCCGTGGCCCGGGCCCGACCATTGCCTCAGTGGTCGGCGACGTTGACGCGCGGGTGATCGCCGACTTCGTCAAGGGCCTGGACAAGGCCCTCCGCGAAGCACGTCGCACCGTCATAGTCGACTTCTCGCACGCCGGCTTCGTGTCGATTGCGGGTGTGCAGGCCCTCGCTGAGGCTCAGCTCCACGCGGATCTCCGTGGCCTGGCGATGCTCCTCGTCCCCGACGAGAGTTCCCGGCGGGTGTTGCAGGTCGTCGACGCGGACCAGCACTTCCGCTGTTTCCCGAGCGTTCGTGCGGCCGTGGAGGCTCGACGTGCGGAGCTTTCCGCGCACGTCGATCTCGACTACGTGCTCGTCCGGTCGCGGCAGTAACCGAGCCAGATGAAGCCATCGGGCGTGCGGGGCTTCTCGAGGGTGCGCGCCCGATCCGAGGGGCCGCCGGAGCTGAGTGTGCGCTCCGGCGGCCTCGCTATCGACGAGCACCGGGGTTGAACGTGCGGACGGTGTCGCGTCGGCGATCAGAGCCGCTCCGCGCCACCGCGGGCCCGGTGCTCGGCTTCGGCCTCGACGAGTCGAACTCGGCTCTCGAGTTCGGCGGCGATCGGGGCCCGCCTCCACGCCGCCGCGGGCACCCGCCGCGCGAGCGACACCCACAGCGCCAGATTTCGCGGGTCGTGTGCGGTTTCGGCCAGTAGCTTCCGGACAAGCCGGGCGCAGTGTGTGACGGGCCTCCGCATGACGGCGGTGAGGATCCGGTTGCGTTCCTCGCGCCGCAGGCGCGCTCCGCGGTGCAGACGGATACGCATCGGCTTGCGATACACCACCAGGTCCGGCAGGTAGCACAGGTCCCATCCGTGCCGGGACAGGTCGATCGCGAGCAGGTCCTCCTCGCCGGCGAACTGTAGGAGCTTGTTGAACCCGCCCACCTCGAGGTAGGCGTCTCGACGCACCATCGCCGCGCATGCCGGGAAACCGAGCACCGACACGCCCGGCAGGTCCGGCCGGCGTCCCAGCGGACTGCACTCCAGGCCCTCCGAGACCGGATCGTCGCGCTCGTCCGGCATCGTCACCATGCGGGCCGCGAGGAGCCCGACGGTGGGGTGCGAGTCGAGGACGTGCTCGCCCCGTTCCAGTGCTCCTGGTTCCCACCACGAGTCGTCGTCGCAGAATGCGATGTAGGGCGTCGAGGCCAACTCGGCCCCGACGTTGCGGGCCGCGCACCCGAGGTCGCGGCTCAACGCGACGCGCTTGATCAGCGGGCTCCAGGCACCGTGTTCGTTGACGGCGTCGACGACTTCCACGGTTGCGTCGGTCGACGCGTTGTCGACGACGATGACCGGCGGCGAGGGTCGCAATCTGCGGAGTTCGGCAAGCGTGTGCTGGAGTTCCAGCGCACGGTTGCGGGTGGCGATGACGACTGTGGTCCTTCCGTGTAGTGAAGTCACCTGGGCGGCCATGGCGTGGTGGCTACCCGCGGCGCCCGCGCGGCAAACCCGGTGACGCCCCCATGAATCCGTCAGCGGGACGCCGCCGTCGCGCGCCGGTTGGCCTCCTCGATGGCGTCGAGAAGTTCGGCCTTGCGCATCCTCGCCGGCCGCGGATGTCGAGTCGGCGTGCGATGCCCATCAGGTGGTCCTTGCCGGCGTGGGCATCGACCCCGCCGCGGCTGCGCCCACGGGCGTTCGGGCCGCCGCTTTCCGCGCGCTCGTCGGACGGACCGCGGTGGCCCTTGCGTTCCCAGTGGTCGCCGACCTTCTCGTAGCTGTGCTTGAGCGCCGCGTAGGCGACGCGGTGGGCGCGCTGCTCGCTGCCGTACTGCTCCAGTGCCGCATCGTGCGCCTCGGCGAATGTCCGCTGCGCCTTGTCGTCGGACCGTCGCAGGGTGCTGGGCAACTCGCTCTGCTTCGGCGCTCCGCTCTTCGTCGTCTTCGGCATCCTGGCTCGTCCTTTCGTGTGCGCCGGTCTCACCGGAGACCGTCCGCAGGCGAGTTACCCGCAGCGGCCGGCCTCGAAACGGGGGGGGTGAACCCTGGCCTGTGTGGGCACTCGGGGAGAAACCGCGAACCGAGGAGATGACATGAGGGCCGTGACGTGGCAGGGCAAGCGGAAGGTCAGCGTCGAAACCGTGCCCGATCCCGCGATCGTCGAACCGACCGACGCGATCGTAGAGGTCACGACGACCGGTATCTGCGGGTCGGATCTGCACCTGTACGAGGTGCTCGGCGCGTTCATGACGGCCGGTGACGTGCTCGGGCACGAACCGATGGGGGTGGTGCGCGAGGTCGGTGGTGAGGTGACCGGCCTGCACGAAGGTGACCGTGTGGTGGTTCCGTTCCAGATCGCGTGCGGAGATTGCCACATGTGCCGGAGCGGGTTGCCCACGCAGTGCGAGACCACGCAGGTCCGTGAGCAGGGCTGCGGCGCCGCGCTGTTCGGTTACTCCGCGCTGTACGGCCAGGTTCCCGGCGGGCAGGCGCAGTACCTGCGGGTGCCGCACGCGCAGTACACCCACATCTCGGTTCCGGAGGGTCCGCCGGATTCCCGGTTCGTGTATCTGTCGGATGTCCTGCCCACCGCCTGGCAGGCCGTGGAGTACGCCGCGATCCCGGATGGCGGCTCGGTGGTGGTGCTGGGTCTCGGACCGATCGGTGACATGGCGGCGCGGGTGGCGGCGCACCGCGGGGCCCGCGTGATCGGCGTCGACCTCGTGCCCGAGCGTCTGGACCGGGCGCGGTCGCGCGGCATCGAGGTCGTCGACATCGACGACTCCCCGGACCCGGGAGACGCGATCCGTGATCTCACCGACGGGCGTGGGCCCGATTCGGTGATCGACGCAGTCGGGATGGAGGCGCACGGCTCCCCCGGTGTCCGGCTTCTCCAACAGGCAACCGCGGTCCTGCCGGACCGGGTGGCGCGGCCGTTGATGACGCACGCCGGGGTCGATCGCCTGCACGCGCTGTACACCGCGATCGACGTCGTTCGTCGCGGCGGCACGATCTCCCTCGTCGGCGTGTACGGGGGCGCACTGGATCCCCTGCCGATGTTCACGCTGTTCGACAAGCAGATACAGCTCCGGATGGGCCAGGCCAATGTGAAGCGATGGGCCGACGACATCCTGCCACTGCTGAGCGACGACGACCCGCTCGGCGTCGACTCGTTCGCCACCCACGAGCTGCCGCTCGACGACGCACCGCACGCCTACGACATCTTCCAGAACAAGCACGACGGCGCGGTCAAGATCCTGCTGAAGCCGTGAGTAGGCGGCATTCGGCGCACTCCGATCGGATTCGAGGAGATGGCAATGGTGCACAATTCCGGCCTGCGGGTCGTGGTTGTCGGAGCCACCGGCAACGTCGGGACGAGCGTGGTGGAGGCGCTCGGCCGGGCCGGCGAGGTCGGGTCGATCGTCGCGGTCGCCCGTCGGCAGACCGAGTGGCGGCCGCCGAAGACGACGCTGATGCAGGCGGATGTCGCGTCGGACGACCTCGACGAGGTGGTTCGCGGGGCCGACGTGGTGGTCCACCTCGCGTGGCTCTTCCAACCGACCCGCCGGACCGAAACGACGTGGAACAACAACGTGCTCGGTGCGATCCGGGTCTTCGAGGCGGTCGCCCGCCACGAGGTGCCCGCCCTCGTTCACGCGTCGTCGGTGGCGGCGTATTCGCCGGGTCCGTCCGACCATGCGGTCGACGAGCAGTGGCCCACACACGGCTGGCCGGGCGCCGCGTACCCGCGGGAGAAGGCGTACCTCGAGCGCTGGCTCGACACCTTCGAGGTGATCCACCCCGAGGTCCGAGTGGTCAGGATGCGGCCGTGTTTCCTGTTCAAGCGGGAATCGGCGACCTCTCAGCGGCGGCTGTCCCTCGGGCCCCTGGTGCCCGGCCGTGTGGCGACACCGAGACGGATCCCCGTCGTCCCCTCCATCGACGGGCTGCGTGTGCAGGTACTGCACACCGACGACGCTGCGGACGCGTACGCGCGGGCCGTGCTGCGCGAGGTTCGTGGCCCGTTCAACCTGGCGACCGATCCGCCGCTCGACGGGTCTGCGCTGGCGGAGATGATGGGCGCGCGGCGGGTGCCGACCGCGCGCGGAGCGGCGCGGACCGCGCTCGCCGCCGCCTGGCACCTGCACATGGTCCCCGCCTCACCGGGACTCTTCGACACCGCAGTGCGGATACCGCTGCTGGACTCGACCCGGGCGCGGACCGTACTGGGATGGGAGCCGTCGCACACGCCCGAGGCCACGCTCGAGGAGTTCCTCGGCGGATTGCACGACGGCGCGGGAATGCCGACGGCCCCGCTCGCCGAGGACAACGTTCGGCGTCGTCTGCACGAGGTCGCCGGTGGGGTCGGGCAGCGCGCGTGAGCACGCGGCGCCGATCGACTCGAGGCTTCGAGAGAGACGATCAGGAAGCTGGGGTCGTCTCCTCTGGATCGTCCGCGCCTTCGGCCTGGTTCGGTTGCCGGGGCGCCTTGCTGGTCATCATCTCCGGGTCCGAGTCCGGATCCAGCCGGGCATCGTACGGCTCGGTGGACGAGTTCGACGGCATGCGCTTCTCGCTCATGAGCCTCGGGGTGCCCCGGCCGTGGTGACGCGAAACCCGACCCGCGCCGACCCGGCCAGCCTGGTCTCGGTCAGTCGGTGAGCTTCCCGATCGCGGGTGCGAGCTCGGCGGCGAAGAAGTCGAAGAACCCGTCAGGGTCGGGGCCGGCGTTGGTCAGCACCAGATGGTCGAACCCGGCGTCGACGTACCGGCGCACGGCCGCCACATGCGCGTCGACGTCCGGCCCGCACCCGAAGGATGAGCGCATGTCGTCGACGGTGACGTAGCGGGAGGCGGATTCGAATCCCGAGGGGTTCGGCAGTTCGGCCTGTACGGGCCAGCCGAGCGCCCCGAACCGGAACATCTCGCGGGCGGATTCGGCGGCCGCCTCCTCGGACGGAGCCCAGGACAACGAGACCTCCGCGTAGCGCGGTCCCGCGCCGCCCGCCCCGGTGTAGTCGCGCACGAGGTCCTCGCTCGCCTCGGTCGCGAACAGTCCGTCGCCGTGCTCGGCGGCCAGCCGTGCCGCCGCGGCGCCGCCGGCCGCGATGACGACGGGCGGCGCCTCGGCCGGAAGGTCGAACACCCGCGCGTCCTCGAGTTGCAGGTGGGTGCCGCGGTACGAGTGGTACCCGCCGGACCACAGCAGGCGCATGATCTCGACCGCCTCCCGCAGCATCTCCTGCCGGATGTCGACCGGCGGCCAGCCCCTGGCGACGACGTGCTCGTTGAGCCGCTCCCCGGATCCGAGGCCGAGCACGAACCGCCCACCGGACAGCAGCGCGGTCGTCGCGGCCGCCTGCGCGATCACCGCGGGGTGATAGCGCAGGAACGGGCACGTGACCCCGGTCGCCAGCCCGAGGCGTTCGGTGCTGGCCGCGATCGCGGCCAGCACCGACCAGGCGAAGCCCGAGTGGCCGTGCGAATCCAGCCATGGATGGAAGTGATCGCTGATCTCGACGAAGTCGAAGCCGACCTCCTCGGCACGCTCGGCCTGGCGCAGCAGATCCGTCGGCGAATAGCCCTCCGCGAAGAGCTTGTATCCGATCTCCATTCCAGCCTCCTGAGGTCGCGGTCGGGCGTGCGGCTCGGTCTCTGCGGACTACCCCCGATCACGCCGGCTCACACGGCGCGATGCGCTCTGCCTGCACCTGTCGGCGGCCCCGCCCAACGGCGATTGAGCGCGGCCAGGCCCGGGTATGCCACCGCTCATGACCACTTCACGCGCTCTCGCAGTCTCGTGCACGCTCAAACCGAGCCCGGCGCCGTCGAGCACCGATCTGCTCGCGGGGCAGGTGATGTCCTGTCTCGCCGAGCACGGCCTGCACGGCGACGTGCTGCGGCCGGTCGACTACGACATTCGCCCAGGCGTCGAGGCGGACATGGGCGACGGCGACCAGTGGCCGCAACTGCGGGACCGGATCCTGGCCGCGGATATTCTGGTCTTCGCGACGCCCACCTGGTTGGGGCACCTGTCCAGCGTGGCCCAACGGGTGCTCGAACGCCTCGATGCAGAGCTGGGCAACACCGACGACGAGGGGCGCCCGGCGATGCTCGGCAAGGTCGGGATTGTCGCGGTGGTCGGCAACGAGGACGGCGCGCACAAGATCGTGGCGGACGTGTTCCAGTCGCTCGACGACATCGGGTTCACCATCCCCGCCCAGGGCTGCACCTACTGGAACGGCGAGGCGATGTCCGGTGTGGACTATCGGGATCTCGACGCGGTCCCGGAGGCCGTGGCCCGCACCACCGCGACCGCGGCACGCAACGCCGCCACGGTGAGCGCGCTGCTGCGCGATAACGGGTACCCGCCCTACCCGGACTGACCTGCGCGTCGGAATCTGTCGACACAGGATGCGCCCCCGGGTTGACGTGGTGCGACGCCGGGTACCCCAGAGGCATGGATCAGTCGCGCGCACCGATGCTGGAGGCGTTGGCGGACCATCACCGCCGCGGCCGATACGGATTCACCCCGCCCGGGCACCGGCAAGGCCGGGGCGCAGACCCCCGAGTGACCGAGGTACTCGGCGTGAAGCCGTTCCGATCAGATGTGCTCGCCGCGTCCGGTCTCGACGACCGGCGATCCAGCCACCGGTATCTGGCCGACGCGGAGGAGCTGATGGCCGATGCGGTCGGCGCCGAGCAGGCGTTCTTCTCCACGTGCGGCAGCTCGCTGTCGGTGAAGGCCGCGATGATGGCGGTCGCGGGTAACGACCCGGGCGGGTTGCTGCTCGGGAGGGACTCCCACAAGTCGGTGGTCGCGGGGCTGATCTTCAGCGGCGTGATGCCCCGATGGATCACTCCTCGCTGGGACGCCGACATGCATTTGTCCCACCCCCCGTCACCGGACCAGGTACGGGACGGGTGGGAGCGCCACCCGGATGCCGCGGGTGCGCTGGTGGTCAGCCCGAGCCCCTACGGCACGTGCGCGGACATCGCCGGGATCGCCGAAGTGTGCCACGAGCGGGGCAAACCGCTGATCATCGACGAGGCATGGGGAGCGCACTTTCCGTTCCACGACGACCTGCCCACCTGGGCGATGGACGCCGGTGCCGATGTCTGTGTGGTGAGCGTCCACAAGATGGGCGCCGGTTTCGAGCAGGGTTCGGTGCTGCACCGGCAGGGTGACCTCATCGACGGTGACCACCTCTCGGCCTGCGCGGACCTGCTCATGACGACGAGCCCGAATGTGATGATCTACTGCGCCCTCGACGGCTGGCGCCGCCAGATGGTCGAACGCGGCGGCCGGTTGTTGGGGTCGGCGCTGACGCTGGCCCGGCGGACACGCGACCGGATTGCCGGGATCGACGGAATGTCCGTGCTGGAGGACCGGCTGTGCGGCAAGGAGGCCTCGCATGATCTGGACCTGTTGCAGGTCCTGATCGACGTCACTGGCACAGGGGCGTCCGGCTACCAGTGCGCGGACTGGCTCCGCGACCACTGCGGTGTGGACGTGGGGCTGTCCGACCACCGGCGGATCCTGGCCACGATGTCGATGGCCGACGACGAGGGCACCGCCGATCGTCTGGTGCATGCACTGTCCGAGTTGAGTTCGGCCGCAGGGTCTTTTCCTTCGGCGCCGGCCGTGACCTGCCCTCTCCCGAGGAGCTGCAGCTGAACTCCGAGATGACGCCGGGTGAGGCGTTCTTCGGTCCGGCCGAGTCGGTGTCCGCCGACCGGGCAGTGGGCAGGGTCGCCGCCGAACAGCTCACGCCCTACCCGCCCGGTATCCCCGCCGTCGTGCCCGGCGAGCGGCTCGACCGCGCGGTGCTCGACTATCTGCGTAGCGGGCTTCGTGCCGGGATGGCAGTACCCGACGCGACGGATCCCGCCCTCGACACGGTGCGGGTGGTCAGCGCGTGAATGGCCCTCAGCAGTGGGTGGGCCTCAGCCGGGCAGGGTTTCGCCGCCGAGTGGCGCCAGCACCTCGCCCGAGTAGTACGACGACAGCTGGCCGGCTGCGAAGAAGACGTACGACGGTGCGATCTCGTCGGGTTGCGCAGCGCGCCCGTACGGCGCCTGTTTCCCGAAGTCGGCCACCTTCTCCCGGTCCATCGTCGCCGGGATAAGCGGCGTCCACACCGGGCCCGGGGCCACACAGTTGACCCGGATTCCCCGATCGAGGAGGGACTGCGCGAGAGCGTATGTCAGGGCTGTCACCGCTCCCTTCGTGGCGGAATAGTCGATCAGTGACTTGTTGCCCCGCAACCCGTTCACCGATCCGGTGTTGATCACCGCCGACCCCGGGGCGAGGTGGGGAACGGCCGCCTGGGTGACGTGGAAGAAGCTGTCGATGTTCACCGAGAAGGTGCGACGCCACTGCTCCTCGGACAGTTCCAGGAAGTCGTCCACCGGCGCCTGATAGGCCACGTTGTTGACCACGATGTCGAGGCCACCGAGTTCGGTGGCGGCGCGTTCGACAGTCTCGCGGCAGAGCCGCGGATCGGCCAGGTCGCCGCGGTAGGTGCGGCAGGCGTGGCCCTCCGCATGTACCAGTTCGGCGGTGTGGGCCGCGTCCCGGTCCTCCTCGAGATAGGCGATCGCAACATCGGCGCCCTCCTTCGCGAACGCCACCGCGACCGCACGGCCGATCCCGGAATCACCGCCGGTGACGAGGGCCTTCTTCCCCGCGAGCAGATTGCTGCCGCGGTAGGCGCGCATCTCGTCTCTGGGTTGCTCTGCCATCTCCGAGGTGTGGCCGGGGTAGTCGATCGTGTGGGGTGCGTGTTCGCTCATGTCCGTCGGGTACCTCGTGGAGGGCACCTCAAACGGGCAGCAAGCAACCCCGAGCAGAGGCGGACGGAGGCCGGCGAGGTCATCCGGTCAGCGCGAACCCGGCAAAGCACGGAATGCGGATCGTGGACACAACCCTGTGACCCGCTCCGCCGTATTCCGCGGCAGCCACCGAGCACTCTCACCCGCCGCTACTCGCTGTCGAGTCGGGGCAGGACGGTCTCCTGGACGATCAGCAGCACCGCGGCGGCGACCGGGATCGCGAGCAGCGCTCCCAGCATGCCGAGGAGGGCGCCGCCGACGAGCACCGCGACCACCGTCACCAGGGGCGGCACCCGGACACTGCGACCGATGATCTTCGGGACGAGGAGATAGTCCTCGAGCAGTCGCAGCACCAGGAAGAAGACCACGGTGGCGATCGCCACCGACAGGGAGACGGACAACGCGACCAGGGCGACGACGATCCCCGCGAGGGTCGAGCCGACGATCGGGATCAGGTCCAGGACGCCGACCAGGACGGCGAGGAGCAGGGCGTACGGCACGCCGAACGCGACGAGCCAGACGAAGGTGGCGGCGGCCGTGATGAGCGAGATGAGCAGATTGCCGAGGACGTAGGCGCCGACCTTGGCGAGGACCTCGTCGCCGATCAGGATGGTGCGGGGCCGGCGGGCGCTCGGGACGAGCCGGTACAGGGAGGCGCGCACACGCGGGAAGTCCGCCAGCAGGTAGGCGGTCAGGACCGTCACGATCACGCTGCCGCTCACCGCTCCGAACACCACACGTCCGGCCCCGACGAGCCCGCCGACCAGGCCGAACCCCGACTGGTCGAGCGCGTGCTCGAGTTGGTCCTGGATGTGAAGGCGGCTGCTGAGCCGGTCGATGACCGGGTATCTGCGCTCCAGGTCGTGCAGGTGGTCGGGGGCGCTCTGAACGAGGGCGCCGCCCTGGTTGATCAGCGGTGGTATCGCCAGGGCGAGGAACCCAGCGACCAGCCCCAGTGCCACCACGAACACCGTCGTCACGGCTGCCCATCGGGGAAACCCGCGACGCACGAGCCAGGACACCGCGGGCTCGAGACCGATCGCGAGGAACACGGCGAGCGCGATCAGCAGCAGCATCTGGCGTGTGGAGATGATCACCTCGACGCCGGCAAGGACGACCACCACGCCGGCCGCGGCGGCCATGCCGACCAGGAACGGCGACCGGCGGTTGAACGGCGGCCCCGGCACGCCCCGCGGATGCTCGCGCGAGCCGAGGCCGGCGGCGCGGGCCTCCGCCACGCGGATCGGTTCGCTCTCGGCGGGCGTGTGCGGCAGTCCCACGCCGGCGTCGTGCTGGTGCTCTCGGTCCGCCATGTCCTCTCCTGGAGTCCGCCCTCTCGTCGTCGTCCCGTCGTCCCGAAGTCGAGTTGTGCGGTCGACCGGTCCTACGCGGACGAGAACACGTCGAGAAGGCGATCGCAGAATGAGGGCAGGTCGGCGGGTTTGCGGCTGGAGATCAGGATGTTGGGTCCGTTGGTGCAGGTCACGACCTCGTCGTCGATCCAGTGTCCGCCGGCGTTGGTGATGTCCGTGCGCAGGCTCGGCCACGATGTCAGTGTCCGTCCCCGCAGCACGTCCGCCTCGACCAGCGTCCACGGTCCGTGGCAGATCACGGCGACCGGCCTGCCGGTGTCGACGATCCCGCGCACGAAGTCGACGGCCTCGGGATTCGTGCGCAACTGGTCCGGGTTCGCGACCCCTCCCGGAAGCACCAGAGCATCGAAATCGGTTGCGGACGTGTCGTTCACGGTCACGTCGACGTCGAAGCTGTCTCCTCGGTCCAGGTGATTGAAGGCCTGTGCCTTGCCCTGCTCGGTGGACACGAGGACGGCCTCGCCGCCCGCATCGACGACGGATTGCCATGGCTCGGTCAGTTCGACCTGCTCGACGCCTTCCATCGCAACGAGAAACGCAATCTTCTTGTCCTTCGGTGACGGTGCCATGAGGGTTCCTTCCGGTTGTCGTGGACGGGTCGCCGCTCGAGTGCGGCGGCGAGGACCTGTGCGCCGTGGACAGGTGCCGATCCGGGGTCGAGCTCGCGCAGCTGGGCGCGGCAGCTGAAACCGTCGGCGACGAGCAGAGTTCCGGGGTCGGCGGCGCGCACCGCGGGCAGCAACTTGTCCTCGGCACACGCGACGGAAATGTCGTAGTGGCCACGTTCGAAGCCGAAGTTCCCGGCCAACCCGCAACAACCGGCGTCGAGCACCTGCGCGCGAACGCCCACGTCCTCGAGTATCGCGCGGTCGGCGCTGGTGCCGAGCACCGCGTGTTGGTGGCAGTGCGGCTGGACCAGCGCGGCGCCCCCGCAGTGGGGCGGCTGCCAGTCGGGCGCCCTGTCCCGCAGCAGTTCTCCGAGCGTGACCGTCTGTTTCGCGAGCCGGCGCGCGTCCTCGTTGCCTGCCAGCAGGGCGGTCGCGTCGCTGCGGAACACCGCGGCGCAGCTCGGTTCGAGCACAACGACTGGTTCGCCGGTGCGCAGGGCGGGGCGCAGTGTCACCAGGGTACGGTGCAGGACGCGGGTGGCAGTGTCCAGCTGTCCGGTGGAGATCCAGGTCAGGCCGCAGCACGCGGTTCGCGGTGGGATCCGCACCTCGAACCCGGCCGCCTCCAGCACAACGACGGCGTCTCGGGCGATCTGCGGGTCGAAGTTGTCGGTGAAGGTGTCCGGCCACAGCAGCACCGGTCCGCGATCGGTGCGGTGACGCGGCGGTGGCCGGTGCCGGTACCAGTCGGTGAACCGCCGCGCCGCGAACCTCGGCAGCGTTCGGCGGCGGTCGACGCCGCCGACCGTCTTGATCGCCGCCGACAGCCCGGGAGCGCGGGCCACCGCGTTCACCGCACCGGGAGCGACCGCCGCCGCGCGCGCCCACAGCGGCAGCCATCCCATCGAGTAGTGCGACCGCGGACGGATCCGGCGGCGGTAGTGGTGGGCGAGGAATTCGGCCTTGTACGTTGCCATGTCGACGTTCACAGGGCAGTCGCTGAGACATCCCTTGCAGGCCAGGCACAGATCGAGTGCGTCGCCCACCTCCGTCGATCGCCACCCGTCCGTGATCACCTCGCCCTGCAGCATCTCGAACAGCAGCCGGGCACGGCCCCGGGTGGAGTGCTCCTCTTCCCCGGTGGCGCGGTAGCTCGGACACATCACTCCGGATTCGTGGCCGCGGCACTTGCCGACCCCCACGCAACGGGCCGCGGCACGGCTGAAGCGGTGGTGGTCGTCGGGGTAGGCGAAGTGGGTGGCCGGTTCTAGGGGCAGGTAGTTCGCGCCCTGCCTCAGGTTCTCGTCGAGCCGGTAGGGGTGCACGATCTTGCCCGGGTTCATCCGCTCCTGAGGGTCGAACACCGCCTTGAGCTCCTCGAACGCCCCGACGAGCCGGGCACCGAACATGATCGGCAGCAGTTCGGCCCGGGACTGACCGTCGCCGTGCTCGCCGGACAGGGAGCCGCCGTGACGGACGACGAGCCGGGCGCTGTCCAGTGCGAACGCCCGGTAGCGCGCGATGCCGGTGGCGGTGCGCAGGTCGAACGGAATGCGGGTGTGCACGCAGCCGTGCCCGAAATGCCCGTAGAGCGAGGCGGTTCCGTAGTCGTAGCGGTCGAGAAGGGCACGGAAGTCGCGGAGGTAGTCGCCGAGCCGGCGGGGCGGAACGGCCGCGTCCTCCCAGCCCTCGTGTGTCTCGGGCTCGTTCGGCGGATAGGCGGTCGCACCCAGGCCCGCCTCGCGGGCCGCCCACACCTGGTCCTCGTGGGCGGGATCGTCGAGGATCTCGGTGTGCGGCGTGACCTCCCGTTGCAGGTCGTCGATCATCGCCCGTGCCTTCCGGTCGGCGTCGTCCCTGTCGTCGCCGTTGAACTGCACCATCAACCATGCAGTGCCCGGTGGCAGTTCGCGCAGCGCCGCCTCCGCGAGCCGCTGGCTGTGTTCGAGCTGGACCAGGCGGTGGTCGATGCCCTCGAGCGCGGCCGGGTCGTGTGCGAGCACGGCGGGCACCGCGTCCGCGGCGGCGCAGATGTCGTCGAACCCGAGCAGCGCGAGGCTCCGCGCGTTCGGGACGCGCACCAGGTCGAGTTCGGCCCGCAGGACGGTCACGAGGGTGCTCTCCGAGCCGACGAGCAGCCGTCCGACGTGGAAGCCGTGCTCGGGGAGCAGGGAGTCGAGGTTGTAGCCGGACACGCGGCGTGGAATGTCGGGATAGGCGCGGCGGATGTCGTCCGCATACGTGTCGCGCAGCCGGCGCAGCCTGCGGTACGTCTCCGCTCGCGCCCCTCCTCCGGCGAGGATCCGGTTGTACTCCTCGTCGGACGTCTCCCCCACCCACATCCGCAGGCCGTCGTAGGTGAGGACCTCCAGTCGGCGCACGGAGTCGGCCGTCTTGCCGTAGGCCTGCGCGGTCGAGCCGCAGGAGTTGTTGCCCACCATGCCGCCGATCGTGCAACTGACATGGGTGGACGGTTTCGGGCCGAACATCCATCCGTCGCGCTCAAGCCGGTCGTTGAGCCGGTCGAGCGCGATCCCGGGCTGTACCACGGCGATTCCGCGGTCCGGGTCGACCGACTCGACCCGCGTGCAGTACTTGGTCCAGTCCAGCACCACCGCGGTGTTGCAGCACTGCCCGGCCAGGCTGGTGGCACCCCCGCGGGAAAGCACCGGAACGTCGTGCTCTCGACACACCGCGACGGCCGCCGCCGCGTCGTCGGGGGTCGTGGGCACGACCACGCCGATGGGGACCTGACGGTAATTGGACGCGTCGGTCGAATAGGCCGCCCGGCTGCCGGGATCGAACCGGACCTCTCCGCGAACCTGACCGCGGAGCGCCCTCTCCAGCGCCTGGTAGATGGTCGACATCGACGCGGTCCTCTCGTCGGAACGGGTGGCGGTCCACCGCGGAGGGGTTACCCGACGGTGTCGGTGTCAAACCGGTGGAATGCCGGGCCGTTTACCCGGACCTGGGCTCGGGTACCTCGCCAGGTGACCGGCGCACGTGCGGAGGAGGACGGTTCATGAGCAGCGTCAAGGTTTCCGACTACATCCTCGAACGTCTGCGGGACTGGGGCGTCGAGGTCACGTTCAGCTATCCGGGTGACGGGATCAACGGAATCCTCGCGGCGTGGGGCCGCGCGGACAACAAGCCCAAGTTCGTGCAGGCCCGGCACGAGGAGATGGCGGCCTTCGAAGCCGTCGGCTACGCCAAGTTCACCGGCAGACTCGGGGTCTGCTTCGCGACCTCGGGCCCGGGCGCCATCCACCTCCTCAACGGCCTCTACGACGCCAAACTCGACCACGTGCCGGTGCTCGCCGTCGTCGGTCAGACCAACCGCAGCGCCATGGGCGGCTCCTACCAGCAGGAGGTCGACCTGATGAGCCTGTACAAGGACGTCGCCAGCGAGTACCTGCAGATGGTCACCGTCCCGGAGCAGCTGCCGAACGTCCTCGACCGCGCGATCCGGGTCGCGGTCACGCAGCGGGCGCCGACCGCGGTCATCGTGCCGGCCGACGTGCAGGAACTCGACTACGAGCCGCCGGGACACGAGTTCAAGATGGTCCCGTCGAGCCTGGGCGTCGAACAGCCCACCGCCAGGCCGGACGACGACTCCCTGCGCCGCGCCGCGGACGTGCTGGGCAGCGGGTCGAAGGTCGCGATGCTCGTCGGGGTCGGGGCCCGTGACGCCGTCCCCGAGGTCACCGAGGTCGCGGACGTGCTCGGCGCGGGCGTCGCGAAGGCGTTGCTCGGCAAGGACGTCCTGCCCGACGACCTACCCTGGGTGACCGGTTCCATCGGCCTGCTCGGAACCCGCCCGAGCTACGAGATGATGGCCGACTGCGACACCCTGCTGACGGTCGGATCCAGCTTTCCGTACACACAGTTCATGCCGGACTACGACCAGGCCAGGGCCGTCCAGATCGACGTCGATCCGCGGATGATCGGTATGCGTTACCCCTACGAGGTGAACCTCGTCGGCGACGCCCGCGAAACCTTGCGGGCGCTGCTGCCACTGCTCCGCCGTCAGGAGGATCGCTCCTGGCGGGAGCACATCGAGTCGACCGTCGACCGCTGGTGGCAGACCATGCACGCGCAGGCAATGCTCGAGGCCGAACCGGTCAACCCCATGCGCCTGTTCGACGAGTTCTCCCAGCGGATGCCCGACAACGCGATCGTCACCGCCGATTCGGGATCGTCGGCGAACTGGTACGCCCGCAACATCACCATGCGCGGCGAGATGCGCGGGTCGCTCTCGGGCAACCTCGCCACCATGGGCCCGGGCGTCCCCTACGCGATCGGCGCGAAGTTCGGCCACCCCGACCGACCCGCCGTCGCGTTCGTCGGCGACGGCGCGATGCAGATGAACGGGCTCGCCGAACTGATCACCGTCAAACGGTACTGGCGTGAATGGGACGACCCGCGCCTGATCGTGGCCGTGCTGCACAACGACGACCTGAACCAGGTGACCTGGGAGATGCGGGCCATGAGCGGTGCGCCGAAATTCGTTGAGTCGCAGACTCTTCCGGATGTCGACTATGCCGGTTTCGCCGCGAGTCTCGGGCTGGACGGCATCACGGTCGAGGACGCCGACGCCGTCGGGGCGGCCTGCGATCAGGCACTGGCCGCGGACCGACCCTGTCTCCTCGACGTGCACTGCTCCCCGCACATGCCGCCGATCCCACCGCACGCCACCCTTGATCAGGCCAAGAAGACCGCCGCGGCCGTCCTGCAGGGCGACGAGGACGCGTGGGATCTCGTGAAGATCGGGGTGAAGGCGAAGGCGCAGGAGTTTCTGCCGCACGGGGGCGATTGAACGGCGGCGATCGAGCGCAGGGGTTGTCGCGGTCCGGTTCAGCGCTGGTCGATCTCGCCGCGGAACTGCGCGAGCATCTCCGCGAAGGGGACCGCGGGCCCCCGATCCCGCGACCGCCCGGTGGCCACGGTCTCGGCGAGGCGGACGGAGTTCGCGATCCGCTCCAGCTCCTGGTCGGTCAGCGCCTCGCGCAGCCGGTCGAACTCGCCGTCCTCCTCCCGTCGCGCATGCACCATCACGGCGGCCTTCAGGTCGGCGACGCCACGCGCGAATTCATCGGATCCGACGTTCATGTTCTCGAGTTCGGTGAGGATCTGCTCGGTCTTGTGTTCCTCCGCGAGGCGCTGGTCGATCATTGCGGCACCCGTGTCGAGGTCTCGTCTGGCTCGCGGGTGGACCACCGTCTGCTCCGCAACCTCGTGCACCGCCAGGATCCGACGCAGATCCGCGAACGGGCGATCGCGCGCGTCCGCGGGCGCGGTGAGCACGTCGTCGAACAGTGCCTCGATCCTTGCGTGCTGGTCGATCAGATACTGCATGACTTCGTCGGTGGAACGGATCGGTGTCGTCATGCTGGCGAACTACCCGGGCGGGAGTCACCCGAAACACGGCCATGGCGGGTTTCGGGGATCCGACAGCGGGTACTTCTGCCCCATGTCACGACCGGCCGCCGACACGACGACGGGTGATGTCGTCCGGAGCGTTCGCGCTCGCGCGTACACGGTCCCCACCGAGACCCCGGAGGCCGACGGCACGCTCGAATGGGACAGCACCACCATCGTGCTGGTGGAGGCGCGCGCAGCCGACGCCATCGGGATCGGCTGGACCTATGGCCCGGCCGCGTGCGCGATGTACGTCGAATCGAAACTCGCTGCACTGGTCCGGGGTGCGGACCCGATGGACGTCGGCGGCGTGTTCGACCGGATGATTCGGGCGGTACGCAACGACGGCCGCCCGGGCGCCGTCGGCTTCGCGATCTCGGCGGTGGACACCGCACTGTGGGACCTGAAGGCACGGATTCTCGGTGTGCCGCTGTGCGCCCTGCTCGGCCGGATTCACGACTCGGTTCCGGTGTACGGCAGCGGCGGTCTCGTCAACTACGACGAGACCCGGCTGCGCGACCAGCTCGCGGGCTGGGTCGACGGGCAGGCCATCCCCCGGGTGAAGATCAAGATCGGCCAGGACCGCGGCACCCGCACCGGGCGGGATCTGGCCCGGATCGCCCGGGCCCGCAAGGTCGTCGGGGATCGCGCCGAGCTGTACGTCGACGCCAACGGCGGTTACTCCCGCAAGCAGGCGATCCGCGTGGCGCACAGCGCGGGCGAGCACCGGATCAGCTGGTTCGAGGAACCCGTCAGTTCCGACGACCTGGCCGGGCTGCGGGAGGTCCGGAACGCGGTGCAGCCCGATGTCACGGCCGGCGAGTACGGCTGCGAACCGTTCTACTTCCAGCGGATGTGCGACGCGGAGGCGGTCGACTGCCTCCAGGTCGACGCATCGCGGTGCGGCGGAATCACGGAATGGACCCGGGTGGCCGCGATCGCGGCGGCGCACGGACTCGAGGTCTCGGCGCACTGTGCGCCGCACCTGCACGCGCACGTCGCCGCCGCGACTCCGAACATCCGACATCTGGAGTGGTTTCACGACCACGTTCGGATCGAGTCGATGTTCTTCGACGGCGTGCTCGACCCCACGGGCGGTAGCGTGACCCCGGATCCGAGTGCGCCCGGCACCGGGCTCACGTTGCGCACCAACGACATCGAAGGGTTTCGTGCGCTGTGACCTCACCGCCGCCGGATGAGTCCGGCGGCGAGGCCCGCACCGCCGATGACCGCGGCCGAGGCGGCGCCGACCACCCCCCGATGCTGGGTGGCCCACAGTTGCGGACACCGGGTGGTCGCCCGCGAATCGAAGATCCCCCGGGCCCCGTAGTCGTGGCCGTCCGGCCCGTCCGCCGGCTCCCACAGGTTGGCCGCCTGGTCCACCGGACGTGGATCGGAGGCCTGCTGCGCGTCGAATCCCGTTGCCGCCAAGTATCGGTCGAGCAGGCCTGGCGCAACCGCGTTCGCGATCAGCGTGGCCACGGTGCTCCCCCCGACCCAGTACTCGCGCCGTCGCGGGTGATCCGCGGCGAACACGACCGCACGGGCCGCGACGTCGGGTTGGTAGATCGGAGGCACCGGCTGTGCCTGGCGGGGCAATCGGGACAGCACCCAGGAGAACTGGGGGGTGTTGATCGCGGGCAGTTGGACCATCGTGGTTCGCACGGCGCTCCCCTCGTGCAGCAGCTCGCACCGCAGCGACTCGTTAAAGCCCTGGATGGCGTGTTTCGCGCCGCAGTAGGCGGACTGCAGGGGGATGCCCCGATAGGCCAGGGCCGAGCCGACCTGCACGATCGCGCCGCGGTTGCGGGGACGCATCCGGGCCAGCGCGGCCATCGTCGAGTACACGTACCCGAGATAGCTCACCTGTGTCACCCGGGTGAACTCCGCCGCCGTCGTGTGTTCGAAGGTGGCGAACACCGACGCGAACGCCGCGTTGACCCACACGTCGATCGGACCGAGTTCCGCCTCGATCCCGCTCGCGGCGGCGTCGACCTCGTCGGCGTCGGCCACGTCGGCGACGATGGGCAGCGCTGTTCCGCCGGCCGCCTTCACGTCGTCGGTTGCGCCGCGCAGACCCTCGGCGCCCCGGGCCAGCACGGCGACGGCGGCACCGCGGGCACCGAACGCCTCGGCGGTGGCGCGTCCGACGCCGCCGCTTGCGCCGGTGACCACGACCACCTGCGGGTCCGGATCGTGATGGCTGCCCCGACGAATCATCTCGTCTCACCTCCAGTGTCGAACCGCTGTCCACGGCTGGGCCAGGCGGGCCGACGCCTCGAGCATCAGTGCGTGGACGAACGCCTGCGGCAGGTTTCCGCGCAGCTGACGCTGCTGCACGTCGTACTCCTCGGTGAACAGCCCGGGTGGACCGCAGGCGGCCCGGTTCCTCTCGAACCACCGCATCGCCTCGCTCTCGTGTCCCTGCTGGTGTGCGGCGAGGGCCATCAGGAACCCGCACAGCAGAAACGCCCCCTCGGAGGAGGCCAGTGGTCGCTCGTCCTGCCGGAAGCGGTACACGTAGCCGTCGTGGGCCAGTTCGGCACGCACCGCGTCGTATGTCGCGACGCTCCGCGGGTCGTCCTCGGGTACCGCACCGCGAATCGCCGCGGCGAGCAGTGCGCAGTCGACGCGGGGGTCGTCGTTCGCGCGTTGCCAGCGCCCGGACGGGTGAGTGCAGGTTGCGGCGGTGTCCGCGACGAGCGCGTCGGCCAGTGCGGTCCACCGGGCGGCGTCGGTACGCGAGGCGATCCCCGCCACGCCGCGCAGACCCGCGGCGCAGGTCAGCCTCGAGTGGGCCCACCTGGCGTCGTGCAGCTCCCAGATCCCGGCGTCGGGCTCGGCCCATCGCCTTTCGATGGCGGCGACGGCCTGCTCGACGGCGTGCCAGTGGTCGGTGTCGAGTCGTTCGAGTCGGCCGGCCGCCCCGAAGAGGAGAAGCGCCTCACCGAAGGTGTCGAGCTGGAACTGGTCGGTGATCCAGTTCCCGGTGCGCGCCCCGCCGCCGGGATAGCCCGGCAGACCGAGATCGGATTCGTCGGGGACCCGGCCGCCGTCGACTGTGTACGCCGGCTCGAGTCCGGGGCCGTCCGCCAGCAGGCGTTCGCCGACGAACCGCACCGCGTCGTCGAGGATGCCGTGGGCGCCGGTCACCGCGACCGCCTGCCCGGCGAAGCACTGGTCGCGGATCCAGGCGTAGCGGTAGTCGTAGTTGCGTCCCTGTTCCGCGCGTTCCGGCAGCGACATGGTCGCCGCAGCCACCATCGCGCCTGTGGTGCTGGTCAGCCCGCGGAGGACGGCGTGGGCGTGCCGTGCGTCGTCGGGGGCGATCGACTCCGAGACGGGCGGCACGGCCTGAGCCCAGGTGTGTTCGGTTGTCTCCCACAGCTCGTCGGCGGTCGGTCTCTCGCCGAGGGGCCGGTCGGCCAGTTCGAGAACGAAGTCGTGATGCCGGCCCTCTGGGACGGTGAGCTCCCCGTCGAGTGGGCCCGAATCGCGCCGCGTCGTCCACTCCGCGCCGGACCACCGCATCCGCAGGTCGCCGGCCCGGGCCGTCCATCGTCCGTGCCGGCACTCGAGCCGGGCCATGCGGTGGTGGCCGAAGCGGGCGCGGCAGTCCAGGACCACCCGGACCCGGGCATCGCCCTGGACGGCCAGCACCCGGCGGAGCAGAACTGCGCGATGCCGGTCCCCCGGGTAGGCCAGCGCGTCGCGGCACTCGACGATTCCCACGTCCGTCACCCAGCGGCTCCGCCAGATCAGGGACCCGGGCTCGTAGTAGCCGCCCCACACCGACCGCGCCGCCGGGGTGATCGCATATCCCCCCGCGCCGCCGATCAGTGCCGCGAAGACGGACTCGGAATCCCATTGCGGGGCACACATCCACGCGCACTCGCCCTCCGCCCCGACCAGGACGCCCCTCTCGCCGTCGGCCAGCAGGGCATACTCGCGCAGGACCCGCGGAGCGAACAGCGCATGCCCCAGGTCGACCGCAATCGCGCCGCCTCCGCGCGAGTTCTCGTCGTGGCCCGCCATGTCATTCATCCGATCGGTGCGGTCGGAACACGTGGCCGACGCCGGCCGGGTCGGCTGCTAATGGTTCCGCCGGTTCACGGCTACGACCGCGACGATTCCCAGGATCAGGACCACGGCACCGGCGAGACCGCTGATCCACGCCCAGCCCTCGTATCCGTAGCCGGCGGCGAGCACACACAGCGCGATCAGGACGACACCGCCCATCACACCTCCGTATCCCGGCCACCCTCGTACATCGCGCACCGCCTCACCGGCGTGTTCGCGGGCGGTGTTCGATCCTTCGATGTGTTCGTCGGTCACGAGGTCCCTTCCTTCCGTTGGCCTTACGCCACCGGCATACCCCGAAACAGCGATCACGAATCTCCGGCATCCGGATCGACGACCGTTCGATCGGCCGATCCGGACGCGTCAGCGCGGGGCGAGGGCGCGGTCCGCGAGTGCGCCGACGACCGGTGCCAGCGCCCGGGCGTGCTCGATCGTGAGGTGGTTGTCGTCGCGGAAGACCAGGTCGTTGCCGACCACGACCGGGCAGCGGCCGGCCGTGCAGAACAGCTCGGACAGGTCGGCGTACTCGCCGCCTCCGGCTGTGGTGGCCGCGGCCTCGGCGGCGATGCCGGGCGCGCTGAGCGCCGCCGGCCGCTGCGGCGAGCACGCGGCGGCGTCGTCGAGGTGCTCGGACAGGCACACCGGCACGACACCGTGTGGATCCGGAACCGGCCCGAGGACGAGGACTCGCGCGCCGGTCGCCCGGAGCTGCGCGACCATGTCGGTGAGGCTGCGGAGATACTCCGGGCCGTACATGGCGAAACCGAAGTCGCCGCCGTACCGGCGGGACATGCTCAGCACGATCAGTTGCGGTCGCTCGGCCTGCAGCCGGGCGACGACCTCGCCGCGCCACTGGTCGCATTCGGTGTACGCGCGACCGAGATACGGGCTGGTCAACGGCAGATCCAGGAGCGGGCAGGTGACCTTGCCCATGGTCTGCAGTCGCCAGCGCCGCTGCTCGGCGACCGGCTCGAACGCCGGGCTCCACATCGCCGCGTGCGAGTCGCCGACCAGGGCCACGGTGGTCGGCGACGTGATGTCACCGGACGCGCATTCATCCTGCCCGACCTCCAGCCACGAGCGCACGCAGCCGTTGAGGAACACCTCCGGCTTGCTCGCTGGCGCGTCGGCCAGTGGCGGAGCCAGATTCGACGGGACGGGACCCAATCCGGCCGACGCAGTGACCGCGGCCTGCACCTGGGCGGTCAGTTCCTGCACCGCGAGGTCATGCGGGTCGGCGGTGGGCGCCGCAACCTGCGTCGGTGCGGTGACCGTCAAGGCCGCGGCCTCCTGCCCGTGTCCGACCGGAACGGGGCGCACCATCAGCAGCACCAGACAGGTCGCCACCGCGACCGCGGTCACGGCGCCGCCGAGCGCGAGGCTGCGCACCGACGAGCGGCGCAGGGACGCCGCGAATCGGACGGGGTTCTCGACCAGGTTCAGCGTGAGGATCGCGAGCCCGGCGGCCACCGCCACCGCACCGAGTCGGCCGGACAGGCCCAGCTCGTGGCCGACGAGCTCCGGCGCGAGGATCAGCAGGGGCCAGTGCCACAGGTACCAGGAGTAGGACGTCCTGCCGATCGCCCGCATCGGTCCGAGCGACAGGCCGCGACCGACGCCCCACCGGGACACCGCGCAGCCGGCGCCGATCACCAGCGCGGTGCCGAGCACCGGCAACAGGGCGGCGGTACCGGGATAGGGTGTCGTCTCCCCCAACCGCACACAGGCGAGGGCGATCAGTCCCAGTCCGCCCCACCCGGCGAAGGCCGCGGGCAGTGCGGGCAGCCGGCGCCACAGCGGGACGGACAGTGCCACCAGGCCGCCGACGGCCAACTCCCAGGCCCGCGACGGCAGCGAGAAGAACGCCCACGGCGGCTGCGTGTGGGTCCAGGCCAGCGACACCGCGAACGATCCGGCGGCCACCCCCGCCAGGACCAGCAGGTACGGCAGCGCCGAGGGCTCGGTCCGGGCCCGGGAGCGTCGCCGCACCACCCAGGCGACCGCGACGATCAGCGCCGGCCACACCAGGTAGAACTGCTCCTCCACGCCGAGGGACCAGAAGTGCTGGAACGGTGACGGGGGTGCGGCGGCGGCGAGGTAGTCGGTGCCGCGCATCGCGAACCGGTAGTTGCCGACGTAGAGCGCACTGGCGATCCCGTCGCCGAGCGCGTCCCGTGCCTGCAGTGGCGGCAGGAGCAGTGCCGAACCGACCGCCGTCGCGACGAGCACGAGACCGCCGGCCGGGAGCAGCCGGCGGGCACGGGCGCCGTAGAAGCGGGCCATCCGGACGGAACCGGTGGCGGTCACGTCCCGCCACAACAGGCCGGTGATGAGGAACCCGGAGACGACGAAGAAGACGTCGACGCCGACGAATCCCCCGCCGAAGCCGGGTACGCCCGCGTGAAACAGGACCACGGCCAGGACCGCGACGGCCCGCAGGCCCTCGATGTCCGGGCGAAAGGTCGCTTCCGGCGTGGACGCCGCACCGTCGGAATCGGCGAGGCGGTCGCGGCCCGGGCGGCGCCAGCGTTCCGCGATGCCAACCGAATTCATTCGCGCCATCTTGGCAGAGGCACGACTCGCGTGGCGGGAAAACCGTGCTTCTCGGTGCGAGCGCGGCTTCTGCCGGTGACACCCTCGGGCGAAGGATCAGTCCTCGGTGCCGCGATGGGTCACCGCATCCCGCATCCTGTCGAGGAGCCCTGTGACCGGGCCGAGGATCTTGTCGCCCGGTGGCTGGTCCGGGGCCGAGGGGTGCGGCCGGGTCGGCGCGAGCTTCTTCGTCGACTCCACCTTCTCCCCCAGGTCCACGAGTTCTTCGGCGCTGAAGATCTGGCGCATGTGGGGGAACATCTCGCCTTCCTCCTCGGCGACGTGTTCACGGACCTCTTGCATCAGCGTGGTCAGTTCGGCCTCGAACGTCGGATCGTCGGGCTGCAGGCGCTCGAGCCGCTTCATCGTGCGCTCGGCCTCCTTGTGCTCCTCCTTGGCGTGCTCGGCCTCGGATTCGCTGACCTTCTTCTTCACCGCGGGATACACGTCGGCCTCCTCGGCCACCGAGTGCCGCACCAACTCGATCGTCACCTGATCGGTGAGGTCCTTGCGACGCGTGCGGGCCTGCTCGGTCTCCTGGCCGTGCAGCGCCTCCAGTTCGGCGAACATTCGTTCCACCTCGCGGTGGTCGTGGGTCAGGATGTCGATGACGTCCTGCTGTTGGGTGGTCATTGGAGTTCCCTTCTCCTGAGCACGTTGTCATTGCACGACGAGGGTGCCGTGCATCGTCGGGTGGAAAGTGCAGTGGAACGGATAGGTTCCCGGTGCCATCGGTGCGGCGAAGGTGGTGGTCGATCGGCCACGGACGTCCTGGTCGAATTCCCCTGGGTCGTCCGATGTCACCGAATGCTCGACGTCGTCGCCGTTGCCGACCGTCACCTCGACCCCGGGGCGCACGGTGAGTGTCGTCGGGACGTACGCGTGGTTCTCGATGGAGATGACCAGCGCAGCGGCACGCGTCGGTGTTCCGGCATCGGTGATTTCGACACCTCGGGGCGAATAGCAGCCGGTGCCCAGCGCCACCGTCACAGCAGCGGAGGCTGCCCAGATGGCGACATTCTTCCGATCCACGTTCTCCTCCGGGGTGTCCGCCGACTGCCGGACTTCGACCGCCGCTGTTCTGCGTCGCCACAGGGGGTTCCCGGACTCTCCGCCGCCGAAACCGCTGCCCCGTCCCGGCCGCGGCGCGGTGCGTGCCGTGGCGGCTGCCGCTGCCGTCGTTTGCGCCGGATCGATCGCGGGCATCACCTGGTGGAAGCGGGGTGACTCGAGGAGGAAAGGACGATGCAGTCGTTGCGTCGTGTCCCGGTCACCCTGGACGGCTGCCATGAGCACGCGTGACGAGGATCCGGTCGCCGCCATCAGGGCGTCGCTGTTGCAGGCACTCCGCTCCCGGACCGACCCGCTGGAGGCACTGCTGCACACCTGCAGTGCCTGCCTCGAGATCCTTGCCGCGGACGGGATGTCCATCGCGCTGTCGACGAGTTCCGGGCACCGCCAGACGATCTTCGCGAGCGACCCGGTCGTCGAACGGATCGAGGCGCTGCAGTTCACTCTCGGGGAGGGACCGTACATCGACGCCGTCGCGGACCGTGGCCCCGTGCTCGTCCCCGATCTGGCCGAATCTTCCGACAGGTGGCCGGTTTTCGTCACCGAACTCGCCTCGCTGCGCGTGGCCGCGATCTTCGCCTTCCCGCTGCAGGCGGGCGCGATCGCGCTGGGTTCGCTGGGCCTGTATCGGGAGAGCCCGGGATTGCTCGACGGTGACGAACTCGCCACCGCACTGCGCGTGGGCGACGTGATCACCGTGGCGCTGCTCGGGCTGGCGACGGTCGAACCCGATCGCCGATGGCTCAGCGATGCACCCCGCAACATCGACGTGGTCCATCAGGCCACCGGCATGCTCGTGGCTCACTACCGGATCCCGGCGAGTGCCGCCCTCGCGCGGCTGCGTGCCTACGCGTTCGTGGCCGGGCGCCTCGTCGAGGAGGTCGCCCGGGATCTGACCACCCGACAACTCCCCCTCGGGGACATCGACACATGACCGAAGCCGACCCCCCGTACGCGGCACAGACGACTACGCTGAGGTTCCGAGGGACCGACAGGCAGGAGATTCAGGTGCCTTCGAGTGCCGAACGCGAAACACAGCTGTTGCAGGCGTTCGTCGACATGGCCGACACGTTGGTCGACGACTACGACGTGGCCGATCTGTTGCACCTGCTGGTCAATCACTGTGTGAACCTTCTCGGGGCGGCGGCGGCCGGGTTGATGCTCTCCGATCAGCGAGGTGGGCTGCAGGTGCTGGCGTCCTCCACCGAGCGGACGCGACTGCTGGAGCTGTTCCAGCTCCAGGTCGACGAGGGCCCCTGCCTCGAGGCATTCGGCAGCGGCGAGACGGTGACCGCGGCAGACCTGTCCGATGAGTCGGCGCGCTGGCCACGCTTTGCACCGGAGGCGCTCAAGCAGGGGTTCCGGTCGGTGCATGCGGTGCCGCTCCGGCTGCGGAAGCAGACCATCGGGGCGCTGAACCTCTTCGGCACCGAGACCGGCACCCTGAGTTCGCGTGACGTGCAGGTCGCGAGAGCACTCGCGGATGCCGCGACGATCGGCATCCTCCAGGAACGCGCGATCCGGCGGGCCGAGGTGCTGACCGAGCAGTTGCAGACGGCACTGAACAACCGGGTCACGATCGAGCAGGCGAAGGGCATCCTCGCACAGGCAGGCGACCTCGAGATGGGGCAGGCATTCGAGGTGTTGCGCGACCACAGCCGCAACACCGGAATCCGCCTCTCGTCCATCGCCCATGACCTGGTCACCGGCGCGGTGGAGCCGGCCGCCCTGCTTGCCGAGACCGTGCGGTCGCCCGGCGCCCGGTGACCGGGAGCACTTTCGCTTCGGGTTCCAGTTCGACCTCGAAAGGGGTTCCGGCATGACTCGCGACTCGGACGAAGGCCGCCGGAAGACGGTCTCGCGCCTGCTCGATCAGGCAGGAAGGACATACGCGGACGAATCGGGGATCACGCTGGCGGATCGGCCGATGCCACTGTTCCAGTTGCTGACCCTCTCGTTGTTGCTCAGCACCCGCATCTCCGCGCACATCGCGGTCGGTGCCGCCGCGGAGTTGTTCTCCGCGGGCCTGCGCACAGCGGATTCCGTCGCCCAGGGCGACCGGCGAACCGTGATCGCCGCGCTGGGCCGTGCGCACTACCGCCGCTACGACGAGAGCACCGCGACGCGGCTGCGCGAGAATGCGGAACTGGCCCGTGACCGATATCGCGGTGATCTGCGAGATCTCGCCGACGAGAGCGGGCGCGACGTCGAATCCACGTTGGCGCTGCTCGAGGATTTCGCCGGCATCGGGCCGGTCGGAGCCGCGATCTTCGTTCGGGAAGTTCAGGACGTGTGGACCTGGGCCAGACCGTATTTCGACGAGCGGGCACGCGGTGCCGCCCATGATCTGGGGCTGCCGACGGAACCGCGGGATCTCGTGGCGCTCACCGGCGGCGACGAAAGCGCCCCGCTCGCCGCGGCCCTGGTCCGGGTGTCCCTGGATGCCGATCTGCGGGAGAGTATTCGACACGAATGAGTCAGGTGATGCGCAGTTCGATGCCGATCGCCGAGACGACGATCCCGCTCGCTCCCAGCGCGAGGGCCCAGCGGACCACGTTCCCGTCCAACAGCACCCCGAGGATCGCCCCCAGCGCGGTCATCGCCCCGACGGCCAGCGCGAACACGATCCACGCGGATCTGGGAAGCAGCGTGCCCAGCATCAACGGCAACGACGACCCGACAAGGCTGGCGAGCGAGGCGACCGTCATGGCCCGCAGCGACTCACGGATCGCTCGCCGCCCGAGATCGGTCTCCGCCAGACGCGGCCGCCTGCCCGCGTGGAGATGCCGCCCGACCTGGAGGAGCCGCTGCCGGCGCTCGGCGTAGTCGGCGACGAACACAGAGAAGGCAGCGGTGACGAACACGACCGCCCCCACGCGAAGAGCCAACCCGAGCGTCACCTCGTTGCCGTGGCCGAGAATGGCGGCACCGGCCAGGATCAAGGAGTTGGCGAGGCCGTCGGTCAATCCGAGTACCAGCGGAAGGATCGGCACCCTCGGCTCAGGGCGCCACACGGTCATCTGGTGGTCGCCCGCTCGACCGAATGCTCCCCGGCACGCACCTGGTTGATGTTGTGCAACACCGCCCCCGACTTCTCGATCGCGCCGAACAGCAGGTCGACTTCGATGTCCGGACCCTCGACGGCGACGTTCAACCCGACCGTCTCGATGTCGATCTCCCGGACCGTCAGGGTCACCCCTTCCACGCCTCGCACCGCCTCGAGACGGCGAGCCAGCTCCACCATCGCCGGACCGTCGACAGTCGTGTCGACGTCGAGCTCGAGCCTGCGGATCGTCATCGCCGCGTAGGCCGGTGGGGTCGCCGCCCGCCGACCGCGATTCTTCCGGGAACGATCACATCCGACCTCCGCTTCACGCCGACAGGCTGTGATGCCCGAATTCCCCGGAGGGAGGCAGCGCAAACCCGCGAGCCCGCCTGTCACGGGAACGGGACGCCGCGACCCGGATGTTTCCGGGGACGCGGTCGGGGAACCCGGATTTCATGGTCGTGACCTGGTCCGGAACCGTGGGCGGTCCTGTCCCCGTAGCGGGTCCGCCCGCCGCGTCGTGAGCGACGGCGGGCAGGCGGCCGCCACCGGTGAGTCGTCTGTCTACGTGCTCAAGCGACTGCTGTTGGGGCGGCCCCTGATCACCCGGCAGATCCGGCGGCAACGGCTGTCGAACCCGGTGGCACTCGGGGTGCTGTCTCCCGACGCGATCTCGTCCTCGGCGTACGGCACCGAGGAGATCCTGCTCGAACTGCTCCCGTATGCGGGACTGGCAGCGTTCGTGTTGCTGCTGCCGGTGACGGGGGTGATCCTCGGGATCCTGATCCTGGTGACCGCGTCCTACCGTCAGGTGGTCACCGCGTACACCCGGGCAGGCGGCTCGTATGTGGTGGCGCGGGACAATTTCGGGCCGCGCGTCGCGCAGATCGCGGCCGCGGCGCTGCTCGTGGACTACGTGGTCACCGTCGCCGTCCAGTCCGCGGCAGGCACCGTCGCGGTCGTGTCGGCGCTGCCGTCACTGGGCACGTACAGCGTCGAGATCGCCGTCGCCTCGGTCCTGATCATGCTGTACGTCAACCTCCGTGGCGTCCGCGAGGCCGGTCGACTGTTCGCGGTGCCGACGTACTTCTTCGTCTCGATGCTGACCTTGACGATCGTCGTCGGGGTCGGCAGGCAGCTGCTCACCGGCCTGCCGCGGTACGACCCGGAGCAGCTCGCGGGTGCGGTACCCGTCCAGCAGGGGAACGGGCTGGTGATGGGGGCGAGCGTGCTGATTCTGTTGCGGGCGTTCGCCAACGGTGGGTCCTCCCTCACCGGCATCGAGGCGATCTCCAACTCGATCCGGTCGTTCCGCCCGCCCGAGGGCCGCAACGCGCGTCTGGTCCTGACGGTGATGGCGTCGATCCTCGGGTTCCTCGTCGCCGGAGTCTCCTACCTCGCCTTCGCCACGCACGCGACGCCGTATCGATCGGGGTACCCCTCGGTGCTGTCGGAGATCGCGCGAGCGGTCTTCGGTGACGGCACGCTCGGGCGGATCCTCTATCTCCTGGTGCAGGTGGCCACCGCCGCGATCCTGTTCACCGGCGCCAACACCAGCTTCAACGGGTTCCCGGCGTTGGCGGACTTCGTCGCGGAGGATCGCTTCCTGCCGCGCCAGCTGGCGCGGCGCGGGCACCGGCTCGTGTTCTCGAACGGCATCGTCGTGCTCGCCGCGCTGGCGGTGATCCTCCTGATCGTCACCGGCAGCTCGGTCGACGCGCTGGTGCCGCTGTACGCGATCGGGGTGTTCACCGGATTCGCGATGGCCGGGCTCGGCATGACGCGCTACCACCTGTCCCGCCGGGAGCATGGCTGGCGCCGTCGCCTGGCGATCAACCTGGCCGCCGGGCTGGTCTCGGCGCTGGTGGTGGCCATCTTCGCCGTCGCGAAGTTCACGGAAGGTGCCTGGCTGATCGTTGTGGTCTTCCCCCTCCTCGTGTGGGTCCTGATCGGGATCAACCACGAGTACCGGACCGAGGCGGCGATCCTCGACCGCCTGCCCTCGGACGCACGGCGTCGCGACACGCCCGCCGAGCATCACGTGATCGTCTGTGCCGACGTGCTCGACCTGGCCACGCTCGGGGCCCTCGAATACGGGCGCAGCCTCGCCCCGGACAGGCTGTTCGCGCTGCACCTCGTTGTAGACACCGACCACGCGGACCGGCTGCGACAGCGCTGGGACGACCGCGAGATCGACACCCCGCTGCACATCGTCGACTGCCCCGACCGCCGAATCGGACCCGCCGCCCGCGACTACGTGCTCGATCTGCTCGACCGCGAGCCCCACGCCCACGTCACGGTGCTGCTGCCGCGGCGGGTGAACTCCCCGATACTCGGCCGGCTGCTGCACGGGCGGACCGGCGACGCCATCGCGCGTGCGGTGTCGCGGGTCCCCGGCGCCGTCGCGACGGTCGTCCCCTTCGACGTCCGGGCCCGGATCCGGCGGTCACCACCGCATCGCCTGCGTCGGCTGCTGGATCGGTGGCAGTCCCGGATCGTCGATGCGGACCGTCGCCGGATCGAGTCGTACGAGCATCCCGCGCCGTCCGGCGCCGCCACCCAGATCGGTCGGCTGACCGTCGGTGCACGCACCGTGGTCGAGGGCCGGATCGACGAGATCGACGAGGACGTTCCGCACGGGCAGACCATCAGCCTGGGCGACGACTCCGGGACGCTCCTCCTGCACCTGACCGGCGCTCCCGGGGACCAACGGCAATTCGAGGTGGGTCAACTGCTTCGGGTCACCGGGGTCGCGCAGCAGAGCGCGGAGACAGCCGATACCGCCGCCGAGTTCGTGATGGTCGACCCGGCCTGTCGGCTGGTGTCGGAGCGGTCCGATCCAGCAGAGTGAGTGTCGACGGAATCCGATTCACTGCGAGGTTTGCGATATCCCCCGGTGGGTATCCGGCACTCGCGAATGCGGGCCGCGTTGGTGCGGCGCCGCAGAGGAGGTCGCGATGAGTGTCGACAGGACGTCCGCCGGTGACGAGACGGGTGGGGTCGCGCAGGACCGCACGCCCACCGAGCCGACGGTGGATGCCGAGAGTGGAATCGTGATCGTCTGGCCGGACCCCAGCCCGTTGGACTCCTGGTGGGAGAACGTGCTGAGACGGCCCGCCCCGTGATCCGCTGACCGTGACCCGGCGCGGGCGCTCACGCGGATACGACGACAGCTGGCCGCACCTGCTGCGGCTCGGCGGAACCGTCATCCTGCTCTTCGTGCTGGGCCTGGTTCTGATCGCGCTGGTCAACGAGATCGTCTGAACGAGTTCTGCCCCGAGCCGGCACCGTCACGTCTGCCGGGTCCCCGGTTCCACGGTGCCTACCCCGTGACGCCGCCCGATCGATCGGTGCGGACGATCATGAGCGGACACTCCGCGGTGTGCTGCAGTTCCATGCTGGTCGAACCCATCAGCATGCCCGCGAATCCGCCGCGACCGTGGCTGCCGACCACCAGAAGCTCCGCATCGACCGCCACATCCCGAAGTGCTTTCGCCGGATGTCCCCGGGTCACGGTCCGCGTCACGGGCGTTTCCGGGTACCGCTCGGGCCAGCCGGCAAGGCTCTCGGCGAGTGTCGCCTGTTCGGCCACCTCGACCTCGTCCCACGGCAGATCGAGGTGACGGTCGAAGGCCGTGGACAGCGCGAACTGCGACCAGGTGTGGACCGCGACGAGGCCGGTCGCGCGCAGTGACGCCTCCTCGAACGCCGTCGCCAGCGCAGGTCTGCTGTTCTCGCTGCCGTCCACTCCGACCACGACGGTGCCGGTGCCGGACGTCTGCCCGGCGTGGCCGCGGATGACGACCACCGGGCCGTGGGCGTGGGTGGCGAGGGCGACGGCGACCGATCCGGCGAGCGCCGTGGTGATCTGACTCAGTCCGCGGTTGCCGACGACGACCATCCGGGCAGACTTGGACGCCTCGAGCAGGGCGGGTCGTTCAGGTCCGTCGAGAACGCACGTGACGACGTCGGTGACGGACTTCGAGGTGTCCGTGGTGCGGGCGATCGCGGCGGCCTCGTCGAGGTTGGCGCGGACCACGCGGTCCCGGTCGGTGAAATAGCTCGGCGGCAGGCGGATTCCGTTCCCGGTCGCGGTGACGGCGCCGAGCGCGGAGACGATGTGCAGCGGGCATCCGTGGAGTTGGGCCTCGCGGGCGGCCCAGCTGACGGCGGCGAAGGAAGTGGTGGATCCGTCGACGCCGACCACTACCGGCGCACTCGTCCCGACAGCATCCACGGTGAGACCTCCACGACCTCGAACGTTCCCATCGTGGACCGGCCCCGCGGAATCGGGGTAGGGCCGAAGGTCCCCAACTCGTGATGCGCGGGCGTCGGCGAGACCCAGCGGTGATCTCCGCGCGCCGTCCGCGAGGTTTGCCCACGCCCCGGCCGGGTATGCCACGAAGCGAACTCGAGCCCGGGAGTGTGGTGTCGATGCGGTCGATGTGGAAGGGAACCATCGCGTTCGGGCTGGTCGCCGTCCCGGTGCGGCTGTACGCGGCAACCGAGAACCAGAACCTGGCGTTCCACCAGGTCCACGTCGAGGACGGCAGCCGTGTGCGGCATCGAAGGTTCTGTGCGGCCGAGGACAAGGAGATTCCCTTCGACGAGATCGGGAAGGGCTACGAGACGGCGGACGGACAGGTCGTCGTGCTGACCGACGAGGATCTCGCGGATCTGCCCCTGCCGAGCGCGCACACCATCGAGGTTCTCGCGTTCGTTCCCATCGAATCGGTGGATCCGATCTACTTCGACAGGAGCTACTTCCTCGAGCCGGAGAAGTCGGCCGTGAAGCCGTTCGTGATGCTCCGCGACGCGATGAACAAGTCGGGCCAGGTGGCCGTGACGAAGATCGCGATCCGCCAGCGCGAGTCGCTCGCCCTGCTGCGCGTCCATCGTGACGTGATCATGGTCGACACCATGCTCTGGCCGGACGAGGTGAGGTCCCCTGATTTCGACTTCCTCGCCGCCGATCCTCCGCAGGTGAGTGCGAAGGAGATGAAGATGGCCGCCCAGCTCATCGACGCGCTGTCCGAGCCGGTGTTCGACCCGGGTGAATACCACGACGACTACCGGAAGGCACTCAAGGAACTGGTGGAGGCGAAGATCGAGGGGCACGAGACGGTCGAGCCACCGGCGGCGACCCAGGCCCCCGACGCGGATGTCACCAGCCTCCTCGAGGCACTGTCGAGCAGCATCGAGGCGTCCCGGTCGTCGGGCGGGAGCAAGCGGACCACCGGCAAGCGCACCACCAAGGAGAAGAGTTCGAGCAGGGCGACAAGTTCCGGCGAGGAGAAGGCCTCGAGCCCGAAGAGGCGCACCACGAAGTCCTCGTCCCGAACGGGAGGAACCGGCGGCCGTCGCCGCGCCCGTTCGCAGGGGTGAGGCCTCCCCCGGGTTTGCCACACGGGCCGACCGGGTACCAGCAGGACCGAAGGCGTGCGGATCGGTCCGCCCTCGCCGGCGCCCGCTTCGCCACCCGGTTCGGAACATCGGTACCCGATGGACACGTGTGGAGGTGCTCGAAATGGCGGAACGCTCGTCGCGCCGGGAGGAGCCCCGAAAGGGGGACCCCAAGGACGGCCAACTCGACTCGGCACGGGTGGACCGGTCGACCGGCCACCTCACCACGCAGCAGGGCGTGCCCGTCGCACACACCGACGACTCCCTGACGGTCGGTGAGCGCGGCCCGACGCTGCTGGAGGACTTCCACTTCCGGGAGAAGCTCACCCATTTCGACCACGAGCGGATCCCCGAGCGCGTGGTGCATGCCCGCGGCGCAGGCGCGTACGGCGTGTTCGCACCCTACGACGACCGGCTGTCCGCCTACACCTCCGCCGGGTTCCTGACCCGGTCGGACGTGGAAACCCCTGTGTTCGTGCGTTTCTCGACGGTGGTCGGGTCGCGGGGATCTGCGGACACCGTGCGTGACGTACGCGGATTCGCGACCAAGTTCTACACCGCGCAGGGCAACTACGACCTGGTCGGCAACAACTTTCCGGTGTTCTTCATCCAGGACGGCATCAAGTTCCCGGACCTGATCCACGCAGTCAAGCCCGAGCCCGGCAACGAGATCCCCCAGGCGCAGTCGGCACACGACACGTTCTGGGACTTCGTCGCCCTGCAACCCGAGACGCTGCACACGGTGATGTGGCTGATGTCGGACCGGGCACTGCCGCGCAGCTACCGGATGATGCAGGGCTTCGGGGTGCACACCTTCCGGCTGGTCGACCACGACGGGCGGGGCACGTTCGTGAAGTTCCACTGGCGTCCCCTGCTCGGGGTGCACTCGCTGCTGTGGGAGGAGTGCCAGCAGATCGCAGGCAAGGATCCCGACTTCAACCGGCGCGACCTGTGGGAGTCCATCGAATCCGGCAGTTTCCCCGAGTGGGAGCTCGGCGTGCAGCTGGTGCCCGAGTCCGACGAGAACGCCTTCGCGTTCGACCTCCTGGACGCGACGAAACTGATTCCGGAGGAGGTGGTGCCGGTGCTCCCGGTGGGGCGGATGGTGCTCAACCGCAACCCGGACAACTTCTTCGCCGAGACCGAGCAGGTCGCCTTCCACACCGCGAACGTGGTTCCCGGCATCGACTTCACGGACGATCCCCTGCTGCAGGCACGGAACTTCAGCTATCTCGACACCCAGCTCATCCGGCTCGGCGGCCCCAACTTCGCGCAGCTGCCGGTGAACCGGCCGCTCGCGGACGTCCGGACGAACCAGCAGGACGGATACGGTCAGCATCGGATCCCCCAGGGCCGGACCGCGTACACGGAGAACACGCTCGGCGGCGGGTGCCCCGCGCTCGCCGGCGAGGACGGGTACCGGCATCGCGCCGAGCGAGTGGAAGGGGCGAAGGTTCGGATCCGTGCGGACGGCTTCCGCGATCACTACAGCCAGGCCCGGATGTTCTGGAACAGCATGTCCGAGGTCGAACGCAGGCACATCGTGGCCGCGTTCGGATTCGAGTTGGGCAAGGTGCGGTCAGTGGACGTCCGAGGCCGGGTGCTCGCGCAGCTGAACGTCCTCTCGCACACCCTGGCGTCCGAGGTCGCGCCCCTCGTCGGCATGGCCTCGCCCCCGCACGACCTGATGATCGGTGACGGCGTCGCCTCGCCCGCGCTCTCTCAGCTCGGCCAGGAACCGGCCGGGATCGCAACCCGTAAGATCGCGGTCCTGGTGGCCGACGGAGTCGATGTCGTCGGAGTGCAGCGCCTGCAGGAGACGCTCGAGGGTCTGGGGGCGGTGATCGAACTTCTCGGCCCGACGGAGGGCGCGATGCTCGGCGGATCCGGCGGCTCACTCACCGCGGATCGGGCGATCAACACGATGGGATCGGCTCTCTACGACGCGGTGGTGGTCCCGTGCGGGCCGTCGAGCAACGCGACCCTGGCCGCGGACGGGGCCGCCGTGCACTTCGTCACCGAGGCGTACAAGCACGCCAAACCGATCGCCGCGTTCGGAGTGGGTCTGGATCTGTTGCGGGCGGCGGGGATTCGTGAGGAGCTGGCCGATCGGGCCGACGTGGTCGTCTCGCACGGCGTGATCTCCTCGGCCGCGGCGTCCGATGCGCTTCCGAGCGCGCTGTTCGCCGAGTTCGCCGACGCGGTCGCGCGGCACCGGTGCTGGGATCGCGACACCGACCCGGTGCCGGCGTGACGAACGCGGACCGCCGGCGCGTTTCGGCGGGCCCGTGTGCGGGCACAGGCCATCCATGACCGAACCACGACGTGAACCAGCCGACAACATCGAGGAAGAAGAGCGAGCCGCCTCGGGTGCGGAGTCCCTGGACGAGGACCGCCTGGGCGCCGATCCGCTCGACGAGGGCTACGACGCGCCCGACCGCTGGGCGGAGGCCGACCGCTTCGGCACCACGGAGGCGGAGGCACGCCGCGGTGAGTCGCTCGACGAGCGCCTGCGTGAGGAGGAGCCCGACGTCGACCCCCCGGCCGACGACATCGAGGTCGACCCAGGCGGACGCCCGGAGTCGTGACCCGGGGCCGGCACCGGACATCTCTGTCGAGATCCGTTCTTCCGTAGAACGGACTGGACGCCCGTTGAGTTGTGACCGGCGGCCAGTGGTGTTAAACACATAGGTGGGTTCCGACCTTGACGCTGACGGCCCGGACCTCGCTGTCGGTCGATGTTCCCACCCACGAAACCTGACGACGGTTGAGCACACAGCTGCGTTTTGACCACTCCGTTGGAGGTTCGCCGTGCGCATCCACCTACATCACTCCAAGACCGCCACTGCGCGCAGCCGCGTCGGTGGCGCCGTCGGTCCCACGATCGCCACCTTGAGCGGCGACCTGGACCTACCGGCCGTACCGGGATTCGTGGACACGATCAATCGAGCCATCCGCGAGGCGGAGCGGACCGTGATTGTCGACCTCTCGCGCGTGGATTTCGTCAGCATCTCGGGAGTGCAGGCCCTCGCCGACGCGCAGGACCGCGCCAACTGCAAAGGACTCGCGATGCTCCTCGTGCACGACGGGCCGGTACTGAGCCGACCACTCGAGGTGACGGGCATGGCGAACCACTTCCACTCGTTCCCATCGGTCCGCTCGGCCATCGACGCACGTCGAACCGAACTCGCCGCGCACGCTGGTCTCGACAAGGTACATGTGAAACCTCGGCCCGCCTGAAAGAGGTGGAGGCCATCGGGCGCAAACGGAAGCACCACTTGCCGATTCCGCGCCCGATCCGAGGGGCCGCTGGAGCTGGTGTGCGCTCCAGCGGCCTCGCAATGCCGCTGCCGACCAGGACGCAACATCGTTCAGGCAGGGGAATTGAGAGCGGTGGACCGCTGGCCGCGGACCGTGACGGCACTGGGACCTGGGAGCAGGCCCTGATACGGTGCCGACGCGTCGGTCGCGAAGGCGCGGCGGTCGTGGATCTGGACACCGTCACTGGACGACGAGGGTCCCCACCATTTCCGGGTGGTACTTGCAGTGGAACCGGTAGGTCCCGGCGGTCGTCGGCGCGCGGAAGGTCGCGGCGGCGTTCCCGTCGACGTCCTCGTCGAACGCGCCCGCCGCGTCCGCCGTCACGGAGTGTTCGGCGCCGTCGCGGTTGTCGATTGTCACCTCCGACCCCGCCCGCACCGTCGCCGGAGTCGAGAAGGCGAAATTCTGAACGGTGACCACCGCCTGCCCGGCGGGACTGTCCGGGATCTCGTCGACGGTGTCCTGTGCCTCGGCGGTGTCGTTGTCACCGTGTGGTCCGGGCAAGGAGGTCTGCGGCGCCTCCGGCGTGGTCGGTTCGTTGTCGCCGCATCCCGCCATCGTGAACAGGACCAGTGCGGCACCGGCCACGGTTGCGCCCGCGGTTCGATTCATCTCGTGCTCCTGACCGTCGGTGTTCGCGTGTGATACCCGGTTCGGCGCGAGCCGAAACCGCGGGCGGGACACGGTCGCGCAGTCAGGGGGTTCGCGCCTGCACGATCAGGAGTTCCAGTGCCCGCACCACGGTCTGTTCGAGCACGGCCACTGGGTCTCCGCCGAACCTCTGCTCCTCGACGTGGGTGTGCCCCAGGCCCGCGACCCCGAACCACACGGTGCCCGCGGGCCGTCCGTCCTGGGTTCCCGGGCCTCCCACGCCGGTCACGGCGACCGCGAGGTCCGCCCCCAGCACGGCCGCGCAGGATTCGGCCATCACCCGTGCTGCCGTCGCACACACGACTGGGCCTTCCGGCACCTTCAGGAGGGAGTGCTTCACCTCTCGCGAATAGGCCACGACGCCGCCGCGGAACCACTCGGCCGCGCGGCGAGTGGCGCCGAGCCGTGAGGCGACCGCCCCGGAGGTGAGGGACTCCGCGCAGCCGACCGTCAGCTGCCGGCCGATGACGATCTCGGCCAGCCGGTCGGCGAGCGCGCGGGATCGGTCCGATCCCTCGGCGACATCCTCGGGCACAGGTCCTGAATACCCGACGACCCGGAGCGTTGCACGTCGACGGCGGGTTTCCCCGGCCCGCCCGGCGGGTATGCGGGCACAGATGAGTGAGCCGCGCCGTTCGACAGCCGAGCGTACCCCGCGGATCTGTGTCTTCGCGCCCGATCCGGTGCTGACGATCACGCTCGAGGACCTCCCGGACGGGAGCAGCGAATTGCACGTGCACGCCGGTGGTCAGGGATTCTGGATAGCCCGCATGGCCCGGACCCTCGGCGCGCGGGTGAGCCTGTGCGGAGCCTTCGGCGGTGAGACGGGCACCGTGCTGCACGACGTGATCGCTCGGTCCGGGCTGGAGGTGCACTCGGTTCGGACGCGCGGACCGAACGGCGCCTACATTCACGACCGCCGCGGCGCGGACGGCGACCGGCGGACGATCGCGGACATCGAACCCATGGCGTTGAGTCGGCACGAGGCCGACGACCTGTTCGGCATCGCGCTCGGCGCGGCCATCTCGGCAGACGTGATGGTGCTCGGGGGCACGAGGAGCGGCGGCGTCGTGCCCACCGACGTGTTCTCCCGGCTGACCGCCGACTTGTCCGGATTGGGAATCCCCGTGGTCGCCGACCTGTCCGGGGACACCATGGCCGCCGCCGCGTCCGCAGGGCTGACGGTGCTCAAGGTCAGCCACGAGGATCTTCTCGGATGTGGGCACGTGGACTCGGCCGCCGAATCGCATCTGGCCGAGGCCATGACCTCACTGGCCGAGGAGGGCACGGGCACGATCGTGGTGTCCCGGGCGGCGGACCCGGCACTGGTCCTGTCCGGCGGGGAGTTCTCGGAGGTCGTCTCGCCGCCCCTGCGCGTCACCGACCCGGCCGGTGCCGGGGACTCCATGACAGCGGGAATCGCGGTCGGGCTGGCCCGCGGCGACCCGATCGAGGGCGCACTCAAACTCGGTGCCGCCGCAGGTGCCGCGAACGTCACACGGCACGGCCTGGCCACGGGACAGCGCGCCGTGGTGGCCAGGCTCGCGGACACGGTCGTCGTTCGGCGCTGTACCGGGGACCCGGGCCGATGAGGACGCTGGTGGTCAACGACGACGGGGTGGACTCCGCCGGCATTGGCGTGCTCGCCCGGGTGGCGAGGGACGCCGGGCTCGAGGTGGTGGTGGCGGCACCCTCCTCGGACAGCAGCGGTTCGAGTGCCGCACTGACGCGCCTCGAGGAGCACGGTCGGCTGGTGGTCGATCACCGCGAGTACCCCGACCTTCCCGGTGTCGAGGTCATGGCGGTCGAATCCTCCCCTGCGATGATCGTGTTCCTCTCCGCCTCTGGCGCATTCGGTGCCAGACCGGACCTGGTGCTGTCGGGGATCAATCACGGGCCGAACACCGGGCAGGCAGTCCTGCACTCGGGGACCGTCGGCGCCGCCTTCACTGGCGCCAACCAGGGCGTGCTGGCCGCAGCCCTGTCGATGGACGCCGCCGTACCGGAGCACTGGGCGACCGCCGAGGTGGTGGCCCGGTCGGCGATCGACTGGCTGATCGCGAGTGGGGTGAACGGTACGGTCCTGAACATCAACATCCCGGATGTGCCCCCCGCATCCTGTCGGGGGATTCGCTGCGCCTCGCTCGCCGCCTTCGGCGCCGTCCAGGCGGTCGTGGAGGAAACGTCCAGCTCGCACCTGGCGGTGGCGTTCACCGGTGTGCGCGCGAGCGAGTCCGACACCACGGATGCCGGCCTGCTGCAACAGGGCTGGGCGACCGCGACTGTCCTCCGGGCGCCCGCCGAGGCGACGGATGTCGACGTGGACGGGCTCTCGCCGGGATGAACACGGCCGGACGGCAGCACGACGGGCCGACTTTCTGCGCGCGTTTGATACTCCGCCCCGCGGGGCATCCTCCACTCGAGTGAGGTGTGCCATGAGGATCGTTCTGCTCGTCGCGGTGATCTGGCTGGTCATCGGCGCGGTCGCCGCCTACCAACGGGGCTACTTCGAGAACGCACCCGGCGACTGTGCCGGCGCGGGCACGACCGCGGTGACGGTCGTCGCGGGACCGTTGAACTACGTCGGTGTCAATCCGAAGGTCACCGACTGCGAACTCCCCCAACCGAGTACGTGACCATGCGAGGGTCTCCGGTCGATCACGCTGCCGCAGACGACGGCTGGGACCGTGCCGCGCGGCACGAGACGCCCACCGAACGCCTCGACCGGAACTGGGCCAGCCTGTTGCAGGAACTCCGCGTGACCCAGACCGGAGTCCAGTTGCTGACCGGGTTCCTGCTGATCCTGCCGTTCCAGCCGAAGTTCGACACGTTGTCCGGCGTCGAGCAGGGGGTGTATCTGGTGGCAGTGCTGTCCGCGGTCGCGTCGACCCTGCTGCTGGTGACCCCGGTCGGAATGCACCGAATCCTGTTCCGCCGGCACCGTCTGGCGACCCTCGTGGCCACCGCGCACGGCTGCGCGATCGCCGGCGGCATCCTGCTCGGCGTTGCCCTCTCCTGTGTCGTCGTCCTCACGGTCGGTGCGGTGGTGGGGATCGGATTCGGGATCCTGGCCGGGGCCCTCGCGGCAACCATGTTCGCGTTCTTCTGGCTGGTGTGGCCGTGGCTGCTACTCAGGCACACTCCCCGAGTCCGGTGAGAGCCCCGGGCGCGACTGTTTCGCCGGAGCGGGCCGGGGGTACCCGACGTGGACGCCGACGGAAGGAGAACGGGATGCCCAGAAAGGGTTCCGATCCGCATCTGAAGGACCAGGAGATGTACGAGGAGCTCCGCAAGCAGGGCGACTCGAAGGAGAAAGCGGCGCGCATCTCGAACGCCGCCGCCAATCGGGGACGAAGCAGCGTCGGCCGCAAGGGTGGACATGGCGACTCCTACGAGGACCGCACGGTCCCCGAACTGCGCAAGCGCGCCAAGGAAATCGGCCTCACCGGCTATTCGAAGATGAACAAGGGGGAACTCGTCGATGCGCTCCGCAACCACTGATCCGTCAGGGCCCGACACCATCGGCGTTCGAGAGGTGCTGGCGATCCCGGAGTCGCTGACCGCACTCGACCAGGTCGGCGACCCCCTGCACGCTCGCCTCCAGCAGGCCTTCGGCGGCCGGGTCGGAGCGGCCCTGCGCGGCTCCTGGCTCGGGCACCCGGTGCACCCGATCGTGGTGACCATTCCGATCGGCGCGTGGACTTCCGCGGTCCTGCTCGAGAGCTTCCTGCGTGATCATTGCGCGGCCCGCAGGCTGATCGGTCTCGGACTGCTCGCCGTGCCGTTCGCCGCCCTGACGGGCTGGGCGGACTGGTCCACCCGCGACGCCACGGAACGGCGCGCCGGGCTGGTGCATGCGGCAGGAGTCAACCTCGCCGCACTGGCGATGGTGTCGTCCTACCGGCAGCGCAGGAACGGGCCGACCGCGCGTGCCGAGGCGACCAGCCTCGTCGCCGTCCTCGCCGTCGGCGCCGGCGGCGCGCTCGGCGGCCACATCTCGTTCGGTCGTACGCCCGGCAACCCTGCCGACCGCTGAACCCGCCCGGTTTCGTCGCGCGAGCTCCGGCGCGGGTCGGTGTTTCCTGCGCGGCGTACCGGGCATCCTCCGCCCGTGAGCACCGAAGCCGTCCCCTCCCCGCCTCGGCCCGACGATCCGGCGCGCCCCTCGTTCGGGGTCGAGGAGGAATTCCTGCTGGTCGACGCGGAGACCGGGCAACCTAGCCTGTGCAACGACGCGGTGGTGGCCGCGGCCGAGCGGTCGGGGCTGGACCTGCAGCTGGAGCTGTCGCGATGTCAGGTGGAGACCAACTCGCCGGTCTGCTGGGACACCCCCACCCTCCGTGACCACCTCCTCTCCTCCCGTGCACAGGTTGCCGCGGCGGCCCGTTCGGAGGGCTGTCGACTGGTGGCAGCGGGGACCCCGATACTCGGGCCGTGGCGCATCCCGATCAGCGATGCCGAGCGCTACCAGCGGATGGCCGACCGCTTCGGGGTCCTCACGATCGAGCAGGCAGTCTGTGGCTGCCATGTGCACGTGGACGTCCCCGATCGCGAACTCGCTGTCCAGGTCTGCAATCACGTGCGCCCGTGGCTGCCGACGCTGCTGGCGCTCGGCGCCAACAGTGCGTTGCACCGCGGCGCCGACAGTGGGTACTCGAGCTGGCGGTCCGTCGTGTGGTCCCGGTGGCCGACGTCCGGGCCGCCGCCGTTTTTCCGGTCGGCGGAGCACTACGACCGGATGGTCGACACGCTCGTCGATTCCGGTCTGCTGATGGACGAGCGCATGGTCTATTGGGACATCCGGCCGTCCTGTCACCTGCCGACGGTGGAGATCCGGATCGCCGACGTGCAGCCGACCGTGGACGAGGCGATTCTGCTGGCCACGTTGATCCGGGCACTGGTGGCAACGTCCACGCGGGTTGTCGCGGCCGGTGCGGCGGCACCCGACGTCGACCTCGAAACGCTGCGTGCGGCAACGTGGATCGCGGCCCGCGACGGCCTGGCGGGTCGGGCGATCGACCCGCGTTCCGATACGCCCTCGGCGCCGCTGCCGATGATCGATGCGCTGATCGCGCATGTCCGGGACGCTCTCGACGAGTTCGGTGAGTATCCCCGCGTCGACCGCTTGTTGCGCCGGCAGTTGGCGACCGGCAACGGTGCGCAGTGGCAACGCCGCACCTGGCACGAATGCGGCACGCTCGAGGCGGTGGTGGAACGGTCCGCGCACCGCACGCTCCAGGACGCCCCCGACCTTCGGTGACGCGTTCAGGTTTGGAACCGGGGCGAGAGTGGCATCCGAGTAGTGGGCCGCACGGTGGTCGAGAGAACCCGAAGTGGCCGCCCGTCGCGGGTTCCGCGGCGGATCCGAACCCCGAAGGAGAACTCATGGGTGCCGTCGACAAGGCAAAGAACAAGACCGAAGAGCTGGCCGGGAAGGCCAAGGAGAAGCTGGGCAAGGCGACCGGGGACAAGGACACCGAGGCCCAGGGCCATGCCGACCAGGCCAAGGGCAACTTCAAGCAGGCCGGTGAGAAGGTCAAGGACGCCGGAGGGAAGGTCAAGGACGCCTTCAAGGACTGATCGCCGGTTCCCGCCGCCGCCCGCCCAGTGGCCGGGTGGCGGCGGGCAGCTGTGAGTGCACGACTGTGCACGACCACACGACACGCCGGGAAATCTTCTGGTAGAAAGGGACGCGGTTGAGCCAACAGCCACATCGCTTACGACGATGTCAGGGGCCCGTGTGCTTCACCTCCTCCTTTCCCTTTCCGATCCGACCACCGGTTCGACCACGAGACGGCAGACACCGGCGAACGGTACGCCAGTGGTCCGCGTGGCCGATGACGTCGACGCCGCCAGCATCGACAGCTTCACCGTCCTTCTCAATGACGGCCTGAGTGCAGCTCGCCACGCGCTGATCGTCGACCTCTCGCACAACCGATTTCTTTCCATCACAGCCTGTTTCATCCTCGCCGACGCCCAGTGGCGAGCCGGATACGACGGCGTGGAAGTTGCTTTGGTGGCGCCAGATCGGCAGGTACGGCGTGCATTGGCGGCAACCGGCATACTCCAGCGGTTCCGCATCTTCGACACGGTCGACCGCGCGCGTGGCGCGACCGCCGTCGCTCCAGTCGGCTCGGCCGTGTGTCTGTAGGCGACGAGGAGTCCGGACAGCCGGTGGAGCTGCGGGTGCCCGCCAATGCGGGGCAGGTGAAAGAGATTCGGGCGGTCGCGAGCGCGCTCGCGGAGCAGCACGAATTCGACGACGACGCGATCGCCGAGCTGCAGATGGCGGTCGACGAAACCTGTACGCGGCTGATTCGTGCCGCGCTTCCGGGGACGTCGTTGGTCTGTCGTTTCAGCGCGGGGCCTCGTCGCCTGCGGTTCACTGCCACCGCCAGAGTCGGCTCGCCCGACGAAACCAGGTGGTCGGAACGCGGCTACGGCTGGCATGTGCTCCGGTCGATGGTCGAGGGGCTGTCGATCCGGCGCGGACGCGACACGGAGACGCATCACGTGCTCGTGGTGGAGTTCACGAAGCGGGTGGAAAGCGCATCGGGCAGGTGCCAGACTTGACAGGTGACGACGGCTGACGACAGCTTCCGTGAAGTGTTGATGTCCGGTCGACTCGAACGGGTCGGCAGTTTCCGCTTCCTGTTCGACGGCGAACGGTGGGAGTGGTCGGACGCGGTGGCCCGGATGCACGGCTACGAACCCGGCGAGGTCACCCCCACCACGGAGCTGCTGCTCGAGCACAAACATCCGGACGATCGCGACGGCGTCGCAGGCCTGCTGCAGCGTGTCCTGCACGACGGCGAGCCGTTCAGCAGCCGGCACCGGATTATCGACACCGCGGGACGCGTCCGGCACGTGGTGGTCGTCGGGCACCGCATCATGGAGGGCGACCGCCCGGTCGGCACCGCCGGGTTCTACGTCGACGTCACCAGTTCGGTCAAGGCGGACACTCACCGAACGATCACGGAGACGCTGCCGGGTCTCGTCAAATCCCGGGCCGTCATCGAACAGGCCAAGGGTGCGCTGATGGTGGTCTACGGAATAGACGCCGACCGCGCCTTCGACGTACTGACCTGGCGTTCTCAGGAATCGAACGTCAAACTGCGGGTGATCGCCGAGCAGCTCGTCGCCGCCCTTCCCACCTCGGTGGACATGCCCGCCGACCTTCGTGGTCGGTTCGATCACCTCCTGCTCACCGCCGGCAGTTAGAGCACGTCTGACAAATGCCTGACCCAGGCGATGACGGCATTCAGCATCACCGCCGCGCGGTGAAAGATCGCGAGTTTGTCGTACCGCGTAGGCAACCCACGCCACTGCTTCAGGTGGCAGAACCGGCGCTCGACCACATTGCGGCCGCGATAATCGACCGCATCGAAGACCGGGGGCCTGCCACCGCCGCGAACCTGCCGGTGAGGGCAGAGTGCGGGTTCTGGTGGTGCGGCCGGGATCAGTGCGTCGGCGGCGAGACGATCCGAACCGACCGCGGCGGGCCGGCGACTGTGAGGCCGCACCGTCGAGCAGCTGCGGTGAGCGGCTCGGGGTTCGGGTCGGTCGGCCAGGTCGCGGCCTCGCCCGCCTCGTTGAACAGGCCGACCGCGTTCGGGTTCGGCCCGGTGGTGAACCGGGTCTGGTACCGCAGCCCGTCGAAGCTGACGGCGGCGAACGCTGCGGCCCACTCCTGCGGCACCGCGTACGGGGTCATCGATGCCAGTTCTCGGGTGAGGCCGAAGTCGGCGGCCCTGTCTGCGCAGGTGTCGGCCAGGTTGTGCGCGTGCGGCACGGCCAGGGTCGACAGCTGACGGTCTGAGGCGAACTCCTCGGTGATGACCCCGGTGGTCGCCAGTGCCTCCCCGACGGTCTCCCGGATCGCGGTGAGCTCGTCGAACGCGAGGTAGCAGGTACCCCGCGGCGGCGTCAGGTCGAACCGGCCGCCGCCGGAGGAGGAGAACCACCAGGGGCTGTTCGCGGCGCGGTGCCCGCGGACGAGCGGCTGCGCTGCGGTGAGCTCGCAGCCGGGGAACTGCTGCAGCGGCAGGGCCGGGGGACGGAGGGCGACAGAGTCTCGGGTCACGCGGCCCACCGCGCCGCGTCGGCGCGGGCCAACTCCAGGGCCGTGTCGATCGGGTGGCCGTCGGTGACCCAGTCGACGGCGCTGCGGTCACCGAGCCCGGGCTGCGGGCTGCGCAACCACACCGCGCAGGTCCACGGGTCGGCGGCGGCGCGGAGCAGCTTCCACAGGGTGATCAGGTGCGGGTGCGCCGTCCCCTCGGCGGTGAACTGCCAGGTGGGGTAGACCCACTGGCCGTCGGCGAGCCGGCAGGCGATCACCGTGCCGGCGGCCACGGCCTTGTTGACGGCCTGTCGGCTCACGTCCCACCACCGGGTGAGGCCGCCGGTGTCGTAGAACGGGCCGACCAGCTGGTCGTAGACGTGGGTGGTGGGCAGCGCGGCGGCCATGGCCGCGGCAATGGCCTCGACGTCGCCGAAGGCCTCGGCGGGGACGCCGGCCGCGCGGGCGTCGGCGAACGTCTCGTGGACGCGGCGGGTGAGAAGGTCCAGGAGCTCACGTTCCTGCTCGACCAGGGTGGGGGTGTTCATGGAAATCCTCCTGGGGGTCAACCTCGTCAACCTCAGTGTTCTCGGTTGCGTCAACCGTGTCAACCAGCCGGTCGGGCCGGTTGTTCCCGGCCATCCGTGCCCCCGCAACGAAACAGGGGACCTGGGTTTTGGCTACTCGGCCTGCCCTACCTTGCCTACCCACCCCAGCTGGTGAAGGTAGCCCAGCTACAGAAGGTGGGTTGGGTACCCAAGTTTCAACCCTGGCGGTCCTGGACGCTGCGAGGCGCTGCAGGAGACTCGACCTCTTCGGTCAGGCCCGACCGATAGTTTTGGGCTTCGCCATGGGTCTATCTGTGCACGAGCGGCTTACGGGCCAGTTCACTGGCCGGACCGTGCAGACAATGACCGGGAGGAGACCCTAATGGCAGACGTGATGAGAACGATCGACGCTGGCGGCATCACATTCGGGGTGGAGCACTTCGGGGACGCGACGGCGCCGCTGGTTCTCCTAGTGGGCGGAACCACCATGCTCTCGTGGCCGAGCGCCCTGTGCGCTGCTCTCGCCCACGGCGGGCGCCACGTCGTGCGGTATGACCTGCGCGATTCGGGGGCATCGACCACCGTCGATCCCGAGTCGCCGGCCTACACGCTGCGCGATCTGGCATCGGACGCCGCATCGCTCGCCCACGAGCTTGACTCCAGGCCGGCGCACCTGGCGGGCATTGGTGTCGGCGGGATGGTCGCCCAGGTCGCCGCGCTTGACCATGCGGAGGCGTTCAGCGCGCTCACGCTCGTCGGAACAAGGCCCGTCGCTCCAGGTCCGGTCGACGACGACCTGCCTGACCATGACGGGCCGACCATGGCCAGGGCGTTCGCGCGTCCAAAGCCGGACTGGTCCGACCGCGCCAGCGTGGCGGAGTTCGCCGCCGCCGGCGCCGAGATCCTTGGCAATGACCCCGCAGCCGCGCGCGTGACCGCCGAACGAATCTGGGACCGCACGCCGGGCACCGACCCCGCGATCCAGATGGCCAATCAGCTGGGAATGGTGTTCTCCAAGCTCGACTGCGAGCCGCGCTGGCGAGAACGTCTGCCCGAACTCGCGATGCCGGCACTCGTGGTGCACGGCAGGCGCAACCCGTTCTTTCCTGTCGGTAATGGCGAGGCGTGCGCGCGGGAGATCCCCGAGGCCCGGCTACTCGTGATAGAGAATGCAGCGACCGCGATCCCCGATGCGGCCACCGGCGAGGTGGCGGCGGCGATGCTTTCGCTGAGACGGTAACCACGGGGCGGGGTGTCCCGCTGCCATCACTCGTCGGCCAGGAGCGGTCCCAGTGGCCCGAGGTCGATGTTCAGGTCGTCGGCGGTCAACCCGAAATGATCCCGTAGTTCCGCCATTCTCTCCTCGAGCAGCATGAGGGTGGTGCCGATCCGTTCGATCTGCGCCTCGCTGAGATCACCGACCTCTACCCGGCGGATGGCCTGGCGTTCCATCAGTTGCCGCAGGAGTTCGACGATCGTGAGCACCAGGCTGACCAGACCCTTCTCCACCGACTCGGGATCGGCGTCGATGCGACGTGGAAGTCCCCGGCGGTCGCGATCCGGTCGCTGCTCAGTCATCGTCGGGGGCCGGCAGGAGTGCACTCACCGAGGAAACGAGCGTGCGGAGGGAGATCTGCACCATGTCGATGTCGGCGAGCGACAGGGTGATCTCCCCGGAGATCACGACACCGCCCGCGAGCACGCGGTCGAGGAGATCGACGAGGGCGATGCGGCGGTACTCGTCCGTCGGCAGCGGCTCGTTCGGCAACGGTTCGTTCATGGGGCCGCCCGGTCGTTGCCGGTGAACGAGTACGGGGGCCACGGCCCCGTGAGTTCGACTGTGACGCCGGGGTGTTCGGCGTCGAGTTCCGCGACCAGTGCGGCGAACTCGTCGGTGCGGGCGGTGTCCACCAGATAGGTGCCGTTGTGGATCATCCACGCGTGTCGGCCGGTGAGGACCGGGTCGGTGATCCGCTGTCTGCGCCCGTGGACCGCGACGCGGCAGAGCCGATCGTGGATGTCGCTCGCGTGAGCGGCGGCACGCTTCTCGACGTCGGCCTGTGCGGCGAGTTCGGCTCGTCGCCGCAGCAGGTAGGCGGTTCCGGTTCCGGCCGCTCGTTGTTCGCGTTCCTCGTCTGTTGCCGATGCCGCCATCGCCTTGCGGTCACCGTAGGCCTTGACTCCCCATTCGCTGCGATCCGTCACCATGCGCAGCACGGCGGCGAATTCGTCGCTCCGCTCCGCGAGCAGATCGGTGATCGGCTCGTCGCCGTGGTAGAGCGTCGCCAGCCGCAGCGGCACCGTCGGACCGCAGTGCAGGAGCGCCGCCACCACCGCATCGTGTGCCCTTGCCGTGCGCGCCAGCCAGTCCAGATCGTCGAGGTTGCGTTGCAACGCGGCTTCCCCGAACTCGTCGAGATCGACCGAACCGACCACGGCGACCAGACCGCCGGCCCGCACGGTCCGGACCTGTTCGCCGCCGACTCCTTTCACGCCGGCGAGGCCCGACGTGTCGACACCGTCCAGGGTGATGCCGTACAGCCACACTCCGTCAGTCATCGGGTGTCGACCGCGATTCGACTTCCGGCTGCCTGCCGTCCCCGCTCGCCGAGCGCACCGAGTGGTCCGACTCGAGTTCGGCAACCCGCTCCTTCAACTTCCGATTCTCGAGTTCGAGGTCGCTGCTTCGGCCGGTGAGCCACGGGTCGTGCTCCCACCAGTCGATGCCAACCTCCTTCGCGGTTTCGAGCGAGGCGATGACCAACCGCAGTTTGATGGTGAGCAGTTCGATGTCGAGCAGGTTGACCTGGATGTCTCCGGCGATCACCAGCCCCTTGTCGAGTACCCGTTCGAGGATGTCGCCGAGATTGGTGGAGTGAGGTCCCCCGGCGGACTGAGGCAGATTCGCGTTTCCGGGCCCGACAACGGTCATGGGAGTCCACTCCGATCGTCGCTCACCCCGCGGGTGTACCGGCGGGTCCGCTTGTACGACAGCAGTTCGCCATCCAGGTCGAGCACCACTTCGTAGGTCGCGAGCAGGTCCGTGGACGAGGGCACGCGCCGGTCCTCGACCACCTCCACCTCGACCGTCCAGCCGTCGTCCGACGGAAGCACCGCCGTCGCGCCGAGGGGTTCTCGGCCCGTCAGCTCCGTGATGTCCCGCAGCGCCAGCTGCGCGATCTCGGGGGCCGGCAGCGGGGGCCGCTCCTCCTCTGCCATGACCTCTCACTCCTTCCGCGGACGTCTCGTCAGCTGGTCGAGGATCGCCTGCTCGGCCTGCTCCTCTTCCTCCGGCGTGATCTCGCCCCTCTCGCGTGCCTCGTCCAGCTCCTCGAGCGCGCGGCGCGCTCGGGCGGGATCATGCAGCTCCTGCTCGACCTGCCGCTGAATGAGTTCGGCGAGCGAGATCACCCCGGTCACCGGTCGCAGCGGCAGAGTCGCGATGAACGACAGAATCCCCACGGCTCAGCCCTGGTCGGCCGGTTCCGCGGTGACGACGAAGTCGTACGGCGCCAGCGGTCCGAGTAGGCGCATCTCGACGCGGTTCTCCCATTCGTCCGCGAGCTTCCCCACAGCTTCTTCGAGTTCCTCCTGCCGGCCGACGTCGACGAGGAGTGCAACGTGAACGGCCTCCCTTTCGTGCGTGGGTTCGCGGATGTTGACGGCGGCGGACAGCTCGTCGAGCGCTTCGACCGCCCTGCGGGTGTCTTCATCGCGTTTGGCGGAGATCGCGTTGGTGACGAGCTCGCCGAGCGCCATGCGCGCGTCCCGGGTGGCATCCTCGGACGTGCCGCTGATCGCGTCCCGCAGCCGGGCGGCCTCGTCGTTCTCGGCGATCACCTCCCGCAGGACGGCGTGCTCGACGTAGCGGCCCTTCACCACGTACTGGGCCTTGCCCTCGAGTTCCGCGAGGGCCGCCGCGAACTCGTCCGCGTGGGCCGACAACAACTCCTGTTTCACCGCATCGGTGTCGGTGAGAACCGCGCCGAACCGCAGCGGCAGGATCGGCGCGACGCGCGAGGTTCCGTCCAGCACGCGGGCGTGTGCCCGCAGGTCCTCCGGTTCCCCGAGTGGGCGGTCGACCGACAGTTCACTCACGAGCGCAGCGATGTCGCCCTCCTTGACGACGCTGATGTCGGAATCCACCACTCCGACGGCGTCGTTCTCGGCTTCCACGTCGGCAGGAACTATCCCGTAGACGTAGATGCCGCTGGTTTCGGTCTTGTCCGTGGTCTGCTCGGCAGACATCACCGATCACCTCGGCTGGACTTCCGCGACGCGCCTTCGCGCTCGGGAGCCTCGTCGCCGGCGAGGAACTGGCCGAGCTTCTCGCCTGCGGCCTCGATGGCGCCCTTCGTCTTCCCCTTCGCGCCGGATTCGGTCACGCTGCCGACGATGTCGGTCAGGCCCTTCGGCTGGCTTCCGGAGATCTCGAGCCGGTTCACGGCCTCGGCGAACCGGAGATAGGTGTCGACGCTCGCGACGACGATGCGTGCGTCGATGGTCACCAGCTCGATGCCGACCAGCGAAAGCCGCACGTACGCGTCGATGACGAGTCCCTTGTCGAGGATCGTGTCGATGACGTCGGCGAGGCCGCTCGAATTGGGACGCCCCGCGACCCCTCCGGAGCTACCTGCGGGTTGTATGGCGGTGGTCATGTACGTGCTCCTTGCTTTCGGCGCGGCCCGCTCGCTGCCGCTTCCTTACGGGTACGGCCGGCCTGGCGGCGTCGCGGTGTCTTCTGCGGAGGTTCGGACTCCTCGTCCTCCTCCTCGTATTCGTCCTCTTCGCCTTCGCCCTCTTCGCGCTCACCGGAACCTCGCTCCCCCGTCTCCTCGCCCTCCTCGGCTTCGGGTTCGCCGGGTTCCTCGCCTTCCTCGGGTTCCTCCTCGGGTTCGACGACCTTGCCGTCGCGAATTTCGCCCGGCCATCCCTCCACTTCTTCTTGGTGAAGGATGGTCTGGGTCATGACGTGACGCTGGAAGTGCTTGAGTTCGAGGCGCATTCGCCTTCCCTGCGCCCGCCAGATGTTGCCCGTCTTCTCGAAGAACCCCTGCGGGTGATACTCGAGGACGACGAGGATGCGGGTGAGGTCGGGCGTGAGCTCGTGGAAGGTCACCGCACCGTCGACGAAACCCTTGGCGCCCTTGGACCGCCACACGATACGTTCGCCGGGAACTTGCTCGACGATCGTCGACTCCCAGGTTCGATGAGACCAGAAGACCTGCGCCTTCCAGCTCAGCTTCTCGTCCGACACCTGCTCGACCTTCTCGAGCTTCTTCATGAACTGGGGAAATTCTCCGAACAGCGTCCACTGGTCGTACGCGACCTGCACCGGAACGCCGACATCGATGGACTCCACGATGTTGATGATCTTCTTGCCTTTGCCCTTACCCTTGCCCTTGCCGCCGGTGAACGCATCCTTGATTGCGGACAGCTTGTCCTTCACTCCCTGTTTCACCGCGGCCATCCCCGCGCCCATCGCGGCCTTGACCGGCGACTTGCCTTCGCCGAGCTTCTCGGCGCCGGTGACGGCCGCGAGCAGGCCGGGACCGCCTTCCTGAGCGGCGTAGTCGTTGAGCCGCCCGGTCGCGTCGAGCACCTTGTTCGACAGCGTCGACACCGCCTTGTCGGTCACGGTGGAAACCAGTCGCTGCACCGACTCCTGCAGTGGCGACAACTCCTCCGAGGTGCCACGGCTCGTCTCGCCGTTGGATTTGTCAGTCATCGTGATCACTTCCGGGTCCGGCGTACCGGCGCGGTGTCACTCGATGCCGGCGCACGTGTCTTCCTGGGCCGTGCCGGAGCCTCGTCCTCGTCGTCGTCTGCCTTGGCGGACGACCGGGACCGGGTGGACCGAGACGAACCCTCCTCGCTCCGGCGCCTCGCGGCGGGACGCTTCCGTGCTCGGGGCGCCTCTTCCTCCTCCGGCTCCTCCTCGTCCTCGTCGTACTCCTCGTCCTCCTCGTCGTATTCGTTCTCCGGCTCGGGTTCCGGCTCCGCGCGCCTGCGCTTCTTTCCCGTCACGACCTCGCCGACGCCCTCGCCGACGCCCTCGAGCAGATCTTCTCCACCCTCGACGACTCCCTTACCGCCGGACTGGAGCCGGTTGCTGAGTGCATCGATCCGGCCGCTGGCCGCCGTCGTCGCCGCCGTCTTCGCGGCGGTCAGCAGCTCACCTCGGATCGACTTCCCCAGTTTCGCGACCTCCGGTGAGGCGGCGAGGGCCTTGCCACCCCGTTCCAGAAGATCTCTCGGCGCGGCCGGGAACCGACCGGTCAGACCCGCGCCGGCGAGCATGAGCGCGGTCTTCATCCGGCGCGTCCGGCCCAACAGATATCCGGCCCCTACCGCGAGGCCCACCTGCATTTTGGTATTCATCGCCAATTCCTCATCAGAAGATCTGACGCACGTGCCGACTCGGAAAGTGCGTTTTGTCTCGACTACCCCCGAGCCCGCCTGCTCAATCAGTCCGGGCGAACAAATTCACCGTCGGCGCTTTGGGTCGCAGCGCACAAGGTTGCGCATTCCGGTCACCTCGAGTGCGCGTTCGACTCCGCGCGACTCCACGAGGACGCTCAGGTCGAGGTGATCAAGCCAGGCCCTCTCCCGCGCCGGACCCAGTGCCAGTGCCGCCGCCGCGCTGAGAAACTGCACGGCAGACAGATCGATCACCACCGAGTGGCGACTGATGGTGAGGGCGCGGTCGAGTACGTCGAGGAATGTGGGGAGCAGTGCGGCGTCCAGATCGCCCACGACGATAACCACGGCGGTGTGACAACCCGCCGACATCCTGGTGTCTTCGGCCAGCGGATCGCGTCCGAGCCGTGATCCCACGAACCGGCGCTCCAGTGTGGCGGTTGCAAGCATGACGAACCTCCCAGAAACAATCGGGATGGTTCGCACGCCGACAACCTGACCTCGCCACCAAAACGGGAGAGGTGGGACTGGCAATTCGATGAGCCCGAATCGGACACGAACCGCGTCGGCTGTCATCTCAACCGCATCTCTTGCTACCACACTGCGGCAGTCCTGTACACCCTGCCGGGAGCGGCGGGCCCGGGACCTGCGCGTTCAGGGCGGGCTTCTGTGCGCCTGAAGGCACGAATTGCATAGCGCGACAACTGATTCGGGATGCGGAACGGGTGCGCCCGTGGTGCTGCCGAGCGTGATCATGTCCTCGCCCGAACGGGTCTCGACCGCGAGTCTCCAGCCACCCGAGTCCAGCCAGATCAGCGCCAGTTCCCGGCCCGGGAACAACGCGTCGTCACGGGGCAACGGGATGTATGCCTCCGATGCGGGTCCCGACGCACAGAACTGCCAGCGCACATCGCCGTGCGCGGCGCCCACCGCCGCACTCACCGACTCGACGTACCGCCGGAAACCGGACTCCGTCGAGATTTCGTAGTCCATCACCACTGTCGCCGGACCTTTTCGACCGTCCATGGCCACGGTATGCCCAGACCGGACCAGAGCAAACCCCGGCCGGTCCCCGGGCGTACCCGAGGCGAGACCGCGACGGCAGCACCGATCGGGACTACGGGCAGGCCGGGGACACGAGGTTGTAGATGTTCTCCGCCTGTTCCGGGGTCGGCTTGGTGTCGCCGTTGGCGGCCAGCGTCTCGATCTGGACGGTGACCGCCTCCTTGGACGCCCCGGTCGCGAGTTGGTCGCAGGATTTGGTGACGATCTTCTCGATGTCCTCGTCGCTGCGGCCTTCCGCCAGTTCCGAATAGCCGGTGCGGAAGGAGGCGACGAAGGCAGTCAGCTTGGCCTGGTCGACCCCGGATTCCACACTCGTGACCATGCCGCCCGTGTGCTCGCTCGGCATGTTGTCGTCGTTGCCGTCGTCGCCGCAGCCGGCGAACGCCAGCACCCCGGCCGCGGCGATGGTCAGTGCAATCGAATTCCTCATGACCACGGCTGTGCCCGCCCGCCGCGTGGCTCAAACACGTGTATCGCGTTTCGGTTCGCCCCCACCCGGGTATGTGAAGACACCATGCATCCCTTCACGAGGACGACGGACCCGGTCGGGCCGGTCGACTGTGGACCGTCGTTGCTCGCAGCCGGTCGCCGTGCTGCGCCGCGGGTCCTCCGGTTGCCGGGTGTCTACCGGCCCCAGGACGACACCTGGCTGCTGGCGGCGGTGCTCGGTCGGCGTCCGCTGCCGCGGACGACACGGGTGCTCGACTTCTGCACCGGCAGCGGAACTCTGGCACTCACCGCGGCAACGCTGGGCGCCGCCGAGGTGACAGCGGTGGACGTCTCGGCGCGGGCGGTGCTGTCCGCGCGTGCGAACGGGATGCTGCGGGGCCTGCACATCCGGGTTCGTCGCGGCGGCATGGGCGTCGCTCTCGCCGAAGGCCCCTACGACCTGGTGCTCGCGAACCCGCCGTACGTGCCGGCCCCGGGCGCCCGGGAACCCGGGCCCACGCTGCCGTGCCGCTCGATCTCGTGGGATGCCGGCGCGGACGGCCGCGCGGTCCTCGGGCCGCTGTGCGCCCACGCCCGGCAGCTGCTGCGACCGGAAGGCCGCCTCCTGCTCGTGCAGTCGGAACTCGCGGATCCCGGAGGCACGCTGGCGGCCCTGCGGGAGTCCGGGCTGCGCGCGGAGGTCGCGGCCCGGGTCGACATCCCGTACGGACCGGTGCTGCGCAGCAGGGCCGGGTATCTGGCGGCCCGCGGTCTGACGGCACCGGGGCAGGTCACCGAGCGACTGGTGGTGATTCGTGGTGATCGACCGGCCTGATCCCCCGGCATGGGACTCGCCTGCCGCGCAGCTCGTGCGGCGGGTGCCCGGCGGTCCCGCGCTGGTGCGCGGCCCGGTGCGCCTGACGCGGCCCGACGGTCAGGTGATCGTGTGCGAGCGGTTCGTCGTCGCGGTGTGCCGATGCCGCCGCAGCACGATCTTCCCGCTGTGCGACACCAGTCATCGGTCCCTGCGTCGCCGCTCAGTGGGAGACGGCGGGTTCGGGCCGGCGGCCGACGGCGAGCAGTGAGCTCACGCCGTGGCGCCAGCTGGACAGCAGTAGGTCGGTGAGGCGACTGTCGAGAAGTGCGGCGGCCTGAATCCCGAACACGACGTCCGCCGCCAGTTCGGGCTCCTGTTCGAGCATTCCCCCGACCACATCGGTCCGGAGAACCTGTTCGTGTACGGCGTCCGCCTCGACGTGTTCCGCGTAGAAATGGATACACGGCGCAGGCGCGTGCATCCGCTCGAGGGCGGCGACGAGGCGGCGCGCGCTGGGAGGGGTCGAGATCTCGGCGGCCGCGAACTGCCCGACGAGGGCGCCCCGCAATCCGCGACGGAGCCCGCACAGTGACGTCAGGTTCACCGTCGCAAGCGTCTCGGGTGGCACGCAGTCCAGGTAGCCGAGGTACCCGGTGTGCAGGTCCGCGGCGCGTAGCAGGTTCTCGAACAGGGTGGAGTGCACGCGCTCCGGGTGGCCGGCGCCGAACTCGTCGAACTCCACCGCCACCAGCGCGCACTTTGCGCCCTCTCGCAGTCGCGGAATCACCCAGGCCTGTGGGTCTGCCTCCTTGAGTTGGTAGATCGACCGGTGCACGAAATACTCGCGCATTTCATCCCAGGTGCCCGCTCGTTCCAGGTGGGCGCTGACGCCTCCCGATTCGGGTGTGTCCGCCGCGACCTCGTCGAGCGCACCCTCGACGTCCGCGCCGCCGGGGATCTCGGCGCGCACGCGCGCCAGGAACGCACGTTCCATGGCGCTGCGCGCCCGGATCAGCTCGGGATCCCATTCCCAGTCGGGGTCGACTCCGCGAAACCCTCGATAGTGCAGTTCGTAACAGACGTGTAGCGCGAGCTGTACGTCTCCGCCGAGCGGGTCCGCGTGCCCGAGTGGGGGCGGTCGCCGCATCGACTGCGGCGAATCGGACAAGGCGCTGATGATCTCGCACGAGATGGGTCCGCGCGGGACGGGAAGAGCGGGCGTCGGCACCGGCACGTGACAAGTATGCCTCCGACGGACTCCGCGCAAACACCCTCGGCCCCTCCCGGCATGCCCGGTTCGGACAACCGGGCATGCCGGCGTTCCCTGGTCACGTCGCGTCGAAGCAGGACCGCCATCCGCCGGATCGGTACGTCTGCGCGGCGCAGTACGTGGCCCGCGGATAGTAGTCGTCCATCGTGGTCGCCGGGGCGGTGTGCCGGTCCTGTGACGCCTGCACCGAATGCGGATAGAACCGGCTGCTCGGCAGCATGTGTCGCAGGAACAGCACCTTCTTCGCGACGTCCGTCGAACCCCATGGCAGCACGGTCACCCCCGGATCGGAGGCGGCTTCGCTCGGTAGGTCGCCCGGCGCGGCGAGGACGTAGGTGTAGAACCCCGAATCATCCACGCGGGTCTGGAAATCCGCGGCACACGCGACCACCGGGTACGGCGAGACCAGGTCGTTCTGGCACATCGACCAGTACCGGACATCGGTGCCGGGTTCGGCCGCGGGCACCCCGGCGCGGGTGTCGGGGAAGGTGGGGGCGCGGCCGCGGACCACCACGATCCGGCCCGGCTGATACGTCAGTCCCGCGCCGACATACTTGTTGTCGCCGTTGGGAAACAACCCGGACGTACTGGCCGGGTTGACGAACGTCGCCTCGGGGACGTCACCGGGAAACGCGCCGGCCGCGGCGGAGGCGATCACGCTGTCGAAGGCGGTCGTCGCGGCGCCACCGAGCGGTCCGGCGGTCACGGTCGCGGGGTCGAACGGGGCTGCGCACGTGTTGATGTCGACGGTGCGGCCGGCGCGAGTCAGGCTCACCTCGGGCAGCGGGACTCCCCCGGTGGGTGACGATGCGTCGTCCGGTACGTACACCCGGATGATCAGGAACCCGACCGGTGCGCGCTGGGCGCCGGAACCGGTGGGCAGCGCGGAGATCTCGTTGCTGCCGTGATCGGCGGCGCCGGTGACCACACTCGCGTGCCAACGACGTTGCGGCGCCGGCAGATCGGCGTCCGCGGTGTCGGCGAACGGGTTGCCGCTGCCGGGATCCGGCGCGATCTGGTTGTCGCGCAGGGTGTCCACGGTGTCGAAGTTCGTGCCGTACGTGTTCAGCGACATGTACCGGGCGTAGGGGTACCAGCCGCTCAGGTTGATCCGGTCACCGTCGACGAGCGCGTACGGCAGCACCCAATAGGTGGCGTTGGCGTCGGGGAACGCGATGTTCAGCGCCGTGGAGTTCGACATGAACTGCCAGGCACACCCGATCTCCGGGACCGCCGCGGCGGGGACGGCGGTCAACACCCCGCCGGCCACGGCGAGGGCCCCGAGTGCCGCGCACGTCCTGGCCCGCAGGCGCATGGTTACACCGTAAGACCCGTCGTCCTCACGCACAAACCTCTCAGCCCTGGTCACGCCACCCGACGAGGACCCGGTGCACCGCCTCGGCGCCGTGCAGCGGCTGCGGCGGCGCGGGCAGGTCGGACGGGTAGAGCAGGAACGGGGTGGTCTGCGGGCCGCCGAGACCGCCGTGCGAGCCGACCTGTTCCTCGAAGGCGGCGACCTCGTCGGTGTCGGGCCAGTACCGTCCGTTGATCATCAGGTCGGCGACATTGTCGAAACTGTCGGTGCGGCGGATCCGGGAGAGGGTGCAGGGACCGAAGTCGGCCAGCGGATCCCGGCCCGTCACCTCGCCGGACTCGACGTCGACGCTGCCGTCGCGGCCGAGGACGACGGAGCCGCCGCCCTCGCGGGCCACGAGCACGAACCCGATGCCGGGATGCCCGGTCAGCGCGGGCAGGAGTCCCGGATGGTGCTCGTCGATCCACGTCAGGGTCGCGCGGCCGGGAACCCGGGGGAAGCTGACCAGTCCGAGATTCCCGGAGGCCAGGACCACCGGTTTGCCGGGCTCCCCCGGTGCGGTCGTGTCGACCGCGGTCGTGCGCAGGCTCGCTTCGGCGTACCCGAGTCCCTCCGCACCGCGCCCGCGGGTGCCCGTCGTCGCCGCGTGCACGTGGTGGCCCGGTCGTGGCTGCGAGGGCGGTGGTGTCCCGGGTTGCTCGCCGCAGGCCCGCAGCACGAGATCCTCGAGGGCCTCGCCGTACCGCTGGCTGAAGGTGGCGCCCTGGCTCTGCCCGTGATCGGAGAGCACGACGATCCGGTACGGCCGCCGGGCCTGGGCGGCGACGGCGACGATCATGCCGATCTCGGCGTCGAGTTTGCGCAGAACGTCGCGGGTTTCGGGTCGTTCGACGCCGGAGTGGTGGGAGACCTCGTCGTATCCGACCAGGTCGACGTACACCGCCCCACGCCCGGCGATCAGGTCGCCGATGACGGCGGAGACCACGACGTCGGTCTCGACGACGGTGGTGAACGCGCGGACCAGCGGGTACAGGCCGCCGCGGCGGATCCGGGGCGTGACGTCGGCGCGGCGTTGCCCGTAGGCCTGGCGGATCTCCCGGAGCACCTCGGCGACGAGCCGGATACTGGTGCGCAGGGCGCTGGCCGGATCGGCGAAGTAGTGGGCGTAACCGGCCGCGCCGCCACCCATCCGGGCGCCGCGCATCCGGCTGACGACGAGCACGTTGTCCTCGGCGCCGCCGGTGAACAGGTTGCCGCGGCTGGCGCCGCGACCGCCGCTGAGCAGCCCGTCGCGGTGCGCGCGTTCGGTTTCGCGGGCGGCATTGTCGGCGGGGTTGCTGAACACGGCGACGGCGTCGCGGGTCTTGTCGTACCAGCGGAACGCGGGGACGTTGTGGTTGTCGCCGTGCAGGATTCCGAGTTGGCTGGCGCCGGTCTGGCTGCTCCAGTCGGTGTGCCACGGCACCAGAAGGTGCGAGCGGTCCCGCACGAGATCGGCGAGCACGGGGACGATGCCGTCCCGGATCGCGCGTTGCAGTACGCCGTGGCCGAGCCCGTCGATCTGAATGCAGAGCAGCCCCGGGCCTTCCGTGTCGACGGGGGCGGACTGTCCGGTGCGACGCAGCCGGGACCGGTTGCGCCGCACCAGCATCATCCGGTAGGTGTCGTCGCGGCGGGCCGCCATCGCGCCCGCGACGGCGGAGCCGACGAGCGACAGCACCACCGACAGCGCGAGCAGGTCGCGGGCCCGGTCGACGGTTGCGAGCGGAACCAGCCTCACCGCGAGCATCATGATCAGCCAGTTCCCGGCGAAGGCTCCGATGAACAGCAGTGCCGGGCCCGCCCACAGCATGGCCCGCACCAGCAGCGGCCACAGGATCACCGACAGGATGCCGAACACCAACGCCAGCGCCAGGGCCGCGGGTACCGTCGCGAACCATCCGCCGCCCGGCACGGCGTCGAGGCGGACGCCCGGGAGCACGAGGTCGGTGAGCACGAGTGCCAGGGCCGAGATCAGCCACAGGACCAGGAATTCGGTGGCGGACCGGGCGACGGATCCCACAACGCGCATCGACGTACCTCCCTTTGCTACGGATCGTAGGGGTGAAGTGCGGTGATACTGTCGAGGCACGACGAACCCCCCACCGGTGGTGACTGACATGTCAACCGAACACGTCGATGTGCTGATCGTGGGAGCAGGGCTGTCCGGTATCGGGGCGGCGTGTCACCTGCGGCGGAGCCGCCCGGCCGCGACGGTGGCGATTCTCGAGGCGCGGGACCGCATGGGCGGCACGTGGGACCAGTTCCGGTATCCGGGGGTGCGATCGGACTCCGACATGTACACCCTCGGCTACGCGTTCCGGCCGTGGCGAGGCGCGAAGGCGATCGCGGACGGGCCGTCGATCCTGGACTACGTGCGGGAGACGGCGGCCGAGTACGACGTGGCGCGCTGGATCCGGTTCGGGCACCGGGTGGTCGAGGCCCGGTGGAGTTCGGACGAGGCCCGGTGGACGGTGACCGCGGACCGGGGCGGCGATCGCGTGCAGATCACCTGCGGTTTCCTGTTCGTCTGCAGCGGCTACTACGACTACGGGCACGGCTATCGTCCCGAGTTCGCCGGTGTCGACACGTTCGGCGGGCAGATCCTGGACCCGCAGCACTGGGACACCGAGTTCGATTACTCGGGCAAACGGGTCGTGGTCATCGGAAGCGGCGCCACCGCCGTGACGCTGGTGCCTGCGATGGCCGCAACCGCGGCCCATGTGACGATGCTGCAGCGCTCGCCCAGCTACGTGCTGTCGCTGCCGTCGCGTGATGCGCTGGCGCGGACGCTGGGCAGGGCCCTGCCCGCGCGGTGGGTGTACCAGCTCATTCGGTGGAAGAACGTGCTGCGTTTCATGGTGTTCTTCGAGCTGAGCCGGCGGCGGCCGGAACTGGTGAAGCGCCTGCTGCACAAGGGCGTCCGCACACAGCTGGGGGCGACGTACGACCTACGGCACTTCACCCCGCGGTACGACCCGTGGGATCAGCGGATGTGCTTCGTGCCCGACGGTGACCTGTTCTCGGCGATTCGCTCGGGGGCGGCCACGGTGGTCACCGACGCAGTGGAGTCGTTCACTCCCACCGGGATCCAGCTGACGTCGGGTGCGGAGCTGCCCGCCGATGTGGTGGTGACGGCGACGGGGCTCGAACTGCTGCCACTCGGCGGGATGGCGCTGTCGGTGGACGGGGCCGCGGTGGATCTGTCGAAGATGTTGGCCTACAAGGGCATGATGATCGAGGGGGTGCCGAATCTGGCCTTCTGCATCGGCTACACGAACGCGTCGTGGACGCTCAAGTGCGATCTGACGTGCGACTACGTGTGTCGGCTGCTGGAGTACATGGACGAGAGGGGCTACCGGCAGTGCACGCCACGCAACTCCGACCCGGCGATGCCGCGGCTGCCCGCGATCGACTTCAGTTCCGGCTATGTCCGGCGGGGCATCCACCGGTTCCCTCGACAGGGTGGGCGGACGCCGTGGCGGCTGCATCAGAACTATCCGCTCGACATCGTGGCGCTGCGTTTCGGGTCGCTGGCGGACGAGTCGATGGTGTTCTCCCGTGACGGGCGCTGACCGGGACCCGGTGCGTGTCGAATGGCTGGGTCACGCGACGGTGTCGATCACCGACGGCGCGACGACGGTCCTGACCGATCCGGTCCTCACCGCTCGGGTGGGCCACCTGCGTCGGCGCCGGGGCCCGGACCCCCTCGTGGAGCTTCCCCGGCCGGACGCGGTGCTGCTCTCGCACCTGCATGCCGACCACACCCACATTCCGTCGTTGCTGCTGCTCGACGGTGAGACACCCATCGTGGTGCCGCGCGGTGCGGTCGACGCGTTCGCCGGCCTGCGCCGGTTCGGCGACCGGCTGATCGAGCTGGGCGCCGGGGACGAGACGGTCATCGGCGACGTGACGGTGCGGGCGGTGCCCGCCGATCACGACGGCAGGCGGTGGCCGCGCGGGGCGCGGGCTCAGGCGGTGGGATACGTGGTGACGGGCTCGGCGACCACCTACTTCGCCGGGGACACCGCGCTGGACCCGGCGATGGCGGACTGGGTGCCGCGTTGTGACGTGGCCCTGCTGCCGGTCGGCGGGTGGGGGCCGAATCTGGGTCCCGGGCACATGGATCCGGAGGCGGCGGCACGGGCGGCGGAACTGGTGTCGGCGGGCACCTCGGTGCCGGTGCACTTCGGGACGTTGTGGCCGATCGGTTTCGACGCGGTGCGGCCGCGCCGGTTCCACGGTCCGGGCGGCGAGTTCGTGCGGCGGGCCGAGGCGGCGGGGCTGCGCGCGGTGGAACTGGCCCCGGGCAGCGCGGCCGCCGTTGATCAATCGTGACCTGCGAACATCGGCGAACCGTATTGCCGGACCCCGCGACGGTGGGACCATGAAGGGCAAGTCGGGGACACAGTTTCGGACAGTTCAAGGTGGTACCGAGCATGGACGATTCGACCGGCAGCACCCGGATCGGCAGCATCAGCACCGAGGTACCCGAGCCTGAGCGCCGGGATCCGAGAGGGCACGAGCTCGAGGGCCTCCGCGCGGAGTTGGACGGCATCGACGACCGGCTCCTCGACGACATCCGTGCCCGGATCGAGATCTGCAGCCGAATCGCCCTGGTCAAACGCCGGCACGCGATCCCGATGATGCAGCCGCGTCGGGTCGGGGCGGTGCACGAGCACGCGCACTCGTACGCGCTCGACCACGACCTGTCCCCGCAGTTCCTGCACGACGTGTACGACCTGCTGATCGCCGAGACCTGTCGGGTCGAGGACCAGATCATCGCGGTGCCGACGGCGGAGGACGAGGCGAACTGAGGGGGCACCGTGCGGACGCTGCTGATCGACAACTACGACTCGTTCACCTACAACCTGTACGCCTTGTTGACGGAGGTCAACGGGTGCACCCCGACGGTGGTCACGAACGACACGCCCTGGGCGTCGGTGCGGCTGGCCGACTACGACAACATCGTGATCTCGCCCGGTCCGGGACGACCCGACCGTGTTCGGGACTTCGGGATCAGCAAACAGGCGCTGACGGAGAGCGGGCTGCCGGTGCTCGGGGTGTGCCTGGGACATCAGGGACTCTGTCACCTGTTCGGGGGCGGCGTGGTCCCGGCACCGGAGCCGCGACACGGTCGGCTCAGCGCGGTGCGGCACGACGGCCGGGGCCTGTTCGCCGGCATCCCCTCCCCGTTCCGGGCGGTGCGGTACCACTCGCTGGCCGTGGAGGACCTGCCCGCCGATCTGGAGGCGCAGGCGTGGGCCGATGACGGGGTGCTGATGGCGGTGCGGCACCGCGAGCGCCCGTTGTGGGGGGTGCAGTTCCACCCGGAGTCGATCTGCACCGAGTACGGCCGCGAACTGGTGGAGAACTTCGTGTCGTCGACGCCGGTGCGGTCCCGTCGTCCCGCTCCACCCGCGGCACCGGTGGCCGCCGAGGAGCCGGCGCACCGGTACCGGGTGCGGACCGCGCGGGTCGATCGCGCGGTCGACCCGCAGGCGGTGTACGAGCGGCTGTTCGCGGGCGGACCGAACGGGTACTGGCTGGACGGGTCCGCGGCGACCGCGGCGGACGGCCGGTTCTCGGTGATGGGCAACTGTGCGGGCCCGCGGGCGGAGTACGTCACGTACCGGGTGCCGGAGACGACGGTACGGGTGTCCCGGTCCGACGGGTCCTCGCACGAGATTCGCAGCCCCCTGTTCGACTACCTCGACGAGCAGTTGCGTGCACGCGCGGTCGCGCCGCGGTCGGACCTGCCGTTCGGCTTCTGCCTCGGCTATGTGGGGTACCTGGGTTACGAGTTGAAGGCGGACACGGGCGGACAGCTGGCTCACGCGTCCGAGCAGCCGGACGCGGCGTTGGTGTTCGCGGATCGGGCCCTCGTGATCGACCACACGGCCGGCTGCTGTCACCTGCTCGCGCTCGAGCTCGCCGACGGGCCCGACGATCCGGCCACCACGCGCTGGATGCAGGAGACGGCGGCCGCGCTCCGGGAGCTCGAGGACGGCGCCGGGTCGGCGGCGGCGACCGCTCCCCCGCTGGTGCCCCACCACGCGGACGTGCCGATGACGTTTCGGCACGACCAGCAGACGTACCTGCGGCTGATCGAGCACTGTCTCGCGGAGATTCGCTCCGGCGAGTCCTACGAGGTGTGCCTGACGAACGCCGCGACGGTGCACCAACGGCTCGACCCGCTGGCCGGGTACGCCTGCCTGCGGGAGATCAGCCCGGTGCCCTACAGCGCGCTGCTGCAGTTCACCGGACTGTCGGTGCTCAGCGCGTCCCCGGAGCGGTTCCTGCGCGTACACGCGGACCGGACCGTCGAGTCGAAGCCGATCAAGGGCACCCGGCCGCGGTCCGACGACCCGGACCGGGACCTGGCGTTGCGGCGTGATCTGCTGCTGAGCGAGAAGGACCGCGCGGAGAACCTGATGATCGTCGACCTGGTGCGCAACGACCTGTCCCGGGTGTGCGTGCCGGGATCGGTGCACGTGCCCTTGCTGTTCGACGTCGAGACGTACGCGCCGGTGCACCAGCTGGTGTCGACGGTGCGCGGACGGTTACGGGAGGACCAGTCGGCGGTGGACTGCGTGCGGGCGGCGTTCCCCGGCGGTTCGATGACGGGGGCGCCGAAGGTGCGGACGATGGAGATCATCGACAAGCTCGAGGCCGGCCCGCGTGGCGTGTACTCCGGCGCGATCGGCTACTTCTCGCTGACCGGCACCGCCGACCTGTCGATCGTGATCCGCACGATGGTCGCGGCCGGTGACTCGGTGACCTTCGGTGTCGGCGGGGCGATCGTCGCGTTGTCCGACCCGGACGAGGAGTTCGAGGAAACGATGGTCAAGGCACTGTCTATGCGGCGCTGCCTGTCCATGGCCGGTGAGAGCGAGCCGTGACCACACCGGCCACCGGGATGCCGCGATCGGTCGTCGTGGCCGGTGGTGCGGGCGCGGTCGGCGCGATGCTCGTCGACAGGTGGCGTGGATCCGGTGCCGCGGTGACCGTCGCGGACGTCGCGTCCGGCATCGACATACGCTGTCCCGAGGGCGAATTGACGGAACTGATCGATAGCGCCGATGTGGTGGTGCTGGCGGTGCCGGAAGGCGTGGCGCTGACCGCGGTCGCGACGGTGGGACCGATGCTGCGGCCGGATGCCGTGCTGGTCGAGACCCTGTCGGTGAAATCGAGGTTCGCGGAGGCGGTTGCCGGGGCGCAGGTCGCGGCCGCGGTGGTCGGGGTGAACCCGATGTTCGCGCCGGCACTGGGGTTGCCCGGCCGCGCGGTGGCGGCGGTGATCCACCGCGACGGGGCCGCCGCGGACGCGGTGGTCGCCGAGATCCGCGGTTGGGGTGCACGGGTGCGGGTGACGACCGCGGACCGGCACGACCGGATGTGCGCGGCGATGCAGGCGCTCACCCACGCGGCGGTGCTGGCGTTCGGGCTGGCCCTGGCGGATCTCGATGTCGACGCGGACGAGACCGCGGCCCTCGCCCCGCCCCCGTTCACCGCCCTGTCCGCGCTGCTCGCCAGGATCGCCCGCGGCACACCCGAGGTGTACCGGGACGTCCAGACCGCGAACCCGTACGCGCCGGCGGCGCGGGAGGCGTTGGCGCTGGCGGTGTCCCGGATGTCGGACGCCTGCGCCGCCGATGCAAGCGCGTTCGCGGAGATGCTCGCCGACGCCGCCACGCCCCTCGGCGATCGGGCCCGGGGCTACGCCGACCTGTGCGCGGGCCTGTTCGAAGGACTGCCCCGGTGACCGGCCGCCTACCCGAGCACGATCCCACCGACCCGGTGGAGACGGCGGTGATCCGCGGTCTGGTGCGCAGCTGGCCGCGCCGGGCGACGGTGCGGCGCACCGAACCCGAGCTCGAGGGACCGACGATGGACGAGCTGTTCGACGCCGATCGCATCGACTACCCGGAGGCCCTGCTGCCGTTCGCCGGCCACCCGGCGTACGAGAAGCAGGGCGAGGACGTCCGAGACCGGATTCGGGCGTGGGCGTGGATCTCCTACAACCGGAGCGTGATCGACGTCGAACAGGACGTGGTGACTCCGGGCTTCGGCCTGCTGTTCCGGGATGCGTTCGACACCGGCTTCTCCGACACCGCGCGGGCGGCGGTGGTCCAGGCGATGGTCGACGAGGAGTACCACACGCTGATGCACCTCAACGCGTCCGCACTGACCCGGCGCCGGCGCGGCTGGGCACTGGGTGAGGGCACACTGCCCCCGACTGCGATGGTGCGCGGGCACCGCGATGCGGTGGCGCGGGCGGAGACTCCACGCGACGCCGCGTTGACGACGCTGGCGTACGAAACGGTCGCGGAGACCTCGATCGGCGACTATCTGGCCCTGATCGCGAACGACCACAGCATTCAGCCGGTGCACCAGGCGACGGTCGCGCTGCACCGCCGCGACGAGTGCGCGCACGCCTCGGTGGCCACGGAGATGATCGCGTTGGTCCACGACAAACTCGATGAACGCGACCGGAACACCCTCGCGGCGGCGCTGCGCGAGGGGGTCGAGGCATTCACATCGACGGATCTGATGGTGTGGTCGGCGATCCTGTCCGCCGAGCACGTCGACGGCGGCGACGCGATGCTGCGTGACGTCGCCGCCGACCCCGAGCGCCGCCGGTTCCTGCAGGACTGCAGCGCGATCGACCGCCTGCTGGCGCGCTTCGGTCAGTCCGATTCGCAGTGAGGTCGGGTTCCGGTGGCGACGGCTCAGAAGAGGACACGAACGTCGGTTCGGTGTCGTAGTGGGGCGATATGACAACCAAGACAGCGCTCGTCACCGGCGCCTCCTCCGGTATCGGCGAAGCCACCGCACGCACACTGGCCGACCTCGGCTACACCGTCTACGGCGCGGCGCGGCGCACCGACCGCTTGCAGAAACTCACGGACCACGGCATCCGACCGCTGGCGATGGACGTCACCGACGACCCGTCGGCGACCGCAGGAATCGACCGGATCATCGCCGAGACCGGCCGCATCGACGTGCTGGTCAACAACGCCGGATATGGCTCCTACGGCGCGATCGAGGACGTGCCCTTGGGTGAGGCCCGCCACCAGTTCGAGGTCAATGTGTTCGGCGCCGCGCGCCTGACCCAGTTGGTCCTGCCGCACATGCGTGCCCAGGGAAGCGGCACCATCGTCAACATCACCTCCATGGGCGGCAAGATCTACACACCCCTCGGGGGCTGGTACCACGGCACCAAATTCGCCCTGGAAGGACTCAGCGACTGCCTGCGCCTCGAGGTGCGGCCTTTCGGGGTCGACGTCGTGGTGATCGAGCCGGGCGGTATCGCTACCGAATGGGGCGGCATCGCCGCCGAGCACCTGCGCAAAGTCTCCGGCGACACCGCCTACTCCGTCCAGGCCCGAGCCGTGGCCACCTTGCTCGGCTCCGACGCCAACGCCAAACGTAACTCGCCACCGCAGGTGATCGCCGACACGATCGGCAAGGCCGTCACTGCGCGCCGCCCCAAGACCCGTTACACCGTCGGATTCGGAGCCAAGCCGTTGATCTTCGCGAAATGGTTACTGCCCGACCGCGCCTTCGACGCGATCATCAAACGCGCCACCGGCGTTCGCGATTGAGAGACATGCACAAGAGGTGGGCCATCGCCAAAGGTCATGCGCGACCGCAGCGGCCTCCTCGGCTCCGGAGCCGAGGAGGCCGCTGACCGGCAGCTACAGGTAATTGATTGTTGCTGCCCGGTTCCCACCTGGACCCAGGATCAGTCCATGGGCACGACCGAGATGGTCCCCCGGCAGACGGCGTTCTGCGGGTTGACGAACCACCATCCCGCGCCGGTCTGCACGGTGACGGTGAAGTCCACCGTCCCGGTCCCGGTCCAGGTGCGGTTGATGGGGATGCCCGGATACTGCTGCAGGGCCGGTTCGTCGCTGACGCTGCGGCCGGACGCGCCGGTCGTCTGGTTGTGCCAGTCGACGAGCACCCGTGTGCCGTACCAGTTCACCCCGAACTCGAACGAGGTGGGTATGGGCAGTTCGTTACCGCCGCTGAGCAGGATCGCCGGCTCGAGTGGCCCGTCGTTTGGCGCCGCCGCCCCCGACGCGGCGCGTACGTTCCACGTGAACGCCGGCGCCCAGAAGAGCGGATTCGCACTCGAACACGTCATCGTCGTAGACGTCGGCGGCGCGGGCTCCGCATTCGCGACAGCGCCTCCACCCACCGCGACGCCGGTGGTCAGACCGACAGTCGCGAGCACCGCAGTGAACATTCGACGCACATTCTCGTTCTTCATGACTTCCTCCCCGTGGACATGAAACCCCTTGGACATCAAACGTGAGAAATGGGACGTACAACGCCCATCAGGTTATTCGGTGGCGCAACGGAATTCATTACAGATCGTGCCACAGGCAGCGCTCAGGCGATGGTGTAGCCGAGTTCGTGGGCGGAGGTGTCGACGGCGCCGGCCAGGGCCGGATGCGCCAGGGGCAGCGACAGTTCCGGCCGCGGGGGGAACGCGTCGGCGGCGCGTTCGACGACGGCGACAGACGTGCTGCCCGCGAACCGGCCCCGGTAGATGATCCCGTCGAGGGCGGCGTGGGCGCAGTGGATGGTGCGCGCCCAGTGCTGTGAGAGACCGTGGGGTGCCGAGTCGAGGGCGTGGTTGCCGCCGACGCGGGTAGCCCAGGCGCCGCCGCCGATTCCGGCCACGTCGAGCAGCCGCAGGGGACGGGTGAACCGCAGTCCCGTCAGATACGGGTCACCCCGGTGTCGGTCGATGACCCGCGCCGACTGGAACGCTTCGGCCAGCGCACCACGGGGACTGGATGCGCCGTACCAGACGCCGTGGTCGGGATGCGCGCCGCGCGGGACCGGGTGGTGGTCGAACCGCAGGATCGGCCCGAACGTGCGCAGCTCGTTCCACGGCAGGACGTGCAGCCCGGCGGTGCGGTGCACCCGCCACGTCAGCTCGGTCGGTTGCCACTCGACGACCTCCCTGGGGAGCAGTCCCGCCGCGCGGAGTTCGGGGACCGGCGGGGGTGGCGGGAGCATCGCCCCCATCTACGCCGATTCCCACTCGGCCGCGGTGAGCACGTCGGTGACCGGTGCGAGGTCGGCGGCGGAGCCGGCACTGCCGTTCAGCCACGTCACGATCGACACCGGGCGACCGTCGACGATCAGCGACGGCTGCGGGCGGGTCAGCAGCGCCTGCACCGTCAGCGGGTGCAGGTCCTTCGCGAGCAGCGGGAGCACCTTCTCGAGGTGCGGCACCGCTCCGGTGTCGGTGAACTGGGCCGGGGGCAGCAGGCGGTTGCGGCCCGAGTCGAACGCCCACAGGGTGCCGGTCGCGATGCGTTGCCGGACCCGGGCGGGGGTGACACCCAGGCGCGCCGCGGCGTCGGTGATCGACAGGGAGGTCCCGACCAGCTTCAGCATGCGGATGTCGCGGTCCACCCGGGCCGCCGTGGCGGTGGCGGGATCGGCGGTGAACCCGGCGTCGGCGAGCACCTGAGCGTCGTGCTCGGACAGTGCGGGGGTGCCCGGGTTGCGGGAGTCGAGGCTGTGCAGGATCTGGACGAGGTCGTCGCGGCCGATGTCGGCGCCGGTCACTTCGCGCAGGGCGTCCTCGAAGTCGAGGTCTCCTCGCAGGTAGCGGGCCTCCACGCTTGCTGCGTCCTTCACCACAACCACCCAGCCTTTCGTCGATTTCCGGGTGCAAATCGATGATAGCGCGGAGCGGGTGGGGCGGCCACCGGGTCGCGGACCGACCGTGCGGCGCGTGGCGTCGATTTGTGGCAATCCACGACAGCTGGGGTCATGCCTGCTCTGCGGTCCGGGCGTCGTAGGCCGCCCGGGCGGCGTCGATGTCGTCGACGGTGGCCGAAGCCCAGTCGATCAACGGCTGGACGGCCAGGCGAAGACCGTGTCCGGTCTCGGTCAGCGAGTAGGTGACCTGCGGCGGCACCGTGGGGTTCACGGTGCGTGAGACCAGCCCGTCACGCTCGAGGCGGCGCAGGGTCACCGTGAGCATGCGCTGGCTGATCCCGGCCACGACCCGGCGGGCCTGACTGAACCGCAGCGGGCCCTGACCCAGGGCGGCCACGACGTAGAGCGACCACTTGTCCGAGACCAGGTCGAGGACCTCGCGAGCCCGGGCTCCGCCCTGTCCGCAGATCGGGTCGATGTCGTCGTTGGCCTGCATGGTTACCTCCGGAGAACCACGGCACTCGAAAGTGCCTTCTTGACCACTCAGAGGTGGTTACTCAAAGTTACCAAGGAACCATTGGTAACCGCTGGCTTCTTGTCCCATCCAGGGCAGAGGCCGTCTTCTGAAGGAGTTCTCTTCGTGCCCACCATCACTGTTGTCGGCGCCGGCCCCGGCATGGGTCTCGCCATCGCCCGCACCTTCGGCTCTCATGGATTCGACGTGGCGCTGCTGTCCCGCAGCCAGGCGAACCTCGATACCCACGCCGCGACCCTTTCCTCGGAAGGCATCACCGCCAGAGGATTCGCGGCCGACGTTCTGGACACAGATTCCCTCGCCGGTGCCCTCGAGGATGCTGCGGAGCATTTCGGTGGGATCGATGTGCTCGAGTACTCCCCGGGCGGGCCCGAGCCGAAGTTCCTCACGCCCACCCGGGTCACCGCTGCGGACGTGGATCTGCAGATGCGGTACCTGGTCTACGGTGCGATCGCCGCCACCAACGCGGTGCTGCCCGCGATGCGGCGGGCCGGCACGGGCACGTTGCTGTTCACCACCGGGGCCGGGTCGGTCGATCCCACCCCGATGCTCGGTGACATCAACACCGCCGGCGCCGCCCTGCGCTCGTGGGTGCTGAACCTGCACAAGGAGCTCGAACCCGAGGGCATCCAAGCCGCGCACGTCGCCATCGGGGCGTGGATCGGCGACCGCGCACCGGAAGGCACGCCCAGCGCCTCCGCAGACCAGATCTCCCCGGTGTACTGGGACCTGCACGTCCAGCGTGACCAGGCCGAGAAGATCTTCACTCCCTGACCCGACCCGCCCCAACGGCCATCACGTCCGGCGATCGGGATGACCCGGCCGCGGTGGCTGGCGACGGGGCCGGTGGAGGCCGAGGGCGCGAAGCTGGAGTTCCTGCGCGATCACGGGCACCTGGCCGCACACTCGACAGCTCGTACGGGTATCTGCGTCAGTTCACCCCACCGGTCCTCTCGGCGGTGCGGTTCGCCAGCGACACCGTAGAATTCGAAGGCACTGGATACCACGGCAATTTCGATCACCAGACGGTCAACAGCCTCGCGCGGTGGTACTGCTGATCCACCCAAAGTGGTTCCAGTGCCCGGCTTGGAGGGATCGTGAATATCCGAATATCGAGTACGCCGGACGAGCCGAGAGACGCATTATCGCCGGTTCGCGACAGAATCGACGACGATCTACGATCCCACCCAGCGGTGAGGCTTGCGCGAGAAGCAGTCCCATCCGCAGTCCGCGATACCGAGGAGCGATTCGGTCCAGTGCGGCTCGTCGAGCGCGATTCTGGTACCGCGGTCGTATTTGCGGGCGACACAAGCCGCTGGGTGGTTCTTGTTCAGCCAGGCGACGATTCGGAGAAGGCAACCGTCCTGGTCGGGGTACCGAACCCCCGAATCGGATTCGATCGCTCGTTTCGCGCTTCGTACTTGGAGCGGTTGAGCGTCCATCAATCCGGCGATCCGTCCAGTGCCAGGGAACAACCAGAGTTCGGATGGTTGTCGCTGGCTGGAATCGCCGCCGAAGGCGTATCTAGGTTCGAAGTACGGACGTCGGTCGACACTGATACCGGAGACGTCGGGGCCGATGGAGTCGTACTGGCGGTGCTCCGCGGGCGATGGAAGGAAAGCCCCAATGTCGTCGTAACACTCGCCAGCGGCGAGACCGTCTCGATACACCATCCGAGCCTGCGGCGTGAGCACCCGAGTTGACGAAACATGCCAGGAGGTTGGCCTCAACTGGGTAGTCGCCTCACTACCGACACGGTGCGCCCCCATCCAGAGTCCTTGGGTTCCACGGAACGTCGCAACACCTGACCCGATCAGGACGCCACCACGCTTCGCTTCCGGTCCCCCGGCGACTGGAACATGTCCCGAACCCGCGACAGTTGAATGCGAGCTCGCCAGTCCGGCACCCCGACGACGCGCGATCGCGTCCGTTCGTCAGCGTTGCCCATCGGCCCGGTGTCACCGTCGAGGACGACCCGGAGGTGAGGCTCGGGGTACTGGACCCGTCAGTGGCTGGTCAGGTACTCGTCGAGCACCGGGCCGACGACGGCGAGGACCTCGGGTTCGATCATCTGGTTGTGTTCGCAGTCGATCTCGATCTCCCGGATGCCGCCGGTGACGGCGTCGCGCCACTCCGCGGGCGAGTGGTCGTCGTCCGCGGAGCGTGCCGCGCGGAAGAACAGCAGGTCGCCGTCGAAGACGTCGGGGCTGAAGGTGCGCATGATGTGGGCCGAGTCGGTGAACCCGGCACTGATCCGCTGCAGGTGCTCGGCGGTCAAACCGGTGCTCTGCCCGAACGATTCGTCGAGCAGTTCGACGGCGCGTTCGTAGGTGAGGGTGTCGCCGTCGCCGGCGGGTAGGTCGAGACCGAGCCCGTGCAGCAGCTCCCCGACCGTGAGGGTGTCGGGGGTGCCGTCGTCGAGGCCGACGTAGCTGTCCATGATCGCCAGCGTCGCGACCTCTTCCCCGCGCGAGCGCAGTTCGACGGCGACGGCGTGGGCGATGACGCCGCCGAGCGACCAGCCGAGCAGGTGGTACGGCCCGTGCGCCTGCACCGACTGCATCTCCTGCACGTACCGCTGCGCGAGTTCGGTGACGGAGGTGAAGTGCGGGCCCCCGCTGATGACGGGCAGCTGCAGGCCGTACGCGGGCCGGTCACCCGACAGGTGCCGCACCAGACCGGCGTAGCCCCACGACAGCCCGATCCCGGGGTGGATGCAGAACAGCGGCGACCTACTGCCCTGGGTGCGCAGCGGGATCAGCACGCTCAGCGCCTGGTCGACGGGGGCCGCGCCGCCGGGTTCGTCGATGGCCAGGGCGATTCCGCGGGGTGTCGGGTCGAGGAACACCGCCTGCAGCGGCAGCCTCCGGTCGAGGCGGGACGCGATCTCGCCGACCAGGCGGGTCGCGACGATCGAGTTGCCGCCGAGGTCGAAGAAGCTGTCGGCGACCCCGACCCGGTCGACGCCGAGGACCTTCTCGAACACGTCGGTGACGGTGCGTTCGGTCGGGGTGCGCGGCGGCTGGTACAGGTCGGCGCGGGAACCGAACTCGGGAGCGGGCAGAGCCCGGCGGTCAAGTTTGCCGACCGGGGTCATCGGCACGGAATCGAGGACGGTGACCGCGGCGGGCACCATGTGCGCGGGCAGCCGGGCCGCCACGTACGCGCGCAGCTCGCCCGGGTCGGGCCGCATGCCGTCGGCGCCGACGACGTAGGCGGCGAGCAGTGTCGCCCCCGACGGTCCGGTGTAGCCGATGGTCGCGGCGAAGCCGATCGCCGGGTGTCCGGCCAGCACGGCGTCGATCTCGCCGAGTTCGATGCGGAAGCCGCGGACCTTGACCTGGAAGTCGCTGCGGCCGACATACTCCACGGTGGCCGGCCCGTCGGTGGTGGTCCGCCAACGGACGATGTCGCCGGTGCGGTACATCTCGGAGCCGGGCTCGCCGAACGGGTTCGCGACGAAGCGGCCTGCGGTCAGCCCGGGGCGGTGATGGTAGCCGCGGGCCAGGCCCGGTCCCGAGATGTACAGCTCGCCCGGGACGCCGACCGGGACCGGGTGGAGTCGGGTGTCGAGGATCATCTCCTCGAATCCGATCGCGGGCCTGCCGATGTTGACGGCCTCGTCGGCGCTCATCGGGTCGCTGACGCTGGCCTGGATGGTGGTTTCGGTGGGGCCGTAGCCGTTGAACATGCTGCGGCCGCGCGCCCACTTGGCGACCAGCTCGGGCGGGCATGCCTCACCGGCGACGGCGAGCACCTTCAGCTCGTCGAGACCGGTGTCGTCCATCGACGACAGCGCGGTCGGGGTGATGAAGGCGTGGGTGACCCGTTCGCGTCGCAGCAGGTCGGCGAGTTCGGTGCCGCCGTAGATGGTGGGCGGCACGATCACGACGCGGGCGCCGGCGCTGAACGCCATCATCAGCTCGAAGACCGAGGCGTCGAAGCTCGGGGACGCCAGGTGCGAGACCCGCGACTGCGGGCTGACCTTGAAGCGGTCGTACTCCTCGGCGGTGAGGTTCGCGATGCCGCGGTGGGTGATGATCACGCCCTTCGGCAGACCGGTGGACCCGGAGGTGTAGATCAGGTACGCCGGATGCGCCAGGTGCAGGGGCGAGATGCGGTCGGCGTCGGTGATCGGGGCGGCGGACGTGGCCGCCAGCTCCTCCTCCAGGTCGTCGAGGACCAGCCACGGCACCGTGTCCGGGAGAGCATCGCGGCGGTCGGTGACGGTCAGGCCGAGCACCGCCTCGGAGTCCCGGAGCATGTAGTCGATGCGGTCGCTCGGGTAGGTCGGGTCGACGGGGACGAACCCGGCGCCGGCCTTGGCGACCGCCCAGATCGCGGCGATCTCCTCGAGCGACCGGGACATCCCCAGCGCGACAAAGGTTTCCGGTCCGACACCCCGGGCGGTCAGCGCGCGGGCGAGGCGGTTGGACATGTCGTCGAGCTCCCGATAGGTCACCCGGCGATCCCGGAAGGTCAGGGCGACCGACTCGGGGTCGACGGCGGCGGCCGCGGTGAGCAGGTCCGGCCACAGCTGGGGGGCGGCTCCTTCGGGGCCCTGCGCCGGTGCGTATTCGGCGAGTTCGACGGCACCGAGGATGCCGATGTCGCCGACGGCACCGGACGGGTCGGCGGTCACCGCGCGCAGGATCCGCAGGAACCGGTCCGCGAGCGCCCGCACGGTGTCCGCGTCGAACAGGTCGGTGGCGAAATCGAAGGCCCCGCTCATCCCGGCCGGGTTCTGCTCGTCGTCGAAGCGTTCAGCGAGGACGAGTTCGAGGTCCTCCTTCGCGACGCGGGTCGACAGGTCCATCGCCTCGGCCGCCAGGCCGGGCAGCTCCAGGTGCGGGGTCTCGGTGTTCTGGAACTCGAGGGAGACCTGGAACAGCGGCGAGTACGAGGTGGACCGCGGCGGATTCAGCTTCTCGACCAGCAACTCGAACGGCAGATCCGCGTGCGCGAACGCGTCGAGGTCGAATTCCCGGACCCTGCCGAGGAACTCGGTGAACGACTCCGCGGCGTCGATCCGGGTGCGCAGCACCAGGGTGCCGACGAACATGCCGATCATCTCGTCGAGCGCGGCGTCCCCGCGACCGGCGATCGGGGTGCCGATCGCGATGTCGTCGGTGTCGCCGAGGCGGGCCAGCATCAGCGCGTAGGCGGCGTGGACCGCCATGAAGACGGAGGCGCCCTCCCCGCGGGCCAGGTCGGCGACGGCGCGGTGCAGGTCGGCGGGGACGGTGAACTCGACGCGGTCGCCCCGCATCGTCTGCTGCAGGGGTCGGGGCCGGTCGGTGGGCAGGGCGAGGACGTCGGGCAGGCCGGCAAGCGCGTCCCGCCAGAACTGCCACTGCCTGCTGATCAGCGACTGCTCGTCGTCGTCGGAGCCGAGGACGCGGTGCTGCCACAGCGTGAAGTCGGCGTACTGCGCGGGCAGCGGCGTCCACTGCGGGGCCTGCCCCGCGCTGCGGGCCAGGTAGGCGGCCATCACGTCGCGGGCCAGCGTGGCGAGGGAGGCGCCGTCCGCGCTGATGTGGTGGACGACCACGACGAGGGCGTGGTCGTCCGGCGCGAGTGCGTACAGGGCGGCGCGGATCGGGACGCCGGCGCTCACGTCGAAACCGCGCGACGCGAAGTCGGTTATCCGGGAGGGCAATTCGCCAGCCGTGGTCTCGGTCTCCACGAACTCGGTCAACGCGTCCGCGGTGCGGACGATCCGCTGCGTGGGCTCCCCGTCGACGACCGGGAACATCGTGCGCAGCGATTCGTGGCGGTCCAGGACGTCGGCGACCGCGCCGCGCAGCGCGGCGACGTCGAGGTCTCCGGTCAAGCGGACCGCGAGGGGAATGTTGTAGGCCGGCGAGGTGGTGTCGAACTGGTTGAGGAACCACATCCGCTGCTGCGCGAGGGAGATCGGGATCCGCTCCGGCCGCGGTCCGGCGGTCAGTGCGGGGCGGCCCCGGTCGTGCTCCGAGTCGTCGATCCGCGCCGCGAGGGCCCGCACCGTCGGCGCCTCGAACAGCGCCCGCACCCCGACGGTGGTGCCGAGCGCGGCGGCGAGCCGGGCGGTGACCCGCGTTGCGACCAGCGAGTTTCCGCCCACCTCGAAGAAGTCGTCGTCGATGCCGATCCGGTCGAGGCCGAGCACCTCCGCGAACACGTCCGCGACGGTCCGTTCCAGTGCGGTCGTCGGGGCGGTGAACCGGCCGCCGCGGCCGGCGAACCGCGGGCTCGGCAGTGCCGCGCGATCGAGCTTTCCGACCGGGGTCAGGGGGATCTCGTCGAGGATGGTGACGGCCGCGGGCACCATGTGTGTCGGCAGCCGGTGCGCCAGGCCCGCGGTGAGTTCGGCGGGATCGAGGCGATGCCCCGTCGCGGGCAGGACGTAGCTGGCGAGCGCGGTGTCCCCGGACGGTCCGTCAACGGCGACGGTCACGGCGAACCCGACGCCGGGCTGGGCCATGATCGCGGCGTCGATCTCGCCGAGTTCGATGCGGAAGCCGCGGATCTTGACCTGGAAGTCGCTGCGTCCCAGATACTCGACCGTGTATTCGCCGGTTCCGACGGTGCGGGTCCAGCGGACGATGTCGCCGGTCCGGTACATCCGCTCGCCCGGCGCGTACGGGTTGGCGACGAAGCGGCCGGCGGTGAAACCGGGGCGGTTGTGGTAGCCGCGCGCCAACCCGACACCGCAGATGTACAGCTCGCCGGGCGCGCCGACGGGCACCGGCTGCAGGTGGGATCCGAGCACCAGTTCCTGGACGCCGCGGATCGGGCCGCCGAGGCTGATCGGCCGGTCCGGCGTCATCGGCGCGCTGATGTTCGTCATCACCGTCGTCTCGGTCGGTCCGTACGCGTTGTGCAGCAGCCGGCCGGGCGCCCACCGGGTGACGAGGTCCGGCGGGCACGCCTCGCCGCCGAACACCACGTCCTGGAACTCGTCCAGCCCGCCGGGATCGACGGTGGCCAGCGCCGCCGTGGTGACGAAGGCGTGGGTGATGCGTTCGGACTTGATCAGCTGCGCGAGTTCGGTTCCGCCGTAGACGGTCGGCGGTGCCAGCACCATCGTCGCGCCCGCCCCGAACGCCTGCAGGTACTCGAACACCGCGCCGTCGAAGCTGGGTGTGGAGAAGTGCAGCGTCCGGGAACCGGGTGCGGCGGCGAACCGGTCGAGCTGGTCGCGCGCGAAGTTGTCCAGGCCGGTGTGGGTGACGACGACACCCTTGGGGGTGCCGGTCGACCCGGACGTGTACACCAGGTAGGCGGCGTTGGTCAGTTCGATCGGGGCGAGCCGGTCGGCGTCGGTGATGGGCTCGGCGGATTCGGCGGCGCACCGGTCCGCGAAGGCGGGGGCGTCGAGGTACAACCAGGGCACCGAGTCGGGCAGCGTCCCGCGGTGGGCGTTCAGCGCCAGGCCGACGGTGGCACCGGAGTCCGTGAGCATGTGGGTGATGCGCTCCGGCGGATAGTTCGGGTCCACCGGGACGAACGCGGCACCGGTCTTGGCGACCGCCCACATGCACAGCACCGACGACAGCGACCGGGCGACACCCACCGCGACGAACGTCTCCGGTCCGGCGCCGAGCCCGATCAGGACCCGGGCCAACCGGTTCGAGCGTTCGTCGAGCTCGCGGTAGCGGACCTCGTGGCCCTCCGCGCTCAGCGCGACCGCGTCGGGATCGAGTGCCGCTGCGTCGGTGAGGATCTGGGGCAGCGTCCGCAGGGACCGTCCGGCGGGCCCGGCCACCGGCAGCAGTTCGGCCAGTTCGGTGGCGTCGAGGGCGTGGGCCTGTGCGACGCGGGTCTCGGGGCTCGTGGACAGCAGGCGAAGCACGCGGTGCACGCGATCGGCGATGACGGCGATCTCGCCGCGACCGAAGGCGTCCGAGTACTCGTACTTCAGGTGCAGCGACTCCTCGCCCGTCCGGGAGGTCGCCTCCGACGCGACCAGCGCCAGCGGATAGTGCGCGGAGTCGCGGCCGCCGACCGCTGCCACCCGCATCCCCGCGATGTCGGTGTCCTCGCTCAACCCGGCCCGGTCGACGGGATAGGACTCGAACACCGTGAGGGTGTCGAACACCGATCCGGGTCCGGCGGCCTGCTGGATGGCCGGCAGGCCGAGGAGGTGGTGGTCGAGCAGGCTCGCCTGTTCGACCTGGAGCCGGTCGAGGAGCTCGCCGAGGGATTCGTGCGGGTCGAGGGTGACCCGGACCGGGATGGTCGTGATGAACAGGCCCACCATCTCCTCGATGCCGGGGATCTGCGGCGGACGCCCGGAGACGGTGGCACCGAACACCACGTCGTCGCGGCCGGTCAGCGCGCCGAGGACGACACCCCACGCGGCCTGCACGACGGTGTTGACGGTGACGCCGCGGCCGCGGGCCAGCGCGCGCAGGCGGGCGGTGTCCTCGGAGGTCAGCGACACCGCGTACTCGCGGGACCCGGCGGGCGCCGGCTGCCCGGGTGAGATCGGGGCCAGGAGCGTCGGCTCCCCCAGGTCGCCGAGGCGGTCGCGCCACACGTCCGTCGAGGCGGCGCCGTCACGTCCGGCCAGCCAGTGCAGGTAGTCGCGGTACGGCCGCACCCGCGGCAGGTTCGACGCATCGGCGTCGGTGGCGTACAGGGTGAGCAGGTCCCGCAGGATCAGCGGCGTGGACCAGCCGTCGAGCAGGATGTGGTGGTTGGTGAGCACCAGGCGGTACTCCCCCGGTGCGATCGTCACCAGCAGCAACCGAAGCAGCGGCGGGACGGTCATGTCGAAGCCGGCGGTCCGGTCCGCGTCGAGGATCCGGGTGAATTCGGCCTCGGCGACGCCGCGGTCCCATCCGGTCAGATCCGTCTCGGTCCACGGCAGGACCGCGTGGGCGGGCACCACCTGCACGGCGGTGCCGTCCGGATCCGCCGCGAACGCGGCCCGCAGGTTCGGATGCCGGTCCAGCAGTGCCTGGCCGGCGCGGCGCAGCCGGTCGGCGTCGACGACGCCACGCAGGTCCAGCGTCAACTGCACCACGTACGGATCGACGGCGTGCTCGGTGACGCGGGCCTGGAACAGCAGCCCCGACTGCAGCGGACCGAGCGACCAGATCTCGGACAGGTCCGGGTAGCGGGCCTCGAGGCGGTCGATGGCCCGCTGGTCGAGGTCGACGAGGTCCACGTCGGACGGGGTGAGACCCCCGGCAGCCGGGTCGGCGGCGTGCCGGGCGACGGCGGTCAACGCCTCCACCCACAGTTCCGCGAGCAGCGTGACCTCCTCCGCCGACAGCACCCCGGTCGGGAACTCCCAGGTCGCCTGCAGCCGCGACCCGTCGGCACCGGCGAGGGTGACGGCGTTGACGTCGAGGACGGCCGCGACCGGCAGGTCGGGGCTCGGCCGGTCGTCGAGGTCGACGTCGGCGACGGGCACCCAGCCGGCGTCGGTGTCGGTGACCGTGCCTCCGAGGCGGCCGAGATAGTTGAAGGAGACCTGCGGGGTGCGGGCGTCGGTGAGTGCGCTCTTCCCGTCCGCGGGGTACCGCAGCAGCCCGAACCCGATGCCGTGGTCCGGGACCGCCAGCAACTGCTCCTTGACGGCCTTGATCGCGGCTCCGGTGGCCGGACCGGAGTCGAACGCCTCGTCGAGGTCCACCCCCTCCAGGTCGAGCCGCACCGGGTAGATGGTGGTGAACCAGCCGACCGTGCGGGCCAGATCGGCCCGGGCGGCACCGCCCGCTCCGGGCTGGTCGGCACCGCCGACGCCGGTTTCCTCGCGGCCGTGCCCCTCCACGTTGATCAGCGCGTCGGTGTGGAACTCGCCGCGATCGGCCCGCCACCGGGTCAACGCGAGCGCCAGCGCGGTCAGCAGTCCGTCGTTGACGCTGCCGTGGAAGGACTCCGGCACCGCGGTGAGGAGCGCCTCGGTGACATCTGCAGGCACCTCCACCCGCACCCGCTCCACGGTCGCGTTGACATCGACCGTGGGGTCGAGGGCCCGGGTGCCGAGCACCGGATCAGGTCCGGCGAGCACCGAGGTCCAGTACCCGAGCTCGGAGGTGCGGTCGGTGTCGGCGAGCGCGCGCGACCACCTGCGCATCGACGTTCCGACGGGTGCGAGCGCGGGTTCGGTGTCCTGCACGATTCGGGACCACGCGATCGCCAGGTCCGGCACCAGCACCCGCCACGACACCCCGTCGACCGCCAGGTGATGCACCACCAGCAGCAACCGGCCGGACCTGGTGTGGTCCGACCCGCCGACCGGGTCGAACCACACCGCCTGCAGCATGATCCCGGCTTCCGGGTCGAGCCTGCCTGCTGCGTCGGCGAGCTCCGCAGCGGCGATCCGCTCGAAAGCGGCACCGCTCACGGAGTCGACGGGCACCCGGGTCAGAGCCGGCCTCACGGACCCGGGTGCGGCGACCGTCATCGTCGCGGTCGCGCGGTCGAGCCGGGCCCGGAGCATGTCGTGCCGATCCAGCACGGCGCGGAGGGTGCGTTCGAGATGCTCGCGGGTGGCGCCCGCCGGCAGGGTCAGCAGCGCCGACTGCGTGTACCGGCCCAGATCGCCCGCACCGGCCCGGTCGAGCAGCCACCGCACGATCGGGGTGGCCGGGAAGGAGCCGACCCCGCCGCCGGGCAGTTCTTCGAGGACCGGCACTTCCTCGCCGGTGGACTCCTCCGCTATCTCCGCGAGCGCGGCGACGGTCTTGTGCTCGAACACCTGCCGCGGGGTGAGCGTCAGGCCTGCGTCCTTCGCCCGGGCGACCAGTTGGATCGACATGATGCTGTCGCCGCCGAGCGCGAAGAACGAGTCGTCGACGCCCACGGTGCGGGATGAGTCGGCACCGCCGACGGTGTCGAGCCCGAGCACCTCGGCGAACAGCCCGGCGAGTTGTGCCTCGGCCTCGCTCGCCGGGTCCCGGCCCGCACCGGCGAGGGCCCCGAAGTCCGGCTCCGGCAACGCCTTCCGGTCCAGCTTCCCGTTCGCGGTCAACGGCAGCCGGTCCAGGTCGACAAACGCGGCCGGCACCATGTGCGAGGCGAGTTCGGCGGCGAGGTGCTCGCGCAGCCGTCCCCGGTCCACCTCGACGCCGGGCTCGCGGACCAGGTAGCCGACCAGGCGCGTCCGGCCGGCGCCGTCGTCGTGGACGGTGGCGACGGCGGCCGCGACGCCGGGGAAGCCGAGCATCTCGGACTCGATCTCGCCGAGTTCGATGCGGAAGCCGCGGATCTTGACCTGCATGTCCGAGCGACCGAGGTATTCGAGGTGCCCGGTGTGGTCCCAGCGGGCCAGGTCGCCGGTGCGGTACATCCGTGCGCCCGGCGCGCCGGACGGGTCGGCGACGAACCGGGCCGTAGTCAGGTCCGGGCGGCCGAGGTAGCCGCGGGTGACCTGGTCGCCCGCGACGTACATCTCCCCGACCACGCCCGGTGGAACCGGACGCAGGCGGCGGTCCAGAATCGACACCCGCAGACCCGGGATCGCGCGGCCCACCACGCTCGCCGACGACGTCGCGGCCAGTTCCGGAGTCAGCGGCAGCCGGGTGACGTGCACGGTGGTCTCGGTGATCCCGTACATGTTCACCAGTTCGGGTCCTGCAGTGAGATTCCCCGTCGCTTCGCTCGCCCCGCCGTGGCGGGTGTACCAGCGCCCGAGCTGCGCGAAGTCGAGGGCCTCCCCGCCGAAGATCACGTACCGCAGTGCCGCAAGCAGGTCCGCGCCGCCGGCCTCGCGGTCCGCCTCGGCCAGTTGGTAGAACGCGGTCGGGGTCTGGTTCAGGACGGTGACCTGTTCCCGTTCGAGCAGGCGCAGGAACTGCTGCGGGGATCGGGCCGTGTCGTGGTCGACGACGACGAGCCGGCCACCGTGCAGCAGCGGCCCCCACAGTTCCCAGACCGAGAAGTCGAAGGCATAGGAGTGGAACATGGTCCACACGTCCGCCGGTCCGAAGTCGAAGCTGTCGCGGGTGTTCTCGATCAGGGTCAGTACGGAACGGTGCGGGACGAGCACGCCCTTGGGGCGCCCGGTCGAGCCGGAGGTGTAGATGACGTACGCGATCGCGGCCGGGTCGAGTGGCGCGGCGCGGTCGGCGTCGGTGACGGGTGCGGGCGACATCGCGGCCAGCCGGGCCGCGACGTCCGGGGCGTCGAGCAGCACCGTCGGGACATCGCTGTCGGGCAGTCGCGCGACGTCCGCGGACACCGACAGCGTGCACACGGGGTCGGCGTCGGCGAGCATGAACGCCAGCCGGTCGGGTGGGTAGCTGACGTCGAGCGGCAGGTATCCGGCGCCGGACTTGATCACCGCGAGCAGCGCTACGACCAGGTCGGTGGTACGCGGAAGCGCGACCGCGACAAGCCGTTCCGGTCCCGCGCCGCGCTCGGTCAGCAGGCGGGCGAGCCGGTTGGCGCGGGCGTCGAGTTCCGCGTACGTGAGGGTGGTGTCCGCGAAGGTGACCGCGGTCGAATCGGGGTACGTGGCGACCGCGGACGCGAACGCGTCCGCCAGTGTGGTCTGCGGGGCGCGCCGGCCGGGGAGATTCCACTCGGTGTCGATCGCCGCGTGTTCGGCCGCGGTGCACAGGTCGAGGTCGCCGATCGGCCGATCCGGGTGACTGTTGACCGCCGTCAACAAGCGCTCGAAACGGGCGGCGAGGGTCGCGGCGGTGCCGCTGTCGAAGACGTCGGTGGCGTAGGTCAGGGCACCGGTCATCCCCGCCGGGGTGCCGTCGTCGGCGAACGTCTCGGCGAGGGTCAACTGCAGGTCGAACTTCGCCACCGGCAGATCCGGTTCGAGCGCGGTGACCGTCAGGCCGGGCAGCGTGAGGGTCGGCAGTTCGTTGTTCTGGAACTCGATCAGGACCTGGAACAGCGGGGTGTGACTGGTCGACCGGTCCGGGGCGAGGGCGTCGACGAGCACCTCGAAGGGCAGGTCGGTGTGCTCGAACGCGGCCACGTCCCGGGCCCGCACGTCGCCGATCAGATCCCGGAACGACCGTTCCGGCGGGACCGGGCTGCGCAACACCAGTGTCCCGACGAACATGCCGACCATCTCGTCCAGCGCGGCGTCGCCGCGCCCGGCGACCGGGGTGCCGATCGCGAGGTCCTCGGATCCGGTGGTCTTCGCCAGCAGCACCGCGAGCGCCGCGTGCATCGTCATGAACATCGTCGCGCCGCGGGTGCGGGCGAGGGCGGCGAGCGCCCGGTGCGTGTCGGCGTCCACGGTCAGCGGGATCCGCCCGCCGCGCAGGGTGCGCTCGGCGGGACGCGGCCGATCCGTGGGCAGCGCCAGGACCTCCGGGAGGCCGGCGAGCTCGTTCGACCAGAAGTCGAGTTGGGTGGCGTGTCGGGAGGCCGGATCGGCGGGGTCGCCGAGCAGGCCCCGCTGCCACAGTGCGAAGTCCGCGAACTGGACGGCCAGCGGCTCCCGGTCCGGTGCGACCCCCGCCGCGCGCGCGGCGTAGGCGGCCATCACGTCCCGGGCCAGCGGCGCCATCGAGAAGCCGTCCGCGCAGATGTGGTGCACGACGATCGCCAGGACGTGCTCGGTCGGCGACAGCCGGAGCAACGACACCCGGATCGGGACCCCGGCGGTGACGTCGAATCCCGCGCCGACGAATTCCGCGAGGCGGGTGGGCAACTCGGCCTCGGAGACGGTCTCGACCGACAGGCTGGTCGACTCGTCCGCGGTCAGGACCACCTGCTCCGGTTCCCGGTCCGCACCGAGCGGGAACACGGTGCGCAGCGACTCGTGCCTGGTCTGCACGTCACGGAGCGCGGCGGCCAGCGCATCGACGTCGAGGTCGCCGCTCAGGCGCACCGCGAGGGGGATGTTGTAGGCCGGCGACGCGGTGTCGAACTGGTTGAGGAACCACATCCGCTGTTGGGCCGGCGAGAGCGGCAGCCGCGCCGGGCGCGGGCCGGCGACCAGGGGCGGCCGGTCCGGTCCGGTGCCGGTGTCGGCGACCAGCTGTGCGACCTCCCGCACCGTCCGTGCCTCGAACAGGGCGCGCACCCCGACGGTCGCGCCGAGGGTGGCACCGAGCCGGGCGGCGACCCTGGTCGCGATCAGCGAGTTGCCGCCGAGGTCGAAGAAGTCGTCCTCGGCGCCGACCCGCTCCAGGCCGAGGACGTCGGCGTAGACGTCCGCGACGGTCTGTTCGATCGGATTCGACGGCGGAACATACTGTGCCGAAACGAACTCGGGCTCCGGGAGCGCCGAGCGGTCCAGTTTGCCGACCGGGGTCAGCGGGATCTCGTCGAGGAAGGTCACGGACTCGGGGACCATGTGTGCGGGCAGGCGGCCCCGGACGAACTCACGGATCTCGCTCGCCGCCGGTCGCGGCCCGGGGGTCGTCACGTAGGTGGCGAGATGGGTGTCCTCGCCCGTCCTGCGGGCGAGGGTCACCGCGAAGTCGACATCCGGGTGGGCGGCGACGGCGGAGTCGATCTCGCCGAGCTCGATGCGGAAGCCGCGGATCTTGACCTGGAAGTCGGCGCGGCCCAGGTAGTCGAGCTCGAGCGTGGTCGCGCCGGTCGTCGTGCTCGTGTGCTCCGTCCACCGCACCAGATCCCCGGTCCGGTACATCCGCTCCCCGGGCTCGCCGTACGGGTTGGCGACGAACCGGCCCGCGGTGAAGCCGGGACGATCGTGGTAGCCGCGGGCCAGGCCGGGACCGCACAGGTACAGCTCACCGGGTACCCCGAGCGGGACCGGCTGCAGCCGGGTGCCGAGCACCACCTCTGAGACCCCGAGCACGGGCCCCCCGATCCCGACCGGCTCCCCCGCAACCAGCGGCTCGCTCATGTCGGCCATGATCGTCGCCTCGGTCGGCCCGTAACCGTCGAAGAACCGGCGGCTGTCCAACGCGGCCCACTTGGCGGCCAGTTCCGGTGGGCAGGCCTCGCCGCCGACCATCACGGTCGTGAACTCGTCCAGGCCGGTCGGGTCGACGGTCTCCAGGCCGGCGACGTTCACGTACGAGTGGGTGACGTGCTGGCGGGCGATCATGTCGGCGAGTTCGATTCCGCCGTACACGGTCGGCGGGACGATCACCATCGTGGCGCCGGGACCGAAGGCGAGCAGGTAGTCGTAGACCGCGCCGTCGAAACTCGGGGACGCGAAGTGCATGGTGCGGCTGCCGGGAGTCGCGCGCATCCGCTGCTGCAGTTCGTGGGTGAAGTTGTCGAGGCCGCGGTGCGGGACCACCACCCCCTTGGGGGTGCCCGTCGATCCGGACGTGTAGATCACGTAGGAGGCGTGGTCGAGGCGCAGGGGCGCCCGGCGGTCGGCGTCGCTGACCGGTGCCGCGGAGACGGAGGCGAGCAGATCGGCGGCGTCCGGTCCGTCGAGGACCAGCCAGATCACCTGGTCGGGCAGCCGGTCCACGGTCGCCGCGTCCGTGATGCCGAGTACCGCACCGGAATCGGCGAGCATGTGCGCGACCCGCTCGGGTGGGTAGTTCGGATCGGCCGGCATGAACGCGGCCCCGGACTTGGCGATCGCCCACATCGCGGTCACCGACTCCACCGAGCGGGCCAGGCACAGCGCGACGGAGGTGTCGGGTCCGGCGCCGCGGGCGATCAGCAGCCGCGCCAACCGGTTCGACGTCTCGTCGAGCTCCCGGTAGGTGACCGAGCGGTCGCCGGTCGCGGGATCGGCCGGCGGCGCGATGAGCGCGACCGCGTCCGGGTCCTGCGCGGCCGCGTCCGAGAGGATCTGCGGGAGTGTTCGCCGGTGATCGGCCGGGAGGCCCCGGGCGGGGACCAGGTCGGTGTGCTCCCGGTCGGCGAGCAGACGCAGCCGGGACAGCGGCAGATCCGGGGTCTCGGCGAGGGCGGTCAGCACGAGGGCCATGCGGTGCCCGAACCGTTCGACCTGCTCCCGGTCGAACAGTTCCGGGAAGTACTCCAGCTTCAGAGTGAGGGTGTCGTCGTCGGTGACGACCAACGCCAGCGGGTAGTGCGCGGTGTTCGCGTTGTCGTGGACGCCGGTGACGTGCATCCCCGCGATGTCGGTGTCCGCGGTCAGCGCGTCCCGGTCGATCGGATAGGACTCGAACACGGTCAGGGTGTCGAACACGGCGCCGGCGCCGGCGCCGGCCTGGATGTCGGAGAGGCCGACGTGTTGGTGGTCGAGCAGCGTCGCCTGCTCAGACTGCAACCGGACGAGGAGGTCGAGAAGCGTCTCGTGCGGGTCCAGGGTCACCCGCACCGGCAGCGTGTTGATGAACAGCCCGACCATCGTCTCGATGCCCGGCACCTGCGGGGGACGTCCGGCCACGGTGCCACCGAACGTCACGTCGTCGCGACCGGTCAACTCCCCCAACAGGATTCCCCATGCCGCGCGGATCATGGTGGAAATGGTGGTGCCGCGGCCACGGGCCAGTGTCCGCAACGCGTCCGCGATGTCGGTGTCGAGGGCGACCCGCACCTCGTGCGAGGTCGGCCCGGTCGGTCGACCGTGACCGAGCAGGGTGGCGTCCGTCGCCCCGGCCAGTGCCCGCTGCCATTCGTGCAATGACTCCTCGACCGGGCGCCGCGCCATCCAGCCGAGGTAGTCGCGGTACGGCCGCACCGGCGGCAGGATGTCGTCCTCGCCGTCGGTCGCGTACAGGGTCAGCAGATCCCGCAGGACCAGGGGCATCGACCAGCCGTCGAGCAGGATGTGGTGATTCGTCAGCACGATGCGCTGTTCGTCCGGCCCGGTGCGGATCGCCGTCATCCGCAGCAACGGCGCGGTGTCCATCTCGAATCCGCGGGCCCGATCCTCCGCCATCAGCCGGTCCAGGGCCCGGCCGCGGTCCGCGGCGGGCAGTCCGGTGAGGTCGACTTCGGTCCAGGGCAGCTCGACGTGGCGGTGCACGATCTGCAGCGCGCGGCCGGTGTCGTCGGCGGCGAACGCGGTGCGCAGATTCGGGTGGCGGTCGAGCAGCGCCTGGCCCGCACGCCGCATCCGCACCGGGTCGGCGCCGCGCACCTCGAGCGTCAACTGCACCGTGTACGAGTCGACGGGCTTGTCCCCCTCCATGTCGGGGGTGCCGGCCGCCTCGGCGTGGTACAGCAGGCCGGACTGCAACGGCGACAGGGACCAGATGTCCTGCAGGTCGGGGTATCGCGACTCGAGTCCGTCGATCGCCGTCTGGCTCAGGTCCACCAGATCGAGGTCGGACGGGGTCAGCCCGCCCGCGCCGGGCGCGTCCACGTGGGCGGCGAGCGCGGTCAGCGCCGAGGTCCACAGGCCGGCGATCTCCCGGACGTCCGCGGCGTCCAGGACACCCGACGCGTACGCCCACGTGGCCCGCAGCACCGGCCGGCCGTCGACCTGTGTGGTGACCGCGTTGATGTCGAGCGCCGACGCGACCGGCAGGTCGTGGTCCTGGGCTCGCTCCATGTCCACGTCCGCGGTGGGGGTCCAGCCCGTCTCCGCGCCCTCGTCGGTGAGGTCGGTCGCGAACCGGCCCAGGTAGTTGAACGCGACCTGCGGTGCCGGCAGCCCGGCCAGTTCCGCGCCGCCCTCCGGGTCGAGGTACCGCAGCAACCCGTAGCCGATGCCGTTGTCGGGGACCGCGAGCAGCTGCTCCTTGACGGCCTTGATCGCGGCACCGGTCGCGGCGCCGCCGGTGAACGCGGCGTCGAGGTCGATCTCGGGCAGGCGCAGTCGCAGCGGGTGGATCGTGGTGAACCAGCCGACCGTCCGCGACAGATCCGCGCGACTCTCGTGGGCGTCCTGTACTCCTCGGGCATCCGGTGCCGTGACGATCTGGTCCTCGCGACCGTGCCCCTCGAGCGCGACCAGGGTGCCGCCGTCGACGGTGCGGCCGTGGCCGCGGTGCCACCGGGTCAGGGCCATGGCGAGTGCGGTGAGCAGTCCGTCGGTGACGCCGCCCCGGTACGTCTCGGGGACGGCGGTCAGGATCGCGGCGCTGACGTCGGCGGGCAGTTCGACGGTCAGTCGCGCCACGGTGGACTCGACGTCGACGTCGGGGTCCAGCGGCCGTGACCCGAGCAGCGGGTCCGGGCCGGTGGACATCCCGCGCCACATCGCGAGCTCGTCGCGGCGTTCGGCGGCGGCGTCGACGAGGGCATGGGCCCACCGGCGCATCGAGGTGCCGACCGGGGGCAGCGTCGCCGTCTGCCCCGCCGCGACGTGCGCCCAGGCGATCGCCAGGTCCGGGACCAGCACCCGCCAGGAGACACCGTCGACCGCCAGGTGGTGGACCACGACCAGCAACCGGCCGTCCCCGGTCGTGGAGTCGAGCCAAACCACCTGCAGCATGATGCCGCCGAGCGGGTCGAGGCGGTCCTGCGCCGCGTCGAGTGCGTCGAGCGCCTCGGACGCGTACTCCGGCGTGCCCGGCGCCGCCTGGACCGCGACCCGCCGGACACACCCGGCGGCGTCGACGGCGCCGACGGGCCGAACCTCCATCACCGCACCACCAGTGGCGGCGGTGGTGCCGCCCGATGTTGCGGCGCCGTCGATCCGCAGCCGCGCCCGAAGCATGTCGTGCCGGTCGAGGACCGCTTGCACGGTCGCCACCAGCGGCGCGAGCGAGGTCAAATCGTGCGGCGCGCGAAGCAGCGTGGCCTGCGACATCCGGTCGAAGCGCCGTTCCGCACCGGCCTCCCCGACGCGGGCGCGCTCGAGCAGCCAGCGCACGATCGGGGTCGCCGGCATGTCGCCGACCCCTCCGCCGGGCAGTTCCTCGAGGACCTGCGGACCGGTGTCCCCGGCCTGGGCGACAGCCGCGAGCGCGGCCACGGTCCGGTGCTCGAACACCTGCCGCGGGGACAGGTGGACGCCGGACTCCTTGGCCCGCGCCACCAGCTGGATCGACATGATGCTGTCGCCGCCGAGCGCGAAGAACGAGTCGTCGACCCCGACCTCCCCGACACCAAGCACCTCGGCGTACAGCTCGGCGAGGACCGTCTCGGTGTGCCCGGTGGGGGCGCGCCGGGTACCGGCGCGCGGGGTGAAGTCCGGTTCGGGCAGTCCCTTGCGGTCGAGCTTGCCGACCGGGGTGACGGGCAGGTCGTCGAGCACCACCAGCGCGGCGGGCACCATGTGGGGCGCGAGCAGCGTGTTGGCGAACGCGAGGACGTCGGCGCTGTCGACGGTGGCACCGACGTGGGGCACCACGTAACCGACCAGCCGGGCTCGGCCGGCACTGTCCTGGTGCGTGGTGACGACGGCCCGGGCCACCGCGTCGTGGCGCATCAGCGCGGACTCGATCTCGCCGAGCTCGATCCGGAAGCCGCGGATCTTGACCTGGAAGTCGCTGCGCCCCAGGTACTCCAGCTCCACCCCCGCGACGCCCCCCGGCGCTCCGCTCGTCAGGGTGCCATCCCCCGTCGCTGCGCTCGTCCGCGTGCCATCCCCCGTCGCTGCGCTCGTCCGTGTGCCATCCCCCGTCGCTGCGCTCGTCCGTGTGCCATCCCCCGTCGCTGCGCTCGTCAGGGTCCAGCGCACGAGGTCGCCGGTGCGGTACATGCGGCCGCCGGTGAACGGGTCGGCGACGAACCGTTCCGCGGTGGTGCCGGGACGGTTCCGGTAACCACGCGTCACGGACGGCCCGGTCACGTACAGCTCGCCGGTGACCCCGACCGGGACCGGGTGGAGGCGGTCGTCGAGGACGACGGCCGCGCTGCCCAGCGGGGGTCGCCCGATCGTGACCGGCCGCTCCGCGTCCATCGGCCCGGACACCGCGGCGACGACGGTCGTCTCGGTGGGACCGTAGGCGTTGTACATCGACCGGCCCGGTCGCGCCCACTGGCGGACCAGCTCCGGTGGGCAGGTGTCGCCGCCGGTGACCACGCACCGCAGATCGGGCAGCGCGTCCGCGTCGACGGAGGCGAGCGCTGCCGGGGTGACGAACCCGTGCGTGACCCGCTGCCGCCGCAGCAGCTCGGTCAGTTCGTCACCACCGAGCATCCCGGCCGGCGCGATCACCATGGTCGCGCCGGCGCCGACGGCGAAGAACAGTTCCAGGATCGACGCGTCGAAACTCGGCGAGGAGAAGTGCAGGGTCCGCGACGCGGCGGTGACCCCGTAGCGCGCCCGCACGTCCTCGGCGAAGCAGGCCAGTCCGCGGTGAGTGACGATGACTCCCTTGGGGACACCGGTGGATCCCGACGTGTAGATCAGGTAGGCGCAGTGGTCGAGGAGCAGCGGCCCGGTGCGATCGGTGTCGGTCACCGCGTCCCCCGGCAGTGCGGCGATCGACGCCTCCGTGTCGGGGGCGTCGAGGACGACGGGGGTGACGCCGTCGGGCACGATGTGCCGGTGTTCGGCGAGGGTGACGGTCCACGCGGCGCCGGAGTCCTCGAGCATGTGCAGGATCCGGTCCTGCGGGTAGTGCGGATCGACGGGCACGAACGCGGCACCGGTCTTCGCGACCGCCCACACGGTGAGGACGGAGCGCAGTGAGCGCGGTACCGCCACCGCGACCACCGTCTCGGGCCCGGCGCCGAGGCCGATCAGCCTGCGGGCCAAGCGGTTCGACGACTCGTCGAGGTCGCGGTAGGTCAGTGCGTCGGGACCGTCGACGACGGCGGTGCCGTCCGGGTTGCCCGCCGCGGCCGCGGTGAGCAGCTCGGGCAGGGTGCGCAGCGGCACGGTACCGGGTCCCCACACCGGGGCGAGGGCGTGGGCGGTGTCGGAATCGAGGACGGCGACATCGCCGACGGGCGTGTCGGGATCGGCGGTCACCGCGTCGAGGATGCGCACCAGCCGCCGCCCGAACTCGTCGATGGTCGCGGGGTCGAAAAGGTCGGCGGCGTAGGTGAACCCGGCGTCGATGCCGGCTGGGGAGCCGTCGCCGTGGAACCGTTCCGTGCAGGTCAGCTGCAGGTCGAAGTTCGCGGTCGCGACGCCGAGGTCCAGTGCCGAGACGGTCAGGCCGGGCAGCTCGAGACGCGGCCGTTCGTTGTTGCGGAACTCGAACATCACCTGGAACAGCGGCGAGTGAGCGGTGCTGCGTTCCGGGGCGAGGGCCTCGACCAGCCGCTCGAACGGCAGATCCGACTGGTGGAACGCCTCCAGGTCGCGGTCGCGGACGGCGGCGAGCAGATCGGTGAACGAGCGCTCCGCGGGTACCTCGGTGCGCAGCACCAGGGTGTTGACGAACATTCCGACCATGTCGTCGAGTTCGGGTTCGCCGCGCCCCGCGATCGGGGTGCCGACCGCGATGTCGTCGGTCCCGGACGACCGGGCCAGCAACACCGCCAGGACGGCGTGCATCGCCATGAACACGGTGGTGCCGCGGTCCCGGGCGATCGCGATCAACCGCCGATGCAGGTCCGCGTCGATGTCGAAGGTCGACGCGGCACCGCGCAGGGACTGGGTCGCAGGCCGGGGCCGGTCGGTCGGTAGCGGCAACAGGTCCGGCAACTCGTCGAGCGTGGTGGTCCAGTGGTCGAGTTGCCGCGCCATCAGCGACTCCGGGTCGGCGGGGTCGCCGAGGACCCGCTGCTGCCACGACGCGAAATCGGCGTACTGCACCGGCAGCGGGGCCCACTGTGGGACCTGCCCGGTGGTGCGGGCGCCGTACGCGCCCATCACGTCCCGGGCCAGCGGCGCCATCGAGAAGCCGTCGGCGCAGATGTGGTGCACCACGATCACGAGCACGTGCCGGTCGCCGGCGACGCGCAGCAACCGGGCCCGCAGCGGCGCGGCGGTGGTGACGTCGAACCCGGTGTCGGTCAGAGCGGCGATCTGCTCCGGCAGTTCGGATTCGCTGATCGGGACCGGGGTCAGGTCCGGGGCCACCGCGGCGGTGGGCAGGATGTCCTGGGTCGGCTCGGCGCCGACCAGCGGGAACCTGGTGCGCAGGGACTCGTGCCGATCGAGCACGTCCGCCACCGCCGTCTGCAGGGCGGGGACGTCGAGGCTGCCGTCCAGACGGATCGCCATGGCGATGTTGTAGGCCGGGGACGTGGTGTCGAACTGGTTGACGAACCACATCCGCTTCTGCGCCAGCGCGACGGGAATCGGATCGGGGCGCGCCTCCGGTCGCAGCGGCGGCCGGTCCGCGGCGGCCGCGGTCGCAGACTCGACGCGCAGTGCCAGGGTGGCCACCGTCGGCGCGTCGAACACCTCGCGGACGCCGACATGGGCGCCGAGCGCCCCGTTGGCGCGGGCCACCAGCCGAGCCGCGATGAGCGAGTTGCCGCCGAGGTCGAAGAAGTTGTCGTGCACGCCGACGCGGGGCACCGCGAGCAGGTCGGAGACGATCGAGCAGAGAATCTCCTCCACCGGGTTGCGGGGTGCGACGAACTCCGCCGACGCGACCAGGAACTCGGGCTCGGGCAGCGCCCGGCGATCGAGCTTGCCGGACGGGCCGAGCGGGAACTCGTCGAGGACCAGGATCTGCGCCGGCACCATGTACGCGGCCAGTTCGGTGGCCGCGTGCGTCCGGACCGCGGCCGGGTCCACCGCGGCGCCCGGTGCACCGATCACGTACCCGACCAGCGAATCCCCGGTGATGTCGTCGTGATGGGTGACGACCACGGCCTGTGCGACGCCCGGAGCCGCCAGCAGCGCGGCCTCGACCTCGCCGAGCTCGATCCGCTGCCCACGCAACTTGACCTGGAAGTCGCTGCGGCCCACGTACTCCAGTGCCCCGATGCTCGGCCGGCCCGGCGCCCGGCTCGGGTGTTCGAGCCAGCGCACCACGTCACCGGTGCGGTACATCCGGCTGCCGGGTTCGCCGCTGAACGGGTCCGCGACGAACCGGTCCGCGGTCAGATCGGGGCGCCCGACGTAGCCGCGCGCGATCTGCGCGCCCGCGAGGTACAACTCGCCCCGCACGCCCACCGGAACCGGGTGCAGGCGCGAATCCAGCACGTACAGGCGGGTGTTCCACACCGGGGCACCGATCGGCACCGTGTGGACGTCGGCGTCGGAGGTCTCCCAGGCGGTCACGTCCACCGCGGCCTCCGTCGGGCCATAGAGGTTGTGCAGCGCGGCGGTGCAGAAGCGGCGGAACGTCTCCGCGGTGGACGGGGGCAGCGCCTCGCCGCTGCAGAACACCCGGCGCAACCCCGTGCAGTCGTCGGGGCGGGCGGCGGACAGGAAAGTCGCGAGCATCGACGGCACGAAGTGGACGGTGGTCACGTGCTCGGCGGCGATGACGCGGGACAGGTAGTCCGGATCGCGGTGGCCGTCCGGGGCGGCGAGGACCAGCCGCGCCCCGGTCTGCAACGGCCAGAACAGTTCCCACACCGACACGTCGAACGTGGCCGGGGTCTTCTGCAGCACCACGTCGGTGCCGTCGAGCGGATAGGTGTCCTGCATCCACCGCAGTCGGTTGACGATGGCGCGGTGGGTGACCGCCACACCCTTCGGGGTGCCGGTCGACCCGGAGGTGTAGATGACGTACGCGGTCGAATCGGGATGCGGCAGCGGCAGCGGGGCGCCGCCGGAGCCGGACAGGTCGACCACGTCGAGGTCCAGTAGGTCGATGTCCTCGGGCAGCAGTGCCCGGTGCACCCCGGAGCTGAGCACGCACACCGGGGCCGCACTGTCGAGGACGTGCCGGACCCGGGCCGGTGGATGATCCGGGTCCAGCGGCACGTAGGCGGCACCGGCCCGGATCACCGCGTAGATGGCGACCAGCAGTTCCGGGGACCGGCGCAGCGCCACCGCCACCCGAGACTCCGGGCCGACTCCGCGGGCGATCAGGATCCGTGCGAGGGCGTCGACCCGTTCCGCGAACTCGCCGTACGTCCAGGTCCGGTCGCCGGACACGAGCGCGACCGCGTCGGGGGTGCGGGCCACCTGCTCACGGAACAGTCCGGTGAGCGTGGCGTCGCCGTCGAGCGGGACGAAGGTCTCGTTCCAGTCCTGCACGACGCGCCGGCGCTCGTCCTCCCCGACGATGGCCAGATCACCGACCAGGGCCGCCGGATCGGCCGTGACCTCGTCGAGCACGCGGACGAAACGATCGATCATCGCCGACATCGTGGCGTGGTCGAAAAGGTCTCTGGCGTAGGCGAACTGGGTTTCCAACGGGCCGGGGTCGCCGGCCTTGTCGGTGTGTTCGGTGGCGATCACCTGCAGGTCGAACTTCGCGGTTCCGGTGTCGACGTCCCGGACGTCCGCGGTGACGCCGGGCAGTTCGAGATGGGCGTCGACCGCACCCTGGAGCACCAGCATCACCTGGAACAGCGGGGAGTGCGCGGTCGTCCGGGTCGGGTGCATGGCGTCGACGAGCACCTCGAACGGCAGGTCGGTACGGCTCATCGCCGCGAGGTCGTCGCCCCGGACCCGGTCGAGCAGGGTGGCGAACGGTTCGCCGGGATCGATCCGGGTCCGCAGCACCAGGGTGCCGACGAACATGCCGACGAGGTCGTCGAGGCCGGCCTCGCCGCGACCAGACACCGGGGATCCGATCGAGATGTCCGATTCGCCGCTCGACCGGGCCAGCAGCACCGCCAGTGCCGCGTGCAGCACCATGAACAGGCTGGTGCCGTGAGCGTGGGCGAGATCGAGCAGTCGCCGGTGCAGATCGGGCTCGAGGGTCACGTCGACGGTGCCGCCGCGCATCGACGCCCGCGCCGGTCGCGGCCGGTCGGCGGGCAGTGCCAGCACCTCGGGCGCGCCGTCGAGGGCCGTCGTCCAGTACTGCAGCTGCCGGGACATCAGGCTGTCCGGGTCGTCCGCGGACCCGAGGAGGTCGCGTTGCCACAGCGCGTAGTCCGAGTACTGCACGGTCAGCGGCGCCCAGGCGGGGGGTGCACCCGCGACCCGGGCGGCGTAGGCGGTCAGCAGGTCACGGGCCAGCGGGCCCATCGACAGCCCGTCCGCGGCGATGTGGTGCACCACCAGCACCAGGACGTGGGTGGTGGGCTCGATGCGCAGCAGGGTGGCGCGCAGCGCGGTGCTCGCGGTGACGTCGAAGCCCTCCGTCGCCAGTGCCCGCACCCGCGGCCGCAACTGGTCGACGGGGACATCCACCGGGGTCAGGTCGAGTGCCGACTCGGCGGCCGGGAGCACCCGCTGCACGGGTCCGGTGGGAGTGTTCGGGAACACGGTGCGCAGCGTCTCGTGCCGCGCGATCACGTCGCTGAGCGCGGCGGCCAGTGCGTCCACGTCGAGATCCCCGGACAGCCGCACCGCGATCGGGATGTTGTAGACCGCCGAGGTGGTGTCGAGCTGGTTGACCACCCACATGCGCTGCTGGGCCATCGACACCGGAACCGGACCACCGAAGGAACGAACCGTCAGCGGCGGGCGGGACGGGACCGGGACGGCCGCGCCGGCGCCGGCCGCGAGTGCAGAGGCGGCCTCGTCGGCACGGTCGGCGAGCATCGCGACGGTCGGCGCCTCGAACAGGTCGAGCACGCCGAGGGACGTGCCGAGGGCGGCGTTGGTCCGTGCGATCACCCGCGTCGCAATCAGGGAGTCGCCGCCGAGATCGAAGAAGCTGTCGTCGGCACCGACGCGGGGGTTTGTCAGGACGTCGGCGAACACCGCCGCGATCCGGGCCTCCGTGTCGGTGCCCGGTTCCCGGTACTCGGTTGCGGACGCGTCGAACCGCGGCTGCGGCAGCGCCTTCCGGTCCACCTTGCCCGCCGGGGTCAGCGGCACCCGGTCGAGGACGACGATTGTCGCCGGCACCATGTGCGCCGGCAACGACTCGGCGGCCCTGGCCAGCAGTTCCGGTTCGCGGACGGTGGCCCCGTCGACGGGCAGGACGTAGCCGACCAGGGCGACATCCCCGGACGACCGGACGTACCCGGTGGTGACCGCGAACGCGACCGACGGATCGGCGCGCAGCACCGAGTCGATCTCGCCGAGCTCGATCCGGAAGCCGCGGATCTTGATCTGGAAGTCGCTGCGGCCCAGGTACTCCAGCTCCCCCGCGTCGGTCCACCGGACCAGGTCGCCGGTCCGGTACATCCGGCCCCCCGTGAACGGGTCGGCAACGAACCGTTCGGCGGTCACCCCGGGCCTGTTCCGGTAGCCCCGTGCCAGGCTGGGGCCGGTGACGTACAGCTCGCCGATCGCGCCCACCGGGACCGGGCGCAGGCGGTCGTCCAGGACCATCGAGCCGCTGCCCCTGGACGGGCCGCCGATGGTCACCGGGAGCCGCGGATCCAGCGGTGCACTGATCCCGGCGACGACGGTGGACTCGGTGGGGCCGTACGCGTTGAACATTCGGCGCCCGGTGTCGTCCTCCGGGGCGGTGCCGACCCACTGCCGGACGAGTTCCGGCGGGCACACGTCGCCGCCGGTGATCACGCAGGTGAGGTCGTCGAGCCCCGCCGGGTCGACGGACGCCAGCGCGGCCGGGGTGACGAACGCGTGCGTGACCCGCTGCCGCCGCAACAGGTCGGCCAGTTCGGTGCCGCCGAAGATCCCGGGCGGCGCGATCACCATTGTCGCCCCGACGTCGACGGCAAGCAGCAGTTCCAGGATCGACGCGTCGAAGCTGGGCGACGAGAAGTGCAGGGTGCGGGCACGGGGCGTGACCCCGAAGCGTTCCCGCATCTCCGCGGCGAAGTTCGCCAGACCGCGGTGGCCGACCACAACGCCCTTCGGCACCCCGGTCGAACCGGACGTGTAGATCAGGTAGGCGGCGTCGTCGAGGTGCGGCTCGTGGAGCGGGACGTACCCGGTGCCCGACACCAGGTCGAATTCGTCGACGGCGAGCCACTCGACGAGGTCCGGGACCTGGTGCCGATGGGCCCGCGTGGTGAGGCCGAAGGCCGCGCCGGAGTCGGTCAGCATGTGTTCGATGCGGTCCGCCGGATAGTTCGGATCGACAGGGACGAACGCGGCGCCCGTCTTCGCGACCGCCCACACCGCCGTCACCGATTCGATCGATCGCGCAATCGACAGGGCCACAACGGAGTCCGGCCCGATACCGCGCGCGGCGAGCAGCGCGGCGAGGAGGCCGGACCGCGAGTCGAGCTCCCGGTACGTCAGGGTGCGGTCGCCGTCGACGACGGCATCCGTGTCCGGTCCCGCGGTGACCGCGTCCGCGAGGATGCGGTCCAGAGTGCGGGGCGGCACCGGCGGCGGCCCCCACACCGGGGTCAGGGCCTGCGTCTCCGTCGGCGACATCACCGGCACGTCCCCGCAAGCCAGGTCCGGGCGGTCGAGGATTGCGGTCAGCACCTGTTCGAGGCGGGCGACCAGGACGGCGACGGCCTCCGGACCGAACACGTCGTTGGCGTGGTCCACGACCAGCGCGGGCGACCGGCCGGATCCGGCGTCGGGGAACAGCAGGACGAGGTCGGCGCCGCCCGGATGGGAGTCGGGATCGATGCCCGGCGCGGAGATCGCGACGGGGAGGAAGGGAATCGTCAGGGATTCGGCGAGGCGGGCCAGCGGCGTTCGGGAATGGGCGGCGGCGCGGCGCTCGCGGTCGAACACGGCGCGGGCGAGGTCGGAGAACGGTGTGGCGGGGTCGAGCGCGGTGCGGATCGGGAAGAGGGCGTCCGGGGGCTTGTCCGCGGCATGCGCGACGGCCGTGGCGATCGCGAAGTCGTCGGCGCCGGTGAGGCGGCCGATCAGCACCGCGACCGCGCCGTGCAGCAGCGCCGCATCGTCCACCCCGAGGCCGGTGGCGACCGGGTGGACCCTCGCCCACAGGTCGCGATCCAGCTCGAATTCGGTTGTGGTGTAACCGGGTTGGCGGCGTTCGTGACGAGCGCCGGGCAGGCTGGGTTCGGCGGGGAGGCCGGCCAGTTCGGCGCGCCAGAAGTCGAGCGCGGCGGACGCGCGCAGGTTCTCCTCGCCGAGAGCGGCGGACTCGCCGTGCACTTCGGCGACGGGGGTGTCCTGCCCGGCGGCGAGGAACTCCTCCGCCAGGGCGAGGAACCGGTCGTGGTGATCGCGGAGCTCGTCGGCCCCGTATCGGTTCGGGTTGCCGCGGAAGTCGACGAGAGTACGGGCGGGAGACCCACTCTGGTAGATGTTCACCAGCAGGTCCTGCACGGGCCCGGAGGTGACGATGTGGTACTCCCCCACCACCGAACCCAGCGTGATCTCCTGCCGGAACAGCATCACGTTGACCATCGGCCCCGACAACCCCTGACGGGCGCCGGTCAGTCCGGCGTCACGGCGGATGTCCTCGATGCTGCACCGCTGGTGACGCAGTGCGCCCATCAGTTCCAGCTGCACCCGCTGGACGAGCGAGCCGACGGTGTCGTCCGCGGCAACGGTGATGTTCAGCGGCGCAACGTTGACGAGCATGCCACCCGACCGCTGCAGCGGCGCGGTGGTGCGCGCGGACACCGGCAGGTTGACGAGCACGTCGTGCCGACCGGTCATCCTGGACAGGTAGCAGGCGAACGCCGCGATGAGCACCGCCGCGGACGTCCCGCCGAACAGGTCGTCGGACGATCCGAGCCGCGCGAGGGCGGCGGGCGTCAGGGCGGCGCTCTCGAGCCGGCTGCGGGCGGAAACCGGGCCCTCACGCTGGGCGAGGGTGGACCCCGATTCGATACCCCTGATGTGTTCGGCCCAGTACTCACGGTCGGCCGTGAAGCGGCTCGACTCACGGTACTTGAGGTCCAGGTCGTACACCTTGCGTAGGTCCAACGCCCGACTCGGGTCGGGTTCGACGCCCTTCGCGGCCGCGGTGTACAGCGCCGCGATCCGGTTGACCATCGTCATGCCGCTGTAGCCGTCCAGTGCGACATGATGAATTCTGGTGTACCACAGGTAATCTCGATCGCCTACCTGGAGAATCGTCATCTCCACCAGGCGATCTCGGGTGAGTCGGATCGGCGTCACGTAGTCGGTGTCGATCCAGGCGTGCGCCGCCGCCATCGGATCCCGTTCGCCACGGAAGTCGAAGAAGCCGACACTCGAGTCGATCGACGGGTCCACGATCTGGCGGGGTTCGCCGTCGATCTCGACGAGGGTCAGGAACGGCGACTGGAACTCGTGCGCGGCCGTGACGGCGGCCTCCCGCAGCAGCGGGATGTCGATTTCGCCGTGCAGCTCGACGTACTGCGCGATGAACGTCGGCACGGTCGGGTTGAGCTGCTGCGAGAACCACATCGTCCGCTGTACGGCAGACAGCGGAAATGAACCGGACGACCCGGTCTGGTCGAGTGGTTCGGTTCCTTCGGTGTGGGGATCCCGCGTACGTGGTGCGTCTGGGCCGGGATCAACAGAGGAAGAATCCTTCATCGTAATCCTCACGCAAAGGGACAGTTGCGGTGCTGTTTCGGCGTGTTCTCAACGATTCGGCGTTGTGTTCAGCGTAATGGGCGCCTCTGCCTGCCGTCTGTGGATTTGTGCGTCTGTCGTTTAGTCGAGACCACGCCCGAGGGCGTTACCTGGTTCGATCTTTCTACAGGCGACGAAAAGATGGAAGGGTCAACGCAGACGTTCGGCGTCTCGGGCCAGCTTGACCAGCGTGTCGCACAGGGTCGCGATCTCGTCCGCTCCCGCTCCCTCCGCGGCCGCGGTGGCCACGTCCTCGGCGGCGCAGCGCACCTCGAACATCCGGTCCATCGCGGCCTCCGCCTCCGCGGCGGTGAGGATCGTGGAGTCCGGTGCGATCGTGGTGCCCTTGACCGCGCTTCGCTGTTCGTACGCGCGCTGCCGACAGGACTGCCGGCAGTAGCGGCGTCGGCGGCCGACCCCGGCGTCGGGAACCTCCCGACCACACCACATGCAGGACTCGAGTCGGCGGGTGGGGCTGGGCACGACCTCACCCTACTAGGAGGTAAGCAAGTGGGCGGCACGCGAGCGTGCGGCGAGCGAGCCCGGTGCCCGTCGCTGCGGCAGTTCATGGTGGCTCCGGTGGATCGTGGAGTTGCTGACACGGTCGAGAGTTCCGGATTCCCGCACGGCCGGGGAGTCACCCTAGGGGTGAGATCGCCACACCCCCACCGGTAGAATGGCGTGGTTGCTTCTGCGCTCGGCGCGGGAACCATTCGGGAGTACGTGTCGTTGTAGAGAGTGAACGCCTGGTCCGCCGGGCGTGCTCGCGTGACGACCGAGGAGAGGAATCACCACCATGGCAGATCGCGTACTTCGAGGGAGCCGCCTCGGTGCGGTGAGCTACGAGACGGACCGTGATCACGATCTCGCGCCCCGACGGATCGCCCGGTATCGCTGTGACAACGGCGAGGAGTTCGACGTTCCGTTCGCCGACGAGGCCGAGATCCCCGGTACCTGGCTGTGCAAGAACGGCCTCGAGGGCACGCTCCTGGAGGGCGCCGCACCCGAGGTCAAGAAGGTGAAGCCGCCGCGCACCCACTGGGACATGCTGCTCGAGCGTCGCTCCGTCGAGGAGCTCGACGAGCTGCTCAAGGAGCGCCTGGAACTGCTGAAGACCAAGCGGCGCGGAGCCTAGCGGTACCGCGGCGCGGAGCCGGCGGACGCGGACAGGCGTCGGATCGACGAAAGCGCCCCGGAGGATCATCCTCCGGGGCGCTTTCGTGTCGGTACTACTTCCCGATCAGGGATCGCAGCTTGTCCCACCGGTTCTTCATGCCCCAGCCGAGGACCTTGGTGAACGCTTCGGTGATGATGTTTCCGGACATCTTCGATTCACCGAATTCGCGCTCGGTGAAGGTGATCGGCACCTCGACCATGGTGAACCCGGCCTGCAGCGCCCGCCAGCCCATGTCGATCTGGAAGCAGTAGCCGGCCGACTCGATGGCACCCAGGTCGAGGGTCTCGAGCACGACGCGACGGTAGGCGCGGTAGCCGCCGGTGATGTCCTTGATCTTCACTCCGAGCGCGAGCTGGGAGTAGATGTTGCCGCCGCGGGAGAGGATCTCCCGGCGCCGCGGCCAGTTGACGACGCTGCCGCCGGGAACGTAGCGGGAGCCGGCGACGACGTCGGCGCCCGCGTCGATCTTGTCGAGGAGGCGGTGCAGCTGCTCGGGGGCGTGGCTGCCGTCGGCGTCCATTTCCACGACGACCTGGTAGTCGCGTTCGAGGGCCCACTGGAATCCGGCGATGTATGCGGCGCCGAGCCCGTTCTTCTCGGTGCGGTGCATGACGTGGATGCGGCCGTCGGTGTCGTCGGCGGCGAGCTTGTCGGCGATGTCACCGGTGCCGTCCGGGCTGCCGTCGTCGGCGACGAGGACATGGACGTCGGGCAGGGCCGCGTGCAGGCGGCCGATGATCAGTGCGATGTTCTCCCGCTCGTTGTAAGTCGGAATGATCACCAGCGTGTGGGAGCTCGGCTTGTCCCCTGTCGGCGTACCCGCGCTCATTCGATCCTCTCCCCCAGCCGAGGCTGGTTCTTTCCGTGAACATCCGCACCGTCCTTTGAGGGTGCGGCCGGCCGGCGCCGCCGCGCTGCCGAGTGCAGGGCTGCGGCGAGCAGGGCCAACACGGCTCCGATGCAGAGAGCGAACTCCGGAATCGGGCCGAGCCGAGTAGCCAGCGTAGTGGAGGCGCGCAGCGGCACCTGCGCCACCAGCGTCGTGGGCGTGAAAAGTGACGAAGATTCCTGCACGGTGCCGTCGGGCGCGACGATCGCGCTGACCCCGGAGGTGGCGGCGACGACGACGGCCCGGCCGTGCTCGACAGCGCGCAGCCGCGACATCGCGAGCTGCTGATACGTCATCTCGGTATCGCCGAAGGTCGCGTTGTTGGTGGGGACCGCGATCAGCTGGGCACCGGCCCGCACCGACTGGTTCAACGCCCGGTCGAACGCGACCTCGTAGCAGGTGGCTATGCCGATGGGAATCCCGGCCGCGTGCACGACGCCGTCGCCGGTGCCGGGCACGAAGTTGCCGGCCCGGTCGGCGTACTCGGAGAAGTGTCGGAAGAAGTCGCGGTACGGCAGGTATTCGCCGAACGGCTGGATGATCTTCTTGTCGTGCTGGTCGCCGGGGCCGGTGGTCGGGTCCCAGGCGATGACCGAGTTGGTGGTGGTGCCGTCGCCCCTGACAAGGACGGTGCCGACGAGGATCGGTGCGCCGACGGCGCGGGCGGCGGCGGTGATCGCGGCGGCCGCGTCGGCGTTGCGGTAGGGGTCGATGTCGGAGGCGTTCTCCGGCCAGATCACGATGTCCGGTCGCGGGGTGCTGCCCGCGTCGATGTCGGTGGCGAGGTCGAGGGTCTGGCGGACGTGGTTGTCGAGGACGGCACGGCGCTGGGCATTGAAGTCGAGGCCCAGGCGCGGGACGCCGCCCTGGATCGCGGCGACGGTGATCGTGCCGCTCGCGGTGAGATCGCTGTCGGCGGAGTCCGCTCCGGGCAGGGTCGGCCACAGGGCGGCGGCGAGGACGGGCGCGACCAGGGTCAGCGCGGCTGCGGACACCCATCGCCGGGGGGTACCGGTCAGACCCGTCACCAGGGCGGCGAGACCGGCGCCGGTCAACGCGACCGCGAAACCGACCAGCGGCGAGCCGCCGACGCTCGCGAGCGACAGCAGCAGTCCGTCGGACTGGCCGAACGCCAGCCGTCCCCAGGGAAAGCCGCCGAACGGGACGGACGCGCGCAGCCATTCGGTCAGCGACCAGGTGCTCGCGATCCACAGCGGCGCCAGCGGCAGCCGCGACACCGCGATCGCGAGCGCACCGAACAGGCCGACGAACAGGGCCTCGACGGCGGACAGGGCCAGCCACGGGACCGGCCCGACGTACTCGCCGACCCACGGCAGCAGTGGCAGCAGGAAGCCGAGACCGGCGAGGTAGCCGTACCCGAAGCCGGCGCGCCACGTGCGCGGCCGGCGACCCCACCCGGTGAGAACCAGGACGAGTAGGCCGATGCCGACGGGAGCGAGGAACCACAGCGGCCGCGGTGGGAAGCTCGCGAACAGCAGCAGACCCGCGCCGACGGCCGCCGCGCCGTCCCTCAGGACCGGCACCGCCCGCCGCCACCGACCGGGCGCCTCGACGGCCACTGCCTCAGCGTTCATAGATGGTGGCGCCGCGGTGCACGGTGCGCAGGCACACCGGGTTCGGTGCGTCGTCGTCGAGGCGCGGCATCGCGGGCACCCGGGACCGCGGGTCGGTGGACCAGCGCTGCACCGTGTCCTTGGCGGCGGTGACGACCAGTTGGCCGGCGTCCCACACGGCATAGGACGCGGGGGCTCCGGGGACGAGGGTGCCTGCCAGTCCGTCGCGCACCCCGCCGGCCCGCCAGGCGCCGCGGGTGGCGGCCGCGTAGGCCGCGCGGGGCGAGATGCCACTGCCCTCGGTGCGGTGATGTGCGGCCGCGCGCAGCGAGTCCCACGGGTTCAGCGGGGTGACGGGGGCATCGGATCCGATCGCCAGGGAGACCCCGGCGGACGCCATCGCGGCGAACGGGTTCATCGCGACCGCCCGGTCGGCGCCGAGGGCGCGCGCGTACATCCCGTCCGCGCCGCCCCACTGGGCGTCGAAGCCGGGCTGGACGCTGGCCACCACGCCCCAGGCGGCGAGCTTGGCGGACTGCTCGGCGTCGATCATCTCGACGTGCTCGAGGCGGTGCCCGCACGCCGCGACGGCCGGGCCGCCGAGCTCCGCGACGACGCGGTCGAATCCCTCGACGGCCGCGGCCACCGCGGCATCGCCGATGACGTGGAAGCCGGCCTGGATCCCGACCAGGGTGCAGGCGCGCACATGGGCGGCGATCGCGTCGACGTCGAGGTAGGAGGTGCCGGTGTGCGGCCGGTCGGCGTACGGCTCGGACAGCCACGCGGTCCGTGAACCGATCGCGCCGTCGACGAACAGGTCACCGCCGAGCGCGTGCGCGCCGGTCTCGGCGAGCAGTGCGGTGGCCTCCTCGGCGCTGCCGACGGCCTGCCCCCAGTACGCCCGGACCTGGACACCGTGGTCGGTGGCGAGCAGTTCGTCGAGATCGGTGCGGCCGGCGATGTCCGGTCCGGAGCATTCGTGGACGGCGACGATGCCGTAGGAGGCGGCCCGCTCCAGTGCGGCGGCGCGGGCACGCGCGCGCTGGTCGACGGTGAGCAGGTCACGGGCGGCGGCGCGGGCGCGGTGGTGGTCGTCTGCGGTGACCGGGGTGTCGCCGGGGATTCCGGCGCTCGTGCGCAGCGGAGTCGAGCAGGCGGCGGAGTGCGCGTCGATCCGGGCCAGGTACACGGCCCGGCCGGGGGCGGCCTCGTCGAGCTCGGCGGTGGTGGGTCCGCGGTCGGCGTCGGGCCAGCCGGTCTCGTCCCAGCCGTGTCCCCAGATCACGGCGTCGTCGTGGGTGGCGGCGTACGCGCGCACGAGGTCGAGGCATTCGCGCAGGGAGCGGGCCGCGGCGACGTCGAGCCCGGTGAGGGCGAGTCCGGCCGCGGTGGTGTGCACGTGGGTGTCGACGAATCCGGGGGCGACGAAGGCTCCGTCGAGGTCGACGATCTCGGCCTCCGGGTGAAGCGCGCGGCCGGGGCGGTCCTCACCGACCCAGACGACGGTGCCGTCGGTGATCGCCATGGACGTCGCATCCGGTGCGGACGGGCTGTAGATCCGGCCGCCGACCAACAGTTGGGTACTCACGGGACGTCAGTCTGCCCGCCCGCCGTCGGGACGGTTCGCACCGGGATCGGGAAGTATGACTTCGCCCTCGATGGCGAGCGGATCGACGATCCGCGTGGTGTTCGCTTCCGGGCCGGTCTCGACGATGACGTCCTCGACCACGGTGCCGTCGACCACGGTGCGGTGGCGCATGCGCGAGTAGACCCCGGCCCCGGCCATGCCGGTCGCACTGATCACGGCCAGCCGCTTGCCGCCGAGCAGCGTGGCAACCGGGCGCAGGAGGCGCCGCGTCGGCGGGAGCACGAGCAACAATCCGATCAGACCGGTCACCAGTCCGGGCACGATCAGCAGGATGGATGCGGCGGCGACCAGTGCGCCGTCGACGATGGCACGGTCGACCGAACCGGTCCCGCGGCCGGCCTGCACGAACTGACCGAAGGCGGAGCGGAACTGCGAGAAGGCGAGCGCGAGTCCGATGGCCCAGCAGACCGCGAAGAGCACGATCGTCCACCCAACCCCGATCATGGATGCGATCCAGACCACCGCCCCGATCTCCACCACGAGGTACAGCACGAAAAGTGCCAGGAACATGTCGGTCCTTTCGGTCGAAACCCTGCCCGTTCAACGTCCGGGACGTCCGATTTTCTCCCGGACGGCTCCGGAACATGAATCCGGCGCGCACACCTGGCCGGCTGGACGTGACGGGCACGCATCCCCGACCATGTGGTGATGTCGCTCACCGACCGCGAGGCCGATCTGTTCGAGAGCTCCAGGGGCCGCCTGGAGGCGATCGCGTACCGGCTGCTCGGGTCCGCCGGGGATGCCGAGGACACGGTGCAGGAGACGTTTCTGCGGTGGCACGCGGCCGACCGAGAGCGAATCGAGACGCCCGAGGCCTGGCTGACGAAGGTCCTCACCAATCTCTGCCTCAATCAGCTCACCTCGGCGCGGGCCAGACGCGAGACCTACGTGGGGCAATGGCTCCCGGAGCCGCTCCTGGCGGGCGACCCGATGCTCGGTCCGGCCGACACCGCCGTCCAGCGTGAGTCGGTCTCGATGGCGATCCTCACGCTCATGGAGCGACTGTCGCCCAACGAGCGGGTGGTGTACGTGCTGCGGGAGGCGTTCGGGTACCCACACCGCGAGATTGCAGAGATCCTCGACCTCACCGAGTCGAACTGCCAGCAGATCTACCGCCGCGCCAAGGGGCATGTCACCACGGACCGGCCCCCTACCGAGGTCGATTCGGTCGCTGCGACGAAGATCGTCGAGGAATTCCTCACCGCGGCACTCAGCGGCGACACCGAGCCGCTGATCCGACTGCTCACCGACGACGCGGTCAGTGTGGCCGACGGCGGAGGCCGGATCCCGGCCCGCAAGACCCCGATCGTCGGTGCGCTCGGTATCGCACGGTTCCTGCGCGGCCTGTTCCGGCCGACGGACGCCCGGCGGGCCCAGGCCGGTGGCAGCCCGGCGCTCCACGCCGTCGTCGTCAACGGCGGCCCCGCCGTGCTGGTCGAGGTCGACGAGCGGATCCTCGGAGTCCTCTGCCTCGAGACCACCGCCGACGGGGTCGCAGCGATCCGCACCCAGGTCAACCCCGAGAAGCTTGAGCGCATCACGCGTCAGTGGGCGGCCGAAGGACCCCACCGCCCCCTCGTCGAGATCTGGTGACCCAGATCACAGTTCGATTCTGTCAGGGATCGCCCGGCTGTCCGGTTCAGGGAGTGACACTCAACCGGACAGGAGCGAGCCATGAAGCACCGCATTGTCATTCTCGGCGGCGGATACACCGGAACCATCACGGCGGGACGCCTCGCCAAGCGGATACATGGCGACGACGTCGAGATCACCCTCGTCGACGCCCACCCCGAGTTCGTCGAGCGGGTGCGGATGCACCAACTCGCGAGCGGGCAGGACCTGCCGCACCGCCCGCTGCGCGACATCCTTGCGGGCACCGGAGTGCGGGTCCGGACGGCGCGGGTCACCGAAGTCGACGTGGACCGTCACACCGTCGACGTCACCGCCGAGCAGGGTGCCGAGACGCTCACCTACGACACCCTCGTCTACGCGTTGGGGAGTACCGCCGCGGACCACGGCGTCCCGGGTGTCACGGAATACGCACACGACGTCGCCGGGAAGCGGGCGGCGCTGCGGCTGCGGGCCCGCCTGACCGAGTTGAATCCGGGTGGGACGGTGGTCGTCGTCGGCGGCGGCCTGACCGCAATCGAGGCCGCCGCCGAGATCGCCGAGGCCCATCCGGACCTCGAGGTCGCGATCGTCGCCCGCGGCGGCGTCGGTGACTGGCTGAGCGACAAGGCCGTGCGCCACCTGCACAGCGTCTTCGACCGACTCGGCATCACGGTCCACGAGCACGCCGACGTCACGCGCGTCGAGGCAAACGCGGTGGTCACCGCCGCGGCCGGCGAGATCCCCGCCGAGGTCACCGTCTGGACCGCCGGTTTCGCCGTGCACCCGATCGCCGCCGCCACCACGCTGGAAGTGTCCGAGGGCGGGCGGATCGTCGTCGACGCCACGATGCGCTCGCGTTCGCACCCCGACGTCTACGCCGTCGGTGACGCGGCACTCGCCGACGGCGCCGGCGGCACGCCCCTGCGGATGTCCTGTGCCTCCGGAATCCCGATGGCATGGCTCGCCGCCGACGCCCTCGCCGCCCGTCTGACCGGTCGCAAGGTTCCCGAGACGACCATCGGATACAACATCCAGTGCATCAGCCTCGGTCGGCGCGACGGCATCATCCAGCGGGTGACCCCCGACGACCGGGCCACGCCCACCGCCGTCACCGGCCGCACCGCCGCCCGGATCAAGGAGTTCGTCTGCGCAGGCGCCGCGTGGGGCGTCTCCCACCCGACCGCGATGGTGCCGAGCCGTCGGCGCCATCGCGTTTCCGAAGGGACGGTCGAGCCCCTCGCCGCCCCGTGAGGCCGGGCGCGGTCAGCTGCTGAAGATCGCGCCGAGGTCCGGAAGCAGGCCTGCGGCCGGTGGTGTCGAGGGGATCGACACCACCGTCGAGGCCTGCTCCACCGTGAACGTGGTGGCCGGGAACACCGCCAGGTACTCCTCGACGCCCGGGTAGGCCGAGACCCACATGGTCGGGTCGTCGTCGTGGCGTCCGCACGTGGCCAGGACGACGTAGGTGCCGTCCGGGATGTCGGAGACGACCTGGGTCGACACCCCCGGCTGTACCTCGCCCGCGTCGTAGAGGGTCTGACCGCCGGCGATGACGTCGGCGACCGGCGGCAACACCCCGCCCGGCGCGGCCGCGAGCGACGTAGCGCAGGTCAGGGTCACACCGGAGTTGTTGGTGATCGTGTTCGTCACGGTCGATCCGTTGACCGTGTAGCTGTAGCTGACGTCGCCTGCGGAAGCCGCAGATGCCAGCGCAGGAGCGGCGACGGCAAGTGGAATCGACGCTGCCGCAACGAGTGCGGCGCGGGTGATCACGCGCATACGGGTGTCCTCTTCGTCCGGTTGAGTTCCGGTTGCGATCCTGCCCGACCCGCGGCCCGCCGCCGGTGCAGCCGACCGCCGCCGAGCACGCCGCAGGCCGCGCGTTTCCTGCCGTGACATGCGGCGGCCGCACGCCACTCCCCCTCCGGCTCGCCGACAGACGTCGGGCGTGTCCACCACCGCACCCCCTGCGGGCACCGCATCGACGATCCTTGACGGATGACGAACACGAGCGCCCCGCGAGACGACACCGTCCGAGCGTCGTACTCGGCCAGGTCCCAGGAGTACGTGGATCTCTTCGGCAGCATCGCTTCGACACACCCGTCCGATCGGGCCCTGGTGAGCAGCTGGGCCGCCACCCTGACCGGTCCCGTGCTCGACGCCGGGTGCGGCCCGGGACAGTGGACGGACTTCCTGGCCGAGCGCGGACTGGCCGCGCGCGGGATCGATCTGGTGCCCGAGTTCATCGACCGCGCGCGTACGCAGTATCCGGACCTGTCCTTCGAGGTCGGCGGCTTCGAGGCACTGGACGCCGCGACGGGATCACTGGGTGGCGTGCTCTCCTGGTACTCCCTCGTTCACCACAGTCCTCAGGACATCCGGACGCCTATGGCCGAGTTCGCACGCGTGATCCGGCCGGGCGGTGGGTTGCTGGTGGGCTTCTTCGAGGGAGAAACCCTGGACAGCTTCGACCATGCCGTGACCACTGCCCATCGATGGCCGGCGGCAGAGCTCGGCCGGGAGTTGGCCACGGCCGGCTTCGAGGTGGTCGAGACCCATACGCGAACGGGGACCGGCCACCGGCCGCACGGCGCGATCGCCGCGCGCCGGCAGGGCACCCGGTGAGGCTCAGGTGGTGGCTCGGCGGTTCGGCAGTTTCCAGTCCGGTCGCGGAAAGTGGCAGGTGTAGCCGTCCGGGTAGCGCTGCAGGTAGTCCTGGTGCTCGGCCTCCGCCTCCCAGAAGGTGCCCGCGGGGGTCACCTCGGTCACCACCTTGCCGGGCCACAGCCCCGAGTCCTCGACATCGACGATGGTGTCCACGGCGACACGCTTCTGATCTTCGTCGAGGTAGAAGATCGCCGAACGGTACGAGGTCCCGATGTCGTTGCCCTGACGATCCTCCGTCGTCGGATCGTGGATCTGGAAGAAGAACTCCAGCAGCGCTCGGTAGTCCGTTCGTGCGGGGTCGTAGACGATCTCCACCGCCTCCGCATGACCCGGATGGTTGCGATACGTGGGGTGATCGTTGCGCCCTCCGGTGTAGCCGACTCGTGTCGACACCACACCCGGCTGCTTGCGAATCAAGTCCTCCATGCCCCAGAAGCATCCGCCTGCCAGAATCGCCTTACGCGTGTCGGACATTCCTTCTCCTTCGTGATTCACCCACCGGGCCGGCGTCGGCTCCGAATGTGGAGCCGTACCGTCCACCATCCCGAAGCACCGCAGGCCGACGAGAAATTCCCTCCGCACGGTCGACACCGAGACCGGCTGATTCGATGAACTCGCCGAGAACCTCACGAGCGGTGCGTCAGGGTTGGGATGACCGATGGATCTCGGTGACGATGGTGTACAGCTCGACGATGACGCCCTCCTCGGTGCGAGCGATGTCCATGCCGGTTACCGCGGGGTTGTCGACAGGTCCGTACTGGAAGCCGAGGTGGCCGATATCGTCCAGCTCCGACGGAACGCCGAGGGGGCGGAACACCCAGTCCGGGTGTTCCGCGCGCAATTCGTCGGCGCGGCGTTCGAAAGCCTCTCGCCCGCGAACGATCCGATCCGGTTCATGCCACACCACCGCTTCGGCGTAACTGTCCGCGATGACCGCGGTCCGGCGGACCGAGTCGGGTTCGTTGAAGACCTCGAGAAGATTGGTCCGCATGAGTTCGGCGGGAGATCTGGTCATGGAAAGTCCCTTCACGCTGACGCATCGGCCAGGAAGTCCATCCCGCGTCGGAACCTACACCGGTGGTCGGAGCACCGACAGTGACCGGCCGCGTGACCTGGATCAGGTTCGGCCATCGGGGTGAGAGGTAGGCGGCAGGCTCAGTCCGAGGCGCGTGAGTCCGGCTCGGCCGGCGCTGCCCGGAGAGCGGCGAGTTGATCGCGGAGCGCGGCCTCCGCGGTGCGCGCCTGACCTGCCTCGACGCGGGAACGTTCGAGTTCGTCGCGGAGGGTGTCCAGTCGCATCCGGGCATCGACCGCGGCGGCGCGTTCGTGCTCGACCGACTGCTCGAGCCGCGTGATCGTGGTCGCCGCAGCCGTCGCCGCGCTCTCCGCGGCCGACCGGAGATCCACGATGCGCTGGTCGGACACCGCCGTGACCTGAGCGAGGTGGCGGGCGGCGGTCTCGCTCTCCTCGACGGCGCGCTGCTGCGCGGCGGTCGCCGCGAGCTCGGCGACCGTGGCCCGCTGTTCGGCGGACTCGGCACGCGAATCCGACTCGCGCAGCTGAGTTCGCAACGCGTTGATCTCGGCCGCGGCCGAAGACAGTCGGGTGTCGCGGTCCACCTCCAGCGCCGCGATCTGCTCGGCGGTCTCCCCCAATCGGGTTCGGTGGGACCGTTCGAGGTCCTCGATCTCGGTCCGGTGGTCGACGGTGATCTGTTCGACCTCGGCCCGGTGAGCCCTCAGGGCGTCGGCCAGCTCGGTGTCCACCGCCTCGACGGCGGCGTCCGCGTTGGCGCGATCGTCGACGGCCGCGTCGAGCGTCGCACGCAGCTCCGCCAGCTCGGTCTCGTACTTGGCCTTCGTCTGGGCGAGTTCGACATTCGCGCGGTGCAGTGCGCCGTCGAGTGCCGCGGGGTCGGCCAGCCGGTCGACCGCGGCGGTGATCTGACGGGCCGCGAGCGAGAACTGCTCGAGCGCGCCGTCACTGACCGTCCGCAGTTCGGTCAGGGTGCGTTCGAGGGTGCCGACCGCCTCGCTCGGGGTGGCGGTCGCGACCGCTTCGAGATCTATCTCCTGGCCCTTGGCCTTCTGTCGAGCTCGGAACGCTCGGACCCGATCCGCGTCGCTCGCGTATTTGCGGGGCCGGCCCGGTCGTGGCCGGGACTCGTCGGCGGCGCCGGCCTGTGCCGCGTCGTTCTCGTTCGGTTCGGTTTTCACGGCGTCACCCTTCAAATTGGCTTTCATTACGTTACGTATCAGGATACGTAACACCTCAAGAAATGAAACAGTGATTCTTGATCGTCATAATCCCCACTTATGGTGAGTTAGGAAACCGGGCTCGATCACGCGGCGAATGCCGCCGAAATCCCGACCCGGACCCGGTGGCAAAAGTGGCCCGCGGGCAGTGACGCCACGCATTCGCACGGCGATCGGGTGCTCCGGGCGCGTGGACGTCGACGCAGTTCCCTGTTGACACACGTCAACGCGACCCCGGCGACCGTTCTCCCGGGCATCCCACGCGAGTGGTCCCCGCTCGCTCAGGATCGGCGGGACTGCATCCACTTACCGCAGCCCGAAACGTCACTGTGACGCACCAGCGCTCGAATTTGAGCCGTCTCACCAGGCTCGACGTCCGGTTCGGACGCGACAACCACGTGCTTTCCCGGGCCCTGACCGGCAGGAACGTGACCGGTGTCGGCCTCCGACACCGGTCACGTCACTCCTACGACGCGGCGGCCCGGCCGAGGTGGCGGGCGAAGAACCGGGCCGAGCTTTCTCGCTCGTGGTCCGGCACCTGGTAGTGCCTGCCCGGGTGGGCGTGCAGGGTCTTCTCCTTCGAGGCGAAGGCGTCGAACAACGCGACCCCTGCCGCGCGGTCGAGTTCGTCGTCGTCCCACGGGATCCGGTACTCGACCGGGACCGTGATCCTTCTCGCCGCCTCGATCAGGCTGTCGGTCACGAAGACCCCGCCGAAGCTCACGGCGGCGATCCGGGGTTCGACCGGCGTCAACATCAGTCCGGTCACCACGCCCAAGGTCATGCCGCCGTACCCGATCGGCGCTGCGGCGCCGATCTCGGGCAGCGCCTGGAGTGCATCGAGGGTGGCCTGCCATTCCGGTACCGCACGCTCTGCGAGCGACAGGTTGTAGTCGATGACGATCGGGGCGATCGGCTCGCGCGCTGCCCGGGCACGGTGGATCGCCTCGACCCACCGTTGATCCTGGTGGTTTCGCGGGCGGTCACCGTGTCCGGGCGCGTCAATGGCTGCCACGGCGAAGCCGTCGGTGGTCACGCTGCGGAATGCGCCTGCCACCAACCCCGGGGCCTTCTTGTGCATGCCGCCGCTGTGCCCCGACAGCAGCAGTGGTGCGCCCACGGTTCCAGATGTGGGCGACCAGAGCACGCCGGTGATGTCATCGAGGGTGAAGTGTCGTTCGACGACGCCGTTCGACGATGTCTCAGAGGTGAAGTGCATGGTGTTGCCTTTCGGGAGTGCCTTGTTGTCGAGGCGCTCCCGGCGACACCTACGCCGGTCGCCGAACCGTGAACACGAGTGGGAGCACCCACATGGTTACTGCGTTCATGGGTCTCACCTCCTGGCGTGATGTCACGGTCTCGCGGACGTTATCAACCAAGGTCGAGGCTCGTCCAACGAATTTCCGGCCCGCTGACCGACCCCGCACCACGCGACCGCACGCTCCCCTCACGTGTCACCCCGAACCCGTATCGTCACCGAGGTGACGATCGCCGCCGAACCAGAGAAGTGGGATGGGATGGGCGGCGCCGGCGACTCGCCGGTGCGGTCGGGCCCACTGCCGTCGACGGTGACCCCGGTTCCCGAGGACGTCGCGGCGGCAATGCAGCGCCTGCGGGCCGAGTCGGTGTCCGCAAACACGCGTGCCGCGCAGATCAGCGACTGGACGATCTTCACCCGTTGGTGCGAACGCGTCGGGCAGCGCCCGCTGCCGGCGACCCCGGAACTGGTCGGCTGGTTCCTCACCGAGAAGTCGACGGAGGTTCGGCCGGACGGGCGGCCCGCGTACGCGCCGTCGACGCTGACGCGGTGGGTGGCGTCGATCAACACGATCCACTCGCTCGCCGGGCACCCGAAGCCGGGTCAGGCAGCCGCGGTGCGGGAGATCCTGCGCGGCATCGCCCGCACCCGCGCCACCCCGCCCGCACGCCGGGAACCCTTGCTGACGGACGACATTCGGATCATCGTCGAGAAGATGCGCGCCGGGTCCTCGGCCGGATCCTGGTCGGACCGCGTCGCGGAGCGTCGGGACTCGGCCCTGCTGTTGATCGGGCTGACCGGGGCGATGCGCCGTTCCGAGCTGGCGGGACTGCTCGTCTCCGACGTCCGGCCACACCGCGCCGACGGGCTCTACGTGACGATTCGCCGGTCGAAGACGGACCAGGCGGCCGCCGGGCGTACCGTCACCCTGCCCTACGGGGCGTCGGCGGTGACGTGCCCGGTGTGCGCGTACTGGCGGTGGCGGGAGGTCGTGGACGGGTGGGACGGCACCGGCCGGGACGGTGTCGCCGCGCTGCTGTCCGGCCCCGACGACGACCACGCCGAGCACCGCTGCCGCGGGATCACCGGGACCCCGGAGTCGGTGGCGCGCCCGCTGTTCCGCCGGGTGCACCGTACCGGCGCTCTCGGCGCGGCGGCGCTGTCGGGGCAGGCTGTCGCGTCGATGATCCAGCGTCGGGCCCGGCAGGCAGGGTACGCCGAGGAGTTCGTGGCGATGCTCGGCGGGCACAGTCTGCGGGCCGGGTTCGTCACCCAGGCGGTCCGCAACGCCGCCAGCGCCGAGCAGATCATGACGCAGAGCGGGCACACCGACCAGCGGATGATCGCCCTTTATTCGCGCCAGCACGCGGGCCTGCACGGCAACGCCGTGACCGCGCTCGGGCTCTGACGCGCGGCGCCGACTCTCACAAAGTTCTCAATCGCCCGCAATCGAACCCCCATCTTCCGTACCTAGCCTTGTGTCACAGGCTCTTCGGTAATCGAACGTCCTTGGAGGGAAAGATGTTTCGAGGCAGGGAGGCGTCATGTCGAACATTCTGAAGACGAGCCGGGACCGGCACTGCATCACCACGACCACCGCCGAGTTGCGCAGCCGAGGGCTGGCCGTGATCGTCGCGGATGAGCGGAACTGCCGAGAGGTGCTCGTCACCGAGCCCGGCCGCGGGTGGATGGCATCCGTGCTGCCCGGTGTCACGCCCGAAGTCGAGGTCGATGTCCTGTTCTTCGCCACCGAACCGGCGCAGCAGTGGACCGAAGGTTTCCGCGAGTGGTCCGACGCGGTCGAGTGCCTGCTGAACCCCCAGCCGGCAGCCGAGGCCGCATAGCCCGGCGCTGACGGGCGTGGCACTGCAAGATGAGGAAGTGGTTGCCGTCCACAAGGTACTGATCGTAGAGGACGATTCGGACGTCCTGACCGCGCTGCGGCGCGGACTCGAACTGTCCGATTTCGCGGTCTGCACGGCAGCGGACGGGGCGGCCGCTCTGCGGGCCGTCGACGCGCACGATCCGGACCTGATCGTGCTCGACCTCACTCTGCCCGTGCTCGACGGGGTTGGGGTGGTCACCGCGTTGCGCGCGATGAAGAACGATGTGCCGGTGTGTGTGCTGAGCGCACGCAGTGCGGTCGGCGACCGGATCGCGGGCCTCGAGGCAGGCGCGGACGACTACCTGGTGAAACCGTACGAGTTCGGCGAGCTGGTCGCGCGGATCCGCGCACTGCTGCGGCGGCGGCCGGGTCCGGTCGACGCTCACCCCGGTGGGACGGTCCACGTCGGACCGCTCACGGTCGACCTGTTGGGCCGCCGCGTCGACGTCGACGGCACGACGGTGCAGCTGACCAAGCGGGAGTTCGACCTGCTCGCGGCGCTGGCCGAGAATCGTGGGATCGTGCTCAGCCGGGAAACCCTGCTCGAGTCGGTGTGGGGATACGACTTCGAGACCGAGACGAACGTGGTGGACGTGTTCGTCAGCTACCTGCGGCGCAAGTTGGAGTTCGGCGGCGCACCCCGAGTGCTGCACACCGTGCGCGGGGTCGGGTTCGTCCTCCGAGACGGATGACCACGCACCGGGGACCGGTCTCGCTGCGGCTGCGGGTGACTGCGGCCGCAGCGCTCGGGACCGCGCTGGTCGTGTTGCTGCTCGGTGGGGTCGCCTGGATCGGTATCGAACGCCAGATCACCTCGCAGTTCGACGCCAAGCTCGATTCGGTCACCCAGGTGACGGCGGCGAACCTGACCAGCCTGCGGGTCCTGCAGGGGCCGCTGCCGCTGCCACCGGATTACGCGGGCACGCTGCGCGCGGGCGGGCTGGTGGTGTCGACGACCGCCGCGACACTGCCGCCGTCGCAGGCAGGTTGGAGTGACGCGACGGTGGACGGGACGCACTACCGTGTGCGGACGGTCGAGGTGATCAGTGGGCTCGGTGCGACGATCTCGGTCGGTGCGCCGACCGCCCCGGCCCGGTCGGCGATCACCGGGCTGCACCGGTGGACGGTGGTCGTCGGTGTCGGCGCGGTCCTCGTGGCGGCCGCGTTGGGGTGGCTGTTCGCCGGGATCGCGATCGCGCCGCTGCGCAAGCTCGCGGAACAGACGAGGCGGCTCGGCATCGATTCCGCGGCGCCACCGCCACAGGGGGCGGGGGCGCAGGAAGCCGAGGAGCTGGCCGCGGCGCTGCGGCAGCTGCTCGAGGCCAATGCGGCCGAGCGCGCCCGCACCAAGTCTGCGCTCGAGACGGCCCGTGACTTCGCGGCCGCGTCCGCCCACGAGTTGCGGACCCCGTTGACCGCGATGCGCACGAATCTCGAGGTCGCGACGACGATGGACCTGCCTGCGTCCACCCGCCAGGAGATCCTCGCCGACACGTTGCGTACGCAGCGGCGGGCGGAGGCCACTCTCGGTGCGCTGGAACGGCTCGCGGCCGGTGACCTGACGTCGGGTGCCGACTTCGTGCCGGTCGATCTGGCCGAGTTGCTTGACCGAGCCGCGCAGGACGCGACCCGCATCCACAGCGGGGTGGACATCGGCCTGGACGTGCCGTCGACACTGACGGTCATCGGCCTGCCCGCGGGGCTGCGGCTGGCCGTGGACAACGCCGTCTCCAACGCGGTCCGGCACGGCGGGGCGCGGGTGATCGAGATCGGCGCCCGGGACGGTCGCGACGCGGTGTACATCGCGGTGACCGACGACGGCACCGGTGTACCGACGGATGAGCGTGAGGCGCTGTTCGAACGATTCCGCCGCGGCACCACCGCGGCGCCGGACGGCTCAGGGCTGGGCCTGGCACTGATCCGTCAGCAGGCGCAGTTGCACGGCGGCGCCGCATGGTTCGAGGACAGTCCGCTCGGCGGTGTCCGGCTGGTGTTGAGGCTGCCCCGCGCACCGTCCTGACGGATCGGCCGAGTGCGTCCGCACCGACGTGGCGACCGGGTCTGTGATTGGGTGACCTGGTGCCGTGGACCGACTGGGGTGTGCTGATGGCCGCGGCGATGGCCGCGGGCTGGGTGGACGCCGTGGTTGGCGGCGGCGGGCTGATCCTGCTGCCGGTGATCCTGCTGACCATGCCGCAGATGACGCCGCAGGAAGCGCTGGCCACCAACAAGTTGACGGCTGTCAACGGCACCGCGGCCGCCGTGGTCACTTTCGCCCGCAAGGTCCGGCTCGAATGGCGGCTGCTGGTCCCGGCCGCACTGCTCGCCGCAGTCTTCTCGGCGCTCGGCGCGGCGACGGTGTCGCTGATCGACAAGGACCTGTTCATCCCGATCATCATGGTGCTGCTGGTGGCGGTGGCGGTGTTCGTGACGCTGCGGCCGACCGTCGGCACCACCCTCGCGAAGCACCGGCCGACGCGACTGAGGGTGATCACCACCGTCTTGGTCGCCGGTGGCGCACTCGGCTTCTACGACGGCCTCTTCGGTCCGGGCACCGGCACGTTCCTGATCATCACGTTCGCGGTGATGCTCGGCACCGAGTTCGTGCGCAGCGCCGCGATGGCGAAGGTGATCAACCTCGGCTCCAATGTCGGTGCCCTGGTGTACTTCGCGGTCACCGGCAACGTCTGGTGGGCTCTCGGGCTGACGATGGCGGTGTGCAACGTGATCGGCGCGGTCCTCGGGGCGCGGATGGCGCTGGCGCGAGGCGCCGGCTTCATCCGGATCGTGCTCCTGGCGGTCGTCGTGGTGATGGTGACCCGGCTCGGATGGCAACAATTCGGTTAGGACGTCGACTCGGCTAGGTTGACCGGGTGGGAACACACGACGTCGATCCGGATTTCCTGGCGCTGCCACTGGCGGCGCTCACCGACGCGGCACTGTCCGCCGCACGCACGGCCGGGGCGGGTCACGCCGACCTGCGGGTACACCGGTTACGGACCCAGTCGATGCGGTTGCGCGACGGCGCGGTCCAATCCGTGGTCGACGGTGACGAGCTCGGGCTGGCGGTGCGGGTGATCGTCGACGGCACCTGGGGTTTCGCGTCGCATGCCGAGCTGACTGTGGAGGCCGCGTCGCGCACCGCGAACCGTGCGGTGCAGGTGGCGCGGGCGCTGCGTTCCCTGAACCGGGACCCGGTCGACCTCGCCGAGGAAGCGGTGTACCGGGACGCGGTGTGGGTCTCCGAGTACGGGGTGGACCCCTTCGCGGTGCCGACCGCAGAGAAGGTCGAGTTGCTGACCGAGTACTCGGGACGGTTGTCCGGGGCGGACGGCGTCGACCACGTGACCGCGAGCGTGCTGCAGGTCAAGGAACAGACGTACTACGCGGATCTGGCCGGGTCACGGATCGCGCAGCAGCGGGTGCGGCTGCATCCCGAACTCGAGGCGACGGCGGTCGATGCGGAGGCGGGCAGTTTCGAGACGATGCGCACCCTCGCGCCCCCGGTGGGGCGCGGCTGGGAGTACTTGCGCGGCGACGGCTGGGACTGGGACACCGAGCTGGCCCGGATCCCGGAGTGGTTGGCGGAGAAGGTGAAGGCGCCGTCGGTGACCGCCGGCCCGACGGACCTGGTGATCGATCCGACGAACCTGTGGTTGACGATCCACGAATCGGTCGGCCACGCCACCGAATACGACCGGGCGATCGGCTACGAGGCCGCGTATGCGGGCACGTCGTTCGCGACCCCGGACCAGCTCGGCACCCTGCGCTACGGCACCCCGGTCATGCATGTGACCGCGGACCGCACGCAGCTGCACGGTCTGGCTACCGTCGGCTACGACGACGACGGCGTGTCCGGCCAGAGGTGGGATCTGGTGCGCGACGGGATTCTCGTCAGCTACCAGCTGGACCGGGTGTTCGCGCCGCGGCTGGGGCTGGCACGGTCCAACGGCTGCTCGTACGCGGACTCCCCGCACCACGTGCCGATCCAGCGGATGGCGAACGTGTCGCTGCAACCGGATCCGGAACGGGACGTGAGCACCGAGGAGCTGATCTCCCGTGTCGAGGACGGCGTCTACGTCGTCGGCGACAAGAGCTGGTCGATCGACATGCAGCGCTACAACTTCCAGTTCACCGGCCAGCGGTTCTTCCGGATCCGGGACGGCAAGCTGGACGGCCAGCTCCGCGACGTCGCCTACCAGGCGACCACGACCGACTTCTGGGGGGCGATGGAGGCCGTCGGCGGACCCTCGACGTGGCGACTCGGTGGCGCCTTCAACTGCGGTAAGGCGCAGCCGGGTCAGGTGGCCGCGGTCAGTCACGGTTGCCCGTCGGCCCTGTTCCGCGGCGTGAACGTGCTCAACACCCGTCAGGAGGCCGGCCGGTGATCCCCGCTCAGGAACTGATCGAGAAGGCGTTGTCGCTGGTCACCGTCGACGAGGCGATGGTGATCGTCACCGACGCCGCCGAGACCGCACTGCGGTGGGCGGGAAATTCGATGACGACCAACGGCGATTCCCGCTCACGCACCTGGACCGTCGTCGCGATCGTCCGGGACGGTGACCGGGCGCGAGTGGGATCGGTGACCTCGTCGAGCGTCGACCCGGATTCGATCCGGGGCGTGGTGCGGGCGGCGGAGGACGCGGCGCGCAGCGCCCGCCCGGCCGAGGACGCGATGGAACTCGTGCAGCCCGGCAACGGAACCGACGCCGGCTGGGCCGACGGTCCGGCGGAGACCGGAGTCGAGGTGTTCGCCGGTCTCGCCGACGCACTGACCGCTGGTTTCGACGGTGCGGACCGGTTGTACGGGTTCGCTCACCACCAATTGCATTCCACCTGGCTCGGAACCACGACGGGCGTGCGCCGGCGGTTCACCCAGCCGACCGGTTCGGTGGAGATCAACGGCAAACGCGGGGACGCCAGCGCCTGGGTGGGCGCGGGCACCCTGGACTTCGGCGACGTCGACGTGTCGAACCTGTTGGCGCAGTTGAGCACCCGGCTGGATTGGGCGAAGCGGACGGTGCAGCTCCCCGCGGGACGGTACGAGACGCTGCTCCCTCCCTCCGCGGTCGCGGACCTGATGATCTACCTGATGTGGACGATGGAGGGCCGCGGCGCGCAGGAGGGACACACCGCCCTGTCGCGGGCCGGCGGCACCCGTGTCGGGGAACGGCTCACCGACATCCCGCTCACCCTGTTCTCCGACCCGCACTCCCCCGGGTTGGCGTACGCCCCGTTCGTCGCGACCGCCACCTCGAGCGAGACGGTGTCCGTGTTCGACAACGGCATGGATGCGTCCCGGGTCGACTGGATCCGCGACGGCGTGATCAACGCGCTCGCCTATCCCCGGCACGCGGCCCGCGAGTTCGACGCACCGGTGGCGGTGCCGGGCGACAACCTGCTCCTCAGCGGTGGCGGCGAGGGCACACTGGACGAGATGGTCGCACGCACCGAGCGGGGACTGTTGCTGACGACGCTGTGGTACATCCGCGAGGTCGACCCGACGACGCTGCTGCTGACGGGGCTGACCCGCGACGGTGTGTACCTCGTCGAGGACGGCGAGGTGACCGGCGCGGTGAACAACTTCCGTTTCAACGAAAGTCCCCTCGATTTGCTGCGCCGGGTGACCGAGGCGGGTGCCACCGAGCCGACGCTGCCGCGTGAGTGGAAGGACTGGTTCACCCGCACCGCGATGCCGCCATTGCGGATCCCGGACTTCCACATGTCCTCCGTGAGTGCCGCGCAGTGAGCGTCACCGACGGTTCCCGCTGTCCGTGCCTGAGCGGGGAGACCTACGGGGCGTGCTGCGGCCGGTTCCACTCCGGTGCGGCCGAGGCGCCGACCGCGGAAGCGCTGATGCGGTCGCGGTACTCGGCGTTCGCGGTCGGCGACGCCGACTACCTTCGGCGTACCTGGCATCCGAGCACCCGCCCGCCATCCCTCGACCTGGATCCCGACCAGCAATGGGTGCGCCTCGACATTCTCGGCCGGTCGGGCGGCAGCCCGCTCGAATCCGCCGGGACCGTCGAGTTCGTCGCCCACTACCGGTACGGACGCGAACGCGACTCCCTGCACGAGCACAGCCGGTTCGTTCGCGAGCACGGCCGTTGGCTGTACGTCGACGCGCTGGGCTGACCGGGCGGACGAGTCGATGCCCGACGCGGCCGGTGACTTCGAGTTGACGATCGACGACCTGCGCGTCGTCGCGCGGTTCGCGGCGGAGTCCGCCGGCGACGTCCTCCCGGTGTTCGAGGCTGCCGTACCGGGTGATCGTCGCCCACGTGCGGCACTCGACGCGGCATGGGAATTCGTTCACGGCGCGAACAGGACCAGGCTGCAGCGCGTCACCGCGCTGGACGCGCACCGCGCGGCCGGGGACGCGGGCACCGAGGCCGCTCGTCTCGCTGCCCGGGCCGCCGGTGACGCCGCTGCCGCCGCCTACCTGCACCCGATCGCGAAGGCCACCCAGGTCGGCCACATCCTGCGTGCGGCTGCGAGTGCCGCGCGGGTCGCCGAGTTGAGCTCGGGCGGCGATCCTGCGATCGGGGACATGGTGATCGAGCAGGTCCGGCAACGAGCGACGCCGCACCTGGTCGACGTGCTCAGCCGGTATCCGCTCGCCCCGACCGGCAGGAACCGCACGGCGCAGCTCATGAGCGCACTGGACACGTCGCTGCGCGCATCCCACCGGAGGTAGCGACCCGATCACGTCCAGCGCCCGCTGGTCGAGGATCGGCATCGGTCCTGATGCGTACCGTCCAGGGATGAGCCTGTGCCCGGATCCGTCGATGCGGAGGCGCCACCGACAACCGCGCGAACGATCATGACGCCCGGGGTGATCGGCCACCTGTTCCCGGATGGCTACGATCTGCTGCACACGAGGAGGGGCGGTGGCCATGAGTCGTCCGGTGACTGTTTTCGGGGTGGTGTTGCTCGGGGTGGGTGCCGTCGGCACCCTCGGATCGATCGTGTTCGGGGGCTTGCTCATCGGGCAGTGGGCGATGGCGTCCGCGGCGGTGTTCACGATGGCCGGGGTGGCCGGCGTACTTCTCGTGGGCAGGGGTCAGGAGCCGTGACGGGCACCAGGGACGCAGCGCTTGCCGCAGTCGCGGCGTGTCTGCTCGGCGTTGTCGGGTGCGGCGCGGACACCGCACCCAGGTCCGACAACCCCGGATGGGTGAGTCCCGCGCCCGTCGAGCAGTCCGGTCACCTCCGGGTGGGCTCGGCGCCGGAGTCGCCGCCGACGGTGGTCGTGCCGACCTCTGGACCCGATGCCGCCGATCCGGGGCCGTGGGTCTCGACCGCAGCGGTCGCCGAGGTGACGGTCGAGGGGAATCGCGTCGTACTCCGATTCGCCGGCGACGGCACCCTGTTCTGGAAGGTCGGCTACGTCGCCGAGGCCGTTCCGCACGGTGGCGGCGCGCCGATTCCGGTGTCCGGGCGCGCCATCCTGCAGGTGGACATCATGGGCACCGCTGCTGCACCGCCACCCGGCGCGCCCGTCCACGACCGGCGGAATCCCCTGCCGGGACCGCCGGGGTCCGTCGTCACCGAACTGTTCCTGCTTCCGGGTCGCGGTGTGGGTACCGACGCCGTCACCCAGTCGTTCATCGGACTGTCCACCGCACCCGGACCGTTCGCGGTCACCACCGTCGAGGATCCGCCCGGTTTGGTCGTCTCCGTCACCTGAGCACAGACGGAGTACCGTCCGATCTGGGCGTGGTGACGGTGATGGACTGGTTCGGAGTCGGATACCTCGGCCGATGGCTCTTCACGGAAGGGCTCGCGGTCATCTATCTCGTCGCCTTCGTCGCCGCGGCCAGCCAGTTCCGTGCACTACTGGGCAGCGAGGGAATGCTGCCCATCCCCGATTACCTGGCCGCATCGTCGTTTCGCGGGTCTCCGAGCATCTTCCACTGGTACTACTCCGACCGTTGCTATGCGTCCGCGGCCTGGGTGGGTGCCGGGTTGGCGGCCGTCACTGTCGCCGGGGTGACCGCGCGGCTGCCGCTGCCGGTGTCCATGCTGGTGTGGCTGCTGATGTGGGTGCTGTATCTGTCGATCGTCAACGTCGGTCAGCTCTGGTACGGCTTCGGATGGGAGTCGCTGCTGCTGGAGACCGGGTTCCTGGCGATCTTCGTCGGCAATGCGGCGATCGCGCCGCCCGTGGTGGTGATGCTGCTGCTGAGATGGCTGCTGTTGCGGCTCGAGTTCGGGGCCGGATTGATCAAGATCCGCGGCGATCCGTGCTGGCGCCGCCTGACCTGCCTGTACTACCACCACGAGACCCAGCCGATGCCCGGACCGTTGAGCTGGTACTTCCATCATCTTCCGCGGCCGCTGCACCGGGTCGAGGCGGCGGGCAACCATGTCACCCAACTGGTGGTGCCGTTCCTGCTGTTCGCGCCTCAGCCGGTGGCGGCGGGCGCGGCGACGGTGATGATCTTGACGCAGCTCTGGCTGGTGGCGAGCGGGAACTTCTCCTGGCTCAACTGGCTGGCCATCGTGCTCGCCTGCTCGGTGCTGCCCGACGCGATGCTGGATCGGCTGCTGCCCGTCGAGATTCCCGAGACCTCCCCGGCGCCACTGTGGTTCACGATCGCCACCCTCGCTCTGACGGCGGGTGTCGTGGTGCTGAGCTGGTGGCCGGTCCGCAACATGCTCGGACACCACCAGTTGATGAACGCGTCGTTCAACCACTGGCACCTGGTCAACACCTACGGCGCGTTCGGTTCCGTCACCCGCGTGCGTACCGAGATCGTCGTCGAGGGCACCGCCGACGAGGCGATCACACCGGCTTCCGAGTGGCGCGAGTACGAATTCAAGGGAAAACCCGGCGACCCGGCTCGGAGGCCGCGTCAGTTCGCGCCGTACCACCTGCGTCTGGACTGGCTGATGTGGTTCGCCGCGATCTCACCCGGCTACGGTGACCGCTGGTTCGGGGGATTCGTGCGCCGCCTGCTCGAGAACGACCGAGACACCCTGAAACTGCTGCGCCGCAACCCGTTCCCTGACGATCCACCCCGGTTCGTGCGGGCCCGGCTCTACGAGTACCGGTTCACCGACCGGCGGACCCGGCGCGCGAGCGGGCGATGGTGGGATCGCGAGCTGCTCGGCATGTGCATGCGGCCGGTGAGCCTGGCACGCTTCGGCAGGCCATGAGCCCTCGGTACCCTGGTGGGCGTGTCTGAATCCTCGGGTGTGCGGCTCGACAGCTGGGTGTGGTCGGTGCGGCTGTTCAAGACCCGATCGGCGGCGGCCGCGGCCTGCCGGTCGGGGCATGTCCGCGTGAACGGGGTCTCCGCGAAACCAGCGCAACTCGTCCGGGCCGACGACGAGATTCGGATGCGGGTCGGCGGCCGGGAACGGATCGTCGTCGTCACCCGGCTGGTCCGTAAGCGGGTCGGCGCGCCCGAGGCCGCGCTCTGCCTGATCGACAAGTCTCCCCCTCCGCCGCCCCGAGAGGTGTTGCTGGCCGTTCCCCAGCGTGACCGCGGGACGGGCCGTCCGACGAAACGTGAACGGCGAGAACTCAATCGGCTTCGCGGGTTTAACGAAGACTAGCTAACCAATCTGGGCGAATCATCAATTCCGATTCACGGTGTCCGCGAGGGCATTCCGTGTCATGCTTCCGGCCGCCGGTGGCGTCCGCTCCGGCATGGACGTGAATGAGTGAGGTGCGGTTGATGATCGGTCGTGTCGGCAGTCGACGGGAACAGGTGCGGGGGCGCAGGCCCGCGCGGATGGCCGCCGTGGTGGCCGTCGCGTGTACCTCCGCGGGACTCCTGGGCGCTGGGGGTGTGTCGGCGCAGCCTGCCGCGAGCACCGGGTGCGGGTCGGCGAACGGCAGCACGACCTGCGCATACGACAGTTCCTCCGGAATCGAAGAGTTCTTCCTGGAGGTTCCGCACGACGTGACCACCATGCACGTGGTCGCGGAAGGAGGCAGCGGCGGTGGTGCACGGGGAGGCCGAGGCGCACTCGTCGAGGGTGACATTGCGGTCACTCCCGGCTCGACCCTGTACGTGGTGATCGGGAGCGGCGGCGGCACCGGCACGAACCGCGGCGGCGGATACTCCGCGCTCAGCACCGCCTCGCTCGACGAGGGTGCGGCGGCGCTCGCGGGTCGTCTCGTCGTGGCGGGAGGCGGCGGAGGCGCCGGCCTCGGCGCCGGCGGTGACGCCGGGGCGGACGCCACCGGCGGCGGCCTCGCCGGCACCGACAGTGCCGGTGGCGCAGCGGGTCTCGGCGGCACTGCCGGGGTGCTCGGCGCAGGTGGATCCGGCGGCGTCGGCGGCGGCGGTGGCGGCGGCCTGTACGGCGGTGGTGGCGGTACCGCGGGCGGCGGAGGCGGCTCGTCCCTGGTTCCGGCCGGAGGCACCCTCGGCCTCTCCTCGCCCGGCTATCGCGCCAAGCTCAAGGTGTCCTTCGATTCGGCGTACGTCGTGAGTGGCAGCTCCGACAGCGGCAGCTCGGACACCGGCAGCGCAGGCAGCTCCGATTCCGGTAGCGCGGGCAGTTCCGACGCGGGCAGCTCCGGCAGCGCCGACCTGTTCGGCAGCAGCCAGTCCTGACCTCTCCGGCGCGGCATCTCGGCGCCTGGTGAGGGGAACGTCCGGCCCGAGCTGGACGGGTCCCTCACCAGGGCGCTGTCACCGCCCGGAGCAGGCGTCGCCGACGTAGGACGGGTCGAGGGCGGACTTGACGACGTGCGCGACGGTCGGCGAGCTCGGCAGGCTGCCGTGGTCGGTGATGTCGGCCGGGCACAGATCCTGCAGCCACACGTTGCGCACGGTGGCGCCCGGCCCGGCGGTCAGGAAGGTTGCCTCCGGCGGGGTGGAGATCCTGTCCGCGTGGCTGGCGGCCACGGTGTAATCGATGCCCGGCAGGGTGTCCCCGCCGTCGTTGAGCGAGGTGATGATCGGGCTGCCGACCAGCTGCTGGACCGCGGCCTTCCCGACGATCCCCTCCACGTCTCCGGTGAACTGCGGGAAGGTCTTCGCGAGCTCCGAGAGTCCGGACATGGTGGTGCCGTGATTGGTGGCGGCGACGGTCACCAGGGTGCGCACCTTGTTCTCCGCCGGGTCGGCGGCGGCGCCACCCTCGAACTTCAGGTAGTGCCGGGCGACCACCCCGCCTTGGGAATGCGCGACCACATCCACCTGTGCGACTCCGGTCGCCGCGCGAACCCGATCGACGAACGCGCCCACCTCCCTCGCCGAGGTCGGGATGTCTCCGTTGGCGTATGACCCGGGCTGCGACCCCATCAGGCTGGAGGTGTCCTGCCCGTAGCTGAGGGTGAACACGCAGTAGCCCTGCGCGGCGAGGTCGGGTGCGAGCGCGTCCCAGTTGTTCTGGTTGCCCCAGGTGCCGTGCACCAGCACCACCGGTCGCGGGTGCGCGGCTGCGGGGCGGCAGTTCCAGTCGTTCGCGCCTGCCGGCGCAGCGGTGGGCGTCGACGCCGCGGGCGGGGCGGGAACGTTGGCGTGGGCCGCCCCGGCCGCGGCGACGGCCAGCACCCCGGCCGCGGCCAGTGTCGCGCCCTTCCGGGCAAGGCCGTGGATGGTCCTGCGAGGCATCGTGATTCCCTTCGTCATGACGGGCGCGGCCGGCTCACACCGGTGGGCCGTCCATCCGACGCCACGTGGACACCGGCGACCGCTTCAGCCGGGACTCTAGTTGCGAACTGCAAGTAACCGGTGGACGTGGCGAACTCGGTGCGCCGGACGACGGGGGCGAGGTCCCGCCGGGTGGGGACTCGTGTCGGCCGCTATGCGGCGGTGACCGCCAACCCGACCGTGCCCGCCTTCCCCCGACGCAGCAGGCTGCCCTTCATCGTGAGCCAGCCGAGGATGCCGTACCGCTTGGCGATCGCGTCGCGAGCGTGATCGGTCCCGGGCGGGTCGAGGATCTCCGCGGTTGCCTCCACCGCCTCGCCCTTCGGGTTGCCGCGCACGTCGCAGGGCGCAACCGTCACCCGGGGATTGCGGCGGATCCGTTTGACCTTCCACGAGTCGGTGACCGTCCACATCAGCAACCGGTCCTCGTCCCGTGCCGCCCAGAGTGGTGTCGCCACCGGTGTCCCGTCCTTGCGAAACGTCGTCAGCAGGACGTATTTCGCGTCACCGATTTCACCGAATGTGGAGTGCATGACAACAGACTACGGGGTGTGGTCCCGGTCACCGAGACAGTCCGGGGCTCGGAGTTCCGGAGCACTTTACCGTTTCCAGCCATGCGAGCGGGGCGTTTTCGCTTGCCAGAATTCGGTAGACGGCAGACGGGTTTTCAGTGACAGCAACAGACCACATCCGAGTCGACGACGCGCCGGACGGCACCGCGCGGAAGGGTCGATACAACCGTCAACGGTCCGCCTGGGTGATCATCGCGGTTCTCGTGGCGGTGGAGATCATCAGCGCGTTCGAGACGTCGATGGTGTACGCCGCCATCCCCACGTTCATCGCGGAGTTCAACAGCAACGCGGCCACGGTCGGCTGGGCCGTGACCGCCTTCCTGCTGGTGGCGGCGGCGTCGGCGGCGGTGTGCGGGCGGCTCGGCGACATGTACGGCCGCGAACGGGTCCTGATCGTGCTGCTCTTCGCCGCCGCGGCCGGGTCGATCGTCAGTGCCGTCGGCGACAGCATCGGCAGCATCATCGTCGGACGGGCGATCCAGGGCGTGGCGGGCGCGATCCTGCCGCTGTGCATCGGCCTGGCCCGCGAGCACCTGCCCGCGGCGAAGGTGCCGGTCGCGGTCGCGATCATCTCCGGCTCCGCGGTGGCCGCAGGTTCCGCGTCGCTGCTGGTGGCCGGCGTGATGCTCGACCACGCCAGCTGGCACATGATCTTCGTGGTCGCGGCCGTGTACGCGATCGGCGCCATCGCACTGGTCGCGTTCGTGCTGCCGTGGCGCCCGCCGAAGGGCACGACGGAGAAGGTGGACTACGTCGGCGCGGTCGCCTTCGTGCCCGCGATCGCGGCAGTGCTGCTCGGCGTCAACAAGTCGACGACGTGGGGATGGACCGACCCGGCGACCCTCGGCCTGGTGCTCGGTGGCCTGGCGATGATGGTGCTGTGGGTGCTGTGGGAGTTGCGGGCCACGTCCCCGATCGTCAACATCCGGCAGTTCGCCGACCGCAAGTTCGCCCTCACCATGCTGGCGACCCTGGCGATCTCGATCGGCCCCATCGGCGTGACCACGATGATCATTCCGATCGTGCTCCAGTCGCCCACCAGCGCACCGTTCGGGCTGGGCCTGACCCCGACGAACGCCGGGTGGCTCTCGTTCGTCGGCTCGATGTTCGGCTTCGTCTGCACCCCCCTCAGCGGTCGCATCGCCGCGGCGGTCGGTGCCCGCACCTCGATGCTCATCGGCAGTGTCCTGTTCCTGATCGGCAACGTGCTGCTCTTCTTCGTCCACGACTCCGTCGCCGGGATGATGGTCATGGTCATCACGGTGTCGGTCGCCACGGCCTTCGCCTACACGGCGCTGCCGAACCTGCTCGTCGAGGCGGTCCCCGAGCACGCCACCAGCGAGGCCACCGGCACCAACGCGGTGGTCCGCACCGGCGGCAGCGGCATCGGCGTCTCGATCGCGACCATGCTGCTGTCGAGCACTGCCCTGGCCAGCGGCCTGAACACGATCAGCGGCCTCAATGCCGTCATCGTGATGTTGAGCGTGATGTCGCTGGCGGCCATCGGCTTCACGCTGCTGATCCGCCGGGGCGCCACCTCGCACTGACACGGGAACCTCGAGGAGCAGAGCCAGTGGGGCCGAACCGGATTCCGGTTCGGCCCCACTCGTGTCTCGGGTGGCTGTCGGTGTGATGCGGTTTTCGGTGGCAACAGCGGAGCACACCCCTCACCCCCTTCCAACGTACAGCGCACCCCGGGTCTTGCGGCAAGACCCCGGGTGCGTTGCAGACTCGTCAGTCCGGGTCGGAACCCGCGGCGATCAGGCGATCGGGACGCGGTTCCGCGGTCGCCCGGAATCCAGGTGGACGAATGGGGTGTGCATGAGTGACGTGATCGTTGCCGGCGGCGGGCCGACCGGCGTGATGCTCGCCGGCGAGTTGCGGTTGCACGGGGTCGATGTGGTCGTGCTGGAAAGGGAGCCGGAGCCGACGAAGGTGGTCCGCTCGCTCGGCCTGCACGTGCGCAGTATCGAGGTGATGGATCAGCGCGGGCTGCTCGAACGCTTCCTCGCACACGGCACGCGACACGAGGTCGGCGGATTCTTCGCCGGCCTCGTCAAGCCGTGGCCGGACGGGCTGGACACCGCACACGGGTACGTCCTCGGCATCCGGCAACCGGTCACCGACCGTCTGCTGGCCGAGCACGCCACCGAACTGGGCGCCGAGATCCGGCGCGGCACCGAACTTGTCGGGCTGAGTCAGGACCAGCGGGGCGTGACCGCGGAGTTGTCCGACGGCACCGCGCTGAGTGCGCGCTTCCTCGTCGGGTGCGACGGCGGCCGCAGCACGGTGCGCAAGTTGCTCGGCGTCGGCTTCCCCGGTGAACCTTCCCGCGTCGAGACGCTGCTGGGCGAGGTGAAGTTCACGGCGGAGCCGGAGCAGATCACCGCCGTGGTGGCAGAGATCCGCAAGTCCCAGTTGCGCTTCGGTGCCGCACCTCTCGGGGACGGGCTGTACCGCGTGATCGTGCCTGCGGCCGGGGTGGCCGAGGATCGCACCGCCGCGCCGACTCTCGAGGAACTGCGGCGGCAGCTCGAGGCGGTCGCCGGCACCGACTTCGGCGTGCACTCCCCGCGGTGGCTCTCCCGTTTCGGTGACGCGACCCGGCTCGCCGACCGCTATCGGAGCGGCCGCGTGCTGCTGGCCGGCGACGCGGCGCACATCCACCCGCCGACCGGCGGGCAGGGACTGAACCTCGGAATCCAGGACGCGTTCAACCTCGGCTGGAAGCTCGCCGCCGAGGTGGCGGGCTGGGCGCCGGAGGGGCTGCTGGACAGCTACCACACCGAACGGCGCCCGGTGGCGGCCGACGTGCTCGACAACAGCCGTGCGCAGATGGAGCTGATGTCCGTCGCGCCGGGCGCCCAGGCGGTGCGCCGGCTGCTGGCCGAGCTGATGGACTTCGACGAGGTGAACCGATACCTGATCGAGAAGATCACCGCGATCGGGGTTCGTTACGACTTCGGCGAGGGGCACCGGCTCCTCGGGCGGCGGATGCGGGACGTGCGGTTGACCCGGGGGCGCCTCTACGAGCTGATGCGCGGAGGTCGCGGACTGCTGCTCGACCGGACCGGCCGGCTGTCGGTGTCGGGCTGGGCCGATCGGGTCGACCACGTCGTCGACACCGACGCCGAACTGGACGTGCCCGCGATGCTGCTGCGGCCGGACGGTCACGTGGCGTGGGTCGGCGACGATCAGCAGGATCTGCTGGGCCACCTGCCCAGGTGGTTCGGCGCAGCCGCCGACTGAGCGGTCCCGGCCGGCACGTCACGGGTGGTCGCCCGTGACGTGCCGACCCGGTGTCAGCGGTCCTCGAGGTCGCCCTCGGTCTCCAGGTACACCTGTCGCAGCCCGTCGAGGACGTCCTGCGCCGGCTCCGACCACATGTCCCGCTCGACAGCCTCGAGCAGGCGCTCGGCGATCCCGTGCAGGGCCCACGGATTCGACTGCGTCATGAACTCGCGGTTCTGCTCGTCGAGGACGTACGTCTGCGCGAGCTTCTCGTACATCCAGTCCGCGACGACGTTGGTGGTGGCGTCGTACCCGAACAGGTAGTCCACCGTCGCGGCCATCTCGAAGGCGCCCTTGTAGCCGTGGCGGCGCATCGCCTCGAGCCAGCGCGGATTGACCACCCGCGCCCGGAACACCCGCGCCGTCTCCTCCGAGAGGGTGCGGGTGCGCACCGCGTCCGGTCGGGTGCTGTCACCGATGTACGCCTCCGGGTCCTTGCCGGTCAGCGCGCGCACGGTCGCGACCATGCCGCCGTGGTACTGGAAGTAGTCGTCGGAGTCGGCGATGTCGTGCTCGCGGGTGTCGGTGTTCTTGGCCGCGACCGCGATTCGCCGGTACGCCGTCCGCATGTCGTCCGCGGCCGGGGCACCGTCGAGGCCGCGACCGTACGCGTAACCGCCCCAGGTGGTGTACACCTGCGCCAGATCGGCGTCGCCGCGCCAGGACTTCGAGTCGATCAGCTGCAGCAGCCCGGCACCGTAGGTGCCCGGCTTGGACCCGAAGATGCGGGTGGTGGCGCGTCGCTCGTCGCCGTGCTCGGCGAGATCCGCCTGTGCGTGCGCCCGGACGAAGTTCTGCTCGGCCGGTTCGTCGAGCGCCGCGACCATCCGGACGGCGTCGTCGAGCAGCGCCAGCACGTGCGGGAACGCGTCCCGGAAGAAGCCGGAGATCCGGACCGTCACGTCCACGCGGGGCCGGCCCAGTTCGGCGAGCTCGATCACCTCGAGCCGGGTGACGCGGCGAGACGCCTCGTCCCACACCGGCCGGACGCCCAGCAGCGCAAGCACTTCGGCGATGTCGTCACCCGAGGTGCGCATCGCCGAGGTGCCCCACACGCTCAGACCCACCGACGTCGGGTACTCGCCGTGATCGGCGAGATAACGCGCGAGCAGCGACTCCGCCATCGCCTGCCCGGTCTCCCACGCCAGCCGGGACGGCACGGCCTTCGGGTCCACCGAGTAGAAGTTGCGGCCGGTGGGCAGCACGTTCACCAATCCGCGCAGCGGCGAACCGCTGGGGCCCGGTTCGATGAACCGGCCGTCGAGCGCGCGCAGCACCTGGTCGATCTCACGGCCCGTGCCGCGCAGCCGCGGCACCACCTCGGCGGCGGCGAACTCGAGCACCCGGACGACGTCGGCACCGTGCTCGCCACCGACCTCCTTGGCGGCGGCGGGATCCCAGCCCGACCGCTGCAGCGCGGCGACCAGGCCGTGGGCGATTTCCTCGATCTCGTCGACTCGTCCGCGGGCCTCGTCACCGGCCTCGCTCAGACCGAGTGCCTCCCGCAGTCCGGGGACGGTTCGTTCGCCGCCCCACATCTGCTTCGCGCGCAGTACCGCGAGAACGAGTTCGACCTCGGCGTCCCCCTCGGGCGCCTGCCCGAGCACGTGCAGCCCGTCGCGGATCTGCACGTCCTTGATCTCGCACAGCCAGCCGTCGACGTGCAGCAGCATGTCGTCGAACACGTCCTCCTCGGGGCGTTCGGCCAGGCCGAGGTCGTGGTCCATCTTCGCCGCCCGCATCAGCGTCCAGATCTGCTGGCGGATCGCGGGCAGCTTCGACGGGTCGAGGGCGGAGATGTTCGAGTGCTCGTCGAGCAGCTGCTCGAGCCGGGAGATGTCGCCGTACGACTCGGCGCGCGCCATCGGGGGGATCAGGTGATCGACCAGGGTGGCGTGCGCGCGGCGCTTGGCCTGGGTGCCCTCGCCCGGGTCGTTGACCAGGAACGGGTAGATCAGCGGCAGCTCGCCGAGCGCGGCGTCGGTGCCGCACGAGGCGGACATGCCGAGGGTTTTGCCGGGCAGCCACTCCAGGTTGCCGTGCTTGCCGAGATGCACGATCGCGTCCGCGCCGAACCCGCCCTGCTCGGCCGAGGCGCCGATCCAGCGGTACGCCGCCAGATAGTGGTGGCTCGGCGGCAGGTCGGGGTCGTGGTAGATCGCGACCGGGTTCTCCCCGAACCCGCGGGGCGGCTGCACCATCAGCACCACGTTGCCGACCCGCAGCGCCGCGATCACGATCTCGCCGTCCGGGTCGGACGTCCGGTCGACGTACAGTTCGCCGGGCGCCGCGCCCCAGTGCTCCTCGACGGCCTCGCGGAAGTCCGCGGGCAGAGTCGCGAACCAGTCGCGGTAACGGGCCGCGGAGATGCGAATCGGGTTGCCCTCCAACTGCTCCGCCGTCAGCCAGTCAGGGTCCTGTCCGCCGGCCGCGATCAGTGCGTGGATCAGCGCGTCACCGTCACCGGCCGCGAGGCCGGGCAGCGCGTCCTCCCCGTCCGCCGGGCCGAGGTCGTATCCGGCCTCGCGCATCGCGGCCAGCAGCGCGATCGCGCTGGCCGGGGTGTCCAATCCGACGGCGTTGCCGATCCGGGCGTGCTTGGTCGGGTACGCCGACAGCATCAGCGCGATCCGCTTGTCCCGGTTGGGAACGTGCCGCAGCCGCGCATGCCGGACGGCGATCCCGGCCACCCGGGCGGCACGCTCCGCGTCCGGTACGTAGGTGGTCAGTCCGTCCTCGTCGATCTCCTTGAACGAGAACGGGACCGTGATGATCCGGCCGTCGAACTCCGGCACCGCGACCTGCGTCGCGACATCCATCGGGGACAGGCCGTCGTCGTTCGACTCCCACGCCTCCCGGCTGCCGGTCAGGCACAGGCCCTGCAGGATAGGCACGTCCAGCGCGGCGAGCGCGCTGACGTCCCACGACTCGTCGTCCTCCCCCGCCGACGCGCCCGCAGGCCTGCTGCCGCCGGCCGCGAGCACCGTCACGACCATCGCGTCGACGGTGCCCAGGACGTCGAGCAGTTCCGGTTCCGCGGTGCGCAGCGAGGCACAGAAGATCGGCAGGGCCCGGGCGCCGCGGTCCTCGATCGCGCGGCAGAGCGCCTCGACGTAGGCGGTGTTCCCGGCGAGATGCTGCGCGCGGTAGTAGAGCACCGCCACGGTCGGGTTCCGTGATGTCACATTGGGGGTCGTCAGGTGACCCGATGTGACATCAGGGAACCCGGGACGGTCGAGGTGTCCCCATGTCGGGGTGTGCGCCGGGGCCTCGAACCCGACGCCGGTCAGCAGCACCGTGTCCGAGAGGAACCCGTGCAGGTGCGCCAGGTTCGCCGCGCCGCCCTCGGCGAGATAGGTGTGCGCCTGCGCCGCCACCCCGGCAGGCACCGTGGACAGTTCCATCAGTTCCGCGTCCGGTGCGAGTTCGCCGCCGAGCACGACGGTGGGCTTCCCGGCGGCGAGGACCGCGTCCAGGCCCTCCTCCCAGGCCCGGCGGCCGCCGAGGATGCGGACGATCACCAGGTCGACGCCGTCGATCAGCCCGGGCACGTCGTCGACGAGCAGCCGGGCGGGGTTCGCCCACCGGTAGTCGGCGCCACTGGCTCGCGCACTGAGCAGGTCGGTGTCGGACGTCGACAGCAACAGGATCACAGGGCTGGCCTCCTCGGGGTTTCGCGCCCCACTCGGTTCGGTGGGCAGCGTCGGAGGGTCTGACTCCCCGGGAACACCCGGGTCACAGTGGCGCGACCGCACCGGATTTGCACCGGTTTCCTCACGAGCTGCCGCAATCGCCGCTGATGCTACCGGCACGGCCCCCGTAGGCTGGTGGGTGATGTCCGATACCGAATCCGCACCTGCCCGGTCCCGTCCCGACGCCTGTCCGGGGGCCCTTCAGGTGCACGAGGCCGCCGACGGCGCCCTGTCCCGGGTGCGGCTGCCCGGCGGCGCGATCACCGCAGCTCAGTTGCAGGTCCTCGCGGACGCGTCCCGCGACCTCGGCAACGGGGAGCTCGAACTCACCTCCCGCGGCAACATCCAGCTCCGCGCGGTCGCCGACCCCGACGCGTTCGCCGGCCGGCTCCGTGAGTCGGGGTTGCTGCCGTCGCCTACCCACGAACGGGTGCGGAACATCCTCGCCACCCCGTTGTCCGGGCGGATCGGCGGACTCGTCGACGTCCGCGGCTGGGTGCGGGCGCTGGACGCCGGGCTGTGCGGGGACCCGCGCCTCGCGGACCTGCCGGGCCGGGTGCTCTTCACCCTCGACGACGGCCGCGGCGACGTCTCCGCGCTGAGCGCCGACCTCGGGCTCCATGCGGTTTCCCCGGACCAGGTGGCGCTGGTGCTCGCCGGCGCCGACCACGGGGTGCGGCTGCCCGCCGACGACGGGGTCGCGATGCTGCTGGACGCGGCGCGGGCGCTGCACGAGATCCGCGGCACGCGGTGGCGTCTGCACGAGATCGACGCCGGACCGCGGCGGCTGCTCGATCGGCTGGGCCTCGGGGCGACCGCCGAGCCGATCGCCTTGACCGGACCCGAGTCCGCGGGTCCGATCGGCTGGCTCGATCAGCCCGACGGCGGGGTCACCCTCGCCGCCGGTGTGCGGTTCGGGGTGCTGCCTGCGCGGCTGGCGGACTTCCTGGTCGCCGTGGAGGCACCGATCACGGTCACCTCGTGGCGGTCGATCCTGCTGCACGACCTCGACGAGGGCGTGGCCGAACAGGTCGTCCGCGTCCTCGCCCCGATGGGCCTGATCTTCGACGCGAACTCGCCGTGGCTGCAGGTCAGCGCCTGCACGGGCCTGCCCGGCTGCGCGAAGTCCCTCGCGGACGTGCGGGGCGATGCGACCGACGCCGTCCGGTCCGGTCGACTTCCCGCGGAGGGCCGCCAGCACTGGTCCGGGTGTGAGCGGCGGTGCGGCCGGCCGCGTGGCGAGGTGACCGACGTCGTCGCCACCGGCGACGGCTACCGGGTGGACCCACCCGCACGCTGAGCGTGGATCGCCCCATATCGTGGGGAGCCATGACCGACTACATCCGCGACGGAGCCGAGATCTACCGTCAGTCCTTTGCCACGATCCGGGCCGAGGCCGACCTCACCCGGTTCCCCGCGGACGTCTCACAGGCCGTCGTGCGGATGATCCATGCCTGCGGTCAGGTCGACCTCGTCGACGACGTCGCGTTCACGCCCGGCGTGGTGTCCGCGGCCCGCGCCGCCCTCCGCAACGGGGCGTCGATCTTCTGTGACGCGACGATGGTGTCGTCGGGGGTGACGCGAAAGCGCCTGCCCGCCAGGAACGATGTCGTGTGCATGCTCGGCGATCCGCGGGTGCCGGTGATCGCCGACCGTCTCGGCAACACCCGCTCGGCGGCGGCGCTGGAATTGTGGGGGCCCAAGCTGGAAGGTGCGGTCGTCGCGATCGGCAACGCCCCCACCGCGCTGTTCCACCTGCTCGACATGATCGACCAGGGCGCACCGAAGCCGGCGGCGATCATCGGCTGCCCGGTCGGATTCATCGGTGCCGCCGAGTCCAAGGAGGACCTGATCCTCCGCGCCGGCGACATCGAGTACATCGTGGTGCGGGGACGCCGTGGCGGCAGCGCGATCACCGCCGCCGCACTGAACGCGATCGCCAGCGAGGTCGAGTGATGGCGGGCAAACTCTTCGGCATCGGTCTCGGCCCCGGCGACCCGGAACTGGTCACCGTCAAGGCCGCGCGGATCATCGGCGAGGCCGACGTCATCGCGTTCCACAGCGCCCGTCACGGCCGCAGCATCTCCCGCGCCGTCGCCGCCCCGTACATGCACGAGGGACAGCTCGAGGAGCACCTGGTCTACCCGGTGACCACCGAGACCGTCGACCATCCCGGCGGCTACCAGGGCGCGATCGACGACTTCTACGCGGAGGCGTCGGAGACCCTCGCCGCGCATCTCGCTGCGGGCCGGACGGTCGCCCTGCTCGCCGCCGGGGATCCGCTTTTCTACAGCTCCTACATGCACATGCACAAGCGACTGTGCGACCGCTTCGACGCCGAGGTGATCCCCGGCGTCACCTCCATCAGCGCGGCATCCGCGGCGCTCGGGGTGCCGCTGGTCGAACGGGACGAGGTGCTCACCGTGCTGCCCGGGACGCTGCCCGCCGAGGAGCTCACGAGGCGGCTGCGGGAAACCGACTCGGCCGCGATCCTGAAGCTCGGCCGCACCTTCCCCGCTGTGCGGCAGGCGCTGGCGGACTCCGGCCGCCTCGGCGAGGCCTCGTACGTCGAACGCGCCAGCACCGACAAGCAGCGGGTCCTGCGCGCCGCCGACGTCGACGAGTCGCAGGTGCCGTACTTCTCCATCGCCATCGTGCCCAGCCCGTCGAACAATCCTGCGGCGCAGCGTGACTCGGAAGCCGGCAGCGTGACCGGGGCGAGCGGAGCGACGGGGTGTGTCACGGTCGTCGGGCTGGGGCCCGGCGACGACGCGTGGACGACCCCCGAGGTGCGCGACGAGCTTGCTCTGGCGACCGATGTCGTCGGCTACACCACCTATGTGAACCGGGTACCGGTGCGGCCCGGACAGAACCGGCACTCCAGCGACAACAAGGTCGAATCCGAGCGCGCCGCAATGGCTTTGGATCTCGCCAAGCGCGGGGCTCGCGTCGCCGTGGTGTCGTCGGGCGATCCCGGCGTGTTCGCGATGGCGGCCGCCGTGATCGAGATGGCCGCCGACGAGCAGTGGCGCGACGTGCCCGTGCGGGTCCTGCCCGGCATGACCGCCGCGAACGCCGTCGCCAGCCGCGTCGGCGCCCCACTCGGCCACGACTACGCGATGATCTCCCTCTCCGATCGGCTCAAGCCGTGGGACGTGGTGGCGCGGCGGATCTCCGCGGTCGCCGCCGCGGACATGGCGATGGCCGTCTACAACCCGGCGTCGAAGTCCCGGACCTGGCAGGTCGCGGCGATGAAGGACCTGTTGCTCGAACACCGCTCCCCCGATACCCCGGTGATCGTCGGCCGCGACGTCGCCGGGCCGGAGGAGAGCGTGCGGATCGTTCCGCTCGGCGACCTCGAGCCGTCCGAGGTGGACATGCGCACGCTGCTGATCGTCGGCTCTTCGCAGACGACGATCGTCGACTCCGGCGGTGAGCGGAAGGTGTTCACGCCGCGGCGCTACCCCGGCTGACCGGTACCCGCGCCGCCGACGCGGCGTCAGTGTTCGTCGTAGTGATCGCCGTGCTCGGCGTGCCGGTGGCCGTCGTGGATGTAGTCCACGTGGTCGCCGTGCGGTACCGCGACGTGGCCGCAGCCCTCGCCGTGGTGGTGTTCGTGGCTGCCGTGCACAGAGTGCTCCGCGGTCTCGCACTCGTCGACGTGGCCGGCGTGCACGCGGTGCAGGTGTCCGTCGTGGACGTAGTCGACATGGTCGCCGTGCGGCACCGCGACGTGCCCGCAGCCGGGCCCGTGCTCGTGGTCGTGATCGGTGTGAGGGTGATGCTCGGATTGCGTCACAGGACACTTCCTCCCGGATCGACGTCAGGACGTCCCCACTCGAAGCTAGACCGCGGTGACGGGCGCCACAACACGACCGACACCGGAACCAGCCGCGCCCCCGCGCCGTTGCCTGCTGAATGCCGATTGGGTGCCGCGGACCTCTTGCACACCGACCGGCCTCCGGTGAGCGATGCTTTCATCCGGCTGTCGATGGCCCGACACCTGTCAGGAAGTCCACGAGTCGCTGGTTGATCTCGTCGGGCCTCTCGAGGTATCCGTAGTGGCCGCAGTCGGCGATCTCTTCGTAGCGGCCGCCGGGAATGGCGTCGGCAACCTCGCGGCCATGGGCGGGCGGCGTCATGCGATCGTCGGCGAAGCCGATGACCAGGGTGGGCGCGGTGATACTGGCGCAATCGCCGAGCCGATTGCGTGATCGGTCCATGCCGAGCTGGGCGCGCACGCCCGCCGTGGTTCGCGGTGCGGCGGAGAATTCGAAGATGTCCAGCCACTCCTGCGCCTTGTCGGGGTCGCAGAGTGTCCGCGGCGACAGGTGCAAGAGTGCGTTCACTGCTGCGGCATACTTCGGTGGCAGTTCCACTCCCTGGTCGTGAAGGGCCTGCCGCCCCAGATTGAGGGTGGTCTCGACCGGATGCGGTCTCCCGGTGGCGGCGAGCATGACAGCCTTCGCAACCAGGTCCGGACGCGCGATCGCAAGTTCCTGGACCACGCGCGCTCCCATCGAGACCCCGACGACATGTGCAGGCGCCCCGCCGAGGTGTTCGATCAGTGCGGCCGTATCGGCTGCCAGATCGTCGATGCTCATGTTGTCCGTGCCCTCGTCCGAGGGAGCGATCCCGCGGTTGTCGAAGGTGACGACCCGGAATCCGGCCTTCACCAGGGCTGGGACCTGGTATGTGTTCCAGACGCGGCCCGGGCTGCCGCTCCCCATGACCAGCACAACCAGTGGACCGGTGCCTGTGACGGTGTAGTTGAGTCGGATTCCGTTGAGGGTGGCGATGGGCATCTCCGAGTGACTCCTTGTCATCGTGGGTGGCGGGTGGCCGTCGGCTAGGGGGCAGATCGGTATCGGGTCTCGTATCCCTCGCGTTCCTTGTCGAGCCGCTGCTGCTTGTGCTTGTCGAGGAGCTGCGGATCGAGGCCGTGGCTGACGAGGCGGTGACGCAGGTAGATGTTCTTCAGCGCGAACAGGAAGTAGACGAACGGGAGGAACAGCAGAAGGACCATGCCGATTCGGATCACCCACGGACCGGGGATCAGCATCAGGGCCGCGAGAACGGGCACGAGGGGGACGACGCAGCGGATCACGTAGCGGTGGGTTGAGCCGGGCCCCGTGACGTCGTGGACGACCCAGTCGTGGAGGTGTGGCGGCAGGGTGCGGCCGGTGAGGTAACCGAGATACTGGCGCATCGTCGGTGTGTCGGTGGTGGATTGGATTCCTGGCATCGGTCAGTCCTCTGTACTGGTGGAGGCGTAGTGGCTGTCGGGAAGGACGAGCATCCGCGCATAGCTGATGGCGCGTGGCGTCGTGTCGAAGATGTGCCGGTCCTCGCTGTCTGTGGTGGTGAACACGCCGAGGGCTTCGAGTGGGCGCACATGTTCTGGCCTGATGCCCGAGATCAACACGGTTATGTGACGGTGTTCGAGTTTGGTGATGGCATCCTTGAGGACCATGGCGCCCGTGGCGTCGAGGGCTGTCACCCGCGACATGCGCAGGATCACGACCTTCACCTCCGAGACCTCCGCAAGTTCGAGGAGGAATCGGTGGGCCGCTCCGAAGAACAACGCGCCGTCGATGCGGTAGGCGACGATGTGCTCGCGCAGGAGTTCGTGTTCCTCGACCAGGTGCTCGTCCTGCTCCAGTGGCACCTGCTCGATCCGCGCTGCCTTGGCGACCGCCCGCAATGCGAGGATCGCGGCGAATCCGACGCCCACGGCGACCGCGGTGACCAGATCGAAAACGACGGTGACGAGGAACGTTGCGATCATCACGATGGTGTCGGCGCGAGTGGCTCGGGCGATGGCGAGGATCGAGGCAGCTTCGACCATCCGGACGGTGGTGGCCAGGAGCACCCCGGCGAGGGCGGCGAGAGGGATGTCGGCGACGAGACTTGCGGCCAGGTACACGATCGCGGCGAGGATGAGTGCGTGGGTCAGGGCCGCGAGCCGGGTGCGGGCGCCGGAGCGGACGTTGACCGCGGTCCGGGCGATCGCGCCGGTTGCCGGGACGCCTCCGAACAGCGGTGCGGCGATGTTCGCCAGGCCCTGCCCGAGCAGCTCCCGGTCGGGGTTGTGGCGCGTGCCGACTCCCATCGAATCGGCGGCGGTCGCCGACAAGAGCGACTCGAGTGCCGTGAGTGCTGCCACGGCGAGGGCCGGCGCAAGCAGCGAGGCGAGATTTCCCAGGTGTAGAAAGCTCAGAGTCGGCGCGGAGAAGCCGGACGGAATGGCGCCGATGCGCGCGATGTCCAAACCGAACAGCTGCGCGACGACTGTCGCGACTGCGATCGCGAAGAGGGAGAACGGGACCCTCGGGAAGTAGCGTCCGCCGATGAGAATCGCCACGGCGACCACCAGCGCGATGGACGGCGCCAAGATCGACGGATCCGCCACGAACTTGCGCACGGCATCGAACGCAGACTGCCACACCTTCTCGCCCTCGGCACCGGTGATTCCCAGGGCGGCCGGCACCTGCTGGAGAGCGATGACGATGGCGATACCCGCGGTGAATCCTTCGATGACGGGGGCGGGCATGTATCGGACGGCTCGGCCTACGCCCGCAAACGCCAACCCGACCAGAACCACCCCCGCGATCAACCCGACCGCAAGCACGCCCTCAGGACCGTACTCGGCCACGATCGGCACCAGGACCACTGTCATCGCGCCGGTTGGGCCGGACACCTGGAAGCGGGAACCTCCGAACACTGCCGCGACCGCTCCGGCGATGACCGCTGTCGTCAGACCCGCGGCGGCGCCGAGGCCGGAGCTGACACCGAAGCCCAACGCCAGTGGCAGCGCGACCAGCGCCACGATGAGGCCGGAGAGCAGATCGGCGCCGGGTGTGCGGACCGCGGGTTTCCACTCGCTCCACCTGGGGAGGAGTTCGGCGACCGTCCGAACAGCGCCGGGGCCGCGGCCACAGGCGGGGCCGGTCGCGTTCGCGGGCCCGTTCGGGTTTCCCAGTTCAGACATGTGCAGCTTCCTCGGTATGCCGAGAGTCTCGCCATCTCGCCTGGTTGCGAATGTTGGCAATCCACAAAAGGGAAGGTTGGACGATGCGTGTGACACCGTTCAGCCGACTGTCGGGGACAAATGTTGCGGTGCGCGGAGGAGTGCGATCTCGGTGCTCGAGTCCAGCACCCGGTGCGGCGGATGTCAGGCTTCGCGGCGACGGGTGCGGCCCCGGACGCGACGGAAGTCGGCGTCTCGTGTGGTGGCCGGTTTGCCGGGAAACAGATCGGCGAGGGCGGGAGCACTCAGCCGGAGCCTGAGGGCGCCGAGCTCCTCGCGCAGGACATCGGGCAGGGTATTGCCGCCGATGGCGGCGTACCACTCGTCGATCAGCAGAGTCTCGGCGAGCCACTCGTCGACATCGACCTTCAAGGCGGCGGCAATCTTGGTGTGGTCGAGCTGCAGGCCCGTCAAGTCGAGTGCGTCGACCGCTGGCACGTATCCGATCGGCGTCGACTCCGCCACCCCCTGACCTTCGATCCGCTCGAGTGCCCACTTCATGATCCGGACGTTCTCTCCGAACCCCGGCCACAGGAACTCGTCGTCGTCACCGCGCCGGAACCAGTTGACGTAGAAGATCTTCGGCAATCTCGCCGGATCCGCCTTCGCCCCGATGTCCAGCCAGTGCCCGAAGTAGTCGCCGACGTGATAGCCGAGGAATGGCAGCATCGCCATCGGGTCGCGGCGCACCACACCGACCTTGCCGGCCGCCGCCGCGGTGGTCTCCGAGGACAGCGTGGAGGCGAGGAACACTCCGTGTTGCCAGCTCAGCGACTCGGTGATCAGTGGAACGGTCGTGGCCCGGCGGCCCCCGAAGAAGATCGCCGAGATCGGGACGCCGGCAGAGTCGTTCCATTCCGGGGCCACGGTGGGGCACTGCGCGATCGGGGTGCAGTACCGAGAGTTCGGGTGCGCCGCACGCTCGCCCGAGTTCGGGGTCCAGTCCCGGCGCAGCCAATCGGTCAGGTGGGCGGGCGGCTTGTCTGTCATCCCCTCCCACCAGACGTCGCCGTCGTGGGTGAGCGCGACATTGGTGAAGATCGAGTTGCCCCGCTCGATGGTGGCCATCGCGTGCGGGTTCGTGTGGGCGCCGGTGCCGGGGGCGACGCCGAAGAACCCCGCCTCGGGGTTGACCGCGTACAGTCGCCCGTCCTCACCGAAGCGCATCCAGGCGATGTCGTCGCCGAGCGTTTCGGCGGTCCACCCGTCGAGTGTGGGCTCGAGCATCGCGAGGTTCGTCTTCCCGCACGAGGATGGGAACGCCGCGGCGATGTAGTGCACCTCCTGTTCGGGGGAGGTGAGTTTGAGGATGAGCATGTGCTCGGCGAGCCAGCCCTCGTCCTTGGCCATCTTCGAGGCGATGCGCAGCGAGTAGCACTTCTTGCCGAGCAGTGCGTTGCCGCCGTAGCCGGAGCCGTAGCTCCAGATCATCCGCTCCTCGGGGAAGTGGGAGATGTACTTGGTGGGATCGCACGGCCACGTGGAATCCGCCTCGCCCGGACGGAGCGGGGCGCCGACCGAGTGCAGGCATCTGGCGAATTCGGCTCCGGCAGCGAGCTTGTCCCATACGTTGGCCCCGGATCGGGTCATGATCTGCATCGAGACGGCCACGTACTCGGAGTCGGTGACCTGAACACCGAACTTCGGTTCGGCTGCGTCCAGCGGGCCCATACAGAAGGCGATGACGTACATCGTGCGACCGGACATCGCGCCGCGGTAGTGCTCGGTCATGACCGTCTTCATGTCGACGGGGTCCATCCAGTTGTTCGTCGGCCCTGCGTCGGCCTCGAGTCTGGAGCAGATGAAGGTTCGGTCCTCCACCCGGGCCACGTCCTCCGGATCGGACCCACACCAGAAGGAGTTCGGCTTGCCCTCGAGTCGGACGAACGTACCCTTGTCGACCAGTTGCGTCGTCAGGCGGTCCCATTCGTCGGCGGATCCGTCGCACCACACCACGGCGTCGGGGCTCGTGAGGTCGGCGACGTCGACGACCCAGGACACGATCTCCTCGCGCATTGTCGGGGCGGCCCCGATACCGGTTGCGGGTGTGGTCACGAGTGTTCTCCTCACGGATACCTGCGGACGTGGCGTGTCATGTGTGGCTATTGGTTGGTGGACAAGGCGATGGCGCGGCCGACGTGCCGGGCTATGGCCGGGGTGACGAGGCCGTCGTCCGACGACGGCAGTGTCTGCCCCGGGGGTGTGGTCAACGCCAGGGCTCGTGCGCACGCGGCGAGGATCTCAGCGGTCACCTTCGTCGTGTCGTGCCCACACAGAGCGCTCATCAGGCCCGGCACGACCAACCGTCCCAGCGCGAAGCGGTCGGTCGGCCAGGCCACGGTGCGGCCGGGCGCGTCGGTGTCGGTCGCGGTGCCGGCGAGATCGATCAGGACATCGTGGCGCTGCATCAATCGCCGCAGGGGGAACGCATGTGCGTCAACTCTGCTCCAGTTGATCACCTCGCCGATTCCGGACTTCAACAGGACCGGACCGAGGAGGGGTGCGCGTTCGGGGCCGTTGATCACGACGCGTCCCGAACGGGGTGCGGCACCGCCGCGACGAAGAAGGGAGATCGTGGTTGCCGCCAGTGCGGCGGTCAGCACATCGAGTTCGGTGACGATCACGGGTCCGCCACGAGCATCCACGTCGTCTGCGATCCGGGAGGACTCCCCCGCCCCGATGCCGGTCACGAACGCAACCGACACACGCGGTGATGCCGAGGCGATCCGCGCTGCGACAAGCCGGGAGTCCCCGGTGGCCATGGGAAGCCGCAGCACCCGAATCGGGGTGCGGCGGCGAATCAGATCCGCGTACATCTCCATCACCATCCAGGGCGAGCGTTGCGGCTCGGCCGGAGAACGGTCGCGACGGGATGCGCCGACAGTCACAACGGCGGCGGTGATCCCCTGGAGCTGAACACCCGTGCCGCCGGTGGGTCCGCGCGTGTCGTCGTCTTCGTCAGTCACCCTCGTCGTCCATTCATGCAAGATGCATATTTAAGAAAGTCTGCAATCAGTGGGTATGAGTAAACCCGGCCGGCGCTCGTTCGGTCAGCCTGCGGCCTCTCCTACCAGCGCTGCCGACTCCGCTTGTTCTTCGAGCAGCTCGGCCTGCCCCGCGACGACGCCCGTGAGAATCCCCTTGGCGATCGCCAGCAGATCCGCGACCTTCGGCGAGGTCAGCGTATAGGACACCGACAGACCTTCCCGCCTGGCCGTGACCAGCCCGGCGCGACGCAGGATCGACAGCTGCTGAGACAGGTTCGCCGGTTCGATCCCCACCTCGGGCAGCATCTCCGAGACGGCGTGATCACGCTCGCTCAGCAACTCGAGGACCCGGATGCGTGCCGGGTGCCCCAGCGTCTTGAAGAAGTCCGCCTTCATCTGATACAGCGGTTGGCGCGCGCTCGTGGCCATTGCGCCTCCTGTCGTCTCCGTTGCGGGAGTGGTCGTCTTCGCTCGTAGCGACGTGGTCATGCACCCTCGCTTTCGCGGGATCATCCCACACGGAAGGCGTCACTTGCGAATTTTAGCAATTTGCTAGTCTCTGCGCTGCCAGCTTCCCCCGGTCGCACGTCTCGCGCCCTGCGGTACCCATGTCCGTGTTTCAGTTTCAGTCGAGCGAAATTCGAAAATGGTTGGTGTGTCGACTTTTTCATGCTTCGCTGATAGTAAGAACCTGTTCTAACCAAAACAGTGGAGGTTGTTGACCATGGGCACACCAGTGATCGTCGAGGCAGTGCGTACCCCCATCGGCAAGCGCGGCGGCTGGCTGTCTGGCCTGCACGCGGCCGAGATTCTCGGTACCGCACAGAAGGGCATCGTTGACCGCGCGGGCATCGATCCGCTGCTGGTCGAACAGGTCATCGGCGGATGTGTCACCCAAGCCGGCGCCCAGTCCAACAACGTCACCCGCACCGCGTGGCTCGCAGCCGGGCTCCCGTGGCAGACCGGCGCCACCACGATCGACTGCCAGTGCGGCTCCGCACAGCAGGCCAATCACCTCATCGCCGGCCTCATCGCGACCGGTGCGATCGACATCGGCATCGCGTGCGGTGTCGAGTCCATGAGCCAGGTCCCGCTCGGCGCCAACGTCGGAACCGACGCAGGCCCGCGCCGCCCGGCATCGTGGGACATCGACATGCCCAACCAGTTCGAGGCCGCCGAGCGCATTGCACGCCGCCGCGGCATCATCCGCGCCGACATCGAGGCCCTCGGTGTCCGCTCGCAGGCCCTCGCGAAGCAGGCGTGGGAGGAGGGCCGCTTCAACCGCGAGATCGTCCCGGTCACCGCGCCGGTCATCGGTGACGACAAGCAGCCGACGTCGGAGATGAACGTCGTCAGCCGCGACCAGGGCCTGCGCGACACCACCGCCGAGTCTCTCGCCAAGCTCACGCCGGTCCTCGAGGGCGGTATCCACACCGCGGGCACGTCATCGCAGATCTCCGACGGGGCCGCCGCCGTCCTGCTCATGGACTCCGACCGCGCCCGCTCACTCGGGCTGACGCCCCGCGCCCGCATCGTCAGCCAGGCCCTCGTCGGCGCCGAACCCGAGTACCACCTGGACGGCCCCGTCCAGGCCACGTCCCGGGTGCTCGAGAAGGCCGGCATGAAGATCGGCGACCTGGACCTGTTCGAGGTCAACGAGGCATTTGCCTCCGTCGCGCTGTCGTGGGCGCAGGTGCACGGGCCGCACATGGACAAAGTGAACGTCAACGGCGGCGCGATCGCACTCGGACATCCCGTGGGCAGTTCAGGGTCCCGATTGATCACCACCGCCCTGCACGAGCTCGAGCGTCGCGACGGCTCGACCGCGCTGATCACGATGTGCAACGGCGGCGCGCTGGCCACCGGCACCATCATCGAGCGGATCTGACCGCCTCGGTGTCGGCCATCGGACCCATCCGCCGAAGGCCGGCACCGTTTCGTCGCGGAGTGCCCCTCGGATGTGGGGCCGTCGAAAATGAGACCGCAGAGGCGAGTCGGTTCACCTGAGAGGCGCCGACTCCGCGGCATCGGTGCTCCGCAGCAGCCTGAGCCCAGGACGACAGGTGATGGACTCGTTCACCGTCTCGAATACGATGCCTCGAATGGACCAGCCACTTCCCCCGTGCCCCCAGTGCTCGTGTGTGTACACCTACGAGATGGGCGCATTGATGGTGTGTCCGGAATGCGCACATGAATGGGAACCAATCTCCGAGCCGACGACCGATGCGGACGGTCCGGTGATCAAGGACGCCGTCGGCAATGTCCTCGCTGATGGAGACACGGTCACTGTCATCAAGAGCCTCAAGGTGAAGGGCAGCCCCACAGGAATCAAGACCGGGACGAAGGTGCGTAATATTCGCCTCGTCGCCGGTGTCGGTGACCACGACATCGATTGCAAGGTTGACGGCATCGGCCCCATGCAACTGAAGTCGAGCGTCGTCAAGAAGGTCTGAGGCGCGGCAGTGGAAGCACTGTGCCGACTCTGATCGTATGGCGGCGCAAGGTGACTGGTCGAAGGTTGCCCATTGCATCGGTACCCACGAGCGAAGTCATCTCGACCCTCCGGACCGCCGGACAGGGCTGATCGACCCGGGACCTCGGACCGGCCGCCGATCAGAGTCGGTGGCGGGTCCGGTACCGGTCGAGATTGCGCCCGGCCAGCCGGCCGATCCACGGCAGTGCCCGTAGGGTGGCACCGGGAATCAGCATGCCCGCCTTGACCATCCAGCCGTCCGAGCGAGGGAGGTTGACCTCGACCCGGGGACGGGCGACGAGGGCGAGCACCCGGTCGGCGACGGCCTGCGGCGCGAGCGGAGCGCCGAGGAAGTTCAGCGGCGATCCCCCGTTTGCAGCCTCGTGCCGCAGCATCGGGGTGTCGACCGACCCCGGGTTGACGATGCTGACGCGCACCCCGGTTTCCGGGTGACGGGCAGCGAGCGAGAGCAGGAAGCCGCGCAGCCCGAACTTCGACGCGCTGTAACCGGGACTTTCCGCGAGCGGCAGCATCCCGCCGATCGAGGCAACCGCGATCACGTGGCCGCCCCGGTCCTGCAGCCTCGGGTACAGCGCCCTGGTGAGCTGGATCGGGGCGAGCAGGTTCACCCCGAGTTCACGATCGACCTCTGCCGCCGTCACCCGCTCGAAGGGTGTGGTGACAACGATTCCCGCAACGTGCACGAGCAGGTCACAGGTGTCGATCGACGCGGTCAACGCCTCCAGCTGTGCGGGGTCGGCCAGATCGCACGGGTGCGGCCGGATCCGTCCCGGAGCCGAGTCCGCGAGCGCGTTCGCGCGGGCGGCGTCGACATCGACTGCGGTGACGTCGAAGTCGCGCGCGGCGAGTCCCCGGCAGATCGCCGACCCGATGGCTCCGGCCGCCCCGGTGACCAGTGCGCGCTTCACACCGTGACCTTGACGCGGTCGAACATCCCCGGCGTCAGGTCCGCCCAGCCGAGCTCGGCCCGAACCCGGGCCAGGTGGTCACGGAACGCGTGCGAGTCGACGTACGCGCTGTGCCGGTCGGTGCCGATGAACGAGATCCCGCCGCTCAGGTCCGGCCGGTCGGTGGCGATCCTGCGGTCGAAGGCCGCCGCCCGGGCCGGGTTGTGCTGCTGGTCGTGCAGGTAGTGGGCGAGCAGATTGGTCACCTGGTCGAACAGCGTGTACGCGCTCGAGTTGGTCTCCAGGTATCCGACGCCGAACAGGGTGGGCCGCTTCGGGTTGAAGGCCGTGAGATACAGCCGAGGTCGGCCCGCCGCCCAGTCGAAGCAGTCCTGCGGGACGTACGGGATCGCCCAGTCGTAGCCCGTCGCATACAGGACGAGGTCCGCGTCCCGGTGCGATCCGTCGGTGAACTCGACCCGGGGGCCGTCGAATCGCGCGATGTCCGGCACGATCTCGACGTCCCCGTGCTGAAGATGGTGCACCAGTTGGCTGTTGAGCAGCGGGTGCGACTCGAGCAGTTTGTGGTCGGGTCGCGGCAGGCCGAGGCGGGTCAGGTCGCCCTGCAGCAGTCGGAGCAATCCGGTCAGCAGCGGCCGTTCGAGCGTCAGCGGCAGCTTCGGGCCGCGTTCGGCGAACACGTCGGTCGGCGTGCCGAAGATGTGCTTGGGAATCACGTGGTAGCCGCGACGCACGCTGACGTGCGTGCGGACGGCCGCTGCGGCGGCGTCACAGGCGATGTCGGCGCCGGAGTTGCCCAGACCGACGATCACCACCCGTTTGCCGCGGAACTCGTCGAGGTCGCGGTAGGTGACCGCGTGCCGCACCTCGCCGTCGAAACTGCCCGGGTGCTCCGGGATCCGAGGCTGCCAGGTCACCCCGGTCGCGCACACCACCGCCCGGTAGCGGCGCACCTCACCCGTCGACAGCCGCACGGACCACCCGTCGCCGGCGGGGGTCACCTCGTCCACCCCGGTGTCGAACCGGATCGCGTCGTACAGGCCGTACGCGCGGGCGAAGCTGCGGGTGTAGTCGAGGATCTGCCGGTTCCCGGGGTAGTCCGGGAACGAGTCCGGCATCGGGAAGTCGAAGAACCCCGACACCGTGCGGGACGAGATGAAGTGCGCGGACTCGTACATCGGCGTGCCGGGATTGTCGATGTCCCAGATCCCGCCGACGTCGCTGTGCCGTTCGAACTGGTCGTACTCGACACCCAGCCGCCGCAGCGCCCGCGCGGCGGACAGTCCGGCCGGCCCGGCACCGACGATGCACACTCGATCCATGTCCAGTCCCCTTCTCCTCGCCGCACATTCAACCCGCCCGGTCCCCCGATGTCCGGGAATCGCCTCCTCCTGACCTGCTCGGCGGTACCGTGTCGCCGGTCAGGCCACGCGAAAAGGGGTGGACGATGGTCGAACTGAGTCGGCGCCGCTTTCTCGTGGTCGCCGCGGCCGGGATCGGTGCAGGCGCACTGGGAGCGGGGCCTGCAGGCGCTGCACCCGCGGAGGGGGTGGTGGCCGACGGGCGGGCCCGGTTCCAGGTGCTCAGCCCGACACTGATCCGGCTCGAGTACGCCGACGACGGCCGGTTCGAGGATCGTCCGACGATGCTCGCGTACCGGCGAGACACTCCCGCGCCCAGCTTCTCCCGGGAGACGTCCGGTGACGACCTGGTGCTCCGTACCGGGCGCGTCACCGTGACATACCGGCGCGGCAGCGGTCCGTTCGGACCCGACAACCTGCGAATCACGGTGCGACGCGACGACTCCGACGTGCTCGCGTCCCCGGCATGGCAGTCCCCCATTGCGACCCCGAGCCCGGCGGGCGCCGGGATGGCCGGCTACCTCGGGCTCGCGACAGCCGAACCCGGAACCCCCGGCAACCTCGGGGGCTGGCTGCGCAGCCTGGACAGCCGCTCGGGACCCGTCCCACTGCACGACGGACTGCTCTCCCGCGCCGGCTGGACGTTCCTCGACGACTCGCACAGCGTCCTGCTCGGCGACGACGGCGCCACCCGCTCGCCCCGCCCCGCCCGCACCGGCGCCTACCAGGACGGCTACCTGTTCGGGTACGGCACCGAGCTGACCGCCGCGTTCGCCGACTACCGGTTGCTGTCCGGTGCCGCGCCGCTGCCCCCGCGAAAGGCGCTGGGCGTCTGGTTCTCCCGCTACCACCCGTACAGTGAGCAGGCGTACCGCGACGAGCTGCTGCCCGCGTTCCGGGCCGAACGGGTACCGCTGGACGTGCTGATGGTCGACACCGACTTCAAGGCCCCGCACCGGTGGAACGGCTGGGAGTGGCGAACCGACCTGTTCCCGGATCCGCGTCGGTTCTTCCGCTGGGCGCACGACGAGGGGCTCGCGGTGGGCCTGAACGTGCATCCGTCCATCGCCCGCGGCGACGCCCGGTTCGCCGAAACCGACGCCGCGGGGGGCGGACTGGCCCCGGTGGTGATGCCGAATCTGATCAGCATCCAGTCCGACCCCGGCGGCGTGATCGATGTGCACCACGGCTTCGACTTCGCCGATCCGCGGCAACTCGACGCGTACATGGACCTGCACACCGCGTTCGAAGAGGACGGCGCCGACTTCTGGTGGCTGGACTGGTGTTGCGAGGGGTCGACGGCGGGTCCACCGGACGGCTCGATGTCGGGAGACGCGTGGATCAACTCGCAGTACACCCGCCGGACCCGTGCCCGCGGCAGCAGGTGGCCGACACTGTCGCGCGTCGGCGGCTCCTGGCAGGACTGGGCCGGGGACCGGCCCGGACCGTGGGGCGAGCACCGATCGACGATCCACTTCACCGGTGACGCGCGCTCGACGTGGGAGATGCTCGACTTCCAGACCCGTTTCACCGTCGCCGAGGGCAATGCCGGACTGCCCTACGTCTCGCACGACATCGGCGGATTCCAGGGCACCCTGGACGACGAGTTGTACACCCGGTGGATCCAGTCCGGCACGTTCGGGCCGATCCTGCGCCTGCACTCCTCCAACAACGGCGACACGCGGCGCCTGCCCTGGGAGTTCGGAGGCAAGGCCCGCACCGTCGCCGCGGATTTCCTGCGGCTGCGCGGCGAGCTCGTCCCGTACCTGTACACCCTCGCCCGCGAGACCCACGACACCGGACTGCCCCTCGCCCGCGGCATGTACCTGCAGTGGCCGGATCACGAGGACGCGTACGTCCACGACCGGCAGTACACCCTCGGGTCCGACCTGCTGGTCGCGCCGGTGGCGACGCCCGGCGACCCCGCCACCCGGACCGTCTGGTTCCCGCCGGGTGACTGGATCGACTTCTTCACCGGCGAGCGGCGCAGCGGACCCGGTGTCGAGCCGGTGACCGTCCCGCTCGAGCGGGCGCCGGTGTACGCCAGAGCCGGGTCGATCGTGATCCGTCGCCCGTACCAGGGCTCCGACGACCAGCGACAGCTCGATCATCTCGTCGTGTCGGTGTTCCCCGGGGCGGACGCACGGTTCACGCTGTACGAGGACGCCGGCGCCGGACTGGAGTACGGCGACGGTGCGTTCGCCCGGACCACGATCCGGTGGGACGAGAACTCCGGGACGCTGAGCGTCGAGCCCGTGGTCGGCGGCTTCCCCGGGCTACCCGCCCGCCGCACCGTCGAGGTCCGGGTCGGCGATCGCGCGCCCGTCTGGGTCGAATCCGCGACCGACCGGCAGTGCGACGTCCAGGTCTGAGTCCGGACCGAATGTGGGAGCAGGTGGCCGCTCGCACGCGTCAGGATTCGTCGTCCGCCTGCCCGGCGACCCAGGCGGCGATCTGAGCCCGCGATGTGAAACCGAGTTTGATCAGTGTGTGCTCGACGTGACCCTCGACGGTCCGCCGCGAGATCACCAGTTGGGCGGCGATCGCCTTGTTGGTCAGTCCCTTCGCCACCAGGCCGGCAACCTCCCGTTCGCGTTTCGTCAGGGTCGCCTCGGTGTCCGCGTTGGTCGACGTGGCCGCGGACGGCTCTCGGAGTGCGTAGGCGACCGCGTCGGCGAAACTCAGCGCCCGGCCCTTGCGGTGGGCTGTCTCGAACGCCCGCTCCCCGATCGCGCCGCGGATCTGACGCTCGCACTGCTCGTGGTGGACGAGCAGGTGTAGGTACAGGAGGGTGGAGGTGCCCACGGCTCGGCGCAGCGACTCGGCTGCTCCGAGCAGGGTCGCGGCCCGCTGCGCGTCGCGCCCGTCGCCCTCGATCCACGCCAGTGCCTCCAGACCCGCGGAGGCGATGAGAGGGTCGTCCACCAGCCTGGTCAGTCGCAGGACCTGTTCCATCAGCCGAACGGCGCGGGTGCCATCACCCTGCCTCCACGCCGCGACACCTGTGGCCCACAGCGAATACGACCGATACACCGATTCGTGACGCGATTTCGTCATCTCGAGCACCCGCTCGTGGCAGGCCGCGGCCCGCGTGGCGTCACCCTGCAGTTCCAGAGTCCATCCGAGCGATTGCAGGACCGCAATCCCCACTCGGGAAACCTCGTCCTGGGCGTCGAACCACTCGTGGGCCTCGCTCAGCCGGGTGTGCGCGCGGGGAAGGTCACCGCTGTACAGCGCAAGCATTCCGGCGCCGGCAGCGACCAGGGCATTGCTCGCGGGGTCGGGCGTCTGCTCGGTCAGCGCCTGTCCCTCCTCCACGAGGGCGATCCCCGCGGGCAGGTCGCCCTGCATTCCGGCGAGCAGAGCGTCGGCGTACAGGGCTCTGATGCGTTCCGCGGCCGGTGGGAGGGATCGGTGGGCCAGGGCGCGGTCGAGCCAGTGCCGTCCTTCGCTGAGCCGACCGCGCGACACCCAGAAGGGGAACAGGCCGACGGCGATCCGTAGCCCGGCCACGCTCTCGCCGTCACCCGAGTCCGTCAAGGCGAACTCCATCGCCTCACGCAGGTTCGGTTGCTCCCGGTCCAGACGCTCTATCCACTCCAACTGCCGGGGCCCGATCCAGCCGGCCTCCGCATCCGAGACCATCAGCAGGTACCAGTCGCGATGCCGGCAGCGCAGCGCCACGTACTCACCGGCCTGCTGTGCCTTCTCCCGGCCGTAGGCGCGCAGAGTCTCGAGTATCCGGTAGCGCACCGTGTCGCCGGTCTCCTCGCGCGTCATGATCGACTTGTCGACGAGCGCCGCGACGGTGTCCATCAGGTCGTCCCGATCCAGGTCTTCCGCACAGATGTCCTGCGCCGCATCCAGTTCGAAGCTGCCTGCGAACACCGACAAGCCCGCCCACAACCGCTGTTCCTGCGGCGTGCACAGCTCCCAACTCCAGTCGATCGACAGCCGCAACGTCTGCTGGCGTGCTGGCACGGTGCGGGGGCCGCGGGTCAGCAGCGAGTACCGGTCGGCCAGCCGCTCCAGGACCTGCTCGGGCGACATCGCCCGCAGTCGCGCCGCCGCCAGCTCGATCGCCAGAGGCAGGCCGTCGAGGTGGCGGCAGATCTCGGCCACCGTGGCTCGGTTGCCCTCGGTGAGCTCGAATCCCGGCACCGTCGTGGCGGCCCGTTCCGCGAACAGGGTCACCGCGTCGTACCATGGCGCGCTCCGCACGGATGGAGGTGCGTCCGTGTCGGGAACCGCCAGCGGTGGGACCGGCAGTACCGTTTCCCCGCCGATGTTCAACGGCTCGCGGCTCGTGGTCAGGATCCGAAGCTCCGGGCAGCGGCGAAGCAGCGTACCGGCCAGCGTGGCGACCGCGTCGACTACCTGCTCGCAGTTGTCCAGTACCAGCAGCAGGTGCCGGGGGGTGAGGAACTCCACCACCACGTCCTCGAACGTCCGCGCGGACGGATTCCGCATTCCCAGGGCGGCGGCCACCACGTCCACGAGCAACGAACCGTCGCGCAACTCGCCCAGCTCGACCAGGCACACCCCGTCCCGAAACCCGCGCCGCATGTCCGCTGCCGCGTGGAACGCGAGTCGCGTCTTCCCCACCCCGCCGATCCCGGTCAACGTCACCAGACGCGACACGGACAGGCTCTCCTTGACCTCTGTCAGTTCCCGGCGGCGACCGACGAAACTGGAGAGCTCGAGCGGCAGCTCCCCTGTGGTACTCGGCACGGTCGGTACGGCGACGGTGGGTCGTCGGGCCGACGAGCTCGAGCCGCGGACCGACGGCGGACGAGGCGGCGCTCCTTCTCGTCGTCGGCCGACCGAGTCGGGCAACAGGGCCATGTCATCGGCGGTGAGGTCGTTGGCGAGCTGGACCCGGCGCAGCTCGTCCCCGAGATCCGCTGCGGTGGCGGGTCGCTCGTCCGGATCGGCGGACATCGCCCGTTCGACGACCGCGCTCACGTCGTCACCGACACCCCGTTCACGCAGATCCGGGACGGGCTCGGTGGTGATCCGCAGGAACTGTGCCACCACCTGCTCGCCGGCCCGGCGTTCGAAAGCGGCGTGCCCGGTGAGGGCGCTGAACAGGGTTGCGCCGAGACCGTAGATGTCCGAGGCGGCGCTCGGCGGGTTCCCCCTGAGCACCTCGGGGGCCGTGAACGCCGGCGATCCGGTGACGGTGCCGGTCCTGGTCTCGAATCCGCCGGAGATGTGGGCGATGCCGAAGTCGGTGAGCGCCGGCTCTCCGTACTCGGTGAACAGGATGTTCGCTGGTTTGACATCGCGGTGGACGACACCCAGACGGTGTGCCGTCTCGAGGGCGCCGGCCATCTTCACGCCGAGGCGAAGCGCCTCGGCGAGTGCGAGTGGGCCGTCGTGGCGGATCCGGGCTTCGAGCGAATCGCGCGGGTGGTACTGCATCACGATGTAGGGCCGACCACTGGCGGTTGCGCCGGCCTGCAGGACGCCGACGATGTTCGGGTGTCCCGTCAGGCGGCCCATCGCCCGCTGCTCGCGGACGAACCGTGTTCGGGCCTCTTCGTCGAGGTCGGCGTTGAGGACCTTCACGGCCACGTTGCGTTCCAGCGAGGACTGCACGCAGCGGTAGACCACGCCGAATCCTCCGCGCCCGATTTCGCGTGCCTCGTCGAATCCGGCGGCGCTCAACTCCGCCGCGACGGAAGGAACCACGGCACGCTGCGTCTCGAGCGGATCACGGTCGGCCATCTCGCTGCGCCGCCCTGACTGCTCCGAACTCCGCACCGGGCCGGCACGACCCGTGCACATGCACCATGCGCTCACCTCGGAAGGACTGGCATCCAGGATATCGCCGCCGTGGTGAGGACCTCTGGAAAAGAAATCCCGGAAGGTGTCGATTCCGGGCCTCGCCGATCGACTCACAGGTAGCGGCGGGGAACGGCCCCGCCGAGCAACCCGAGGAGTCACCATGCCCCGCTACCTGTCGCTCATCCGGGTCGACGAGCGCACCGCCCCCGCCGACGGCCCCAGCCCGGAATTGATGGAACGCATGGGCGCCCTGCTCGAGGAGGTCACCAAGGCCGGCGTCATGCTCGACACGCAGGGCCTGACCCCCAGCTCGGAGGGCACCCGGATCACCTGGTCGGGAGGCGAGCTCAGCTACACCGACGGCCCCTTCACCGAGAGCAAGGAAGTGGTCGGCGGCTACGCGATCATGCAGTGCAAGGACAAGGCCGAGGCCCTCGAGTGGTCGCGGCGGTTCCTGCGGGTCCACGAGGACTACTGGACCGTCACCCTCGAACTGCGCCAGATCGCCGAGGAGTGACCGTCGCCCGAATTCCGAACGGCCTTGATCTCGAACAACCTTGATTTCGAACAACAGGGCCGCCGGACTCGCCTTGACCGGGCCCCACGGGTTTGCTGTCATCGGACCCGTGGGGTCGCAGTCGGTCGACGAGGCGATCGAGACGGTGTTCCGGATCGAGTCGCCGCGGATCATCGCGGCCGCGGCCCGGATCGTGCGGGACGTGGGGACCGCGGAGGAACTGGCCCAGGACGCGCTGGTCGCTGCCCTCGAACAGTGGCCACAGACCGGGATTCCGGACCGGCCGGGCCCGTGGCTGATCGCCACCGCCCGGAATCGGGCGGTCGACCTGGTGCGCAGACAGCAGAACTACACCCGCAAGCTCGCCGAGATCGGCCGCGGTCTCGATGTGGCAGCGGCGCCCGACCTGCCACCGGACCCGGACGAGATCGACGACGACCTGCTGCGGCTGATCTTCGTTGCCTGCCATCCGGTGCTGTCCACCCCGGCGCGGATCGCGTTGACGCTGCGCCTGGTGGGCGGCCTGACCACCTCCGAGATCGCCCGCGCGACGCTGGCGTCGGAATCGACGGTCGCGCAGCGCATCGTGCGCGCCAAACGGACCCTCGCCGCCCGGCAGGTGCCGTTCGAGGTTCCCACCGGACCGGACCGGGCCGCCCGATTGTCGTCGGTCCTCGAGGTGGTCTACCTGGTGTTCAACGAGGGCTACTCCGCGACAACCGGTGACGACCTGCTCCGCCCCGGACTGTGCGAGGACGCCCTGCGCCTGGCGCGGGTCCTGGCCGCGCTGATGCCCCGCGAACCCGAAACGCACGGACTGCTGGCACTGCTGAGCCTGCAGGCCTCCCGGACCGCCGCGCGAGTGGACGCCTACGGGGCGCCGGTGCTGCTCGCGGACCAGGATCGGGCCCGCTGGAACCGGCTCCTCATCCGGCTCGGCATGGAGGCCCTGCTGCGCGCCGGCACCGGCCCGTACTCGCTCCAGGCGGCGATCGCCGCCTGCCATGCGCGGGCCGCCACGTACCAGGACACCGACTGGGCCACCATCGCGGCGCTCTACGAACGCCTGTACACGCTGACCCCGTCGCCGGTCGTGGCACTGAACCGTGCCGTCGCGGTGTCCCGGGCCGACGGCCCGGAGGCCGCACTGGTTCTCGTCGATGCCCTCGCCGACGATCCGATGCTGCGCGACTACCACCTGCTGCCGAGTGTCCGCGGCGACCTGCTCGCCCAGCTGGGCCGCGGCGGTGATGCCCGCACCGAGTTCACCCGGGCCGCGGCGCTGACGCAGAACCTCCGCGAACGCGACCTGCTGTTGCAACGCGCCGAGTCAGTCGGCGACTGACTCGAGTGCCCACGCGGCCGCCGCCGCGACGTCGGACGTCACCGGCACCCCGGAGGGAAGCGGGGGCCGCGACACCATCAGCACCGCGACCCCCAGCTCACGGGCGGCGGTCAGCTTCGCCTCGGTGAGCGCGCCCCCGCTGTTCTTGGTCACCAGAACATCGATCCGGTTGTCGCGCAGCAGTTCCCGCTCGGCGTCGAGCCCGAACGGGCCGCGGTCGAGCAGCAGCGTCGTGGCCGCGGGTGCCGGCCCCTCGGGGGGATCGATGGCGCGGACGAGGAACCAGGCGTCCGACCCGGCGAACGCGTCGACGCCCTGACGGCCGATGGTGAGGAAGACGCGACGGCCGAGTGTGGGAAGGGCGGCGGCCGCGGCGGCGAGCGAGTCGACCTGTGTCCAGTTGTCCTCCGGTGCCGGTGTCCACGCGGGGCGGCGCAGGATCAGCAGCGGCACACCCGCGGAGGCGGCTGCGGTCGCGGCGTTGGCGGTGATCCGGGATGCGAACGGGTGTGTCGCGTCGACGATCGCGTCGATCCTGTTCGCGCGCAGGTACTCCCGAAGGCCGTCGACGCCGCCGAAACCGCCGACGCGGACCTCGCCGTCGGGCAGTCGCGGATTCCGCACCCGGCCGGCCAGCGAGGATTCGACCGCGATCCCCGGTTCGCTCACCAGCGCGGCGGCCAGCGCACGCCCTTCGGACGTGCCCCCGAGGATCAGGACGCGCCGCATCAGTGGGTGACGCGGGCGCGGCTCGCCGAGTACAGGTAGCTGTCCGGGAACCCGGCCGCACCGAGCACCCGCCCGACGATGATCACCGCGGTCTTCGTCACACCGGCCTCGTGCACCTGCGCCGCGATCGAGTCGACGGTGCCGCGCAGCACGATCTCGTTCGGACGGCTGGCGAACGCCACCACCGCCACCGGGCAGTCGCCGCCGTAGGGGCCGCGCAGTTCGTCGACGACCTGGTCGATGCGGTGCGCGGCCAGGTGGATCACCAGCGTCGCGCCGCTCGCGCCGAGCGTGGCCAGGTCCTCCCCCTCCGGCATCGCCGTCGACAGGGTCGAGACGCGGGTCAGGACGATGGACTGGGACACCCCGGGGACCGTCAGTTCACGGCCGAGGGTGGCCGCGGCGGCCGCGAATGCCGGGACGCCGGGCACGATCTCGTAGTCCACCCCAGAGGCCTCGAGCCTGCGGACCTGCTCGGCGACCGCGCTGTAGATCGACGGATCGCCGGAGTGCAGCCGCGCGACGTCCTTGCCCTCGCGGTGCGCGGAGACGAGCAGTTCGGTGATCCGATCCAGGCTCAACCGCGCCGTGTCGACGATCTCGGCGCCGACCGGGCACAGGTCGAGCAGTTCGGCCGGCACCAGGCTGCCCGCGTACAGGCACACCGGGCTCTGCTCGATGATCCGCGCGCCGCGCAGGGTGATCAGGTCGGCGGCACCGGGTCCGGCGCCGATGAAACGGACGGTCACGAAAGCTCCTCTGGTGACTGGATCGGGGTCGCGTTCGGGGGCGTCTTCGTGGCGATCCACTGGGCGACCGGCAGGTGGGGGCGCCACGCGGTGAAACCGCCGAGTGCGCTGCCGCGGTAGATCTGGAACTTGCGCAGCCTGCCGCCGTACTCGGCGTGCCAGGCCAGCAGGAGGGCTTCCGATTCGGCGGTGACGGCGTTGACGACGATCCTCCCGCCGACCGGCAACGCCGCCCAGCAGGTCTCGAACACGCCGGGCGCGGTCACGCCGCCGCCGAGGAAGATCGCGTCCGGGATCGGCGCGCCGGTCAGCGACTCCGGTGCGGCGCCGCGGACGCCGAGCCCGGGGACACCGAGCCGGGAGGCGTTCGCGGCGATCCGGTCGCGGCGGCGGTCGTCACGCTCGAACCCGATCGCCCGGCAGGTCGGGTCGGTGCGCATCCACTCGATGGCGATGCTGCCCGAGCCGCCGCCGACGTCCCACAGCAGTTCCCCCGGTTCGGGGGCCAGTGCGGCGAGCGTCAGGGTGCGGACCTCCTGCTTGGTCAGCTGGCCGTCCGACTCGAAGGCGTCGTCCGGCAGGCCGGGCACGCGCGTGTGTCGCACCGCGCCCGCGGTGCGCAGACAGTGCAGGGCCAGCAGGTTCAGAGCGTCCCCGGGGGCGCGGTCCCAGCCGGCGGCGGTGCCGGACACCACCGTCTCGGCGGGGCCGCCGAGCTGTTCGAGGACTGTGATCGTGGTGTCCCCGAAACCGTTGTCGCGCAGCAGTTCCGCGACCGTCGCTGGGGTGTGCGCATCGCGACTCAGCACCAGCAGCCGTCGCCCGTGGGCGAGGTCGGGGATCAGCGCCTCGGGCGGCGCCGTCACCAGCGACACCACCGCCGTCTCGTGGAGTGCCCAACCCAGGCGTGCACAGGCCAACGACGCCGACGACGGATGCGCGAGCACCCGAACCCGATCCGCCCCGAGCAGCCGGACCAGGGTGACTCCGATGCCGTGGAACATCGGGTCGCCGCTCGCCAGGACGCAGATGCGCCGACCATCGTGTTCACCGAACAGGCCCGGCAACGCCGGCACCAGCGGCGACGGCCACGGCACCCGGAGCCGGTTCGAGTCACCGGGTACGAGGTCGAGCTGACGCGCGGACCCCATCAGCACCTCGGCGTCCTCGATCGCGCGCCGAGAGTTCGGAGACAGGCCGTCCCAGCCGTCGGCACCGATCCCGACGACACTGACCGGAGCGCCCGTCAGCACATTTGTGTGATGTCCCATCAACGCGGCATCCGGCGCCAGATCGCCTGCGGCAGCAGCCGCATCACGAAGAACACCAACTGGAGCCGACCGGGGACCGCCACCCGCTCGCGGCCCTTCCCGAGCGCCGCGACCACCGCGTCCGCGACCTGACCCGGAGTGCTCGACATCGGCGCCGGGCTCATCCCCTCGGTCATCCGGCCGATCACGAACCCGGGCCGGACCAGCAGCAGCGAGACCCCGCTGCCGTGCAGGGCGTCACCGAGCCCGCTCGCGAACCCGTCCAGGCCGGCCTTCGCGGACCCGTACACGTAGTTGGCGCGCCGCACCCGGACCCCGGCCACCGACGAGAACACCACGATCCGGCCCGCACCCTGCGCGCGCAGCAGCTGCGCCAGGTGCGTGAGCACCGACACCTGCGCGACGTAGTCGGTGTGGATGACGTTCACCGCGTGCTGGGCGTCCGTCTCGGCGCGCGCCTGGTCGCCGAGGACCCCGAACGCGAGCACCACGGTGTCGATCGGGCCGAGCTCGGCGATCTCCGACAGCACCCGGGCGTGATCGGAGACCTTGTCGGCGTCGAACTCGACGGTGTGCACCTCGCTCGCGCCCGCGGCCTGCACCGCTCGCCGCTCGGCCTCCAGGTCGCCGCTGCGCCGCGCCGCCAGCACCACCGGGCGGCCGGGCGCCAGTCGCGTCGCGACCTCGAGACCTATCTCGCTGCGTCCACCGAGAACGACCACCGATCCGACACTCATGCATCCAGTGTGCTCGACTGTGGCGCGGTGTCCTAACGTCGGGGTATGGCCCGCCCTCCCTTCGATCCCGCCGACCTGACCGCCGAAGCGCTCGCGTTCCTCACCGATCGCCACCTGGCGTCGCTGACGACCCTGCGCCGGGACGGCACCCCGCACGTGGTCGCGGTCGGGTTCACCTGGGATCCGGAGCGATTGCTGGCCCGGGTGATCACGAACGCCGGATCGCAGAAGGCACTCAATGCCGAGCGTGGCGGGTACGGAGCGGTCACGCAGATCGACGGACCCCGCTGGTTGACCCTGGAAGGCACCACGCGGGTCAGTTCGGACCCGGACGACGTCGCGGAGGCCGTCGCCCGCTACACGCGCCGGTACCGACCGCCGCGCGAGAACCCGACCCGGGTGGTCATCGAGATCAACGTCCGGCGTGCGTTGGGGGTGGCCGGGCTCCTCGGCCGCTGAGCCTCAGGCCCTCGACGGCGCCCCGGAACCGCGCCTAGTGTTGTACGGATTACGGGGGCACCCGAGCCGAGGGGCAGTCATGACACGCACAGCAACTCGAGTTTCGATCCTGGTGGGGGCGGCGGCAGCCGCGCTCCTCGCGTCGGTCCCGGCGGCGCAGGCCCTGCCGCCACACCCGTTCGGGCCGCCGGCCCTGACCATCGGCTGCGCCAACCAGGGCAGCCTCATGTCGCTGACCGGGGCCACCGGGCAGTCCGGGCCCGAACCCGGAATCAACCCCGGCGAGATCCGGTTCCAGAGCTTCCCCGCCGCGCCGCCGATCCCGGCCGCCGGCCAGGTGACCGTCGCGTGGGTCAACTACGACACCGGCCAGAACGGGATCGCGAACCTCGAGGGCACCTACCCGTACTACTCGAAGACCGTGTACACCGGGCACGGCAGGGTGATGGCGACGGTGTTCGGCACGATCGACCTCGGCAGCCTGCCGCTGTGCCAGACGAACCCGACGTTCGGCAACTTCATCGTCTGACGCGTCACTACTTGGCGGCCTCCTCGAACGCCGCCGCGTCCTCGGCCCCGAAGCGCTCCTCGAGCACCTCTGGGGTGTAGTCGAGGTCGATCTCCTCGACCGGGCGACCGCGCGCCGACTCGATCGCCCCGAGACGCCGCTGCGCGCGGTCTGCCGCGTAGGCCACGAACTCGTCGTTGTCGAGACCGAAGGGCTGCACCTCGAACTGGTCGTCGACCCAGTTGATCAGGCCCAGGGCAAGCGGCATGAGCTCCGCCATCCTCTGCTGGACCACATCCCAGTTGCCGTCGTCCGCGGCCACGTGCCTGCGGCAGGTGAACGTGCCCCACGCCATGTGCCTGCGCTCGTCGTTGCCGATCAGCCGGATCAACTCCACCATGCCGGGCAGGATGTTCCATTCGGTGCACACCTTCTGCCACGCGAAGTACCCGGTCAACGCGAGGCTGCCCTCGATGACGTGGTTGTAGGTCACCGACGCGCGCACCTGGTTCGCCGGGCTCGGATCCGTCTCGAGAATCCGCAGGGAGCCGGGCAGCTCCTCGTAGAACAGCTGCCGGTAGTAGGGGTTCTCGGCGACGAACGGGTGCAGGTCCCCGGTCAGGCCGACCGCGTCCATCCAGAGCCGGAACACCTGGGTGTGCTTGGCCTCCTCGAAGCAGAACTGCGTCAGGTACATCTCGTCGCCGAGCCGGCCCTCCGCGGACATCGCCTTCATGAACGGCTGGATGTCCTCGGTGACAGCCTCCTCACCGGCGATGAACTGCGTGCACAGGTAGGTGGCGCTGCGCTGCTGTTCGCTGGTCAGGCCCTGCCAGTCCTTCGCGTCCTGGGTGAAGTCGATCGACACCGGATCCCAGAAGTGCGCGTTGCCCTTGGCGAACAGGCGCAGCGGGAAGGCGTCCCAGTTGAGCCCGCCGGACCTGATCGATCCGAAGCCCTGCCTGGTGAGCGGTGTAGCGGTCATGGCGGCACGTCCTCACGACGGATGGATTGGTGACCTGAGTCACACCCTATGCCTGTGCCGTGCCGCCGGGAGCCGACTACAGCACTGTGAGTCCGTGCGGCCGGGTGTTCATCGACTCGCACCCATCCGCGGTCACGACCACGATGTCCTCGATCCGGGCACCCCAGTCGCCACGGAAGTAGATCCCCGGCTCGATGCTGAACGCCATGCCCTCCGCCAGCTCGATCCGGTTGCCCGCGACGATGTACGGCTCCTCGTGGACCGACAACCCGATGCCATGCCCCGTACGGTGCACGAACACCTGCGCGAGCCCTTCCGCGGCGAGTACGTCCCGCGCCGCGGCGTCCACCGCTTCGGCGGTGATCCCCGGCCGGACCGCGTCCACCGCCGCCTGCTGCGCCCGCTCCAGGACCGCGAACTTCGCCGCGACCTCCGCGGACGGCTCCCCGATGCTGTAGGTACGGGTGCTGTCCGAGTTGTAGCCCGGCGCGACGGGACCACCGATGTCGATCACCACGACGTCCCCGGACTCGACGACACGGTCGGACACCTCGTGGTGGGGGTCCGCGCCGTGCGGCCCCGACCCGACGATCACGAATTCCGGTGCGGTGTGGCCTTCCTCGACGATCGCCGAGGCGATGTCGGCGGCCACCTCGGCCTCGGTGCGGCCGGCGCGCAGGAACTCACCCATCCGGGCGTGCACCCGGTCGATCGCCGCACCCGCCCTCCGCAACGCCTCGATCTCCGCCTCGTCCTTGACCATTCGCAGTTCCCGCAACACCCCCGTCGCGAGCACCGGCGGCGCCCCGAGTGCGGTCGTCAGCGGAATCACGTGCAGCGCCGGCATCGCCTCCGCGACCGCCGTGCGACCCGGAGTTGGGAGCAGCGACCCGACGAGGGCGTACGGGTCGACGCCGTCCACCCAGTCGTGCACGGCCAGGCCGAGATCCGCGATCGCGGAGTCCGCCAGACCGGCCAGCTCCAGCGTCGGCACCACCACCGAGGCCGCGGTGCCGTCCGCCGGGATGACCAGGCAGGTGAGGCGTTCGAACGATGCCGCCCCCGAACCCACCAGGTACTTCAGGTCGGGGCCCGGTGTGATCAGCAGTGCGTCCAGACCGGACGCCGCGGTCAGCTCGGCGGCCCGGCGCAACCGCTCGGCGTAGACGGTGGTCGGAAAGCGTGCTGCGGACTCGCTCTGTGCACTCATGACAGTCAAGGCTAGTGGTCTTTGGCAGGATGGGCGCCATGACCGGACCCCTGCTACTCCTCGACGGCGCGAGCCTGTGGTTCCGCGCGTATTACGCGCTCCCCGAATCGTTCACGGCCGCCGACGGGCGACCGGTCAACGCGGTCCGGGGATTCACCGACATGGTCGCCGCGCTGATCACCCGCCACCAGCCGAGCCGACTGGTCGTGTGCCTGGACCTCGACTGGCGTCCCCAGTTCCGGGTGGACCTGGTGCCCTCCTACAAGGCGCACCGGGTCGCCGAGGAACTCGACGCCGGACCGGACGTCGAAGAGGTGCCCGACACCCTGACCCCGCAGGTCGACATGATCATGGACGTGCTCGCCGCCGCGGGAATCGCCACCGGCGGCGCCGTCGGGTTCGAGGCCGACGACGTGCTCGGAACCCTCGCCGCCCGCGAACGCGACGACACCACCGTCGTCGTCAGCGGCGACCGGGACCTGCTGCAGGTGGTCTCCGACGACCCGGTTCCGGTGCGGGTGCTGTACGTCGGCCGGGGGCTGTCGAAGGCCGAATTGTTCGGCCCCGCCGAGGTCGCCGAAAAGTACGGTGTGCCCGCGGACCGGCCCGGCCCCGGCTACGCCGAACTCGCACTGCTGCGCGGCGACCCGTCGGACGGATTGCCCGGCGTCAAGGGGGTCGGCGAGAAGACCGCGTCCACCCTGCTGCTCCAGTACGGCTCCGTCGCGGCCCTGCGCGCCGCGGTCGACGACCCGGCGTCCGGCCTCGCCAAGGGGATGCGCGGCAAGCTCACCGCGTCCGCCGACTATCTCGACGCGGCACTGCCGGTGGTGCGCGTGGCGGTCGACGCACCCGTCGAACTGTCCGGGCCCGACACCCTGCCGACGGCACCTGCGGACCCCGACCGGCTGTCCGCCCTCGCCGAGGAACTGAAGATCGGCGCGTCGATCGGTCGCCTCACGACCGCACTCGCGGCATCCCGGTGAGGCGAGCGGTCACCGCGAGGTGGGCCGGCTCACCTCGTAGGTGCCGTCCTCGTCGGTGAAGGTCACCGTCACCTTCTGAGGCTGGCCCTTCACCGTGAGCGTGCAGGTGAAGGTGCCGCCCTCGACGACCTCCTGGCCTGCCGGGCACACGACGTCATCGACCTCGGTGAGTCCGTACGTCCCGGTCAGCACCTGCACGACGCCCTTCTCCGCGGCCGACCGGTCCAGGGTGGTCGTCAGCCCCAGGCCGAAGCCGCGAGTGAACAGGCCGATCAAGCCGATCACTGCGACCACCGCCAAGACGCCGATCCCGATCCACAACGGCAACTTGGACTTCGGGGCGGCCGCGGCCGGCTGCGGGAACTGCCCCTGCGGATACCCGGGCTGCGGATACTGCCCCGGGTACTGGGCGCCCTGAGGGTACTGGGCTCCCTGCGGGTATTGCGCCGGCTGCGGATACGGGGCCTGGTATCCGGCCTGCGGGAACTGCCCCGAGGTCGGCGCCGGCTGGTATTGCGGGTACTGCCCGTACGGCTGCTGCCCCGGGTACTGCGCCGGCTGCGGGTACTGTCCGGTCGGATACTGGTACTGCTGCTGGTACTGGGCTTCCGGATACTGGCCCTGCGGATACCCGGGCTGCTGCTGCGAATACTGGGGCGGTACGTACTGCTGCGGCGCGCTCCACGCCTGCTGCCCCCATTGCGGTGACGGCTGCTGCGGAAGCACGGTCGTCGCCGACGGCGCAGACTGCGGCGCCGGAGGGAATTCGACCGGCAGGTGAGCCTCGTCCTGGCCCGCCTCGGCCGGCGGCGCCGCCTCCCGACCGGAATCGGCGTCCGCGCTCGGCCGGTCACCAACCGTGTCGCCGCCGCTCTCCAGGCCACTCATCTGCTGCCTCCACTCGTCGCTGCCCGCACTGTCGATCCCCCGTGTCCACCCCGCGACAAACAACCCCCGGGTGGCGGCAGAGCGCGAGCGAATCCAACCACACAACCGCCGATCAAGCTGCGTCGACCGCCACCACGCCGCGGCGGATCGCGCCGACCGCCTTGGCCGCCGCCGACCGCACCTCGGCATCCGGCGCGGTCTGGTGCACCTGGTCCAGCAGGTCGATCACCTGACGGCACCACCGCACGAAGTCGCCCGCCGACAACGCCTGCCCCCGATCGCCCGCGGCCAGCAGCGCGTCGACGAGCGGTCCACCGCTCGCCCACTTGTGAATCGCGGACACGAACCCGAAGTCGGGTTCGCGGGTCAGCGGCAGCTTGTGCCGGACCTCGTCGGTGCGCAGCGCCGACCACAACTGGACCGTCTCGCCGAGCGCGTGGCGGATCGGCGCCGTCGGACCACGATCCGCCGTGGCCGCGTCCTGCCGGGACTCGAACACCAACGCCGAGACGACCGCGGCCAGTTCCGCCGGGGCAAGCCCCTTCCACGTCCCGTTGCGCAGGCACTCGGCAACCAGCAGGTCGCTCTCCGAATACAGCCGCATCAGACGGTGCCCCTGCTCGGTGACCGCGCCGTCGGATCCGGTGTATCCCCGTTCGGCGAGCAGCCGCAGAATCCGGTCGAAGGTGCGGGCGAGCGAATTCGTCGTCGCCGCCACCTTCTGCCGCTTGCTGTCGATCTCCCGCGCCAGCTTGTTGTACCGCTCGCCGATCCTGCTGAGCCGATCACGGTCCGGATCGGTGTGACAGGGATGCGAGCGCAGTGCACGCCGCAACGCCGCCAGCTCGCGGTCGCTCGCCGCCGGGGACTTCCGCTTCGAATAGCGTCCGGGCGCGACGATCCCGGTGCTGCGCAGCGCCGAGGCCAGATCGCGGCGGGTGCGGGCGGTGCGGTGCTCGACGTGTCGCGGCAGCCGCATACTGCCGAGTGACCTCGCCGGCGACGGGAAGTCGGCCGCCGAGATCCGGCCCGCCCACTTGTCCTCGGTCAGCACCAGCGGCCGCGGATCACGGGGATCGGTGTCCGTCTCGAGGACGACCGCCAGACCGGACCGGCGTCCGGTCGGGATCGCGATCACGTCACCGCGGCGCAGCGCCGTCAGTGCGGTCACCGCGTCCTGCCGACGGTCCGTGCGGCCCTGCCGTTCGAGCTGCCGCTCCCGGTTCTTGACCCGCTCGCGCAGCTGCGCGTACTCGAAGAACTCGCTGTCCTCCCCGCCCAACTGGTCACGCAGCTCGACGAGTCCCTGCTCGTCACGCTCGATCGACCGGACCAGACCGACCACCGAGCGGTCCGCCTGGAACTGCGCGAAGGATCGCTCCAGGAGCGAGCGCGCCTCGACGGCGCCCATCCTGTCGATCAGGTTGATCGACATGTTGTAGGACGGCCGGAACGAACTGCGCAGGGGGAAGGTTCGGGTCGACGCGAGGCCGGCGACCTCGGTGGCCTCGACCCCGGGCTGCCAGAGCACGACCGCATGCCCCTCGATGTCTATGCCGCGCCGCCCCGCCCGGCCTGTGAGCTGGGTGTACTCCCCCGGGGTCAGCTCGGCGTGGGTCTCGCCGTTGTACTTCACGAGTCGCTCGAGGACGACGGTCCGGGCCGGCATGTTGATGCCGAGTGCGAGCGTCTCGGTGGCGAACACCGCGCGCACGAGGCCCTTGACGAACAGTTCCTCGACCGTGTGCCGGAACGCAGGCAGCATGCCCGCGTGGTGGCCGGCGATGCCCCGCTCCAGGCCCTCGCGCCACTCCCAGTACCCGAGCACCGACAGATCGTGCTTCGGCAGGTCCCCGGTGTGCTTGTCGATGATCGCGGCGATCTCGTCGGCCTGGTCCTCGGTGGTCAGCCGCAGCCGCGACCGCAGGCACTGCGTCACCGCGGCATCGCACCCGGCCCGACTGAAGATGAACGTGATCGCCGGCAACAGCCCTTCCGCGTCGAGGCGGGCGATCACCTCCGGGCGCGGCAGCGGACGGTTCGCCGAACTCGGCGCCGAACCGCGACCACGTCCGCGCGGCTGCCAGGTGTCGTACCGGTCGAGGGCCTGGCGTTCCTTGAGGTGCCGGACCAGATCCCGGTCGATGACCAGCCGGGCCGTCGGATCGGCGCCTTGGGCGGTGGTGTCGAACAGATCGAACATTCGGCGGCCGACCATCATGTGCTGCCACAGCGGGATCGGTCGCACCTCGTCGACGATGATCTCGGTGTCGCCGCGGACGGTCCCCATCCAGGCGCCGAACTCCTCGGCGTTGCTGACCGTCGCGGACAGGCTGACCAGGCGCACGTCCTCCGGCAGGTGCAGGATCACCTCCTCCCACACCGCGCCGCGAAAGCGGTCGGCGAGGAAGTGGACCTCGTCCATCACGACGTGCGACAGTCCGCGCAGGGTCGGCGAGTCCGCGTACAGCATGTTCCGGAGCACCTCGGTGGTCATCACGACCACCGGGGCGTCCGAGTTGATGCTCACGTCGCCGGTGAGCAGGCCGACCGATGCCTTGCCGTAGCGCTCCACCAGGTCGGCGTACTTCTGGTTGCTCAGCGCCTTGATCGGCGTGGTGTAGAAGCACTTGTGCCCGGACACCAGCGCGAGGTGCACTGCGAACTCGCCGATCACCGTCTTGCCCGCCCCGGTCGGGGCGCACACCAGCACTCCGTGACCGGCCTCCAGTGCCCGACACGCCTCCACCTGAAATCCGTCCAGCGGGAAGCTCAGCTGGGCGGCGAATACGTCGAGTTCCACCCCGCAAGGCTATCGACAGAGACCGTCCGCAGGAATTCACCCGCCCGCATGGGCGCGCCGACCGGCGCACCGCGGGCCAGAGCCGCGCGGTGCGCCCGAACGAGTGGGACCTACAACGTGTCCGAGTAGTCGTTGACCCGGCTGGGTGCGCCGATGTCGGTGGCGGCGTCGAGTGGGGACGCCTCGTCGTCGTCGAGGGCACCCCACCCCTCGGAGTCCTTACGAGCCTTCCGCCTGTCATTGAGGCGAGCGATCTGGATGGCCATCTCCAGCAGGACGGTCAGCGCCACTGCGAGCACCAGCATCGAGAACGGGTCCTGCCCCGGGGTGGCGATGGCCGCGAACACGAACATCGCCATGATCAGGCCGCGCCGCCACGCCTTGAGCTTGGCGTAGGGCAGGATGCCGACGAAGTTCAGCGCCACGATCAGCAGCGGGATCTCGAAGCTGACACCGAAGATGATCAGCAGGTTGATCACGAAGCCGAAGTACTCGGCACCGCTGAGAGCGGTGACCTGGACGTCACCGCCGATGGTGAGCAGGAAGTGCAGCGCCTTGGACACCACGAGGTAGGCGAGCACCGCACCGAACACGAACAGGGCGGCGGCGGAGAAGACGAACCCGATGGCGTACCGGCGTTCCTTGGAGTACAGACCCGGCGTGATGAAAGCCCACAACTGGTACAGCCAGACGGGGCACGCGAGGACGATGCCGGCGGTCAGCGCCACCTTGAAGCGGAGCATGAACTGCTCGAACGGCGCTGTCGCGAGGAGCCGGCACGAGCCGTCCTCGGTGAGCGCGGCCCGAGACTCCGGCGGCAGCGAACAGTACGGTCCGCGGAGGATCTCGCCGAGGCTGTCGATGCCCAGGATCTGGTGCGAGTACCAGAAGAAGCCGAACACCGTTGTGACCAAGATCGCGAGGATCGACCACAGCAGCCGTGTCCGCAGCTCGTAGAGATGATCGACCAGCGACATGGTGCCGTCTGGGTTGACCCGGCGCCGACTGCGCCGCGGGTCGAAGGGGATACGCACTGATTCGGGCCCTTGGTTCTGCTCAGCTGCGCCCCGGGATGCCCATGCACCCCGGGGTCACACGGTGGTTCGTCCTACGAGGCCTTCGTCTCGGTCTGCGGGGTCTCGACCACGGTGGCCTGCACCTCCGGCGTCGCGGGCAACTGCGCAGGCGGGGCCGGGGCGGCAGCGGCGGGCGCGCCGTCGTTCTGCATCTCCTTGACCTCGCTCTTGAAGATCCGCAAGGACCGGCCCAGACCACGGGCAGCGTCGGGGAGCTTCTTCGAACCGAACAGGATCACGACGACCAGCGCCACAATGGCCCAGTGCCAGGGGCTCATTGCACCCATTTTTACCTCCAGAGATCAGTTGGCTCGATGCTACCGGACATCGGGGGTCCCGTCGGGCCCAAATGCTGGGAGTCAGCTGTCGAGCGGCTGCCGGTACATCTCCAGGGCGGCGTGCGCACGGGCCCGGATGGATTCGGACAATTCCGTCGGACCCAGTACCTGTACCCCGGTGCCGAACCCCGCCATCAGCCGGGCCATCCAGTCCAGCGACGCGTACCGCATCGATGCCTCGACCGACCCGTCCGCGGCCACCACGACGTCCGTCATCGGGTAGTAGTCCATCACCCAGGCGTGGTCCGGGGCGATCAGCAGTCGTGCCTGGGGCAGAGTTGCGTCGTCGTGGAACAGGTCCAGCGCCGAGGACTCGTCGTATGCGTCCTCCGGAACGCGCGCCGGCTCGTCGAGTTCGGTGGCCGCGTCGATCCGGTCGTAGCGGAACAGCCGGACACCGTCCGCCTGCCGGCACCACGCCTGCAGATAGCTGTGATTGTCGACCGCGACGACCCGGATCGGATCGACGACCCGCCTGGTCACCGCGTCCCGGGATGCCGAGAAGTAGGTGATGTCGAGTGCGCGCCCGTGGCGGACCGCGGACCGCACCGCCGCGACCACCGGACTCTCCGGACCCGGGTCCGAGACCGCCTGCGTCACCGCACCGGCGGCCGCAACTCCCGCCGCGGACTCGATCTTCGCGATTGCGCCCTGGACCGACGACGGATCCGCGGTGCCCGGCAGGTCCCCGAGCGCACGCAGCGCGATCAGCATCGAGGTCGCCTCCGTCGAGGTCAGCCGCAGGGGACGGTCGATCCCGGCGGAGAACGTGACCGCGACGGTCTCCTCTTCGAAGGACAGGTCGATCAGGTCTCCGGGGCCGTAGCCCGGCAGCCCGCACACCCACAACTGGTTCAGATCGGTGGTCAGCTGCGTGACCGTGACCCCCAGTTCCGCCGCGGCCTCACTCTTCGTGATCCCGGGATTGGCGACGAAGTACGGCACCATGTTGAGCAGCCGCGACAGCCGCTGCGACAGTCGCTGGCTCATCGCGCCTCACCCGCCGCGACGGTCAGCCGCGCGACGACGTCCGCGCGCAGGGCCTCGGGTGCCAGCGCCACTGCATCCTCCCCGTATCCCGTGATCAATCGTGCGAGCCATTCGCGGGAGCGGACCGGTACCTCCAGCACCGCACCCGCCCGGTCGCCGATCGTCATGGCCCTCGTCTGCTGACCGAGTCGACGCAGTTCCTGCGCTCGGCCGTCGCGCACCCACACCGTCGCGGTGCCGGACACGCCCGCCGTGCCGACCGCGCGACCGACGATGTCGCGCAGGTCCGTGCCTTCGGGTTTGCGGACGGCGCCGGTGGGACCGAACGCGGTGATCTGCTCGCCGATCCGGGACAGCCGGAACGTGCGGGTGGCATCGCGGTCCTTGTCGTGACCGACCACATACCACCGGCCGTCGTGGGTGACCACACCCCACGGCTCGAGGGTCCGTGTACGCAGCGGCGCGTTGGGGGCAGACCGGTGCTCGAAGCGGATCGCCTGACCGGCCTCGATGGCGGCCAGCACCGATTCGAGTGCCGGCTCGGAGCCACGGACCCGCGCGGGCAGTGCCGTGAACAACGAGGACGCCGACTCCTGGTCCACCGCCACGCCCGCGGCCCGCAGCTTCAGGACGGCGCCCTGCGCGGCGGACGTCAGTTCCGGGGACTCGAGCAGTCGCACAGCGATGGCGACCGCGGCCGACTCCTCGCTGGTGAGGTCGATCTCCGGCAGTGCGTACGCCTCGGGGCTGATCCGGTAGCCCTCGACGGTGCCCAACCGCGATGCCTGTCCCGTCTCGAGCGGAACCCCGAGATCACGCAGTTCGTTCTTGTCCCGCTCGAACATCCTGCTGAACGCCTCGTCGCTCACCGACTCCTTGTAGCCCGCAACGCTCTGACGGATCTTGTCCGCCGTCAGGAACTGCCGGGTCGAGAGCAGGCAGATGACTAGGTTCATCAGCCGTTCGACTTTGCTGGTCGCCACGGATCAGCAGCCTAACGGCACCGCCACTACATCGACGCGATCAGGCGCTCGACCCGCTCGTCGACGGACCGGAACGGGTCCTTGCACAGCACCGTCCGCTGGGCCTGGTCGTTGAGCTTGAGGTGCACCCAGTCGACGGTGAAGTCGCGTCCCGCGTCCTGGGCCGCGGCGATGAAGTCGCCGCGCAGCTTCGCGCGAGTGGTCTGCGGTGGCGTGTTCACCGCGGCGTCGATCTGCTCGTCCTCGGTGACCCGCTTGGCCAGGCCCTTGCGCTGCAGGAGATCGAACACACCACGTCCACGCTTGATGTCGTGGTAGGCGAGGTCGAGTTGGGCGATCCGCGGATCGGCCAGATCCAGGTTGTGCTTGTCCTGGTACCGCTGGAACAACTTGCGCTTGATCACCCAGTCGACCTCGGTGTCGACCTTCGCGAAGTCCTGGGACTCGACGGCGTCGAGCACCCGTCCCCACAGTTCCACGACCTGCTCGACCTGAGCGTCGGGTTCCCGGTTGCGCAGGTGCTCGACCGCGCGCGCGTGGTACTCGCGCTGAATGTCCAGCGCGCTCGCCTGCCTGCCGCCCGCGAGGCGGACGGGCCTGCGGCCGGTCAGGTCGTGGCTGACCTCGCGGATCGCGCGGATCGGGTTGTCGAGCGCGAAGTCACGGAACGAGACCCCGGCCTCGATCATCTCCAGCACCAGCGCCGCGGAGCCGACCTTGAGCATCGTGGTGGTCTCGGACATGTTCGAGTCACCTACGATGACGTGGAGCCGGCGGTACTTCTCGGCATCCGCGTGCGGCTCGTCGCGCGTGTTGATGATGGGGCGGGAACGGGTCGTCGCCGAGGACACACCCTCCCAGATGTGCTCCGCACGCTGGGACAGGCAGAAGGTCGCCGACTTCGGAGTCTGCAGAACCTTGCCCGCGCCGCAGATCAGCTGCCGCGTGACCAGGAACGGGAGCAGGACGTCCGAGATTCGGGAGAACTCCCCCGCGCGGACCACCAGGAAGTTCTCGTGACAGCCGTACGAATTGCCTGCCGAGTCGGTGTTGTTCTTGAACAGGTAGATGTCCCCACCGATGCCCTCCTCGGTGAGCCGCTGTTCGGCGTCGACGAGAAGATCCTCGAGGACACGCTCACCGGCGCGATCGTGCGTGACGAGTTGGGCCAGCCCGTCGCACTCGGCCGTCGCGTACTCCGGATGCGATCCCACGTCGAGATACAACCGGGCACCGTTGCGGAGGAAGACGTTGGAGCTCCGCCCCCACGAGACGACCCTCCGGAACAGGTATCGCGCCACCTCGTCCGGGCTGAGTCGACGGTGACCGTGAAAAGTACACGTCACCCCGAACTCGGTCTCGATTCCCATGATTCGTCGCTGCACACTTCGACAGTACAACGCCGAAGCCCTCCGCGGCCGGTGCACCGGCCATCGACATTCCGCGTGACTTCGCCGCTGCCGCCGTGCATTTCGGTGATGTCTCGGTACAGACACGACCCGTGACGAAAGACCGGGCGGTCCGGACGCGTTTCGGCCCCGGCGGTGATCCACCGGGGCCGAAACGTTCGAGGGGTCGGGTCAGCCCGCGTCGGGGCCCGCCGCCGGTCCCGTGGCTTCCGTTCCCGGCTCCGGCGCGGCCTCGGCAGCCGGTGCCGCGGGTTCGGCGGGCAGCAGTGCCGACAGCGCCGCCCCGGTGATCCGCTTGAACGCGCGCCGCGGGCGGGTCTGGTCCAGCACGGCCACCTCGAGGGCACCGACCCCGATGCGCCGCCGTTCGGCCTCACCGTTGCCGGGCGGCGCGGTCCCGACCTGCAACGCGTCGACCGCGACCGCGACCGCTTCGGCCAGCGGCAGGCCCGGCCGGTACGACTCCTTCAATGCGGTCACGATCGGCTCGGTCGCGCCACCCATCACGACGAACTGCTGCTCGTCGACGATCGAGCCGTCGTAGGTGATCCGGTACAGCTGCGCGTGGTGGTCCTGCCCCGCCCGCCCGACCTCGGCGACACAGAGCTCCACCTCGTACGGCTTCGGCTGCTCGGTGAAGATCGTGCCGAGCGTCTGCGCGTACGCATTGGCCAGGGATCTACCGGTGACGTCGCGGCGGTCGTACGAGTAGCCGCGCATGTCGGCATGCATGATGCCCGAGCGCCGCAAGCTCTCGAACTCGTTGTACTTCCCGACGGCGGCGAAACCGAGCCGGTCGTACAGCTCGCTGACCTTGTGCAGCGACGACGACGGGTTCTCCGCCACGAACAGCACACCGTCCGCATAGGTCAGCGAGATGACGCTGCGACCGCGGGCAATACCCTTGCGCGCCAGCTCCGAGCGATCCCGCATGATCTGCTCGGCGGAGGCGTAGTACGGCATCGTCACGGCGTGTCACCTGCTTCCTTGGTGCGGTCGGCGATGACGGCGCGGGCGAATTCGGCGAGCCGGCTCTCGGGAACCTCCACGGCGCCGGCGTCGGTGATCACCACCGCGGTCGGGAAGATGCCACGGGTCAGATCCGGTCCACCCGTCGCGGAGTCGTCGTCGGCTGCGTCGTAGAGCGCTTCGACGGCTGCCCGCATGGCACCCGCCTCGTCGGCGTCCGGATCGTAGATCTTCTTCAGCGCCGATTTCGCGAACAGCGAACCCGAACCGACCGCGTGGTACCCGGCCTTCTCCTCGTACCGTCCACCGACGACGTCGTAGGACACGATCCGCCCGGCCTTGGCCGGTTCCGCTCCGTCGAGGTCGTATCCGACGAGAAGCGGCACCACGGACAACCCCTGCATCGCGGCTCCGAGATTGCCCCGGACCATCGACGACAGCCGGTTGGCCTTGCCGTCGAAGGTGAGCGGAACGCCCTCGATCTTCTCGTAGTGCTCGAGTTCGACGGCGAACAGTCTCACCAGCTCGATCGCGATGCCCGCCGTACCGGCGATCCCGGCGGCGGAGTAGTCATCGGTGACGTACACCTTCTCGACGTCCCGGCTGGCGATCAGGTTGCCCATCGTCGCGCGGCGATCGCCGGCGATGAGGACACCGCCGGCGAAGGTCAGCGCAACGATCGTCGTGCCGTGTGGGGCGATGTCCGGACGACCCGTCATCGGCTCACCCCTACCTCCGTTTGCCCCGAGATCGAATCGGTTCTCCGGCAACAGTTCCGGCGCATGGACACGCAGATGCTCGGTGAACGAGGACAGCTGCGAATCGAACCGCAGCACCCCGCCCCCCATCGTCGTACGCGTCGCCGGGGAATCCGGCGTCACTGGCCGCCCTTTTGCACGTACGCGCGCACGAAGTCCTCGGCGTTCTCCTCCAGCACGTCGTCGATCTCGTCGAGCAGGTCGTCCGTGTCCTCTGCGAGCTTCTCCCGACGTTCCTGTCCCGCACCACCGTCACCGATGGGGGCATCGTCGTCGTCGCCACCGCCGCCGCGTTTGGTCTGCTCCTGCGCCATAGCCGCCGACCTCCTCGTTGCTCTTGCACTGCATCCCGCACACCCAGTGTGCGCTCGTGCTCGGACCTTCACCCTACCGATCGCGCACGACACTGTGACGCTTCACGTCCACGACACCGCGACGTTTCTCCGTCGCGTCTTCGGGCGATTGTCAGGTCGTCAGCTGATCCACGAGGTCCGCCGCCGAATCCGCCGCCTCCAGCAGCGCCCCGACGTGCGCCTTGCTGCCACGCAGCGGTTCCAGGGTCGGGATCCGAACCAGGGAGTCCCGGCCCAGGTCGAAGATCACGGAGTCCCAGCTCGCCGCCGCGATGTCGGCACCGAATCTGCGCAGGCACTCGCCCCGGAAGTAGGCGCGGGTGTCGGTCGGCGGGTTGTGGATCGCGTCCAGCACCTGCTGTTCGCTGACCAGCCGCTCGATCGATCCGCGTGCGACGAGCCGGTTGTACAGGCCCTTGTCGAGGCGGACGTCCGAGTACTGCAGATCGAGCATGTGCAGTTTGGGCGCCGACCAGGCCAGTCCCTCACGGTTGCGGAAGCCTTCGAGGATCCGCAGTTTCGCCGGCCAGTCCAGCAGGTGCGCGCACTCCATCGGATCCCGCTCGAGCAGGTCGAGCACGGTCGCCCACTTGGCGAGGATGTCCGCGGCACGCGGATCGTCGGATCCCTCCCGTTCGATGAACGAGGCCACCCGCTCGTGGTAGATCCGCTGCAGTGCAAGACCGGTCATCTCGCGACCGTCGGAGAGCGCCACCGTCTGCCGGAGCGTCGGATCGTGGCTGATCTGGTGCACCGCGGTGACCGGCCGCGCGAGCTGGAGATCGGACAGGTCGACCCCGGCCTCGATCAGGTCGAGAACAAGGGCGGTGGTGCCGACCTTGAGATACGTCGACCATTCGGCGAGGTTCGCGTCACCGATGATCACGTGCAGGCGGCGGTACTTCTCGGCGTCGGCGTGCGGCTCGTCGCGGGTGTTGATGATGCCGCGCTTGAGCGTCGTCTCCAGCCCGACCTCGACCTCGATGTAGTCGGCCCGCTGCGAGAGCTGGAAACCGGCCTCGTCACCGGACTGCCCGACGCCGACGCGGCCTGATCCGCAGATCACCTGACGGGAGGCGAAGAACGGTGTCAGGCCGGCGATGATCGCCGTGAACGGCGTCTCCCGCGAGCACAGGTAGTTCTCGTGGGTGCCGTACGACGCACCCTTGCCGTCCACGTTGTTCTTGTACAGCTGCAAGCGCGGCGCGCCGGGGACGCTCGAGGCGTGCCGGGCCGCGGCCTCCATCACTCGCTCCCCCGCCTTGTCCCAGATCACCGCGTCCAGCGGATCGGTGACCTCCGGGGCCGAGTACTCGGGGTGCGCGTGGTCCACATACAGCCGGGCACCGTTGGTGAGGATCATGTTGGCGGCACCGACCTCGTCGGCGTCGATCACCGGCGCCGGGCCGTTGAACCGCCCGAGGTCGAAACCTCGTGCGTCGCGCAATGGCGACTCCACCTCGTAGTCCCAGCGAGTTCGCTTGGCCCGCGGGACGCCGGCCGCCGCCGCGTACGCGAGCACCGCCTGCGTTGAGGTCAGAATGGGGTTCGCCGTCGGCTCCGACGGGGACGAAATTCCGTACTCGACCTCGATACCGATGATCCGCTGCATGGCGTCGAGCCTAGATCGTCAGCGCTCTCCGCACCGGAGTGCCCACCCAACCCGCCCGGTCGAGGTTTCTGCACGAGGTGAGATGACCTGCGGTCCGGCGCCGGGTTAAATGCCGATAAGTTGCCTTATGACATTATTGCTGGTGGATTGTCTGGCAAGGTGATGAGCGCACGAGGTCTGCGGTGGTATTCCCCACGTGCTCACGCGCGGCACGCCGGGTTGCCCGGGAAGGGCGGAACGCCTGCCCTGCAACCGACGCCGACCACCGCGGTCAACCGTGCGACCGGGTCGCGGATCTCGAGCGCAGGCACCAACCCGTCGGCCACCAGCGCGGCCTTGGCCTCCGGCGCGGTCGCGCGCTGGTCGAGCGTGCCGCGAACCCGCGCGAACGCCACCAGTTCGTCGTACACCATCGACAGGGTCGCCTCGGTCGTCCTGTCCCCCGGCTCGAGCCCGGCGAAGTCCACACCCGTCTCGTACTCGTGCCGCAGCGCGTGTGGCCCCTGGTCGCAGTTGGGTACGTTCAGATCGATGCGGAACCCCGGCAGATCCGGTCCCGGCGGCATGATCGTCCCCACGTCGGTGCAGGCGTGGTGCGAGATGCGATCACCGAGCGCGTGGAGATAGACACCGACCCGCGCATTCCAGGCGTTGTCGCCGATCCACGAGTCGAACTGCGACGACCGGACCGTGCCGGAGACGACCTGCTCCCCCGTCTCGTTGGTGAACGGGATCGCGGCCGGCGTCACCACGCTGTACTCACCGTTGATCGGTGCCGGCTGCGCGTCTCCGTAACACGTTGCACCAGTGGCGTAGTCGCCGCCTGCCGACGGGTTCGTGAAACCGCCCGTGCACAGTGGCGCGTCACTTCCCGGCCCCGCCATCGCCCAGCGACGAAGGTGCGTCAGCATGACCTCGTGCCGCGGATCACCGACGTCGGGATGCAAGCCGTCGGGTACCGGGTCGGACGGACCGCGCATCGTCGGCAGGAAGTGGAACAGGAACCCGCCGGTGGCGAAATGTGTCCGCACGAGGCCACTGATGTCCCTGGTGGTGAGAGCGCCGGCGTCGGGAACGAGCCTGCCGTCGACGTCCCGGGGCGCGAACGACCCGAGATCGGTCGCCTCGTCGTACGCCGCGATCCAGTACGCGTCTCGATCCGAGAACCCGACGCTGCGGGCGATGATGTACGTCGAGTCCGTGTGCACCAGGCTCCGGCCACCGAGCGGCCGCCGCAAGGTGTATCCATACACCCCGAACGCCTGCAGGCCGCACACCGGCGCGTACGGATCGTCGATCGGGCAGGGCGGCGGCAGCGGACCACAGTTGTGGACCGGAGTGCCGTCCTCCGTGTAGCAGACGTCCTCGGCGAACCCCTGCGCGGACGGCGGCGGCACCGCGACGAATGCGGCGCACGCCAACAGCACCGCGCCGATCACACCTGCTCCTCGACCGTGCGATCTCATCGAGCTGCACCTTCTTCCGAAGCGAGCAGAACACGCGCCCGTCAACCGTAGCGCGCGGGCCGTGGCCCGATTCGGGTTTCGGGCGGTCCCGCCCTCACGACCTCGGCTCGAGGCGACACTGCAGGTACGCGTCCGCGTGGATCGCGCGCAACACCACTCGCACCGGCGGGGGCGCCCAGTCCGCGCGCGGGTCGCTCCCCCGTCGAGGCTCGACCAGGCTCTTCAGGTGTCCCCGGGTGGTGATGTCCACGTGGCCTGCGGCGAGGATGTTGCGCACCCAGTCACTGTCCGCACCGTAGCTGAGGCCGAAGCGGTAACCGTCGCCGTACCGGAAGCAATTGACGGGAGTCCGGTACAGCCGGCCCGTCCGGCGGCCGCGGTGCAGCACGATCGCGAATCCCGGCAGCCAGCCGGCGACCGGCAGTACCAGGCGGTTGGTCACCACCCGGTTGATACGGGCGAGCCTTCTCGGAAGTGGCACTCGGCCAGCCTAACGCCACGTGACACGATGAAACGATGGATCAGGCGATCGACGATCTCCCCCGCGACGAGATCGTCACCGTGTACGACGCCGACGGCAACGAAACCGGTACCGCGCCGAGGTCCCGCGTGTACGCAGAGGGGCTGTGGCACGCGAGCTCAGGGGTGCTGTTGCGCTCACTCGACGGCGCCCGGCTCTACGTGCACCGCCGATCCCCCGACAAGGCGGTCTTCGCAGGCATGCACGACTGCCTCGCGGGCGGCGTCGTCGACCCGGGCGAGACACCCGCGGCGACCGCTGCCCGCGAACTCGGCGAGGAGCTGGGGGTGCGGGACATCGCGCTCTCTCCCTTGGCTCAGGTCTCCTGGGACGGCGTGTGGAACGGAAAGCCCCTGCGCTGCCACCTGTACGCGTTCGAAGGCCGCTGGGACGGCCCCGTCGTGCACCAGCCGAGCGAAATCGTGGACGGCTGGTGGTGGACCGACGCGCAACTGCGCGCCCATCTCACGGACCCGTCGTGGCCGTTCGTGCCGGACACCCGCGCGCTGCTGACCGGAACGGTGTGGTGAGGCACGCGTTCGGCGATGACGTTCCCGCGACCGTCGTGCGGCACAGACGGCGGTGGGGTGCAACGGGATTCCCGTTGCACCCCACCGCCGCACCCGTGACTACAGGTACTGACCGGTGTTCGACTCGGTGTCGATCGCGCGGCTGGCGCTGGCGTTCTTGCCGGTGACCAGCGTGCGGATGTAGACGATCCGCTCACCCTTCTTGCCCGAGATCCGTGCCCAGTCATCGGGATTGGTGGTGTTGGGCAGGTCCTCGTTCTCGGAGAACTCGTCGACGATCGAGTCGAAGAGGTGCTGCACCCGCAGGCCCGGGGCACCGGTCTCGAGCACGGCCTTGATGGCGTACTTCTTCGACCGGTCCACGATGTTCTGGATCATCGCACCCGAGTTGAAGTCCTTGAAGTACAGGACCTCCTTGTCCCCGTTGGCGTAGGTGACCTCCAGGAATCGGTTCTCGTCGCTCTCCGCGTACATCCGGTCCACGACGCGCTCGATCATCGCCTTGACGCAGAGCGCCCGGTCTCCGTGGAACTCGGCCAGGTCGTCGGCGTGCACCGGCAGCGACTCGGTCAGGTACTTCGAGAAGATGTCCTGCGCGGACTCCGCGTCCGGGCGTTCGATCTTGATCTTCACGTCGAGCCGGCCGGGACGAAGGATCGCGGGGTCGATCATGTCCTCGCGGTTCGACGCACCGATCACGATGACGTTCTCGAGCCCCTCCACACCGTCGATCTCGCTGAGCAACTGCGGCACCACGGTGGTCTCGACGTCGGACGAGACGCCCGAACCGCGGGTCCGGAAGATCGAGTCCATCTCGTCGAAGAACACGATCACCGGGGTGCCCTCGGACGCCTTCTCCCTGGCACGCTGGAAGATCATCCGGATGTGACGCTCGGTCTCACCGACGAACTTGTTGAGCAGCTCGGGGCCCTTGATGTTCAGGAAGTACGACTTGGCGTCCTTCGCATCCTGTCCCCTGGCCTCCGCGATCTTCTTCGCGAGCGAGTTGGCGACGGCCTTGGCGATCAGCGTCTTGCCGCAGCCCGGCGGGCCGTACAGCAGGACACCCTTCGGCGGCCGCAGCGCGTACTCGTGGAACAGATCCTTGTGCAGGAACGGCAGCTCCACGGCGTCCCGGATCTGCTCGATCTGACGGCCCAGCCCGCCGATGTCGCCGTAGTCGACGTCCGGGACCTCCTCGAGCACGAGGTCCTCGACCTCGGCCTTCGGGATCCGTTCGAACGCATAACCGGCCTTCGTGTCGACCAGCAGCGAATCGCCGGGCCGCAGCTTGCGGGTCGGCGAGTCGATGTCCTCGTCGTCGGGGTGCAGCGTGGTGTCCGACGCGGCCACCGCCAGCGGATGCGCGAGCCAGACGACCCGCTCCTCGTCGGCGTGCCCGACCACCAGTGCCCGTTCCCCGTCGTCGAGGACCTCGCGAAGGGCGCAGATCTCCCCGATCCGCTCGAACGATCCCGCCTCGACCACCGTCAACGCCTCGTTCAGCCGGACCGTCTGTCCCGGCTTGAGCTCTTCGGTGTCGATGTTCGGCGAACAGGTCAGCCGCATCTTGCGCCCGGAGGTGAACACGTCGACCGTCTGGTCGTCGTGAGCGAGGATCAGCACGCCGTACCCGCTCGGCGGCTGACCGAGCCGGTCGACCTCCTCGCGCAGCGCGATCAGCTGCTGACGCGCCTCCTTGAGCGTGTCCATGAGCTTCGAGTTGCGGATCGACAGGGAATCCACCCGTGACTCGAGTTCACGCACCTGCTCGGGTGACTGGGCAAGTTGTCGGCGAAGTGCAGCGGCCTCGAGCTTGAGGGCCTCGAGTTCCGCCCTGGCAGCCAGCGAGTCCGGATTCTCTGTTGCGCTCATGTGCGACTCCTCCCAGTTCGATCCCCCAACGCTACCGCCGTGCGGGCGAAAGTGTGTTGCGACACTTGCGACGTCGCACACTCTGAGAAATCGGGCCGAACTCGACCCCTCCCAACCCATGTTAGCCTCACCTACATTCACCGCCGTTTGCCGAGGAAAGGGTCACCCGTGATCACCCGCACGTCACTCATCGCCACCGGAGCAGTTCTCGTCGCACTCGGCCTCACCGCGTGTGGCTCCGACGACACCACGACCGCGACCACCTCGGCCGCCGCGGTCACCACCGGCGCGGCCGCCACCAGCGCCGCAGCCGCGGCCGCGACCCCGACGTCCGAGGAACTGCAGGCCACCCTCGCCACCTTCTTCGACCCGGCGGTGCCTGCGGCCGACAAGATCGCACTGATCGAGGACGGCCGCGAGCAGGCTGCCGTCGTCGAGCAGTTCAACGGCGTGCTGCAGGGCTACCCGCTCACCGCCGAGGTCACCAAGGTGGTCGCCGTCGACGGTGACACCGTCACCGCGACCGCAACGATGGCCGGCCCGCACGGCGGTGCCCCGACGGACGTCACCTTCGACTCGGTGAACGGCACCTGGGTGATCTCCGACGACGCCGCCTGCACCCTCTTCGGCATGGGACGGCTCGCCTGCGTCAAGTAGGCGCCCGCGCCGCCGGTGCGTGGATCTCCACCCCGACCGGGGTGGAGATCCACGCGCGGGGCGTCAGCCCTTGCTGGGTCGGCGCTGCGGCTTCGGGGTGACGGTTCCCTCCGCGAGGCGTCGGGCGCTCACCAGGAAGGCCGTGTGGCCCTGCATCCGGTGCTCGGGCCGGACCGCCAGCCCGACGACGTGCCAGCCGCGCACGATCGACTCCCAGGACCGCGGCTCGGTCCAGCACTCCTGCTCCCGCATCGCCTCGACGACCTTCGACAGCTGTGTGACGGTCGCGACGTAGACGATCAGCACACCGCCGGGGACGAGTGCCTTGGACACCGCGGGCAGGACGTCCCACGGCGCCAGCATGTCGAGCACGACGCGATCGACCTGACCGTGCACGTCGGAGTCGTAGTCGGCGAGGTCGCCGATGGTCAGATCCCAGTTCTCGGGGCGGCCGCCGAAGAAGGTCTCCACGTTCCGCACGGCGTGCTCGGCGTGGTCCTCGCGCACCTCCCAGGACTGCACCTTGCCCTCAGGGCCGACCGCGCGCAGCAGCGAGCAGGTCAGGGCGCCGGAGCCGGCTCCGGCCTCGAGCACCCGCGCACCGGGAAACACATCACCCTCGTGCACGATCTGCGCGGCGTCCTTCGGGTAGATCACCTGCGCACCGCGCGGCATCGACAGCACGTAGTCGATCAGCAGCGGCCGCAACGCCAGATACGGCGTGCCGTTGGTGGAGGTGACGACGCTGCCCTCGGGGGTGCCGATCAGGTCGTCGTGCAGGATGCCGCCGCGATGGGTGTGGAACTCCTTGCCCGGCTCGAGCACGACCGTGTACTTACGTGCCTTCGCGTCGGTGAGCTGGACGCGGTCACCGACCCGGAACGGTCCCGTCGGTCGACCCTGCAGCGCTGACATCTCGCAAACTCCTCTGTTGTTGTGTCCGGCGACCCTGGCGCCGGCCCCGACGGCGGTGTCGGGCCCGGGGCATACCCTGCCAGGCGTGAGCAGCCCCGCGACGACGCACCCCACCGAACCGGCCGCACCGCGGCCGGACGGCCAGACCGCACCCCGGCCGGACGGACAGACCGCACCGCGGCAGGGGTCCCGGCCCGCGCTGTCACCGTCCCGGGCCGGCGACTTCCGGCAGTGCCCGTTGCTGTACCGCTTCCGCGCCATCGACCGGCTCCCGGAGACCGGGACGACCGCCCAGGTCAAGGGGACGCTCGTGCACGCCGTGCTGGAGGCGCTCTACGCGCTACCCGCACCCCGGCGGGACCGGTCGGCCGCCGTCTCCCTCGTCGCGCCGGCCTGGGACCGGCTGCTGGCGCAGACCCCGACCGCCGCCGAGGTGGTGCCGGAGGCCGACCTGTCCGGGTTCCTCGACGACGCCCGCCGGATCGTCGAGAACTACTACCTGCTCGAGGATCCGACGGCCTTCGACCCGGAGTCGTGCGAGCTGCGGATCGAGACGGACCTCGACGACGGCGTCCCGCTGCGCGGGTTCGTCGACCGGATCGACGTCGCACCGACCGGTGAGGTGCGCATCGTCGACTACAAGACCGGCCGGGCGCCGCGGGAGGGATTCGAGCAGCAGGCCCTGTTCCAGATGAAGTTCTACGCGCTGATGCTGCTGCAGACCCGTGGCGTCGTCGCCGCCCAGCTGCGCCTGCTGTACCTCACCGGCGGCGAGATCCTCACGTACACACCCGATCACGACGAGTTGCGCCGATTCGAACGGACGTTGAGTGCGATGTGGCGGGCCATCCTCGACGCCGCCGCGACCGGGGAGTTCGAACCCAGCCCGGGGCGCATGTGCAGATTCTGCGATCATAAGCTGCACTGCCCCGTCTTCGGGGGCACGCCGCCACCCTATCCCGGCTGGCCGCTCGACAACGAGGAGTTCGCCGGTGACTGACGCCGCCCTGCACGATTCGGCCTATTTTGTTGCACTGGAGCCACTTCCGGACGGCACCGAGCGCTTCCAGCCCACCGGGCACACCCTGAGCACCTGGTCCGACGACATGCAGCACGGCTCTCCCCCGTCGGCGCTGCTCGCGCGGGCGGTGCGACGCTGCGACGCCCGGCCGGACACCCGGCTGACACGGGTCGTGATCGAGATCCTCGGACCGATCCCGCTGACGGAGATCCGGGTGCGGTCGTGGATCGAACGTCCCGGTCGCCGAATCGAACTCGTGGTCGCCGAACTGTCCGCGGCCGGCCCGGACGGCACCTGGCGGGCCGTCGCGCGAGGAACCGGCTGGCGGCTGCAGACGGCCGACACCACCGCCATCGCACATGCCGCCGACCCGACGATTCCACCACGCGCCGCGGATGCGCCGCCCCTGCCGGAGGGCCACTTCTGGCGCACCGGCTTCATCGACTCGGTGGAGTGGAACTGGCTGACCCCGATCGGTGCGCCCGGTGTCGGGCTCGCCTGGGGCAAGCCGCATCCCGATCTGGTGGACGGGGAACCGCTCGACCCCGTCGACCGGTTGTTCCTCATCGCGGACACCGCGAACGGAGTCGGGACGAAGATCAACCCAACCGAGTGGACGTTCCTGAACACGGACGTGACCGTGCACCTGTTCCGCGTTCCGGACGGGGACTGGATCGGGGTGTCCGCGGAAACCTCGTACGGCCCGGACGGCGTCGCGATGTCGTCCGGCGTCCTGCACGACGATTCGGGCCCGGTGGCCAGGGTGACACAGACCGTGCAGGTGCGGGCACGCTGACGCAATCCCCGGGACGACGACCGCGGCCCACCACGAATCATCGTGGTGGGCCGCGGTGCACGAGCGGCTCGGGTCAGAACGCCCGGCAGGTCCGGATGTCGGTCGCGAGAATCGCCTTGGCGCCGATCTCCGCGAGACGGTCCATCACGTCGTTGCTGCCCTTGCGCGGCACCATCGACCGGATCGCCACCCATTCCTCGTCGGCGAGGGGCGCGACCGTCGGCGACTCGAGACCCGGGGTGATGGCGACCGCCTCGGCGAGCCTCGCCCGCGGGCAGTCGTAGTCGAGCATCACGTACTGCTGCGCACGCACGACGCCCTGCACGCGGGCGATCAGCTGGTTGCGGGCCTTGTCGTCCTGGTCGGAGCCCTCACGCTCGATCAGCACGCCCTCGGAGTCGCACAGCGACTCGCCGAACGCGACGAGGTTGTGCTGGCGCAGGGTGCGACCGGAGCCGACGACGTCCGCGATCGCGTCCGCGACACCGAGCTGGATGGAGATCTCCACGGCCCCGTCGAGCCGGATGACGGTGGCGTCGACGCCGCGGCGCGCGAGGTCGGCGCGCACCAGGTTCGGGTACGAGGTCGCGATCCGCAGCCCGGCCAGGTCCTCGGGCGTCCAGGTCTTGCCTGCAGGAGCCGCGTACCGGAAGCTGGAGCGGCCGAATCCGAGCGAAAGTCGTTCGGCGACAGCAGCACCCGAGTCCAGGGCCAGGTCACGGCCGGTGATGCCGAGGTCCAGTTCACCGGACCCGACGTAGATCGCGATGTCCTTCGGCCGCAGGAAGAAGAACTCCACCTGGTTGGTCGGGTCCAGGACGGTCAGGTCGCGGGAGTCGGTGCGGCGGCGGTAGCCGGCCTCGGTGAGGATCTCGGCGGCGGATTCGGACAGGGAGCCCTTGTTGGGCACTGCAACGCGCAGCATGGTGTTCCTTCCTTCGAAGGCGAGGGGTGTCAGGGAGTCGAGGTGGGGCGACTCACAGATGTCGGTAGACGTCCTCGAGCTTCAGTCCGCGGCCGATCATCAAGACCTGCACCCAGTACAGCAGCTGCGAGATCTCTTCCGAGAGCTCCTCGTCGCTCTGGTACTCGGCGGCGATCCACACCTCGCCGGCCTCCTCGATCACCTTCTTGCCCTGGGCATGGACACCGGCGTCCAGCGCGGCCACGGTGCCGGAACCCTCGGGACGGGTGACGGCGCGGTCGGACAGCTCGGCGAACAGCGAATCGAAGGTCTTCACGGGTCGCAATTGTTTCACAGCGCCGGACCGGCACTGCTGGCGCACTCAGCCTTCCGGTCGGGTGAGCGTCGGAGCGCTCGCGATCAACGTCCGGGTGTACGGATCGAGTGGGCGTTCGTAGACGTCCTCGGTGGGCCCGCACTCGACGATCCGGCCGCGATGCATGACCGCGACGACGTCGCACACGTGGCGGATCACCGCGAGGTCGTGGGAGACGAGCAGCAGGGTCAGATCGTGCTCGGCGACCAGCCCGGCAAGCAGGTCGAGGACCTGCGCGCGAACCGAGACGTCGAGTGCGCTGACCGGTTCGTCGGCGATCAGGATCCGGGGCCGGGTGATCAGGGCGCGGGCGATGGAGATCCGCTGCCGCTGTCCGCCCGAGAACTGGTGCGGATACCGCCGCGCGGCGTCCGGGTCCAGCCCGACGTCGGTGAGCATGGCCGCCACCAGGGCATCGGCACCGGTCCGGTCGGTGAGCGGTTCGGCGACGATGTCGGCGACCCGCATCCGCGGGTCGAGGGAGCCCATCGGGTCCTGGAAGACGATCGAGACATCCCGGCGCAGAAAGCTCAGGTCACGTTCCCTCGCGCCGACGATCTCCCGCCCCGTGACCCGGATGGAGCCGGCGGTCGGGGTGTCCAGCGCGCACAGCAACCGGATCAGCGTGGACTTGCCACTGCCGGACTCGCCGACGATCCCGAAACGCTGCCCGGCCGCGACGTCGAACGACGCGTCGGCCAGTGCGTGCACGGGTTCCGGCCTGCGCCACAGCGACTCGCGGCTCCCGCGGTAGGTGCGGGAGAGGCCGCGCACCGAGATCAGCGGGTCGGGTTGCTCGTTGAAGACCGGCGCCGCCCCGGATGCGTGGCCGGTGTCGGCGGACTCCCCGTGACCGAGCCGGGACGCCTCGAGCAGGGACCGGGTGTACGGATGCGCCGGATCGCCGAACACGTCGTCGATCGGGCCGGACTCGACGATCTCGCCGTCGCGCATCACGAGCACCCGTTCGCACAGTTGCGACACGACCGCGAGGTCGTGGGTGATCAGCAGCAGGGCGGTGTCGTGCTCGCGGACGGTGGTGTCGATCAGGTCGAGGATCTGGGCCTGCACGGTGACGTCGAGCGCGGTGGACGGCTCGTCGCAGATCAGCAGCCGGGGCCGGTTCGCCATGGCGATCGCGATCAGCACGCGTTGCCGCTGCCCGCCCGACAACTCGTGCGGATACGACCGGGCGATCCGCGCGGGATCCGGCAGGTTCACCGCGGCCAGCAGGTCGAGCACCACGTCGCGGCGCGCTCGGCGGCTCAGGTCGCCGCGGCCGTGCCGCGAATTGCCACGGTGCAGTGCCAGCACCTCCCCGACCTGGTTGCCGACCCGCATCAACGGGTTCAGCGCGCTCATCGGCTCCTGGAAGACCATCGAGACGTCGTCGCCGCGCAGTCGCGTCCACTCCCGCTCGGACAGGTCGAGCAGGTTGCCGGGGGTGCCGTCGAGACGCACCGACCCGGACGCGGTCAGCTGGTCCGGCAGCAGGCCCATCAGGTTCAGGGCGGTCAGCGACTTCCCGGAGCCCGACTCGCCGATCAGCCCGAGCCGCTCCCCCGCATCCAGCCGGAAGCCGACTTCGGAAAGCAGTGTCCGCTCGCCGGCCCGGACGCCGAGCCCGGTCACCTCCAGCAGCGGCGCGGTCATCGCGCCACCCCCGTCATCGCGCCACCTTGGGGTCGAGACGGTCCCGCAGGCCGTCGCCGAGCAGGTTGAAGCCGAGCACGGTCACCGCGATGGCCAGACCCGGCCACAGCATCACCATCGGCTCCAGGTACAGGTACGGCTGCGTCTCCTGCAGCATCCGGCCCCACGACGGTGTCGGCGGCGGGGTCCCGAACCCCAGGTACGACAGCGCCGCCTCGGCGAGCACGGCGAGCGCGAACGTCACCGACGCCTGCACGATCAGCTCGCTCGAGATGTTCGGCAGCACGTGCCGGGCCGCGATCGAACCCCGGCTGCGGCCGCTGGCCCGCGCGGCGAGGATGTAGTCCTGCGCCATCACCTGGCGGGTGCCTGCGCGCGCGACCCGCGCGAATCCCGGCGCGGCCCCGATGCCGAGCGCGACCATCGCGGTCACCGTCGAACCGCCCCAGATCGCGGCGAAGATGATCGCGAGGAGCAGCGCGGGGAAGGCGAGCAGCACGTCGTTGCCGCGCATCAGGATCTCGTCGGCGGGGCCTGCCCTCATTCCGGCGCTCACCCCGAGGGGAATCCCGATGACGGCGGCCACCGCGACCGCGACCAGGCCGACCAGCAGCGTCGTGCGCGCACCGACCAGCAGGATGCTGACGATGTCGCGGCCGAAGTCGTCGGTGCCGAGCCAGTGCGAGCCGTTCGGCGGCAGCAGCCGGGCGGACGGGTCGACGACGGTCGGGTCGAAGGGCGTCCACACCAGCGAGACCGCGGCCGCGACCACCACCAACGCGACCAGCACCCCACCCACGACGAGGGTGCCGGGTATCCGCGGCGCCTCTCGCCGTTTCCCGCTGCGCTCCGCGGGCCGCGTCATGTGCCACTCCTCAAGCGGGGGTCGATGACCGTGTAGAGGAGGTCCACCACCACGTTCAGCAGCAGCACCATCAGCACCAGCACCATCACGATGGACTGCACCGCACCCATGTCCCGCTGGCTCACCTTGTCGAGCAGCAGGCTGCCCAGCCCGGGGACCACGAACACCCGCTCGATCACGACGGCTCCGATCAGCAGCGCACTCAACTGCACCCCTGCCACCGTGATCACCGGGACCGCGGCGTTGCGCAGACCGTGCCGCAACAGTGCCCGCGTGCGGGTCAGCCCCTTCGCGCGCGCGGTGCGCAGGTAGTCCTCCCCCAGTTCGTCGAGAATGGCGGAACGCACGTAACGGGTCAGCACGGAACCCTGGACGAGTCCCAGCGCCAACGCGGGCAGCGCCAGGTAGGACAGGAACCCGCCGATGCCCTCGATCGGGGCCTGCCAGCCGCTGGACGGCAGCCACCCGAGTTCGACGGCGAAGACCGTCGACAGGAGCACTCCGGCGAGGAACGCGGGGATCGCGATGCCCACCTGACTGATTCCGCCGATCAGCGTCCCGTCCGGCTTCCCCGCACGCACGGCCGCGGCGACCCCGAGGGGCAGCGCGATCAGCAACGCGACGACCATGCCCGCACCGACCAGCCACAGCGTCACCTGCAGCCGGTCCAGGATCTCCGGGCCGACCGGCTGCCGGGTCAGGTACGAGTTCCCCATGTCACCGCGCAGCATCGCCCACACCCAGGTCACGTACCGTTCGGGCAGCGGTGCGTCGAGTCCCATCGCCACCCGCTCCCTGGCGACGTCCTCCTCGGATGCCTGCACCCCCAACGCGATCCGCGCCGGGTCGCCGGGGAGCACGGCCAGCATCGCGAAGACGAGCACCGACGCGACGGCGGCGGTCAGCGCGAAGATGCCCAGCCTGCGGGCGATGGTCACCAGCATCGCCTACCCCCGCCGCACCCGGGACAGGTCCATCGCCAGGCTGGTGGCGTTGCGCGGCAGGCCGGTCAGATCCGAATCCGCCACCACGAGAAGCGGGAACAGGAACAGCCAGTCGGCGGCGGCGTCGTCGGTGATCGTGCGGGCGACCTGCCGCATCTTCGCCACGTGGTCGGCGGTGTCGGCGGCGTCGGCCTCCGCGAGCAGCGCGGTCACCGCGGGATTGTCGTAGCCCCAGTAGAACTTCGGATTGCCGAAGGTGACGATGTCGTGCGGCTCGGAGTGCTGGATCACCGACATCTGATAGTCGTGCCGGGTGAACACCTGGTCCAGCCAGACCGCGGGGAACTCGACCGGGTTGATCTGCACCCGGAAGCCGACCTGCTGCAACTGGGAGGCGACGACCTGCGCGGACGCGGTCGCGTACGGCAGGTTGGGGACGTCGAAGCGCACCGCCGGGTTCGGCGTCCCCGCCTCGGCGAGCAGTGCACGGGCCCGGTCCGGATCGAACGGGTACACCCCGGTCAGATCCTCGAACCAGGGGTCGGTCGGCGGCACCATCGACCCGATCAGTTCGCCGTAGCCGGCGTATGCGGTGTCGCGCACCGCCTTCCGGTCCACGGCGTACATCACCGCACGCCGCACCCGGATGTCGTCGAACGGGGCGACGGAGCCGTTCATCGACAGCACCACCTCGCCGTTGGTGGTGCCCTGTTTGACGGTGAATCGCGGATCGGCGGTGAATTGACCGAGCAGCTGCGGCGCACCGAGCCCGAAGATCACGTCGACGCCGCCGCTGCGCAGCGCGTTGGCCTGTGCGGTCGCATCCGCGAAGTACCGCAGCCGGACCTGCTTCATCGCGGGCTCCGGACCCCAGTACCGGCGGTTGACGCTCAGCTGCAGCTCCGAACCGGGATTCCAGCGGGACACGGTGTACGGGCCGGTTCCGATGGCGGTGCTCGCCAGCTGGGCGACTCCGGTCGGGCTGAACATCGCCCCGATCGGTCCCGTCATCGCGAACAGCCACTCGTTGCTGGGCCGGCTGAGCACGACCCGCGCCAGGTCCGGGCGTGGGGTCTCGACCCGGTCCACGACCGCCATCGCGCCCGGGGTGTTCGCAGTCCAGTCGCTCTTGACCCGGTCGATGCTGAACTTCACGTCGTCGGAGGTGAACGGGGCGCCGTTGCTGAACGAGACGTCCGGGTGCAGGGCGAACTCGTAGACGGTGCGGTCGGGGCTGACGGTCCACGAGTCCGCGAGCAGTGGCACGATCGCACCGGAGTCGTCGAGCCGCACGAGGCCCTCGTACACGTTGTCCAGCAACGCCTGCGGGATCGCCGCGCCCGCGGTCCGGGTGAAGTCGAGATTGTCGGGCTTCGCGGTCAGTGCCACGGTGAGGGTGTCGGGTCCCCCGGTCCCGGACAGCCCGGCCCCGGCCGCGCATCCGGCCACCGCCAGCGCGGTGACGGCGGCCAGCGCGACGGCCCGGCCGAGACGAGAGATCATGGCAGCGATCCTGCCACGGCGCTGCCGACGGACAGCGTCCTCCTACTGCTGAACACGCGTGTTTCGCCGGTGACCGGGTCGTCGTACCGCACGCTCCGGGCCAGCAGGCGCAGCGGATCGGTGAAGTCGCCGGGCTCCCGGTCCCGCAGTGCCGGGTAGAAGTCGTCGCCGAGGATCGGCAGGCCAAGTGACCACATGTGCAGCCGCAGCTGGTGGGTACGTCCGGTGGTGGGCAGCAGCCGATAGCGGGCGTGGTCGCCGAGCACCTCGATCTCGTCGATCTCGGTGTGCGCGTTCGGTTCTCCGGGAACTTCCCGTGCCGTCGGCTCCCCGTGTCGCTTGTCGATGCGGCTGCGCACCGTGGTCGGGAACTCACGGCCCGGTGCGTGCGCGGCCAGGGCCTCGTACTCCTTGACCACCCTGCGCTGCTCGAACAGTTGCTGATAGGGCCGGCGCAGCGCCGGATCGGTCGTGCAGACGAGCACGCCCGCAGTCATCCGGTCGAGTCGATGAGCGGGCACCAGATCCGGCAGGTCCAACTCGCGGCGCATCCGCACCACCACGGACTCGCGGATGTGTCGTCCGCGCGGGATCGTGGCCAGGAAGTGCGGTTTGTCGACGACGAGCAGACCGTCACCGTGATGGAGCACGTCCACCTCGAACGGCACCGGCTCCTCGGCGGGCGGCTCCCGATAGAAGTGGACGAACTGTCCGGGCCGACACGCATCGTCGGGTCCGAGCGGCCGGCCCGACCGGTCGACGACCTCGCCGGCGGCGAATCGGGCGTCCCAGTCGTCCGCGGGCGCGACGGCGGACAGGTACGCACCCAGCGTCGGCGCCGGGTGGTCGTCGGACACCCGGATCCGGTCGGGGCCGAGGCCGTCCCGCAACGGCAGGGGTGGACGGGTCGCCGTCCGCCGGCGCGTCATCGCCGCTCAGTCGTCCGGAACGCAGGCCGCGCAGAGCAGGGTCTGCGCGCGTCCCTCGGCGGTGCCGTGGTCGACGTGCCGCGAGGTCGGCGCGCCGCAGCGCGTGCAGCGGCCGAGAATCGCGGTGTGGTCGGAGAACTCGACCTTCTTGCGGCCGTCGAACACGTACAGCGATCCGTCCCACAGACCGTCGTCGCCGAAGGTCTCGGCGTAGCGGACGATCCCTCCGTCGAGCTGGTAGACCTCCTCGAATCCGCGCCGCCGCATCAACGCCGAGAGCACCTCGCACCGGACGCCGCCGGTGCAGTAGGTGACGACCGGCTTGGACTTGAGGTGGTCGTATCGTCCGCTTTCGAGTTCGGACACGAAATCGCGGGTGGTCGCGACGTCGGGAACCACCGCGTCACGGAACCGGCCGATCTCGGCCTCGAAGGCATTGCGACCGTCGAAGAACACCACATCGTCGCCGCGTCGATCGACCAGATCGTGCAGATCGTGGGGAGACAGGTGGGTGCCGCCGCCCACGACGCCGTCCGCGTCGACCCGCAGTTCGTCCGCCGCACCGAACGTGACGATCTCCGGGCGCACCTTCACCGACAGACGGGGGAAGTCGGCACCGGTTCCGTCGGACCATTTGATGTCGGCGTCGGCGAACGGCGGGTACTCGCGGGTGCCGCGGACGTACCGCTTGACCGCCGCGACGTCACCGCCGACCGTCGCGTTGATACCGTGCTCCGACACCAGGATTCGGCCGGTGAGCCCGTTCGCCGAGGCCAGTGCGTGCTGCCACAGCCGGATCGCCTCCGGATCCGCGAGCGGCGTGAACCGGTAGAACAGGACGATCTTCGGAATCGACACCGCCCTAGACCGTCACGAGGGCGTGCAGCGAGTGCAGGTCGTCGCCACCCAGGCCGACGAGGCTGTCCCGGAACATCCGCCGTGGACCCGAGGGCACCGCGACCAGCGACGGCACCACGAGCACCGTGCAGCCCGCGGCCTCGGCCGCCGCGGCGCCGGTGGGCGAATCCTCCACGGCCAGGCACCGTTCCGGTTCGAGGCCGAGCAGTTCGGCGGCCCGCAGGTACGGTGCCGGATCCGGTTTGCCCGCCGCGACCTCGTCGCCGCACACCGAGTGGTCGAAGTGCCCGCGCCCCAGGGTGTCGAGGGCGTACTCGCACAGCTCCCGCTCGGTGTTGGTCACCAGCGCCGACCCGAGTCCGAGCGACCGGACCAGACCGAGGGCCTCCCGTGCGCCCGGCCGCCACGGCAGTCCGGCGGTGAACATCTCCGCCATCCGCGCGTACAGCCAGGACTTGGCCTGCGCCAACGCCTCCGGGGTCTTCTCCAGTGCCAGCGAGTCGAAGATCGTCGCGAGCGCGAACGGCGTCGAGGATCCGATGGTCGCCTCGCGGGTCTCCTCGGACATCGTGCCGCCGAGGTGCTCGGACAGCTCCCGGACACCGATGTCCCAGAGGTTCTCCGACTCCAGCAGCGTGCCGTCCATGTCCCACAGGACGGCCTGCAAGTGCCCAGACACCTCGGCGGTGCCGATATCAGACATTGAAGTACTTCGCCTCCGGGTGCGTGAGCACGAAGGCGTCGGTGGACTGCTCCGGGTGCAGCTGCAGCTCCTCGGACAGGGTCACCCCGATCCGCTCCGGTTCGAGCAGTTCGACCATCTTGCGCCGGTCCTCCAGCTCCGGGCACGCGCCGTAACCGAACGAGTAACGGGCGCCGCGGTATCCGAGCTTGAAGAACTCCTCCACGTCGGCCGGGTCCTCGTTGGCGACCGCATCGCCGCCCGGCATGGTCAGCTCCTCGCGGACCCGCCGGTGCCAGTACTCGGCGAGCGCCTCGGTCAGCTGGACGCCGATGCCGTGCACCTCGAGGTAGTCGCGGTAGTTGTTCGCCGCGAACAGCTCGTTGGCGAAGTCCGCGATGGGCTGTCCCATGGTGACGAGCTGGAACGGCAGCACGTCCACCTGGCCGGACGCGCGGGCATCCTCGCGGGACCGGATGAAGTCGGCGATGCAGAGGAAGCGGTCCCGCTGCTGGCGCGGGAACGTGAACCGGTATCGCTCCTGCGCATCCGGATCGGGCGACTCGAGCACGACGACGTCGTCGCCCTCGGACACGGCCGGGAAGTAGCCGTACACCACGGCGGCGTGCGCGAGGATGCCCTCGGTCGCGAGGCGGTCCAGCCAGTGCCGCAGCCGCGGACGGCCCTCCGTCTCCACGAGCTCCTCGTAGGTGGGTCCGTCGCCGGCGCGCTGGCCGCGCAGACCCCACTGCCCGAGGAACAGGGCGCGCTCGTCGAGCAGGCCGGAATACTCGGCCAGTGCCACGCCCTTGACGATGCGGGTACCCCAGAACGGCGGTGTCGGCACCGGCAGGTCGGCGGCGACGTCGGATCGCGCGGGCACCTCGACCGGCGTCTCGGCGGCCTTGCGGGCCTCCGCGATCCGCTTCGACCGCTCGTGCCGGGCCTTGCGTTCGGCGGCCTTCTCGCGGGCCGCGATCGCCTCCGGACTGTCCGGGTCCGGACCCTCGCCGCGCTTGGTGGCCATGATGGTGTCCATCAGGTGCAGGCCCTCGAACGCGTCGCGGGCGTACGAGACCTCGCCCTGGTAGACCTCGGCGAGGTCGTTCTCGACGTACGACCGGGTCAGCGCGGCGCCACCGAGGAGCACCGGGAACTGCTCGGCGACGCCCTTGGCGTTGAGCTCCTCGAGGTTCTCCTTCATCACGACGGTCGACTTCACGAGCAGACCCGACATGCCGATGACGTCGGCGCGCTTGTCGAGGGCGACGTCGAGGATGGTCGCGATCGGCTGCTTGATGCCGATGTTGACGACCTCGTAGCCGTTGTTGGACAGGATGATGTCGACGAGGTTCTTGCCGATGTCGTGGACGTCGCCCTTGACGGTGGCGAGCACGATCCGGCCCTTGCCCGCCTCGTCGGTGGCCTCCATGTGCGGTTCGAGGTACGCGACCGCGGCCTTCATGACCTCGGCGGACTGCAGCACGAACGGCAGCTGCATCTGCCCGGAGCCGAACAGCTCGCCGACGGTCTTCATGCCGGACAGCAGGGTCTCGTTGATGATCTCGAGCGGCGGGCGCTCGAGCATGGCGGCGTCGAGGTCGGCGTCGAGGCCCGCCCGTTCGCCGTCGACGATGCGCCGTTCGAGCCGCTCGAACAGCGGCAGCGCGGCCAGCTCCTCGGCCCGGGACGCGCGCGCCGACGCCGCCGAAACGCCCTCGAACAGCTCCATCAGCCTCTGCAGCGGGTCGTAACCGTCGCGGCGGCGGTCGTAGACCAGGTCGAGCGCCGTTTCGCGCTGCTCGTCCGGGATCCGGGCCATCGGCAGGATCTTCGACGCGTGCACGATCGCGGTGTCGAGGCCTGCCTCGGTGCACTCGTGCAGGAAAACCGAGTTCAGCACCTGCCGCGCGGCCGGGTTGAGGCCGAACGAGATGTTCGAGATGCCGAGCGTGAAGTGCACTTCCGGGTGTCTGCGCTTGATCTCGCGGATCGCCTCGATCGTCTCGATGCCGTCGCGCCGCACCTCCTCCTGACCGGTGGAGATCGGGAAGGTCAGCGCGTCGATGATGATGTCGGCCTCGGCCAGACCCCACGTGGTGGTGATGTCCTCGATGAGCCGCTCGGCGATGCGCACCTTGTGTTCGGCGGTGCGCGCCTGCCCCTCCTCGTCGATCGTCAACGCGACCACCGCGGCGCCGTGCTCCTTCACCAGCCGCATGATCCGCTGGTACCGCGAGTTCGGGCCGTCACCGTCCTCGTAGTTGACGGAGTTGACGGCGCACCGGCCGCCGAGGTGTTCGAGGCCCGCGCGCAGCACGTCGGGTTCGGTGGAGTCGAGCATGATCGGCAGCGTCGACGCCGTCGCGAATCGGCTCGCCAGTGCCGCCATGTCCGCGGCCCCGTCGCGACCGACGTAGTCGACGTTGAGGTCGAGCATGTGCGCGCCGTCGCGCGTCTGGTCCTTCGCGATGTCGATGCACTTCTGGTAGTCCTCGGCGATCATCGCCTCGCGAAACGCCTTGGAGCCGTTGGAGTTCGTGCGTTCACCGATCATCAGGATCGAGGCGTCCTGGTCGAACGGAACCGACGCGTACAGCGACGAGGTGCCGTCCTCCGGCTGCGGCGTGCGCTGTGCCCGCTCGACCTGCCGGACCGCGTCCGCGACCTGGCGGACGTGCTCGGGGGTGGTGCCGCAGCAGCCGCCGACCAGCGAGAGGCCGAACTCGGTGACGAACCCGGCGAGCGCCGCGGCCAGATCCTCCGCCGACAGCGGGTACTCGGCGCCGTTGGGTCCGAGCACCGGGAGCCCGGCGTTCGGCATCACCGACACCGGCAGCCGCGAGTGCTTGGACAGGTGCCGCAGGTGCTCGCTCATCTCGTCCGGACCGGTGGCACAGTTCAGCCCGATCATGTCGATGCCGAGCGGTTCTAGGGCGGTCAGCGCGGCACCGATCTCGGAGCCGAGCAGCATCGTCCCGGTGGTCTCGACGGTGACGTGGGTGATGATCGGGATGCGGCGGCCGGCCTTGTCCATCGCGTGCTGGCTGCCGATGATCGCGGCCTTCACCTGCAGCAGGTCCTGGCAGGTCTCCACCAGGATCGCGTCGGCACCACCGTCGATCATGCCGAGGGCCGATTCGGTGTAGGCGTCCCGCAGCACCGCGAACGGGGCGTGGCCGAGGGTCGGCAGCTTGGTTCCGGGTCCCATCGACCCGAGCACGAACCGGGCCATGCCGTCCCGGCCCGGCCCCATCTCGTCGGCGACGTCACGGGCGATGCGGGTGCCGCGCTCGGAGAGATCCCTGATCCGGTCCGCGATGTCGTAGTCGGCGAGGTTCGGCAGGTTGCAGCCGAAGGTGTTGGTCTCGACGGCGTCGGCACCGGCCTCGAAGTACGCCGCGTGGATCTCGCGCAGCACGTCGGGGCGGGTTTCGTTGAGGATCTCGTTGCAGCCCTCGAGGTCGCGGAAGTCGGCGAGGGTGAGGTTCGCGGCTTGCAGCATCGTCCCCATGGCACCGTCGCCGATGACAACGCGCTTCGACAGCGCATCCAACAGGGCGGAATGGAATGGGGCAGACATGCCCACCAGAGTAGTGGGCGGGTCGGACCGCCCTGGCCGTAGGCTGGGCAGGTGAGTCCAACCGAACACTCCGAGACGCCCGACGACGACGTCCCCACCCTCCGTGACCCGATTCTCGTGGCCGCGTTCGAGGGCTGGAACGATGCCGGAGACGCCGCCAGCGGCGCGGTCGAGCACCTCGAATTGATCTGGGATGCCAGGCCACTCGCCGAACTGGACTCCGAGGACTACTACGACTACCAGGTCAACCGTCCACAGGTCCGGCAGGTCGACGGCGTGACCCGGGAGATCCAGTGGCCCGCGACCAGGATCTCGGTGTGCTCGCCCCCCGGCAGCGAACGGGACGTGCTGCTGCTGCGCGGCATCGAACCGAACATGCGCTGGCGCAGCTTCTGCGACGACCTCCTCGAGATCATCGAGGAACTCGGCGTCACCACGGTGGTCATCCTCGGGGCCCTGCTCGCGGACACCCCGCACACCCGTCCGGTGCCGGTCACCGGCACCGCCTACAGCACCGAGTCCGCGCAGGCGTTCAACCTGGAACAGACCCGGTACGAGGGGCCGACCGGCATCACCGGGGTGTTGCAGGACGAGTGCGTCAAGGCCGGCGTCCCCGCCATCTCGTTCTGGGCGGCCGTCCCGCACTACGTCTCGCAGCCGCCGAATCCGAAGGCGACCGTCGCGCTGCTGCGCCGCGTCGAGGACGTGCTCGACGTGGAGGTCCCGCTCGGCGAACTGCCGGGGCAGGCGGAGGACTGGGAGCAGACCGTCACCGAGATGACCGAGGAGGACGAGGAGATCTCCGAGTACGTGCGTTCGCTCGAGGAACGCGGCGACGCCGAGGTGGACATCTCCGACGTGATCTCCAAGATCGACGGCGACGCCATCGCCGCCGAGTTCGAGCGCTATCTGCGCCGGCGCGGCCCCGGCAGCTTCGGTGGCGTCTGAGCGGCGCGCCACGGTGAGATCCCGCCAGGGCATCTGACGTGGCGGGTGTGCGGTCCCGGATGCAGCGCGGCGCGCTGTACGCCGGTGGATTTCTGGGTCCGTTCGGCGGAGGTGTCGTCACGTCGATGCTGCCGGAGCTCGGTGACTCGCTCGGGGTGAGCACCGCGCAGGCCGCGTCGGCGCTGACCGCCTACCTGCTGCCGTTCGCGGCACTGATGCTCGTCTCCGGCACCTACGGCGCCCGCTGGGGCGGGTTGCGCACCGTCCGCATCGCATACGGCGTGTACGCGGTGGCCGCGGCGCTCGCGGTCCTGGCACCGACGTTCGCGGTGTTCCAGGTCAGCCGGGTGGTGCAGGGCTGCGCCAACGCGTTCACCACGCCTCTGCTGCTGGCCGCGCTGGCGGCGGTCACACCGAAGGCGCGCCTCGGCCGGGCGCTGGGGGTGTTCGGCGCGCTACAGGCCGCGGGGCAGACGACCGCCCCGCTGGTCGGCGGGCTCGCGGCGGAGGTCAACTGGCGGCTCGCGTTCGTGGTGATCGCGGTGGTCGCGGTGTTGCTCGGCGCGCTCGGCCTGCCGCCCTCGCGGGGGGCGGGGCCGGCGGGTACGCCGCCCCGGCTGCGCGACGCCCTGCGCCCGACCGTGCTGCGGGTCGGTCTGGTGGCCCTGCTCGGCTGGGGCGCGCTCGGTGGGCTGAACTTCCTGGTCGCGTTCCACGCCGAGGACACCCTCGGCCTGGACTCCGCCCACCGTGGCCTGCTGCTGACCGGGTTCGGTGTGGCGGGGATGCTCGCCGCGCGGCCGGTCGGAATCGCGATCGACCGGTTCGGCGCCCGCGCCGCGGTGATCACCGGCGCGGTCGGCGGCGCGGTCCTGGTCGCGGCGACAGGGCTGCTCGGCTCGGTCGGCGCGGTCGCGGTGACCTGGGCGCTGGCCGGCGTCGCCGGGCAGTTCGTGCTGGTCGGGGTCAACTCGGCGATCCTCATGTCGGAGGGCGCCAACCGCGCAGGCGCGGTCTCGGTGGTGCAGGCGTTGCGGTTCGGCGGGGCCGCGCTGGCGCCGATGACGTTGACACCGCTGTACGCGGTCAACCCGATCGCGGCGTTCGTGCTGCCGACACTGATGCTCGCGATCGCGGCGCCACTGCTCATGCCGCGTCCCGTCCGCGGCAACTGATCCGCCGAAATTGGGGCGGATGCCCCATGCCGAGCCGCGGCGAGCGGCCGAGGATTGCGTCATGACCAGTTACAGCACCCCTGAACAGGCTGCCCTCGCCACTGTGCGCGATGCACCGCTGTGGCCGGGAACCGACGAACGGCTCACCGGCTACGGCGTGATGGGACTGCCGTTCGACAGCGGCCACTACCTCGCCCTGCGGCACTTCCCGGCCACCACGATCGGACCCGCGTACCGCACCGTGTGGCACCGGGACCCGGACGGCGAGTGGACGTTCTTCTCGACGGCGGAGCCGGAGCAGAGTTGTCCGCGCTACTTCGCCTCCTCCACCACCACGCACACCGTCCACACGAACATCGACCTCGAATGGGACGGGCCGTACGAACTGCGGGTCACGATCCCCGAGGTCCTCGCGTGGCGGATCGGGCTCGCGTCGACCCCGGCCACCGCGATGATGTCGGCGATCGGTCGCCGGCTGCCCGTCGCCGTCTGGCGCAACGAACCGTTCCTGAAGATGATGGGGCGCACCGCGCGCCCACTGCTTCGGACCGGTCGAATCGGCCTCTGCGGCACGGTCCCCAACGGGCAGCGTTTCGGTGTCGCACCACAGATGTTGTGGGCGGTGACCGCGAGCGAGGCCCACCTGCGAGGCACCGACCTGGGCACCCCCGGGCCGCTGTCCCACCAGGACCGCCTCGGCGACTTCTGGCTTCCCCAGCGCGGCATGTTCGCGGTCGGCAACGCGGATTTCGAGTCGTTCGATCCCGCCCGTCACCGCACGGTGCTGTCCAGCGAGACCGCCGGCTGAGCGGAGTGCACCCCGCCGGTGCGACACCCGCACCGGATTCGACTGCGCCACTGATGTTTCCGCAAGCATGCCGCAAGTACACCGTACCTGTTGACGTGCAGCCCCCACGGAGTCACACTGCCTCATGTTGCCCAGCGAAGAACGGCATCTGATCGCGTTGGCGACCCGACGTCTCGCCGACAAGCACTCGGACCTTCCGATCGAAACAGTGGCCGCGGCCGTGGCCCGCGCGCGCGATCACTTCGCCGACCGGCCGATCCGGGACTTCGTCCCCCTGCTCGTCGAGCGGCACGCGGAGAGAGAACTGGCCGCTGCCACCCGGCTCGACGCGTGACGCACCCGGCGGTTCCGCCCACCCGGAAGTCCGTCAGGTCTCCTTCCCCGTGTCTCCGAGCCCACCGCCGCCGGCACCGCTGTTGCGGGCTTCGATCGCCCTGACGGACTTCTTGAACGTGCTTCCCAGGACGACCTTGCCGAACACCGCGAGAACGCCCGCCAGCAACCGTCCCTTGAGGTTCTTGCCGTCGCGAACCACTACGACGTCCACATCGGTCTTCCCGTCGGCCTGGGGCGTGAGCGTGTAGGTGTGGCCGGAGTGGCCTCCCCACAGGTTGGAGTCGGTCGTCGTCATGACGACGTGGCGGGGGTCGGACCAGTCGTAGTGCAGGCGTTCCCAGATGCCGTTCGACCCCTCCGTGACGTCGGCGTCCTGGGGGCCCTTCTTGTGCACCTTCAGGTAGCTGTCGGCGCTGTTGCCGAAGATCTCGTGGCGGCGCGGCCCGAAGTCGGTGAGCCCGGCGACGAACTGCTCGGGTGTGGCGGTGGTCGTCTCGTTCAGATGGATCGTGGACATCTGGCTTCCTTCCCTCGCAAGGTGGATGATCTGGCCGGACAGCATGCTGGACGCTCCGCCGACCGGTCCTGGCGGCCGGGGGGTGAGGCATCCTGCGCACCGCTGACGCGGAGGTCGCGCACGACCACTCAGGCGGGACGGCCCGGTCGGCCTTGTCGCAGCGGCGGCCCGGGACCACTGTTGATCTCGCCGGATTCGGCGAGTACGACGTCCCCGAGCAGGTGGCAGACCTGGAGGGCGAGTTCGACCTCGAGACGGTCGGTTCCGATCGGGCGTCCCCGCTCGACCTGCGCCCGCTGCACTCGGTACTTGACGGTGTTGTAGTGCAGCGTCAACCTCTCGGCCGCGGCCTTGTTGCTCGCCCCGGTCTCCAGGAAGACCCGAAGCGTCTCGCGCAGCCGGTCGTTTCCGGGGGTGTCGGCAGCGAGTCCGCCGAGGAAGTACCGCACCCAGCGCCGGGTCGCGGTGAGGTCCTGCACGAGCAGTGCCGTGGTCGCGACTCCGGGGTCGGTGAAGGCGGTGACCGTGGGTCCGGCCGGCCCGACCGCGACCGCCACCCGCCTGGCGGCATCCGCCTGGATGTGGGATCTGCGGAACCCTGACACCCCGGGGAGGGGGCCGCCGACTGCGATGCGGGCGGGCCGGTCCCGGTCGGCGAACTGCCGGATCGCGGTGACGGCGCGGGCGGCGTCCACACCCTCCCCCAGCGGTATCCATGCCCAACCGGTGTTCCGGTCGGCGGCCACGAACAGCGGTTCGCCGCGGGAGCGAAGCAGCCGCGCGATGCGACGCGCACACTGCTCGAGCCGGGCGGGCCCCTCGTCATCCTCCAGATCCTCGGAGAGCCCGAGGATCAACGCGAGATGGTTGTGCCGCAACGGGTATCCGATGGAGGACTCGATCGACAGCGACTCCGCGTTCTCGTCGGCGATGAGCTCGCGGACGCGAAGGGCGCGGACCCGGTTGCGGTTGAGCAGCCAGCGTTCTCGTTCGGTTTCGTACATCTGGACGGCCTGCTGAGAGATCCAGTCGACGTAGGCCGCGATCACGGTCACGATCCGCCGCGCGATCCGAAGTACCATCTCGGGATCCTCTGCGGAACCGTCGATTTCACCGAGTGCCGTGTCCACCAGAACGGTCTGCCCGAGCCGGTAGGCACGGACGAGCGCGTTGACCGGAACGTCGTGCCGGGCGAGTCGCCGCGCGTATTCCATTGCCGACGCCGAAGCCTCGAGGTGGGCGGCGGAGATGTTGTATCGCAACGTCTGCAGGACGGTCTCGACATTGCCCTCGATGCTCCCGTCGAGCATCTCGAGCATCGGCGGATCACGAAGCTCGCCGATCTCGGCCGCGAGCACCTCGCGGATGGTCGCGGTGATCTGCGGCAGCCGCGACTGCATGACGGTCGCGATGGCGGACACCCGCGCGTCGACATCGGCGTCGACAGCGTGGGCGGACATTCCGGCCATGGATCGAGAGTAGGCCGCCGCCGCTGTCATCGGAAGGACTTTGCGCAGGTCAGGCATTGTCCCCGCAGGACATGTGCGCGCCGACAGTTGGTTCACCGGCGACATGGTTCACTGCCGACCCCGCTCATAGCGTTGCAGGCACCGGCCGATCGACGACCACCTCTGGCCCACATCGACGCCGTCACCCACATCCACCGACCCCATCGAAGGACCACTTCATGACCTCCACCGCATCGACAACCTCCGACGTCACCCGGCTGCAGGCCGCATCCGCTCCGGAACCGCCCCGGCGGACACCGCACGCCCTCTCGTGGCTGCGTTTGTCCACGAGCCTGGCCAGGTCCCCTCGCTCTCTCATCGGCCGGGGGTGCGGGCTGGCGGGCGAGTTGGCCGGCACCGCGCGTGGCACCTCGACGCGGCAACCCGCACGCGCCGACAAGCGGTTCGCCGACCCGGCCTGGTCGGCGAACCCCGTGCTGCGCCGGATCATGCAGGCGTACCTCGCGGCGGCGGACACCGCCGATCGGCTGGTGGCCGACGCCGACCTGGACTGGCGCGACCGGGAACGCGTGCAGTTCGTCGTCGACAACCTCGTCGAGGCGGCCGCGCCCACGAACAATCCACTGCTCAACCCGCTCGGATACAAGGCGGTCATCGACACCGGTGGCGCCAGCATCGTCCGTGGCGTGAAGAACCTGGTCGGCGACCTCGCCACCGTGCCGCGGATCCCCACGATGGTGGAACCCGACGCGTTCTCCGTCGGTGGGACGGTCGCCGCGACACCGGGTTCGGTGATCTTCCGCTCACCGGTGCTCGAGCTGATCCAGTACGCACCGCGGACCACGAGGGTCCGCACGACACCGCTGCTGATCGTGCCTCCGGTGATCAACAAGTACTACGCCGTCGACATTGCTCCGGGGCGCAGCCTGGTCGAGTACTTCCTCGATCAGGGCCAGCAGGTCTTCACGATCTCCTGGCGGAATCCGACAGCACAGCAGCGAGATTGGGGTTTCGACACGTACGGCCAGGCCGTCGTCGACGCACTCGACGCGATCGAAGCGGTCACCCGCACCGATCGAACCCACCTGTTCGCGACCTGCTCGGGAGGCATGCTCGCGGCGATGGTCGCCGCGCACCTGTCCGGCATCGGGCAGGGCGACCGGGTGGCAGGGCTGGCGCTGGCGGTGACCGTGCTCGACCAGCGGAACGCCGGCTTCGCCTCGGCAGCGTTGGACAGGTTCACCGCGAAGGAAGCTCTGCGCCGGTCCGCCGCCCGCGGATACCTCGACGGCCGCTCACTCGCGGAGGTGTTCGCCTGGCTGCGCCCGACCGACCTGGTGTGGCGGTACTGGGTCAACAACTACATCCAGGGACGGACCCCGGCCCCGTTCGACGTCCTGTTCTGGAACGCCGACACCACCCGGATGAGTGCCGCCCTGCATCGCGACATGGTGCAGGCCGGGCTCGACAACGCCCTCGCGACCCCCGGCCGGGCAACCATGCTCGGCACTCCGGTCGACCTGTCGACGATCACCACGGACTCGTATGTGATCGCGGGGGTGGCGGACCACATCAGCCCGTGGCAGGCCGGCTTTCGCAGCGCCCGACTGCTCGGCGGCGACACCGAATTCGTGTTGTCCACCAGCGGCCACATCGCGGCCCTGGTCAACCCGCCCGGCAACCCGCGCGCGTCGTACCGGGTCGCGCGCCCCGACACCCCGGACCCGGAGCGGTGGGCCTCCGAAGCCGAGAAGCACTCGGATTCGTGGTGGCCCCACTACGCGGCCTGGCTCGCCGACCGCAGCGGACCCGAGAAGGCCGCTCCCACAGCGCTGGGCTGCGCCGGGTTCGCCCCGGTGGCCCCGGCACCGGGCTCGTACGTCCGTGAACGCTGACCGCACCTCGACCCGCAACCGTCACGACCACGGAAGGACCCCCAAGACGACCACCGTGCAGCACCCCGCAGACCTCCTCGACCTCACCGGGCAGACCCTCGGCACGACCGACTGGTACCCGATCACGCAGGACCGGGTGAACCTGTTCGCCGACGCCACCGGCGACCACCAGTGGATCCACACCGACCCCGAACGTGCCGCGGCCGGGCCGTTCGGGGGCACCATCGCGCACGGCTACCTGACGCTGTCACTCGCTGCCCGGGCCATCGGTGACGTGCTGACCATCGAGAACCTCGGCGCCGCCGTCAACTACGGGGTGAACAGGGTGCGCTTTCCGGCGCCGGTCGCAGTGGGATCGAAGGTCCGCGCGACCGCCCGCATCGTGTCGGCCCGGCGGCGTGATCACGGCGTCGAGGCCGTGATCGGGCTGACCTTCGAGGCAGCCGGATCGGATCGGCCCGCGTGCGTCGCCGAGTGTGTGGTGATCTACCGATGAGCGCGGCCGCCGACGGTGTCCGCGCGCCCCGAACGATGCGCGTCGGTCGACGTCCACTTCGCGTCGCCGTGCGCGCGGGGACCGGCATCCCACTGGTCCTGTGCAACGGAATCGGCGCTCCGCTGGAGGCGCTCGATCCCCTGGTCGACCACCTGGCCCCGCACCGCACCGTCATCCGATTCGACGTCCCGGGGGCCGGAGGGTCGCCTCTCGGCGTCCTACCGCGAACCCTTCCCCAGCTCGCCTGCCTGCTGGGCCGTCTGCTCGACGCCCTCGGCCACGATCGGGTCGACGTGCTCGGCTACTCGTGGGGTGGCGGCCTGGCCCAGCAGTTCGCCCTCCAGAACCCTCGACGATGCCGGCGGTTGGTACTGGCCTCGACGGGCACCGGTGCCCTGATGATTCCGGCGCGCCCATCGGTACTGACGAGGATGACGAGCCGGCGCCGGTTCACCGATCCCGACCACCTGACCGAGATCGGTCCCGGTCTCTACGGCGGCACCATCGCCGGCGACAACGCCGACCTGGCCGGCCTTCTCACCCGGCACCACCTCGGCGGATCCACGCGGGGATACCTCTACCAACTCGCCGCAGGCGCGCTGTGGACGAGCCTGTTCGTGTTGCCCGCGATCCGGCAACCCACCCTCGTCATCGCCGGAACCGACGATCCGCTCGTCCCGATCGCCAACGCCCGCATCCTTCATCGGCTGCTGCCACACGCCACTCTCGACCTCCATGACGGCGGCCACCTCGACCTCCTCACCCGTTCCGAACTGTTCGGCGCGACGATCGAGGGCTTTCTCAGCGCACCGTGATGCCGGTGACGACTCGGCGGGACGGGATCCCGGCAGCCTCGTCGGGAATGGCGAACCACCCGCGGTACCGGTCGGCGCTAGTGGACGCGGCCCTCCCAGTCGTCGGGCACCCGGCCTGCCGGCCCCGGAACCGGCTGGTCGGTCGGGTGGTGCCGGGGCGGGGCGAGGTCGGGGCCGTCGTACATCTGCTCGGTCCGATAGTCGAAGAACCAGTCCTCTCCCGGCTCGAAACTCTGGATGAACCGGTGCCCCGTCGCCGCGGCGTGTGCGCTGGCGTGCCGCGCGGGTGACGAGTCGCAGCATCCGATGTGACCGCACTGCGCGCATCTGCGCAGATGAAACCACCATCCCCCGTCGGCGTCGCACTCCGCACAGCCCGGCCCACTCGGGGGCACGTCAGGGTCGATCCCCTCGATCTCAGCCATCGTGATCTCCTTCCGGCGCGGTCAGCGGAATGCGGACCACGAACTCGGTGTGCCCCGGCCGTGACTCCACACGGATGTCGCCTTGGTGCTTGTCGACGATTCGCCACGAGATGTCGAGCCCGAGCCCGGTGCCCTCCCCGACCCCCTTGGTGGTGAAGAACGGCTCGAAGATGCGGCCGCGGATGTCCTCCGGGATACCGGTCCCCGTGTCCCCGATCCCCACGGCCAGGTGGTCGCCGTCCCGGTGGGTGCGGACGGTGAGGGTGCCGCCGCCGCCCATCGCACCGACGGCGTTGTCGATGAGGTTCGTCCAGACCTGGTTGAGTTCGGCGGCATACGCCGGGACGCGCGGCAGACCGCGGTCGTACTCCTTGACGACCTCGATGTCGTCGCCGATCTTGCGGGCGAGCATCACCAGAGTGCTGTCGAGCAGTTCGTGCACGTCCACGACCTGGAACGGGGCGCGGTCCATCTGCGAGTACTGTTTGGCGGCACCGACGAGAGCCGTGATCCGAGAGGTGGAGTCCGCGATCTCGTCCATCAGCAGTTCGGTCTCGACCGTGTAGTTCAGCCAGGTGACGGCCCCGGGGAGGACGTCCGCCTCGACCGCGGCCGCGACCCGCTCGAGCCAGTCGACGGCGAGCCCGGCCTGCACGAAGGTCGGCGCGAGAGTCCAGCCGCCCGCGATGCCGTGATCCTCGAGCCATTCGCCGAGCACGTCCTCGCGGTCCGCCGCCTCGAGGGGGCTCAGCACCGGGGCCTTCGCGACCAGGTCGACGGCCTCTCCCTGGATCCCGATCAGCGCGTGGAGGGTTGCGGGTTCGTACGTGCCCGAGGCGATCATCCCGAGCTTGTGTCGCATCCCGGCGACCCGGTCCCGCAACGAGGACGTCGCCCGGACCGCGGCCGCGGCCGGGTTGTTCAGCTCGTGTGTCAGCCCGGCGGAGAGCGAACCGAGCGCGAGCAGCCGCTCCCGCTGGTCGAGGATCTCGCGGGAGCTCTGGTTGCCGAAGAAGAGCCCCTCGAGCAGGTGCAGCGCCATCGGGAACCACTCCGCCATGAAGTGTGCGAAATCCTTCGCGTCGAGGACGAAGAAGGTGGACCGTTCGGTGACCGTCATCGAGCCGCTGTAGACCTGCGGTACCCGGTCGCCCATGTAGGCGGTCCACGCGCCCGCGTACGCCCCTCGGTGGGAGGTGCGCACCATCTCCACGTCCTGTCCGCCCGAGAGCTTCGTCAACACGACCACCCCCTCGACGAGGACGTAGAAGCAGGTCGCCGGGTCGCCCTCGCGGTACACCGGGCCCGGCTCGATCACCTCGACCCGCCCGGCGCGGCACAACTGCCCGAGCTGATCGTCGTCGAGCTTCTCGAAGAGGAACAGCGTGCGCAGTTCCTCCGGCGAGCAGATCGGCCGCGCGTTCACGGCTTCGCCAGGTATCGGTGCACCAGCATCACGGCCATGGCGCCTTCCCCCACCGCCGACGCCACCCGCTTCGCGGAGTCGGCGCGCACGTCGCCGGCTGCGAACACCCCGGGAACGCTGGTCTCCAGATGCTCCGGCAGGCGTTCGAGTGCCCAGCCGCGTGGCGGTTTGCCGTCGACCACCAGGTCCGGGCCGGACACGACGTAGCCGTGGTCGTCGCGCACCACGACGCCGTCGAGCCAGTCGGTGCGCGGCGCGGCCCCGATGAACAGGAAAAGCCAATGTGCGTCGACGATCTCGTCGCGGCCGGTGGTGTTGTCACGCAACGTGATCCGATCCAGGTGGTCGGCACCCTCGACGCCGACCACCTCGGTGCAGGCCCGGACCGTGATCCTCGGGTTCTGCCGGATCTGCCCGATCAGATAGTGCGACATCGAGTCGTCCAGAGACCGCGCCCGCACCACGATGGTGACCGACCGGGCGCCCCGGGCGAGGTGGACCGCTGCCTGCCCCGCCGAGTTGGCCCCGCCGACGATGTACACGTCCTGCCCGCTGCATCGCGCGGCCTCCGTCACCGCGGACCCGTAATACACACCGCGGCCGGTGAATTCGGCGAGACCGGGGGCCGCCAGCTGCCGATAGGAGACGCCGGTCGCGAGGATCACGGTGTGCCCGTCCAGCGATGCGCCGTCCGCGAACCGGACGGTGCGCGCGGATCCGTTCACCTCCAGGGCAACGACGTCGCGCGTGGTGATCACCTCGGCACCGAACTTGGCGGCCTGCCTGCGCGCCCGGTCCGCGAGCTGGGCACCGGACAGTCCGTCGGGAAAGCCGAGATAGTTCTCTATCCGGGAGCTCTGCCCGGCCTGGCCGCCGGTGGCCGTACGCTCGATCAGCACGGTGCGCAGGCCCTCGGACGCGCCGTACACGGCCGCGCCGAGCCCGGCGGGCCCGCCCCCGATGACGACGAGATCGTAGAAGTCGGACGGGCCAGGAACTCCCGCACCTCCGACGACCGTGCCGACCACCGGTGTCCGACCACCCTGGTCTCCGTCACCGGCCTGCGGTCGGACGTCACCCAGGCGTCGAGCAGGGCGTCGAGCACGGGATAGAGCTTCTCCTCGGGAGGATCCCACGGCTTGAGCAGGTAGTGGTCCAGGTCGACGACGTTGATCGCGTCGATCGCGGCGTCGGTGTCGGCGTAGGCGGTGAGCAGGACCCGTTTCGCGGCGGGGTACAGATCCATGCCGCTCTCGAGGAACTCGATACCGCTCATCCCCGGCATCCGCTGGTCTGCGACCAGAACTGCGACCGGGTCGCCGCGCAAGTTCATCTCCTTGAGCGCATCCAGGGCCTCGCCCCCCGACTGCGCCCGGATGATCCGGTACTTCTCCCCGTAGCGTTTGCGCAGGTCCCTGGCGATGGCGCGCGAAACCCTCGGGTCGTCGTCGACGCTGAGAATCGCAGGCTGTGCCATCGGTCTCCCCTCCGTAGCGGCCGCTGCGCCTTCGTATCGAGTATGCCGCCGATGTCGATGCCGCGCGGCGCGTGAACGGATGCCTGGTGCCGCGGCGGGACTTCGGCGACCATTGATCCATGGCCGATACGCGGGGCGAGGCCGCGGCCGGTCGGCTGCGGACGCCACGCGCAGCCGCGGTCGCCGGCGTCGTGTTCGGTGTCCTGTTCGCAGCCAGCATCGCCCTGCTGCGCACGGCGATACCCGGCGCGACCGGCGGACCGTGGTTACACCACCGGTCACAGATCACCTTCGCCCTGATCCTGGCCCCCTTCGCGAGTATCGCCTTCCTGTGGTTCATCGGCGTCGTCCGGGACAGGTTCGGGGAACTCGAGGACCGGTTCTTCGCGACCGTCTTCCTCGGCAGCGGACTGCTGTTTCTCGCGACGATGTTCGTGTCGATGGCCCTCGCGGGCGGGCTACTCGCGGTGTCCGCGGAGTCGACCCCGCCGTCCGACGGGCTGGTGTATTTCGGACGGGAGGTGATGCTGCACGTCAACAACGTCTACGGCGTGCGCATGGCGGCGGTGTTCATGATCTCCCTCGGCACCATCTGGCTGCGCACCGGACTGATGCCGCGATGGCTGGCTATCTCCACCTACCTGTTCGCGGTGCTTCTGTTGGTGGTCGTGAGCTTCAACCTCTGGGTGACCCTGGTGTTCCCGGCGTGGGTCGTGGTGATCAGCGCCTACATTCTCGCCACGGACCGGGCTCGATCGAGCATCCCGACCGACTCTCACCGTGAGGACCGGTGAGGAGCGCGCGTCACTCACACCGGTATCTCGCGGGCGCAATCGCGCGGCGGGAATCGGTTTGTGGCGGTGGAGAATCCGTCAGACTTCGGTCCGGGTCTCAGATGCACCAGACGAGGGCGGCGGACCCGACGGGGACCGAGAAGCAGAGGGCAACCGACCCGAGGGCCGGGGTCGCGGCCGTACTCGCCGACGCGACGGGAGGTACGAGAACGCCGAGCGAGAGGGTGACGGCGGTCGCGGCGAGAACAGGGGCAATCTTCGTGGACATGATCTTGGTGGACATGGTGCGAACCTTCGAGCGAAAGTAGGGGCTTCGAGCCGACTCGCGGCTCCCATTCATCCTCCGCCCGTCACCGTCGACAGCGCAACGGCCACTCCCCTGCCTCGCGGGCGGGAAATCGAGCGCTCCGGGAGGCGTTACCGGACGACAGCACGCCACGGATACCGGACAATGAGGGAACGGGGGCTCGGGAGGGCGCATGATCCGCAACATCTTCGGTCCCGCTCAGCCGAACACCGGGAGCACCGCTCGCGACCACCTCGCGAACGAGCGCACCTATCTCGCGTGGCACCGAACCGGGATCAGCGTCGCCGCACTCGGCGTGGCGGTCGCCAAGTTCGCACCGAACCGCGGCGGCCACGCCGTGGCCGCCGGAATCATCCTGATCGCGGCGGGGCTGCTGGTGTCCCTGTACGGCACCTTCCGATACCGGGCCATCAGCCGGCAGATCGAGTCCGGTGAATTCGCACCGGCCACGTTCACCGCGATCGTCACCTCGACCATCGTCACCCTGCTCGCCCTCGTCGCGGTGGTGGTCCTGCTCTGACCCCGGCCCTGCCCGCCGACGGGCCGCCATCTCCCCCAGGTCCTTCGATCCACACTCGAAGACTCGCTGTCGCGGGTGTCGCCGACCCGGTGAGTCCACCCGATGACAGAACCCTGACAGCGTGCCCTCCGCTCAGGTGAGCAGTTCCTGATTGCCGCGTAACGTCCCGGCAGCCATCGCGTCACCACGGCGCCGCACCCTCGTTGCATGGCGAGCACAGGTGACGTGAAGAGGCGACTGCTGGTGATCGGCAACGGCATGGCCGGCGCCCGCACCGTCGAGGAGATCCTCGCGCGCGGCGGCCGGGACATGTTCGACATCACCATGATCGGCGACGAGCCGTACGGCAACTACAACCGCATCATGCTCTCCCACGTCCTCGCAGGTGAGGCGGCCGCGGACGGCGACGACATCATCCTCAACCCGATGAGCTGGTACCGCGAGAACGGCGTCACCCTGTACGCGGGCGACCGGGCGGTGCGGCTGGACCGGTTCGCCAAGACCGTCACCTGCGAGAGCGACCGCGTCGTCGACTACGACATCCTCGTCGTCGCGACCGGGTCGAACACCTTCTTCCCGAACATGGACGGTCTGCGCGAAGCGGACGGACGGCTCGGCCGCGGCGTGTTCGGATTTCGCACCATCGCGGACACCAACGGGATGCTGCAGATGGCGCAGTCCCGGGACGGGGTCACCGCGGTCGTGATCGGCGGCGGACTGCTCGGACTCGAAGCCGCATACGGGCTGCGCACCCAGGGACTGGCCGTCAACGTCGTGCACTCCCCCGGTCACCTGATGAACCAGCAGCTCGACGAGCGCGGCGGCGAGGTGCTGCGCGCGAAGATCGAGGGCCTCGGAGTGGGTGTGCACACCGCCATGCGCACCACCGCGGTGCTGCGTGACCCGTTCGGCGCGGTGACCGGGGTGGCGTTCACCGACGGCACCAGCCTGCCGGCCGACATGGTGGTCGTCACGGCGGGCATCCGCCCGAACACCGAACTGGCCCGCGCCGGCGGCCTCGTCGTCGAACGGGGCATCGTCGTCGACGACCAGATGCGCTGCGAGGACGAGGGTTCGGTGTTCGCCGTCGGCGAGTGCGCCCAGCACCGCGGCGAACTGTACGGTCTCGTCGCGCCCGTCTGGGAACAGGCCGTGGTCCTCGCCGAACACCTCACCGGCGCGAATCCCGAAGCGGCGTACCGGGGTTCGTCGTCGACCACCAAGCTCAAGGTCGCCGGACTCGACGTCGCCGCGATGGGCGTCAAGGGACCGGAACTCGACGGCGACGAGTTCGTCCAGTTCTACGACTCCCGCACCGGCGTGTACAAGAACGTGGTGGTGCGCGACGGCAAGCTCGTCGGTGCCACGCTGATGGGTGAGACCGGCAAGGCCGCGCTGCTGACCCAGGTGTTCGACGGCAAGGTGGAGCTGCCCGAGGACCGGCTCTCGCTGCTGTTCGACCTCGCCGGAACCGCCGGCGCCACGGCCGCCGCGGATCTGCCCGACGACGCGCAGGTGTGCAACTGCAACGGCGTCACCAAGGGGGATCTGGTGGCGTGCCTGCATTCCGGCGCGCAGACGCTGACCGAGGTGTGCGCGAAGACCCGGGCAGGCAAGGGCTGCGGCTCGTGCAAGGCCCTGGTCGCGGACATCGTCGCCTGCGCCGCGGGCGGGGACCTGAAGGCGGATCCGGCGGCCGACTGGTACGTGCCGTGCATCCCCATGACGAAGGCGGAACTGATCGCCGCGATCCGCGAGCGGGACCTGCGCGCGGTGTCACGGGTGTTCGCGGAGCTCGCCGAGGGTGGCGTCGAGGTCGCGACCGCGAAGATGCCCCTCGCATCCCTGCTGCGGACGATCTGGGGTCCGGACTGGGTGGACGAGCGCGGCGCCCTGTTCATCAACGACCGGGTGCACGCGAACATCCAGCGTGACGGCACCTTCTCGGTGGTCCCGCAGATGAAGGGCGGTGTCACCACACCCGACCAGCTGCGGCGCATCGCCGATGTCGCCGACAGGTACGCGGTGCCGCTGGTCAAGGTCACCGGTGGTCAGCGCATCGACCTGCTCGGCATCAAGAAGGAGGACCTGCCGAAGGTGTGGGGTGATCTGGACATGCCGTCCGGCTACGCCTACGGCAAGAGCATGCGAACCGTGAAAACGTGTGTCGGCAGCGACTTCTGCCGGTTCGGGCTCGGCGACTCCACGAACCTCGGCATCGCGCTCGAGGAACGGTTCCAGGGGCTGGAGACCCCGGCGAAACTCAAGCTCGCCGTTGCCGGGTGCCCCCGCAACTGCTCGGAGGCCCTGTGCAAGGACCTCGGTGTCGTCGCCGTCGGGGACGGCCGCTGGGAGGTCTACATCGGCGGCGCCGCCGGCGCGCACATCCGCAAGGGCGATCTGCTCGCCACCGTCGACTCGGCCGCCGCGGTGGTCGAGCTCGCGGGCCGGTTCATCCAGCACTACCGCGAGGACGCGAAGTGGCTCGAACGCACCTACGACTGGGTGCCACGGGTCGGCCTGGAACGACTGCAGGCGTTGTTGATTCGAGACGAGGAGGGCATCGTGAACGGACTGGACGAGAGGATGGCGATCGCGGTCGCGGGGTACCGGGACCCGTGGCGCGAGCGCAGCGCGCCGAAGTCGGCCGCACAGTTCCAGCCGTCGCTCCCCCTGCTGCCGCTTCCCCAGGTGCCGGTCCGATGACGGCGCTGACCGACCGCGAGGTGGCGGTGGGGCAGGTCTCGGACCTCACCCCGGGCGAGGGCCGGACGTACGTGGTCGACGGCAGGCAGATCGCGGTGTTCCTGCTGGCCGACGGCACGGTGCGCGCGATGGACGCGGTGTGCCCGCACCGGGCGGGGCCGCTCGCCGACGGCCAGATCGACGGCGCCGTCGTGACCTGCCCGCTGCACCAGTACGCCTTCCGCTTCGACACCGGGGCCTGCACAACCGACACCGTCGCACCGGTCCGGGTGTACCCGGCCGAGGTGCGGGACGGGGCCGTCCTCGTCCGGATCTGATGGACACCCCACCTGCACTGTCGCACTTCACCTTTCGAGAGGCTCATATGTCCCAGACCACCGGCAAACTGGACGCGGACGCGCTCCTGCGGTTCGGCAAGCACTTCCAGCGCGGCGAGGCGTCGGCCGACCTGCGCACCCTGCACCAGATCGGCGGCCGCACCTCCGACGACTTCTACCGGGACCGGATGTCCTACGACAAGGTGGTGCGCTCCACGCACGGTGTCAACTGCACCGGGTCCTGCTCGTGGAAGATCTACGTCAAGGACGGGGTCATCACCTGGGAGGCGCAACAGACGGACTACCCGTCGATCGGGCCGGACAAGCCGGAGTACGAGCCGCGTGGCTGCCCCCGAGGCGCGTCGTTCTCCTGGTACACGTATTCGCCGTCGCGGGTGCGCTACCCGTACGTGCGCGGCGTGCTCCTCGAGATGTACCGCGACGCCAAGGCACGCCTCAAGGACCCGGTCCTGGCGTGGGCGGACATCGCCGACGATCCGGAGAAGTCGAAGACCTACAAGGCCGCACGGGGCAAGGGCGGCTTCGTGCGCGCCGAGTGGTGGGAGGCCGCGGAAATCGTCGCGGCCGCCCACGTGCACACCATCAAGCGGTACGGCCCGGACCGGGTCGCCGGGTTCTCGCCGATCCCGGCGATGTCGATGGTCAGCCACGCGATCGGCGCCCGGTTCATCTCGCTGCTCGGCGGCGCGATGCTCTCGTTCTACGACTGGTACGCCGACCTGCCGGAGGCGTCGCCGCAGGTGTTCGGCGACCAGACCGATGTCCCCGAGTCCGCGGACTGGTTCGACGCCGGCTACCTGATCATGTGGGGCTCGAACGTGCCCGTCACCCGGACCCCGGACGCGCACTACATGACCGAGGCCCGCTACCGCGGCCAGAAGGTCGTCGTCGTCTCCCCCGACTACGCCGACAACACGAAGTTCGCCGACCAATGGCTGCCCGCCCGGCCCGGCACCGACGGCGCGCTGGCGATGGCGATGGGACACGTGATCCTCACCGAGTTCTTCGTCCGCAAGCAGGTCCCCCGCTTCCTCGACTACGTCAAGGCGTACACCGACCTGCCGTACCTGGTGACACTGGAACCGCGCACGCCCGATGCGACGACCAACGGTCACGGCCCGTCGTGTGTGCCCGGCAAGTTCCTCACCGCCGCCGACCTCGGTCACACGGGTGAGGGGGTCGAGTTCAAGACCGTGCTCCTCGACTCCGCGACCGGCGAACCGGTCGTCCCCAACGGCTCCCTCGGCGACCGGTTCACCGAATCCGGCAAGGGCAGGTGGAACCTCGACCTCGACGGAGTCGACCCCGTCCTCAGCCTCCACGGCAGCACCGACACCGCCCTGATCGACCTCCCCCGTTACGACACCAACACTCCCGGCGTCCTGCACCGCGGCGTGCCCGTACGCACGGTCGCAGGCCGACTGGTCACCACCGTGTTCGACCTGATGCTCGCCCAGTACGGTGTCGCCCGCGACGGGCTTCCCGGCACCTGGCCGTCCGGCTACGACGACGCCGACGAGCCGTACACCCCGGCCTGGCAGGAGGGCATCACCGGCGTCCCCGCGGCGTCGGCGGCGCGGGTCGCGCGCGAGTTCGCCGACAACGCCGACCGGTCCGGCGGCCGGTCGATGATCCTGATGGGCGCGGGCACCAATCACTGGTTCCACTCCGACCAGATCTACCGGTCGTTCCTCACGCTGACCCTGCTCACCGGCTGCCAGGGCGTGAACGGCGGCGGGTGGGCGCACTACGTCGGGCAGGAGAAGTGCCGGCCCGTCACCGGCTGGTCCACCCTCGCGTTCGGCTCCGACTGGGCCCGGCCCGCGCGACAGATGCAGGGCACCGTGTTCTGGTACCTGGCCACCGACCAGTGGCGCTACGACCCGTTCACGTCCGAGGCGATGGCGTCGCCGCTCGCGAGCGGCGCGTTCGCCGGCCGCACCGCCGCCGACAACATCGCGCTCGCGTCGCGGCTCGGGTGGATGCCGAGCTACCCGACGTTCAATCGCAATCCGCTCGATCTCGCCGATGAGGCGGCCCGGCTGGGCAAGGACGCCGCCGAGCACGTCGTCGACGGACTCAAGACCGGGCACCTGCAGTTCGCGGTGGAGGACCCGGACGCACCGGAGAACTTCCCCCGCACCCTGATCGTGTGGCGCTCGAACCTGCTCGGCTCGTCCGCGAAGGGCAACGAGTACTTCCTGCAGCACCTCCTCGGGGCCGGGTCGAACCTGCGGGCGTCCGATTCGACGGGCGTGCACCCGGAGGAGCTGGTGTGGCGGGACGAGGCGCCGAACGGCAAGCTGGACCTGCTGACCACGCTGGACTTCCGGATGACCAGCACCACCCTGTTCTCGGACGTGGTGCTGCCCGCGGCGACCTGGTACGAGAAGCACGACCTGTCGTCCACCGACATGCACCCCTTCGTGCACGCGTTCTCGCCGGCGATCTCGCCGCCGTGGGAGTCGAAAACCGATTTCGAGGCCTTCCACCGGATCGCGCGCGGGTTCAGCTGGCTCGCCGAGAAGCACCTGGGCACCCGGCGCGACATCGTCGCCGTCCCCCTGCTGCACGACACCGTCGACGCGACCGCGCAACCCGGCGGCAAGGTCCTGGACTGGAAACGCGGCGAGTGCGAACCGATTCCGGGCAAGACGATGCCGAAGCTGGTGGTGGTCGAACGCGACTACACCACGATCGCCGAGAAGATGGGCGCGCTCGGCCCGCTGGTCGAGGAACTCGGCCTGACGACGAAGGGCGTCACCACACATCCGACCGAGGAGGTCGAGTACCTGCGCGCCGTCAACGGCACCGCCCTGTCCGGTGTCGCGGCGGGTCGGCCGTCGCTGGCGAAGGACCGGCACGCCGCGGAGGCGATCCTCGCGCTGTCCGGCACCACCAACGGCAGGCTCGCCACCCAGGGTTTCGAACACCTGCAGGAACGCACCGGCACCCAGCTCGTCGACCTGGCGGCGGAGAACGAGGGCACCCGGATCCGGTTCTCCGACACCCAGGCCCGACCGGTACCCGTGATCACGTCGCCGGAGTGGTCGGGCAGCGAGACCGGTGGCCGCCGCTACTCGCCGTTCACGATCAACACCGAACGGCTCAAGCCGTGGCACACCCTGACCGGTCGGCAGCACTTCTACCTCGACCACGACTGGATGGCCGAACTCGGCGAACAGCTGCCGATCTTCCGCCCGCCGCTGGACATGACGGCGCTGTTCGCGGAGCCCGCGGTCGGCGAGACACACGGCAACGGCGTGGGCGGCAGCGTCACGGTCCGCTACCTCACCCCGCACTCCAAGTGGTCGATCCACTCCGCGTACCAGGACAACCTGCACATGCTCACCCTGTCCCGGGGCGGCCAGACGATCTGGATGTCCGACGTGGACGCCGCGAAGATCGGGGTCGCCGACAACGACTGGATCGAAGCGACCAACCGCAACGGGATCGTCGTGGCCCGCGCGATCGTCAGCCACCGGATGCCCGAGGGAACCGTGTTCATGTACCACGCCCAGGACCGGGCGGTGGACGTGCCGCGCACCGAACGCACCGGCAAGCGCGGCGGCATCCACAACGCGCTGACCCGCGTGATGATCAAACCGTCCCACCTGATCGGTGGCTACGCGCAGCAGTCGTTCGCCCTGAACTACCACGGCCCCACCGGAAATCAGCGCGACGAGGTCACCACGATCCGCCGCCGCGACCAGGAAGTGACGTACTGACATGAGGGTTATGGCGCAGATGGCCATGGTGATGAACCTGGACAAGTGCATCGGCTGTCACACCTGCAGCGTCACCTGCAAGCAGGCGTGGACCAACCGTGGCGGCGTGGAGTACGCGTGGTTCAACAACGTGGAAACCCGCCCCGGACAGGGCTATCCGCGGCAGTACCAGGACCAGGAGAAGTGGAAGGGCGGCTGGACGCTGAACAAGCGCGGCAAGCTGACCCTGAAGTCGGGATCGCGGTTCAAGCGGCTGCTGAACATCTTCGCGAACCCGGACCTGCCGACGATCACCGACTACTACGAGCCGTGGACGTACGACTACGACAACCTGCTCGCATCGGCGCCGATGGACACCACCCCGGTGGCCCGGCCGAAGTCACTGCTCACCGGCGAGGACACCAAGGTCACCTGGGGCGCGAACTGGGACGACGACCTCGGCTCCGGTCCGGACCAGGTCGGCCGGGACCCGCTGCTGGCCAAGGTGTCCGACAAGGTCAAGCTCGAGTTCGAGCAGACGTTCATGTTCTACCTGCCGCGAATCTGCGAGCACTGCCTCAACCCGGCGTGCGCGGCGTCCTGCCCGTCCGGCGCGATCTACAAGCGGTCCGAGGACGGCATCGTCCTCGTCGACCAGGACAAGTGCCGCGGCTGGCGGCAGTGCGTCACCGGCTGCCCGTACAAGAAGATCTACTTCAACCACAAGACCGGCAAGGCCGAGAAGTGCACGTTCTGCTACCCGCGGATCGAGGTCGGGATCCCGACCATCTGCTCGGAGACGTGCGTCGGCCGGCTCCGCTACATCGGGGTGATGCTCTACGACGCCGATGCCGTGCTCGATGCGGCGTCGGTCACCGAGAACGAGGACCTCTACCCGTCGCAGCTGGGGGTGTTCCTCAATCCGCACGACCCGCGGGTGGTCGCCGAGGCCGAGCGGGCGGGCATCTCCGCCGAGTTCATCGAGGCCGCGCAGAGTTCGCCCGTCTACAAGCTGATCGTGGACTACCAGGTGGCATTGCCGCTGCATCCTGAGTACCGGACCATGCCGATGGTCTGGTACATCCCGCCGCTGTCCCCGATGGTCGAGGCACTGTCGGACACCGGGCACGACGGCGAGTCCGCCGACAACCTGTTCGGCGCCATCGACTCGCTGCGGATCCCGATCGAGTACCTGGCCGAACTGTTCACCGCCGGCGAGATCGGACCGGTCCGGGCCTCGTTGCAGCGGCTCGCCGCGATGCGCGCGCACATGCGTCAGGTGAACCTCGGCGAGTCGATCCGTCCGGAGGTCGCGGCGGCGGTCCGGTTGACGCCGGACGAGCTGACGGCGATGTACCGGCTGCTCGCGCTGGCCAAGTACGAGGACCGGTACGTGATCCCGACGGGGGCGGGTTCCGACGCGCACCGGCTCGACGCCCTGGCCACCGGGTGCAGCCTCGACGACGACGGCGGCCCGGGGATGGGCGGGCCGGGCATGACCGCCCTCGACGTCGTCGCCGACAAGTTCCACCTCGTCGGGGAGGACTCCAACGGTGCGGCGCCGGAGAACAAGGAACGGCGAATCAACCTCCTCAACTGGGACGGACGCAGCACGGAGGGCCTCGTCCCTGCCGGCTCGCGGGAGGATTCGTGATGGGAGTGCTCGGCATGCGGCGGTCGCGGCGGGCCGCTCCGGTCGCGGATTCGATGTCCGAGACCCAGCAGCGCCTGGTGTGGCGGATCGCGGCCCTGGTCCTCGACTATCCACACCAGTCGACGCTGGATCTGCTCGACGACCTGCGTGCCGCGGCTTCCGACCTTCCCGCACCGGCGGGCGAGGGCCTGTGCGCCTGCATCGACCACATGCGCGAACAGGACCCGATCGCGCTGGCGGCCCGCTACGTCGAAACGTTCGACCTGCGCCGGCGGTCGAGCCTGCACCTGTCGTACTACGCATACGGCGACACCAGGAACCGGGGAATGGCGCTGCTGCGCTTCAAGACCGCGTACCGCAATGCGGGCCTCGAACTCGGCGACCACGAACTGCCGGACTTCCTGCCGGTGGTTCTCGAGTTCGCGGCCACCGCCGACCCGGCGCGCGGCCTGCGACTGCTGATCAACCACCGCGCCGTCGTCGAGGTGCTGCGACTGTCCCTGCACGACGGTGGATCCGCGTACGCGAGCGTGCTGGACGCGCTGTGCGCGACGCTGCCCGACCTCGACACCGACGACCGTGCGCAGGTGGTCAAGCTCGCGGCCGAGGGTCCGCCCGAGGACACCGTGGGGCTCGACACGTATGCACTCGATCCGGCGCTGCACCCGCACATCGACGACTACCCCCCGATCGGAGTTCCCCGTTGAGCACGCTGCTCTGGCTGACCCTCCCGTACATCGCCCTGACCTCGTTCGTGGTGGGCCATGTGTGGCGGTACCGCAAGGACCAGTTCGGCTGGACCACCCGCTCGTCGCAGATGTACGAGTCGCGGCTGCTTCGCCTGGGCAGTCCCCTGTTCCACTTCGGCATTCTCGCGGTGCTCGCCGGCCACGTCGGCGGTGTCCTCATTCCGGCGAGCTGGACGGCGGCGCTGGGCATTTCGGACACGCTGTACCACGTGGCCGCGGTCGGGATGGGGGTTCCCGCCGGTCTCGCGACCGTGGCCGGACTGGCCATCCTGGTCTACCGGCGGATCACCGTTCCGAGCGTGCGCAAGGCGAGCAGCACCAGCGACAAGATCATGTACGTGCTGTTCGTCGCGGTGATCGCCACCGGCATGTACAACACCCTCGGCGAGAACCTGGTCCTCGGCCACTACGACTACCGGTCGACGGTGTCTCCGTGGTTCCGCAGCCTTTTCTCGCTGAACCCGCAGCCGGATCTGATGGTCGGCGTCCCGTGGAGCTTCCAGCTGCACGGTCTGACCGTGCTGGCGCTGCTGGCGATCTGGCCGTACACCCGCCTGGTCCACGTGTTCAGCGCCCCGCTGGGATACCTGGGCAGGCCGTACGTCGTCTACCGCAGCAAGGATCCGAAGCGGCCCGGAGGCAATCGCTACGACCGCGCCTGGGAAACCGCGAACCGCAGTCGTGCCTGAACCGATCTCCTCGCGAGCCAATTCCTGAGCACGGTTGCACGTGAACATGGTTGCGCGAGAACGTGCATCATTCGTGAACACCATGTATCGACCCACGAGAAATCGCCGCATTGTGCAGTGTAATCCACTAGCGTCTGCAGTGGATCGGGATATCAGCGCCCAGCCGGTGACCGGGCACGAGCACGTGACCTGGTAACGACCTAACGGATGAGGTATTTCATGACCGAGATTCGCAGGGCCCGTCGTTCTCAGCAGGCCTCCACGTCGGGGGGACACCGGCGTACGCATTCGAAGAAGGCGCTCGCGGTCGCCGGGGTCGCAGCACTCGGCCTCACGCTCGGTACGGGCACGGCGGGAGCCGTCGTGAACAACGCCAGCAGCATCATCGACGCGCAGAACAACACCATCGAGGTCAGCCAGGGTGACACGCAGATCACCTCTGTGCCTCCGCTGGACAGCTCACCGCTCAGCCGGGAGTTCTTCCACAGCGGATACGCGGAGGCCAGGATCACCGGCCCCGGGGCCGATGCGATGGAGGGCAGCAAGCTCTCGTTCGGCTACCAGGTCGGGTATCCGATCGCGCTGACCGGCGCCACGATCCAACTGAACACGCCCGCACTCGGCTTCGAAGTCGAGGGCACCAACGGCCTCGCACTCACCAACCTGCTCACCGCCCCCGACCTCGACCTCGCGGTCGGAGGCAGGGCCGAACTGCTCGGCGACATCATCCCGCAGCAGAACTTCACGTTCGATCTGCAGCCGGGTGGCATCACCGACGTCCCGATCGTCGACGCCAAGGAGTTCAGCGGACCGGGCGCGAAGATCCGAATCAGCGGCGTCCACGGCAGCGTCTCCGGCGCGATCGGTCCGGTCACCCTGCGGCCGTACGCGCGACTGGAGACCGCGTCCGGCGACATCGTCATGACATACGGAGCACCCGTCCCCGTCTGATCCCTCCTGCGCCTGCGGCGCCCGCGCACGACGTCCACCCGACAGCGGTGGATATCACGCGCGGGCGCCGCTCGCGTTCGGCCGGTCGGCTAGGTGACCCGGTCCCGCTCCCCTACCCTGTCACGGTGAACGATTCCGGTCCGGCACCCGACGCAGGAGACGCGTTCGCGAACCGAGGCGAGACGGACGACTTCGCCTTGGGCGACCGGCTGCGGCTGTTCGCGTTCGCGACCGCGGAGAAGCGCATCGACTACCGCTGGGTACTGCGCGCGTTCGACCACGCCCGGGCGAACTACGTGGTGCTGCTGCACGCCGGTGAGGTCGAGCAGACGCTGAACCGGCTCGGCCACTCCGCGCTGAAGTCCCCCGACATCGCGCCGCTCCTGGACCAGCTGCACCAGTGGGGTGTGCTCGAACGCAGCTACGACGGATCGCGGGCGGCGACGCTCGCCGAGTACCGCAACCGGCACTTCGTCTACCAGTTCAGCCGGCTCGGATACCAGGCGTTCCGCGCCGTCGAGGACGTGATCGGCGCCCGCCTCGACGAGGCGGCCCTGTCCCGGCTGGCGCTGCCCGACCTGCTCGCCGACCTGCACGAACTGGCCGACGCGAACCGCGTCGGTGACAGCGACCTGATCTACCGCAAGCTGCGGCGCCTCGACGACACGCTCTCGGACATGGCGACGCGCGCCGCGCAGTTCTATCTCACGCTCGGGGACCTGGTCCGCACCACCGAGATCACGCCCGAGGAGTTCCTCGTCCACAAGGACGCGCTGCTGACCCACATGCGTGAGTTCAGTTCCGATCTGGCCCGGTACGCACCGAAGCTCGCGGCGGCGATCGCGGCCGTCGAGTCGACGGGAGTGCCGGCACTGCTGGCCCGCGCGGCGACGAGCGACGAGCGCCTGTTCCTGTCCGTCGCCGACCGGGAAGCCGACTGGGCGTCCCGGTGGGCCGGCCTGACGCAGTGGTTCGTCGCCCCCGCCGGCGGTGACGGCCACTCCCATGGCGGGCTCAGCGAGTCCGACCGGTTGCGGGAGGGCACGATGAGCGCGATCGCGGCGGTGCTGTCGTTGCTGCGCCGCGTGACCGAGACCCGGCGCGGTGGCGTCAGCCGGGAGAGCCAGCTGCGGCACCTGGCCGGCTGGTTCGCCGCCGCCCCCACCGAGGACTCCGCGCACGCCCTGTTCCAGGCGGTGTTCGACCTCGGCCGGCCGCGGCACCTGTCCACCGTGCACCCGGACGCGGACATCATCCCGGACTCGCGGTCGTGGTGGGAGGCGCCACCGGTGGAGATCTCCCGCACCCTCGCCGAGACCGGCCGGGACGCCGCGGTCGGGGCGCCGAGCCGCCTGCAACGCAACGACGCGAGCATCCGCCGGTTGCGCGACGCCCAGCTCGCCGCGCAGCGGGCCCGGGCGGAGGCCGCGCGTTCCCTCGCCGCGGGCGGTGCGTACGACCGCACGCTCGACGACGAGGAGACCGAGGTGCTGCTGAGCCTGCTGACCGCCGCACTGACGGCACGGGTGCCGGTCAGCGGCACCGTCCGCAGTTCGACGGGATCGGCGAACGGCGTCCGGCTGACCCTCGAGCCCCACGAGGTGTCGACGACGGTGCAGACCACGCGCGGACGCCTGCACCTGGACCGGCTGCGGGTGAGTGTGCGGTGAGGGCACGCGAGATCTCCCCGCTGATGATCGAGTCGTACCAGCGGGCGGCCCGGGTGGTGCTGGCCAATCATCTGGTCACGACCACCTATCCCGACCCGCTGGCGCTGCCGCTGGTGCGCCGATGGGCCACCGAACTGCGCGACGACCTGCTCGAGCTGTTCGGGTACCGGCTCGAGATCACCGAGACCACCGCGCGCCTGTTCACCGCCGCGGACCGCCTCGACGCGACGATGCCTGCCCGCACCGCCAACGGGCGCCCCTTCGACCGTCGTCGCTACGCCTATCTGGCGTTGGCGCTCGCCGCACTCGGACGGGCGGGCAACCAGATCACCCTCTCCGAACTCGCCGACCACGTCGCCGCGGAGGCCACACAGGTGCCGTCGGTGGAACTGTCCACCGAACGGGCCGCGGACCGGGACGCGTTCGTCGACGCCGCAGGCTGGCTGTCCGCCCGCGGGGCGATCGCCATCGCGGACGGCGACGCCGCCGGCTGGGCGTCGAATCCCGAAGCGGGAGAAGCGCTCTACGACATCAACCGCTCTGTGGTGGTGGCGTTGTTCCGGCCGCCACGGGCACTGCAGCACCTGTCCTCGGTCCGGGGCCTGCTCGCCACGCCGACCGAGGAGTCCGCGACCCGCGAGACCGCACGCCGGGTGCGCCGGGCACTGGTCCAGCAGCCGGTCGTGTACGCGGACGATCTCGACGACGACGAGCGCCTGCAGCTGGCGTTGCCGCGCACCGCCGCCGACGTCGAGCTGCTCACCGGGCTGGTCGCCGAGCGCCGTGCGGAGGGCATCGCCCTGATCGACGCGTCCGGCAGGCTCTCGGACGTCCGGTTCCCCGGCACGGGCACGATCGCGCAGGTGGCGCTCCTGCTGGCCGGAGAGATCGCGGACCGGATCCTCGACGTCGACGCCCCCGAACCGCTGCGGCTCCCGGTCCCGATGGCCCGGACCGCGGATCTGGTCACCCAGCTCGACTCGGCGATTCCGCAGGCGAGCCTGCTCCCCGAGCTCAGCGACGCGGCGCCCGACCCGGCCCCGGCTGCCCCGGTATCGGCGCCGATCGAACCGGCGCTGTACCCGTTCGTCGAGGACAGCTGGATCGAGACCGCCGTGACGGACCTCGTCGAGCGCTTCGGGCGGACGTTCGCCGCGCAGTGGCAGGCCGACACCGCCGGGTTGCGGCGGCGCGCCGTGGACCTGCTCGACGGCCAGCGGCTGGTGCACATCGTCGCCGGCGGGGTGCTCGTGCTGCCGGCACTGGCCCGCTACCGCGGTGTCACGGTGACGGTGCGCGAGCGTGCCCCCGAACTCGACCTGTCCACCGATCCCGTCCCGACCCCGGTCGTTTCCACCGAGAAGTAGAGGCTGATTACGCATGGCGAGTGCGCGTTTCCGACCGACCCGCGCGGGGATCGTCAACCTGTGGGACTACCGGGACCAGGAGTTCTCGTTCGCCGACGGCCGTCTCGTGCTCCGCGGCCCCAACGGTTCCGGCAAGACGAAGGCACTCGAGGTCCTGTTCCCGTTCGTCCTCGACGGCCGCATCGAACCGCGCCGGCTGAACCCGTTCGCCGGCGAGGAACGGACGATGAAGTCGAACCTGCTCTACCGCGGCGACGACAGCGCCCACTCGTACGTGTGGATGGAGTTCGCCCGCGGCAACGACGACGACCCGGAGGCGGTGACCGTCGGGATCGGCATGCGCGCGACCCGGCAGAACGACAAGGTCACCCGCTGGCACTTCGTCGCCGACGGCCGCGTCGGCGTCGACTTCTCGCTCATCGGGGCCGGTGACCAGCCGCTGACCAAGAAGCAGCTCGCCGAACAGATCGGCGGCGACGCGATCACGGACCGTCCGGTGGACTACCGGGCGGCGATCGACGCGCGCCTGTTCGGGCTCGGTGCGCAGCGCTACGACCAGCTGATCACCCTGATCCTGACGCTGCGCCGACCGCAGCTGGCGAAGAACCTCGACCCGAAGGGCCTGTCGCAGGCGCTGACCGACGGCCTGCGCCCGCTCGACGACCATCTGGTGGTCGAGGCGGCGCGCTCGTTCAGCGACATGGAGGAGGTCGGCCGGGCCCTCGAGGGGCTCACCGAGGCGGATCAGGCGACCCGATCGTTCGTCGGGGTGTACACGAAGTACCTGCGGCAGCAGGCCCGCACGGATGTCGAACAGGTGTCGCGGCGGCTGGAGACGGTCGACGCCGCCGTGACCGCCGTCGGGGACACCGCCGTCGCGCAGACCCGACGGCAGCAGGAACGGGTCGAGGCCGAGGAGCGCGCCACCGCGGCCGAACGAGCCCTCGACCTCGCCCGCGCGGAACTCGAGACCCTGCAGCGGTCCAGCGCCTACGAGGGCAAGCAGCAACTCGACGACCTCGGTGCCGCCGTCGCGGACCTGCGCAGGTCCACCGAGCAGCAGGCCGACAAGGCCCGCAAGGCACAGGCCAGCCTCGCCCAGCGGGCGGAGGAATCCGCCCAGTCCACGACCCGGGTCGAGCAGGCCACCCACGCGCTCTCCCGCGCCGAGGACGACCTGCAGGCCGCCGCCGTGGATGCCGGCATCGAGTGGGCCGCGCTGCCCGACACCGCCCGAGGCGACCAGATCACCTCCGCGGTGCGCGGCCACGCCGAGGAGCGCTCCGGGGACGTGCGGGCCGTGCGCGACGCGATGGTCGGCGTCGAGAAGGCCACCACCGAGCGAACACGCGCCGAGCGGGCCGCGGATCGGGGCCGGGAACTGCTCGAGGCGTCGACCACGGCGGTCACCGAGGCCGCGGCGGCGGCGAAACTCGCGCGCAGCGAGTGCGAGACCACGATCCGCCGGTGGTGGACGGCCCACTCGTCGCTGTACGCGACGGTCGGGGTCTCGAGCGATCTGTTCGTCGCGCTGCACGAGTCGGTCCAGACGATCGGCGACGACGAGGGCGTCGGCTTCCCCGAGTTGCTCGCCGACCACGTCACCGACCCCCTCGACACCGTCCGCGCGCGCCGGTCGCGGGCCGAGTCCGAAGCCGCGGAGTCCGCGGCCCTCGCCGCCGATCTCACGGCGGACCGGGCCCGCGTCGCCGCCGAGCACGACGACGCGCCGCCGCCGCACCCGGAACGCACCGGCGATCGCGACGGCCTGCCCGGCGCGCCGTTCTGGCGGCTGGTCCGCTTCGCCGACGGCGTCCCCGCCGCGGACGCCGCCGGCCTCGAATCCGCACTCGCGGCCGCGAACCTGCTCGACGGCTGGGTGCTGCCCGCGGACGGTCCGCTGCCCGCGCACGATTCCGAACTGTTCCTGGCGCCGCTGCCCGCGGGCAACCGGCCGGAGGGCGCCACACTCGCCGACGTCCTCGTCCCGGAACCGGACACCGCCGTGCCCGAGGAGCGGGTGGCGGCGCTACTGGCTTCCATTGCGCTGCACACCCATTCGGACTCGCTCGTGGCGGTCGGCTCCGACGGAGGGTTCCGGCAGGGCATCCAGCTCGGCCGGCACACCAAGCCCGACGCCGAGTACATCGGCGCCACCGCGCGGCAGCGGCGCCGCGAGTTGCGCATCGCCGAACTCGACGCGGCGATCGAGCAGGCGCACCGGCGGCGGCAGGACGCGCTCGCCGAGCAGTCCGCCGCCGCGGACCGGTACGCATCGCTCGTCGCCGCCGGAAAGGCACTGCCCCGCGCCACCGGCGTGCTCGCCGCGCTGCGTTCGGTCGCGGAGGCGGCGGGTGCGCTCCGCACCCGGCAGGAGGCCGCGACGACTGTCCAGCGTGAACTGGACCAGGCGATCGCCGACCTCGCCACTCAGGACCGCAGACTCCGCGAGACCGCCGCCCGGCACCGGGTCGGCGACCCGGCGCGGGACCTCGACGCCCTCGCCGCAGCGATCCGCCATTTCGAGAAGCAGGGCGACCTCGTCGTCCGCTGCCGGCGCGACCGGGAGAAGGAACACGAGCGGCTGCGCGAGGCCGAGGACCGGCACGCCGAGGCCCGGGACGTCGCCGAGGAGTTCGCGGAAGAGACGGTGGCCCAGCAGGAGAAGCTCGAACAGCAGGTGCAGCGGCTCGAGACCCTGCGGGAGGCGCTCGGCGCGAGCGCCGAGGACATCGACGCCGAGATCGAACGTGCTCGCGCCCGGATCGACGCGTGCACCGCCGAGCAGCGCGCGGCCCGCAAGGCACACGAGGCGGCCGTGGTGGCGATCGGCAAGGCGGAGGGCGCACACGGCGCCGCGGTCGAGTCGCTGCGCGGTGCGGTGACCGAGACCCGCTCGGACGCACAGCGTCTGGCTCCGTATGCGCGCCGTGACCTCCTCGAACTGCTCGGTGTCGAGGGCTCCCACGCGTGGCCCGCCTCGGATGCCGCGTGGCTGACCAGCGACCAGCTGGTGTACCGGATCCAGACCGATGCCGATCAGCCCGCCCCGGTGGTGCCTGCCGAGGTCTCCGCCCTGCACGAGGCCCTCGAGGCCGCCACCGCAGGCGTCAAGGTGTCCGAGGCCGCGGGTAAGTCGACCCGCTCCGCCCTCACCGGAGCGCTCCAGGACTTCGACGCGCGCCTCGCCGCCGCCGGCCAGGACTACCGACTGCGCTGGGACGCAGACGGTTTGACCACCGTCACCGTCCAGCACGACGAGGGGCACTCCTCGATCGGCGCCTTCGCGGCCATGATCGCCGCGCGCCGCGACGACCAGCAGCAACTGCTCACCGAGTCCGAACGCCGGATCCTCGAGGACGCGCTGCTGACCGGGCTGGCGCAGCAGATCCACGAACGCACCGTCGACGCTCGCGACCTGATCGCGCAGATGTCCGCGGAGATGCGCGGCCGGCGCATGTCGTCGGGCAACACGATCGGTGTGCACTGGGTCCTCGCCGACAACCTCGACGACAGCGCCCGCGCGGTGTCCAAGCTCCTCGACCGCGACGCGTCCGCGCTCGGCCCAGACGAACTGGCCACCATCCGTGGGCATTTCGCCGCCCGGATCCGGGCGCTGCGCGCCGCGCATCCGGAGCGGGCCTACCCGGAGATCCTCACCGAGGCGCTGGACTACCGGCGCTGGCGAGTGTTCTCGTTCAGCCTGATCGCCGGCGACGGCACCGAGGAGAAGCTCACCGTCGCCCGGCACGGTGCGCTGTCGGGCGGCGAGCAGTCGGTGTCGCTGCACCTGCCGCTGTTCGCGGCCGCGCACGTGATGCTCTCGTCGGCGGATCCGCATGCCCCGCGCCTGCTCGGTCTGGACGAGGCGTTCGCCGGCGTCGACGACAACGGCCGCAGCGAACTGCTCGGGCTGAGCGTCCAGTTCGACCTGGACCTGTTCATGACCGGCTACGACCTGTGGGTCACCTACGCCGGCGTGCCGGGGTGCGCGCACTACGACCTGTCCCACTCGACGCCCGAGCACTCGGTCAGCGCAACGCTGATGGTGTGGGACGGCGGCACCCTGCTGTCCGAGCACGACGGCACCGACCTCGCCCGCGCACTCGGATCCCCGCTCCGGCGGCGAGCGCTCGAGCCGGGCGGGCTGGACCTGGCGGGGGTGTGAGCCGGAACCGGCTGTTATATTGGCGCCCATGGACATCGAGGTCGACAGAATCTAGCCACCGAACTGCCGGTGGCTTTCACGCGAAGAGGGCGCCGAGTGCGCCCGCAGTGAATGACCTCACCCATTCGTCAGGGGTTCCCGAACCGCACCCTGCGGTCCTTGCCGTTCCCTTCTGACCGGGCCACCCCGGCACGTTCGCGTCGCACCGATCATCGGTCACGTCCTGCCACCGAACGATGTCGGCTGTCCCGGGCCGTCCGGCTGTGTCGCGCCACGACGGTTCCGTTCGGCTTGCGTTGTCGGCGTGCGCGGCCGGGCATGTGCCCGGTTCCTCCACGACGTCCCGTGATCGGTCGCTTCCATCAGCACTGCTGATCAGCCACAGCCGCCGAAGGAGATCCCCGATCATGTCCACGAAGTCCGCCGTCACCCTGAAGAACGTCACATTCCAATGGCCGGACGGCACAATCGCTCTCGACAACGTGAGCGGCACCTTCACGCCCGGACGCACCGGCCTCGTCGGCCGCAACGGTGCCGGAAAGTCCACCCTGCTTCGCCTCGTCGCCGGCCGCCTCGCTCCCACGTCGGGGCGGATCGACACGGCCGGCGACGTCGGCTACCTGCCGCAGACGCTGACGCTGGGGAAGGACGCGACCGTCGCGGAACTCCTCGGAATCGACGGCATCCGCGCCGCCCTCCGCGCGATCGAGTCCGGCGACGTCGACGAGCGGCACTTCCGCACGATCGGCGACGACTGGGACATCGAGTCGCGTGCGGACGAGGGCCTGCACGAGATCGGCTTCACCGCTGCGGATCTCGACCGTCGCGTGGACGAGGTCTCCGGCGGGGAGGCAATGCTCATCGCCGTCACCGGCCTGCGGATCCGCCGCACTCCGATCACCCTGCTCGACGAGCCCACGAACAACCTCGACCGTCCCACCCGCGCGAAGCTCGCCGAGTTCGTCGACTCGTGGCCCGGCACTCTCGTCGTGGTCAGCCACGACCGGGAACTGCTCGAACGCATGGAGAGCACCACCGAACTGCACAGCGCCGATCTCGAGACGTTCGGCGGCCCGTACAGCGCGTGGAAGGAGCATGTCGAGCAGCAGCAGGCCGCCGCCGTGCAGGAAGCCCGCTCGGCCCAGCAGGCACTCAAGGTCGAGCGACGTCAGAGAACCGAGGCGGAGACCAAGCTGGCCCGACGCGAACGCACTGCGAAGAAGACCCAGAAGGACGGCGGTATCCCCCGGATCCTCGCCGGAAACCGCGCGAGCAGGGCACAGGCATCCGCCGGGGCGATGCGTTCGACACTCGACGACAAGGTCGCCGCCGCACAGGCGGCCGCCGATGCGGCCGGCGCTCGTGTGCGGCGAGACGAACACATCCACCTCACACTCCCCGACCCGGACGTGCCGCGGAGCCGGCGCATCGCCGAGTTCCACGACGGAGACCGGACGATCGTGATCCAGGGACCCGAGCGCGTCGCGCTCGTCGGCCCCAACGGCGCCGGGAAGTCGACCCTGCTCGAACAACTCGTCCGCGGGACCGCCGAACTCTCGGGGCGCGCGCACGGTGCGCTGCTCACCGACCGGTTCGGGTACCTGCCTCAGCGACTCGACAACCTCGACGAAGCCGCGAGCGCACTGGAGAACGTTCGGGAGGTCGCGCCCGGAACACCCGTCGCCACGATCCGCAATCAGCTCGCCCGCCTGCTGCTCCGCGGTAACAGCGTCGACCGGCCCGTCGCCACGCTCTCCGGTGGTGAACGCTTTCGCGTGTCACTCGCCACGCTGCTGCTGGCCGAGCCACCCGCGCAACTGCTGATTCTCGACGAGCCGACGAACAACCTCGACATCTCCAGCGTCGAGCAGCTCACCGAGGCACTCGACGGCTACCGCGGTGCGATTCTGGTCGTCAGCCACGACGACGAGTTTCTGGACGGGCTCGGTGTCGACGTCACCCTGGAGCTCGACCGGAACGGACGCATCGGTCGTCGTGACGCGCCGCGTCCCGGTTCCGACGCCGTGAGGTGATCGCCGAATCCCGTGCGTCGGGGCCGGGGTGTGCGGGCGGCGGCGCGGCTACCCTGAACTCCCAGGAGGCTGCGCCATGCTGCACGTCGCCCTCCTGGGCGAACAGGCGATCATCGACACGGAGTCCGGGGACGCCGTGTCCAGGTCGCCGCGCGCGGTGGAGCTGCTCGCGTATCTGGTCGCACACGCCGGGATTCCGCAGCCGCGACAGCGCATCGCGGCGACGTTCTGGCCCGACTCCCCGGACGGTCAGGCACTGACGAACCTGCGCCGCGAACTGCACCACCTGCGCCGCACGCTGCACGACGCGCCGTCCCTGGTCGTGTCCGCCACCGACCTGTGCTGGCGCGACACCGACGGCGTGCGCGTCGACGCCCGCGTGTTCGCTCGCGAATCCCGCGCGGCCCGGGCCGCGGCCGAGCGCGGTGACGACGACGCCATCGACGCGCACGCCGCCACGGCGGTGGACCTGTACCGGGGGCCCTTCCTGCCCGCAGGCGAGGGCGACTGGGCCGCCGACACGCGGAACGACCTGGAACAGCGGTGCGTCGAGCTGTGTGACCTGCTGGTCGACGTCCGCGCCCGCACCGGGAACCTTCCCGGGGCGATCGAGATCGCGCGCCGGCGGGTCGCGCTGCGGCCCCTGGAGGAATCCGGGTACCGGACGCTGATGTCGCTGCAGGCCGAACTCGGTGACCGCGCCGGCGCGGTCCGCACGTACCACCGCTGCGCGGCCGTCCTCGAGCGGGAACTGGGCGTCGATCCCGACCCCGCCACCCGGTCGTCGTTCGAGCGGCTGCTGGGTCCACGGGCCGAGCGCGGCGAACCGGATCGCGCACCGCCGCCCACCGGAAGCCGTGCGGCACCGCTCGTCGGTCGCGACACCGAACTCGCCGACCTCGACGCGGTGTGGCAGCGGGCCGGCGCCGGGCACGCCGAACTCGTCGTGGTCCGGGGTGACGCCGGGGTCGGAAAGACCCGCCTCGTGGCCGAGTTGACGCGTCGGGTGCGCCGGCAGGGCACGCTGGTCGCCCGCAGCCGGTGCTTCGCGGCCGCAGGCAGGTTGCCGCTCGCTCCGGTCGCGGACTGGCTGCGGGAACCGGCGATCGCGGGCCGGGTGGCCGGCCTCGACCCCGGGGTGCGCGGCGAGGTCGATCGGCTGACCGGTACCGGTGACCGTGCGGCCACGAACACCCCGATCGGGATGGCGGACGCGTGGCGACGGCACCGGTTCGTCGACGCCCTGGCCCTGGCGTTGCTCGCCGGTGGGCGCCGGACCCTGCTCGTCGTCGACGACCTGCAGTGGTGCGACCCGGAGACCCTCGACTTTCTCGGGTATCTCGTCACGGCCAATCCGCACGCACCGCTGCTCGTCGCCGCGACGACACGCGGCGAACCGCCCGAACTCGCGCATCGGCTCGCCCGGCTGCGGGACGGCATCCCGGTCACCGAACTCGCCCTCGCCCCGCTCGGCCCCGACGCGAGCGCCCGGCTCGCGGACGCCCTCGCAGGCCGCGACCTGTCCGACACGGACCATGCCCTGCTCCACGCCGGCACCGGGGGGTTCCCGCTCTACCTCGTGGAGGCGATGCGCGCGGGTGGACCGACGTCCGGCGGGACCTCCACCGTGCCCGCGGAACGTTTGGGTGAGGTCCTCGACGCCCGGCTGACCCGGGCCGGTCCGGACGCCGAGGCGATCGCGGGGCTCACCGCAGCCGCCGGCCGGGACGTCACCCTCGACCTGCTGGTCGAGGCCGGTGACCTCGACCCGCCCGCCGTGGTCCGCGCGGTCGACGCCCTGTGGCGGCATCGGATCCTGCGCGAGACCGGACGTGGCTACGACTTCACCCACGACCTCCTGCGGGACGCCGCCTACGCGCGGATCGACCCACCGCACCGGTGGCTGCTGCACCGGCGCCTCGCGCAGGGGCTCGAACTGCTGCACGCCGACGACCCAGACCCGTTCAGTGCCCAGCTCGCGCGCCAGTACCACCTCGGCGGCCGACCCGACCGCGCGGTCCCCCACTATCTGCGGGCGGCCGAGATCGCGTCGGCGACCTTCTCGTACGAGGAGGCCATCCGGCTGCACCGGTCCGCGGCGGCGGCCGTCCGGGCCGCGCCGGACAGCGCGGCGACACGGCGCCGGGAGCTGATGGTCCTGGAGGCGTCGGCGGCGCCGCTGACCGCTTCCCGCGGCTACGCGTCGCCGGAACTGCAGGAGGTCCTCGAACGCGCGGTGGCCCTCGCTGAGCGTCTCGGTCACCGGGCGTCGCTCGTCGCAGGGCTGGTCGGGCTGTGGTCGTCGCGTTTCGTGCAGGGGCGCAATCCCGAGGCCGCTGCGGTCGCGGCACGGGCGCTCACGATCGCCGAGGACCTCGCGGATCCCGACGCCTCCGGCGCCGCACACTTCGCGTGTGGCGGGGCCGCGGTGACACTCGCGCACCCGGACGAGGCCCTGCGGCACTTCGCGGCGGCGGACGAACTGAGCGGCGGGGCGCGCACCCTGTGGGTGGGGGCCCGATTCGACGTGCACGCCCGGGCCTGGTCCGCGCACGCCCAGGCACTACAGGGGCGCTGCGTCGAGGCACGGGAGGCGGCGGCCTCGGCGATCGCACTGGCCCGCGACGTCGACCAGCCGTATAGCCTGGCGGTGGCGCTGGCGTACGGCGCGGTCACCGCCCAGTTGTGCCGCGACACGACCGCGCTTCGCGAGACGGTCACCGAACTGCGGTCGTTGTGCGAGCGGTACGGATTCGCCTACTACCGGGAGTGGGCACTGGTCCTCGACGGGTGGTCGCGGTCGCGGCTGGACCTCGCGACGGACGGCATCGACCGTCTGCGTGCGACCGGGGCGTTCGCGCGGATGCCGTACTGGCTCTCCCTCCTCGCCGACCTGCACGTCCGGGCGGGGCGGCTGGACTCGGCGCACGCGGTGATCGACGCCGCGCTGACTGCGGCCCGCGCCCGGAGCGAACTGTGGTGGGTGCCGGAGGTGCTGCGCCGGCGGGACGAACTCGAACGCACCGTTCGGGACCGGCCGTGACGGCCCGAACGCTCCGCGAACGCCGGCTTCCTAGCGTCGGTCACATGGCGTCCGACCCACGGACACCCCACCCCGAAGGACCGATTCGTCATGACCACCACACTCGACCACTCCGAACTCGCGGCCGCGCTCCGTGGTCGGCTCGTCACCCCGACCGATCCCGACTACGACCGGTCCCGCGCCGTCTACAACGCGATGATCGACCGCAGGCCCGCCGCCGTCGCGTACTGCCGTGACGCCGCGGACGTCGTGGCCTGCGTGCGGTACGGGCGGAAGAACGGACTCGAACTCGCCGTCCGCGGCGGCGGCCACAATGCCGGCGGTCTCGGCGTGTGGGACGACGCGCTGGTCATCGACCTGTCGCAGATGCACAGCGTCACCGTCGATCCCGAGCACCACACCGTCCGTGTCGACGGCGGTTGTGTGTGGGGCGACGTCGACCACGCGACCGTCGCGTTCGGGATGGCCACCCCGTCCGGCTTTCTCGCCTCGACCGGTGTCGGCGGACTGACCCTCGGCGGCGGGATCGGCTACCTGTCCCGGCGGTTCGGCCTCACCGTGGACAACCTGCTCGGCGCCGACGTCGTCCTGGCCGACGGCACCTTCGTCCACGCCGACGCCGACAACCACCCGGACCTGTTCTGGGCCCTGCGCGGCGGCGGCGGCAACTTCGGGGTCGTCACCTCGTTCACGTTCCGCTGCCACGACATCGGCGAACACGGCATCGTCATCGGCGGGCCCGTCCTCTACGACATCGCCGACACGGACGCCGTGATGCGCTGGTATCGGGAACTGATGCCCGCGCTGCCCGAGGAGCTCAGCGGCTGGATCTCGGTGCTCACCGTCCCGCCTGCGCCGCCGTTCCCGGAGGAACTGTGGGGTCGCAAGGCGTGCGGCATCGTGTGGTGCTACACCGGTCCGCACGATCGCGCCGACCAGGTTCTCGAACCGGTCCGCAGCTTCGGTGACCCGATGCTGGTCGGCGTGCACGAGCTGCCCTTCACCGCACTGCAGAGCGCCTTCGACGCGTTGTATCCCGCTGGGCTGCAGTGGTATTGGCGGGCAGACTTCTTCCAGGAGATCAGCGACACGGCGATCGGGGTGCACGAGAGGTTCGGCGCACAGCTCCCGACCGGGCATTCGACGATGCACATGTACCCGATCGACGGCGCCGCCGCCCGCGTCTCCGACGACGACACCTCGTTCGCCTACCGGGACGGCGGCTGGGCCGGCGTGATCGTCGGCGTCGATCCCGACCCCGCGAACGCCGACACCATCACCAGGTGGGCCAAGGACTACTGGACGGACCTGCACCCGACGTCCGCGGGCGGCGCCTACGTCAACTTCCTGATGGACGAGGGCCGGGACCGTGTCCGGGCCGCCTACCGCGGCAACTACGACCGGCTGGCCCAGGTCAAGCGCCGTTACGACCCGGAAAACGTCTTCCACGTCAACCAGAACATCACGCCGGCGGCGAACTGAACGGCCGATGGGCCTCGCGCGGGGCGCACAGTCTGCTCCACAGGACCGCGCGCCCCGGTGCGCGACCCACAGGCCCGCGAGGCCCCGGAACGGCCCGAAGCCGTGTCCGGGCCGCGCCTCTCGTGTCACCATGGTCCTCGTGGCCTACCTGGTGAAACCCGGACATCGCGCCCCGCCGGTGACCGCTCCCGTCCCGGCCGACGAGACTCTCCCCCGCGTCTGCGTCATCGGTGCCGGATCGTCGGGCATCGCCGCGGCGAAGGCCCTCTATCTCGCCGGGATCCCGTTCGACTGCTTCGAGAAGGGCAGCGTGATCGGCGGCAACTGGGTCTACGACAACCCGAACGACCAGTCCGCCTGCTACGAATCGTTGGAGATCAACACCTCCTGCCCGCGCATGGCCTACTCGGACTTCCCGATGCCGGCCCACTACCCGCCGTACGCGCGACACGACCAGGTCCGCGCCTACTTCGACTCGTACGTCCACCATTTCGGGTTCGGGCACACCATCACCTTCGACACCACCGTCCGGCACGTCACGCGCAACCCGGACGGTACCTGGTCGGTGCACACGACCGGTCCGGCCGGCGAACACGTCGGCACCTACGACGCCGTCCTCGTCGCGAACGGCCACCACTGGGACGCGCGGTGGCCCGATCCCGCCTATCCGGGCACCTTCACGGGAACGCAGATCCATTCCCACGACTACCGCAGCGCCGACCAGCTCACCGGCCGGGACGTCGTGGTCGTGGGCATGGGCAACTCGGGCCTGGACATCGCGGTCGACGCATCGAGGGTGGGCAGGAGCACCACGCTGTCGGTGCGCCGCAGCCACTGGGTGCTGCGCAAGATGCTGTTCGGCCGGGCGGCCGACCAGGTCGCGCTGCCCGGCTGGATGCCGTGGTGGGTGACGGCGGCCAGGCTGCGGATCGGCGCGGTCGCGTCCGGGAGCCTCACCCGGTACGGCCTGCCGCGGCCGGCACACCGGCCGGGTCAGGCGCATCCGGTGCAGTCCGAGCAACTGCGTGCGCGCCTGAAGGCAGGCGCGATCACCCCACGCCCCGGGATCGCCCGATTCGACAGTGACACAGTGGTTTTCACCGACGGAAGCAGATCGCGAGCGGACCTGATCGTGTGGGCCACCGGCTACCGGGTGAGCTTCCCGTTCCTCGACCCGGATCTGATCCGGGCCCGCGACAACGATCTGCCGTTGTGGAAGCGGACCGTGCACCCGGACCTGCCGGGCCTGTACTTCCTGGGGCTCCTGCAACCGGTCGGCGCGGTGATGCCGCTCGCCGAGGCCCAGAGCGCGTGGATCACCGAGATCCTCACCGGCCGGTACCTGCCGCCGCCGGAGGGCGAGATCCGCGCACAGATGACGGCCGAGCACGAACGCAACAAGCGGCAGTTCTACGCCTCGCCCCGCCACACGATGGAGGTCGACTTCGACCACTACCTCTGGGACCTTGCCCGGGAACGAAAGCGAGGCGCCCGCCGCGCCCACGCGCGGTGATCCGGGCGGCCGCTCCCGAGGCTCAGGTTCGACCTTCGAGGCGGGCGGCCAGCGCCGGACCGATCACGGCCAGCGACTGCGGCTCGATCATCTCGTTGTGCCCGCAGTCGACGGGGCACTCGTCGATGTCACCGGTGACGAGCGGCCGCCACTCCTGCGCCGATCGCACGGTACTCCCGTCCTGACCGCGCCCGGCCGGGAACACCAGCAGGTCGCCGTCGTACACGCCGGGTACGAAGCGGTGCACCAGCAGCCGCGAGTTCGCGTAGCCGTCGTTGATCCGCTCCAGGTGCGCCGCGGTGATCCCAGCGCTGCCGAGGAACTCGCCCAGCAGACGCGCCGCGGACTCGTAGGTCAGGCGCTCCTCGGTCGCACCGACGTCCAGCCCGAGACCACGCAGCAGGTCGCCCAGCTCGAGCCGTCCGAGCAGCGGGTCGGAGCCGTCGTCCGGGTAGCTGTCCATGAGCGCCAGGGTCGAGACGGATTCACCCTGCCGCTGCAGTTCGACGGCCATCGCGTGCGCGAGGACGCCGCCGAGGGACCAGCCGAGCAGGTCGTACGGCCCCTCGGGCGCGATGGCGCGGATCTCGTCGACGTACCGGCGCGCGAGCGCCTCGATCGATCCGTAGGCCGGACCTCCGGTGATCGCGGGCAGCTGCAGGCCGTACACGGGTCGTTCGGCGGGCAGGTACCGGACCAGCCCGGTGTACCCCCAGGACAACCCGATTCCGGGATGAACACAGAACAGCGGGCGGCCGGTTCCGGTGCCGCGCAGCGGGATCACGATCCGGAGCGCGTCCTCGACGGTCGCGGCGGCCGTCTCACCGATTCGGCGCGAGAGTCCTGCCGGCGTCGGATCGAGGAAGAGCATCTGCAACGGGACGTCCCGTCCGAGGGACTCGCGGAGATCGGTCACCACACGGGTCGCCAGTAGCGAGTTGCCGCCGTGGTCGAAGAAGCTGTCGTCGGCGCCGATTCTCTCCACTCCGAGCACGGTGGCGAACGCACCTGCGACCGCCGCCTCCACCGGACCGGCGGGCTCCCGGTAGGCGGCCGAGGTGAACTGCGGCATCGGCAGCGCGTCCCGGTCGAGTTTGCCGGTGGCGGTGGTCGGGATCCGGTCGAGCACCGTGACCGTCGCCGGGACCATGTGGCGCGGAAGTCGCTGTGCCACAGCGCGGCGGAGTTCAGCGGGTGAGGTGCGTGCGGTCCCGATCGCACGCACGTAGGAGCACAGCAGCGTGTCCCCTGCCGGTCCGGTGCGCGCGATCGTCACCGCGAACCCGACGCCCGGCTGCGCGGCGAGAACCGCATCGATCTCGGCGGGTTCGACGCGGAAGCCGCGAATCTTCACCTGGAAGTCGCTGCGGCCGATGTACTCGAGCGTGCCGTCGGTCCGTCGGCGGACCAGGTCGCCGGTGCGGTACATCCGCTCCCCCGGCCTGCCGAACGGGTCGGCGACGAACCGGCCGGATGTCAGCGCGGGCCTGCGGTGGTAGCCGCGGGCGAGTGCCCGCCCCGCGACGTACAGCTCGCCGACCACACCGGACGGCACCGGGTGCAGACGCGAGTCGAGGACCATCTCGGACACACCGCGGATCGGTCCACCGAACGTGATCGGCGCACCGGGAACCATCGGTTCGCTGATGTTCGCCATGATCGTGGTCTCGGTGGGGCCGTATGCGTTGAGCATGGTGCGGTCCCGAGCCCACTGCTCCACCAGTTCCGGCGGGCACGGTTCACCCGCGACGACCAGCGCGCGGAGCGTGCCGAGCCCCGCGGGCTCCACCGACGCCAGGGTGGTCGGGGTGACGAAACCATGTGTGATGCGCCCGGTTTCGAGGGCCTCGGCCAGCTCGGTGCCCCCGTGGACGTCGGGCGGGACGATCACCGTCGTCGCGCCCGCGCTCAGCGCCATCACCATCTCGAACACCGATGCGTCGAAGCTCGGGGACGCGAAGTGCAGGGTGCGGGCGTCCGGGGTGACGCCGAGACGGGTGCGCTCCTCGCGGGCGAGGTTCGCCAGACCACTGTGGGTGAGGACGACGCCCTTCGGGATGCCGGTCGACCCCGACGTGTAGATCAGGTACGCGGGGTGGTCGACTCGGACGGGCCGGGTCCGCTCTGCGTCGGCGATCGGCGCGTCCGGCAGGGCCGCGACGGACCTCACCGTGCCGGGATCGTCGAGCACCACCCAGTCGACGCCGTCCGGCAGCCGATCGCGCGCTCCGGCCACGGTCACCCCGAGCACGGCCCCGGAATCGCCGAGCATGTGCTCGATCCGCTCCGCCGGGTATCCCGGATCGACCGGAAGGAACGCCGCCCCGGTCTTCGCGACCGCCCACACCGCGAGCACGGACTCGGGCGACCGCGACAGCCCCAGTGCGACATAGCGCTCGGGACCCACGCCGCGGCCGATCAGGAGCCGCGCCAACCGGTTGGACCGCCGATCCAGCTCTCCGTAAGTCACCTCGATGCCGTCGCCGGCGACCGCGACCGTGTCCGGGTCGTGCGCGGCGTCCGTCAACAGTCCGGGCAGGAGCAGCTCCGGGGCGTCGGGGGCGCCCTGGGCCGGAGCGAGGTCGCGCAGTTCGTCGTCGCGCAGGATCGCGATGTCCCCGACCGCGGCGCGGGGATCGGCGAGCGCGGATTCGAGTGTCCGGAGGAACCGTTCGGCGAAACCTCGCACCGTGTCGCCGTCGAACAGATCGGTCGCGTACTCGATGCTCCCGGCGATGCCGGCCGGGGCGCCCGCCGCGTCGAACTGCTCCGCGAGCACGAACTCGAGGTCCTCCTTCACCACACCGGAGGGTGTGGCGAGGCCCTCGACCGTCAGCCCGGGCAGGTCGAGGCGGGTCCTCGTGTCGTTCTGGAACTCCAGCGCCACCTGGAAGATCGGAGAGTATGCCGTCGACCGCGGCGGATCGAGCGCCTCCACCACGCGTTCGAACGGCAGGTCGGCGTGCCCGAACGCACCCAGGTCGACCTCGCGCACCGCGGCCACCAGATCGGAGAACGATTGCGCCGCATCGATCCGGGTGCGCAACGCGAGCGTGCCGACCAGCATGCCGACCAGGTCGTCGAGCGCCGGTTCGCCACGGCCCGCAATCGGGGTGCCGATCACGATGTCGTCGGTGTCGCCGAGACGGCTCAGCAACACCGCGAGCGCCGCGTGCACGGTCATGAACACGCTCGTGCCGTGACGCCGCGCGAACTCCTCGAGCCTGCGGTGCACTTGCGGCTCGATCGCGAAACCCGTTCGGGCGCCGCGGAACGACTGCTGGAGCGGGCGCGGGCGATCCGTCGGCAGACCCAGGAGATCGGGTGCCCCCGCGAGCGTCGACGTCCAGTGGTCGAGCTGCCGGGCGGCCAGCGACCCGGGGTCGTCGGCGTCGCCGAGCAGCCGGCGCTGCCACAGCGTGTAGTCGGCGTACTGCACCGCCAGCGGCGACCATTCGGGTGCGCGGCCCGCCGCCCGCGCCGCATACGCGCGGACCAGGTCCCGGGACAGCGGTCCCACCGAGAATCCGTCGACCGAGATGTGGTGCGCCACCAGGACCAGGACGTGTTCCTCGGCACCGAGCGCGAACAGCGCCCCGCGGACCGGCACGCGGGCGGTGACGTCGAACCCGGCGGACACCTCGGTGTGGATCCGCCGGGCCAGCTCCTCCTCGCCTGCGACCGGCACCGGCCGCAGGACCGGCACGGCCTCGGCCGCCGGGAGTATCCGCTGCACCGGGCCGTCGCGCCCGACCGGGAACACGGTGCGCAACGACTCGTGCCGGTCGACGACGTCGGAGAGGGCCGCATCGAGGGCCGGGGCGTCGAGGGCACCGGACAGTCGCACCACGAGCGGGACGTTGTAGGCGGGCGAGGCCGGGTCGAACCGGTTGATGAACCACATCCGCTGCTGCGCCGGCGACAGCGGGATCTCGTCGGGCCGTCCGGTCGCCTCCAGGACGGGCCGACCGGACGCGCCCGCCGCCCCGTGCTCGATGCGCTCGGCGAGTGCCGCCGCGGTGGGTGCCGCGAAGAGCTCGCGGACACCCAGTTCGATGCCCAGGGTCTCCCGGAGCCGCGCGACCGCACGGGTCGCGGACAGTGAATTGCCGCCGAGTTCGAAGAAGTCGTCCCCGGTCCCGACGCGGTCCGCCCCGAGCACCGTCGCGAACACCGCGGTCACCGCCTCCTCGACCGGGTTGGTCGGCGGCCTGAACTCGGCCGCTGTCCGGCCCGACGCGGGATCGGGCAGCGCGCGGCGGTCGAGCTTCCCGGTCGGGGTGAGCGGGATGTCGTCCAGCACCACGATCGATGTCGGCACCATGAAGTCGGGGACGTGCGCGGACAACCGGGCCCGGAGCTCGTCGACGGTGACGTCCCGGCCGTCGGCGGCGGCGACATAGGAGACCAGGACGGTCTCACCGCCCGGCCCGGGGCGGCCGAGTGTCACCGCGAAGCGCACGTCGGGGTGTGCCGCGAGCACGGCGTCGATCTCGCCGAGTTCGATGCGGAACCCCCGGACCTTCACCTGGAAGTCGCTGCGCCCGCGGTACTCGAGCCTCCCGTCCCCGGTCCACACACCGACGTCGCCGGTGCGGTACATCCGCCCGCCCGCCGCGCCGAAGGGGTCGGCGACGAATCGACCGGCGGTCGTCGCGGCCCGGCGGTGGTAGCCGCGGGCCAGACCGGGACCGGCGATGTAGACCTCGCCCTCGACACCCACCGGCACCGGCTGCAGTCGGGCGTCCAGGATCACCTCGGCGACGCCGCGGATCGGCCCGCCCAGCGGAATCGGTGCGACCCCCGGCACACAGTCCTCGGCGTTCACGACGATCGTGGTCTCGGTCGGCCCGTACACGTTGAGGACGCGCCGCCCCGGCATCCAGTCCGTGATCAGATCCGGCGGCCACGCCTCCCCGCCGACCATCACGCATTGCAGGTCGTCGAGCCCGGTCGGGTCGATCGAGGCGAGGGCGGCCGGCGTGATGAAGGCGTGGGTGACGCGCTGCTCCCTCAGCACCGCGGTCAGTTCCGCACCGCCGTACACGGTGCGGGGCACGATCACCATGGTCGCGCCGGCCGCGAAACACAGCAGGTATTCGAGCAGCGAGACGTCGAAGCTGGGCGACGAGAAGTGCAACGTCCGGGAGTCCCCGGTCACCGCGCACCGATCCCGCTGTTCGTCCGCGTAGTTCGCCAGGCCCCGATGGGTCAGCGTGACCGCCTTCGGCCGGCCCGTGGAGCCGGACGTGTAGATCAGGTACGCCGGATTGTCGATGCGCAGAGGCGCCGTGCGCTCCGCATCGGTCACCGGCGCCGCCGATCTGGATTCACAGTCCGCCGCGAACGCGGGGTCGTCGAGCGTCAGCCACGGCAGCGTGTCGGGCAGCCGGTGCCGATGGGCAGCGACCGTGAGCCCGACGCCGGCACCGGAGTCGGCGAGCATGTGCTCGACCCGCTCGGCGGGATAGTCCGGGTCCACCGGGACGAATGCGGCCCCGGTCCGGGCCACCGCCCACATCGCGAGGACCGACTCGATGGACCTGGGAATTCCTAGTGCCACATAGGTTTCCGGTCCCGCACCGCGGGCGGTCAGCGCCCGCGCCAGCCGGTTGGACCGGGCGTCGAGGTCCGCGTAGGTGAGCCTCCGGTCCCCGGACACCAGCGCGACCGCGTCGGGGTTGCGGGCCGCCGCGTCCGCGAGGATCTCCGGAAGGGTACGGGCGGCGCTGCGCGGCGCTCCCCGTACCGGCGCCAGCATCCGGCGTTCGCCGGCCGTCAGCAGGTCCAGCGCGGCCAGGCGCCGACCCGGATCGGCACCGATCGCGCGCAGGACGTGCAGGAGCCGGCGGGCGGCGGCGTCGACCACGGTCCGGCCCACGAGGTCCGGGCGGAACTTCATCGTCAGGCGGAGCCGGTCGGTCGCGGACGCGACCACGCTCAGCGGGTAGTGGGCGGAGTCGCGGACCTCGATGCCGATCACGTGCATCCCCGCGATGTCGGTGGTCGCGGACAGCTCGCCGGGCACGGGGTAGGACTCGAAGACGGTGAGCGTGTCGAAGACGGCACCCGGTCCCGATTCACGCTGGATGTCGGTGAGCCCGACGTGGTGATGATCGAGCAGAGACGCCTGCTCCGCCTGCACCCTGTCGAGCAGCGCACCCAGTGTCTCCGCGGCATCGAGCCGGATCCGGACCGGCACCGTGTTGATGAACAATCCGATCATCGATTCGATGCCGGGCACGTGCGGGGGCCGCCCGGACACGGTGGCGCCGAACACGACGTCGTCGCGGCCGGTGAGGAGTCCGAGGACGATCGCCCATCCGACCGAGACGACGGTGGCCGGCGTCACCCCGCGTTCCTGCGCGAGGGCGCGCAGTCGCCCGGTCGCCGCCACGTCCAACTCGTACGGCACGTCCAGGGACGGGGTGGACTGTGCGGTCGTGGCGGAGCCCTCACGGACGAGCAGAGTGGGCTCGTCCTGTCCGCCGAGGGCGTCGGCCCACGCGTGCAGCGCCGCCGAGCGGTCCTGCGCCGCGAGCCATGCGAGATAGCCGTGGTTCGGCCGTACCGGCGGCAGCGCGGACGGGTCGCCGTCGGTGGCGTAGAGGCTGACGAGCTCCGCGAGCAGCAGCGGTGTCGACCACCCGTCGAGCAGGATGTGGTGGTTGGTCAGCACCAGCCGGCACGTTCCGTCGGGCAAGCGCACCAGACGGATTCGCAGCAGCGGCGGTGTCGCCATGGCGAACGGACGGGTGCGGTCCTCGGCGAGGATCTCACCGAACCGCGCCGCCGCCGACTGGTCGGTGGACGCGCGCAGATCCGTCTCCGTCCACGGCGCGGCCACGCCGTCCTGGACGATCTGCACGGCCTCCCCGTCCGGGGCGCGCACGAACGCCGTCCGCAGGTTCGCGTGCCGGTCGACCACGGCCTGGACCGCTCGCTGCAGGCGCCGGGAGTCGACGTCGCCGCCGAGGGTGAGGAGCAGCTGCACCAGGTACGCGTCCAGCGAGGTGTCGGCGAGTTCGGCGTGGAAGAACATGCCGCGCTGCATCGGAGTCAGCGGCCACACGTCGGACAGCGACGGGAACCGCTCCTCGAACCGCTCGATCGTGGACTGGTCCAGGTGCACCAGGGCCAGATCCGACGGCGTCCGCCCGCCCGCACCCGGCGCGTTCGCCTGGGCGGCAATCGCCCGGGCAGCGACGATCCACTCCTGCGCCAGCCGTTCCATCTCGTTCGCATCGAGCACGCGGCGCGGGAAGGCCCACGTGACCTTGATCCGGGGGCCGTCCGGGCCGGGCACCGTCATCGCGTTGACGTCGATCGCGAAGGCCACCGGCATGGTCGCCGCCGCGGCGTCGGACAGGCCGGATTCCGTCACCGGGAGCCAGTGTCCGTCGCCGCGCGGATCGGAGCCGCGATCGAGCCGACCGAGGTAGTTGAAGCTGATCTCCGGCTCGGGCGAACCGTCCAGTTCCGGCCGGGTCTCGTCGCCGAGGTACCGGAGCAGGCCGTACCCGATCCCGTGGTCCGGTGCCGCGCGCAGCTGTTCCTTGACCGCCTTGACCGCCGCACCGGCCGCGGCACCACCACTGCGGGCCTCGTCGATGTCGACGCCCGACAGGTCCAGCCGCACCGGGTGGATCGACGTGAACCACCCCACCGTGCGGGACAGGTCGGCGCCGGGCACCACCTGAGGCTCCCGGCCGTGTCCCTCCACTGCCACCGTGACGTCGTCGGTCTCCACACCGCGGCCGCGCCGCCACTGCACGAGCGCGAGGGCCAGCGCGGTGAGCAGTCCGTCGTCGACGGATCCGTGGAACACCCGCGGCACCGTCGTCGTCAGGCTTCGGGTCACGTCGGCAGGCAGCTCCACCTCGACGCGGTCGAGGGTGCCGACGACGTCGACCGACGGATCGAGTTCACCCACAACGCGTACCGCCGACGTTCCGGGGACGGCCGACCGCCACAGTGCCAGCTCGCCGGTGCGGCCCTGCGCCGCCTGCACCAGCCCGGCCGCCCAGGTGCGCATCGACGTGCCGGTCGCAGGCAGATCCGGCTCCGCGCCGTCCGCGGCCTGCGCAGCGGCGAGCGCGAGGTCGGGAATCAGGATCCGCCACGAGACCCCGTCGATCACGAGATGGTGGGCCACGACGAGCAGCCGGGCCGCGTCGCGCCCGACGAAGTGCACCAGCTGGATCATGGCGCCGGACTCCGGGTCCAGCCGGTCGGCGGCCTCCTCGAGTGCGCCGCGGACGGACGCGGCGAAGTCCGCTCCGGCAACCGAGTCGAGCGGGATCCGCCGCACCACCGTGTCGGCGCGCACCGCCCCCGTCGGCCGCACCTCGAGCCGCCACCCGCACACCGAACGCGCGTCCGGGCGCAGCCGGGACCGCAGCATGTCGTGCCGGTCCAGGACGGCGCCCACCGCGCGGGTGAGGGTGTCACCGTCGATTCCGCCGGGCACGGCGAGCAGAACCGACTGGGAGTAGCGGCGGAAGTCGCCACCGCGCTCGATCATCCATCGCATGATCGGGGTGAGCGGCAGGTCGCCGACGCCGCCGCCCGGCAGTTCCGGCAGCACGACCACGCGCTCGGAATCGGTGAGGTCGGCGACCGCGGCGAGGCCGGCGACGGTGCGGCTCTCGAACACGTCGCGGGGTGTGAAGGTGACCCCCGCGGCCTTCGCGCGGGACACCAGCTGGATGGACATGATCGAGTCGCCACCGAGCCCGAAGAACGAGTCGTCGACACCGACCGACTCGACGCCGAGGATCTCCGCGAACAGGGTCGCGAGCACGTGCTCGGTGCCGGTGCGGGGTGCTCGCCCGCCGACGGTCTCGGGTCGCGGTTCGGGAAGTGCGGTGCGGTCGACCTTGCCGTGTGCGGTGATCGGGAACTCCGCGAGGACCGTCGTCACGGACGGCACCATGTGTCCGGGCAGCCGACGGCCGACGGCCTCGGTGACCGCAGCCGGATCGAGGTCGGCACTGGATTCGGGGACCACATAGGCCACCAGGCGTGCGGCGCCGTCGACGGGCCCGGGCCGCGCGAGCACCACGGCGGAGGCGACACCCGGAACCGCGGACAGCGCCGACTCGACCTCCCCCGGCTCGACCCGGAACCCTCGGATCTGGACCTGGGAGTCGCCGCGCCCCAGGAACTCGAGCTCGGCGTGCGAGTTCCAGCGTGCGCGATCGCCGGTGCGGTACATCCGGCCCGACGCCCCGAACGGGTCGGCGACGAAGCGTCCCGCGGTCAGGCCCGGTCGTCCCCGGTAGCCGCGCGCCACCTGTGCGCCGGACACGTACAGTTCGCCCGCCACCCCGATCGGCACCGGCCGCAGGCGGTCGTCGAGCACCCACACCCGCACCCCGGGGAGCCCGCGACCGATCACGGATCCGGCGTGGCGCGGCCCGACGATCGTCTCTTCGTCGATCACCCGCCACGTCACGTGCACGCAGGTCTCGGTGATCCCGAACATGTTCACCAGCGCCGGCACCGAGGCACCGTGCCGCTCGACCCATCCCGCGAGGCGGGTGACGTCCAGTTCCTCGCCGCCGAACACGACCCAGCGCAGTGCGAGGGTTCCGCCCTCGGCATCGGCAGCGGCGTCGGCCTGCGCGAACTGGTGGAAGGCCGACGGCGTCTGGCTGAGCATCGTCACCGACTCCGACACCAGCAGGTGCCTCAGCTCGTCCGGGGATCGTGCGGTGTCGTGGTCGACGACCACCAACCGGCCACCGAAACCCAACGCCCCCCACAGTTCCCACACGGCGAAGTCGAACGCGAACGAGTGGAACATCGTCCACACGTCGGCCCCGCCGAAGCCGAGCACGGCGCGCGCGCCGGTCAGCAGCGTCACCGCGTTCCGGTGGGACACCGCGACGCCCTTCGGCCTGCCGGTCGACCCTGACGTGTAGATCACGTACGCGACTGAATCCGCGTGCAGTGGACCGGTCCGGTCGGCATCGGTCACCGGCGCGGCGTCCAGGGCATCCAGCTGTGCACGCATCTCCGGGCGGTCGAGACGCACCACCGGAGCCCCGGCGCCGCCGACGCTCCCGTCCACGAGATCCGGCGGCACACCGGCGTCGACCAGCACGCAGGCCGGTGCCGCATCGTCGAGCAGGAACCCGATGCGCGCCGCCGGATACGACGGGTCAACCGGCAGGTAGGCCGCACCCGACCGCGCGACCCCGACGAGCGCGGCCACCAGGTCGGCCGACCGTCCCATCATCACGGCGACCACGGACTCCGGTCCGATGCCCCGATCGATCAGCCAGCGCGCCAACCGGTTCGAACGCTCGTCCAGTTCTCGGTACGTCACCCGCGTGCCCCCATCGACCACGGCGATCGCGTCCGGGCCTGCAGTGACCGCCGCGGCGAACAGCTCCGGCAGCGTCGCCTCCGCAGGCACCGCCGGCAGCGTCCCCTCCGCCGGCACCGCCGGCAGCGTCCCCTCCGCAGGTGCGGCGAGTTCCGGCCCGGACGCAAGTTTCGCCACCACCTCGCGTGCAAACGCGCCCGTGACGTCGATGTCGCCGACACGGACGGACGAATCGGCCGCGACGGCCGCGAGCACCCGACCGAACATGTCCGCCAGGCCCGTCGCAGTGGCCTCGTCGAACACGTCGGCGGCGAACAGCACGTCGCCCGTCAGTCCCGCCGCCGCCCCGGAGCCGTCGAACCGCTCCCCGATTCCGAACTGCAGGTCGTACTTGATCTCTCCCATCTCGACGTCGACCACCCGGGCCGTCAGTCCCGGCAGCCGCACGTCGGGGCGGTCGACGTTGCGGAACTCGAGCATCACCTGGAACAGCGGAGCGTACGACGTCGACCGCGCCGAACTCGCCCGCTCCACGAGCCGCTCGAACGGCACGTCGGCGTGCGCGAACGCGTCCACGTCCGCGTCTCGTGTCCCGGCGAGCACCGCATCGAACGACGCCGCGGGATCGACCGGGGTTCGCAGGACCAGGGTGTTCACGAACATGCCGACCAGGTCGTCCAATTCGGCCTCGCCGCGCCCGGCGACCGGGGTGCCGACCACAACGTCACGGCCCGCCCCCACCCGGGACAGCAGCACGGCGAGCGCGGCGTGCACCACCATGAACACCGTCGAATCGTGCCTGCGGGCGAGGGCGACGAGCGCGCGGTGGACGCCGGGACCCACCGACAGCCGGACCCGTCCGCCGCGCGTCGAGCGCCGGATCTCCCGTGGGCGGTCCAACGGCAACCCGGTCACCGGCGGCGCCCCCGCCAGCCGGCCCTCCCACCAGGCGAGCTCGCCGGCGATGCGCGAGTCCGGGTCGCCGGGCGACCCCAGTGTCGAGCGCTGCCACACGGCGAAATCCGCGTACTGGACCGGCAGCGTCCCCCAGTTCGGGGCGCCGCCGCCGACACGTGCCGCATACGCCGTCGCGACGTCACGAGCCAGGGGGCCGATCGAGAAGCCGTCCGCCACGATGTGATGGACCGCCAGCACGAGAACGTGCTCGTCCGCCGCGGTGCGCAGCAGACGGACCCGCACCGGAACCTCGTGTGCCACATCGAATCCCTCGTGCACGATCTCGTCGATGCGGGCGGCCACCCGATCCGCGGGGACCGGCTCCGGCGTCAGGTCCCCGACCACACCGGGCGCGGGCACCATCACCTGGACCGGTCCGGCAGCATGCCGGGACAGGCCTGCAGCCGGTTGGGACAGGCCTGCGGCCGGCTGGGACGGGAACACCGTCCGCAACGCTTCCTGGCGTTCCACCACGTCGATCAGCGCGCGGCGCAGGGCCGCGGCGTCGAGGCTCCCCGACAACCGCAGCACCATCGGCACGTTGTATGCGGCGGACGCCGGATCGAACTGGTTGACGAACCACATGCGTTCCTGCGCCAGCGACAGCGGGATGCGGTCGGGCCGTACGCCCGTGCGCAACTCGTCCGTGGGCCGTGCGACAGCGCGCGCACACCGCGGCGCGAGCGCGGACGCGGTCGGGCACTCGAAAAGGTCGCGCACCCCGATCCCGGTGGCGAGCACCCGGTTGATGCGGGCCACGGCCCGCGTCGCGCTGAGAGAGTTTCCGCCCAACACGAAGAAGTCGTCGTCGACTCCGACCCGGTCGACACCGGTCACGTCGGCGAACACGGTGACCAACCCCGCCTCGGTTGCGTTGCCCGGTTCCCGGAATCGCGGTGTCAACGAGGCGAAGTCCGGTTCGGGCAACGCCGCGCGGTCAAGCTTGCCCACCGGGGTGAGCGGCACCTCGTCGAGCGTCACCACGGTCGTCGGCACCATGTGCGCGGGCAGGCTCCTGCCCGCGAAGTCCATGACGTCGGCGACGTCGACACCGTCCGCGGAATTCGGCACGACATAGGTCACCACCATCGGGTCGCCGGCTTCCCGTGATCGCGCTGCCGTGACGGCGAACCCGACCCCGGGGTGAGCGGCGACCACCGCGTCGATCTCCCCGAGCTCGATGCGCAGTCCCCGCACCTTGACCTGGAAGTCGTTGCGTCCCAGATAGTCGAGTGTTCCGTCCGGCCGCCACCGGACGACGTCACCGGTGCGGTACATCCGGGCGCCGGGCCCGCCACGCGGATCCGGCACGAATCGCGCGGCGGTCAGCGCGGCCCGGCGGTGGTATCCGCGGGCCAATCCCGCTCCCGCGATGTACAACTCGCCGGGCACCCCGGCCGGAACCGGCCGCAGGAAGCGGTCGAGGACGAGCAGGTCGGTGCCGCGCACCGGCGCCCCGATCGGCACCCGCGCTCCGGGCACCAGCGGCACACTGATCGTCGTCAGGATCGTCGACTCGGTCGGCCCGTATCCGTTGAGCATCGTGCGTCCCGTCGCCCAGTCGGCGACCAGTTCGGGACCGATGGCGTCGCCCGCGACGACAAGCACGTCGAGGGCGTCGAGCCGGTCGGGATCGACGGTGGCCAGTGCGGCAGGTGTGATGCAGGCGTGGGTGATCCGCTCGCGGCGCAGCAGTTCGGCCAGCTCGGCGCCGCCGTACACGCCGGGCGGCGCGATCACCAGGGTCGCGCCCGCGGTCGCGGCCTGCAACAGTTCGAGCACCGAGACGTCGAAACTCGGCGAGCACACGTGCAGGCACCGCGCCGTCGCCGGGATCGCGTAACGGTCACGCTGCGTTGCGAGCAGGGCCGACAGGCCGCGGTGTGTGACGCTCACGCCTTTCGGCCGGCCGGTCGATCCCGAGGTGTAGATCAGGTACGCGACGTCGTCGACGTGCAGGGCACCCGTCCGCTCCGCGTCGTCGACGCCCTCGGCGGAAAGCGCGACGACGTCCGCCTCGCAGCCGGGATCATCGACCGGCAGCCAGCGGACACCGTCCGGCAGACGGTGGCGATCGGCGGCGGTGGCCAGCCCCAGCGCGGCGCCCGAATCGGTGAGCATGTGCCGGACGCGGTCGAGTGGGTAGGTCGGATCAACGGGCACGAACGCCGCACCGGTCTTCGCGACCGCCCACACCGCCGTCACCGACCGCGCCGACCGCGGCAGGGCGATCGCGACCACCGTGCCCGGCCCCACTCCCGCACCGATCATGTACCGCGCCAGCCGATTCGACTCCGCCTCGAGTTCCCGGTACGACAGCTGCACCTCCCCCGCCCGAACTGCCACCCGGTCGGGCTCGACCGCGGCACCGGCGACCAGGATCTCGGGCAGCAGACGTGGCGGGCTCGCTTCGCCGCCACGAATCGGCGTGGCGGTGTGGCGCTCGCGGGCGGACAGTAGGTCGACCCGGGCGACGGGACGCGCCGTCTCGTCGGTGACGGTCGCGAGCGCGATCCGCAACCGGTCGGCGATCGATTCCACCTCGAGGGGGCCGAGGCGGTCGGGCCGGTACTTCAGGGTCATTCGCAGGCGGTCGTCCACGCTCGCCAGCACGGTCAGCGGGTAGTGCGTGGCGTCGAAGCCCTCGACACCCGTCACCCGCAGTCCGGCGATGTCGGTGCCGCTGTCACGTGCCAGGGCCGAGCGGTCGACGGGATACGACTCGAAGACGGTCAGGGTGTCGAACGTCGCCGCCGGACCCGCCGCCCGCTGGATCTCGGCGAGCCCGATGTGGTGGTGGTCGAGCATCGCCGCCTGCTCGGCCTGCACACGGTCGAGCAGTTCACCGACGGTTTCGCGGGGGTCGAACCGGACCCGCACCGGCACGGTGTTGATGAACAGTCCGATCATCGACTCGATCCCCGGTACCTGCGGCGGGCGACCCGAGACCGTCGCACCGAAAACCACGTCGGTGCGATCGGTCAGCGTGCCGAGCACCAGCGCCCAGGCGACCTGCACGACGGTGTTGACCGTCACCCCGCGTTCGCGGGCCGCCGCCACCAGCGCCGCGGTCTCGTCGGCCGGCAGTGTCAGCCGCACCTCCCGGGGCTCGGCCGCACTCACCGCGGCGTCGAGCGGCGCCTGCGGAGCGTGCACCGGCTCGGCCTGCGACACGAGCAGCGTCGGCCCGTCGACGCCCGCGAGGGCGCTGTTCCAGGCGCCGAGGGCGGATTCGTGGTCCTGCGCGGTCAGCCACGCGAGGTAGTCGCGGTAGTCGCCCACCGGCGCAGGCGCGCCGTGCGTGCCAGACGGTGGCTCGCCTTCCGTGCCGTACAGCGTGAGCAGCTCCGCGAGCAGCAGCGGCGTCGACCAGCCGTCCAGCAGGATGTGGTGGTGGGTGAGCAGGAGCCGATGCTCGTCCGCGCCCGTCCGGATCAGCGTGAAGCGCAGCAGCGGCGCACGGTCCATCGCGAAGGGCGTCGCCCGATCCTCCGCGAGCAGCTCCCGCCACCGCTCCCCGGCCGCGGGCCCGTCGAGCCCGGACAGGTCGATCTCACGCCACGGCACCGAGACTCGGCCTGCGACGACCTGGTACACGTCGCCCTCGTCGTCGTCGACGAAGCACGCCCGCAGGTTCGGGTGGCGATCGAGCAGGGTCCCCGCGGCGCGGCGCATCCGTTCGCGCGACGGCCTGCCGTGCAACCCGACGACGAGCTGGACCGTGTACGCGTCCACCGAATGCTCCGCGAGCTGCGCGTGGAACAGCAGTCCCGCCTGCAGCGGGGTCAGCGGCCACACATCGGTCAGCCCGGGTCGTCGTGCCTCGAGGGCGTCGATCGTCGACTGGCCGAGCGGGACGAGATCGACGTCCGACGGGGTGAGCCCGCCCGCACCGGGCGTATGGGCGTACACCGCGAGCGCTCCCAGCGCGCGGTGCCACAGGTCGGCGAGCCGGTGCACTGCGTCGGCGTCGAGCACCCCGGCCGGAAATGTCCAGGACGACTGCAGGACCGCGCCTCCCGGCCGCTGCACGAGACCGGCCGAGATGTCGACGACGGCCGTCGCGGGCATCCGTGGGTCGTGGCCGCCGCCGAGCCCGTGCCGCGCGCTGGGCCGCCACGCCTGCGGATCGTCGCCGGCCCCCGCGGCCGTCCGGTCGACGCCCGCCATCCTGCCCAGGTAGTTGAAGACGATCTGGGGGTCGCGCCACCCGCGCACCGTGGCGCCCTGTTCTCCGGCGAGTTCGCGGAGCAGGCCGTACCCGATGCCCCGATCCGGGATCGCCCGCAGCGCCTCCTTGACGAGTTTGACCGCCGCACCGGCCGCCGGCCCCCCGGCGAATGCCGCGCCGAGGTCGATCGACGACAGATCCGGGTGCAGCGGCGACAGCGTCGTGAACCAGCCGACCGTCCGGGTGAGGTCCGCACCGGGGACCGCTTCCTCTTCCCGCCCGTGCCCCTCGACTCCGAGCAGGACGTCGGACCGCGCGACGCCTCGCTCGCTGCGCCAGCGGACCACTGCCATCGCGAGGGCCGTGAGCAGCCCGTCCAGCACGCCTGCGTGGAGCGACTCCGGCACCGCCGTGATCACGGCCTCGGTGACCTCTGGTGGCGCCTCGCTGGTGACCACCTCGCTGGTGGCAGCGACGTCCCGCGCCGGATCGAGCGGCCGCGACCCGATCGGCGGATCCGCGACGCCGCCCAGGATCCGCTCCCACAGCGGTAGTTCGCCGACTCGCTGTGGGGCGGCCTCGTCCAGCGCGAGGGCCCATCGCCGCATCGACGTGCCCACCGGGGGCAACTCGGGCACCCGCCCCTCCGACGCCTGCGCCCACGCCGAGGCCAGGTCCTGCACCAGCACGCGCCAGGACACTCCGTCGACGACGGCGTGGTGGATGACCAGCAGCAGTCGTCCGGTGCCGGACGGCCCGTCGAACCACACGGCCTGCACCATCGTGCCGGTGGCCGGATCCAGGCGATCGGCCGCGGCCTCGGCCGCCGCGGCCGCGAGGGCGTCGAACTCCTCGTCGTCCACCGAATCCACCGGAATCCGCGCCAGAACGTCCTGGGCGGTGACGCTGCCGGGGCCGGGAACCGTCATCCGCCAGCCACCGGGGCGAGCGGAGCGACGGGGAGTGTCATCCGGGCGAGCGGAGCGACGGGGTGTGTCACCGTCGGTGCCGCTGTCCGGTCCGAGCCGGGCCCGGAGCATGTCGTGCGTGTCGAGGACGGCCTGCACCGCGGCCTCGAGCGTGGGCCGGTCGACCCCGTCGGGCAGTACCAGCAGGACCGACTGGGAGAACCGGCCGATCCGGCCCGCGCTGCGGCGGAGCATCCACGCGAGGATCGGGGTGATCGGCACCTCCCCGACGCCACCGCCGGGCAGCTCGTCGAGGGTCGGGTGGCGTGTGGCGGTGTGCGAGTCCGCCACCGCGGCGAGCCCGGCGACGGTCGGGTGGTCGAACACGTCCCTCGGTGTGAGGAGCAGTCCCGCCGACTTCGCTCGCGCCACCAGTTGGATGGACATGATGCTGTCTCCGCCCATCGCGAAGAACGAGTCCTCCACGCCGACCGTGTCGAGTCCGAGAACTTCCGCGAAAAGCAGCACCAGGTTCTCCTCGGCCGCATTCCTCGGGGACCGGCCGGCGGACGCCTCCACTGCGAGATCGGGCGTCGGCAGCGCGGTCCGATCGAGCTTGCCGTGCACGGTCATGGGAAGTTCGGGGAGCACCACGATGTGCGCGGGAACCATGTACGCGGGCAGCCGCGCGGCGAGGGCCTCGTGCAGGTGCGCGGTGTCCACCACGGCTCCGCGGGCGGCCACCACGTACCCGATCAGCCGGTCGCCCCCGCGCCCGACCGCGCGCACGTCGGCCACAGCGTGTGCGACGGATCCGTCTGCCGTCAGGCACGATTCGACTTCACCGAGCTCGATGCGGGTGCCGCGGACCTTGACCTGCCGGTCGCCGCGCCCCAGGTAGACCAGCGGGCCGTCGGCGGTCCAGCGCACGACGTCACCCGTGCGGTACATGCGTTCGCCTGGATCGCCGCCGGGGTCGGCGACGAAGCGGCCGGCCGTCAGCCCCGGACGCCGGTGGTAGCCGCGGGCCAGCGCCGGGCCCGCGAGGTACAGCTCGCCGGGCACGCCGACCGGCACGGGCTGCAGCCTGCGGTCGAGCACCCGCAGCCGGAATCCCGGTGCGGGGCCGCCGATCGTGATCGGATCGCCGGGGGACATCGGATCGCTGACACTGGCGGCGATGGTCGCCTCCGTCGGACCGTACGCGTTGTACAGGTGCCGTCCCGGGGCCCAGCGGGCGACCACACCGGGCGGGCACGCCTCGCCGCCCGTCACCACGCACGCGAGGTCGTCGAGTCCGGCCGGGTCCGTCGCCGCGAGGGCCGTGGGAGTGAGGAAGCAGTGGGTCACGCGTTCGGCCACGAGCAGCTCCCTCAGCTCGTCGCCGCCGTACACGGTGGGCGGCGCGATCACCAGGGTGCCCCCGACACCGAACGCGAGGACGAACTCGAGGATCGAGGCGTCGAAGCTGGGCGAGGTGAAGTGCAGTGTCCGGGAGCGCGGTGTCGTCCGGCCCAGCCGCCGGGCGTGGTCGGCGAACGACGCGAGACCTCGGTGAGTGACCGTGACGCCCTTCGGTATTCCCGTCGACCCGGAGGTATAGATCAGGTAGGCCGCCTGGTCGAGGCGCATCCGCGCGGTCCGTTCGGTGTCGGCGATCGGTGTCGCATCGGTGTCGACGATCGGTGTCGCATCGGCGTCGACGATCGCTGTCGCAGGGTCGTCGAGCACCCACCAGTTCGGCTCGTCGGGCAGGGCTTTCCGGGACCGCGCGACGGTCAGGCCGAGCACCGCACCCGAATCGCCGAGCATGAACGCGATGCGGTCGGGTGGGTGCGCCGGGTCGACCGGGAGGAAGGCCGCCCCGGTTTTCGCGACGGCCCACAGGCCGAGGACGTACTCGGCGCTGCGGGGCATGCCAAGCGCCACCACCGATCCGGGTCCGACGCCGGCGGCGATCAGTTCGCGGGCGAGCCTGGTCGACGAGTGGTCGAGGTCGCGGTAGGAGATGTCGTGGCCGTCGATCCGGATGGCGGCCCGCTGCGGATCGATCGCCGCGCCCGCCGCGAGGATCGCGGCAAGCGTGCGCGGCGCTGCGCCGGGCGCGCCCCGTACCGCGGTGAGCGCGGCGCGCTCGGCAGCGCCCAGGATGTCGATGTCCGCCACCGGCATGTCCGGGGTCTCGGCGACCGCCTCCAGGATCCGCACGAACCTGGCGGCGAAGGTCCGCACGGTGGCCTCGTCGAACATGTCGGTCGCGAACACCAGGCCGGCCGACATTCCGGCCGCGCCGCCCGCGGCGTCGAACTCCTCGGCCATGGTGAGCTGCAGGTCGAAGTTGGCGACCGCGTCGCCCGGATCGAAGTCCCCCACCCGCAGATCGGGCAGCGCGAGCTCCGGCCGCGTGATGGTGCGGAACTCCAGCATCACCTGGAACAGCGGGGTGTGTGCGGGCGAGCGCGGCGGGTCCAGCGCCTCCACGACCCGTTCGAACGGGATGTCCGCGTGCGTGAACGCGCCCAGGTCCGCCTCCCGGATCCGCTGCATCAGCTCACCGAACGAGCACGCTCCACCGATGTCGCATCGCAGCACGAGGGTTCCCACGAACATCCCGACCATGTCGTCGAGCGCCGCGGCTCCGCGCCCGGCGATCGGGGTGCCGATCGCGATGTCGTCGGAGCCGGTGAGCCGGGACAGCAACGCAGCGAACGCCGCGTGCACCACCATGAACACGCTGGCGTCGTGCCGGTGGGCGAGCGCGATCAGGCTCCGGTGCAGCCGCTCGCCGACCGTGAACTCGACGCGTCCGCCGGAGGGCGAGCGGACCGCGGGCCGCGGCCGGTCGCTCGGCAGGTCCAGCACCGCGGGCAGGCCCGACAGCGTGCCGGCCCAGTACTCGAGTTGACGGGCGAGCGGCGACGACCCGTCGTCCTCGCCGCCGAGCCAGTCGCGTTGCCACAGTGTGTAGTCCGCGTACTGCGCGGTCAGCGCCGGCCACCTCGGCGCGGAACCGTGCAGGCGGGCCGCGTACGCCGCGGCCACGTCCCGCGCCAGCGGATTCAGCGAGAAGCCGTCCGCGAGAATGTGGTGCATCGCCACGGTGAGCACGTGGTGCGTCTCGTCGACCCGGAAGAGGCGTGCCCGCAGCGGAATCTGCTCCGCGACGTCGAAGCCGCGTGTCAGCGTCGCTCGCACCCGGGCGCGCAGGTCGTCGGCGTCGCGCACCGTGACGACCTCGAGTCGGGGCTCCGCGAGCCCGACCGGCAGGATCTGCTGGCAGGGCCCGTCGTCGGTGAGCGGGTACACCGTGCGCAGGGATTCGTGCCGGGCGACGACGTCGCCGAGCGCGGCCCGCAGCGCCGGTGCGTCGAGCTCGCCCGCCAACTGCAGCGAGAACGAGATGTTGTACGCCGGGGACTGCGGATCGAACTGGTTGACGAACCACATCCGCTGCTGCGCCGGGGACAACGGGATCCGGGCCGGCCGGACGCGCGGACCCAGCGGAGGCCGCCGCACGCCGCTGCCCTCCCCGCCGACTCGCCGGGCGAGTTCACCGACGGTGGGGCCGTCGAACACGTCCCGAATGCCGAGCGCGGAGCCGGTCGCGTCGTTGATCCGGGCAACCAGTTGCGCCGACACCAGCGAGTTGCCGCCGAGTGCGAAGAATCCGTCGGCGACACCGACCCGATCCACCCCGAGCAGGTCGGCGATCACCCCCGCCACGATCTCCTCGATCGGGTTGCGCGGCGCGACGTAGGCGTCCCCGACGTCACCGGGGAGCGGCAGGCTCGCGCGATCGAGTTTGCCGTGCGCGGTGACCGGAAGTCGATCCAGGATCATCACCGTCGACGGCACCATGTAGCCGGGAAGGGACTGGGCGACGGACGCTCTCACCTCGTCCGGATCGAGTGCCGCACCACCGGCGGGCACGGCGTAGCCCACCAGCCGGATCCCGACGGGTCCCTCGTCGGCGAGCGCGACCGCGGACGCCACTCCCGGCACCGCTGCGAGCGCCGCCTCCAGCTCGCCCAGCTCCACCCGGTATCCGCGTACCTGCACCTGGTCGTCCCTGCGGCCGGCGTACTCGAGCTCGCCGTCCACCCGCCACCGGCCCAGATCGCCGGTGCGGTACATCCGGGTTCCGGACCCCGACGGGTCGGCGACGAACCGCGTCGCGGTCTCCCCGGCCAGACGCGGGTAGCCGCGTGCCAGCTGGGCGCCCGACACGTACAGCTCCCCCACCACGCCGGGGGGGACCACGTGCAGTCGCTCGTCGAGCACGCGCACCCGAAGCCCCGGCAACGCGCGGCCGATCGACCGTCGACCCCATGCCCCGGACGCCCCGCCCCCCGGTGCCCGCGACAGTGGGCAGTGGGTCACGTGCACGCAGGTCTCGGTGATCCCGTACATGTTCACCAACCGCGGATCCGAATCCCCGTGGCGGGAGAGCCATTCGGCCAGCTGACCCGGGTCCAGCGCCTCGCCGCCGAAGATCACGTACCGCAGTCCCAGCACCGCGGCGTCGCCGTCCCGTGCGCGGGCGCGGTCGGCCTCGGCCAGCTGGCGGAAGGCACTCGGGGTCTGGCACAGGACCGTGACCGCCTCGGCCTCCAGCAACCGCAGCAGGTCGTGCGGCGTGCGGGCCGTGGTCGGGTCGACCAGTACCACGGTGCCGCCGTGGATCAACGCGCCCCACAGTTCCCACACCGCGAAATCGAAAGCGTACGAATGGAACATCGTCCAGACGTCGTCGCCACCGAATCGGAAGTACTCGGCCGCATTGGTGAACAGTGTGGTCACACTTCGGTGCGACACCGCCACTCCCTTGGGCCGTCCGGTCGACCCGGAGGTGTAGATCACGTACGCGAGCGAGTCCGGGTACAGCGGCGCTCCTCGGTCGGCGTCGGTCACCGGCGCCGGCGACTGTTCGCCGAGCGCGGTCGCCACGCGGGGATCACCGAGGTCGAGTACCGGAACGTCGGTGCGACGCAGAGCCGTACCGGTCGCGGCGCCGTCGACGAGCACGCACACCGGGGACGCGTCGGCGATCATGTAGGCGATGCGGTCCGCCGGATAGTCCACGTCCACGGGAACGTAGGCGGCGCCGGTCGTGAGGACCGCGAGGAGGGCGACCGGCAGATCGTCCGAACGCGCCATCGCGACCGCGACCAGAGAGCCCGGTCCCACTCCGTGGCCGATCAGCAAGCGGGCCAACCTGTTCGCGCGCGCGGCCAGCTCGCAGTAGCGGACGCGGGTGGCCCCGCCGACGACCGCGCACGCGTCCGGGTTTCGCGCCGCGGCACTCGCGAACAGCTCCGGCAGGGTGGCCGCCGGCACCACGCGGCGGGGCGGCTCCCGCGTCGCGAGGGCAGTTTCCCGCTCGCCGGTGATCACGATGTCGCCCACCACCGCGGTCGGATCGGTGGCCGCCGCGGCGAGGACCCGCACCAGCCGATCGCCGATCCCGGTCACCGTGGCGCGGTCGAACAGGTCCGTCGCGTACTGGAGGGACACGGACAGGCCGGCGGCGCGGCCCGAGTCGTCGAACCGTTCCCGCACTCCCAGTTGGAGGTCGAACTTGGCGACACCCGGATCCACTTCGACGGCCTCGGCGGACAGTCCCGGCATCGCCACCGTCGTGGGCGCGCCGTGCTGGAACTCGAGCAGCACCTGCACCAGCGGCGCGTGTGTGGGCGACCGGTCCGAGGCGAACTCGTCGACCAGTCGCTCGAAGGGCAGGTCGGCGTGCGCGAGCGCGCCCAGGTCGGTCTCGCGCACCTGCGCGAGGAGATCGCCGAACGTGGCCTCGGGCCGGACCGTGCTGCGCAGGACCAGCGTGTTGACGAACATGCCGACGAGCTCGTCCAGCTCGGGCTCGCCGCGACCGGCGACCGGGGTGCCCACGGCGACGTCGCGCCCCGCGCCGAGCCGCGCGAGCAGGACCGCGAGCGCGGCGTGCAGGACCATGAACAGGGTGCAGCCGTGTTCGCGGGCGATCCGGACGAGGTCGCGGTGGATCCCGGCCTCGACGTCGAACTCGACCCGGTCTCCGGCCGCTGTGGTGCGCGGCGACCGCGAGCGGTCGTGCGGCAGCGCGATCGCCGCCGGAAGGTCGGCCAGCCGGTCACCCCAGTAGGCCAGTTGCCGGGCGGCGAGCGAGTGCGGATCCTCCTCGGCGCCGAGCAGTTCGCGCTGCCACAGGGTGTAGTCGGTGTACTGCACCGGCAGTGCATTCCACTCGGGCGCGCCCCCGGCAGCCCGCGCCGCGTACGCCGCCGCCACGTCCTGGGCCAGCACTCCGGCGGACTGCCCGTCCGCCGAGATGTGGTGCAACACGACGGCCAGGACGTGCCGGCGCGGCCCGGTCCGGAACAGGGTGACTCTCAGCGGAACCCGGTCGCGGACGTCGAAGCCGACGGCGGCCATCGCCGCGAGCGACTCCGCCACCCGTTCCGGATCCACCGCGACCGGTGTCAGGTCCACCGGTGCATCCGACGCAGGCAGGATCGCCTGGTACGGTCCCCCCGCATCCGAGGGGAACACCGTGCGCAGGGTCTCGTGCCGCCCGATCACGTCTCCGAGCGCCGCCTGCAGCGCGGCGGGGTCGAGTTCACCGGTCAACGTCACCGCGAAGGGAATGTTGTAGGCCGGCGACGCGGTGTCGATCTGGTTGACCAGCCACATTCGCCGCTGCGCCGGGGACAGCGGGAGCCGGTCCGGGCGCTCCCTGGGCACCAGCGCGGGACGGTCCGGCACCGGCCGACCGGTGTCCCCGCTCTCGAGCATTCGGTCGACGCGAAGCGCCAGCCCCCCGACGGTCGGTTCCGCGAAGAGGTCACGCACGCTCAGCTGCAGCGGCAGCGCGGCATTCAGCCGTCCGATCACGCGTGTGGCGACGAGGGAGTCGCCGCCGAGATCGAAGAAGCTGTCGTCGACACCGACCTGCGCCTCGCCGAGCAGGTCCGCGAACACCGCCGCGATCGTTTCCTCCGTCGCGGTGCGCGGCGCCCGGTACCCGGCGGCGACCCCACCGAAGCGCGGCTCCGGCAACGCCCGTCGGTCCAGCTTGCCCGCGGGGGTGAGCGGCACCCGGTCGAGCGTGACGAGGGCTGCGGGCACCATGTGCGGGGGCAACGACTCGGCCGCGTGCGCGAGGAGCCCGGCCTCGTCGATCGCGGCGCCTGCCGCGGGCAGCACGTAGCCGACCAGCGCGAGGTCACCGGAGGGACGGGGCCGCGCGAGTGTCGCCGCGAACGCGACACTCGGGTGCGACCGGAGCACGCTGTCGACCTCGCCCAGCTCGATCCGGAAGCCTCGTATCTTGACCTGGAAGTCGCTGCGGCCCAGGTACTCGAGCTCGAGGCCTGTCGTGGTCGCGCCACTCACCCGCGTCCACCGCACCAGGTCGCCGGTCCGGTACATCCGCTCACCGGTCGCGCCGAACGGGTTCGCCACGAAACGGTCCGCGGTCTGCGCAGGCCGGTGACGGTATCCGCGGGCCAGACCGTCGCCCGTCAGGTACAGCTCCCCCACGACACCCACCGGCACCGGCTGCAACCGGGCGTCCAGGACGATTTCACCGCACCCGCGGGACGGCCCGCCGATGGTGACGGGGGCACCGGGCCGCAACGCGGTGCTGATGCCGGCGACGACGGTGGCCTCGGTCGGGCCGTAGGCGTTGAACATCCGGCGACCCGCTCCGCGGGAACTCGGGGATGTCGGCGCCTCGCGGGAACTCGGGGATGTTGGCGCCCCGCGGGAACTCGGGGAGGCCGGTGCAGCCCACTGTCGGACCAGGGCGGGCGGACACACGTCACCGCCGGTGACCACGCATTCGAGGCGGTCGAGTCCGGCGGGATCGACGGATGCCAGCGCGGCTGGGGTGACGAAGGCGTGCGTGACCCGCTCGTGGCGCAGGAGGTCCGCCAGTTCCTCACCGCCGTACATGTTCGGCGGGGCAACGACCATCGTTGCGCCGGCTCCCGCGGCCATCATCAGTTCGAGCACGGACGCGTCGAAACTCGGCGAGGAGAAGTGCAGGGTGCGCGAGTCCGCGGTGACCGCGAACCGTTCCCGTTCCTCCGCGGCGAGGTTCGCCAGCCCGCGGTGGGTGACCGTCACCCCCTTGGGCCGTCCCGTCGAGCCGGACGTGTAGATCAGGTAGGCCGCGTCGTCGAGGTGCACCGGGCGGACCGCCGCGCCGCGAGTGGCAGGGGGCTGCGGCGTGACGATCGGGTCGTCGAGGACCAACCACACGGTGGTGTCGGGCAACCGGCTGCGGTGGGCGCGGACCGTCAGCCCGAGAGCGGCGCCGGAATCGGTGAGCATGTGCATGATTCGCTCCGGCGGGTAGCTCGGGTCGACCGGCAGGAAGGCGGCTCCGGTGCGAGCCACGGCCCAGATCGCCGCCACCGATTCGATCGAACGCGCAATTGCCAGGGCCACAACGGAATCCGGGCCCACTCCGTGATCGAGCAGGCGCCGTGACAGTCCGCCGGCGAGTTCGTCGAGTTCGCGATAGGTGAACCGGCGCCCGTCGGGCGCAACGACCGCCTCGTGGTCCGGATCGACGGCCGCGGCGTCGGCGAGAATCTGGGCGAGGGTCCTCGGGGCGGCGGCGCGCGGACCCTGTACCGGGGTCAGCCCCGCGGACTCCGCTGCACTCAGGACGGACACGTCCCCGACGGGCCGGTCCGGATCCTCGGTGACCGCGGCGAGCAGACGCTCGAACCGGTCGATCAGGGCGGCGACGGTGTCCTTGTCCAGCACGGCGTCGTCGAAGGTGAGCCGTGCATCGATGCCGGCAGGCGTGCCGCGCGCGGTGAAGCGCTCGGTGAGGTCGACCGTGAGATCGGTGTCCTCCGGGACGATCGCGGCGGACTCCGCGGTGTGGACGCCGAAGGCCACGCGTGGACGGGGAGCGCCCAGGGTCTCGATCACCTGATCGAACGGGATCTCCAGGTGCGCGAAGGCGCGACGCTCGCGGTCGCCGGTCTCGCGCGCCAGATCGGCGAACGCGGCGGACGGGTCGATCCGGGTGCGCAGGGCCACGGTCGTGGCCACCGGACGGTGGTGCTCGTCGGCCCCGTACGGCACGGTGGCCGCGACGACGACGTCGTCGATGCCGGTGAGCCTGCTCAGTACCGCGGCCAGCGCGGTGTGCAACATGGTGAACGGTCCGGTGCCGAATCCGTGGGCGAGCGCCGTGACGGCACCGTGCAGGTCTCGGTCGAGCCCACGTACCACCGAGTCCCGTCCGGCCCGGCCGGTCGGCGTCGCGCCCGCCCGGGGCAACACCGCCGATGCCGGCTGCCCGGACAGCTCGTCCGTCCAGAACGCCAGCTCGGCCCTCTCCCGCAGCATCCGCGTCCCGATCGATGCCGACTCGGCATGGATGGCCGCCAGCGCGGTCGTCGGCTCCGCCGCGAGCAACGCCTCGAGGAACTCGACGAAGCGCCTGTGATGGGTGCGCAGCTCGTCCGCGTCGTATCTGTTCGGGTTGCCGCGGAAGTCGACCAGCGTTCGGGCCGGCGAGCCGCTCTGATAGATGTTGACCAGCAGGTCCTGGACGGGCCCGGAGGTCACGATGCGGTACTCGCCGACGATCTCTCCGAGGGTGATCTCCTGACGGAAGAGCATCACGTTCACCATCGGCCCGGACAGTCCCTCCCGTGGCCCGGTGAACCCGGCATCGCGCCGAATGTCCTCGAGGCTGCACCGCTGGTGACGCAGTGCACCCATCATTTCCAGTTGCACCCGCCGGACGAGGTCGGCAACCGTGTCGTCGGGATCGACGGTGATCCTGAGCGGGGCGACGTTGACGAGCATGCCACCGGAGTGCTGCAGTGGCGCCGTGGTGCGCGCCGACACGGGTATGTTCACGAGGACGTCACGGTCGCCCGTCATCCTCGACAGATAACAGGCGAATCCCGCGACGAGCACCGCCGCGGGCGTGGCGCCGACAAGCACGCCGGAGGAGTTCAGCCGATCGAGCGCGACATCGCTCAGGGGCGCGCTCTCGAGACGGCTGCGGGCCGCGGCGGGGCCGTCGCGGTGCGCGAGAGTGGTACCGGCTTCGATCCCGCGCACGTGCTCGGCCCAGTACCTCCGGTCTGCCGCGAACCGGCTCGACGAGCGGTACTTCTGATCCAGCTCGTAGAGCGTGTACAGGTCGAGAGCGCGGTTCGGTTCCGGCTCGGTCCCCGTGGCGGCTGCCGTGTACAGGGCCGCGATTCGGTTCACCATCGTCATCCCGCTGTAGCCGTCGAGCGCGACATGGTGGATTCGCGTGTACCAGAGATGGTCCCTGTCTCCGACCCGGAGAATCGTCATCTCCACCAGGCGGTCCCGCGTCAGATCGATCGGGGTGACGTAGTCGTTGTCGATCCACTGGTGCGCGGCGCCGATCGGGTCCGCCTCCCGCCTGAAGTCGAAGAACTCGATCGTGGTGTCGATGGAATGGTCGACCATCTGGCGTGGTTCCCCGTCGACGTCCACCAGGCGCAGGAACGGAGACTGGAACTCGCGTGCCGCGGTCACCGCCGCCGCACGCAACCGCTGGACGTCGAGGTCGCCGTGCAGTTCCACGTACTGGGCGATGAAGATGGGGGCCGTGGGGATCAGTTGCTGACCGAACCACACCCGTCTCTGGACCGCAGACAACGGAAACGCATCCGACGAGCCGTCCGGGTGGTGTGCGACGGCCTGCGGCTGCGCGGCGTCTCGGTGTGGATCAGGCGATGAGAAATCCTTCATCCGAACCTTCACGCAGATGTCGTCGCTCCGTCGTCGGAGCGGCGTGGGCTGCCTGTTCATGATATCGGGACTCGGCAGTCGTCGTCCGTGACGCGCTCGATACCGAAGAGTCGGTACTCGCCGCGATACGGCGACCGAATGACGGGCGCCGCGCCTGCCGCTCACCCTGCCTGGTTCCGCAGGTTTGGATCTGCGGCCCTCGGGTACCCCGACACCCTCACCCGAGGCAGGAGGCGATTGGCGATGCAGGCACAACGAGAGAAGTCCACGCTGACACGGTCACCGATCCAGATGACGGCGCTGGTGGTGGGTGGGGTGTTCCTTGCGGTCGGGGTGCTCGGCTTCATCCCCGGAATCACGACGAACTACGACGCACTCACGTTCGCCGGACACGAATCGGGCGCCGCCCTGTTCGGAACGTTCACCGTGTCGGTGCTGCACAACATCGTGCACCTGATCTTCGGTGTCGCCGGACTCGCGATGGCACGCACGGCCGCGGCGGCGCGACTGTTCCTCGTCGGCGGCGGCATCGTGTACCTGGCGCTGTGGGTGTACGGGATGCTCGTCGACCAGCACTCCGCAGCGAACTTCGTGCCCGTGAACACCGCGGACAACTGGCTGCACCTCGGACTCGGCGCCGGCATGCTCGCGCTCGGGCTCGTTCTCGGCCGGGTGGCCGTCGGGCAGGGCGCCTACCGGGCACGCCACACCTGAACAGGCCACACCTGAACAGGCCACACCTGATGAACGAGAAGCCTTGACGGACAAGCTGTTCTGCGTCCGCACCGTGTCCGCGGCGTCCGAGGTTTCGACCTCCCCCGAGCGGGGAACTCGGAACTGCCCCGCGGTCGCGGGCCTGCAAACGAGGAGTCGAAATGAACACCGCAACCATCGTGTGGATCGTCGTCGCCGTCGTCGTGGTGCTGCTCGTCGCCGCGGCAGTTGTCCTGCTCATGCGCAGGCGGACCGAACGCCGGCGCGAGGAGGCCGAGCGGATCCGCGCCGACGCGCGTCAGCAGTCGTTCGATGTCGGCGAGAAGGAAGCCCTCGCGAGCGAGACCGCGGCCAAGGCCCGCATCGCGAGCGCCGAGGCGGACGCGAAGCAGGCAGAATCCGAACGCCTGCGGCAGCGGGCCGCTGCCACCCGGTCCGACGCGGACGAGGCGCGTGCCGAGGTCGACGACCAGTGGGGACGCGCAGACGGGATCGATCCGGACCTCCGGACCGGCGACGAATCCGGCGAGACCGAGCACCCCGAATCCACCGAGCACGGGGCCGCGGACACGGGCGCGAAGCACCGGGACGCCTAGCAGCCGGCAGCACCCGGACTCACCTGAGGTCGGCTCAGCCGGCACCGCGATCGACGAGTTCGTCGTGCCCGGACCTGCGGGCGCAGTGCGCGCAGCAGTAGACGGCGTCGCCGGTCTCGACACCGTGACCGAGGATCCGGCACCCGCAGTGCGCGCACACCGGCGCCATCTCCTGGATCGCACATTCGAAGCTGTCGAACGTGCCCGTCCTGTCCCCCATCGTCAGGGTGAACACCTTGTCATAGTCGTTTCCGCACGTCGTGCACGTTCCCATGAGTTGCACCTCCGGTAGATGTTTCAGGCGGGTAGAAGTTCAGCGGGTTGGAGGTTCACGCGGGCGCGGACGCAGCGGCGAAGACCTCGACGAGACTGCGACAGAAGTCCGGGAGATCGGCGGGCCTCCGACTCGAGACCAGCACACTCGGCGCCTGCCTGCACACCACCACCGGCTCGTCGATCCACCGGCCGCCCGCGTTGCGGATGTCCGTCCGGAGACTCGGCCACGAGGTCAGTGTGCGTCCACTCAGTACACCGGCCTCGACGAGCGTCCACGGTCCGTGGCAGATGACGGCCACCGGCTTGCCCTCGTCGAAGAACCCACGGACGAAGTCGACCGCCTCGGACACGGTCCGAAGGTGGTCGGGGTTCGCCAATCCGCCCGGAAGCACGAGTGCGTCGAAATCCGCCGACGGGACCTCGCCCGCGACCGCGTCGACCGGGAAGGACGCACCGCGGTCCAGGTGCCGGAAGGCCCGGACCCGTCCCGGCCGGGTCGACACCAGGACCGGCGACGCGCCTGCGTCGGACACCGCCGACCACGGTTCGGTCAGTTCCACCTGCTCGGCCCCTTCGGGCGCGACCAGAAAGGCAATTCTCTTGTCCCGCAGACTGTTCGCCATGACCACTCCTCGCGTCGGAATGATGCGGCCCGTTCCCGCGTCGCACGGCATCGATGGAGTACCCGCGTCTCGCCGCGAGCGGTCCTCGGCCTCGGCCCGGTGACGAGCGGAGGCCGCAGTCGCGCGCGGCGGGTCGACGCCGGTCCTCCGAACCCGGTCTCTCAGTTCGCCCGACGGTTCCCGCCCACGGGCACGTGCTCCTCCGCGAACTTCTCCGCGCGGCGGGCGGTGTCGGCGACGAGATGCCCGGCCTGCTTCCCCATCTCACCGACAGGGGACTCGGCGACGGACGACGCCAGCTTCGTCGCCGCATCGTGCGCGCGAGTGCCGAAGTCCGCTTCCTGGACCCGGCGTTCGGCGCCCCGCACGGCGTTGGCGACAGCCCCCACCACCGCACCGGTGAGCGCTCCGATGACCAATCCGATCCACACATTCTTCATGGCATCGGGTTACCCGGTGCGCGCGCCGCCAAACGCCGTGTCCGACGAACGGCGTGCACGATGAACGACGCGGCCCCGGGGAGCGGTCTCGACCGCGCACCCGGGGCCCGTCGACGGACACGCGGCGGGTGACACCGCGGCGCCTCAGCGCAGCGTCACTCCCAGCAGCGCGTCGACGGCGTCGGAGAACAGGCCCGGCGCCGCGGCGTCGGAGCCGCCGTGATCGACGGCCCGGCGGGCCCAGCCGTCGAGCGCGTCGAGCGCCTTCGGGGTGTCGAGATCGTCGGCGAGGTGCTGACGCAGCCGGGCGACCGTGTCCAGGACGTTCTGGGCGGTGGGCAGCGCCGCCGCCCGCCGCCAGAGCGCGAGCCGCTCCTCGGCGGCGGCGAGCACGTCACCGGTCCAGGCCCGGTCCTGCCGGTAGTGCCCGGACAGCAGCCCGAGCCGGATCGCCATCGGGTCGACGCCCTCGCCACGCAGCTTCGAGACGAACACCAGGTTGCCGCGGCTCTTGGACATCTTCTCGCCGTCCAGGCCGATCATGCCGGTGTGCACGTAGTGCCGCGCGAATCTGCGTTCGCACACAACCGATTCCGCGTGCGCGGCGGAGAACTCGTGGTGCGGGAAGATCAGGTCGCTGCCGCCGCCCTGGACGTCGAATCCGGAACCGATGCGGTTCAGTGCGATCGCCGAGCACTCGACGTGCCAGCCCGGCCGGCCCGCACCGAACGGTGACGGCCACGACGGCTCACCGGGTCGCTGCGCCCGCCACACCAGGGCGTCGAGGCGGTCCTGCTTGCCGGGCCGGTCGGGGTCGCCGCCCCGTTCGGCGAAGAAGCGCTCCATCGTCTCGCGGTCGTAGCCGGATTCGTAGCCGAACTGTTCGGTGGCGTCGACACGGAAGTACACGTCCGGGTACTCGGCGTCGTCGACGACGTACGCGGCGCCTGCGGCCAGCATCTTGCCGACCATCTCGACGACCTCGTTCACCGACTCGACGGCACCGATGTAGTCGCGCGGAGGCAGCACCCGCAGCGCTTCCATGTCCTCCCGGAACAGCGCGGTCTCGCGCATCCCGAGCACCACCCAGTCCTCACCGTCGCGCTCCGCACGCTCGAACAGCGGGTCGTCGACGTCGGTGACGTTCTGCACGTAGTGGACGTCGTGTCCGGAGTCCCGCCACATCCGGTTCACCAGGTCGAACGCGAGGTATGTCGCGGCGTGCCCGAGATGCGTGGCGTCGTACGGGGTGATGCCGCACACGTACATCGTGGCCGTCGGGCCCGGAGTGACGGGCCGCACGCGGCGGTCCGCGGTGTCGTAGAGCCGCAACGGCGGCCCCTGACCGGGTACGGGCGGAACGGCGATGTCGGACCAGGACTGCATGCTGCCGAGCCTATCCGAAGCGTCATCCGGCTCCCCCGATGGGCGAGGTCAGACGGGCGAGATCAGAACGCGGGCCACGGGATCGGCCGGTGCGTGCTCGGCTGCGGCATCACCGGATCGGCGAGCAGCGCGCGCGTCCGCTCGCGCAGTGCCCGCACCTCGGCGACGGTGACGTGTTCGGCCAGCCGGTCGGCGAGCTCACCGCCCAGCGTCTGCTCGAATCCCGCGATGTCGGCGAGCAGGTCCCCACCGATCCGCTGGCCGGCCCAGCCCCACAGCACGGTCCGCAGCTTGTTCTCGGTGTGCAGGCAGATGCCGTGGTCGACGCCGTACACGGATCCGTCGGTGCCCTCCAACGCGTGCCCGCCCTTCCGGTCGGCGTTGTTGAGCAGCACGTCGAGGACCGCCATCCGCAGCAGCCGCGGATCGTCGGCGTGGATGAGCGCGACCTCCTCACCCTCCCCGTCGTAGGCGAGCAGCACCTGGAACCAGCCGTCCGGTACCCGGTCCGGCGGGCAGATGTCCACCAGGTCGAGACGTTCGCCGCGCTCACCCGCCGAATCCGGCGTCTCCACCCAGTGCTGAACCATGCCCGGCCCGTAGGGGCCGTCGCGCAGGATGGTCCGCGGGATCACTCCCCAGCCCAGTGCCTCCGAGATCAGATACGACGCCACCTCCCGGCCGGCGAGGGTGCCGTCCGGGAAGTCCCACAGCGGGCGCTCGCCCCGGACCGGCTTGTAGACACAGCGCTCACTGCGGCCGTCCGCCGTCGCCTCGCACACCAGGGTCGCGTTGCTCGCCGACACGATCCGGCCCAGGACCGTCAGCTCACCGGACGCGAGCAGGTCGACGCCGTCGGAACGGGATTCTCCGGTGTCTGGATACGAGGTGGTCAACGGTCAGCTCTCGCCGTCGTCGGGGCGGGCGAAAGTCGCACCCCGCCGGTAGCCGTTGGTCCGTACGCACACGTGCCCCTCCGGCGACAGCGGCTCGCCGCACAGCGGGCAGGGCGCCCGGCCCGCGGAGATCACCCGTTCGGACCGCACCGCGAACTCGCGGGCCTGTTCCGGAGTCAGGAACACGCGCACGGCGTCCGGGCCCTCTTCCACGTCGTCGAGCACCACCGACTCGTCGATCTCGGACTCGGACACCGCCAGCAGTTCGACGACGACGGCACCGGCGTCGGAGTCCCAACCCAATCCCATCGTCCCGACCCGGAACTCGGCGTCGATCGGCATCACCAGCGGACTGGTGTCGCTGGGCTCGGCCTCGTGCGGCGGGACCGCGGTGCCGAACCGGCGGTGCACCTCGTCGAGCAGCAGGCCCATCCGGTCCGCGAGAACCTGCACCTGTTGCTTCTCCAGCAGCACGCTCACCACGCGGGTGTCGTGGACCGCCTGCAGGTAGAACGCGCGGTCCCCCGGCTCACCGACAGTGCCCGCGACGAAGCGGTCGGGGGTGCGAAAGACGTGAATCGCTCGGGACATTCAGCACCTCCACGTGATCGGGTCGTCACACAGTCGGGTCGTGTTCCGGTCTCCGCCCGGTCCCATTATCCGCCCTTTCCGGCGGTTCCCACCTCGCCGCCGGGGACGGCCTCGGACGCTCCGACACCGGCCGGCTTCGCGGCACCGGAGCCGCCCAGACCGGACAGGTCGGCGCCGGTGTCGTTCATCCGCAGCACGAACGGCCGGGTCGCCGTGTAGCGAATCACGCTGATCGACGCCGGTTCGGTGACGATGCGCTGGAATCCGTCCAGGTGCGTGCCGAGCGCATCGGCGAGCACCGACTTGATCACGTCCCCGTGGCTGCACGCCACCCACAACACGTCCCGCTCGTGTTCGGCGGCCAGCCGGGTGTCGTGGGCCCGGATCGCGGCCACCGCGCGGGCCTGGACCTGTGCGAGCCCCTCGCCGTCCGGAAACACCGCCGCCGACGGATGCTGCTGCACGACCTTCCACAGCGGCTCGTCGAGCAGTTCCTTGATCGACCGGCCGGTCCACTGCCCGTAGTCCACCTCGGCGAGCGCGTCGTCGACGACCGGCATCAGCCCGAGTTTGTCGGCAAGCGGTGCGACCGTGCGTTCGCACCGCAGCAGCGGGGAACGCACGATCGCGGTCACGTCCAGGCCGCCGAGCCTGCCGACGAGGGACTCCGCCTGTTCGCGGCCGAGCTCGTCGAGATCGATGCCGGAACCACGCCCGGCGAGGACGCCCGACGTGTTTGCCGTCGACCGGCCGTGCCGGACCAGAATCACCGTCATGGATTCAGAGTAGGGCGGATCGGGTCAGGTCGCCGCGACGACACCGGTGCCCAGCAACACCAGCAGCACGACGCCGAGGATGATCCGGTACCCGACGAACCAGTACATCGAGTGGTTGACGACGAATCGCAGCAGCCAGGCGATGGTGGCGTAGCCGATGAGGAACGCGATGACGGTCGCCACGATCAACTGGGCGCCGCTGGCGTTCAGTCCTTCGCCGGCCGGCTCGAACGCGTCCGGGAGCGAGAACAGGCCCGCCGCGGTCACCGCCGGGATCGCCAGCAGGAACGAGTACCTCGCGGCGGCCTCGCGCGTCAGGCCGAGGAACAGGCCGGCGCTGATCGTGCCGCCGGAGCGGGAGACACCCGGGATCAGAGCCAGCGCCTGCGCCGAGCCCATGATCACACCGTCCTTGAGGGTCAGCTGCTCGATCGGCCGCTGCTTGCGGCCGTAGTGCTCGGCGGCGGCGATCACCAGCGCGAAGACGATCAGCATCGTCGCGACCAGCCACAGGTTGCGGGCACCGGTGCGCACCTGGTCCTTGAACAGGAACCCGAGGATGCCGACGGGGATGGTGCCGATGATGACGTACCAGCCCATCTTGTAGTCGTGACCCCGCTTGTCCGGATCGCGGAGACCCCGCAGCCAGGCCATCACGATCCGGCCGATGTCGCGGGCGAAGTAGACCAGCACGGCCGCCTCGGTGCCGAGTTGGGTCACGGCGGTGAACGAGGCCCCGGCGTCCTCCCCGAAGAACACTTCCGAGACGATCCGCAGGTGGCCGGACGAGGAGATCGGCAGGAACTCGGTCAGGCCCTGCACCACGCCGAGGACGATCGCCTGCAGCCAGGTCATGGACTCCCCGATCACCGTGTGCTCCCGCCGTCGCCGGGTGCAGAGGTCTTCGATCGGGAGGCCAACGACGTGGCTGGGCGACGCATCACGGACTGCACCGTACCCGGCGGACCTCCTCGCCACGCTGCGCCGGGCGTGCGGCGTACGTCACCGGAGGGTCCCCGCGGCGGGCACGACCGGCGAGTCACTGTGCTGCGCAGCGCTGCGGCACTACGCTTCCGGACTTGTGGTGGTCGAACAATGAAGCAGCGCACGGTCGGACGCAGCGGTCTACGGGTGTCCCGGATCGGTCTCGGCACCCTGTCGTGGGGACGGGACACCGACGGGGACGAGGCCGCGGCACAATTGCTCGGGTTCGTCGAAGCCGGTGGCACACTTGTCGATTCGTCACCGTTCTACGGATGCGGGGCGGCGCAGCGGATCCTCGCCGAACTGCTCGACGACGTCATCCCCCGCACCGATCTGGTGATCTCGAGCACCAGCGGGATTCACCCGGGGTCGGGCGGCGTGGACTGTTCCCGACGGTCCCTGCTCACGCAACTCGACGCGACCCTGCGCGAACTCGGCACCGATCACCTCGACCTGTGGCAGGTCGCGGCATGGGATCCGCAGACCCCGGTCGACGAGGTCGCCGCCACGCTCACCCACGCCGTCGACACCGGCCGGGTCCGGTACGTCGGCGCGCGCGGCTACCTGGGCTGGCAGCTGGCCACCGCATCGTCGGTGTCGCCCCTGACCGCCACGCAGGCCGAGTACTCGTTGCTGGCCCGCGGCGTCGAGGACGAGCTGGTGCCCGCCGCCGCGCACCACGGCGTCGGAGTGCTCGCCGCGGTGCCCCTCGCGGGCGGGGTTCTGACCGGCAAGTACCGCGACGGCATCCCCGCCGATTCCCGCGGCGCCTCGGAATCCGGCGCGGACGACGTCAGCGGCTACCTGACCCAGGAGACGTCCCGGGTGGTGGACGCCGTGGTCACCGCGGCGGACGGCCTGGGGGCGTCTCCGCTGGCGGTGGCACTGGCGTGGGTGCGGGACCGGCCCGGGGTCGCGAGCGCGATCGTCGGTGCCCGCGACTACGCCCAGCACACCGGCGTACTCGCCACCGAGGAGCTCGAACTGCCCGATGCCATCGCTGCGGCGCTGGACGACGTCAGCGCCTGACTCCCGGCCGCGGCGTGTTCTAGCCTGGTCTGGATGCACGAACAGGAGCGGCAGAGCAGGTTCGCGCGGGCACGGGTGGCGACTCTCGGCACCGTGACCGCCGACGGTGCACCACACCTGGTGCCGGTGGTGTTCGCCCTCGCCGGTGACGTCGTGTATTCGGCTGTCGACGACAAACCGAAGTCGACGCGTCGGCTTCGCCGTCTCGACAACATCCGGTCGACCGGCCGGGTGAGTCTGCTGGTGGACGGGTACGACGAGGACTGGACGCGACTGTGGTGGATTCGTGTCGACGGCGACGCGAACGTGGTCGACGCCACCTCGGCGGTCGGGAACGCCGGAATCCGGGCGTTGGTGGACAAGTATCCGCAGTACGACGCGAATACCCCCGGAGGTCCGGTGATCGTCGTTCGGCCGCGGCACTGGGCGTCATGGGCCGCCCACGAGCACCACGGAGCAAGGCCAGGCTAACCTGTTGGAGATCCGCTTTTTCGACATCGTTTTCCATGAACAGGGGTAGTGATGACAGCGCTCGACACCGCAGCCGCGACCGCGACCGCACCCGGCCTCGCCGAGCGGATCAAGACGCAGACCGATGCGGCCCACCGACGCACCGAGCAGTCCCGTTTCGTCGGGGAACTGCTCGCAGGCAAACTGACCCCCGCCGCCCACGCCGCGCTGATCGGCCAGACGTACCTGGTCTATCGCACGCTCGAGGAGGCCGGGCGCGCTCATGCGGACAATCCGGTGGTCGCACCTTTTCTCGGTGACGAACTGCTCCGCACCGACGCCCTCGAAGCGGACCTCGAGTTCCTGGTCGGCGCAGACTGGCGCGAGCAGGTCACCGCGCTGCCCGCGACACAGCGGTACATCGACCGCCTCAACGAGGTCGCGTTCGACTGGCCCGCCGGGTTCGTCGCGCACCACTACATCCGCTACCTCGGTGACCTGTCCGGCGGTCAGATCATCCGCCGGATGCTCGAGCGCGCCTACGGGTACACCACGGACGGCCTGCGGTTCTACATCTTCGACCGGATCGAGAAGCCCAAGCTGTACAAGGACGACTACCGCGCCAAGCTCGACGACGCCCCGCTGTCCGCCGAGGACCAGCAGCGGCTGATCGACGAGGTCAACCTCGCCTACGACCTCAACGGGGCCCTGTTCGCCGACCTCGAGAACGACATCGACAGCTACCTGGTCAAGTGATCCCGTTGCGCACTCGCACGATGCTCCGCACGGCCGTCGCACTGGTCGCCGCGGCGCTGGTGACCGCAGGCTGCTCCGCGGCCGACGACCCCGCCGCGTCCGACGGCCAATCCGGCCGGACCACGGCCACCCTCGACAGTCTCGACCCGACCCCGATCACGCAGGGCGCCCAGTCGACGTTGCCGGTGACCGTCCGCGGCTTCGACGGGACCGATGTCACGGTCACCGACACCAGTCGCATCGTCGCCGCGGACCAGTACGGAACCCTCACCGAGACGGTGTACGCCCTCGGCCTCGGGGACCGGCTCGTCGGCCGAGACACCGCCGCGAAGTTCCCGGCGGTCGAGGCGGTGCCGGACATCACCCCGTCCGGACACTCGATGTCGGCGGAGGCGATCCTCAACCTTCACCCGACGGTCGTGCTGACCGACACCAGCATCGGACCACGGGCGGTGCAGGACCAGTTGCGGGCGGCCGGGATTCCGGTGGTGTTCTTCGACCCCACCCGCACCCTCGAGGGCGTGCCCGGTCAGATCGAGGCCGTCGCCGCCGCGCTCGGTGTGCCCGACCAGGGCAAGGCCCTCGCCGACCGCACCACCGCGCAGATCGACGCCGCGAAGGGGCTCGCCCCCACCGACGGCACCGCGCCGAAGATCGCGTTCCTCTACATGCGGGGCACCTCGATCACCATGCTGGCCGGCCCCGGCTCCGGTGCCGACTCGCTGATCGAAGCCCTCGGAGGTGTCGACGCGGGCACCGCATCCGGGCTGACCCAGCAGTTCACCCCGATCACCAGCGAGGCGATGATCGCGGCGGCCCCGGACGTGTTCCTCATGATGACGAACGGACTGGACTCCATCGGCGGGCTCGACGGCCTGGCGAGGATCCCCGGCATCGCACAGACCCCGGCCGGCCGCAACCAGCGGGTGGTCGACATGAAGGACGGCGTGCTGCTCAGCTTCGGCCCCCGTACCGGCGACGTGCTGCACTCCCTCGCCGTCGCCCTGTACGGCACCGACACGCAGTGACCGCGGCCACCGACACCGCCGGCACCGGCACGTCCCGCCGCCCGCGCGCGACGGGCGTACTGGTGGCACTGGCGCTCGGCCTGCTCGCGCTCGCGCTGATCTCCGCGTGTGTCGGTCAGGTGCCGACCTCGCCCGCCGAAGTGCTCGGGTCGATCGCCCATCGGATCGGTCTCGACATCGGCCCGATGCCCGCCCACCCCAGCGGTGAGGTGACACTCTGGCAGGTCCGGTTTCCCCGGGTGATCCTGGCGATCGTCGTCGGCGCCGGCCTGGCCTGTGCGGGTGCGCTGCTGCAGGGCGTGTTCGCCAACCCGCTCGCCGAACCCGGGGTCATCGGGGTGTCGTCCGGTGCGGCCGTCGGGGCCTGTGCCGTCATCCTCACCGGTGGCGCCTTCGTCGCAGGTACCGCGGTCGCCGCGGCGGCGTTCGTCACCGGCCTCGTCACCACGGTCCTGGTGTACCTGCTGGCCCGGGCGGAGGGCCGCACCGAGGTGGTCACCCTGGTGCTCACCGGCGTCGCGATCAACGCGTTCGCCGGCGGCCTGATCGCCTTCTTCACGTTCGCCGCCGATCCCGCTGCCCGCGACCAGATCGTCTTCTGGCAGCTCGGCAGCCTCAACGGCGCCACCTGGGAAGCGGTCGCGGTGGTCACGCCGATGGCCGTCATCGGCATCGCGGTCACGATGCTGCTCGCCCACAAACTGGATCTGCTCGCGCTCGGCGAGTCCGCGGCCGCCCATCTCGGGGTGAACGTCGAGCGGCTGCGGCAGGTGGCGGTCCTGGTCGTCGCGCTGCTGGTGTCGGCGTCGGTCGCGTTCACCGGCATCATCCTGTTCGTCGGCCTGGTGGTTCCGCACCTGATGCGGATGATCGTCGGTCCCGGGCACCGGCTGCTGATCCCCGCCAGCGTGCTGTGCGGCGCGATCGTGCTGCTCGCCGCCGATCTCGGCGCCCGCACCCTGGTCCCCAACGCCGACCTGCCCCTGGGCATGCTGACGTCCCTCATCGGTGGACCGTTCTTCTTCTGGATGCTCCGCCGCACCCGCAGGCAGCAGGGAGGCTGGGCATGAACCTGTCCGCCCGTGTGCGGGAACTGCTGGCCCGCGACCTGCCCGCGCCCGAGTGGCCCGAACCGGGCGCGGTGACGATGCGGGCGGTGGACGTCAGCGTCGACCGCGGCGGCCGTCGCGTTCTCGAGTCGGTGACCCTGGACGTGCGGGCCGGTGAGGTGCTCGCGTTGGTCGGCCCCAACGGGGCGGGCAAGTCCACCCTGCTCGCCGCCCTGTCCGCGGACACGGACGTCGCGTCCGGTCACGTCGAGCTCGACGGACGACCGCTCGGTGAGTGGAACCGACCCGAGATGGCCCGGCACCGCGCGGTACTCCCCCAGCAGCACACCGTCGGCTTCTCCTTCACCGCCCGTGAGGTGGTCCGGATGGGCCGCACCCCGTGGGCCCGCACCACGCTGCGCGACGAGGACGATGCCGCCGTCACCGAAGCGATGGCCACCTGTGACGTCGAACGGTTCGCGGACCGCCCCTTCGCGGCACTGTCCGGCGGCGAGAAGGCCCGCGTCGCCCTGGCGCGCGTCCTCGCGCAGCGGACCGCGACCCTGCTCCTCGACGAGCCGACCGCCGCCCTGGACCTCGGCCACCAGGAGGCGGTGATGCACCTCGCCGCCGACCGCGCGCGGGCCGGGGCCGCGGTGGTGGTGGTGCTGCACGATCTGGCGTTGGCCGCCGCCTATGCCGACACCGTCGCGGTCCTCGCCGACGGCGGTCTCGCCGCGTTCGGCACACCCCGGGACGTTCTGGCCGAGGACCTGCTCGGACGGGTGTACGGCCACCCCGTCGAGGTGCTCGCCCATCCGCGAACCGGTGCGCAGCTCGTCCTCCCGCGACGCGGGCCGGCCTGACACCGATCGGCCCGCCCCTCGCCCGAAAGGGCCATGCGGATTCGGGAAGTCGGCGGCGATCGGGAATGCTGGAGGGAACATCGTTCACCCGAACGCCGCCAGTCGACGCAGCACCCTGAGGAGACGAAAGATGCCGGGACACCGCGCACGCACCGCGACCGTACTGTCGGGAGCGTTGTTACTGCTGGTCACCGGCTGTTCCACGGACAGCGGCAACGACAAGATCCAGACCATCGACGCGGCCACCGCCGCGGTGTCCCCGGCGGTGTCGAACACTCCTGCCGGCGGGGTGATCACGCTCGGCACCGCCGTCGCGGCGACCGTGTTCGACCCGACCAGCGACACCGTGGCCATGCTCACACCCGACGCCCGCGGGCTGATCCTCGTACCCGCGACCGTCCCCGGGATGCCCCCCGGCACGATGTCCGACTTCCCGCGCCGCGACGTGACGCTGCCCGGCGGGGTGGCGTCGCTGTCCGCCCCGCGCGACGGCGTCGTCGCGGTCCCCTCGGGCCGCGGGGTGTCGACCGTGAACCTGTCCGACGGCACGGTCTCCACCATCCCGGTCGACGCGGAGGTGCGATCGGCGGCGCTGCTCGGCGAGGGCCGCGTGGCGGTCGGAACCGCGGACGGCGAAGTGCTCGAACTGGATTCGGCGGGCAGCGTGACGCATCGGGTCGACGGGCTGGTGTCGGTGGACGCGCTCGGGCTGACCGGGGCCGAGCTCAGCGCCCTCGACCGGCGGCAGACGTCGCTGACCGAGATCGATCTGGCCGACGGCAAGCGGGGTATGGCGCTGCGTGCCGGCGAGGGTGCCACCAACCTGGTCACCGACGGATTCGGCCGCGTGATCGTCGCCGACACCACCGGCGGCGAACTGCTGTCGTTCACCATGGACCCGCTGATGATGCACCAGCGCTATCCCGTCGCGAACTCGCCGTATGCAGTGGCGGTGGACGAGAAGTCCGGACTGGTGTGGGTCACCGTCACCGGCACCAACGAGGTCATCGGATTCGACCTGTCCACCGGAATTCCGGTGGAGAAGCACCGCTATCCGACCGTCCGCCAGCCGAATTCGGTGGCCGTCGACTCCGACACCGGGACCGTGTTCGTCGCCTCGGCCACCGGGGACGGCGTGCAGCGCATCGACGTCGCCGGCCACTGAGTCCCGACTCCGACTCCGACTCCCGCTCCGCGACCATCGAGGAGAGATCTTCCGTGTACAACCTGCTGCTGCGCCTGCTGTTCCTCATCTCGCCGGAACGGGTGCACCACCTCGCCTTCGGGGCGATGCGGGCGGTGACGTTCTTCGGGCCGCTGCGCTCCCTGGTGGCGCGCGTGCTCACCGTGCCGGACCCGGTGCTGCGCACGCGGGTGTTCGGCGTCGACTTCCCCGCCCCGCTCGGCCTGGCCGCCGGGTTCGACAAGAATGCCACCGGCGTGAACACCTGGGGTGCCCTCGGATTCGGGTACGCCGAAGTCGGCACCGTCACCGCGCAGGCCCAGCCCGGCAACCCGGCGCCGCGCCTCTTCCGGCTGCCCGCGGACCGCGCGCTCCTGAACCGGATGGGCTTCAACAACCACGGTGCGGGTGACGCGGCGAATCAGCTGCGACGCCGCCACACGGCACTGCCGATCGGCGCGAACATCGGCAAGACGAAGGTGGTGCCCGCGGAAGGTGCCGCCGACGACTACGCCACCAGCGCCCGCCTGCTCGGCCCGCTCGCCGACTTCCTGGTCGTGAACGTCAGTTCCCCGAACACCCCCGGCCTGCGGGACCTGCAGGCGGTGGAATCGCTGCGACCGATCCTCGCCGCGGTTCTCGCCAGCGTGGAGGTGCCTGTACTGGTGAAGATCGCTCCGGATCTGTCCGACGAGGACATCGACGCGGTTGCGGACCTCGCCGTCGAGCTCGGGCTGGCGGGCATCGTCGCCACCAACACCACCATCTCGCGGGACGGCCTGCGCACCCCCGCCGACGAGGTGTCGGCTCTCGGTGCCGGCGGCATCTCCGGCGCACCGGTCGCGGACCGGTCGGTCGAGGTGCTGCGCCGGCTGTACGCCCGGGTCGGCGATCGGCTCGCGTTGATCTCGGTCGGCGGCATCGAGACCGTCGATCAGGCGTGGGAACGGATCCTGGCAGGCGCCTCGCTGATCCAGGGGTACACCGGATTCATCTACGGCGGCCCGTTCTGGATGAAGAAGATTCACAAGGGTCTGGCCCGGAAGGTCCGGGAGGGCGGATACGCCTCGCTCGCCGACGCCGTCGGTGCCGCCACCCGCGCCTGAGAGACTTCACCACCCCACCCGCTCCCCCAAATGGCTGAAGGTGGCCTTCGTTCGGCCTGACCGAACGAAGGCCACCTTCAGCCCTTGGCGGGGGTCAGCGGCCGAAGGTGGCCGTGAGGGTCGCGCGGGCGATCGCGTGGCTGAACAGGTTGAAGCCGAGGAAGGCCGGCGTCGAGTCGGTGGTCAGGCCGTCGACCTTCTCCACGCTCAGCGCGTGCACGGCGAAGATGTAGCGGTGCGGGCCGTGGCCGACCGGCGGGGCCGAGCCGAGGTACCGGTGGCCGCCGCCGTCGTTCTTCAGCGTGATCGCGCCGTCGGGCAGTCCGGCGCCGCCGTCGTCGCCCGCGTTCGCGGCGAGCGAGGTCACCGAGGCGGGGATGTCCGCGACCGCCCAGTGCCAGAAGCCCGACGCGGTCGGGGCGTCCGGGTCGTACATCGTGACGACGAAGCTCTTCGTCTCCGCCGGGAACCCCGACCAGGACAGCTGCGGCGAGATGTCCTTGCCGCCGGGCACCCCGAAGATGCCGCTGCGCTGATCGGCGGGCACCTCGCCGCCCTCGGTGATCTGCTCCGACGTCAGGGTGAAGGTCGGCAGGTCCGGCAGCGGGCCGTACGGATCGTGGTCATGAGCCATGGGGTGTCCTCTCGTGAGTTCTCAGCTGTGCAACAGGAAGTGCTCGAGTACGCGCGTGCCGAACTCTAGTGCGTCGACCGGCACCCGCTCGTCGACTCCATGGAACAGCGCGGTGAAGTCCAGTTCCGGCGGCAGCTGGAGCGGCGCGAACCCGAAGCAGCGAATCCCCAACGTGGCGAACGCCTTTGCATCGGTTCCCGCGGACAGCATGTACGGCACCGTGCGGCCGTTCGGGTCGTGCGCGAGGATCGCGGCGTTCATGGCGTCGACGAGGTGCCCGTCGAAGGTGGTCTCGTACGAATCGAGTTTGGTGATCCACTCCCGGGTCACGTCCGGACCGATCAGCTCGTCGACCTCGCGCTCGAACGCGGCCTGCCGGCCCGGCAGCACCCGGCAGTCCACCACGGCGGTCGCGGTCTGCGGGATGACGTTCGCCTTGTAACCGGCGTCGAGCATGGTCGGGTTCGCGGTGTCGCGCAGGGTGGCGCCGATGATCCGGGAGATGCTGCCGAGCTTCCCGAGTGCGGTGTCGAGATCCGCCGCACCCGGATCGAATTCCAGCCCGCTCTCGGTACCGACGGCGGCGAGGAATTCCGCAACCGAGTCGGGCACCACCAGTGGGAAGGTGTGCTTGCCGAGCCGGGCGACCGCCTCGGCGAGGATCGTCACCGCGTTGTCCTCGTGCAGGAACGAGCCGTGGCCGGCGCGGGCCTTCGCGGTCAACCGCATCCAGCCCAGTCCCTTCTCGGCGGTCTCCACCAGGTACAGGCGGGCGTCGCTGCCGTCCGGGCGCGGCACCGACAGCGAGAAGCCGCCGACCTCTCCGACCGCCTCGGTGACGCCCTCGAACAGATCGGGCCGGTTCTTCACCAGCCACTGCGATCCCCAGGTGCCTCCGGCCTCCTCGTCGGCCAGGAAGGCGAACACCAGGTCCCGCGGCGGCACCGTGCCCTCCGCCTTGAACTGGCGCGCCAGCGCCAGGGTCATCCCGACCATGTCCTTCATGTCGACGGCACCCCGACCCCACACGTACCCGTCCTCGACGGCGCCGGAGAAGGGGTGCACGCTCCAGTCGGCCGGTTCGGCGGGAACGACGTCGAGGTGGCCGTGGATCATCAGCGCCCCGCGGCTGCGGTCGGCACCGGGCAGTCGCGCGAAGACGTTGCCTCGTCCCGGCTGCCCGGACTCGACGTAGACCGTCTCGTACCCGACCTCCTCGAGTTTGCGGGCCACCCATTCGGCGCATTCGCGTTCACCCTTGGTGGTGGCGAGTTCGCCGGTGTTCGACGTGTCGAAACGGATCAGGGCGCTGACGAGATCCACGACCTCGTTCTCTGCACGAGTGCGGGCGGTCGGTTCGGGGCTGTTGCGGGCGGATTCCCCCGAATTGATCGGGTTGTCGATGTGGGGCACCACCCTTTCCTACCACCGGCGGTCACCGAATATCGCGTCGATGATCGTCGGACACCCCCTTTCACCTGCGGAAACAGGGCGATTTTGGTGTTTGGGTCTGCCTGGGTTAATCTTTTCCAGCACGCAGCGAGAGCGGCGAGCGAAACAAAGAGTGTGCAAGCGCGAGTGGCGGAATGGCAGACGCGCTAGCTTGAGGTGCTAGTGTCCTACTAATGGACGTGGGGGTTCAAGTCCCCCCTCGCGCACTCTGAGTTGAGACAGACGAGAAAAACCCCGGACCACGGTCCGGGGTTTTTCTCGTTGTCGCCCTTGCGATTTCGTGGAGTGATTTCGTCGAGTGCTCACATCCTCTGCGCCGACGTGAGTTCGTGCATCGCCAGTTCCTTCGCGCATGCGAACAGCGCCCCGGGCGCGCTGAGCCGTGAGAACGTCAGACCCGTGTGCGCGACGTTGTCGTGTTCGTCGTCGCCGTCGTATATGACGGTCGCCCCACGCAACAGCCAGCGTTTGACGTCCGCCACCGTCGGCAACTCTCCCGTGGCACGCAGGTAGTACGACTGCAGGAGCAGGATCACTCCGGTGGTGACGGCCGCGGCCCGGCTGGTGCCGTACTGCAGCGACTCCCCGGTGTCGTTGCGCACCCCGGTGGAGGTCACCGGCGACCCCGGCGCGAACAGGTCGGTCGCGCACGGCCCGCCGATCTTGTGGTGCAGCCGCTGTGAGTACGGGGTGATCCGGTCCGGCGCCGTCGAGAACGCCTTCGCCCCGTCCGGGTAGCGGAACGGCCCCTCGTCCGCGTCGTAGACCGCACCGACGCTCAGACAGTGCCGGATGATCGCCGGGTAGCTCATGCCCTGCACGCCGCCGTGCGCGTAGTACTCGTTACCCGACCCGACCACGCAGGCGACGCCGCGCTCGGTCAATTGCTGCAGCAGCGAACCGATCTCGTCGCCGGCGAGGTCGGTGTCACTGGTCCGGTTGTCGGCGGTGCCGAACGGCATGCACAGCGCCGAGATGCCCAGCTGGGCCCAGTGCCCGAGCACCCATTCCAGTCCGTCCCGTACGTGCGCCAGCGTGCCGCCGCCGTCGTCACCGAGCACCTTCACCGGCACGATCCGGGCGTTCGGGGCGACCCCCGTGTGAATGCGGCCCGCGCACGCGATCCCTCCGACACTCGTGCCGTGCCCGTACCGGTCCCCGGTGTCGTCCGGGTCACCGCCCGTGCAGTTGTGCCCCGCCAGCACCCGCCCCGAGAAATCGGCGTGGGTCGCCCGCAGCCCGGTGTCGAGGATCGCGACGGTGACCCCCGAGCCGGACACGTTGAAGTCCCGGCGTGTCTCGGGTACCCGGACCAACTGGTCCAGGTCCGTCAGTTCGGGCAGGTACGGTCCGTCCTTCTGTACAGGTCGCTCCACTGGTACGACGGTGGCCGCGGTCACGATCGTCGCCAATCCGGTGGACGGCCGCCGTTCCGACTTGTCCATGATGCTGGCCTTTCGTCCGGTCGGGCCGGCCCGGCCCGACGATCCCCCGACCGATCCCACTCCCCCGACACCGGCAATCCTCCTCGCGCCCGGACCGGATGTCACCACCCGTGACACGGCCGAATCGGCTGGTCGCGAGGCGGTCGGTAGACTCGGGCGACGACTGCACGGACAGACTGCCCGGCCCGCCGGGGTGACGAGATTCAGGACTGAGCACCACACCGATGGCACAACCGACGACCGGTATCGACCCCGCCGACCTGGAGACCTGTCTGAAGGTCCTCGCCGCTGCGGGTGAACTCGACGCCGAGCACCCCGACTCGATCGCACTGCAACGCGCGAGCGGCAAGATGTTCAAGCGACTCAAGCGCCGCAAGCGGATCGAGACACGCGACGCCAAGAACGCCGCCGATCGTGCGGTCGTCGCGGCCACGGCGACCGGTTCCCCGAACCGGATCGACGACGAGACCGCAGGCGTGCTGATCTCCTCACCGACCGCCGGCGCCACCGCGGGCACCCTGATCCGGCCGCGGCCCTGCTACATCTGCAAGCAGCGCTACACCGTCGTCGACGCCTTCTACCACCAGCTGTGCCCCGAGTGCGCGGCCCGCAGCCACGCCAAGCGAGACGCGAGCACCGACCTGGCCGGCCGCCGCGCCCTGCTCACCGGCGGTCGCGCGAAGATCGGCATGTACATCGCGCTGCGTCTGCTGCGTGACGGCGCCCACCTGACGATCACCACCCGGTTCCCGAACGACGCGATCCGCCGGTTCACGGCGATGGAGGACAGCGGCGACTGGATCCACCGACTGCGCGTGGTGGGCATCGACCTGCGCGACCCCGCCCAGGTGGTGGCGCTGACCGAGGACGTGGCCTCGCAGGGCCCGCTCGACATCCTGATCAACAACGCCGCCCAGACCGTCCGCCGCTCGCCGGGCGCGTACTCGGCGCTCGCCGAGGCGGAGTCCGGTCCTCTGCCGGCAGGCGAACTGCCCGAGGTCGTGACGTTCGGCAAGACGAGCGACGCGCACCCGGCCGCGCTGGCGAGCTCGCTGCCCGCCGCGACGCAGTCCATCGTCCACCAGGTCAGCGAACTGGCCCTGGTCGCGGGATCGGCCACCCCCGAACGCATTTCGCAGGGAATCGCGATCGACGCGGGCGGCCTGGTGCCCGACCTCGCGCACACCAACAGCTGGGTGCAGGCGGTCGGCGAGGTCGACCCGATCGAGCTGCTCGAGGTCCAGCTGTGCAACTCGGTGGCGCCGTTCATCCTCGTCGACCGTCTGCGACCCGCGATGGCCGCGTCACCCGCACGCCGCAAGTACGTGGTGAACGTCTCCGCGATGGAGGGCCAGTTCTCGCGCCAGTACAAGGGCCCCGGCCATCCGCACACCAACATGGCCAAGGCCGCACTCAACATGCTCACGCGCACCAGCGCGAAGGAGATGCTCGAGCAGGACGGCATCCTGATGACCGCCGTCGACACCGGATGGATCACCGACGAGCGCCCGCACTACACCAAGCTGCGGCTCGCGGAGGAGGGCTTCCACGCGCCCCTCGACCTCGTCGACGGCGCGGCACGGGTCTACGACCCGATCGTGCAGGGCGAGGCCGGCGTGGACCTGTACGGCTGCTTCCTCAAGGACTTCGTACCCTCACCCTGGTGATCTCGGGCGGCCCGTCGCCGAGATGGCATCACCGCGCATCGCGGCGCCCCCTCGGGAATACTTGGATTCGACATGTGATGTCGACCGAGGGAGACGCGCATGGGCCGCGAGGTCACCCGTGTGGTGTTCACCCGCAAGGACCGGCAGGTGTTCCGAGAGAAGGTGCACAACTGCCTCGATGCCCTCGCGGATCTGCTGGCGGGTGAGCAGGCGCCCGACGGCGAACCGACCGTGGGACTCGAACTCGAACTGAATCTCGTCGACACCCACCGGGAGCCGGCGATGGTGAACGCATCCGTGCTCGACGCCATCGCCGATCCGGCGTACCAGACCGAGCTCGGCCAGTTCAACATCGAGGTCAACGTCGCTCCGCGCCGGCTCGACGGCACCAATCTGGCGGAGCTCGAGGACGAGCTGCGGACCACACTGAACCAGGCCAACGAGCGGGCCCGCGCCGGTGGAGGCCGGCTGGCGATGATCGGCATCCTGCCGACCCTGCGCAAGCGGCACCTCGACCAGCGGTGGATGTCGTCGGACCCGCGGTACACGGCGCTCGCCCAGCAGATCCTCGCGGCCCGCGGGGAGGACATCGAACTCGACATCACGGGGGTGCCGCTGCCGGGCCGTCAGGACACCGAGCGCCTCGCGACGGTGACCGACACGATCCTCGCGGAGGCCGCGTGCACGTCCACCCAACTCCACCTGCAGGTCTCGCCCAGCGAATTCGGTGCCCACTGGAACTCGGCGCAGATGCTGGCGGGAGTGCAGGTGGCGATCGCCGCGAACTCCCCGTTCTTCGTCGGCCGGGCGCTGTGGCACGAGACCCGCATCCCGCTGTTCGAGCAGGCGACCGACACCCGTCCGCTGGAGCTGAAGAATCAGGGTGTGCGTCCGCGGGTCTGGTTCGGAGAGCGGTGGATCTCGTCGATCTTCGATCTGTTCGAGGAGAACTCCCGGTACTTCCCGGCCCTGCTCCCGGAGTGCACGGACGAGGAACCCCGCGCCGTGGTCGCTGCCGGGGGCACCCCCGAACTTGCCGAACTGCGCATGCACAACGGGACGATCTATCGCTGGAACCGCCCGATCTACGACACCACCGCCACCGACCACCATCTGCGCCTCGAGAATCGGGTGCTGCCGTGCGGTCCCACCGTCCGCGACACCGTCGCGGACGCGGCCTTCTACTACGGCGCGGTGCACTCGCTGGCGCATGCGGAACGCCCCTCGTGGTCGCGCATGCCGTTCGAGGCGGCCGCCGCCAATCTCCAGGCCGGCGCACGGCGTGGGTTCGAGGCGCGCCTGTTCTGGCCCGACATCGGCGCGGTCGCCCCGCACGAGCTGGTGTTGCAGACACTCCTGCCGTTGGCACACGACGGCCTGGACGCCCTCGGGGTCGCGCCCGATGTCCGCGACACCTATCTGGGAATCGTCGAGGAACGCTGCCGCGGCCGCCGCAACGGCGCGAACTGGCAGCGCGCGGCGGTGGCGGCGCGGGAGAACGCGGGCGAAAGCCGGGACGCGGCGCTGAGCTCGATGCTCTCCGACTACCTCGATCGCATGCATTCGGCGTCGCCTGTCCACACCTGGGATTGAGCCCGGCACCACCTACCTCCGAGTAGTGTCGGCCCATGACCCGCACCCGCGACCTCGACGTCGTCGTCTACGGCGCCACCGGCTTCGTCGGCAGGCTCACCGCCGAGTACCTCGCCCGACACGCCCCCGCCGGCACCCGGATCGGGTTGGCCGGCCGGTCCCGCGAACGGCTCGTGCGGGTGCGTGAGGGCCTGCCCGGGGCGGCGGAGTGGCCGCTGCTGATCGCGTCCGCCGACGACGCGGACTCACTGACGGCACTGGCGAACGCCACCCATGTCGTGGTCACCACGGTCGGCCCCTACGCCAAGTACGGCATCGACCTGGTCCGTGCCTGCGCCGAGGCGGGCACCGACTACGCCGACCTGTCCGGCGAAGTGCTGTTCGCACGCGAGTCGATCGACCGGTTCCACGACGTCGCCGCGGGGACCGGCGCCAGGATCGTGCACGCCTGCGGGTACGACTCGATCCCATCCGACCTCGGGGTGCACGTGCTGCACGAACAGGTGGCCGCGGACGGAGAAGGCACCCTCACCGACACGACGCTGGTGGCATCGCTGCGCGGCGGCGTGAGCGGCGGCACCATCGACTCGATGCGCACCCTCGTCGACACCGTGAAGTCCGACAAGCGGGCCCGTTCGATTGCGCTGCAACCGTATTCACTGAGCCCCGAGGTGGCCGCGGAACCGGACCTGGGCCGTCAGCCCGACACCGAACTGGTCAAGGGCTCGGACATCTCGCCGGATCTGAAGGGCGTGACGGCGCCGTTCGTCATGGGATCGACGAACACCCGGGTGGTGCGGCGCAGCAATGCGCTGCGGGACTGGGCGTACGGGCGCACGTTCCGGTATCGGGAGGTGATGAGTGTCGGCACGTCTCCCCTGTCGCCGGTGCTCGCGGCGGGAGTCGCCGCCGGCCTCGGCGCGCTGATCGCCGGACTGTCGTTTCCCCCGACCCGTTGGGCGCTCGACCGGGTGCTGCCGAAGCCGGGCGAGGGCCCGAGCGAGAAGACGCGGAGGACAGGGCATTTCACCAGCGACGTCCACACGACCACGACCACGGGCGCCCGGTACGTGTCGCGGATCCGGGCGCAGGGTGACCCCGGGTACGCCGCCACCGCGGTCATGCTGGGCGAGTCCGCCCTCGCCCTGGCCCTGGACCGGGGCGCACTGCCGGACGCGGCCGGCGTGCTCACACCCGCGACGGCGATCGGCGACCGCCTGGTGGATCGGCTACGCGACGCCGGGTTCGAGATCACCGTCCGGAGGACGTAGTCGTTCCGGCGCGAGGTCGCCGTCCGGAGGACGTAGTCGGTCCGGCGCGAGGTCACCGTCCGGAGGACGCGGTCCGGCCGCGCGGTCGACGGACAGGACACCCGCGACCAACAGCGTCTGCCCCGCTATGTAGGTGAGCATGACCCAGAAACCCTTGGCGGGTGGGTTGAACCAGTCCGCGAACGCGCCGAGCGCGATCATCGAGTCGGACAGCAGGAACAGTGCGCCGCCCCACGCGGCGATGCGGCCGAGCCCGGTGGCGAGCACCGCCATCGAGCCCAGACACAGTCCGTAGACCAGCGCCGGCGCCAGCAGAACCCCGGCGCCGGGGGCGCATGCGACGACCAGCAGCACGATCGCGACGGCGCATGCCGCGAGGGCGGGGCGGGTCGCGAGTGCCCGGGACCGATACGGCCAGAATGCGACGATGTAGGCGATCTGCGCGAGCAGGAAGAAGCCGATCATCACCAGGAACGCGGTGTCGCCGTCGAAGAAGGACGGGGCGGAGTCACCGAGCCAGGAAAAGCCCAGTGCCAGCAGCGTCGTGCGCACGAGCCGCGAACGCGGAGCATCGGTCGACAGCGCGAGCGTCGCCGCCAGCAGCGGCATCAGCAGGTACTGACTGATCCGGTCCACCGTGCCTGCCCCGGCCAGCTGGGCGACGAGGTGGACGACTGCGACGACGCCGAATGCCGCCGCGGCGACCGTCGCGGTACCGGTGGACTTCCGGTCGGCGTGACGGGTGGCTCCGCTGCGCTTCGCACCTGAGATCATCGGGCCATCGTAGAGCGCGGGGTACGGTGCAGATGTGGCGTCAGCGCAGCGGTTCCACGACGAATACGAGCGCGGGTGCGCCCTGTCCTCGGATCCGGGGTGGGTGCACCATCCGGCGCCGTCGGGGTTCCTGACGTCCCGGCTGCCGACGACCGCGCTGGCGTCGGGTTCGGTCGGTGCGCTCGCGTCGGCGGTGAATCGGTTGCTCGTGGCCCGTGGCCGTGAGCCGCATCCGTGGTTTCTCGATTCCGAACGGATCGCGGCGTCGTTCGCGGGCGAGAAGGTGCTGCGGATCGACGGGCAGCCCGTCGCCGGGTTCGCGCCGATGTCGGGGTTCTTCGCGGCGTCGGACGGGTGGGTCCGCACGCACGCGAACTATCCGCACCATCGGCTGCGGCTGCTCGCGGCACTCGACCTTCCTGCCGACGCCGATCCGGGCATGCTGTCGACCCGGGTCGGTGAACTGACCGCGCAGGAGGTCGAGGACCGGTGCGCCGAGGCGGACGCGGTTGCGGCTCGGGTTCGCAGCGAGGACGAATGGGCCACGCACCCACAGGGACTGGAGGCTGCGCGCGGGCCGCTGGTGACGATGACGACAGCGGACGGATGGCACGAGGGCGCGGTGCTGTCGGTCGCCGACCCCACCCGCCCGCTTGCGGGCCTGCGGGTACTCGACCTGACGCGGGTGCTCGCCGGTCCGGTCGCGGCCCGCGCGCTGGCCATTCTCGGCGCCCAGGTGCTGCGCGTCGATTCGCCTCACCTGCACGAGATCGACTGGCAGCACCGTGACACCGGGCAGGGCAAGCGGACGACGCTGCTCGATCTGACGCTCGACGAGGAGTTGTTCGCGATGCGCGCACTGCTCGAGACCGCGGACGTGCTCGTCACCGGCTATCGCCCGGGCGCGCTCGACCGGTTCGGGCTGACGGAGCGGCCGGGACTGGTGCACGGGTCGGTGAGTGCATGGGGCACGAGCGGCCCGTGGGCTCGGCGACGCGGCTTCGACTCGATCGTGCAGGCCGCGTCGGGAATTGCGCTCGTCGAGGGCGGTGAGCGTCCCGGTGCGCTACCGGTCCAGGCCCTCGATCATGCGAGCGGCTACCTGCTGGCGGCTGGCATCGTCGACGCAGTCGCGCTGCGGGTCGGCGACGGCCTGGGGCGTTCGGTTTCGGTGTCGCTGGCACGAACCGCCCATTCCCTCCTCGGCGCTCCGGGGCGGGTGGAGCAGCCTCCGGCGCCACTCGCGCCCGGCGCGTCCGCGACCGTCACCCACGGCGCGATCACCTCTGCGCGTCCCGCACTTCCCGGACGTGCCGAGTACCCGTTCCCGGCTCACGACTGGGGTGCCGATGCGCCGCACTGGGTTTGAGGGGGGTGAGAGGATCTGTCCGTGCGTGAACACCATTACGGCCTCGAGGTGGCGTGGACCGGGAATCTCGGCTCGGGTACTTCGTCCCCGACGAAGTACAGCAGGGACCATCATGTCGCCGCAGACGGCAAACCGCCGGTCCTCGCCAGTTCGGATCCGGCATTTCGTGGTGACCCACGACGCTGGAACCCCGAGGAACTGCTCGTCGCTTCCATCTCCGAATGCCACATGCTCTGGTTTCTCGGCCTTGCCGCCGCGGACGGCATCGTCGTCACGGAGTACACCGACCGTCCGACCGGAACCATGGTCGAAGAGGCGGGCGGGGCGGGGCAGTTCACGTCCGTCACCCTTCGGCCCGAGGTGGTCGTCGCGCGCAGTTCCGGGAACGCGGGGGACGTGATCGCGGCGGTCGCGGACCTGCACCGGCGTTCGCACGAGACGTGCTTCATCGCCCGCTCCGTCAACTTCCCCGTCCGGCACGACCCGACGACGCGAATCGAGGACTGACGTGGCGCCGACTCCCCTGTTCGTCGACGTCGACACCGGGATCGACGACGCTCTTGCACTGCTGTACCTGGTCGCCAGTCCGGATGCCGAGATCCTCTCCGTGGCGAGCACGGCGGGCAATGTGCCCACCGCACAGGTCGCTGCGAACAATCTGGCCTGGCTGGACCTGTGCGGCAGGCCCGACATCGAGGTGACGCTGGGTTCACCGGTGCCGCTGACCGACGACCTGCGCACCACCGAGGACACCCATGGACCGCAGGGGCTCGGCTACGCGGTGCTGCCACCGTCGACACGCGCGCTCGCCCAGCGTGACTCGGCCACCGCGTGGGTCGAGATCGCCCGCTCGCGCCCCGGTGAGGTGACGGGCCTGGTGACCGGACCGATGACCAATCTCGCGCTGGCGCTGCGGATGGAGCCCGAACTGCCGCTGCTGTTGAACCGGCTGGTCGTCATGGGTGGCGCGTTCAACCATCCCGGGAACACGACACCGAAGGCGGAGTGGAACATCTCCGTCGACCCCGAGGCCGCGAAGGTGGTGTTCGACGCGTTCAGCGCGGCACCGCCCGACCGCAGGCCTCTGGTGTGCCCGCTCGACATCACCGAGACCATCGAGATGCGACCGACCCATCTACGCCGGCTCGCCGAGGCCGCAGGCAGCACGCCGGTCGAGCTGATCACCGAGCAGGATCCTCCCGGAACACGCTCGCGTACAGCCAATCCCGTCCTCCGCGCGCTGTCCGATGCCATCCGCTTCTACCTGGAGTTCCACCGCGACCACGGGCAGGGATTTCTGGCGCACATGCACGATCCGTTCGCGGCGGCCCTCGCCCTCGACCCGGCCCGAGCGACGACCAGGCCCGCGACCGTGGACGTCGAACTCACCGGGACGCTGACCCGCGGCTGCACGGTCGCCGACTGGCACGGTATGTGGGGACGTGCACCGAACGCCGACATCGCGGTGGACACCGATCCCGAGGCGTTCTTCGACGACCTGATCGACCGCATCGGGTCCCGCCTGTGTCAAACGGCGGATATCTGAGCGCATCATTGTAATGTCAACCGCGCCGTCGGTTCTCGCCGACAGCGAGCGACGAGAGAACAGAGCGGGGTGCCATGCGCAATCACCGACGGGTACTTGTGGTCCTGGCCGTGGTGCTGGCTCTGCTGGGCGTGCCGGTGCTGGCCGCCGCCCAGACCACCACGCCGGTCCCACCGGCCCAGCCGCTCGCGCTGGTGTACCGGGGTCCGGCGTCGGTGCCGGGCACCGCAGAATCCGTTGCCGTGGTGCTGCGCAACTCACCGTCCAAGTTCCGGATCGAATACGTCGGCCCGAACGACACCCCGATCACCGCGGCCACCCTGGCCCGCGCCACCGTCTTCGCCCAGCCCGGCGGACCGAGCCTGAGCACCGCATGGAAGGCGATGAAGCCGTACTCCACGCTGATCAAGAACTGGATCGCGGCCGGCGGCAACTATCTCGGCTTCTGCGTCGGCGGCTATCTGGCCGGTGCCACACCGGGGTACAATCTGCTGCCCGGTGACACCTCCCAGTACAGCGCGAAGCGCGGCGCGACGGTGTGGGACACCAAGCCCGCGCGGTCGACGATCGTCTGGCGGGGAACCGAGTACACGACCTACTTCCAGGATCCGCCGGCCTTCGAGCTCAACGCCGGGCACGGCGCCACCATCCTCGGCACGTACAAGGGTGGCGAGGTGGCCGCGCTCGCCACCGACTACGGCAAGGGCCGGGTCGGCGTCGTGGGCCCGCACATCGAGGCCGACAAGAGCTGGTTCGTCGACGACGGGCTGTCCCCGGACGGTGCGGTGAACCCGCAGCTCGCGTACGACCTGATCGAAACCACCGTGCGCGGCAACAAGACCGCCACCACGACCCCGCCGGCAACGACTACCACGACCGCCCCGACGACCACCGCCGTCCCGGCACCGACGACCACTGCCGTCCCGGCGACGACGGTCGCGGCACCGATCACCACCACACCCGCCGCGCCCGCCGCTCCGGCTCCTGCGCCGGTCGCACCCCAGGTCACCGCCCCTGCCGTGCCCGCACCCACGACGACGACCACACCGCCGGCCCCGACCACTTCGACCCCGCTGCCGGCCACCACGACGCCGACCCGCCCGACGCTGCCGTGGCCGTTCGACCGGCTCTCGGAAGTGCCCTTCCTGCAACCGTTCCTGACCGGTTACGACGCAACTGCGGCGCCGGTGCCACAGCCCGCACCGTAGAAGGCCGCGGCGCCGGGGTGCGGCCGGACCCCGGCGCCGCGCGGTCTCCGGCACACAACGCGATCAGCTCGACCTTCGCCTCGGTCCGGTCCGTCTGCGCCGACGCGGACTCCGGCGCGGGCACCCGCTTTCGCGCGAGCTTCCGGCCGGGCGTACAGCCGAATGTCGACGACGAGCGTCGACATTCGGCAGCCCACGGGACCCCACCAGGGCGGTCAACACCGCGCCCACGGTGTCCGGATTAGCCTCCGGGTGTCCAGCGGCCCTCCCATGCGCGCGCACCCGACTGTGACCGCCGCCACTTCCTAACAGGAAGCACGGGTGAACCCGAGGGTGAAATGTCCCGAACGACGTGCACCGAAGGATGTCGCACGCCACCCCCGCCGCCCAGGATTCCCGGGGCGAGAATCGCCGAAATGTCCAGCACGAACGGAACAAAAAGGTCATTTCCGGACCCCGCCGTCGCGGCCCGACCCGCCGTCATGGACAATCGTCCAGAAATTTCGGGAGCGTGATTGACTGTGGCACTCGAAAGTCAATTAGCCAGTAATTAGCTCCGAAGGATGTCGATGTCAGGCGCGCAGACGCACCCGTCAGCGGACCACACTCACGGCACCGGCACCCGGCCGCGCCGCCTCGAGCACGTCTTCGAAACGGCCTGTGACCGGACCCCGCACGCGACCGCCCTCCTCTGTGAGGAAGCCGCATTCACCTACGCCGATCTCGAATGGCGAGCGAACCAGCTGGCGCACCACCTGATCAACGTGGGCGCGGGCGTCGGCGCACGGGTCGCGATCCTGCTCGAGCGTTCACCGCACACCTATGTCGCCCTGCTCGCCGTGCTCAAGGCGGGCGCCGCGTTCGTCCCGATCGACCCGGCCTCCCCCGCCGACCGCGTCGACTACATCACCCATGACGCGGGCGTCGACCTCGTCCTGACCAGCGCATCGTTCGCCGGCCTTCTCGAACCGCTCGGCGTCCCGTGGACGGAGATCGACGGCGAGGCGGACCTGATCGCCACCCAGCCGGTCACCCGCCCGACTTTCCAGGTGGCACACCGCGATCCGGCCGCCTACATCATCTACACATCGGGTTCGACGGGGCGACCGAAGGGTGTGGAGGTCGCGCAGTCCAGCATCTGCAACTTCCTCGACATCGTGCCCACCGTCTACGACGTGCAACCGACCGACCGCGTCTACCAGGGCATGACGATCTCCTTCGACTTCTCCATCGAGGAGATCTGGCCGACGTGGGCGGTGGGCGCCACCCTGGTCGCCGGGCCGACCGGCGCCGGTCGCCTCGGCGGTGAACTGGCTGACTTCCTCGAAGGCAACGGCGTCACGGTGCTCTACTGCGTTCCGACGCTGCTCGCGACGATTCCGCGCGAATTGCCACTGCTGCGCAACATTCTCGTCGGCGGCGAGGCATGCCCCCGCGAACTCGTCGAGCGGTGGGGCCGCCCGGGGCGCCGGATCCTGAACACGTACGGCCCCACCGAGGCCACCGTCACCGCCACCTGGTGCGAGCTGGTTCCCGGCCGCCCGGTCACGATCGGTGTCCCGCTGCCGACCTATTCGTGCGTCATCCTCGACGAGGACCGACGCGTCGTCCCGGACGGCGAGGTCGGTGAGCTCTGCATCGGCGGCCCCGGGGTCGCACGCGGCTACATCGGGCGCCCCGATCTGACGGCGGACAAGTTTCTCGACCTTCCGGAGAGCGGCATCGCCGGCCGGATCTACCGGACCGGTGACCTCGCGCGCTGGACCGAGTACGGCGAGATCGAGTATCTCGGCCGCGCGGACAGCGAGGTCAAGATCCGCGGTCACCGAGTCGATCTCGGTGAGATCGAGAGCGTGCTCCTCGTCGACGAGGACGTCGCCAGCGCCGTGGTGTCGCTGGTGACGGTCGCCGACGTCGAGCAGCTCGCCTCCTGGGTGGTGCTGATGCCGGGCACGGACGCGGGCCCCCTGGCCGTCGACGCCCTCCTCGCACGGCTCGACGCGGAAACCTCCCGGCGACTGCCCGACTACATGGTCCCGACGTTCATCGACATCGTCGACGAGCTGCCCATGATGCCCAGCGGCAAGGTCGACCGCCCTCGCCTGCCCGCGCCGACCGGGCGCCGGCTGTCCGGCCCCAGCGGCCCGGTCGTCGCCGCGGGTACCGACGTCGAACACGACCTGCGTGGACTGTGGGCCGACCTGCTCGGCCTTCCTGCCGGCGAGGTGTCCGTCGAAGCCGACTTCTTCACCGAACTCGGTGGCCACTCCCTCGCCGCCGCGCAACTGGTCACCCGGTTGCGAGAGAGCGGACTGCATCCGAGCGCCGGCATCCGGGACGTGTACGCGAATCCCACGATCCGCGCGATGGCCGGGGCCCTACCACCGGGCATGGGCCCGCACGCGGCGGGAGGCGGTCCCCCACCCCCGATCCCGCCTGTCGAACGCGCCGGCCGCGAACCGATCGGCAACGCCGCCGTCCGCCGCGCCGGCACGGTCCAGGCACTGTTCGTCCTGGTGGTGCTGCTGGTCGTCACCATCCCGGTCTCCATCGTCTACCGGGCGCACGACGGCCAGCCGTCGTTCGACGCGCTCGTCGACCTGCTGATCGCAACCATCCCCTCCTATCTCGGCGTGCGCTGGGTGCTGCCCGTCATCGCGATCAGACCGCTGTCCGCCGGTATCCGACCCGGCCGCTACCGGCTCTGGGGCGCAACCTATCTGCGGCTGTGGATGGTCGACCACCTGATGATGCTGGCGCCGATGCCGGTGCTCAGCGGGTCACCGCTGATGGCCCCGTTCCTGCGCGCGCTGGGAGCGCGGGTGGGCTCCGACACCCACATCGGGACGTCCATCGTCTCGTTCCCTGCACTCGTGGACATCGGCGCGGGCGCGTCCATCGGGACCAACACCGACATCCGGCCGTGGCGGGTGGCCGGCGGCGAGGTGGTCGTCGCCCCGATCTCGGTCGGCGACCATGCCTACGTCGCCGCCAACTGCGTCCTGGACCCGGGGGCCGCCGTCGGTGACGGAGCGATGCTCGGCGACCAGTCGGTGCTCGCCGACGGCGCCTCGCTCCCGCCCGGCACACGGTGGACCGGATCGCCGCCGCAGCGCGTCCGCACCCTCGATCCGCGGGTCGAGGCGATGGCCGCCGACGAGCCCGCGCCCGGCTGGGCCCCGATGACGTTGCTGCTGACCGCCTTCGGCGTCGTCACCCTCGAGGCACTGGCCATCGCGACCATCGTGCCCAGCCTCGTGCTGGTGTGGGCGGTGCTGCTCGAGTACGGCATGATCGCGTCACTGCTCGCCACTCTGGCATCCGGCGCGGTCTACGTGGCGAGCGTGTGCGCGGTGGTCGCGCTCGGCAAGAAGCTGATCCTGCCGTCGCTACCGGTCGGCACCTTCCCCGCCGCGTCGACCCTCGGCGTCAAGAAATGGGTCACCGACAAACTGTTCGAGATGAGCCTGCTCTACACGAACACGCTGTACGCGACGCTGTACACCGTGCCGTGGCTGCGCGTCCTCGGCGCCCGGGTCGGTCGCGGCGCCGAGGTCTCCACCGTCTCGCACATCGACCCCGACCTGCTCACCATCGGCGAGGAGAGCTTCGTCGCCGACATGGCCAGCCTCGGCGGCAGCACGTACTGCAACGGCCGGATGACGTTCGCACCCACCGAGGTCGGCACCCGGGCGTTCATCGGCAACGCCGCGGTCCTGCCCAGTGGCATGCGCACGGGAGACGGCTCCCTCGTCGGCGTGCTCACCGTGCCGCCCGCGGAGGGCGTGCCGCCCGACACGTCGTGGCTGGGGAACCCGGCGTTCTATCTGCCCGCCCGGCAGGACAGTGGCGAGTACTCCGAGGAGGAGACGTTCGCGCCCAGCAGTTCCGTCGTCGCGCACCGGTGGTGGATCGAGTTCTTCCGGATCGTGCTGCCGCCAACGGTGATCGGCGTCAGCCTGTACTTCTACCTGCTCGGCCTGTCGCTGATCGCCCGCAGCAGCACCCTGACCTGGACCATCCTGGCCGCGCCCGGGCTCGCCCTGCTGACCGCGCTCGGCGTGGTGCTCTTCGCCGCGGCGGTGAAGAGCAACCTGGTCGGCACCTACCGTCCGCGGGTGGAGCCGCTCTGGGCCAAGTTCGTCCGCCGCTCCGAGTTCGCGACCGGCATGTACGAATCCGCCGCCGTGCCGGTACTGCTCAACCAGCTCACCGGGACCCCCTTCCTGCCGATGATCCTGCGCTGGTTCGGGGCCGGGATGGGCAAACGGGTGTGGATCGGCACCACCTACCTCACCGAGTTCGACCTCGTGCGGGTCGGGGACGACGCGGAGATCGGCGCCGGGGTGTCGCTGCAGACCCATCTCTTCGAGGACCGAGTGATGAAGATGTCGACGGTCACCGTCGGCGCCGGAGCGACCGTCGGCACCCGCGCGGTGGTGCTCTACGACGCGATCGTCGGGCCGCACGCCGAACTCGGAGCGCTGTCGCTGCTGATGAAGGGCGACGAACTGCCCGCCGACACCCGCTGGGAAGGCATTCCGGCACAGGCGGTGCCCGCGTGAGGTACTCCCGGCACCGCCCCCTCGCCCTCGTGTACCGCGGCCGCGGCGCCACCCTGCCCGGCAGCGCCGAGTCGGTTGCCGCGCTCCTGCGGCGGAGCCGCTGGAACTTCGACGTGCACTACGTCGGCCCACGCGAGTACCTCCACCTCACCCCGGAGGTCCTCGGGTGCGCGACCGTGTACGCCCAGCCCGGCGGCGACGAGCTGGTCCCGGCCTGGCGCCGCATGCGCCGGCACCGCCCCGTCGTCCGGGACTACGTCCGCGGCGGGGGCCGGTACCTCGGGTTCTGCCTCGGCGGCTACCTCGCCGGCGCCACCCCCGGCTTCGACCTGCTGCCCGGCGACACCGACCAGTACATCGCCACGGCGCGGTCCGAGGTTCCCGGCACCGAGGCCAGAGTGGTCGACGTGCGCTGGCGGGGACGACCCCAGCCGATGTACTTCCAGGACGGGCCGACCTTCGCGCTGCCGCCCCACTTCCCTCCCGGGATGCACGTGCTCGCCGCGTACGCGAACGGCGAGGTCGCCGCCCTGACCGCCCGTTTCGGCGAAGGCCGCGTGGGAGTCGTCGGCCCCCACCCCGAAGCGGACGCCGCCTGGTTCACCGATTCCGGACTGCCCACCCCCGCCGACGTCGGCACCGCCGCCGGCCTCGACCTGATCGATGCGGTGATGACCCGATGAGCACGCAGACCACGACCGCCGCCGAGACGCGCGGCACCCGCACCCGTCCGTACCGGCTGACCGGTGTCGACCTCGCCCGCGGCATCGCCGTCATCGGGATGGTGGCCGTGCACTCGCTGATCCCCTACGGCGACGACGACCAGCCGACGCTGATCTACCGGATCTCGGCGGGGCACGCCGCGGCGATCTTCGCCGTCCTGGCCGGCGTGTCGATCGCCTTCCTGTCCGGACGCGCCCGGCAACGTCCCGGCCCGCGCGCGTACGGCATGTCCGCCGGCATCGCCGCCCGCGCCGCCGTGATCGGGGCGATCGGCCTCACCCTCGGCTACACGAACATCGACTACGGGGTGGTGATCCTGGGCTACTACGGCGTGATGTTCCTGCTCGCGATCCCGCTGATCTTCCTGAGCACCCGCACCGTCGCGGTGATCGGGGCGGCGAACGCGCTGCTGATGCCGGTCGTGAGCCAGCTGGTGCGCCCCCACCTGTCCGAGGGCCTCACCCGCCAGCTGTCGTGGGAGACATTGCTGCACAAACCCTTCGCCACGGTCGCGGACCTGCTGTTCACCGGCGAGTTCCCCGCCCTGGTGTGGATGACGTACGTCTGCGCCGGTCTCGTGATCGGGCGGCTCGACCTGCGGTCGCCGCGCATCGCCGCCACTCTCGCCGGGGTCGGGGCGGCGCTCGTGCTCGCGGCGTCGGTGATCTCGTGGATGTTCCTGCACCCATTCGAGGGCCTGGACCGACTCGTCGAGGCGTCCGGCGCCGACATCGTCGACGAAATCCTCGCGTTCGGGTCCGACGGCTGGGTGCCGACCGATTCGGGGTGGTGGCTGACGGTGTCGGCACCGCACACCGGAACCACCTTCGACCTGATGTCCACGACCGGCAGTTCCCTGCTGGTACTGGGGTTGTGTCTGCTGCTGTTCCACGTCGGAGGCACGGCGCTGCGCGTCGTTCGGATCGTCACGGCCCCGGTCGTCGCGATCGGGACCATGTCGCTCACCGCGTACGTCGGGCACATCATGTTCGTCAACTCCGACTTCGACGTGTACGGACCGTGGGACGGCTACCTGCGCCAGCTGCTCGTCATGGCGGTCGCCGCGGTCGCGTGGCGGGCCACGGCCGGCCGCGGACCACTGGAGGGTCTCGTCCGGTCGATCACCACCCGGGTCCGGCGCATCGTCGAAGCGCGTGCCACTGCCCGGCAGGCCCAGTCGTGAGCCCCGTCAGCCGCCGCAGGCTGCTGCTTGGCGCGGTCGGTGTCGGCGCGGTCGGCGCAACCGCCGCCGTGGCCCTGCCCCGCTGGCTCGAGGACGACCGCCCGGTCGCCCTCGTCTACCGCGGTCCCGCGACCTGTTCGGGGTGCGCTGAGTCGGTGGCGAGCCTGCTCGAGTCGGCACCGACCCCACTGCGGCCGGTGTACGCGGGCCCCGACGAGAACATCGACGTCACCGCCGAATCCCTCGCCGGTGCGGTGGTGTACGCCCAACCGGGCGGCGGAACGCTGAAGTCGGCCTGGCGGCACACCCGCTCGTACGCGCCTGCGCTCCGGGACTGGGTGTCCGGCGGCGGCACCTATCTCGGGTTCTGTCTCGGCGCCTACCTGGCGGGAGGAGACCCCGGGTACGGTCTGTTCCCCGGCCGGGTGCGGCAGTACATCGGCACGGACGGCGCGACCGTCGACGACACCGAGGACGCGGTCGTCGAGGTGACCTGGCGGGATCAGCGGCGGCACATGTACTTCCAGGACGGCGCGACGTTTCGGGTCGCCGATGACGACTTCTCCGCCGTCGGAGCCACGGTCCTGGCCCGCTATCCCAACGACACGGTTGCCGCGGTGGTCACGCCGTACGGCAACGGCCGCGTCGGACTGGTCGGCCCGCACCCGGAGGCGGACGAATCCTGGTACCGCGGACCGGGTCTGACGAACCCGGACGGCATCCGCTTCGACCTCGGCCACGACCTGATCGAAACCGCGCTGGCACGCCCGTGAGTACTTCCGGCCCGGGTGCGGGCCGGAAGTACTCACGGGTGCCTCCGGCGCCTACTTGTCGAACGCCTCGAGGATGCGGTGCGCGGCGAGGGCGGCGGTCAACGACCCGTCCCGCACCTGCTGTTCGACGTCGCCGCGGATGGCCTTGACGGCCGGATCGGTGTCGAGGCGGCGCAGCAGCTGGTCGTGGACCATCGACCACGTCCAGTCCACCTGCTGCTGGTGGCGTTTGCGTTCGAGTTCGCCCGCGTCGCCCAGGACCTTCCGGTGCCGCAGCACCTCGTCCCAGAACTTGTCGACGCCGACGTTCTCGAGTGCGCTCATCGTCAGCACCGGGGGCTTCCACAGCGCGTCGTGCGGGTAGATCAGCCGCAGCGCCCCGGCCAGCTCGCGGGCCGCGGCCTTGGCCTCCCGCTCGTGCTTGCCGTCGGCCTTGTTGACGGTGACGATGTCCGCGAGTTCGAGGACGCCCTTCTTGATGCCCTGCAACTGGTCCCCGGTGCGGGCCAGGGTCAGGAAGGTGAACGTGTCGACCATGTTCGCGACCGTCACCTCGGACTGCCCGACGCCGACGGTCTCGACGAGGATCACGTCGTAGCCGGCGGCCTCGATCAGCACCATCGTCTCGCGGGTCGCCTTCGCGACACCGCCCAGCGTGCCCGATGTCGGCGACGGCCGGATGAACGCGTTCGGCTCGACCGACAGGTTCTGCATCCGGGTCTTGTCGCCGAGGATCGAGCCGCCGGTCCGCGTGGACGACGGGTCGACCGCGAGGACGGCGACCTTGTGCCCCAACGAGATCAGGTACATCCCGAGGGCCTCGATGGTGGTGGACTTGCCGACCCCGGGAACACCGGTGATGCCGACACGGATGGCGCCACCGGCGTGCGGGAGCAGGCGCAGCAGCAGCTGCTGCGCCTGCTCCCGATGGTCGGTGCGGGTGGACTCGACGAGGGTGATCGCCTTCGCGATCTCCCCCCGCCGGCCCGCCAGCACCGCATCGCCGAGGGCGGTCAAGTCCAGCGGTGGACGCTTAACCGGCGCCAATCCGATCAGTGTCCCAACTGATCCGACAGCTTGGTCAGCAGCCCGACCGCCGCGTCCGCGAGGACCGTACCGGGCGGGAAGATCGCCGCGGCGCCCGCCTCGTACAGCTCGTCGAAGTCACCGGGCGGGATGACGCCGCCGACCACGACCATGATGTCGGGGCGGCCGACCTCCGCGAGGGCCTCCCGCAGCGCAGGCACCAGGGTGAGGTGGCCTGCGGCGAGGGAGGAGACACCGACGATGTGCACGTCGGCGTCGGCCGCCTGCTGGGCGACCTCCTCGGGGGTCTGGAACAGCGGTCCCACGTCGACGTCGAATCCGAGGTCCGCGAAGCCGGTGGAGATCACCTTCTGGCCTCGGTCGTGACCGTCCTGACCCATCTTCGCGACGAGGATTCGCGGACGGCGACCCTCGGCCTCCGCGAACTTCTCGACGAGTTCGGTTGCGGTGGAAATGTTCTCCGACTTTCCGGCCTCGTCCCGGTACACCCCGCTGATGGTCCGGATCTCGGCCTGGTGGCGCCCGTACACCTTCTCCAGCGCGTCGGAGATCTCCCCGACGGTGGCCTTGGCGCGGGCCGCGTTCACGGCCAGGGCGAGCAGGTTGTTCTCCATGCCGCCCTCGGTCGCGGCGGCGGCGCGGGTCAGCTCGGCGAGCGCGGCCTGCGTGGCCGTCTCGTCCCGATCGGCGCGCAGCTGCTGCAGCTTCGCCAGCTGCTCGGCACGCACCTTGGTGTTGTCGACCTTGAGCACCTCGATGCTGTCCGGCTCGTCCGGCACGTACTTGTTGACGCCGATCAGCGGCTGCCTGCCCGAGTCGATGCGGGCCTGGGTGCGGGCCGCGGCCTCCTCGATGCGCAGCTTCGGGATGCCCTCGGAAATGGCCTGCGCCATACCGCCGGCCTCCTCGACCTCCGCGATGTGTGCGCGTGCCCGGTTGGCCAGCTCGTTGGTGAGCCACTCGACGTAGTGCGAGCCGCCCCACGGGTCGATCGGCCGGGTGGTGCCGGACTCCTGCTGCAGCAGCAGCTGGGTGTTGCGCGCGATGCGGGCCGAGAAGTCGGTCGGCAGCGCGATCGCCTCGTCGAGCGCGTTGGTGTGCAGCGACTGGGTGTGGCCCTGGGTCGCGGCCATCGCCTCGACGCAGGTGCGCGCGACGTTGTTGAACACGTCCTGCGCGGTCAGCGACCAGCCGGAGGTCTGCGAGTGGGTGCGCAGCGACAGCGACTTGGCGCTCTTCGGGTCGAACTTCGCGACCAGCTCGCTCCACAGCAGACGCCCGGCGCGCAGCTTGGCGACCTCCATGAAGAAGTTCATGCCGATCGCCCAGAAGAACGACAGTCGCGGCGCGAACTTGTCGATGTCCATGCCCGCGTCGAGTCCGGCGCGGATGTACTCCACACCGTCGGCGAGGGTGTACGCCAGCTCCAGGTCGGCGGTCGCACCGGCTTCCTGGATGTGGTAGCCGGAGATGGAGATCGAGTTGAACTTCGGCATCTTCGCGCTGGTGTAGGCGAAGATGTCCGAGATGATCCGCATCGACGGCTTCGGCGGGTAGATGTAGGTGTTGCGGACCATGAACTCCTTCAGAATGTCGTTCTGAATGGTTCCGGCCAGCTGCTCGGGCGTGACGCCCTGCTCCTCCGCGGCGACGACGTACAGCGCCAGGATCGGCAGCACCGCGCCGTTCATGGTCATCGACACCGACACCTGAGACAGGTCGATGCCGTCGAAGAGCTGCCGCATGTCGAGGATCGAGTCGATCGCGACACCGGCCATGCCGACGTCACCCTGCACGCGCGGGTGGTCCGAGTCGTAGCCGCGGTGCGTCGCGAGGTCGAACGCGACCGACAGGCCCTTCTGGCCGGACGCAAGGTTGCGCCGGTAGAAGGCGTTGGACTCGGCGGCGGTGGAGAAGCCGGCGTACTGACGGATCGTCCACGGCTGGTTGACGTACATCGTGGGGTACGGCCCACGCAGGAACGGAGCGGCACCCGGGAAGCTGTCGAGCGGGTAGCCCGACGCCTCGGCGGCGTCCCGGTCGGCCTTCGTGTACACCGGCTTGACGTCGATGCCCTCGGGCGTCGACCAGACCACCTGGTCGGCCTCGTAGTTGTTCGCCTGGGCCGCTTCCTCGATGTGCGCGGTGACGTCGGCCTCGGTCGGCGCCGCGGGCGCCGGGAAGTCCGGGTCGGTCAGCGGCACGTCGGCGAAGCTGCCGATCGTGTGCTTGATGCTCATTTCGCTCCCAGGGTGTCGAGCAGACCGGTCAGGGCCGACACTGCGTCAATACGAGCGGTCAGGAAGCCGTCCGGCCGGTCCGCGCCCTGCGCGTCGGCGAACGTCTTCTCCGGTCCGGCCAGCAGGACGGTCTCGATGCCTGCGGCGCGCAGCGCGTCGACCGCGGGCACCCCGTCGGTGCCGTACCGCTTGTCGGTGCCGCAGAGCACCGCGATGGTGGTCTCGGACTCCGTCACGACCCCGGCGACGGTCGCCAGATCGAGGGTGCCGGGGTTCACCGCCTCGATGCCGCCGGAGGCGAGCAGGTTGGCGGCGAACGTGGTGCGGCCGTTGTGCTCGGCGACCGGGCCGAGCGCCGCGAGCAGCACCTTGGGCCGGTGGCCGCGCTCGGCGAGGAACCGGTCGGAGCGGTCGCGCAGCGCCTCGAAGGCCGCGCCGTAGCGGGCGACGCCCTCGAGCGGTGCGGGGCCCTCGGCCAGCGGGGCCTCGGCGAGGTTCGGGAACTCGTTGACACCGGTGACCGCGGTCTTGCGGTGTGCGATGTCGGAGTCGCGCTTGGCCCGGGTGGCACCGATGCGGTCGGCGATCACGCCGGACTCGAGCGCGGCGGTGTACCCGCCTGCGGCCTCGATCTGCTGGACGAACTCCCACGCCTTGGCCGCGACCTGCTCGGTGAGGTCCTCGACGTACCAGGAGCCGGCGCCCGGATCGAGCACGCGGCCGAGGTTCGACTCCTCGAGCAGCAGCAACTGCGTGTTGCGGGCGATGCGGGCGGCGAACGACTTGGAGGTGTCGAGGGTGCCCTCGGGCACCGCGACGTCGAACGGCAGCACCGTCACCGCGTCGGCGCCGCCGACACCGGCACCGAAGGCCGCGAGGGTGGTGCGCAGCATGTTCACCCACGGGTCGCGCTGCGCCATCATCGCGGCGGAGGTCACCGCGTGCTGCGGGGCGCCACCGAACTCGCCGGCGCCGCACACCTGCGCGACGCGCGCCCACAGGCGGCGGCCGGCACGGAGCTTGGCGATGGTCTGGAACTGGTCGTCGGTGGCGGCGAAGCGGAACTCGATCTGCCCCAACGCCTTCGAGATCGTGACGTCCGATCCGGCAAGCGCACGAAGGTATTCGAGTCCGGCCGCGACGGCGGCGCCGAGCTCCTCGGCGTCCGAGGCACCGGCGTTGTGGAAGGCGGTGCCGTCCACGGTGATCGCGCGGACGGTCTCGGGGCGCGCCGTGGCGGCGGCGGCGAGCGCGACCGCCGCAGCGAGATCGACACCGTCGGTACCGGCGAACCCGTCGGTGAGCGGGGAGGCGCCGAGGCCGACGGTGATCGCGGACCGGTCGGCGACGCCGTCACCGGCGGCGGCGCGCTCGTCGATCAGCGCGTAGAGCCGTTCGGCGACCGCGGCGACGTCGGCGCCCGCGTCCAGCGTCAGCGGCGCGAGGTCGAGCAGCACGCCGTCCAGCGCGACACCGAGGGTGTCGGCGGACAGCCCGGCGCCGCCGACACTCAGCCAGATCGCGCTGACACCGTTCTCGAGTCCGTCGAGGACGGCCTCGTTGACCAGCTTCGGATCGTTCTCGCCCGCGCCGAACGCGGCGCTGACCTTCCAGCCGCTGTTCACGTCGCGGTGCGCGTCGCGACCACGGACGAACGGGAACACACCGGGCAGCGGGGCCTCGGGGGTTTCCTCGCGCCGGGTGTACAGCGGGGTGACGGTGACACCGTCGTACGTGGTGGTGTCGAGGAGGTGTTCCGGGTCGGCCGGCAGCTCGGAAACGTCGACCTTGCGGGCCTTCGCGAGCACCGCAGCCACCGCTTGCTGCCACGCCGCGTAGTCGCGGGCAGCTTCCTCGGTCTGTGAAGCGCGTGGCACTGGAGCTTGTGACACGGTGTCAGCTTCCTCTCGGTATTCGGACATGGTCATTCCGCCTGTGATGCTAGCCCGGTGCCGTCGGGCCCTTTCCGCTGGACCACCTACCCTTCGGTAACCTCACCGCATGACCATTGCGACCGATCTGCACGAGACCCCGCAGGCCTTGTTCGGGGTGAGCAGGCCGGTCCGGGACGGTCACGTCAACCGGTCGTCCATGACACTCGGAGCCGGGTTCCCGGACTCCACCGCCGCCCTCGGCGTTCTGCTCGACGACATTCTCGGGTTCACCCTGTACCACCGGCGCGGCGACCGGGCCGGACTCGTCAGTGCCGCCCTGTCCGTCGACTTCGCCCCGACCACGGGCTGGCGCGGGCCCCACCTGGCGTCGGAGGCGCGGGTGGAGACCCTCGACGAGGACGGTGGCCTCAGCTCGACCCGCGTCGTCGATTCGGCAGGGACCCTGATCGCGACCGGAACCCTGTGGGGATCGTTCGTCGACGGCGTCAGCGAGAACCGTCCGGTGCTCACCGCGACCGCACCCGAACCTATGGCCGACGGCCCGTCGGCGCCGCCGCTCGACCTTCTCGGCGGCCGGATCGAGGAGACCGGAACCGGGTCCCGACTGACGGTGCCCGTGAACCCGGCTCTGTCGAACGTGCTCGGCATGATGCACGGCGGAATCCAGACCTGCGCGCTCGACCTGGCGGGCAGCACCGCCGCCGGGCCTTCGATGCGGACCGCGGCGCTCCGGGCCAACTTCTTCCGCCCGGTGCCACTCGACGGGCCGACGGTGTTCGACGCCGAGGTGATGCGGGCGGGCCGGCGGGTGTCGGTGGTCCGGGTCACCGTCCGCGACCACGCCGGCCGCGATTGCTCCGTCGCCACCGTCACCTGCCGGCGCGCCGCCGGAGCCCCCGCCACGGACCGGCGCGACACCGACGCCTCGGCGTCGTGCTGACGGCGGCGGTCCGCCGGCTGCGCAGCCCGAAGGCCATCGGCCTGATCGTGGTGCTCGCGGCGCTGGCCGCGGTCGCGCTGTTCGTGCCGCATCCGTCGATCGACCAGATGCGCGAATGGTCCGACTCGCTGGGCCCGGCGTTTCCGCTGGCGTTCTTCGCGGTGCACGCGATCGTGACGGTCGCCCCGGTCCCCCGCACCGTGTTCACCCTCGCCGCGGGCGTCCTGTTCGGCGCCGTCACCGGGATCATGATCGCGATCGCCGCGACGACGGTGAGCGCGGCGATCGCGCTGGTGCTCGTGCGTGCGCTCGGCCGGGACGTGGTCGCCGCCCGCCTGACCCATCCGGCGGTGCAGAAGATCGACGACCGGCTGGCCCGGCGCGGCTGGCTCGCAGTCGGATCGCTGCGGCTGATCGCCCCGATGCCGTTCTCGATCACGAACTACTGCGCGGCGCTGTCGTCGATCCGGTTCGTTCCGTACATCCTGGCGACGATCGTCGGCATCATCCCCGGCACGATCGGCGTGGTGGTGCTCGGCGACGCGATCGGGGGCGGGACCTCCCCCGCGCTGCTCGCGGTGTCGGCGCTCTGCCTCGGGATCGGGGTCGTCGGGCTCGTGATCGATGCCCGGCTCGGCGTGCCCGCCGGTCCGGAGCAGACCCTCGACCAACTGCGCTCGTCACGCCCCGGAACCGGAACAACTCCAGTCGATCCGTGAACCTTGACCGGCCCTGATCCAGGCCGCTGCTCGCCTAGAGCTGCTGCTCCCCCTCCGGCAGCGGCGGTGTCGGCAACGTGTGCTGGCCGGGTGCGCCGGGCAGCTCGTGCTCGGGGATCAGCGACGTCTCGACCGGCGTGCGCGCCACGGCTTCCGCGGCCGCGACGGCCTTCGCGACCGACGGGTCCGTCTTGGACTCGAACCAGTCCGCGACCTCGTCGGAGTCGTCCACCGGCGCGACCGGTTCCTCGGCGCTGGGCTCGTAGCGGAACACCCCGTCCTCGCCGGGCGCGCCGAGGGTCTTCGCGAAACCCTTGAGCGCGTCGCCGAAGTCGCTCGGCACCAGCCACACCTTGTTCGCATCACCCTGCGCCATCTGCGGAAGGGTCTGAAGGTATTGGTAGGCAAGCAGTTCCGGTGTCGGCTTGCCGGACTTGATGGCGGCGAACACCTTCTCGATGGCCTTCGCCTGCCCCTGCGCCTGCAGGTACTTCGCGGCGCGTTCACCCTGCGCGCGCAGGATCCGGGACTGCCGCTCGCCCTCGGCGGTCAGGATGGCGGCCTGCTTGGCGCCCTCGGCCGCGAGGATCTGGCTCTGCTTGGCGCCTTCGGCGGTCTTGATCGCGGACTCGCGGCTGCCCTCGGCGGTGAGGATCATCGCGCGCTTCTCGCGGTCCGCCTTCATCTGCTTCTCCATCGACTCCTGGATCGACGGCGGCGGATCGATGCTCTTGAGCTCCACCCGCGCCACCCGCAGACCCCACCGGCCGGTGGCCTCGTCGAGCACCCCGCGCAGCTGGCCGTTGATCGAGTCGCGGGAGGTCAGCGTCTCCTCCAGGGTCATCCCGCCGACCACGTTGCGCAGCGTGGTGGTGGTGAGCTGCTCGACACCGACGATGTAGTTGTTGATCTCGTACACCGCGGCTTGCGGGTTCGTCACCTGGAAGTACACGACGGTGTCGATGTTGAGCGTCAGGTTGTCCTGGGTGATCACCGGCTGCGGCGGGAACGAGACCACCCGTTCCCGCAGGTCGACCTTCGCGCGGATCTTGTCGACGAACGGCACCAGCAGCGTCAGCTGTCCGGACACCGTGCGCTGGTAGCGGCCGAGACGCTCGATCACCGCGGCCTCGGCCTGCGGCACCAGCGCGACGGACTTCGCCACCACGATCACCACGAGTACAACGATCACCGCCAGCACGATCAGTGCGGCCATCCCCAATCCCCTCCTGCGTTTGTCCGTACAGAGTGCCTGCAGATCCCGGCGTCTACGGTCCCCGCCACACGACGGCGGTCGCGCCGTCGATCTCCATGACCGTGACGGTGGTACCCGGCGGATACACCTCGGTGTGGTCGAGCGGGCGGGCGGTCCACACCTCACCGCCCAGTTTCACCTGGCCCTGATGCTCGGACACCTCTTCGAGCACCAGCGCGTGCTTGCCCGGCAGGGCGGCCGTGTTGGTCGGCAACACCGGTGGCGTCGCGAATCGCCGCAGCAGGGCCGGCCGGACACCGAGGATCAGGACCAGCGACACCAGCGCGAAGATCACGGCGTCGATCCACACCGGAAAGTCCGTCACGGCGCTCACCCCGGCCGTGGCGAGCGCACCGCCGGCGAGCATGAGCAGGAAGAAGTCGCCCGTCGCCGCTTCCGCGGCGGCGAGCAGGACACCCGCAACCAACCAGATCACTGCCGCCACGCCACCATCTAACCACCCGGATGCCCGCGGCGGCGGTGCGCGCGAGCGGGATCAGTCGACAGTCACGAAGTCGACCAGCCGCTCGACCGCGCCGATCAGCGGGGCCTCCAGGTCCCGGAACGAGGACACCGCGCCGTACACGCGACGCCAGCCGTCCTGCGGTGTGCCCCAACCGAGTTCGCGGCACACCCCGGTCTTCCAGTCCTGCCCCCGGGGGATCTTCGGCCAGGCGTCGATGCCGACCGCCTTCGGGCGCACCGCCTCCCACACGTCGATGTAGGGATGCCCGGTGACCATGACGTACGGGCCGAGGCCCCGGGTCAGCGCGGTCTCTTTCGACCCCTCGACCAGGTGATCGGCGAGGACCCCGACCTTGCGGCCCGGGCCGGGACCGAACTCGGCCAGCCGCTCGGGCAGGTTGTCGAGACCTTCGAGCTGCTCGACGACGACTCCCTCGACCCGGAGGTCGTGACCCCAGACCCGTTCCACGATCGCGGCGTCGTGCACGCCCTCCACCCAGATCCGGCTGGGCAGCGCGGTGCGGGCCTTCAATCCCTCGACGCGGGTCGAACCGGACGCCGAGCGGGTGGCGGCGGCCGGCTTCTTCGCGGTCGGCCGGGTCAGGGTGACCGGTTTGCCGTCGATCAGGAACGCGGCCTCGCGCATCGCGAACAGCCGGGTCTGCTTACGGCCGTCCTCGAGGCGGACGTAGTCGCCGTCGTAGGTCTTCTCCATGCCGACCACCGCACCGCACCATCCGGTGGCGGCGTCCTCGACGACCAGGCCACGGTCGGCGGGCACCTTCGGGTACTCGCGGGCCCGCCGCCGGGTGTGCCCGTCGAAGATGTTCCCGCCGTACATGTCGCGTCCACTCACGACCGACCAGGCTAGTGCCACTCCGCGCCGCACCGTCCTAAGCTTGACTACCGTGTCCTGCCCCAGCATCAGCTTCACTCTCTGGTCCGCCGCGTGGCTCGCCGGCGCGAGTTCACCCGACGACGCGATCGACGCCGTCCGGGCGTGGGCCCCGATGCACCTGATCGCCTCCGCGGACGCCGAGGTCGCGCTGCAGTGGGATCTGCCGTGGCCCGATCCCACCGACGCCGGTCCGGTGACACTGCTGCGCGCGGTGCGAGCGGTCACCACCGCCGATCCCGGGGCGGCGCCGATTCTCGTGCTGCCCGCCGCGGGCGACGTCCGCGGGCTGCCCGCCCGAACCGAGTTCGCCGCGGCGGCGCTGGCCGCAGGCCAGGGCGTGATGATCGGTGCGCCCGGATCCCCGGGAATCGGGGTGGTGCCGACCGTCGAGGGCCCGGACGTGTTGCGGTGGACGGTGTACTCGGTCCCCGAGATTCCGCGTCCGGTCGAGCAGTTCGGTCTCGGCGAGGCGGAGTACGCGTTGCGGGAGGCGGTCCGGGAGGCCGCCGACGCGCTCGCGTCGATGCACGGCGGGTTCGATCCCGGGCAGGGCGATCCCCGGGCGCGGATCGCGGATGCACTGGCGGACCTCTCGCGGCACACGACACCGGACGGCACGTCTGCACGGGCGCTGCGGATCCTCGACACCGCCGATCAGGTCGCGGCGATCCTCACCGTCGCCGGCGAGTCCTCGGGCCGGGCGCAGTCCGCGAGCGGCGCCAGCGCCCGGGACGACACCCTGCGACCGCTGTGGACGGCGGTGCGGACCGCACGGGTGGCAGCGGTGACGTCGTGCGTGGGCGCCGGGCAACCCCGCCCCTGACCGGTGAGCACCCCCCTGCGCGCGCGAGTCACTTTCTCCAGAACAGGTGGTGCGTCACGCCGCTCGGGCTGGGCACGATCTCGAGGTGGAACCGGTCGGTCAGCTCCTCCGGTGTCTCCCAGAGTTTCAGTCCGGACCCGAGCTCGAACGGCGAAACGGCCACGTGCATGGTGTCGACGAGGTCGGCGTCGAGGAACTGCCGGATGGTGGTGACGCCGCCGCCGAGCCGGACGTCCTTGCCCTGCGCCGCCGCGCGGGCCTGCTCGAGGACGGTGGCCGGGTCGCCGTCGACGAAGTGGAACGTGGTGTCCGAGAGCGTGAACGAGGGGCGCTTGTGATGGGTCATCACGAACACCGGGGTGTGGAACGGCGGCTCGTCGCCCCACCAGCCGAGCCATTCGAGATCGTGCCAGGGTCCGCGTTGGGGCCCGAACTTGTTGCGGCCCATGATCTCGGCGCCGATGTTGTTGGCGAAGTCTCGGGTGAAGTAGTCGTCGAGGCCGCGGCTGCCGCCGGGGTCGGTGCGGTTGGGCCAGCTGGCCGTCGCACCGGCCCAGGCGAACATGGCGCCGTGGTCGAAGCCGAACGGGCTCTCGAAGCTCTGGTTCTCCCCGGCGGCGATCCCGTCGCTCGAGACGTTGAAGTTCTGGACTCGCAATAGCTGGTTCACTGTGCTCCCTCGCTGTCCGATGATGGTGATACGGGAGTTGAGACTCGTCCGGTCGGCCAAAGTAATCGGTTCGCGCCGGCGCCGCCTACTTCCCGCCCACCAGGTAGGCCGGGGTTCGCGCCAGATCGGCCAGGTCGTCGGGTAGTTCGGGTACCTGCACGCCGTATGCCGCGGCAAGGTCGACGGGGGTCGATCGCCGCACCGTCCAGCCGCGATCGGTCAACCACTGCGCCGGATCGGCACGCTCGTCGTCGTAGAACAACTGCGCGACGTCGATTCCGCCGAATGCCTCGTTGCCGAAGTACTTGTCCCGCAATGCAATGAACCGACGAATGTCGGCGCTTCCACCGAAGCCGTCGACGGCGATGCGGCTGCCCGCGGCCGACAACTCGTCGATCCGGGTGAACAGGGCGTCGTGCGCCGGGCCCGGCAGGTAGGGCAGCAACCCCTCCGCCGACCATGCGGTCGGACGTTCCGAGTCGAAACCGGCGGCGACGAGCGCTGTGGGCCAGTCGTCGCGGAGGTCGACGGCGACCGGCCGCCGATCGGCCTTCGGTCGGGCGCCGTGCGCGCCGAGCACCTCGGCCTTGAATTCGAGGACCTTCGGCTGATCGACCTCGAACACCGCCGTCCCCGCCGGCCAGTCGAGGCGGTACGCCCGGGCGTCGAGCCCGGCGGCCAGGATCACAGCCTGCACCACCCCGCCGGCTGCGGCGGACAGGAAGTGCTCGTCGAAGAACTTCGTCCGAAGGCCCATGAATCCGGGGAAGAAGAACGGCAGATCCTGCAGCGGCGACGGGTCTGCCAACAGTCCGGTGAAGTGCGGGTCGCCGGCGGCCTCGACGAACCAGCGCGCGTACTCGTCGGTGATCAGGTTGTCCGGGCGCTCGGTCTCCAGCGCGCGAAAGGTCGCCACACCCAACGCGGTGCGGCCCACACCGCTCACGATGTCCCACGAATCCCCGTCGGCTCGCATCGACCCCGGCACCTCCAGTTCCGACGCCCCGAACACTACGCCACCGCGCGATCACCGCTCCGGGTCGATTCAGTGATCCAGTTCGACCGAAGCTGGGCCGACAGGGCGGACACCGCGCGTGACCTCGCGTCCCGGCCTGTCAGCGCAACCCGTGCGCGCGAACCACCTCAGCCCCGATGCGCAGCACGGCTCGACGCGGCGCGGGCCCTGCCGGCACGCCTGCCTCCGTTCGGCGAGGCGTACTGACCGACCAGGCTGGGCGTCCGGGCGTGCCCGTAGACATGTGGCCCGCACCAGCCCGGGTCCACCCAGACCGGCTGCTGCAACCGCACGCATTTCTCGTCCGGCCTCTCCTCGCGCCGGAGCCGCACGCTGTCGTGAACCCGTGCACCCGGACCCGGCTTGCGGCTGCCGCGCCCCACGAATGCCCACAACCACGACATCCGGTGCACCTTGCCGACGGCGTCACCGGCAGTCACGGTGGGCAGTTCGCGTAGCTCGTGCCGCTCACGCAGGAGCAGGCCGTGACGGTACGCACCGTCCAGCATCCACATCAGCGAGATGTCGGCGAGCCTGTGGTCGTCGGAGAAGCCGCCGCCGACGTCCGAGTGCACACCCGAGAACCACACCTCGTCGATCCGGGGATTGTCGACCCGGTACAGCCGGTACGGACGGCGCTTCTCGTCGAGCGAGACGGCGTGGCGGCCGGCCCGCACGTTCTTCAGGCGCCGGGTGCTCTCGAACCGCAGGGCCCGCCGGAATATCCCTGGCGCACTGACCGTGTCCCACACCCCGAGGTAGTGGACGGGAACCGAGAAGCGGCCCTTGCCCGCGCCGTCGACTGCTCGACAGACGGTACTGGAGAACTCCTTGGCCTCCTCGCGGTCGTCGACGGTCCAGGCGCGGCGACGCGAGTATGCAGCGATCGCATACTGCACCAGATTCTCGGACGACGGCCGGGGAATGCCGATCCGGTGCAGCATCCCGGCCAGCGCCCGCGCCGTGAACGCACCCCGGCTGAACCCGAACAGGTAGATCCGGTCACCGGGTTCCCAGTGGTTCATCAGGAAGGTGTAGGCCTCCGCCAGGTTGGTTTTCACCCCGACACCGAAAGCCAGTCCGAGCATGCGAGACCACCACCGCCCGATCGCGGTCCATGCGCCGGCGGACGAGAAGGTGCCGACGCCGGGGTCGTAGTACACGATCTGCCGGCCCGCGGTGTTCTCGAGCGCCCGGAACAGCCTGATCACGTTGGTGTTCCCGGAGGCGCGGATGCGATTGCCGGTGCCGTCGAGACAGATGACGATGTTCTTTCGGGGAGCGACCCCCGGTGCCGGTCCGCCGCGATCGGGACCGTCGGTACCGGCGCATCCGGACATCTTCGGGACAGGATTGTTCTCCCGCATGACTTCGCCTCCCTGGCCACGGCCGCTGGGTCGTCTCGACGCTATCGGCGGACGTGGCGGTGGAAACGAGTAGTGGACTACCCGAGTTCCGGCGGCACCCGTACCCGGGTGTCGGGGACCCAGATGTCGGGGGTCAGTCCGCGGGCGCCACGTCCACCGTCCCCTCGGTGCCGTCGGGCGCGACCCGTTCGAGGATCAGTCCGGCCTCGTCGACGTCCACCCGCACGGTGTCGCCGCCGGAAACGGCCCCGCCAAGCAACAGGTTGGACAGTTTGTTGTCCAGTTCCTTCTGCACGGTCCGCCGCAGCGGCCGGGCACCGAAGCGCGGTTCGAAACCGGTGTCGACGAGCCAGTCGACCGCGCCGTCGGTGATGTCGAGTTCGACGTCCTGGGCGCGCAGCAGCCGCCGCGTCCGGTCCAGGATGAGCCCGACGATCTGGTGCAGCTGCTCCTTGTCGAGGCGGTGGAAGACGACGGTCTCGTCGATCCGGTTGAGGAACTCGGGACGGAAGTGCGCGTGCAGGCGTTCCATCAGCTGCGGCATCAGCGCCTCGAGATCGTCGCTGTCGGCGCCGAGGATCAGGTCGGAGCCGAGGTTGCTGGTCATGATCACGATGGTGTTCTTGAAGTCCACCGTGCGGCCCTGCGCGTCCGTCACGCGGCCGTCGTCGAGCAGCTGCAGCAGGATGTTGAAGACGTCGGGGTGCGCCTTCTCCACCTCGTCGAACAGGATCACCGAGTACGGCTGCCTGCGCACCCGATCGGTGAGCTGACCGGCCTCCTCGTAGCCGACGTACCCGGGCGGGGCGCCGACGAGCCGGGAGACGGTGTGCTTCTCCTGGAACTCGCTCATGTCGAATCGGATCATCCGGTCCTCGTCGCCGAAGACCGCGTCGGCGAGCGCCTTGGCCAGCTCGGTCTTGCCGACACCGGTCGGGCCGAGGAACAGGAACGACCCGGTTGGCCGGTTCGGGTCGGCGAGACCGGCGCGGGCCCGTCGCACCGCCTCCGCGACCGAGGTGACGGCCTCCTCCTGCCCGATCACGCGGGCGTGCAGCACCTCCTCGAGCTTGAGCAGTCGCGCGCGCTCCTCGCTGGTGAGGTCCGCGACCGGGATGCCGGTCTGGCGGGAGATCACCTCGGCGATGTCGACGACCTCGACCTCCGGGGTCGCGCCGGTGGCCGCCGCGCCGAGCGACTCCTCCTGCTCGGTGATCTGCTTCTTGAGCTCGTTCGCGCGCTCGTAGTCCTCCGCGGACACCGCGGAGTCCTTCTCCCGCCGCAGCCGCGCGAGTTCGTCCTCGGCGGACCGGGTGTCGGCGTCCGGCGTCTTGGTGCGCAGCCGCACCCGGGCACCGGCCTGGTCCACCAGGTCGATCGCCTTGTCCGGCATGAACCGGTCGGTGATGTAGCGATCCGACAGTTCCGCGGCCGCGACCAGCGCTTCGTCGGTGTAGTGCACCTGGTGGTGTTCCTCGTACACGTCGATCAGGCCGCGCAGGATCTCGATGGTGTCGTCGACGGACGGTTCGGAGACCATCACCGGCTGGAAGCGCCGCTCGAGCGCGGCGTCCTTCTCGATGTACCGGCGGTACTCGTCGATGGTGGTGGCGCCGATCGCGTGCAGGTCGCCGCGGGCCAGGGCCGGCTTGAGCAGGTTGCCCGCATCCATCGCCCCCTCGCCGCCCGCGCCGGCCCCGACGATGGTGTGCAGCTCGTCGATGAACACGATCAGCTCGTCCGAGTGCTCGCGTACCTCGTCGAGGATCTTCGTCAGCCGCTCCTCGAACTCGCCGCGGTACTTGCTGCCCGCGACCAGAGATCCGACGTCGAGCGCGATCACCCGGCGGTCGGCGAGGGTGGACGGCACGTCGGCGTTGACGATCCGCTGCGCGAGCCCCTCCACGATGGCCGTCTTGCCGACTCCCGGATCGCCGATCAGCACGGGATTGTTCTTGCGGCGCCGGGACAGGATCTCGACGGTCTGCGCGATCTCGTCGGCGCGGCCGACCACCGGGTCCACCCGTCCCTCCCGCGCCTCGGCGGTCAGGTCGCGGCCGTACTCGTCGAGGGTCGGGGTGGTGCTCTGCGCCTGCGCCCCGGCCGTGGCGGCCTCGAGCTTGGCGCCGGCCAGCGCGCGCGCCGCCGGGCTCTCCGGGTTCGACGCGATCCCGAACAGGATGTGTTCGGGACCGATGTAGCTGATCCCGGCCTGCCCCGCCTCGCGTTGCGCGGTGCGCAGCGCCAACTTGGCCGCCGGGCTCAGCGTGATCTGTCCGTCCCCCGCGCCGTCGCCCTTCCCGATCGCGGCCTGCATCTGCTCGGCCACCGTGTCCGGGTCCAGGTTCAGTCCGCTGATCACCCCGCGGGTCGGGTCGGCCAAGGTCGCGGCATAGAGCAGGTGCTCGGGCGTGATCTCCGGGTTCCCCCAGTCGTCGGCGGCCTGACGGGCCAGTGCGACAAGCTGTTTCGCGTCGTCGTTCAGCAGCCGCCCCAGGTCGACGCGCTGCACGGGTGATCGGGGCGCGGATCCGGAACCGAAGAATCGGTTGAAGATGTCGTCGAACGGATCGCGCGAATGGATCCAACTGTCGGTCATCGCATACCTCGACTGTCCGGGTGCGGCCGGAGCGGCCGCGTGCGTATCGGGCCGTCACCCATCATCACGCAGCCGCGGCCGCCCCGCACCCGAACCGTGCCGCCCGGCGGCCGCCGACTCAGCCGAGCGCGCGGACGGTGAGGATCTGGTTGGCCTGCCCGATCGGGCCGTGCCGGTCGTGCAGGACGCTGGACGTGAGCCCGTGCCCGTCGGGCCCGAAGGTGACGGTGGTGTCGAGGCCGACCCAGTCCCCGCGCGGCTGCCGGGCGAAGTGGATGGTCAGGTCCAGGTTCGGGAACATCCATTCGGTGGGCGGCTGGCGCACCGCGATCCCGTTGGCGGTGTCGACGAGCGCGACGTAGCGCGCCAGCGCCCCGACCGGTTCGTCGGCGACGAGCGCCGTCGACGTGGAGATCCAGGCCGTGGTGCGGCCGGGCTGCGGCGCCCCGACGGTCCGCACGTCGAGGGAGGCGATGAATCCGCCCGGCCACAGGTCCGACATCGGCCAGGTCGGCAGTTCCTCCGGCGGGGTCAGTGCCTGCGAGGGGCCTCCTGCCACCGCGGCGGTGTGGGCCGTCCGGCGGCGGTCACGGTCGCCTCGAGGAGTTCGATGGTGCGACCCGGGCGCAGCACCTCGACGGCGATGTCGAAGTCCTCGATCGCCAGCACGCCGAGGATGTCGATGCTGATCCGTGCGATCTCCAGGTCGTCGGCTCCACGGGCCGCGACGAAGCGGTCGATCGCGTGCACGATCAGCCCGTTCAGCGGGCTGATGTGCTGTTCCGCCTCGGTCCACGCCCCTCCGGTCAGCGCGGTCGGGCGGTAGCGGTGGTCGTCGACCCTGACGAAGTAGCCGGCAATGCTCACGATCCAATTGTGACCAATCTCGATTTCGGGACGTGCCGGGGTCTCGTCGGGTGTCAGACTGAACCTCGGCCGGCCATGACACGAACCGCGACGGTACGGAGACGGCAATGCGCGGAGACGGCAATGCGCGGAGAAGGCGATGCTGACGACACATCCGGGACTGATCGTGGGGTCCGTCGTGGACATGGCCGGGGTGGCGCGGGCGAAGGCGATGCCCGGTGATCGGCTCGACGACTTCGTCACCGCGGGCGCCGGCGCCTCGGTCTGCTGGATGGTGTTCTGCGCGGACAATCACCTCGCGTTCACCGAGAACCTGTCCGTGGTCGGGGACCTGCGCCTGCGGATCGACCGGGACGACCTGCGCGACCTCGGCGCGGACACCTGGTGGGCACCGGCCGACCTGACCGACCAGGACGGCGCGCCGTGGGGCGGATGCCCGCGCCGGGCCCTCGAAACCGCCGTCGGCGTGCTCGGCGAGTCGGGACTGGACGCGCTGATCGGGCACGAGCTCGAGTTCACGTTGTTCGGTGGCGACGATCCCGGAACCTGGTCCGCGTACGGACTCGATTCCGTGCTGCGCCGGAGGGACTTCATCGCTGATCTGCAGGCCGCGGCGGATCGGGCGGGACTGCGCATCGAACAGGTGCACGCGGAGTACGGTCCGGCCCAGTTCGAGGTGTCGTTGCCACCGGCCGCCCCCGTCCACGCCGCCGACCAGGCGGTCCTCGCCCGCATCCTGATCTGCCGGGCGGCACGCGCTCACGCGCTGACGGCGTCGTTCTCCCCGATGCCGACCCCGGGAGGCGCCGGAAACGGCGCCCACCAGCACCTTTCACTGAGCCGGGGCGGCGTGCCGCTGTTCTCGGGCGGCGACGGCCCGCACGCGCTCACCGACGAAGGCTGCCACGCGCTCGCCGGCCTCGTCGCGGTGCTGCCCGACTTCATGCTGGTGCTGTCCGGGTCCGCGCTCTCCCACCTGCGGCTGCGCCCGAACAGCTGGGCGGGGGCGCACTGCTGCTGGGGGCTGGAGAACCGGGAGGCGGCGGTGCGGCTGTGCGCAGACACCCCGGGAAATCCGCACGGCGCCCACGTCGAGGTCAAGCCGATCGATCCGTCCGCGAACCCCTATCTGGCGTCCACCGTGTTGCTCGGTGCGGTGCAGACCGGTCTGACCGAGGCGTTGCCACTGCCTCCCGAGGTGACGATCAATCCGGCCCGGTTGAGCGACGCGGAGCGGGCCGGCGCGGGGGTGACGCTGCTCCCCACGAAGCCCGCGGACATGCTCGGCAGATTCACGGACTCACGGCTCGCCGATCAGCTATTCGACCCGTTGATCCACGAGGCGCTGCGTGCCGTCCGCGGGTACGAGCTCGCCGAATACCGGAACCGGCCCGTCGACGAGGTCGCCGAGCGGCTCCGCTACGCGTGGACCGCGTGAGTCACTGCGCACCCCAGCTGGCCTCGAAGGTGTAGATGCGGCAGCCGCGCATGTTCGCGGCCCCGACGACGTTCAGTGCGCGATCGTGATCGCCCTGCATTTCGAGGTTGTTCGCGAGTTGCGCCTGGTCGGAGCAGTAGCCGACGAGCTGATTGTCGTCGGGCGGATTGCTGACGTACCGGTCGCCGGGCCCTGCTTTGGGGGGTGCCGTGGCGGCTTCGGCGGACGTGGCGGGTCCGGCGACGAGGAGGGCGGTGGAGGCGAACGCGACGAGGACGAACGCGGTGGTACGACGGATCATGGAACGACCCCTCCCGATGGGACCGAGGGAAGACAGGTCTCATCCTCCCCCGATCCCCACCCCCGCACCAGGGTGAAGCGTCAACTCCCGCCCCGATCGGGACCGGCCTGCCGGGCTCAGTGGGCGACCGGGCATCCTCCGGTGAAGTCGACCTCGAGTTCCTTGATGCCGTTGAGCCACCCGGAGCGCAGTCGCTTCGGGTCGCCGAGCCTGGTGATGTCGGGCATGTGATCGGCGATGGCATTGAAGATCAGTTCGATCTCGAGACGCGCGAGATTCGCGCCGATGCAGAAGTGCGCCCCCGTTCCGCCGAATCCCAGGTGCGGATTCGGATCGCGGGTGATGTCGAACGTCAGCGGATCGTCGAAGACCTCCTCGTCGAAGTTCGCCGACGCATAGAACATGGCGACCCGGTCCCCCTGCCGGATCCTCTGGCCACCCAGCGTGGTGTCCACCAGCGCCGTCCGCTGGAACGCCGTGACGGGGGTCGCCCAGCGCACGATCTCCTCGACCGTGGTCGGCGGCCGCTCCGCCTTGAACTTCTCCCACTGGTCCGGGTTCTCGAGGAACGCGATCATTCCGTGGGTGATGGCGTTCCGCGTCGTCTCGTTGCCCGCGACCGCGAGCATGAGGACGAAGAACCCGAACTCTTCCGCGCTGAGCGCGTCACCGTCGACGTCGGCCTGCAGGAGCTGGGTGACGATGTCGTCGGCCGGACACCGCTTGCGCTCCTCCGCCAGCTGGTACGCGTATCCGAGAAGCTCCATCGAGGCGGCCTCGGGTTCACCTTCGAAGTCGGGATCGTCGTAGCCGGTCATCTGGTTCGACCAGTCGAAGACCTTGCCACGGTCCTGTTGCGGAATACCGATCAGCTCGGCGATGGCCTGCAGTGGAAGTTCGCTCGCGACGTGGGTGACGAAGTCACCGGCGCCGGCGGAGAGGGCCTCGCTCACGATCCCGGCCGCACGCTCGGAAAGCGCCGCCTTCAGGCTGTTGACGGCTCGCGGTGTGAAGCCTCGCGCGATGATCTTGCGCAGTGCCGTGTGCTCGGGTGCGTCCTTGAACAGCATGATGTGCCGCAGCTGCTCGACGGCGTCACGGGGCATGTCGTCCTCGAAGCGCGGAATTGCGGTGTTCTCCCAGGTGGAGTAGACGTCGCTGTCGCGTGACACCTCCTTGACGTCCTCGTGCCGGGTGACGACCCAGTAGCCGTTGTCCTGGAACCCGCCGGTCGTCGGCGGCTGCGGGCACCACCAGACGGGAGCGGTCCGGCGGAGCTCGGCGAACTCGGCGTGCGGCACGTGCGTCGCGTAGATGTCCGGGTCGGTGGGATCGAATCCTGCGGGGATGGTGGGCACCGACTCCGGTCGGGTGGGCACCGACTCCGGTCGCATGGGCACCGACTCCGGTCGCATGGGCACTGACACTGGGCGCTCCTTTGTCGTCGCTGGTGTGTCGAAGCCTTCCAACCGGGCATGCCCCGCGGTTTGGTCTACTTGTCCAACCGCCGTCTCACGATTTGTGCGGTCGGCACACCGGGGTCGGGCTCGACCCCGAAGGTGTCGAAACAGTCGAGTGCCAGTTCGAGGTGCAGGGCTCGGCGCTCGATCCGCTGACCCAGACGTTCCTCGATCTGCTGCATCCGGTACCGCACGGTGTTCTTGTGCACGCTCAGGCGCCGGGCAGCGGCCTCCAGATTGCCGGGGTTGCTCAGCACGGCACGCAATGTCGCACGAAGTCGCACGGACACGTCGTCGTCACCGGTCAGCCCGGTGAGCTCACGGTGGACCAGTGTGTTCAGCGCGTCGGGCCGGGCGGCGAGCATGGCGACCAGCTCGACCTCGCGGTAGGTGGTGACGGCGCGGGGTCGTCGCGCTCGCGTCGCGATGTCCTGCGCCGCGAGCGCCTCTCGGTGCGTCCGCCGGAATCCGTCGATGCCCTGCCCCGGTCGGCCCGTCGCAACCCGCACACCCGGCGGCACCAGGGTGGGATCCATCGCGGGTTCTTCGCCCTCCCGGGTGATCAACCACGCCCACAGCCCTCGTGAACCCGATGGGACGCAGAGCGTTTCGGTCGCGGATGCGGCGCGGGCGAGCCGGAGAAGCAGCGGTTCGAAGATCCGGGCGTCGAACGAGATCGCGTGCTCGGTCGTCCACAACGCCACCGCGGTGTGGACCCGGTGCACCGGATAGCCGAGCCGCGCGGACGCCTCCGGCTCGCCGCTCAGGCTGCCGTCCAGGATCTCGCGGACCGTGTTCACCCGCATCGAGAAGGTCCCGCTGAGCATCCCCTCCCGTTCACGGGTGTACGTCGCCGCCAACTCTTCGAGCATCGAGTTCATGACCTCACTCGTCTGCTCCCACATCATCACCACGAGCCGAACCTTGAACTCCGCAGGCACGTCCGCATCGTCGACGAACGCCGTCACGAAGCGCCACACCGCGCGGTGGCCGGCGTGATACAGCTGGGAGAGAACGCGCAGCTCGAGTCCACGACGCGCGATCGTCCGGGCCAGCGAATGCGCCTCCTCCGCGACGGGAACGGACCGCCGCGCCGCGCGCTGCCCGATCGAGAGGAACAAGCGGAACTGGCTGCGAACGGCCAGATGGAGGTCCCGCTGAACGTCGGCATCCGTGGACAGTTCCGGAACGTCCGCACCCATCGACGTGGCGACATCGTCGATGAACGCCTCGAGGTCGGCGCGCGAAAGGCTGTCCGCGACATAGGCGCGCATCCACTCGCCCACTTCTGCCGTGCTCGGTGACTCCATCCGTCCCCCAGCCGATCAGCTGCTGCTTGGCTCTTGCCCTGACTGCCCGCCCACAGTAGCCCTGCACCGGCGAGGCGATGGCGGAGATGGCTCAGCGGTTCCTCCACGAGCGCGTCGAGGAACGATGGGTTCGGGCGTCACACGCCGGGTCGAGCCGATGCAGGCCGGGCGGGGCGCCGGGCGGGGCGGCAGCAGTCCACCGCGCACAGACCGCCGTTGACTCCGGCGCCGTACAGCGGCTCGGTACCGAGGCGCCGGGCGGGCGCACCGGTGGTCTGCTCGGCGACCAGTTCCGCGACGAGTCGCGCGAACCGCGGATCGGTGCCCGGGGTGCCGGCGCGGACGAACCCGAGACCCAGTTCCGCCGCCTTGTCCCGTGCCTCGGTGTCGAGGTCCCAGATCACCTCGAGGTGGTCGGAGACGAACCCGACCGGGCACACGATCACCGCGTCGGCGCCGGACGTCGCGACGGTGTCGAGGTGGTCACAGATGTCCGGCTCGAGCCACGGCACCTGCGGCGGCCCGGACCGCGACTGCCACACCAGGTCGTACTCGCCGACGCCGACCGCCGCCGCGCACAATCGTGCGGCCTCGGCCACCTGCCGACTGTAGAGCCGGCCGCCGTCCGCGGGCGGACCGCCGGTTGCGTCCGCCGCCACCGGCACCGAGTGCGCGGTGAACACCAGCCGGGCGCCGTCCCGCTGCTCGGCGGGCAGGTCGGCGCGGGCGGCGGTGATCGCATCGGCGAAGGCCGCGATCAGCAGTGGATGGTCGTAGTACTGACGCAGTTTCGTCAGCTCCGGCGCCCCGTCGACCGCGGCGCGGGCACGGGCGACGTCCTCGTGGTACTGCCGGCACCCCGAGTACCCACCCCACGCAGACGTCGGGAACACCAGCGCCGAGCGGACACCGTCGTCGCGCATGCGAGCGACGGTGTCCTCGGCCATCGGATGCCAGTTGCGGTTGCCGAAATACACCGGCAGTTCGGTTCCCGCAGTCGCGAATTCGGCCTCGACCGCGGCGATGATGTCGCGGTTGAGCGCGTTGATCGGCGACACCCCGCCGAAGTGCAGGTAGTGCTCGACCACCTCGTCGAGGCGTTCGGGCGGCACTCCCCTGCCCCGGGTGACGTTCTCGAGGAACGGCCGGACGTCGGCGGGCTTCTCGGGACCACCGAAGGAGAGCAGGAGCAGGGCGTCGTAGGTCATCGAAATCGTCAGGCGGTCACAGGTTCTCGGGCAGCCAGGTGTTGTGGCTGGCTCCGCCGTCGACGTAGATGATCGATCCGGTGGTGGCGGGCAGCCAGTCCGACAGCACCGCGACCACGGACTTCGCGACCGCGGTGGGATCGTTGAAGTTCCAGCCGATGGGCGACGCGGCGTCCCAGTACTCGTTGAGCTGGTTCATCTTCTTGGCGTCGTCGGTGGCGGTGCCGGCGATGGCCTTCGCGGCGAGGGTCTTGATGGGACCTGCGGCGACGAGGTTCGAGCGGATCTTCTTCGCCTCGCCGACCTCACGCGCGACGTAGCGGTTCACGGACTCGAGCGCGGCCTTGGCCACACCCATCCAGTTGTAGTACGGCATCGCGGTGCGCGGATCGAAGTCCATGCCGACGATGGAGCCGCCTTCGTTCATGACCGGCAGCACGGCGCGGGCCAGCGAGGCGTAGCTCCAGGCGGAGATCTCGAACGACTTCGCGACGTCCGGGCCGGGCCCCTCGAGGAACGGCTTGGCTTCGGGCCCCATCAGCGTCTTGGGCGCGAAGGCGATCGAGTGCAGCACGCCGTCGACGCCCTCGGGGGCAACCTCGCGGACGCGGTCCGCGAGCGCGGCCAGGTGCTCTTCGTTCGTGGCGTCCAGCTCGATCGCCGGCGGCACCGGCTTCGGCAGCCGCTGGGCGATCCGGTCGATCAGGCGCAGCCGGTCGAACCCGGTGATGATCACCTTCGCGCCCTGCTCCTGCGCCATAGCGGCCGCATGGAACGCGATCGACGCGTCGGTGATGATGCCGGTGACGAGAATTGTCTTGCCTTCGAGCAGTCCGCCCATGGTTGTACTCCTCCTGGTGTGAAAGTCGTTGCGTGCGAGAGGGGATCGAGCCGGGTCAGTGCCCCATGCCCATGCCGCCGTCGACGGGAATCACAGCGCCCGACACGTACGCGGAGTCCTCCGAGGCGAGGAAGCTGACCACCGCGGCCACGTCCTCGGGCTTGCCGAGTCGCTGCAGCGGGATGAACTTCTTCGCCGTGTCGCGAAGATCCTCGGAGAGTTCGGCGGTCATGTCCGTCTCGATGAAGCCGGGCGCGACGACATTGGCCGTGATCGATCGCGAGCCGAGCTCGCGGGTGACCGAACGGGCCAGGCCGATCACGCCGGCCTTCGAGGACGCGTAGTTGATCTGCCCCGCCTGACCCGCGAGACCGACGACGGAGCCGAGGAAGATCATCCGGCCCCACCGGCCCCGCAGCATCGCCCGGTTCGCGCGCTTGGCGCACCGGAACGCACCGGTCAGGTTGGCGTCGATGACGTTGGTGAACTGCTCCTCGGTCATCCGCATCAGCAGGGTGTCGTCGGTGATGCCTGCGTTCGCGACCAGCACCTCGACCGGGCCCTGGTGCTCCTCGACCTCGGTGAACGCCCGGTCCACCGATTCGGCGTCGGTGACGTCGCACTGCACGCCGAACAGTCCGTCCGGCGCACCGGAACCACGATGGGTGACCGCCACCTTGTGACCGTCCGCGGCGAGACGCTGGGCCACCGCGAGGCCGATGCCCCGGTTGCCTCCGGTCACGAGCACGGAGCGGGACGGGGTGGACGCGTTCGACATTCGATAAACCTATCTGTTGGGTGTCAGGGTCTTCGTCTTGCGGGTCTGTGGCGTTACGGCGATCGGCCGGCAGCACATTGTGACAGCAGCGTGAGTGTCACGGCAGGCGTTGGCGCAGAACCAGAGCCGCGCCCAGGCCCGCCGCCGTGGCGAGCACGCCGAGCACCAGCCAGATCCGGCTCGCATCTCCGCGGGTGATCTCGAACCCGATCTGCTCCTCGAGGGTGTCGTAGACCTTGTTCAGTTCCTCGAGGCTCGACGCGGTGAAGAAGGTGCCGCCGGAGAGGTTGGCGATCTCGCGCAGGGAGGGATCGTCGACCGGCACCGCGATGCGCTCGTCGCCGATGTCGACTGTGCCGTACGAGGTCCCGAACGAGATCGTGGAGATCGGCACTCCCTGTTCCTTCGCCTGCCGGGCCGCCGTGTAGGCGCCGCGACGGTCGTCGGGACTGTCCGGCACCGTCTGCTTGCCGTCGGAGAGCAGCACGATCCGCGCCGGCGGTACCTGGTCGCCGCCGCCGAGGATCGCACCGAGGGTCTCGATGGACTGCAGCGACGTGAAGATGGCCTCACCCGTCGCGGTGCGCTCGGCGAGGGTCAGGTGGTCGATCGCCGCCTTGGTCTCCTCGCGGTTGACCGTCGGCGACACCAGCACCGAGGCGGTGCCCGCGAACGCCACCAGTCCGAGGTTGATGCCGGGGGTGAGTCCGTCCGCGAACTGTTTCGCGGCCTCCTGGGCGGCGGCGAGCCGGGTCGGTGCGACATCGGTCGACTTCATCGACAGCGACACGTCGATCACGAGCATCACGGTGGCCCGGTTCCGCGGCACCCGCTTGTCGGTGGTGGGCCCGGCGAGCGCGACGGTCAGCAACATGAGTCCGACGAGGACGAGCGCCGTCGGGAGGTGCCGCAGCCGCCCGGGCCGCGCCGGCGCGACCTTCTCCAGCATCTCCAGGTTGGAGAACCGCAGCAGGTTCCGGTGGCGGCGGCGCTGGGCGAGCACGTACCCGCCCGCCAGCGCGGCGACCACGAGGAGGAACGCCAGCCACCACGGCGACGCGAACTGGGTCGGGCTCACCGGCGCGGCACTCGATTCACCCGGGAACCATAACTGTGCCTGCGGGCGGCGACGAAGCGGACGATGTCCGCGATCCAGTCCCGGTCGGTCCGCAGTCCCAGGACCGGCGCCCCGCAGCGCCGCAGCGTCTGCTCGACCGTCTCGCGGTGCGCCTGCGCGGCCGCGGCGAAGTCGGCGCGCAACTGCGGGGTGGTGGTGAACTCGCGGGTGCGGCCGGTCTCGGGATCGTGCAACACCACCTCGCCGAGGTCGGGCAGTTCCAGATCCCGCGGGTCGAGCACCTCGATTCCGAGCAGGTCGTGCCGACCGGACACGGCGCGCAGGGAGTGTTCCCAGTCCAACGGGCCGAGGAAGTCGCTGATGACGACCGCGAGGCCCCGCCTGCGCTGCGGCCGGCGCAACGCCTCGATCGCACCCTTGAGGTCACCCCGGACACCGTCGGGGGCGTGCGGTGTGGTCGCGATCGTGCGCAGCATCGCCTGCGCGTGCAGGCGGCCGCCGCGGGCCGGGATCCGGACACTGTGGTGTCCGGTCGCGACGATCGCGCCGATCCGGTTGCCGCCACCGCTGGTCAGGTGGGCCACCGCCGCGGCGGCGGCGACCGCCAGGTCCCGCTTCTCCGCACCGGTGGTGCCGAAGTCGAGGCTCGCGGACAGGTCGACGACCAGCCAGGTCTCGAGTTCGCGGTCGGCGACGGACTGCCGCACGTGCGGGTGGGTGGTGCGGGCGGTGACGGACCAGTCCATCTGCCGGACGTCGTCGCCGGGCTGGTACATCCGCGCGTCCCCGGGCTCGGTGCCCGGCCCGGGGATCAGGCCGAGGTGCTCACCGTGCAACACCCCGTCGAGCCGCCGTCGCACGGTCAGTTCGAGCGTGCGCAAAGCCGCCGCCAGCTCGGGGTCCCGCAGTTGACCGGAACGCAGCGACGGCAGCGACGACCCGGTCGAGGTCGCCCCGGCGGAGCCGGGAGTGGTCACCGCGGTGCGCCCCCGACCGGCGCCGCCGGAGTGGCCGTGGGTTGCGGAACGGGCGCGGGTGCGACGGGCTGCGCGGCGACCTGCGGCAACCCGACGGTCTGCAGCACCCGGGTGATCACGTCGTCGGGGCTGACCTCGTCGGCGAGGGCGTCGTAGGACAGCACGAGACGGTGCCGCAGCACGTCCGGGACCACGTCGAGGATGTCCTGCGGGACCACGTAGTCGCGGCCGCGCAGCATGGCCAGCGCGCGCGCTGCGGAGATGATGCCGAGGGTCGCGCGGGGTGAGGCGCCGTAGGAGATCCAGCCGGCGACATCGGTGAGCCCGAAGGCGTCCGGGGTGCGGGTCGCGGCGATGAGCCGGACCACGTAGTCGACGAGCGCGTGGTGCACGAACACCCCACCGGCCGTCTTCTGCAGCCGGATCAGGTCGTCGGGGCCGAGCACCTGGCGCGGCTCGGGCGCGGCGACCCCCATCCGGTAGACGATCTCGCGCTCCTCCTCGATCGACGGGTAGTCGACGAGCACCTTGAACAGGAAGCGGTCCCGCTGGGCCTCCGGCAGCGGGTAGACGCCCTCGTTCTCGATCGGGTTCTGGGTGGCCATCACGAGGAACGGTTCGGGCATCGGGAAGGTCTTGCCGCCGATGGTGACATGCCGCTCGGCCATGACCTCCAGCAGCGCGGACTGCACCTTGGCCGGGGCCCGGTTGATCTCGTCGGCGAGCAGGAAGTTCGCCACGACGGGACCGAGTTCGATGTCGAACTGTTCGCGGCCCTGCCGGTAGATCCGGGTGCCGACGAGGTCGGTGGGCACCAGGTCGGGGGTGAACTGGACCCGGGAGAAGGAGCCGCCGACGACCGTCGCGAACGTCTCGACGGCCAGGGTCTTGGCGACGCCGGGCACGCCCTCGAGCAGCACGTGTCCCTTGGCGAGCAGGCCGACCAGAATCCGTTCGACAAGCCGGTCCTGGCCGACGATCACGCGCTTGACCTCGTAGATCACCTTCTCGAGCAGTTGCGCGTCGGACTGCACGCCGGACGCGGTGCCCGCACCCGCCGCGGCCCCGCCGTTGGCGTTCGCGGTGCCGCCGTCGGCCTTCGCGGTGTCGCCGCTGCTCGCCGTGCCGCCGTCCGCGCCCTGTGACGTCACCAAGAATCCACCGCTTTCCACTCCCCCGAATCCGGCGGTGTGCGCCGGGTCAGGACACCATCCGGACCACGTACGGGGTCATGCCGTCCCAGCGCAGGGGCGAGATCTTCACGAACGATCCCGACTGCGGAGCTTCGAGCATCTCCCCGTTGCCAAGGTACAGCGCGACGTGCTGGCTGGCATTGGGCCCGTAGAAGACCATGTCGCCGCGTTTCATCTGCGAGGTGGGCACCTGTTCGCCCGCGGTGTACTGGTAGCCGGTGTAGTGCGGCAACGAGATCCCGATGCCGGCGAACGCGTAGATCATCAGGCCGGAGCAGTCGAACCCGACCTTGTTGAAGTCGCCGTAGCTGTCGGCGACCCCGCCGTCGCGGATGCCGAGCGTCGGCCCGTTCTCGTCGCCGCCACCCCACGCGTAGGGGACGCCGAGCTGGGACATCGCCCGGTCGATGGCGGTCTCGACTGCTGCGCTGCCGCTGATCGACGGCTTCGGCTTCGACGGCTTCGGTGTCGTCGGCTTCGTCGTCGTCGGCTTCGGCTTCGCGGTCGTCGTCGGCGTGGAGTCGGTGTCCGAGTCCGAGGTCCCCGAATCCGTGTCGGTGGACTCCGACGTCTCCGAGTCCGTGTCGGTGGACTCCGAGGTGTCCGTGTCGGTGCCGTCCGGCTCCGTGGCATCGGGATCGTCGGGCACGCTCCACGACGGGAGTTCGGTGGGATCGTCGTCGATCTGGGTGTGACTGCGCTGCCCCTCGGCCAGTGCGCGGGCGCGGTCACGCGCCGCCTGGTCGGCGGCGACGCGGGCGGCCGCCTGGGCCGACGCCTCCCGCGCGGCCTGCGCTGCCGCCGCGGCTGCGGCCTGCTCGGCCGCACGCTGGGTGTCCCAGTTGACGAACGCCTGCCGTTGGCTCTGCAGGCCGGCGACGTTGTCGCGGGCCGCGGCGAGCTGCGCCTCGGCGGACGCCTTCTGCGCCTCGACGGCCGCCTTCTTGCCCGCCTGCTCGGCCAGCGCTGCCCGCGCGACGGCGATCGAGTTCTCCGCGTCGGCCTTGCGTGACTCGGCCGCCGAGGCGGCGTCGTCGGCTCGCTGCTTCGCCTCCCGGGCCGCCGAGTTCTTGTTGGCCTCGGCGGTGCGGGCGCGCTGCAGTGCGTCCAGCACGGCGTTCTTGTTGGTCGCGAGCACGCGCATCAGCTGCGCGCGATCGAGAACGTCGCCGGGGCCCTGGGATCCGATGAACGACGCGAACGACGCGACGCCGGTGCCCTGCCGATAGGTGTTGGCGGCGAACTCGTCGAACCGGAGCTGCGCTGCGTCGATCTGTGCGCCCGCGTCCTTCAGCGCCTGGAGCGTCGCACCGACGGCGCCGGCGGCAGCACTCGCCGCGTCCCGCGCGTTCTGCAGGTCGACGAGCGCCCGGTTGACGTCCTCGCGCTTGATCGCGACCGCGTCGTCGAGTGCGCGGAGTTGCTGGTCGGCACTGGCGACCTCGTTGATGAGGGCGCCGACCTGGCCGACGCGTGCCGCCACGTCCGTGTCCGCCTGCTGCAACTGACCGTCGCTGGGGTTCGGTGGCGGCGGCGGCACCGCGCCCGCGACGCCCGGGTTGGTCGCAACCAGGGAGAGTGCGATGCCGAATCCGACGAGTACCTGCGCGCCGCGAGATCGCCTGCGCGAGAATCCGCGGCGGTGGGTGCCGCTCGGTGCCCTTCGCCTCACAGTTGTCTCCCTCGGTCCGCGACAGTCCCGGGAAGACGCGTGCCGAAGGCGACCACAGGACTGCTCACCCGTGGACTCCGGCGTGCAGGGGCCACTCTCGTGGCAACCCTGCCCACAGCGACACTTCTTCCCCAAAAGCGTCAATGGCACCGTACGACACTTCGCGCACTGACGAAACTTCAGTCACAAACGACACATGCGTAATTACACCGTACAAATGCCGCATGTAGTGGAGGGAATCGCCCGTAGCGTGAAACAGATTTACCGCGTGACGTTTTCGCCGATCGGCCCGGCGTGCCGAGCCGATTGCAGCTCGGCGCGAGTCGAGTCAGGACACCCGGCCCACGGACCGGAAATCCGGGCGGCCGCTCAGGAGTCCGCGTGGCCTGCGCCGAGGCGGCGGGTGCGGAGCATCCAGGTCGCGGCCGCACCACCGCCGACGACGAGCACGAGTGCGATCGTGATCAACCCGTACGGCGCGTCCGGCCGGATCACCGTGTCCAGGAACTGGTTCGCCGAGTCCACCGCGTTGCCCGTGTAGGCGCGATCCTGGGCGTCCTCGACACTCACCCGGGGCAGCGAATCACTGTAGGTCCCCACCCAGCTCGGGCTCAGCACCAGCACCGTGCCGCCGTCATGGACACCGACCTCGGTGGCGATGTCCCGCAACTGCGAGTCCCGCCCGGGGTTCTCGGCGAGCACGACGACCCGCAGGTTCAGGCCGTGCTCCTGCGCCCGTGCCACAACGGCTTGCAGTCCGGCCACGTCGTCGGAGGGCGCGGAGACGCCGTCGTCCGCCAGGTCCGCGAGGACGGTGTCGATGTCGACGCCCGGCGGAATGTCGGCGGGCGCCGGGAGGAACGCGATGGTGTGAGCGGCAGGCATCTCTCGTCCGGTGCATCAGGGGAATGGGCGGTGGCGTGGTCGGTGACCGCCCCGCACCTTACGGGACCGCGACGCGGCAACCCGGCGATGTCGCTCCCGCGTTGCGATCGCGGTCGCGACGGACAAGGATCTCTGGTGTGCGACCCGCAGGCCATGCGGATGCCGCAGATTTCACAGGACAAGCGTACTGTTAGAATCACCGCGAGGTTATTCGGCGCGACCTACCGGGTCGGTCTCGACTGAGTCGACCACATGGCAGCTTCCCGTCATGACACCTGACTGGTCGCCGCGACGAGCCTCGCTTGCCGTCGGCACAGCCCCGTCGACGGCGAACCTCAAAGACGAGTGGAGCTGACGTGAGCACCAGTATTGATTCGTTCGGCGCCAAGGGAACGCTGGAGGTCGGAGAGAACTCGTACGAGATCTTCCGCCTGAACGCCGTGCCCGGCACCGAGAAGCTGCCCTATGCACTGAAGGTTCTGGCGGAGAACCTGCTGCGCACCGAGGACGGCGCGAACATCACCGCCGACCACATCCGCGCGATCGCGAACTGGGATCCCTCGGCCGAGCCGAGCGTCGAGATCCAGTTCACCCCGGCCCGCGTCATCATGCAGGACTTCACCGGCGTCCCCTGCGTCGTCGACCTCGCCACCATGCGTGAGGCCGTCGCCACCCTCGGCGGCGACCCGAACAAGGTGAACCCCCTCTCGCCCGCCGACATGGTCATCGACCACTCGGTCATCCTCGACGTGTTCGGCCGCGCCGACGCCCTCGAGCGCAACGTCGACCTCGAGTACCAGCGCAACGGCGAGCGCTACCAGTTCCTGCGCTGGGGCCAGGGCGCGTTCGACGACTTCAAGGTCGTCCCCCCGGGCATGGGCATCGTCCACCAGGTCAACATCGAGTACCTGGCGCCCACCGTCATGACCCGCAACGGTCAGGCCTACCCCGACACCTGCGTCGGCACCGACTCGCACACCACGATGGTCAACGGCCTGGGCGTGCTCGGCTGGGGCGTCGGCGGCATCGAGGCCGAGGCCGCGATGCTCGGCCAGCCGGTCTCCATGCTGATCCCGCGCGTCGTCGGCTTCAAGCTGACCGGTGAGATCCAGCCCGGCGTGACCGCCACCGACGTCGTGCTCACCGTCACCGACATGCTCCGCAAGCACGGCGTCGTCGGCAAGTTCGTCGAGTTCTACGGCGCCGGCGTCGCCGAGGTTCCGCTCGCGAACCGCGCCACCCTCGGCAACATGAGCCCCGAATTCGGTTCCACCGCAGCGATCTTCCCGATCGACGGCGAGACCATCAACTACCTGCGCCTGACCGGCCGCAGCGACGAGCAGCTCGCGCTCGTCGAGGCGTACGCCAAGGAGCAGGGCATGTGGCACGACGCCGCGAACGAGCCCGCCTACTCCGAGTACCTCGAGCTGGACCTCGGCACCGTCGTGCCGTCGATCGCCGGCCCGAAGCGCCCGCAGGACCGCATCCTGCTGTCGGACTCGAAGGCCGCGTTCCGTCGCGACATCGCGACCTACGTGACCAACGGCGCCGACGCCGCGCACTCCGCCCTGGACGAGGCCGTCGAGGAGTCCTTCCCGGCGTCCGATCCGGTCGAGACGTCGACCGCCAACGACGAGGCCACCGTTCCGTCGGCCGCCAACGGTTCGCACGGTCGCCCGAGCAAGCCGGTGAAGATCAAGTCCGAGCGTGGCGAGTTCGTCCTCGACCACGGCGCGGTCGCGGTCGCGGGCATCACGTCCTGCACCAACACGTCGAACCCGTCGGTGATGATCGGTGCCGCGCTGCTCGCCCGCAACGCGGTCGAGAAGGGCCTGGCCACCAAGCCGTGGGTCAAGACCAACATGGCGCCCGGCTCGCAGGTCGTCGCCGACTACTACGAGAAGGCCGGCCTGTGGCCGTACCTGGAGAAGCTCGGCTTCTACCTGGGCGGTTTCGGCTGCACCACCTGCATCGGCAACACCGGCCCGCTGCCGGAGGAGATCTCCAAGGCGATCAACGAGAACGACCTGTCGGTCACCGCGGTGCTCTCCGGTAACCGCAACTTCGAGGGTCGCATCTCCCCCGACGTGAAGATGAACTACCTGGCGTCCCCGCCGCTCGTCATCGCGTACGCGCTGGCCGGCACCATGGACTTCGACTTCGAGGTCGACGCCCTCGGTCAGGACCAGGACGGCAACGACGTCTTCCTCAAGGACATCTGGCCGTCCGCGCAGGAGATCGACGACACCATCAAGTCGGCGATCAGCCAGGACATGTTCCGCAAGTCCTACGCCTCCGTCTTCGCGGGCGACGAGCGCTGGCAGAACCTGGCCACCCCGGAGGGCGACACCTTCGCGTGGGACGAGAAGTCGACCTACGTCCGCAAGGCGCCGTACTTCGACGGCATGACGATGGAGACCACCCCGGTCACCGACATCTCGGGTGCGCGCGTGCTCGCCCTGCTCGGCGACTCGGTCACCACCGACCACATCAGCCCGGCCGGCCCGATCAAGCCCGGCACCCCGGCCGCCCAGTACCTGGACGCCAACGGTGTCGAGCGCAAGGACTACAACTCGCTCGGTTCGCGTCGTGGCAACCACGAGGTGATGATTCGCGGCACGTTCGCGAACATCCGCCTGCGCAACCAGCTCCTCGACGACGTCTCGGGCGGCTACACCCGCGACTTCACCCTCGAGGGTGGCCCGCAGTCGTTCATCTACGACGCCTCGCAGAACTACCAGAAGGCCGGCATCCCGCTCGTCGTCCTCGGCGGCAAGGAGTACGGCTCCGGTTCGTCGCGTGACTGGGCCGCCAAGGGCACCAGCCTGCTCGGCGTCAAGGCCGTCATCGTCGAGTCGTTCGAGCGCATCCACCGCTCGAACCTGATCGGCATGGGCGTTGTGCCGCTGCAGTTCCCGGCCGGCCAGTCGGCCGCGTCGCTGGGCCTGGACGGCACCGAGGTCTTCGACATCGCCGGCATCACGAAGCTCAACGAAGGCGTCACCCCGAAGACGGTCAAGGTCACCGCGACCAAGGGCGACGGCAGCAAGGTCGAGTTCGATGCGGTCGTCCGCATCGACACCCCCGGTGAGGCGGACTACTACCGCAACGGCGGCATCCTGCAGTACGTGCTGCGCAACATGATCCGGGGCTGATCAGTCTCGGTCGTGTGACCTGCGTAGTGCGCTGACGGCGGGCTCGGGACCTCGCGTCTCGGGCCCGCCGTCCCCCTTTTGTACGAAAGGATGTCGGCTGTGCCGAAGGTCAGTGAGGACCATCTGGCCGCACGTCGGAGGCAGATCCTCGACGGTGCGCGCCGCTGCTTCGCCGAGTACGGCTACGAGGGTGCGACCGTCCGCCGCCTCGAGGACGCCACAGGGCTGTCCCGGGGTGCGATCTTCCACCATTTCAAGGACAAGGACGGCCTGTTCCTCGCGCTGGCCCAGCAGGACGCGACCCGGATGGCGGACGTGGCCGCCGAGGAGGGTCTGGTCCAGGTGATGCGGGACATGCTCGCGAAGCCGGAGGAGTTCGACTGGCTCGCCACGCGGGTGGAGATCTCCCGCCGTCTGCGCACGGATCCCGAGTTCGCCCGGGAATGGAGCGAAGGCGGCGTCGAGCTCACCGAGGCCACCGTCGGGCGACTACAGCGGCAGAAGGAGGCCGGCCGGCTTCGGGAGGACCTGCCGACCGACGTCCTCGTCGGCTATCTAGACCTGGTCCTCGACGGGCTGATCGCCCGGATCGCCTCCGGCCACGGCGGCGAAAACCTTTCCGCCGTCCTCGATCTCGTCGAGGAGTCGGTGCGGCGGCAGGACTGATCGCAATCGACTCGCCGACACACAGAGTGACGGGGATCACAAAGGTGGGTGCACCGGGAGGTAGTTGAAAGCGCTACTTTCGCGACCGTGACCACACCCACCGGACAATCAGCCGCCGCATCGCTCCCGTCCCTGTCGAGGAGAGCCGTTCTACGGGCGGCCGTCGGCGCCGGTGCGCTGGGCGCGCTCGGTACCGCCTCGCTCGCGCGACCTGGCACGGCCGCCGCGGCAGCCGAGCAGGAGACCGCGATCGTGGTCGGAACCGGCTTCGGCGGCGCGGTCGCCGCACTGCGACTCGGCGAGGCGGGCATCAGGACGACGGTGTTCGAGCGGGGACGCCACTGGCCGATCCGCCCGGACGGCAACACCTTTGCCACCTTCACCAGCCCCGACGGCCGAGCGGCGTGGTTCAGTGACACGGTCGGTGTCACCGCCTCGGTCGGCATCCCGGTGGGCCGCTATCCCGGACTCCTCGACCGGGTGAAGGGCAACGGGATCGACTCGGTGTACGGCGCCGGGGTCGGCGGCGGCTCGCTGGCGTTCGGCGCCTTCTCCGCGATCCCCCGCAAGCAGGACTTCGATCAGGTCTTCCCCGGCGGCGCCGGTTTCGCCGAACTGACAGCCACCTACTACCCGCGCGCGAAGGCGATGCTCGGCGCCTCGCCGTTGCCTGCGGACATCATGGCCCATCCGCGCTACATCGGCACCCGGTCCTGGCAGGCGACTGCGCGTCGATACGGCAGGGAAGCAGTCGCCTTCGACTACGCCATCGACTGGGACATCGTGCGCGCCGAGCTCGAGGGGCGAGCGGTCGCCTCGGTCACCAACGGCGAGCTGGGATTCGGTGTCAACAGCGGCGCCAAGAACTCCGTCGACCGGAACTACCTGCCCGCGGCGGAACGCACCGGCAACGTGACGATCAACGCCATGCACGAGGTCTTCGAGATCCGCCCGCGCGCACGGCGCCGCGGTTTCGAGGTGACCGCCCGCGTCATCGACGACCAGCAGCGCACTGTCCGCACCGTCACCGCCGAGGCCGACTACCTGTTCATGGCGGCCGGCTCCTTCCACACCACCCGGATGCTCGTCGAGGCCCGCGCCAAGGGCACCCTCCCGAACCTGTCGTCGCGCATCGGCGAGGGCTTCGGCGCGAACGGGGACTTCCTCACCGCCCGCACCGCCCTGTCCGACGACTACGGGGACATCCAGGGCGGTCCCGGATTCGGACGCCTCTACGAGGACGACCTGCCCGGCGGTCCGGCGTCGATCGTCTACCACTCGACCCCGCTGCCCTCGCCGCTCGGACGAGCCGTAACCACCAACCTGATCCAGGTGCACAGCGACGAGCGGGGCACCATCGACTTCGACCACGCGACCGGCGCCGCGGTCCTCAACTACCCCCATCCGGAGGGCAACGCACTCGACCGCCGCGGGGCCGCATTCGCCGAGCACTTCCGCGAGCGCGCCGAGATCCGGCACGGGCGCCCGCTGAGCGGCATACCGATCTACTCCCGGGCGGTCGGATTCGGCTCGGCGAGCACGTATCACGGCCTCGGTGGCGTGGTGATGAACCATGCGGCAACCATGGACGGCGAGATCCTCGGCTACGACAACCTCTACGTCGTCGACGGAGCCTTCGCCCCCGGCGCAGTGGGTCTGGTCAATCCCTCACTCACCATCACCGCACTCGCCGAACGCACGCTGGCCAGGTTCCTGGCGCGACGCTGACAATCCCGTTGCGCGGCAGGCCCTCCCCACGGCGGACCTGCCGCGTACTGCGTTCAGGTCCCGTGCACGGCCCGGCGTCGGTTCGGACCGCCGCGCCCGCGAAGTTCGACACCGGCTTCGGTGAGCAGTGTCCGGATGAATCCGTAGGACCGACCGGTCGCCTCGGCCAGAGATCGGATGCTGGCGCCCCCGAGATACCGGTCGCGCAGTTCGGTCTGCATCGCATCCCGCGCACCGCCCGATATCCGTACCCCTTTGCGCACCGTGTCGAACTCTGCCATCACCAATCCTCCGGAGTGTGATGCACATCACTTTCCGGACTTCAGGCTAGTACAGATCGGTCCCCCGGCGGGGTGCCGGCGCCGCCGGCGTCACGGCTCAGGCCAGCTGGATCAGGTCCAGGTAGTCCTGCGACCAGTGGTCCTCGGTGCCGTCGGGCAGCAGGATGACCCGCTCCGGGTTCAGCGCCTCCGCGGCACCCGGGTCGTGGGTGACCAGGACGACGGCGCCGGTGTAGCTGCGCAGCGCGTCGAGGACCTGTTCACGCGAGACCGGGTCGAGGTTGTTGGTGGGCTCGTCGAGGAGCAACACGTTCGCCGCCGACGACACGAGCCCGGCCAGGGCCAGTCGCGTCTTCTCACCACCGGACAGGGTGCCTGCCGGCTGCTCGAGCTGCGGGCCGGTGAACATGAACGCACCGAGCAGACCCCGCAGGTCCTGCTCCCCTGCGTCGGGTGCGGCGTGCCGGATGTTCTCCCACACGGACGCCTCGTCGTCGAGGGTGTCGTGCTCCTGCGCGAAGTACCCGGTCTTCAGTCCGTGCCCGGGCACCAACTCACCGAGATCCGGCTTCTCCACGCCCGCAAGCAGTTTCAGCAGGGTGGTCTTGCCTGCACCGTTCAGGCCGAGGATGACGACCCGGCTGCCGCGGTCGATCGCGAGGTCGACACCGGTGAAGATCTCCAGCGACCCGTACACCTTGGTCAGTTCCTTCGCCATCAGCGGCGTCTTGCCGCACGGCGCGGGCTCCGGAAACCGGATGTGCGCGACCTTGTCCGCGACCCGGACGTCGTCGAGCTCGGCGATCAGCTTGTCCGCGCGCTTGGCCATGTTCTGCGCGGCCGTCGCCTTTGTGGCCTTGGCGCCGAGCTTGGCGGCCTGCTGCCGCAGCGCGGACGCCTTCTTCTCCGCGTTCGCACGTTCGCGGCGGCGGCGCTGCTCGTCGGTGGCGCGGGCGTCGAGGTACTTCTTCCAGCCCATGTTGTAGATGTCGGCCTCGCCGCGCACCGCGTCGAGGAACCACACCTTGTTGACGACGTCGTTCAGCAGGTCCACGTCGTGGCTGATCACAATCAGGCCGCCGTCGTGATTCTGCAGGAAGCCGCGCAGCCAGGTGATGGAGTCCGCGTCGAGGTGGTTCGTCGGCTCGTCGAGCAACAGGGTGGTGTTGGACTTGCCGCCAGACGAGTCGGAGGCCGCGAACAGGATCCGGGCCAGCTCGACGCGGCGACGCTGACCACCGGAGAGGGTGCGCAACGGCTGCGCAAGCACGCGGTCGGGCAGACCGAGGCTGCTGCAGATCCGCGCCGCCTCCGACTCGGCCTCGTACCCGCCGAGGGCGGCGAAACGATCCTCGAGCGAGCCGTACTTGCGGACGGCCTTGTCGCGGGCGTCGTCGTCGACGGCCTCCGCCATGATCGCCTGCTGCTTCTCCATGCTGCGGATGATCTCGTCGAGACCCCGCGCCGACAGCACCCGATCCTTCGCGAGCACGTCGAGGTTGCCCTCCTTGGGGTCCTGCGGCAGGTAGCCGAGGTCACCACTGCGGACGACGGTGCCCGCGTACGGCTCGCCCTCACCGGCGAGGATGCGCAGCGTGGTGGTCTTGCCCGCACCGTTGCGGCCGACGAGACCGATGCGGTCACCGGCCTGCACACGCAGGGCGGATCCGGGTGCCGAGAGGAGGGTTCGCACACCGGCACGAACTTCGAGGTCGGTGGCGGTAATCACGACGAGCCAGCTTACCCGAGATCCGGGCGTGCCCACGCCGGGGTCACCCCGGCCGGGGTGTGACGCTCATCGCGACCCCGCCTCCTCCTGCCACGGCCACCGGCCGGTGATCTCCAGCTGCAGCGACCAGCTCAGGAACGTGCGGATCAGCACGATCAGCGCGAGTACGCCGACCGAGGTGAAGGTGGGGGTGACGGCGACGGTCTTGATGATGTCCGCGGCCACCAGGAATTCGAGGCCGAGCAGGATCGACCGGCCGAGGTTGCGCCGGTACGGCGCGTACACGGGCGTCCCCGGCGCGGTCCGGCTCGTGGACAGCGCGATCCAGCTGGCAACGGCGGCGCCGATCACGATGACCGCGACCCCGACGACGTCGACGACGGATCCGACGGTGGAAATGACGGACTCGAGCTGCATGCGGCCCCTGCCTTCCCGGTCGGCTGACACCAGCGTGGCAGGTTCACCGCGATCGGGCGCGCAGGCGCGGCTAGCGTGGTCGTCCATGAGTGAGCGCCGCGTCCCCGACCTCGCCGTGGTCGGGTTGGGTCCGTCGGGCCGGGCGCTCGCCCACCGCGCCGCGACGGCCGGTCTCGACGTGGTCGCCGTCGACCCCGCACCGGACCGGTGCTGGACGCCGACCTACGCCGCATGGGCGGACGAGTTGCCCTCGTGGCTGGGGAGCGGGGCGATCGCGGCCGGCGTCGCGCGCCCGACCGTGTGGACGCGCCGGGCGCGCACCCTCGACCGGGAGTACTCGGTGCTCGACAACGCCGGGCTGCGGAACGCGCTCGACCTGACCGGGGTGCGGGTGTTGCGCGGCCGCGCACAGGTCGTCGGCGGCGGCGACGTCACCCTCGACGACGGAACCACGGTCGGCGCAGGCACCGTCGTCGACGCACGCGGTCTCACCCGCTCCCCCGCACTCGCCGAACAGACGGCGTACGGAGTCGTCCTACCCCGCGCCGACGCGCTGCCTGCGCTCGGTGGCGCTGCCGCGCTCTTCATGGATTGGCGCCGCGACAACGGCGCCCCCGCGGACGCGTCACCGTCCTTCCTGTACGCGGTGCCGCTCGACGGCGAGCGAGTGCTGCTCGAGGAGACCTGTCTGGTGGGCCGCCCGGCACTTCCCCTGCCGGTGCTGCGGGCACGACTTCGGGCCCGACTCGCCGCGCGCGGCGTCGCCGTGCCCGCGAACGCCCCGGCCGAGCGGGTGCGGTTTCCCGTTCAGGCGCCACGCCCGGCACCGGGCACGGTCACGTTCGGCGCCCGCGCCGGACTTTCCCATCCGGGCACCGGCTACAGCGTCGCAGCGTCGCTCGCGGCGGTCGACGCGGTGGTGGACGCCCTGGTCGCCGGCGACGACCCGGTGGAGGCGTTGTGGCCCCGGCCCGCTCGCGCGGTGCGGGCACTGCGCGAGGTCGGGCTGCGGGCCCTGCTCGCGCTGCCACCGGCCCGGGTTCCGGAGTTCTTCGACAGCTTCTTCGCGCTGCCGCAGCCGGCGCAGCGCGCCTACCTGTCCGATCGCACGGATCCGCGAGCGGTTTCCGCGACCATGTGGACGTTGTTTCGCCGCGCGCCGATGCCGGTGCGGCGCACACTGATCGGCGCCACGCTGCCGATCCACCCGAGGAGACCCCGATGAAGGTCGAGATCCAACTCGACGCCGCACCCGCCGACGCGGCCCGCCGGGCGGCCGAACTCGCCGCGACCGGGGTGGCCGGGCTGTTCACGTTCGAGGGCCCGCACGACGTGTTCTTCCCGCTGGTCGCGGCGGCGCCGGTCGTCGACGTGGACCTGGCCACGAACGTCGCGATCGCACTGCCGCGCAGCCCGATGCACCTCGCACACGCGGCCTGGGACCTGCAGTCGATGTCGGGTGGCCGGTTCCGGCTCGGGCTGGGATCGCAGATCCGTCCCCACATCGAGAAGCGCTACTCGGCGCCCTGGTCGCGGCCCGCCGCCCGGATGCGGGAGACGGTGCTGGCGGTGCGGGCGATCCTCGACGCCTGGGAGGGTGGGTCGCGGTTGGACTTTCGTGGCGAGTTCTTCACCCACACGCTGATGCCGCCGACGTTCGTGCCCGGGCCGAACCCGTTCGGTCCTCCGCCGATCCTGCTCGGCGCGCTCGGACCGGTGATGACCCGCACCGCCGCGGAGGTCGCGGACGGACTGCTGGTGATGCCGTTCAACAGCGAGCGGCACTTCCACGAGCGAACGCTGCCCGCGGTCGCACAGGGACTCGACCGGGCGGGCCGCGATCGCACCGACTTCGAGATCGTGCCGCAGGTGATCGTGGCGACCGGCCGCACCGACGCCGAGCTCTCGGCCGCGACCACCGGGGTGCGCGCGCTGCTCGCGTTCTACGGGTCCACACCGGCGTACCGTCCGGTGCTCGAGGCCGAGGGCCGGGCGGACCTGCAGGACCCGCTGAACGCGCTGTCGAAGCGGGGTGCGATCGCCGAGATGATGGCGCTGGTCGACGACTCGCTGGTCGACACCCTCGCCGTGCGCGGCACCCCGGAGCAGTGCGCCGCCGAGATCCTGCGCAGATTCGGCGACCAGGCCGACCGGGTGTGCTGCTACTTCCCCGGCTACGACGTCGATCTCGGCCACGTCCGCGACCTCGTGGCAGCGCTCGGCACCGCGTCGGCGGTCAGCGCAGCGCCTGGAACTCCGCCAGCGCGTCGCTGACGGCGGCGGGCACCCCGTCCAGCGCCCACAGTGCCAGTCCGACCGCGACGAGGGTGAGCAGTGGACCGAGGATCGCCCGTTCGAATGTGCCGCCGGCGCGGATCGACAACCACGACGGCAGCTGCAGTTCCCACCACCGGCGCCCGCCCCACGGCAGCAGCGGCGCGAGGAACGGCACGCCCTCCTTGGTCACGGCGTCGCCGAGGCAGTGGACGGCGCACCCGAGCCCGACCGCGACACCGAGCGCACGCGATCCCACCTCGTCCGGGTACCACGTCCATGTCAGCGCCGACAGCACGCCCGCCACCAGGGTCACCGCGATCCAGCCGTTGCGTTTCGCCCAGCCGCCCGCGAGCCCACGCAACGCCAGACCGAGGGTCAGGAACAGGACGCCGATGATCGCGGGCTGCCCGAACGCGACGATCAGCGACGACACCGCCGCACTGATCGCGACGGCGAACAGCGCGGTGTGGGTGAGGGTTCGGTGGCCGCCGCGACGTTTCGGATCGCGCCGTCCGCGGGTGATCCGGTAGTAGCCCAGCGACACCGTGTCGACGCCCTTGGCCAGAACCCAGCTCGCCGGTCCGAAGGATCGGGCCACCGTCGACTGCGTGGTGTCGAGGTCGGGCAGCAACGCGGCGCCCGCGCAGACCCCGGCGAAGGTGAACACCTCGGCGGTGGACGTCGGGCCACCCCACTCGGGCGGAAGTACCTGGGCGGCCAGCAGACCCGCGACGGCACCGGAGACAGCGTGGGTCGCACCCATCACCATGACAGCGAAAACCTTTCGGACAGAACGACAAGAGCGCTGCCCGAAGCGAGCCGCCCACTACGGACCGAAATCTATCAACCGCCACCGACACGACCCGCACACCTGCCCGTGGGGTCGGTGCGCACGATCACGTCAGGCCGTCGACGTCGGCCACCGACTTGTCCGGCCGCAGCCCGCGCCACACCGGATGCCGCAGCCTGCTGTCCCCGGTGACCTCGGAGAACCGCACCTCCGCAACGAGTTCGGGACGCATCCAGTGCGCCGACCGCGCATCCGGGGCGGGAATCGCGCCGAACGGCGACTCGTCCGTCGCCAGTGCGGCGGCCGCCTCCTCGAGTTCCGCCAGGATCGCGCCGGTCAGACCACTGCCGACCTTGCCGACGTAACGAAGCCCGCCCACTCCGTCGGGGATTCCCAGGAGCAACGACCCGATCCCCCGGGCGCGACCGCCCTCCCCCGGCTGCCAACCGCCGATCACCACTTCGCAGCTGCGAAAGTGCTTGATCTTGAGCCAGTTCGACGACCTCCCCGATCGGTATGCCGAATCCCGGCGCTTCGCGACCAGTCCCTCCATGTGCCGTTCGGCGCTGGCCTCGAGCGCGGCCGTGAAATCGTCGGGAGCCGGTTCGGTCGGCCGCCACGGGCCGTCCTCCTCGAACCGGATCGCGTCGAGCACCGTGCGCCGGTCCCGATAGGACTTGCCCGCGAGCGTGGTGCCGTCGAGTTCGAGGATGTCGAACACCTGCAGCGCCACCGGATTCGCCTCCGCAACCGCTGCCACGTCCCGCGGCCTGCTGCGCCCCATCCGCCGCTGCAGCCGCGCGAAACTCGGCGCGCCGTCCGCGCCGTACGCGACGATCTCCCCGTCGAGCACCCCCGAGTGCCCGTGCAGCCCGGCCGGGATCTGCAGCAGCTCCGGATAGGTGGCGGTCAGGTCGTTGCCGTTGCGGCTGACCAGTCGCACCGAGCTCGTCCCGGAATCCGCGTCGGACGCGAAGTGCACCAACGCCCGGATCCCGTCCAGCTTGTACTCGAACGCCCACACCGCGGGGTCTGCCCGCCGCGCGAACTCGTCCGCGGTGGTCGCGGTGGCCAGCATGGGCGACGGCGTCGGCACGTGTGTGGCCGACCGGCCCTCGGCCGGCGCAGGCTTCGGCACGACCGCCGGCGCGACCGTCGCCCGCACCCGGGCCAGCACCTCACGGAACTCCAGCTGCGCCAGGCCCGGCTGCTCGAGCTCGTCCCAGGTGCGTGGGGCCGCCGCATACGGCCGGGCCGTTCCCCGGAGCGAGTACGGCGAAATCGTGGTCTTGGAGGCCGAGTTCTGGCTCCAGTCCACGAACACCTTCCCGGTCCGCTGCGACCGGGTCATCGTCGCGGTGACCGAATCCGGCGTCTGCCGTTCGAGTTCGCGCGCAATCTCCTTCGCGACCTCGCTGCACCGCCTCGACGTCCACCCCGGCGGGACGCCGGCGTAGAGGTGAATTCCCTTGCTGCCACTGGTAACCGGCAACGCGTCCAGTCCACGGGCGCGCAGCCGCTCGCGGACGCGGACCGCCACCGACGCACACTCGTCGAGGGTGACACCCGGCCCCGGGTCGAGATCGATCACGAGACGGTCGGGATCGGCCGGACTGCCGTCGGGCGCGAATCGCCACTGCGGGACATGGAACTCCAGTGCCCCGGACTGCGCGAAGTAGACGAGCGCCGCGAGTTCGGTGACCTCCGGGTAGTCGACCGTGCGCCTGCCCTGGGTCAGGGTGTGCCGTGGCACCCAGTCGGGGGTCGCCGCCTCGACGTTCTTCTGGAAGAACGGCTCCGCCGCGGTGCCGTCGGGCCACCGCTTGCGGGTCAGCGCCCGGCCGGCGAGCAGCGGCAACAGCACCGGACCGACCTCCGTGAAGTACTGCAGCACCTCGGCCTTGGTGGTGCCGGTCTCCGGGTACAGCACCTTGTCGAGGTTGGTCAGGGTCAGGCGCCGGTTTCCGACACGCACAGCCGCGTTGTGAGTCATCCGCATCCGCCCTTGGCTTTCACCTGGCCTGATCCCAGAGTATGGACCATCATGGTGTGATGCGGTCGATATGGAAAGGCTCCATCGCGTTCGGTCTGGTGAACGTCCCGGTGAAGGTGTACTCCGCCACCGAGGACCACGACATCAAGTTCCACCAGGTCCACGGCAAGGACGGCGGACGCATCAGGTACAACCGGGTCTGCTCCGAGTGCGGCGAGATCGTCCAGTACGCCGACATCGACAAGGCGTACCTGTCCGAGGACGGCGCGCAGGTGGTACTCACCGACGAGGACTTCGACAAGCTCCCGGCCGCCGAGAAGCACGAGATCCCGGTCCTGCAGTTCGTGCCCTCCGACCAGATCGACCCGATCCTGTTCGACAAGAGCTACTTCCTCGAACCCGACTCCGCGTCCCCGAAGGCATACAACCTGCTGGCCTCGACACTCGTCGGCAACGACCGCACCGCGCTCGTACATTTCACCCTGCGGCAACGCACCAGGCTGGCGGCACTGCGGGTACGCGACGGGATTCTGGTGGTGCAGACCCTGCTGTGGCCCGACGAGGTCCGCGCCGCGGAATTCGAGTCGCTCGAGGAGGGCACCTCGCCGAGCGAGAAGGAACTCGCGATGGCCACCATGCTGGTCGACTCGATGTCGGAGGACTTCCACCCGGAGTCCTACACCGACGACTACCAGGTCCAACTCCAGAAGCTTCTCGACGAGGCCATCGCGAACGGCGGCGAGAAGGTCACCGTGCCGTCGGGCGCCGCGCGCGAGGCCGATGCCGAGGTCGTCGACCTCGTCGCGGCCCTCCAACGCAGCGTCGACGAGGCCAAGAAGACCGACGGTGCGAAGAAGGGCCCGGCGAAGGCGTCGCCCGGGCGCAAGGCCAAGACCGGCTGACGGCCCCAGACGTCGGTCGTCAGGATCGCGCGTCGGTCGTCACGGTCGAACGTCAGTCGTCGCGATCGAGGACGAACCAGAAGTGTTCGCCGCCGTCGAGGACGTTCTTGCCGTTCATCACCCCGAGCAGGGTGCCGGGGCCGACCCGCTTGAAGTGGTCGAACACCGGCATTCCGTCGTAGACCATCGTCGCGGTCGACTCGCCCCGGAACTCGACCATCCACAGGCTCGCCTCGCCGTTGCCCGCCTCGACGTCGGAGAACAGGTTCCCGTCCGCGTCGCGGCAGATCAGCGGCTGCACGTCGAACCGGGAGCCGAACGTCTTGCCGTACCAGCGCGTCCGGTCGAGCAACCGGCCGGTGCGGTGCCCGGTCCGCATGCCGCGACCGCGCCAGCTCCCCGACAGCTCGTCGACCCGGACCACCGGCAGTTCGTCCCACAGCCGGTCCAGCTCCCGCGGATCCACGGTCTCCGCCGCGAGCAGCTTCTCGACATGGTCGTGAACAGTCATGATGCGCCTTCCTGAGTGAACGTGAGGACCGCCTTGACCACCGCACCGGAACGGGCGGCGTCCAGCGCGGCGGCGAGGTCGTCGAACGCGAACGTCGTGATCAGCTTCTCGAAGGGGAACCTGCCGGCCCGCCACAACGAGATCAGCTCGGGGATGAACTGCTGCGGGTCGGCGTCGCCCTCGATCACGCCGGTGACACTGCGCCCCAGCAGGAGTGCGGATTGGTCGAGCGTGACCGGGTTCCGCTGTCCGCGCAGGCCGACCGTCGCGCAGCTGCCGGGCGAGCGCAGCACCGACACCGCGGTGCCGAGCACCTCTGCGGTGCTGACGGTGTCGACGCTGTGGTCGGCTCCGCCGTCGGTCACCGCGCGGATCCGGCGCGCCAGATTCGGTTCCGCGCTGTCGATCACGGTGCTCGCGCCGAGGGCGAGTGCCAGTTCACGGCGTGCGGGCACCGGGTCGACGACCACGATCGTCGCGCACTCGGCGACCACCGCGGCCAGCACCGCGGCGAGACCGACCGCACCGCCGCCGAACACCACGATCGAGGCTCCCGGCCGCGGACGCAGCACGCGCAGCACCGCCCCGGCACCGGTCTGGACACCGCACCCCAGCGGTCCGAGGAGTTCGATCGGCAGATCACCGTCGACCCGGACGGCGTCGGCGGCACGAACGACGGCTCGGGTGGCCATCGACGACTGCCCGAACCAGTTGCCGTGCAGCGCAGTCCCGTCCAGGCGCAGTGTGGTGGAGCCGTCGGGTCGCCGGCCCGAGTGGTTCCGGACCGCGAAGTGCTCACAGTAGGCGGGGCGGCCCTCGTCGCAGTTGCGGCAGCCGCGGCACGCGGAGTAGCTCAGCACGACCCGGTCACCGGGTGCGAGCGTGTCGACCTCGGTACCGACCGCCTCGACCACCCCGGCACCCTCGTGACCGAGTACGGCCGGCACCGGGATCGGGATGCCGCCGGCCGCGGCGGTCAGGTCGGTGTGACAGATGCCGACCCCGGCGATCCGTACCAGGACCTCGTCCTCCTGCAGGGCGTCGACCTCGACGTCCCTGATCTCGAACGGGTCGCCGAATCCGCTCAGCACCGCCGCACGTGCTCGTGTTCCCACCCACACCCCCGAAGGTCCGCACTCGCCCGCCATCGTCGACACCGGATGAGAATCGTGATTAACTTCCTGCGCGAGTGTAGACGCGAAAACCCCGCCGATACAGGGGGTCGGCGGGGTTTTTCGGAAGGGTGCGTCAGACGGTGAAACCGAGCGCCCGAAGCTGCTCGCGGCCGTCCTCGGTGATCTTGTCCGGACCCCACGGCGGCATCCAGACCCAGTTGATCTTCAGTTCCTCGACGAGGCCGCTCTTGACCAGCGCACCGCGGGCCTGCTCCTCGATGACGTCGGTCAGCGGGCAAGCCGCGGACGTCAGCGTCATGTCGATCGTCGCGACCGACTCGTCGTCCACGGCGATGCCGTAGACCAGGCCGAGATCGACGACGTTGATGCCGAGTTCGGGGTCGACGACGTCGCGCATCGCTTCCTCGAGGTCGTCGACGAATGCCTGCTGCTCCGGGGTCAGCTCGACCGCCGGTTGCGCCGGCGTCGTGTCGGTCGCGACGGCCTCGTCGGGCGTGCCCGCCTGGGTTTCGGTCATGATGCAGATCCTCCGGTCACCGCCGGCACGGTGCCGGCCCCGTCACCCGAGGCCGCAGGCGCGTCCTCGGTCATACGCGAGGCCGCTGGCGCGTCCTCGGTCACATGCGAGGCCGCTGGCGCGTCCTCGGTGTCAACTATCTGAACAACGGCGTCCTTGAATGCCATCCATCCCAGCAGCGCACACTTCACACGCGCCGGATACTTCGCGACACCCGCGAACGCGATGCCGTCGCCGAGCACCTCCTCGTCGCCCTCGACGGTGCCGCGGCTGGTGACCATCTCGTTGAACGCCTCGACCACGTCGAGCGCGTCGGTCACCGCCATGCCGGTCACCTGGTCGGTGAGCACCGATGTCGCGGCCTGACTGATCGAGCAGCCCTGACCGTCGTACGACACGTCACCCACGCGACCGTCGTCGGTGATCGCGACCCGCAACGTGATCTCATCCCCGCACGTCGGGTTGACGTGATGCACCTCGGCGCCGAACGGTTCGCGTAGTCCTCGGCCGTGCGGGTGCTTGTAGTGGTCCAGGATCACCTCCTGGTACATCTGCTCCATCCGCATGTCAGGACGCCCCGTCGATCGTGCCGTCGTCCTCGCGCAGCGGCTCGAGAACCTGATGGGTGCCGAAGAACTCCTGCGCCCGCCGGATCGCGGCGGCGAGGGCGTGCACCTCCTCGGCGGTGTTGTAGACCGCGAACGACGCCCGCGCGGTCGCCGCGATGCCGAACCGCCGGTGCAGCGGCCACGCGCAGTGGTGCCCGACCCGGATCGCCACGCCCTCGTCGTCGAGGATCTGGCCCAGGTCGTGAGCGTGGATACCGTCGACGACGAACGACACCGCGCCACCACGATTCTCGGCGGTCACGGGTCCGACGATCCGGACCCCGGGCATCGCGCCGAGCAGGTCCAGCGCCAGCTCGGTCAGCTCGTGTTCGTGGGCCGCGACGGCGTCCATCCCGATCGCGTCGAGGTACTCCACGGCCGCACCGAGCCCGACCACCTGCGAGGTCATCGGCACGCCTGCCTCGAACCGCTGCGGCGGCGCCGCATAGGTGGTCGCCTCCATCGTGACCGTCTCGATCATCGACCCGCCGGTGATGAACGGCGGCATCGCCGCCAGCAGCTCCCGCTTGCCGTACAGCACGCCGACCCCGGACGGGCCCAGCATCTTGTGCCCGGAGAACGCCGCGAAATCGACGTCGAGGGCGTGGAAGTCGACCGGCATGTGCGGCACCGACTGGCACGCGTCGAGAACCACCAGCGCACCGACCGCCCGCGCCCGCCGCACCAGCTCCTCGACCGGCGCAACGGCGCCGGTCACGTTCGACTGGTGGGTGAACGAGACGACCTTGACGTTCTCGCTCAACTCCAGCGAGTCGAGGTCGATCCGGCCGTCGTCCGTGACCCCGTACCAGCGCAGCGTCGCGCCCGTCCGGCGGGCCAGCTCCTGCCACGGCACCAGGTTCGCGTGATGCTCGAGCTCGGTGATCACGATCTCGTCACCGGGCCCCACGTGGCGATCGAACCGATCGTCGCCGAGCACGTACGTGACCAGGTTCAGCGCCTCGGTCGCGTTCTTGGTGAACGCCAGCTCGTCCGGGTCCGCGCCGACGAACCGGGCGATCGCCACCCGGGCGTTCTCGTAGGCGTCGGTCGCCTCCTCGGCGAGCTGGTGCGCTCCGCGGTGCACGGCCGCGTTGCAGGTGGTGAGGAACTCACGCTCGGCGTCGAGCACCTGGACCGGACGCTGCGAGGTGGCCCCGGAGTCCAGGTACACCAGCGGCTTTCCGTCCCGCACCGTGCGGCTCAGGATCGGGAAGTCCCGGCGGATGCTCGTGACGTCGAGCGCGCGCACGGTGCTGGTCATGGAATCAGGCTCCCGCCGTCGCTGCCTGGGTGAAGCGGACGTAGCCGTTGGCCTCGAGCTCGTCGGCCAGCTCGGGGCCGCCCGACTCCACGACCTGACCGCCGACGAACACGTGCACGAACTGCGGCTTGATGTAGCGCAGGATCCGCGTGTAGTGGGTGATCAGCAGCACGCCGCCGTGCTCACGCTCCTGGTAGCGGTTCACACCCTCGGAGACGATCCGCAGCGCGTCGACGTCCAGACCGGAGTCCGTCTCGTCGAGGATCGCGATCTTCGGCTGCAGCAGGCCCAGCTGCAGGATCTCGTGGCGCTTCTTCTCACCGCCGGAAAAGCCCTCGTTGACGGAGCGCTCACCGAAGGCCGGATCGATCTCCAGCTCGCTCATCGCCTCCTTGACCTCCTTGACCCAGTGCCGCAGCTTGGGCGCCTCGCCACGGACGGCGGTGGCGGCGGTGCGCAGGAAGTTCGACATCGACACGCCCGGCACCTCGACCGGGTACTGCATCGCGAGGAACAGGCCGGCGCGGGCCCGCTCGTCGACGCTCATCGCGAGGACGTCCTCACCGTTGAGGGTGATGCTGCCGGACGTGATCTCGTACTTGGGGTGACCGGCGATCGCGTAGGAGAGGGTGGACTTGCCGGAGCCGTTGGGGCCCATGATCGCGTGCGTCTCACCGGACCGCACCGTCAGGTTCACACCCTTGAGGATGTTGATCGGTTCGGCGTTCTCGTCGGTCTGCGCGACCCGGACGTGCAGATCCTTGATCTCCAGCACGGAAGGCTCGGCGGCGGGGGTTTCGGGGGTAGTCATTCAATGAGTCCTTTGAGAAGTGTTGTGCCGGCGGCTGACTCGCCGGAATTCAGACGCCGACCGCGGCGAGCTCGACCTCGATGGCCGCTTCGAGGCGCTCGCGCACCTCCGGGACGGCGATGCGCTCGATGATCTCGTGGAAGAAGCCCCGAACCACCAGGCGGCGGGCCTGCTCCTCCGAGATGCCCCGCGAGCGCAGGTAGAACAGCTGCTCGTCGTCGAACCGGCCGGTGGCACTGGCATGTCCGGCACCGACGATCTCGCCGGTCTCGATCTCCAGGTTCGGCACCGAGTCCGCCCGGGCACCGTCGGTGAGCACCAGGTTCCGGTTCATCTCGTAGGTGTCCGTACCTTCGGCCGCCGCGCGGATCAGCACGTCGCCGACCCAGACGGTGTGCGCGTCGGGCTGGTGCGCCTCGGCGCCGGCGACGCCCTGCAGCGCGCCCTTGTAGACGACGTTCGACTTGCAGTGCGGCTGTGAATGATCCACCAGCAGCCGGTGCTCGAAGAACTGGCCGGCGTCCGCGAAGTACAGACCGAGCAGCTCGGCGTCGCCGCCGGGACCGTCGTACTTCACCACCGGAGTGACGCGGACGACGTCGCCGCCGAGCGTCACCGCCGTGTACCGCAGCACCGCGTCGCGACCGATGCGGGCGTGGTGCGCGGCGACGTGCACGGCATCGTCGGCCCAGTCCTGCACCGCGACCACTGTCAGCTTCGCGCTGTCGCCGAGCACGAACTCGACGTTCTCCGCGTAGGTTCCGCTGCCCTTCTGGTCGAGCACCACGGTCGCCGAGGCGAAGGCCTCCAGACGAATCTGGATGTGCCCGTAGCCGACCTGTCCCTCGCCGGGACCGGTGACGACGACGTTGATCGCGTCGGCGATCTCGCGTTCGGTGCCGACGGTCACCACGGTGGCCGTCTCGAAGCCCGAGTACGCCTGCGCGGCAACCCGATCCGCCGGGACACCGCCCTGACCGAGCCGGGTGTCGTCGCGGCCGACCGTCTCGACGGTGACCCCGTCCACCGCCGTCACCTCGACGGTCGCGGAACCGGAGCGGACCGCAGAGCCGTCGTGCAGGCCGCGCAGCCTGCGCAGCGGGGTGAATCGCCACGCCTCGTCGCGACCGGCGGGCACCTCGAACGCATTCACATCGAACGACGTGAAGACCTCGCCCTTATTGGTGGCTGGCGCCGCCTGCGCATTCGTCGCAGGGTTCTCACCGGCGACGGCAGCCTTCACGCCCGTCGCCTCGCTTGCGTTGGCCACTAACCCACGGCCCCTTCCATCTGCAGTTCGATCAGGCGGTTGAGCTCGAGGGCGTATTCCATCGGCAGCTCCTTGGCGATCGGCTCCACGAAGCCGCGCACCACCATTGCCATTGCCTCGTCCTCGGTGAGGCCGCGGCTCATCAGGTAGAACAACTGGTCGTCGGAGACCTTCGAGACTGTCGCCTCGTGACCCATCGACACGTCGTCCTCGCGGATGTCGACGTACGGGTAGGTGTCCGACCGGGAGATCTGGTCGACCAGCAGCGCGTCACACTTGACGGTCGACTTCGAGCCGTGCGCGCCCTTGTTGACCTGGACCAGGCCACGGTAGGAGGCACGGCCACCGCCGCGGGCGACGGACTTCGACACGATCGTCGAGGACGTGTGCGGCGCCAGGTGCAGCATCTTCGCGCCGGTGTCCTGGTGCTGGCCCTCGCCGGCGAACGCCACGGAGAGCACCTCGCCGCGGGCGTGCTCGCCCATCATCCACACGGCCGGGTACTTCATCGTGACCTTCGAGCCGATGTTGCCGTCGATCCACTCCATCGACCCGCCCGCGTCGACCTTGGTGCGCTTGGTCACCAGGTTGTACACGTTGTTCGACCAGTTCTGGATCGTCGTGTAGCGGCAGTGGCCGCCCTTCTTGACGATGATCTCGACGACCGCCGAGTGCAGCGAGTCGGACTTGTAGATCGGCGCGGTGCAACCCTCGACGTAGTGCACGGAGGCACCCTCGTCGACGATGATCAGGGTCCGCTCGAACTGGCCCATGTTCTCGGTGTTGATCCGGAAGTAGGCCTGCAACGGGATGTCGACGTGCACGCCCGGCGGCACGTAGATGAACGAGCCGCCCGACCACACCGCGGTGTTCAGCGCCGAGAACTTGTTGTCCCCGGCCGGGATCACGGAGCCGAAGTACTCCTTGAAGATCTCCGGGTGCTCACGCAGTCCGGTGTCGGTGTCCAGGAAGATCACGCCCTGGGCCTCGAGGTCCTCGCGGATCTGGTGGTAGACGACCTCGGACTCGTACTGCGCCGCGACACCGGCGACGAGACGCTGCTTCTCCGCCTCGGGGATGCCCAGCTTGTCGTAGGTGTTCTTGATGTCCTCGGGCAGATCTTCCCAGGATTCGGCCTGCTTCTCCGTGGACCGCACGAAGTACTTGATGTTGTCGAAGTCGATGCCCTCGAGGTTCGACCCCCAGTGCGGCATCGGCTTCTTGTCGAAGGTCCGGAGCGCCTTGAGCCGGATGTCGAGCATCCACTCGGGCTCGTTCTTCTTCGCGGAGATGTCCCGCACGACGGCCTCGGACAGGCCACGCTGTGCGCTGGCACCTGCCACGTCGGCATCGGACCAGCCGTACTCGTAGTGGCCGAGCGAGGCGATGGCCTCGTCCTGCGTCAGGGTCGGCTGGTCGGGGCGGCCGGCTGCCTGATCCTGGGTGACGGTCATGCGAGCTCCTTCCGGAGTCTTGTTACGTGAGTCGTGTTGCGTGCGCGGCGCGGGCTGGGCACCGACGACGCGATGTTCGTGGGAGGGCGGAGTTCGTCGCTCGGTGGTCAGGTCGCTTCCTGGTGCACGGCACCGGGTGCGACCAGAGGTACGTGGGTGGTGCACGCGCAATCCCCGTTGGCGATGGTCGCGAGCCGCTGCACGTGGGTGCCGAGGAGCTCCGCGAACGCCTGCGTCTCCGCCTCGCACAGCTCGGGGAATTCGGAGGCGACGTGAGAGACCGGGCAGTGGTGCTGGCAGATCTGCACACCGTTGCCGACCGGCCGGGTGGTGGCCGCGAACCCGGCGGACGTGAAGGCGTCGGCAATCGCGTCGGCGGTCTGCTCCACCTCGGCGGTGTCACCTCCGGTCGCGGGATCGATGTCGGCGACGATCGTCTGGACGCGGCGCCGCGCGAATTCGACGATCGCCGCCTCGCCGCCGATCTCGCGAAGCTGACGCATCGCGGCTCCGGCCAGGTCGTCGTACGAGTGCCCGAGCCGCGAGCGGCCCGCGGCCGTGAGCTGGAACTGCTTGGCCGGCCGGCCCCGCCCCTTCTGCTGCCAGCTCGCCGACCGCGTCGCACGGGCCTCGCCGGCGTCGATCAGCGCCTCCAGGTGACGACGCACCCCGGCGGCACTCAGACCCAGCTCGGCGCCGATCTCGGTGGCGGTGATCGGCCCCTGTTCGAGCAGCAGCTTGACGACGGCCGCGCGGGTGTGACCCTCGTGACCCATCGCGGTGCCCGACGGCAGCGCCGAACGAGACGCGGCAACAGGCTCAGGACCTGCGCTTTCGCGATGCTCGGGGCGGATGTCTGCCGTTTTCACAACACCAGTGTGACGGAATTCGACCCGACGGTCCACCAAGGGTGCCCTGTGTAACACCGCTACGCTGCATCCTGTGCCGCAGACCGACGACACACCGGAGTCCGGTGACAGCGCAACCGCCGGGCCCCTGTCCCGACGGGGCACTGCCCTGCTCTCTCGGTCGCAGACCCTCCTCAGCCGTGCCCTCGGACTGAACGGACCCCGCGACGGTTTCGCCGTCTCCAGCCTGCACGGCGACGAACCCGAGGCGCCCGGGCTCAACGCCCGCGAGACCGCACAGCTGCGTGGCGTCCGGCGCTTCGGCGCGACGGGCGCCCTGCTGATGGCACTCGGCGCTCTCGGTTCGGGCGCGCAGCCCGTGCTGCAGAACCCGGTCCAGGGACTGCGCCTCCTCGGCCTGCCCGCACGGATGCCGAGCGTCGCCATGACCATCACCCTGACCGGCAGCGCGATGGTCGTGCTGGCCTGGCTGCTGCTCGGCCGCTTCGCGGTCGGCAGCTTCCGCGAGGGTTCCGCCGTGCGACGGCTGACCCGGTCCCAGCTCGATCGCACCCTGCTGCTCTGGGTGGTCCCGCTCGCGATCGCCCCGCCGATGTTCAGCAAGGACGTCTACTCGTACCTCGCGCAGTCGGAGATCGCCGCCCGGGGCCTCGACCCCTACGCCATCGGTCCCGCGCAGGCGCTCGGCGTCGACCACATCCTGACCCGGACCGTCCCGACGATCTGGCGGGACACACCCGCCCCGTACGGCCCGCTGTTCATCTGGATCGGGAAGGGCATCTCCGCCCTGACCGGCGACAACATCGTCGCGGGCATCTTCCTGCACCGCCTGCTCGCCCTCGCGGGCGTCGCGCTGATCGTGTGGGCCCTGCCCCGGCTCGCGCGCCGCTGCGGGGTCGCGAGCGTGACCGCACTGTGGCTCGGCGCCGTCAATCCCCTGCTGTTGTTCCACCTGGTCGCCGGCATCCACAACGAGGCCCTCATGCTGGGCCTGATGCTCGCAGGCATCGAGATCGCACTCCGCGCGATCGAGGGCGCGGACCCGATCCGGTTCAGCATCCGCGAGGGACGCAGCCTCGCCCTGCTCCTGGCCGGGTCCGGGCTCATCGCGCTGTCCGCGACGGTGAAGATCCCCACCCTGCTTGCCCTCGGATTCATCGGCATGGCCCTCGCCAGGAGGTGGGGCGGGACGTTCCGGTCGGTGTGCGCTGCCGCGGCGCTGCTCGCCGCGGTCACGATCGTCGTGGTGCTCGCGGTCAGCCTGATCAGCGGGCTCGGATTCGGCTGGCTGAGCCCCGACACCCTGGGCACGGCCAACGAGGTGCGCAGCTGGATGTCGCTGCCGACCCTGCTCGGCCTGGGAACCGGTCTGGCCGGAGTGCTGCTCGGCCTCGGCGACCACACCACCGCCGTGCTCAGCCTGACCCGGCCGATCGCGTCACTGGCCGCGGCATTCGTTGCACTGCGGATGCTCGTCGCTGTCCTCCTCGGCCGCATCCACCCGATCGGCGCGCTCGGTGTCTCCCTCGGATTCCTGGTGCTCCTGTTCCCGGTCGTGCAGCCCTGGTACCTGCTGTGGGCCGTCATCCCCCTCGCCGCGTGGGCGACCCGGCCGGTGTTCCGCATCCCGGCGATCGCGCTGTCGTCGGTGGTCAGCCTGATCGTCATGCCGAACGGCGGCGAGTACCCGCCGTTCGTCATCGTGCAGGCCGCGATCGCCACCGTCCTCGTCTGCGGTTCCTTCATCGTCATCACCCGCAACCGGCTGCCGTGGCGGGTCGAGACCGAGGCCTCGAACAGCGGGGCGTCGGACAGGACCGCAACCCCCGACGCCTACTCTGAGGTCCCGTGAGTTCTTCCGTGTCCGAACAACCCGTGCTCCGACTCAGCGGTGTGGTGAAGGCGTTCGACGGCACCGTCGCCGTCGACGGTCTCGACCTGACCCTCGACCGCGGCCAGGTGCTGGCCCTGCTCGGACCGAACGGCGCCGGGAAGACCACCACCGTCGAGATGTGCGAGGGATTCCAGCGACCGGACAGCGGAACCGTTCGGGTCTTCGGCCTCGACCCCGCCGTCGCCTCCGGCGACGTGCGCGCCCGCATCGGAGTGATGCTCCAGGGCGGCGGCGCCTACCCGGGCTCCAAGGCCGGCGAGATGCTCGACCTGGTCGCCGCCTACTCATCCGACCCCCTCGACCCCGAATGGCTGCTGCGCGAACTCGGCCTCACCGACGCCGTCCGCACCCCGTACCGTCGGCTGTCGGGCGGCCAGCAGCAACGCCTGGCGCTCGCGTGTGCCCTCGTCGGACGCCCCGAACTGGTGTTCCTGGACGAACCGACCGCGGGCCTCGACGCCCAGGCACGGTTGATGGTGTGGGAACTGATCGAGGCGCTGCGCCGCGACGGCGTCTCGGTGCTGCTGACCACCCACCTGATGGACGAGGCCGAGGCACTCGCCGACCGGCTGGTGATCATCGACCACGGCCGCATCGTCGCGGAGGGCACCCCGAGCGAACTGACCCGGCACGGCGCCGCCGGCCGGCTCCAGTTCACCGCGCCCGCACACCTCGACCTGACCCGGCTGGCCGCGGCCCTGCCCGCGGGCTTCACCCCGAGCGAGCCGACCGCAGGCAACTACGTCGTCGAAGGCGACATCGACCCGGCCGTGCTCGTCGCGGTCGCCACCTGGTGCGCCGAACTCGACGTGCTCGCCACCGAGATCCGCGTCGACCAGCGCCGCCTCGAGGACGTGTTCCTCGACCTCACCGGAAGGGAGCTGCGGGGTTGACCATGTCCAACACCGACCGTCTCGCCGACAACCGGTTCACACCCGGCACCTTCGCGCCGAACCCGCGACCCGCACCGCCGCTGCGGATGCTCACCGCGCAGACCCGGCTCGAGCTGACCCTGCTCCTGCGCAACGGGGAGCAGCTGCTGCTGACGATGTTCATCCCGATCACGCTGCTGATCGGCCTCACGTTGCTGCCGCTGGGCGACCTCGGGGATCCCCGGGTGAACCGGGTGATGCCCGCGGTGATGATGGTCGCGGTGATGTCGACCGCATTCACCGGGCAGGCCATCGCGGTCGGGTTCGACCGCCGTTACGGCGCGTTGAAACGGCTCGGCGCCACGCCACTTCCACGATGGGGCATCATCGCGGGCAAGAGCGCGGCGGTGGTGATCGTGGTCGCGATCCAGATGGCCCTCCTCGGTGCGATCGGATTCGCGCTCGGATGGCGACCGGACCCGGCCGGGCTCCTGCTCGGTGCGGTCGTGATCGCCCTCGGCACCGCGATGTTCGCGGCACTCGGCCTGCTGCTCGGCGGCACGTTGAAGGCCGAGATCGTCCTGGCGCTGGCGAACGTGCTGTGGTTCGTGATGGCGGGCATCGGCTCGGTCGTGTTCGGCGGCGACGGCATCCCCGACGCGCTGCACACGTTGGCCCGGCTCGTGCCGTCCGGGGCGCTCGCCGAGGCCCTCGACCACGCCGTCTCCGGGTCGGTGGACGTGTTCGCGATCGTGGTGCTGATCGTGTGGGGCGCGGTCGCGGCGTGGCTGGCAACCCGCTGGTTCAAGTTCACCTGACCGAAACTCCGGACAGGCGGGCCGGTCCGCGGCCATCATTCATCGGTGCCGATCATGCGCCCGACCCTCGTCCCGCTCCTCGCCGCCGTCACCCTCGCGGTCACGGCCCCTCCCGCGCTCGCACAGCCGGCCTGGGGGCCGCTGGCGCCGCCGAACCCGCACCTGGGACCGGTCGGCACGGCCACCATGCACGGGGACGCCGGGTCGTCCGATGCCACCCCGCTCGCCGGCCCCGGCACCGGAGCGGTCGGGGCCACCGAGATCCCGCTGCTGTCCGCGTGCCCGACCCTGCTCGAGGGGTCCGACGGGCGGGTGGTCGCGTTGTGCACCGCCGTCCTCGGCCGGAAGCCGACGGTCCATCTGCTCGACGCAGGCAATTCCCGGTCGGTGGCATCACTTGAGCTGGCGAAAGGCAGCCTGCTCGGCGGCGTCTACGCCTTCCTCGACGATCAGAACCGCCTCGTCGCCGTCGACGGCAACCGGCAGCTGCAGCGCATCGGCCACACCGCCGACGCCCTGTTCGTCGACTCCACGGTCGACCTGTCCGGAGCGGTTCCCGACGGCGACGCGGTGACCGGCCTGGTTCCGGACTGGTCCGGCAACGTCTGGTTCGCCACCGGAGGCGGCGTGGTGGGCACGCTCGATCCGGCCGGGACCGCACGCACCCTCCGGCTGCCCGCTGGCGAGCAGGTGCAGAACAGCATCTCCAGCTCCCCCACCGGGGTGTCCGTGGCCACCACCCACGCCCTGTACCAGCTGTCCGCGGGTGCGGACGCCGCCCCGACGATCGACTGGCGGCACACCTACGATCGCGGGTCCGCCCGCAAGCCGGGCCAGCTCAGTTGGGGCACCGGCTCGACGCCGACCTTCTTCGGCCCCGGCACCGGCCACGAGTACGTCGCGATCGTCGACAACGCGGACACCCGGGTGAATCTGATCGTGCGCCGCGCCGACACCGGCGACGAGGTGTGCCAGGCGCCGGTACTGGCCACCGGAGGCCCGGGCAGTGAGAACTCCCCGATCGGCGTCGGCAACTCGGTGTTCGTGGCGGGTACCTACGGGTATCCGTACCCGACGGTGCCGGACGGTGCCGGTCCGGCGGTGCCGTCGTCCGCGCCGTTCACCGGCGGCATGACCCGGGTGGACATCGACGGTTCCGGCTGCCACGTGGTGTGGGACAACGCGGTGCGCAGCTCGGCGGTTCCGCACCTGTCGACCGCGGACGGCAACCTGTACACGGTGGTCCGGAAGGGGCAGCCGAACACGACTCCCCTCGACGGATTCGCGTTCGCGGTGATCGACCCCGCCACCGGCGCCGTCGTCTCCGAGTCCGGTCAGCCCGGCACCATCGCCAACGACACCCTGCAGATGTCGGCGCTGATCACCTCGCGGGGCGACTACCTGCAGGGCACGATCACCGGGCTGGTCCGGGTCCGGGCAGGCGACAGCGGCAGCATCGGCAGCGCGGGCAGTTCGGGGAGCTGACCGCCCCAACGACCGCGGCGAGCCGCCCCAACGACACGGCGGCGAGCCGCCCCAACGACACCGTGTAGTTGACCGGGCTCTACCATCGGACCCGTGCTGTATCGCGGCTTCGTGAGCCTGGTCAACCGTCTCCCCCTGCCCTCCCTGGCGGTCCAGAAGTGGATCGCGTTCGCGGTGATCCTGTCGCAGGGCGGCATCGCGGTCACCGGCTCGGTGGTCCGGGTCACCGCGTCCGGCCTCGGCTGCACCACCTGGCCGCAGTGTCACCCGGGCAGCTTCGTCCCGACCGGCAACTCGACCGCGCCGTGGTTTCACCAGGCCGTCGAGTTCGGCAACCGACTGCTCACGTTCCTGGTGATCGCGACCGCGGCGGCGGCGGTCATCGCGGTGACCCGGGCCGCCCGTCGGCGCGAGGTGCTGTTCTACGCGTGGCTGATGCCGCTGTCGACGGTGCTGCAGGCGGTGATCGGGGGCATCACTGTGCTCACCGGACTGCTGTGGTGGACCGTCGCCGTGCACATGCTGGTGTCGATGGCGATGGTGTGGCTGTCCGTGATCCTGTTCCACAAGATCGACCAGCCGGACGACGGCGTCGACGTGATCGTGCTGCCCAGGCAGCTGCGCTGGCTGACCGCGCTGTCCGGGGTGGCGCTGGCCGGCACCCTGGTCGCGGGCACGATGGTCACCGGCGCCGGACCGCACGCCGGTGACAAGAATCCCGAACGCACCGTCGAGCGCCTCGGCCTGGACATCACCAACCTCGTGCATCTGCACGCCGAACTTCTGGTCGGCTACCTGGCGCTGCTGGTCGGCCTCGGGTTCGCGCTGTACGCGGTCGGGGCGCGCGACGCGGTGAAGCTGCGCATGAAGGTGGTCGTCGCCCTCGTCGCCCTGCAGGCCTGCGTCGGCCTGGTCCAGTTCTGGACGCACGTCCCCGCCGTCCTGGTGACCATCCACGTCGCCCTGGCCGGTGCGTGCACCGCCGCGACCGCGGCCCTCTACGCCGCGGGCCGGGTCCGCGAACCCGCGCCCACACCGGCCACGCCGGCCGCCACCGGCGTCACCGTCGACTGACCGGCACCCGCTCCTGATCGCGAATCGGCTCGGCATAGCATTCGGCACGCGTCACCCACCGAATCGAGAGCCGAAGGAGCCGTCATGCGTCTGCGCGACACCCCGACCGTCGAGGTCACCGAACGTCTGACCTGCAGCCCGGAGCGTGCCTGGACACTGGTGATCGACATCGATCTGCCGACCCGCGCCGACGGCGAACTGCAGCGGACGGAGTGGCTGGACGGCGCGACCGTCGTCGCCGTCGGCGCCCGGTTCCGCGGGTACAACGCGAACGCGCAGATGGGCGAGTGGCACACCGAGTCGGAGGTCGTCGAGGTCGAGGACGGCCGACGCTGGGTGTGGCGGGTGGGTCCGGCGGACGAGCCGTTCGCCCACTGGGGTTTCGAGGTCGACTCCGACGGTGACGGCGCCCTCGTCCGGCAGTGGGCCAAGGTGGGCACCGGGCGGTCGCCGCTCGCCGACTTCATCGACCGGCACCCGGACCGGGAGGCCGCGATCCTCGATCACCGGATGTCGGTGTGGCGCGACGGGATGACGGCCAACCTGGCAGTGCTCAAGCAGCTCGCCGGCTGACCTTCTCTCTCCAGCCGACACAAAGACGTCGGGCCGGCTCACCCTGACGGTGAGCCGGCCCGATTCGTGTGCGCCGCGGAAGGGTCAGCCGAGGCCGTTGCGGGCCTTCGGGAAACGAGTCTGGTTGGCAACCCAGCCGGCCATCTTCTGCCAGTGGCCGACCCGCGGGGTGACGATGCTGGTGACCGAGCGCTCCCAGCCGGAGGTGCCGAGACCCTCGACCGCAGCAACGACGGCCTTCGCGGTGGCGAGGTCGTCGACGACCTGGTCGCCGAGGACGCCGTCAGCGCCAACGAGGGTGATCCGGACGCCGTCCAGACCGATCGGCTGTACGACAGCGGTGGCGGAGCCGCCGTGCTCGGCGACAAAATTGCGCACCGCGGTGACGGTCCGCGGCGGTGCGACGACGGACGGGGCGGCCGCGCCGGAATCCTGGGTGTCCACACTCATGCGCTCAGGATACGACAGGGCAGAATCATCGCCATGCGCGCAATCACCGTCGCCGAGTTCGGCGGCCCCGACGTCCTGCAGTACACCGAGATCCCGGACCCGGTTCCGGGTGAGAACGAAGTGCTGGTCCGCACCGAGGCGATCGGCGTCAACTACATCGACACCTATTTCCGCACCGGCGCGTACGCGATCGACCTGCCGTACGTCGCCGGCGCCGAGGGCACCGGCGTGATCGAGGCGGTCGGCTCGAATGTCACGGACCTGCGACCCGGTGACCGCGTGGCATGGTCCGACGCGCCGTCGAGTTACGCGGAGCTGGTCGTGGTCCCGGCCGCGAAGGCCGTCCCGGTCCCGGACGGCGTCCCCGCCCCGCAGGCCGCGTCGGCGCTGCTGCAGGGCATGACCGCGCACTACCTGCTGCACTCGGTGTACCCGGCGCAGCCCGGTGACACGGTGCTCGTGCACGCGGGCGCCGGCGGCGTCGGCCAGATCCTGACGCAGCTCGCCACCGCGCACGGGGTGCGGGTGATCACCACGGTGTCGACCGACGAGAAGGCGGCGCTCTCGCGCGAGTGCGGGGCCGCCGAGGTGCTGCGCTACGGCGCCGATCTGGCCGAGCAGGTTCGCGCACTCACCGGCGGCGAGGGCGTCGCGGCCGTGTACGACGGTGTCGGCGCCGACACGTTCGAGGCCAGCCTGGCGTCGCTGAGGATCCGTGGCACCCTTGCCCTCTTCGGGGCGGCCAGCGGACCGGTGCCGCCGTTCGACCCGCAGCGCCTCAACGCCGCCGGCTCGCTGTTCCTGACCCGGCCCACGCTTGCGCACTACACCCGGGACCGCGAGGAGCTCCTGTGGCGGTCCGGGGACGTGTTCGCCGCGATCGCCGACGGCACGCTCACGATCCGGGTCGGCGCGACCCACCGTCTCGCCGACGCCGCGCAGGCGCACCGCGACCTGCAGGCCCGCAAGACGACCGGATCGATCGTCCTGGTGCCGTGACCGGGAAAGAGTGAAGGACCGTTCGGGTTCCCGGAGGACCCGAACGGTCCTTGTCACCCGCCCGACGGTGTCGGGTCAGGAGAAGAAGCTGGCGATCGTGTCCCAGCCGAGGACCGAGTCGATGGCAAGACCGAGGCAGACGACGGCGAGGTAGTTGTTCGACTGCAGGAACAGGCGCAGGGGCTTGACCTGCTCACCACGGCGCACGCCGGTGTAGAGCTGGTGCGCCATCAGCAGGAACCAGGCACCGGCGACCAGCGCAACCGCCGCGTAGATGACGCCCGCGGCGGGCACCAGGACCAGTGTGGTCAGTACGGTCAGCCAGGTGTAGACGAGGATCTGCTTGGTGACGCGTTCCTCGGTCGCGATAACCGGGAGCATCGGCACGCCCGCGGCCTTGTAGTCCTCCTTGTACCGCATGGCCATTGCCCAGGTGTGCGGCGGCGTCCAGAAGAAGATCACCAGGAACAGGACGATCGGTTCCCAGCTGAGGCTGCCGGTGACCGCAGCCCAGCCGACCATCACGGGCATGCAGCCTGCGGCGCCGCCCCAGATGACGTTCTGCCAGGTCCGCCGCTTGAGCACCATGGTGTAGACGAGTACGTAGAACGCGATGGTCAGCGCGATCAAGATCGCGGCCAGCGGGTACGTCGCCCACCACAGCCATCCGAAGGACGCGACACCAAGGGCAAGGCCGAAGATCAGTGCGTGCGACGTGGGCACCGCCATCCGAGCCAGCGGGCGCCGGGCCGTGCGCTTCATCACCTTGTCGATGTCGGCGTCGACCACGCAGTTGAGGGTGTTCGCGCTCGCGGCGCCCATCCAGCCGCCGAACAGCGTCGCCAGGATGAGCGGGAAGTCGACGGTGCCGCGGTCCGCGAGGAGCATCGCCGGGATCGTCGCGACGAGCAGGAGTTCGATGACCCGAGGCTTGGTCAACGCCAGGTACGCGAGGAGCGTCCCGGAGATTCGACCCCAGAGGGAGTCCGACCCACTGGCGGGGGTGGCATCGGGGGCACCAGCGAGACCGTGTCCGCCACGCTCCACTATCCGCACCGTTACTCCTACTTCTCGGGCCCCGCCGATGGGCCCGGTTGACTGGCTCGACCCACAGGGGCCGGCGCCGCGCGTACGACTACCGCTTCAGTGGTCCACCGGATCATGGGGCAGCCGCGATCGCTGCGCCGCGACCGGGGACCCGAGCACTACTACACCCGATGGTAGACGGCTCGCCGAGCAGAACCGAACCGGGCACGGGTCGAATGGTCCGAATCGGACACCCACCGCGACCGCGACACTCCCGACGCGCAGGACGGACGCCGGATCGACCGGCACGCGCACGAGCACTAGGGTTGGGTCGGCACTACGCTGGTGTGTCGGAACCGACGTCGGGTCCACCGCACCCATCGTTCGTCCCGCCGTCACCGTGCCGCTCACCGATGTCAGGAGACTTCAAGCTCGTGTCGACCACAGACGAGATCCGCGTCCTCACCCAGCCCGTGCATCCCGCCGACTGGACCGACCTGGACACCAAGGCGGTCGACACCGCACGTGTCCTCGCCGCCGACGCCGTGCAGAAGGTCGGCAACGGCCATCCCGGCACCGCGATGAGCCTCGCGCCCCTCGCCTACACCCTCTTCCAGCGCGTCATGCGCCACGACCCCTCGGACGCCGAGTGGGTCGGTCGCGACCGCTTCGTCCTGTCCTGCGGGCACTCCAGCCTCACCCTCTACCTGCAGCTGTACCTGTCGGGTTACGGCCTCGAGCTGTCCGACCTCGAGTCGCTGCGCACCTGGGGTTCGCTGACCCCGGGCCACCCCGAGTACGGGCACACCACCGGCGTCGAGATCACCACCGGTCCGCTCGGCCAGGGCCTGGCGTCGGCGGTCGGCATGGCGATGGCGGCGCGGCGTGAGCGCGGCCTGTTCGATCCGGACGCCCCGGCCGGCACCAGCCCGTTCGACCACCACGTGTACGTGATCGCCTCCGACGGCGACCTGCAGGAGGGCGTCACCTCCGAGGCGTCCTCGATCGCCGGCGTGCAGCAGCTCGGCAACCTGATCGTCTTCTACGACGACAACGAGATCTCCATCGAGCACGACACCCACATCGCGTTCGGCGAGGACGTCGCCAAGCGTTACGAGGCGTACGGCTGGCACGTGCAGCGGGTCGAGGGCGGCGAGAACGTCTCCGCGATGCTCGACGCGGTCGAGGCCGCGAAGGCCGTGACGGACAAGCCGTCGATCATCGTCCTGCGCACCATCATCGGGTACCCGGCGCCGACGAAGATGAACACCGGCGACGTGCACGGCGCCGCGCTCGGCGCCGACGAGGTCGCGGGTGTGAAGAAGGCGCTCGGCTTCGACCCGGAGAAGAACTTCGACGTCGACCCGGCCGCCCTCGCGCACGCCCGTGAGGTGAAGGCCCGCGGTGCCGCGGCGCACGCCGAGTGGCAGCAGACGTTCGACGCCTGGGCGGCCCGGGAGCCGGAGCGCAAGGCCCTGTTCGACCGACTGGACGCCGGCGCGTTCCCCGAGGGATGGACCGACGTCCTCCCGACGTGGGAGCCGGACACGAAGGGCGCCGCGACCCGCAAGGCGTCGAGCAAGGTGCTCAACGCGCTCGGTCCGATCCTGCCCGAGCTGTGGGGCGGTTCCGCCGACCTCGCGGGCAGCAACAACACCACCATCGACGGTTCCGACTCGTTCGGCCCGCCCTCGATCTCGACGAAGGACTGGACCGCGCAGCCGTACGGCCGCACGCTGCACTTCGGCATCCGCGAGCACGCGATGGGGTCGATCCTCAACGGCATCGCGCTGCACGGTCCGACCCGCCCGTACGGCGGCACGTTCCTCGTGTTCTCCGACTACATGCGTCCGGCGGTCCGACTGGCCGCGCTGATGGGCGTCCCGTCGATCTACGTGTGGACGCACGACTCGATCGGTCTGGGCGAGGACGGCCCGACGCACCAGCCGATCGAGCACCTCGCGGCGCTGCGCGGCATCCCGAACATGTCGGTGATCCGGCCGGGCGACGCGAACGAGACGGCGCAGGCATGGCGGTACGCGCTGGAGAACACCACCGGCCCGACCGCGCTGGCGCTGACCCGTCAGGACATCCCCGTGCTCGAGGGCACCGCGGACAAGGCGGTCGAGGGCGTCAAGCGCGGCGCCTACGTGCTCGAGGACTCCTCGACCGGCACCCCGCAGGTGATCCTGCTCGCGTCCGGTTCCGAGCTGTACCTGGCCGTGGAGGCCCGCAAGGCCCTCGAGGCCGACGGCATCGGCACCCGCGTGGTGTCGGTCCCCTGCCTCGACTGGTTCAACCAGCAGGACCAGGCGTACCGCGACGAGGTGCTGCCGCCCGCCGTCCGTGCCCGCGTCTCCGTCGAGGCCGGTATCGCGATGCCGTGGTGGCGTCTGCTCGGCGACGCCGGTGAGGCCGTCTCCATCGAGCACTTCGGCGCCTCCGCCGACCACAAGACGCTGTTCCGCGAGTTCGGGTTCACGGCCGAGAATGTCACCGCCGCGGCCCGTCGCACCCTCGATCGAGTGAAGGGCTGATCGCCATGGCACAGAATCAGAATCTCGCCGACCTGTCGGCCGCCGGTGTGTCGGTGTGGCTCGACGACCTCTCGCGTGGACGCCTCCAGACGGGCAACCTGGCGCAGCTGGTGGCGGAGAAGTCCGTCGTCGGCGTGACCACGAACCCGTCGATCTTCCAGGCCGCGCTCAAGGGTCCGGAGTACCAGGCACAGCTGCACGAGCTCGCCGGCCGCGGCGCGAACGTGGACGACACGGTCCGCGCGCTCACCACGGACGACGTCCGTGAGGCGTGCGACCTGCTCACCCCGCAGTACGAGGCCAGTGCCGGCGTCGACGGCCGGGTCTCGATCGAGGTCGACCCGCGCCTGGCGCACGACACCGAGGGCACGGTCGCGCAGGCGATCGAGCTGTGGAAGATCGTCGACCGGCCGAACCTGCTGATCAAGATCCCGGCCACCCTCGCGGGTCTGCCCGCGATCACCCGGGTGATCGCCGAGGGCATCAGCGTCAACGTCACGCTGATCTTCTCGGTGGAGCGGCACAAGGCGGTCATCGACGCCTACCTGGCCGGCCTGGAGGCCGCTAAGTCCGCCGGGCACGACCTGTCGACGATCCACTCGGTCGCGTCGTTCTTCGTGTCCCGGGTGGACACCGAGATCGACGCCCGGCTGGAGAAGATCGACACCGACGCCGCCCTCGCGCTGCGCGGCAAGGCCGGTGTGGCCAACGCCCGCCTCGCGTACGCGGCCTACCAGGAGGTCTTCGAGTCCGGTGACCGGTTCGCGGAGCTCGCGAAATCCGGTGCGCGCGTGCAGCGTCCGCTGTGGGCGTCGACGGGTGTGAAGAACCCCGAGTACCCGGACACCCTGTACGTCACCGAGCTGGTCGCGGCGAACACGGTGAACACCATGCCGGAGAAGACTCTCGACGCCGTCGCCGATCACGGCACCGTCACCGGTGACACCATCACCGGGACCGCCGCGGCGTCCCAGCAGGTCTTCGACGCGGTCGCCGGCGCGGGCGTCGACCTCACCGATGTCTTCGACAAGCTCGAGACCGAGGGCGTCGACAAGTTCGAGGTCTCCTGGAACGAACTCCTCGAGGCCACCGCCGCGTCCCTCACCGCGGCGTCCTGATCGATGGGGAGCACGGGCACCGCGTCGCAGCGCAGGACCGGCACCGCCGACGCGTGGATCAATCCACTCCGCGACGAGCGAGACAAGAGACTGCCGCGAATCGCGGGCCCGTGCTCCCTGGTGATCTTCGGGGTCACCGGTGACCTGGCGCGCAAGAAGCTGATGCCCGCGGTGTACGACCTGGCGAACCGGGGGCTGCTGCCGCCCGGTTTCGCCCTGGTCGGGTTCGCCCGCCGGGACTGGGCGGACGAGGACTTCGGCAAGGTCGTGCACGACGCGGTCCGCGAGCACGCGCGCACCGAGTTCCGGGAAGAGGTGTGGGACCGCCTTGCCGAGGGAATCCGCTTCGTGCAGGGCAGTTTCGACGACGACGCCGCGTTCGCCGAGCTGACTCGCACCTTGGCCGCGCTCGACGCCGAGCGCGGTACCAGCGGCAATCACGCCTTCTACCTGGCCATTCCGCCCGTCGCCTTCCCGACGGTGTGCGAGCAGCTGTCCAGGTCCGGGCTGGCCAAGCCGGTCGAGGGCCAGTGGCGACGGGTGGTCATCGAGAAGCCGTTCGGTCACGACCTGGAATCCGCGAAGGAACTCAACGCGGTCGTGAACACGGTCTTCCCCGAGGACTCGGTGTTCCGTATCGATCACTACCTGGGCAAGGAGACGGTCCAGAACATCCTGGCGTTGCGGTTCGCGAACCAGCTGTTCGACCCGATCTGGAATGCCCATTACGTGGACCACGTGCAGATCACGATGGCCGAGGACATCGGACTCGGCGGACGTGCCGGGTACTACGACGGTATCGGCGCCGCCCGTGACGTGATCCAGAACCATCTCCTGCAGCTGCTCGCGTTCACGGCGATGGAGGAACCCGTCAGCTTCGAACCGTCCGAGCTGCAGGCGGAGAAGATCAAGGTGCTCTCGGCGACCCGGCTCGCCGAACCCCTGGACGAGACCACCGCCCGCGGCCAGTACGCGGGCGGCTGGCAGGGCGGTCGCCAAGTGGTGGGCCTGCTCGACGAGGAGGGCTTCTCCAAGGATTCGACCACCGAGACCTTCGCCGCGATCACCCTCGAGGTGGACACCCGGCGCTGGGCCGGTGTCCCCTTCTACCTCCGTACCGGAAAGCGTCTGGGGCGCAGGGTGACCGAGATCGCGGTCGTGTTCAAGCGCGCCCCGCACCTGCCCTTCGACCAGACCATGACCGAGGAACTGGGCCAGAACGCCCTGGTGATCCGGGTGCAGCCGGACGAGGGCGTCACGATGCGTTTCGGCTCCAAGGTGCCCGGATCCTCGATGGAGGTCCGGGACGTCAACATGGACTTCAGCTACGGGCAGGCCTTCACCGAGTCCTCCCCCGAGGCGTACGAGCGGCTGATCCTGGACGTGCTCCTCGGCGAACCGTCGCTGTTTCCGGTGAACGCCGAGGTCGAATTGTCCTGGAAGATCCTCGATCCGGTGCTCGAGCGCTGGGCGGCGAACGGTCGCCCCGACCCGTACGAGGCGGGCACCTGGGGACCGGATTCGGCACTGGAGATGCTGCGCCGCACCGGGCGCGAATGGAGACGGCCGTGACGACGTCGTCGGACACGACCATGACGACGTTGTCGGGGGCGACCGTGACGATGGGAGAATTCCACTCGTGATCATCGACATTCCCGCCACCACCACCGGCGCCGTCAACAAGCGTCTGGTCGAACTCCGGGAAACGGGCGGCGCGGTCACCCTGGGCCGGGTGCTGACCCTGGTGGTGAGCACCGACGACGACGAGAACGCAGAGTCGGTGATCGAGGCCGCCAACGAGGCGAGCCGCGAGCACCCGTGTCGCGTCATCGTGGTGACCCGCGGGGACCGGGACGGCGAGTCCCGCCTGGACGCGCAGATCCGGGTCGGTGGGGACGCGGGCGCATCCGAGGTCGTGGTGCTGCGCCTCTACGGTGAGCTCGCCGGACACGAGGACAGCGTGGTGATCCCGTTCCTGCTGCCGGACACCCCCGTGGTGGCCTGGTGGCCGGACAGGCCGCCTGCCGTTCCCGCACGAAATCCTCTGGGACAGTTGGCCATCCGCCGGATCACCGACGCGACCGGAGCCCCCGACCCGGCGGCGACCATCAAGTCGCGACTGCAGGCGTACACCGCGGGCGACACCGACCTGGCCTGGGCGCGAGCCACCCCGTGGCGCGCGCTGCTGACCTCGGCACTCGACCAGCCGCCGCACGAGCCGCTGTTGTCGGCGACGGTGTCCGGGCTGGCCACCGAGCCCGCGGTCGACCTGATCGCCGGGTGGCTGGCCAGCCGGATCGACGGCCCGGTGCGCCGTCTGGCCGGGGAGCTGCGGATCGAGATGCACCGCGAGACCGGCACGATCGCGCTGAGCCGGCCGCAGACGGGGAAGACCGCGACCCTCAGCCGCACGGGAGCACCGGATTCGCTGGTGTCGTTGGCGCGCAGGGAAACCCGCGACTGCCTCGCCGAGGACCTGCGCCGTCTCGATCCGGACGAGATCTATCACGCCGCGCTGGCCGGACTGGGCCGGGTCGTCTACGAATAGTCCGTCGACTGGGAATAATCATTCGACTGGATAACGGTCCTCCACGGATCGGTCCGGAACACATAGGGTGAGACCCATGACTGATTCCGTGACCGTGCAGACGTACGACGACGCCGACGCCCTCACCTCGGCGGCAGCCCGGAAGTTCATCGACGTGATCGTCGCGGCGCAGGCCGCGCGCGGCTCCGCCTCGATCGTCCTCACCGGCGGCGGCAACGGAATCGGTCTGCTCCGCAAGCTGCGTGCCGATTCCGGTGCGATCGACTGGTCGAAGGTCGACGTCTTCTGGGGTGACGAGCGTTTCGTACCGGCCGGGCATCCGGACCGGAACGAGGTGCAGGCCCACGAGGCGCTGCTCGACCACGTGCCGGTCGAGGCGGCGCGGCTGCACCCGATGCCGTACGGGGACGGCGCGTACGCCGGCGATCCCGACGCGGCCGCGCACGCCTACGAGCATCTGCTCGCCGCACACGCGAACGGCGGCCCGATCCCCGACTTCGACGTGCACCTGCTCGGCATGGGCGGTGAGGGACACGTCAATTCGCTGTTCCCCGACACCGACGCGGTCCGCGAGGACACCCGTTTCGTGGTCGGCATCACCGACTCCCCCAAGCCGCCCGCCGAACGGGTCACGCTGACGCTGCCCGCTGTGCGCCGGGCACGCCGGGTGTGGCTGCTGGTCGCCGGTGCGGACAAGGCGGAGGCCGTGGCCGCGGCGGTCGCAGGCGCGAACCCGCTCGACATTCCGGCCGCCGGGGCACTCGGGGTGGAGGAGACCGTGTGGTTCCTCGACCGGGCGGCCTCGGCGAACCTGCCGGCCTGACCGGTCACTCGCCGGCCGTTCCCTCGTCGGTGGGGCGGGGATTCGTCTCTCGCGGCGTGGGATCCACCCGCCTGCCGTGCAGGAGGGCGTGACTGCGGGGCGTCGCCCGCGTCGTCGCGAGCCCGCGGACGCCGCCGCGCCAGTCGTGCGTTCCAGTGCACCGGATCATCGTGGGACTCCCTCTCGCATCCTGTGCTGAGTTGGACGCGCGGGACCTCGGCCCGGTTCCAGGGCGATCCGGCATGCCTCCGGCCGGACACCGACGCTTCACGGCCGCGCACCCCCGCGGCGACGGCGATCGGCCGGTCGCACCTGACCGGGCTTCGGCGGCGATGCCTCGCCGGCACGCACCAGCGCGAGGCATTCGGTCATCTCGTCGGCGCCGGCCTCGCCGCACGCGAGGTCGGCGAGCACCGAAGCCCGATCCGCCTCATTCACGCCGGCCAGCTCGTCGCCACCCGGGCCCGCCGGAGGTGACCCCGGATCGCCGGACAGGCGCGCGACTGCCTGCGCGACGCCGCTGTCGGCGAGTGAGGCGTAGTGGGCGAAGGGCGCGATCGGCCCCACCACGGACGCGTGCCACTGCCGCACGCGGACATGACGAAGCCGGTCGGCGGCGTCAGGCCCGGCGCGATCCACTGCGACAACCCGAAGTGGACGTCGGCAAGGGTGGACAGCGGGTGGATGCCGGGCGCGTAGTGCAGCGGTGCCACGGCCAGGGACACCTGGGGTTGGGCCGGGGTCCACGGCGCGTCCGGCGCCGACGCGATCCGCGAGACCGTCGACCCGATCGAGTAGTCGGTGTACATCAACACGATCCGACCCTGGACGATCTGGGCGTTCAGTTCGCCGATCTTGTTGCCCGGCACCGAGTTGTCCGCGGCGAGCAGTATCGGCGTGGGTGACTGCCGCCCCCACCGCCACGCTCCGCCGGTGTATCCCCAGAACTCCCAGCCGTTCTCGACCGCGAGCCCGGCCCAGTGATGTCGCATCAGGTGGATGCCGCCGTCGTTCGACCGCCCCGCGGGAGTACCGAAGACGTGGACGTGGTTGCCCCACAAGATCATCGACTGGTTCTGGAAGAATCGGTACCACGGGTGGGTGCTGGGAAACGTGATGATCGGGCTCGGCTGATACCACTCGGCATCGGGGTCGTGGGACACCCACAGCGCGGCGAAGTTCGTGGACCACGTCGTGGTCGCGGGGTCGGTGGCCCAGTCGCGGACGGCGAAGGTGCTGACCACGGTGTCACCGTTCGGCAACTGCAGCCCGCTGTTCGGGATGTGGGTGAACGCCTCGCCCGCCGGCGCCGGCACCGGTTCGGTGACGTGCCGATACGGAATGATCTGCGCTGCGCGAGCGCCACCGACCGCGTTGTCCCAGCGAATGCCACGCAGCAGGTCCGCGTTCGAGGTCCGCAGCGACACCGGACTGCGCCAGCCGCCGCCGTTCCAGCCCGGCTCCGGGCAGTGGTTGTCGAAGGTGTCCCCGTGCAGCGAGTGCGTGTAGCCCTTGGCATTGCGCCACATGAAGCACAGGTCGGTGCCCTCGAAGCCGAAACGGGTGGTGACGCCGGGACCGGTGATCCGGCCCGGATCGAACGGATTGGGTACGCCCACCGCGACCACGCTCCCAGTTTAGGCGCGGCCCGAACCGGCCGGGCCATATAGTGAAACCACCCGATCGGTCGCCAGCCACCGCAGACGGAGAGTGCTCATGACGCTCTACGGCATCGACATCTCCAACTACCAGGCCGGACTCGATCTCGCCGCGGTCCGCGCCGAGGGCTTCGAATTCGTCTGGGCCAAGGTGTCGGAGGGCATCCACTACCGCGATCCCACATGGCCGGGATTCCGCGACGCCGCCCGCGCGAACGGGTTGCTCCTCGCGGGCTACCACTACGTGCGCGCCGACTCCTCCGCCGACGCACAGGCCCGGACGTTCGTCGAGCACCTCGGCGACGCCACGATTCCCGCGATGCTCGACTTCGAGGCCGATTCCGGTGACATGGAAGTGTTCTGGGCGGTCGCGAACGCGATCGACGCCCTCGGCGTCCACGTCGCGCTGTCCTACATCCCGCGCTGGTACTGGCAGCAGATCGGCAGGCCCGACCTGTCCCAGGTGCCGGGGCTGATCCAGTCCAGCTACGTCGTCGGGACCGGTTACGCCAGTGTGCTCTACCCCGGGGACGATTCCTACCGGTGGACGGGGTACGGCGGCAAGAGCGTCGACATCCTGCAGTTCACTTCGTCGGCCCTGGTGGCCGGTCAGAAGGTGGACGCCGACGCGTTCCGCGGCACCCGGGAGGAACTCGCTGCGCTGATCTCACCCGCACCGCGACAGGAGGGGGACGGCATGACACCCGAGCAGGCACAGCAGCTCAGGGACATCTGGACCCAGCTGATGGGTCCGAACGGCAACGGCTGGCCGCAATTGGGCAACCGCACACTGGTCGACGCCTGCGCGGTGATCCTCGACCAGCTGGTCGGCCCGGATCACCGGTTCGGCGGCTGGCCACAGACCGGTGGTCGCACGGACACCGACGCGATCGCCGCCGTCGGTGCGGCACTGAACATCCCCGGTTTCAGCGACACCAAGGCCGAGCGGTGAGCGGCGCCGGCTACCCGCTGTTGCGCAGCGCGGTGGCCAAACCGTTCATGGTCAGCTGGATGCCGCGGCGGACGAGGTCGCTGTCGTCGCCGGCGCGGTAGCGGCGCAGCAGTTCGACCTGCAGGTGGTTGAGGGGTTCGAGGTACGGGAATCGGTTGTAGATCGACCGTTCCAGCGCGGGGTTGTCCGCGGTCAGCGAGTCGTTTCCGGTGACCGCGCGGTACATCGCCACGGTCCGCGCGTGTTCGGCGGCGATCATCCCGAAGACCCGCTCCCGCAGCGCTGCGTCGGGGACGAGTTCGGCGTAGCGCGCGGCGAGTCCGAGGTCGGACTTGGCCATCACCATCGCCATGTTGGACAGCACAGTCCGGAAGAACGGCCACCGCCGATACAGGTCGGTGAGCCGGGCCAGCCGGTCCGCGTCGCCACCGACCCAGGATTCGAACGCGGTGCCGGTGCCGTACCAGCCGGGCAGCATCACCCGCGCCTGGCTCCAGGACAGCACCCACGGGATGGCACGCAGGTCGGCGATCGACCGGGTGGGCTTGCGGGAGGTGGGCCGGGACCCGATGTTCAGCGCCCCGATCTCCGCGACCGGGGTGGAGGTGGTGAAGTACTCGACGAAACCCGGTGTGTCGTGGACGAGTTCCCCGTACGCGACGCGGGCCCGTTCGGCGAGGTCGTCGAGCAGCAGATAGGCGTCGTCGGCGTCGGGTCCGAGTCCCTCGACGTCGAGGAGCGACGACTCCAGGGTGGCTGCGAGCAGTGTCTCCAGGTTGCGGTGCGCGATCGGGGGCTGGGCGTACTTCGCGGCGATCACCTCGCCCTGTTCGGTGATCCGCAGCGACCCGGCGACCGCGCCGGGCGGCTGGGCGAGGATCGCCTCGTAGCTCGGTCCGCCGCCGCGGCCGACGGTGCCGCCGCGACCGTGAAAGAGCCGCAATCGGATTCCGGTGTCGCGGGCGGCCTCCACGAGGTCGAGTTCGGCGCGGTAGAGCGCCCAGTTCGCGGCGAGGTAGCCGCCGTCCTTGTTGGAGTCCGAGTAGCCAAGCATCACCTCCTGCAGCCCGCCGTGGGCGTCGACGAGCGACCGGTACTCCGGCACCGCGAGAGCGGCGCGCAGCGTCGCCGCTCCCCCGCGCAGATCCTCGATGGTCTCGAACAGCGGCACCACGTTCGGTCCGCGATGGTCCGGTTCCCCCGGAACCAGCAGCCCGACCTCCTTGAGCAGCACCGCGGCCTCGAGCATGTCGCTGACGGAGGTGCACATGCTGATGATGCAGTTCGGGACGGCGGCGGCGCCGAGTTCGGCGACCGCGTCGGCGGCGGCCGCGAAGATGGCCAGCTCCGAAGTGGTGCGTTCACCGAACGTGGCGCCGGGACGGGTCAGCGGGCGCCGGGTGCGCAGTTCCGCGGCCAGCAGGGTGACCCGCTCGTCCTCGCCGAGCGACCGGTAGTCCGGATGCACCCCCGCCCACGCGAACAGTTCCGCGATCACCTCCTCGTGCACCTCCGAGTTCTGCCGCAGGTCCAGGCCGGCCAGGTGGAATCCGAACGCCTCCACCGATTCCCGGATCGTCGCGAGCCGGTCGTCGGCGAGGACGCCGTCGCCGTGTCCGCGTAGGGAGGCGTCGAGGACCGCCAGGTCGGCGAGCAGTTCGGTGGCGGTCCCGTAGGGCGCGAGCCCGGAGTCGGCGAGGGCGGCCGACGAGGTGCGGGCGAGGTCGTCGCCGAGCACCGCGATTGCGGTCTCCGTGAGCCGGGCCTGCATCCCGCGCAGCGCCCGCCGGTACGGTTCGTCCATCCGCGACGGCGCGTCGTCCCCGGACGCCGCGGCCAGGGCCTCCAGTTCGGCCGAGACGGTCACCAGGCGCACCGACATCGCCAGTTCCTGCTCGAGGGCCTCGAGGTCGTGCAGGTGCCGGTCGAGGGCGGTGGCCGCGGCCCGGTGCGTGGCCCGGTGCACCACGTCGGCGGTGACGTTCGGGTTGCCGTCCCGGTCGCCGCCGATCCAGGACCCGGTGCGCAGCATCGGTTCCGGCAGCAGACCGGCATCCGGCCACCGCGTCCGCAACTCCCGGCGCAGCGCCGCATTGATCCTCGGAACCACCTCGAACAGCGCGGCGTCGTAGTACCGCAGCCCGACCTCGATCTCGTCCTGAATCCGCAACCTGGACAACCGGATCAGCGCGGTCTGCCAGAGGGTGAGGATCTGCCGGTACAGCCCGCCCTCGACCTCGGCGGCCTCCGCGGCGTCCAGCACGGTCCGGTCCCGAAGCCGCATCAGGTCGGTGATCCGGTTCTGCGTTTCGAAGACGGTACGGCGCCGCGTCTCGGTGGGATGGGCGGTGATCACCGGCACCACCTGCGCGCCGGCGAGCGCGTACGCGACCACGGTCGAATCCAGCTGCGCGGCGTCGAGTTTCGCGTAGGTCGCGGCAAGGCTGCTGTCCTGCGGCGGCTCCCCCGCCCGGATGTGGACTGCACGGCGCCGCTCGCGGTGCAGGTCCTCGGCGAGGTTCGCCAGCAGCGCGAAGTGGCTGAATGCCCGGATCACCGGGATCGCCTGATCGACCGGTGTTTCGGCGAACAGGTCGGCGAGTTCGGCGCGGTCCACTTCGGAACGGCGCACCCGGAACGACTCGACCCGCGCGCGTTCGACCAGGTCGAACACCTCGGCACCGGCCTGTTCACGGACGACCCGCCCCAGGATGCCGCCGAGCAGGCGGATGTCCTCGCGCAACGGCTCGGTGGCGGCCCGTCCGGACTCGACCGCTCCGCCGCGCTGCGCGGCACCTCCGGATTCGGCGGCTCCGCCGCGCTGCGCGCCGGGCCGGGACGGGTCGGGGCTGGGCTGCGACGTCGTCATCGCCCCAGTATCGGGGCGACGACGAGCTCCCGCAGTGCGAGCGTCAGGCCTTGAAAACGACCGCGTCGGGCGTGAGCCTGCCGATCACCCGGGGCGTGCCGGGGGCATCGAACTCCCAGCGCTCGGCGCCGGTGTACTTGGTGGCGAGGGTGTGGATCAGCGACCCGTCCGGGTCGTCGGTGAAGGTCACCGTGCCGCGCACCTCGAGGTAGCTGTAGGGCCGAGCCGCGGGGTACACCAGCAGCGTCGCCCGGGGGTCGCGTTCGAGGTTGTCGGTCTTGCGGCGACCCTTGACGGTGGAGAAGAGGACGTCGCCGCCGTCACGCTGCACCCAGATGACCGACAGCTGCGGCTGCCCGGACGGCTCGACGGTGGCGAGGGTCGCGAACTCGGGTGCGTCGATCAGCGCGGCACCCGCGTCGGGAAGGACCGCGGATCGGATCAGGTCCGCCACGTCAGCTGAACTTGATCTCGAGGCCGATGCCGACGATGGCGATCAGCCACAACGCGGCGGTGAAGACCGTCAGCCGGTCGAGGTTCTTCTCGACGACGGTGGACCCGGACAGGCTGGACTGCACGCCGCCGCCGAAGAGGCTGGACAGGCCGCCACCCTTGCCGCGGTGCAGCAGCACCAGCAGGACCAGCAGGAGGCTGGTCACGATCAGCAGGATGTCCAGGAAAAGTCTCATCTCGGCGGTACGCTGCCCTTCACGAAACGGTTGTGGCCACAAGTCGTCCCAGCCTACCCGCACGGCCGCACCGCCGACGACATCTGGTCGTTTTTCGAGACTGCCCGGAATTGCGCTCGTTCAGCGCGAGCGCTCGCCTCGTGCGGCCGCCGATCATCGATCGGACTGTGATGTGAATCACATTCACGTGGAATCTCCCGCCCAACGGGACCGTTTCGCCGCCATCGACCCTTTCCCTGTGACCCTCGTCTCACTTCCACTCCGGAAGCGCACGCACCTCCGTCAGAAGGGCCCTCGATGGCACAGTCCCGCAAGGTGACCGGCCTCCTCGCCGTCACGACCGTTGCACTGCTCACACCCCTCGTCACCACTGGAGTCGTGCAGGCCGCCCCTGCAGTCCCGGTGGTCATCGCCGATGCCCTCGACACCGGGTCCGCAGGCGGATTCGGCAGTGCCGCTCCGGCGGCCGATGCGCCCCGCCTCGCGAGCGTCGACAACTTCCGTGACGTCGCGGGTACGGGCGACGGGTACTCGGCGGTCTTCGGCCTGTCGCACGTGAACAAGGGCGTGTTCTACCGCTCCAACGCGATCGTCCCGAACGAGGCCGATCTCGCCACCCTCGCGGGACTCAACCTGTCCACCGTCTTCGACCTGCGCACCGACGCCGAGGTCGCAAAGAAGCCCGACGTGCTTCCCGACGGCGTCACCTACACCCATCTGCCGATCGGAGCGGGGGATTTCAGCACAGAGCTGTCGCGGATCAAGTCCCCCGACGACTCGCGCATCTTCATGCAGTCGATGAACAGGCAATTCGTCACCGGTGAGAACGAACGCGCCATGTTCGGCGCGATGCTCACCGACATGGCCACCGCGTCGGGGCCGATGGTATTCCACTGCACCGCAGGCAAGGACCGGACAGGGTGGACGACCTACCTGCTCCTGTCCATCGCCGGGGTGAACTCCGAGACGATCATGGACGACTACCTGCTCACCAACGAGTACGCGAAGAACTCGATCGCCGCGAATCTCGAGTCCCTGCAGCGCCTCTTCGGCGATGCCGCAGTGAACATGGCGCCGCTGGTGTCGGTGGAGCCCAGCTTCCTGCAGGCGGGCATCGACCAGTTGACGGCCGACTACGGCACCCTGGACGCGTACCTCACCAAGGGGCTCGGTCTGTCCGCCGGCACCGTCGGCCTGTTGAAGGCCAAGCTGGTCGGCTGATCACCGGAGACGCCCGTGCGTGGTGGTCGCCCCGATCGGGGTGACCACCACGCACGGGCCACGGAGTCGCTACAGCCGGCGCGCCAGCGCGCGTCCGGCGCTGCGGCCGGAGAAGATGCAGCCGCCCAGGAAGGTGCCTTCCAGCGCGTTGTAGCCGTGGACGCCGCCGCCACCGAAGCCCGCGACCTCGCCCGCCGCGTACAGCCCGTCGAACGCGGCACCGTCCGGTCGGATCACCTGCGCGTCGAGGTTCGTCTCGAGCCCACCGAGCGTCTTGCGCGTCAGCAGGTTCAGCCGAACCGCGATCATCGGACCGTGCGCCGGATCCTGCAGCTTGTGCGGCTTGGCGACGCGGATCACCTTGTCCGCCGGGTAGGTGCGGGCATTGCGGACGGCCATCATCTGCATGTCCTTGGAGTACGTGTTGTCCACCTCCCGGTCCCGGGCCACGACCTCGCGTTCCACCTGCGCGAAGTCCAGCGGCGGACCGGGGTTGATGGCGTTCATCCCGTCGACGAGGTCGCGCAGGTTGTCGCGGACGACGAAGTCCTCGCCGTGCTGCTTGAACGCTTCGACGGGTCCGGTCGCGCCCTTCTTGACGCGGCCGAGCAGCAGTTTGAGGTCCTTGCCGGTCATGTCGGGGTTCTGCTCGGAGCCCGAGAGCGCGAACTCCTTCTCGATGATCGACTGGGTGAGGACGAACCAGGTGTGGTCGTGTCCGGTGCCGAGAATGTGCTTGAGCGTCGCGAGGGTGTCGAATCCGGGGAACAGCGGGACGGGCAGGCGCTGTCCGGTCGCGTCGAGCCACAGCGACGACGGGCCCGGAATGATCCGGATGGCGTGATTCGGCCAGATCGGGTCCCAGTTGACGATGCCCTCGGTGTAGTGCCACATGCGGTCGCGGTTGACGATGTTGCCGCCCGCGTCCTCGGTGATGCCGAGCATCCGGCCGTCGACGTGCGCGGGCACACCGGTGATCATCCGCTCCGGGACCCGGCCGAGCCGTTCGGTCGGCCAGTTCTTCTTGACCAGGTCGGGGTCGCCGCCGATGCCGCCGGAGGTGACGATCACCGCCTGCGCGCGCAGCTCGAACTCGCCGGCGCGGTCCCGATTGGACTTCACGCCGCGCGGTTCGTGGGACGGGGCGAGCACGGTGCCGCGGACACCGACCGCCGCACCGTTCTCGACGATCAGCTCGTCGACCTGGTGCCGGTACCGGAAGGTGACCAGCCCGCGGGCCGCGGCCTCGAGCACCGGTTCGCGGAAGACCCGCACCACCTCGGGGCCGGTGCCCCAAGTGATGTGGAAGCGCGGCACCGAGTTGCCGTGCCCGGTGGCCAGTCCGCCGCCGCGTTCGGCCCACCCGACGTTCGGCATCACCCGCAGGCCCAGCTCGTGCAGGTAGGAGCGCTTGTCCCCGGCGGCGAAGTTCACGTACGCCTGGGCCCACTGCCGCGGCCAGTGGTCCTCGCGCTCGCGGTCGAATCCGGCACTGCCCAGCCAGTCCTGCAGCGCGAGCTCGTAGGAATCCTTGATCCCCATGCGGCGCTGTTCGGGACTGTCGACGAGGAACAGGCCGCCGAGCGACCAGAACGCCTGCCCGCCGAGGTTGGCCTCGTTCTCCTGCTCGACGACGACGACGGACTTGCCCGCCCTGGTCAGTTCGTAGGTGGCGACCAGGCCGGCGAGCCCACCTCCGACGACGATGACATCGGCTGTCTCGGACATCTGCACCTCACTTGTTTTCGCTGTAACTACGGAGGACGTGGACGAACAGGTCGGTTCGGGCACGGACGATCCGGGCGTCGTCGGGTTCCATCAGGACCTGGACGGACGTGCCGTCGTGGACGGCGACCAACGCACGGCCGAGCGCCTGCGGGTCGGTGATGCGGCGCCCGGCGCGCGCCAGTGCGTTCTCCACGACCGGCAGGATCGTCGCCTGGATGGCAGCCTCCCTGGCCGCCATCACCGATTTCAGTGCCGGGTTCCGGAGGGCGTGCGCCGTGAACTCTGCGGTGATCCGGTACCAGCGGTCCTCGACCGGGATCGCGGCGAGGATGCGGGCGGCGGCGCGGTCGAGGTCGAGGTCGAACTCGTCGGCCGATTCGTCCGCTGCCACCGCGTCCCGGATGTCGGCGAGCATTGCGGCCGACCGCTGCTCCCACATCGCGAGGAACAACTCGTCGAGCGAGTCGAAGTTGGAGTAGAACGCCCCGCGCGTGAATCCGGCCCGCTCGCAGACCTGCTCGACGGTCGATCGACCGAACCCCTCCTCGGCGAACACGTCGAGGGCGGCGGCAAGCAACCGCTCCCGCGTCTGTGCTCGACTCCTCGGCATGTTCGATACATTAATGTATCGAACGGTCCGGTGGGGTCGATCCGGGCAACCGTCCGAGTCCGCGCCACACCGCCGCGACAGCGGCCGGGCACGACCCGTCGGCGATACGCTCGATTTCATGGCCGACAACTCGACGACGGCGAACCTGCGCCCCCTGGAACGATCCGACCTGCCGTTCGTGCATCGGCTGTTCAACGACTCGCAGGTGATGCGCTACTGGTTCGAGGAACCGTACGAGTCCCTCGCGGAACTGACGGAGCTGTACGACCGGCACGTCCACGACGAACGGGAGCGACGCTTCGTGATCGAGGTGGACGACGGCGCGGTCGGCCTCGTCGAACTGGTGGAAATCGACTACATCCACCGCAACTGCGAGTTCCAGATCATCGTGGCGCCCGGGCACCAGGGCAAGGGTTATGCCGGCATCGCGACCCGCAAGGTGCTCGCCCACGCGTTCGGCGTGCTCAACCTGCACAAGGTCTACCTTCTCGTCGACACCGAGAACCACGCGGCCGTGCACATCTACGAGAAGGTCGGCTTCACCGTCGAAGGCGTACTGCGCGAGGAGTTCTTCGCCGCGGGCAGGTATCGCGACGCCACCCGGATGGGAATCTTCCAGCGCGACTTCCTCGCGCAGTAGGCCCGAACGACCCGGCGCTCAGCGCGGGGCGAGCACCACGACCGGGATCGGGCGGGTGGTGTGCCGCTGATACGCGCTGTACCGGTCACCGTTGTTGGCATCGGCGGCGGCGAACAGACGCGCGTAGTCCGGGTCGTCGGGGCCGAGCAACCGAGCGGTGACCGGAATCCTCGTCGTGCCGACCCGGATCGACGCCTCCGGGTGCGCCTTCAGGTTGAAGTACCACCCCGGCGACTGCGGGGCACCACCCTTGGACGCCACGACGACGTAGTCCTCGCCGTCCCGCACGTACGTCAGGCTGCTGACGCGCGGCTGCCCCGTCTTGGCGCCGACGGTGTCGAGCAGCAGGCACGGCACCCCGAGGATACGGTGGCCGATCCGGCCGTTCGTGCGCTCGTACACCCACTGGTGGAAACGCAGCACCTGCACTCCGGCCTTCTGGACGATCGGGTTCTCCTCGATCTTCACGACACCACCTCCGGATTGTGTGTGACCAAGCGTAACGAGGCCGGACCCGGCCAGGGCGACCGAAATCACATCCGGCACCCACTGATCGGGACAGAACCGACGCCGGCGCCCTCGCCGCACTACCGTCCCGGAATGCCCAAACCACAGGAAAGGACCCCAATGAGCTTGTCCTCCAGGAGGATCCGTCGCCACGCCCTTGCCGCTGTCGCATTGACCGGCGCCGTTCTGGTCACCGGCCCTCTCGTTGCGCACGCCGAGCCCGCCACCTTCGGCCTCGCCGATCTCGGATCCACCAGCACGTCACCGGCGGCGACTCCGCGCCTGTCCTCGGTGAACAACTTCCGTGACATCGCGGGACCGGACTCCGGCTATGTCGGCACCGGGGGCCTACATGTCCGCCGGGGGCTGTTCTACCGGTCCAACGTCCTCACCCCCAGCGCGGCAGATCTCGCCGCGCTGGAGAGCCTGGGCCTGACGGCGGTGTACGACCTGCGCACCGAGGCCGAGGTTGCCGCCAAGCCCGAGACCGTGCCCACCGGGGCCGCCTACACCCGGATCTCGGTCCTCGCCGCCGACCCCAGCGCCGACATCGCGTCCCTCGAGACCCCGGAGCAGGCTCGCGCCTACGTGCAGGGCGGATACCGCGACACCGCGAACGACGCCGTGGCGCGGGCCGGCTACGGACAACTGCTGACGGCACTCGCGGAGACCTCTGGGCCGCAGGTCTTCAACTGCACCGCGGGCAAGGACCGCACGGGCTGGGCCACCGCGCTGCTGCTGAGCATCGCCGGCGTCTCACGCGAGACCATCGTGCAGGACTACCTGCTGAGCAACGAGTATTCCGCCGCGACCATCCAGGCCTCGATCGACCGCGTTGCCGCGACGAAGGGCGAGGCGGCTGCCGCGGTCTACCGGGAGCTCCTCGGCGTCGACGCGAGCTACCTCGAGGCGTCGTTCGCCGAGGTCGAGAAGAACTACGGCACCTTCGACCGGTACCTCGTCGACGGCCTCGGACTCTCGCCAGTGACGATCGCCAAGCTGAAGTTCAAGCTTCTGGTCGGGTAGTCGAGTTCGGACGGGCGCGTCGATCCAGGTATCGGCGCGCCCGTCCGGGGACCGGATTCGTCGCCGCACTGCCAAGTTCGGCCGGATCCGCGACACTGGAGTGATGAGGGCTTGGTTCCCCCTGGGTGCGGCGACGGTGATCGCCGGACGGTATCTGCTGCTCCGCGCGCTGCTGCGCAAGTTCCGCGGAGACCTCGCCGCGCTCAACGCCGGAGACCATCGCCCGCTGCTCGGCTCGTATCACCCCGACGCCGTCCTCCGTTTCGCCGACGGCGATCACCGCTGGGCGGGCGTACACCGGGGCCGGCCGGCGATCGAGCGTTTCCTCGAGAGCTTCGTCAGAGCCGGACTCCAGGGCGAGATCGTCGAGGCCTACTTCGGCGGCGCGCCGTGGCGGCTGACCATCGTCGCCCGCTTCGACGACCACGCGATCGGACCCGACGGTGCAGTCCTGTACCGGAACCGCTCCGTTCTCCTGCTGCGCACGAGGTGGGGACGCGTCGTCGAGCAGGAGGACTTCTTCGAGGACACCACCCGGATCGCGGCCTTCGACGCCCGCCTCCGGGAGCTGGAGCAGCACGACTGAACCGAGCCCGAAACGCCGGTGGGCGCGTCGTCCTCGAAAGGTCAACGCGCCCACCGGCGTTCGTTCGGTGACACTAGATCACGGGAGAGGTCCCCCGGCGGCGATCGCGGAGAGCGTCGCGAACTCGTCGGCCTTGAGCGAGGCTCCGCCCACGAGGCCGCCGTCGACATCGGACTGAGCGACGAGCTCACCGACGTTCTTGGCGTTGACCGAGCCGCCGTAGAGCACCCGCACGTCCGCTGCGACCTCGGCGGAGGCCAGCTCGGCGAGGGTGGCGCGCACCGCGGCGCACACCTCCTGCGCGTCGGCGGCCGAAGCCACCTTGCCGGTGCCGATGGCCCACACCGGCTCGTACGCGATGACGATCTTGCCGATCTGCTCCGCCGAGAGGCCCGCGAGCGAGCCCTTCAGCTGCGCGACGTTGTACGCGACGTGGTCGCCGGCCTCTCGGATGTCGAGACCTTCGCCGATGCAGACGATCGGGGTGATCCCGTTCGCCAGCGCCGCCTTGGTCTTGGCGAGCACGATCTCGTCGGTCTCGCCGTGGTACTGGCGACGCTCCGAGTGCCCGACCACGACGTAGGTGCAACCCAGCTTGGCCAGCATCGACCCGCTGATCTCACCGGTGTACGCGCCGGACTCGTGCTGGGAGACGTCCTGCGCACCGTAGGTGAGCAGGAGCTTGTCGCCCTCGACCAGGGTCTGCACGGACCGGATGTCGGTGAACGGCGGGATCACCGTCACGTCGACCTTGTCGAAGTACTTCTCGGGCAGCGAGAAGGCGATCTTCTGCACCAGGGCGATGGCCTCGAGGTGGTTGAGATTCATCTTCCAGTTGCCTGCGATGAGCGGCTTGCGTGCCATGTCTACGCCTCCAGCACTTCGAGGCCGGGCAGCGTCTTGCCCTCGAGGTACTCGAGGGAGGCGCCGCCGCCGGTGGAGATGTGCGAGAAGCCGTCCTCCGGGAGGCCGAGCAGCCGCACCGCGGCCGCCGAGTCGCCGCCGCCGACGACGCTGAACGCGCCCTTGCCGGTGGCACCGATGATCGCCTCGGCGACCCCCTTGGTGCCGGCGGAGAACTTCTCGAACTCGAACACGCCCATCGGCCCGTTCCAGAACACCGTCTTGGCGCCGGACAGGATCGCCGCGAAGCGTTCCACCGACTCCGGTCCGATGTCCAGGCCCATCCAGCCGTCCGGGATCTCCAGCACGGACACCGTCCGGGCCTCCGCGTCGGCGGAGAAGGAGTCCGCGATCACCACGTCCTGCGGGATGTGGATGACGTCGGCGTACCGCTCCAGCAGCGACTTGCAGGTTTCGATCATCGACTCCTCGCACAGCGAGTTGCCCACCGAAACCCCCTGCGCGGCAAGGAAGGTGTAGTACATGCCGCCGCCGATGACCAGGGTGTCGGCCTTGGTGGCCAGCGCCTCGATCACGGCGAGCTTGTCGGAGACCTTCGAACCGCCGAGCACGACCGCGTACGGCCGCTCGGAGTCCTGCGTCAGCTTCTGCAGGACCTCGACCTCGGTCGCGACGAGGGTGCCCGCGTAGTGCGGCAGCAGCGTCGCGACGTCGTAGACGGACGCCTGCTTGCGGTGCACGACACCGAACCCGTCCGACACGAACGCGCCGTTCATGTCGGTCAGTTCGACGAGCGCCTTCGCCAGCGCGAGCCGCTCCGCGTCGTCCTTGCTGGTCTCACGCGGATCGAAGCGGATGTTCTCGAGCAGCAGCACGTCTCCGTCGGTGAGGCCCTCGGCCCGCGCGAGCGCGTCCTGGCCGACGACGTCACCGGCGAGCTGGACGTTGCGGCCGAGCACCTCGCCGAGCTTTGCGGCGACCGGCGCCAGCGACAGCGCCGGGTCCGGCTCGCCCTTCGGGCGACCCAGGTGCGCCATCACGATGACCTTGGCCCCGGCCTCGGCCAGCGCCGAGATGGTCGGCGCCGAGGCCAGGATGCGGCCCGGATCGGTGATGGTGTCTCCGTCCAGCGGGACGTTGAGGTCCGAGCGCACCAGCACGGCGCGACCGGCGACCCCCTCGTCCAGCAGGTCCTTCAGCGTCTTGACTCCCACCGCGATCAGAGGGACTTCGAGACGAGACCGATGAGGTCCGCGAGACGGTTGGAGTAGCCCCACTCGTTGTCGTACCAGGAGACGACCTTGACCTGGTCGTCGATGACCTTGGTCAGCCCGGCGTCGAAGATCGACGAGTGCGGGTCGGTGACGATGTCCGAGGAGACGATCGGCGCCTCGGTGTACTTCAGGATGCCCTTGAGCGGGCCCTCGGCGGCGGCCTTCATCGCGGCGTTGATGTCCTCGATGGACGCCGTCTTCTTCAGGTTCGCGGTCAGGTCGGTGACCGAGCCCGTCGGGATCGGCACGCGCAGCGCGTAACCGTCGAGCTTGCCGAGCAGCTGCGGCAGGACCAGGCCGATGGCCTTGGCGGCGCCGGTGCCGGTCGGGACGACGTTCAGCGCGGCGGCGCGGGCACGACGCAGGTCGCTGTGCGGGCCGTCCTGCAGGTTCTGGTCCTGGGTGTAGGCGTGGACCGTGGTCATCAGGCCCTTGACGATGCCGAACTCGTCGTCGAGCACCTTGGCGATCGGGCCGAGGCAGTTCGTGGTGCACGAGGCGTTGGAGATGATGTTCTGGCTGCCGTCGTACTTGTCGTCGTTGACGCCCATCACGATGGTGATGTCCTCGCCCTTGGCGGGCGCGGAGATGATGACCTTCTTGGCGCCGGCCTCGAGGTGGCCCTTGGCCTTGGCGGCGTCGGTGAAGATGCCGGTGGACTCGACGACGACGTCGACACCGAGGTCGCCCCACGGCAGCTCGTTGAGCGGGCCGCGGTGCGCGAGCGCCTTGATCTTCTTGTCGCCGACGACGATGGTGTCGTCGCCCTCGAGCGAGACGTCGTGCGGCAGGCGGCCGAGGATGGAGTCGTACTTGAGCAGGTGAGCGAGGGTCGCGTTGTCGGTCAGGTCGTTGACCGCCACGATCTCGATGTCGGTGGTGCCGAGCGCCTTCTGCGCATCGACGGCCCTGAAGAAGTTACGTCCGATACGGCCGAAGCCGTTGACGCCTACCCGGACAGTCACAATTCGCTCCTTTTGACCAGTTTTCATGTGCAGTGATCAGATGTGTGCCACAGCCTAGTGGGCGCACTCGGTGGCGCCCACCACTCCCCCGGACGGGCTCAATGAGAAACCCCACCCCGGCGCGCGGGCGCTTCGCGGTGGTGCGCGGCACCAGCTTCCGTGACGACTATGCCTCGTCGAGCAGGTCCGCGGTGACCGCGGATTCGGTGTCCGGGACGCCCGTCTCCTTGGCCTTCCTATCCGCCATCGAAAGCAGCCGGCGGATCCGCCCGGCAACCGCGTCCTTCGTCATCGGCGGGTCGGCCAGCTGGCCCAGCTCCTCGAGCGACGCCTGGCGGTGCTGCACCCGCAGGCTGCCCGCTGCGGCGAGGTGGTCCGGCACGTCCTCGCCGAGAATGTCGAGCGCCCGCTCGACCCGGGCCGCGGCCGCGACCGCGGCCCGCGCCGACCGGCGCAGGTTGGCGTCGTCGAAATTGGCGAGCCGGTTCGCGGTGGCCCGCACCTCCCGGCGCATCCGCCGTTCCTCCCAGGTCAACCGCGTGTCCTGGGCACCCATCCGGGTCAGCAGCGCGCCGATGGCGTCACCGTCCCTGACGACGACCCGGTCCGCACCGCGTACCTCACGCGCCTTCGCCGACACCCCGAGGCGCCGCGCCGCACCGACCAGTGCGAGGGCGGCCTCCGGACCCGGGCAGCTGATCTCCAGCGCCGACGAGCGGCCCGGTTCGGTCAGCGAACCGTGGGCGAGGAACGCCCCCCGCCAGGCGGCCTCCGAGTCGACGATGCTGCCGCCGACGACCTGGGCGGGCAGTCCGCGCACCGGCCTGCCCCGCATGTCCAGCAGCCCGGTCTGACGCGCGAGGGCCTCCCCGTCCTTGTTCACCCGCACGATGTACCGGGCGCTCTTGCGCAGTCCACCCGCGCCGAGCACGTGCACCTCGGCGCCGTAGCCGTAGAGGTCGTGGATCTCGCCCCGCAGTCGGCGGGCGGTCGAGCCGAGGTCCACCTCGGCCTCGACGACGACCCGGCCGGCGACAATGTGCAGTCCGCCTGCGAAACGCAGCAACGACGACACCTCCGCCTTGCGTGCGGACACCTGGGTCACCACGAGCCGACTCAGCTCGTCCTTGACCTCTGCTGTCATTGCCACGAACTGGGCTCCCTTCCCGTGTGTGTCGATTCCGCTTCGCGGTCGTCGGTGTCTCCGGCCGCACAGCCGTGCCGATCCCCCCGCGCGAGCGCCGCCGACGCGATGTCGTCGAGTGCGGCGGCGAGTTTGCCCGGGTGATGTGTGGCGGTTCCGGGTCGCGCGACGTCGGCATAGCCGACGGTGGCGCCGAGGCGCCCGGCCGCGCGGCACAGATGTTCGCGTTCGCGTCCGGCCGGGACCGATTCCGCATCGACGAGGACGTCGTCGACCCGCAGGTCCGGCGCGTGCTGCGCGAGGACGTGCAGGTGCCGTTCGGCGGAGAAGCCCGCGGTCTCCCCCGGTTCCGGTGCGAGGTTGAGGATCAGCGCCTTGCGCGCTCTCGTCTCCCGCAGCGCTGCCGCCAGTTCGGGCACCACCACGTGCGGGATGACGCTGGTGAACCACGAGCCGGGCCCGAGCAGCACCAGATCCGCCCGCCCGATCGCGGCGAGCGCGTCGGCGGTGGCCGGAGGATCGGGCGGCACGAGCCGGACCCGACGCACCTGACCGGGCGTCGTCGCGACCGCGACCTGCCCGCGAATGGTCCGGCACACCCGCGGATCGGCCTCCAGCCCCACCACGTCCGCCTCGATGGCGAGCGGGATCGGCGACATCGGCAGGACCCGGCCGCGGATGCGCAGCACCCGGGCCATCTCGTCGAGCGCGCTGACGGTGTCGCCGAGCACCTCGGTGAGGCCCGCCAGGATCAGGTTGCCGACGGAGTGACCGGCCAGCGCGCCGGTGCCGCCGAAACGGTGCTGCAGCGTCGACGTCCAGGTCCGCACGTCGGGTTCGTCGGCGGCGAGGGCGGCGAGAGCCATCCGCAGATCACCAGGCGGGATGACGCCGAGTTCGGAACGCAACCGGCCCGACGAGCCACCGTCGTCGGCGACCGTGACCACCGCCGTCACGTCGTCACTGAGCCGCCGTGCCGCGCTGAGTGTCGCGTACAGTCCGTGCCCGCCGCCGAGCGCGACGATCGACGGACCCCGCCCGTCCCGTTCCGGCACCGTCATTCGCGCCCCAAATCGCGGTGCACGACCTTCACCGTGATGCCCGTGTCCGCCGCGAGCCGGGCCGCGAGGGCCTCGGTCATCGCGACACTGCGGTGTTTGCCGCCGGTGCATCCGACCGCGATCGTCATGTAGCGCTTGCCCTCCCGGCGGTATCCGTTCGTCGTCAATTCGACGACGTGATGGTAGGTGTCGAGATAGTCCTGCGCGCCCTCCTGGCCGAGGACGTAGTCACGCACGGAGTCCTCGCGGCCGGTGTGTTCGCGCAATGCGGGGATCCAGTGCGGGTTGGGCAGGAACCGTACGTCGCAGACCAGGTCCGCGTCCATGGGCAACCCGTACTTGAATCCGAACGACTGCACGGTCACCGCGACGGACGCGGCGTTCCCGCCGCCGAACGCGGCCTCCACCCGGTGTCGCAGCTCGTGCGCAGAAAGCGAGGACGTGTCGATGACCAGGTCGGCATCGGCGCGCACGGGCGCCAGCCGGGCCCGCTCGGCGGCGATGCCCTCGATCAGCGTCCCGTCGCTGCCCTCGCTCTGCAGCGGATGGCTGCGCCGGTTGTGCTCGAATCGGCGCACCAGCACGGCGTCGCTGGCCTCGAGGAAAAGCACCCGGGTGCGGGTCGCCTTCTCGGCGACCTCCTTGACGACCGTCGCCAGTTCGCCGGTGAAGCGCCGGCTGCGCACGTCGATGACCACCGCGAGTTTCGGGATCCGCGAGGTCGGGGACAACCCGAGGTCGACCATCCGCGTGATCAGCTCGGGGGGCAGGTTGTCCGCGACGTACCAGCCCATGTCCTCGAGCACCTTCGCGGCCGTGCTCAGGCCCGCACCGGACAGTCCGGTCACCAGGGCCACGTCGATGTCCAGCTGTTCGCGGGCGTTCTCGGTCACTCGACTCCTGCCCTTCTCGACTCCGCGGTTCTCGATTCGGTAATCATCGATCGCGGATCATCATCCCCCACGCGGACCGAATCGTCGGTTTCCTCCGCCGTGGTGTCAGCGGTGTCACCGATGATCTTCACCGCAGTGCCGCCCGCGTTCTCCGCCGGCGCGTCCCCGCCGAGCGCCGCGAGTACCGCCCTGGCTGTCGTGATCCCGACTCCGGGAACGGCGGTGATCTCCTCGACCGTCGCCTCCTTGAGCTTCGCGACGGAACCGAAGTGGGTGACGAGCGCGGTGCGGCGGGTCTCGCCGAGACCCTTCACCGAATCGAGCGCGGACGCGGTCATCCGGCGCGAGCGCTTGCTGCGATGGAAGGTGATCGCGAATCGGTGCGCCTCGTCCCGGACCCGCTGCAGCAGGAACAGAGCCTCGCTGGTGCGCGGCAGGATCACCGGGTCCTCCTCCCCCGGTACCCACACCTCCTCGAGACGCTTCGCGAGGCCGACGACCGCGACATCGGTGATGCCGAGGTCGTCGAGGACCGCCGCGGCCGCGGTGACCTGTGGCTTGCCGCCGTCGACGACGAACAGGTTCGGCGGGTACGCGAACCGCCGCGGCCGGCCCGTCTGCGGGTCCAGCGCCGCGGCCGGCGCGAGATCGCCGCCGTTGGATTCCGCCGCGAGGGCGCCGACGCGGGCATCCGACTCCGCCGGTTGACCGGTCAGCGGTGCCCCGTCCACGGGCGGCACCGCCGCCGTGTCCTGCGCGTGCCGCAGGAACCGCCGCCGGGTCACCTCCGCGATGGAGGCGACGTCGTCGGAGTGACCGTCCCCGGCGGCCTCCCTGATCGAGTAGTGCCGGTAGTCGGACTTGCGCGGCAGGCCGTCCTCGAAGACGACGAGGGAGGCGACCACGTCGGTGCCCTGCACGTGGCTGATGTCGATGCACTCGATGCGCAACGGCGCCTCGTCCAGGTCGAGCGCCTCCTGGATGCCCTGCAAGGCCGCCGAGCGCGACGTCAGGTCACCCGCCCGCTTGAGCTTGTGTTGCGCGAGAGCCTCTTTCGCGTTGCGTTCGACGGTCTCGGCGAGGGTCTTCTTGTCGCCGCGTTGCGGGACCCGCAGCGACACTGCGGACCCGCGGAGCCCGCTGAGCCACTCCTGCAACTTGTCCACGTCGGCGGGCAGCACCGGCACCAGCACCTCCCGCGGCACGACGGTCACCTTGTCGGCCTGCAGTCCGGGCTGGTCGGCGAGCGCGGCCTGTTCGCCGTAGAACTGGGTGACGAACTGTTCGACGAGGTCCCCCAACCCGCCGTCCGCGTTGTCGTCGCTGTCGCCGGTGAGTTCGACGACCCAGCCGCGCTGTCCGCGGACCCGGCCGCCGCGCACGTGGAACACCTGCACGGACACCTCGAGGTCGTCCGCGGCGAACGCGACGACGTCGGCGTCGGTGCCGTCGCCGAGCACCACGGCCTGCTTCTCCAGCGCCTTGCGCAGCGCCCCCAGGTCGTCGCGGAGCCGGGCCGCGCTCTCGAAGTCCAGGTCGTCGGAGGCACGCTGCATACGGTGCTCGAGTTCACGGACCAGTTTGTCGGTGCGCCCGGCGAGGAAGTCGCAGAAGTCCTCGACGATGCGCCGATGCTCGGCGGCGCTGACCCGCCCGACGCACGGCGCGGAACACTTGTCGATGTAGCCGAGCAGGCAGGGGCGGCCGATCTGGTTGTGCCGCTTGAACACTCCCGCCGAGCAGGTGCGCGCCGGGAACACCCGCAACAGCAGGTCGAGGGTTTCGCGGATCGCCCAGGCGTGCGAGTACGGACCGAAGTAGCGGACGCCCTTGCGGCGCGGGCCACGGTAGACGAACAGCCGCGGGTACTCCTCGTTCAGCGTCACCGCGAGCACCGGGTAGGTCTTGTCGTCGCGGTAGCGGACGTTGAACCGGGGGTCGAACTCCTTGATCCAGTTGTACTCGAGCTGCAGCGCCTCGACCTCGGTGCCGACCACCGTCCACTCGACGCTGCCCGCCGTGGTGACCATCTGCCGGGTCCGCGGATGCAGCGAGGCGACGTCCGCGAAATACGAGTTCAGCCGGCTCCGCAGGCTCTTCGCCTTGCCGACGTAGATGACCCGGCCGTGGGGATCGCGGAACTTGTACACGCCCGGCTGCGTCGGAATGGTTCCGGTGGCGGGACGATAGGTGGCGGGATCGGGCACGAATCCAGGTTAGTCGGATGCTCCGACGCGCCGCGGACCGGCGAGTCCGCGGCGCACGTCGGGGTCAGCCCCGATCGTCGGGTGCGTACCTGGCGGCCAGCGTCCGGAACGACCGCACGGCAGAGACGGCGTGATCGCGGTCGTTGGCCTGGATCGCCATCACCGGGATGTACTCGTCGTCGGGCAGCTCGATCCGGGCCCAGGCGGCCCCGTCAGGGAACGACAGGCCGCGCACCAGGTCCCATTCCACCCGGCGCTCGCCGAACGCGTTGCGGACCAGGACACCGTCCGCGTTCGCACGCAGCCGCGGCCGGGCGAGCAGCAGAACCAGGCCCGCAAGCAGGACGCCGATGCCGACCATCGCCAACTGGTCGATCAGCCGGAAGTACACCCCGGTCGCGGAACTCCGGAGGAAGATGCCGAGCACGACGAACAGGACCACGCAGGCGGCGGCCACGATCATCGCCGCTCTGGCCGACTTGCGGCAGCGGACGTCGAGGTCCCAGGTGGCCACTCAGTTCCCCGCTCGCTCGCGCAGGTTCTTGAGGGTGACCGCGGTGTCGATCGCCGCGGCGCACGCCTGCCCACCCTTGTCCTCCACGGAGCCGGGCAGCCCGGACCGGTCCCGGGCCTGCTGCTCGTTGTCCGTGGTCAGCACCCCGTTCGCGACGGGGGTTCCCTCGTCGAGCGCGATCCGGGTCAGTCCGTAGGTCACGGCGTCGCACACGTACTCGAAGTGCGGTGTGCCGCCGCGGATCACGACACCCAGCGCCACCACGGCGTCGTGGGTGCGGGCCAGCTGCTGCGCGACGACGGGGAGTTCGATCGCGCCGGCCACCCGGACCAGGGTGACGTCCTCGATCTGCGCCTGCTTCGCCACCCGCTTCGCCCCGGCGATCAGCGCCTCCGAGATCTCGGGGTGCCACGAGCCGGCGACGATTGCGAGCGTGAGGTCCTTCGCCTGGCCCAGCTGCAGGTCGGGCAGTCCCTGTCCGCTCACAGCGCGCCGCCCTGCTCGAACTCGTCGAGTCCGGCCAGGTCGTGGCCCATCCGGTCCCGCTTGGTGCGCAGGTAGGTCAGGTTCTCGGCGTTGGCGCGCAGCGGCATCGGCACCCGCTCGAGGATCTGCAGCCCGTAGCCGTCCAGGCCGACGCGCTTGGCCGGATTGTTGGTCAGCAGCCGCATCGACGTGATGCCGAGGTCGACGAGGATCTGCGCACCGATGCCGTAGTCACGGGCGTCGGCGGGCAGTCCGAGCTCGAGATTGGCGTCGACGGTGTCGGAGCCGGCGTCCTGCAGCTGGTACGCCTGCAGCTTGTGCATGAGGCCGATGCCGCGGCCCTCGTGCCCGCGCATGTACAGCACCACGCCCCGCCCCTCGGCCGCGACCATCTCGAGCGCGGCGTCGAGCTGCGGGCCGCAGTCGCAGCGCAGCGAACCGAACACGTCACCGGTCAGGCACTCGGAGTGCACCCGGACGAGTACGTCGCCGCCGTCCCCGTCGGGGCCGGCGAGGTCGCCCTTGACCAGGGCCACGTGCTCGACCTCGTCGTAGATGCTCTGGTAGCCGACGGCCTTGAACTCGCCGTGCGGGGTGGGGATCCGCGCCTCGGCGATCCGCACGACGTGCTTCTCGTGCTTGCGGCGCCACGCGATCAGGTCCGCGATGGAGATCAACGCGAGGTTGTGGTCGTCGGCGAAGACGCGCAGCTCGTCGGTCTGGGCCATGTGACCCTCGTCCTTCTGGCTGACGATCTCGCAGATCACGCCGGCCGGGCGCAGGTCCGCCATCCGGGCCAGGTCGACGGCGGCCTCGGTGTGGCCGGGCCGGCGCAGCACGCCGCCCTCCTTGGCGCGCAGCGGCACGACGTGGCCGGGGCGGGTGAAGTCGCCCGCGCCGGAGTTCGGGTCGGCGAGCAGTCGCATCGTGGCGGCCCGGTCGGACGCCGAGATGCCGGTGCCGATGCCTTCCTTCGCGTCGACCGTGACGGTGTACGCGGTGCCGTGCTTGTCCTGGTTGGACGAGTACATCGGGGGCAGCCCGAGCCGGTCGCAGTCCTCGCCGTCCAGCGGAACACAGAGGTACCCGGAGGTGTAGCGGACCATGAAGGCCACCAGTTCGGGTGTCGCCTTCTCGGCGGCGAAGATGAGGTCGCCCTCGTTCTCGCGGTCCTCGTCGTCGACCACGACGACCGCCTTGCCTGCCGCGATATCGGCGACTGCGCGCTCGATACTGTCGAACCTGGTCACGTCCTGCGCTCCATCATTCTCGAATGCGTCGTGCACCCTTGAGGTGCACCTCAACAGTACGGCCCCCTCCGTGTGAGGCCGTCACCGTGTCCTACCGGGCGGTACCCACCAGGCCCTACCGGCCGGCGTTCTGCAGCCGCTCGACGTACTTGGCGATCACGTCGACCTCGAGGTTCACCAGCGTGCCGGGTGTGGCTGTCCCGAGGACCGTCAGCGCGAGCGTGGTCGGGATCAGCGAGATCTCGAACCACTCCCGATCCGCCTCGCCGCCGAGCGCGGACACCGTCAGCGAGACTCCGTCGACGGTGATCGAGCCCTTCTCCACCACGTACCGCGAGATCGAGGCAGGCAGAGAGATCCGCACGACCTCCCAGTTCTCGGACGGCGCGCGGCTGACGATCGATCCGGTGCCGTCGACGTGCCCCTGCACCAGGTGGCCGCCGAGCCGGCTGTTCAGCGCGGCCGCACGCTCGAGGTTCACCTTGCTGCCGACGACCAGGGCGCCGAGGCTCGACCGGTTGAGCGTCTCGGCCATCACGTCGGCGGTGAAGGAGTCGCCGTCGACGACGTCGACGACGGTCAGGCAGACGCCGTTGACCGCGATCGAGTCACCGTGGCCGGCGTCGGAGGTCACCAGTGGGCCACGGACCGTGAAGCGGGCCGCGTCGGCCAGGTCCTCCTTGGCGACGATCTCGCCCAGTTCTTCGACGATGCCGGTGAACACAGTCTCTGTATCTCCTCGTGTGGTGGGTGACGCGTCTTCGATTGTCGGAAGCCGGGATCGTCAGGGACGTTCGGGGCCGTCGGGCCGTTCCGGGCGCAGGGTCAGCAGCAAGTCGGGTCCGAGGGTCTCGACCGACTCGCGTTCGAACCGCAACGCCTGCGCGATGGTGCCGACCCCAGCATCCTCCACGGCCGCGGCGCCCGCACCGAGCAGTACCGGTGAGAGGAATGCCTGAACGCGGTCGACGAGCCCGGCGGCAAGGAACGCCCCCGCCAGTCGCGGACCGCCCTCCAGCAGTACGTCCGGCCGGTCGGTGAGCGCGGCGAGCACCTCGTGCGGGTCGCGGGTGCGCAGCACCAGCGTTTCGGCGGCGTCGTCGAGAATCCGGGCCGAGTGCGGGATCTCGCGTTCGCCCACGACGACCCGGAGCGGTTGCCGCGCCGCGAGGGTGCCGTCCGGTTCGCGGGCGGTCAGCCACGGGTCGTCGGCGAGTACGGTGCCGGTACCGACGACGATCGCGTCGAGCTTCGCCCGGTCGGCGTGCACGCGGGCACGGGCGGCCGGCCCGGTTATCCACTGACTGGTTCCGTCGGCGGCGGCGCTGCGGCCGTCGAGGGTGGCCGCGAACTTCCAGGTGACGTGGGCTCGGCCGGTGCGCTGCCGGTGCAGCCACGCGCGCAGCGGCCCGGACGCGACGAGTTCGGCCCCGATTCCCCCGGCCACGTCGACACCGGCGGCACGCAGGGTGGCCGCGCCACCCGAGGCCTGCGGGTTCGGGTCGGCGACGGCGTAGACGACGCGGGCGATCCCGGCCTCGAGCAGCGCGTCCGCGCACGGTCCGGTGCGACCGACGTGGTTGCACGGCTCGAGGGTGACGACCGCGGTGCCGCCGCGGGCGCGGGGACCGGCGGCGCGCAATGCCATCACCTCGGCGTGCGGCCCGCCGACCGGACTGGTCGCGCCGACCCCGGCGATCGCACCGTCGGTGTCGAGAATCACAGCACCGACCGGCGGATTCGGGCTGGTGGTCCCGCGCACCCGTTCGGAGGCGTCGACCGCCACCTCCAGCGCGGTCAGCTCTTGCGCCGAATCCGGCACGTCACACGGCCAGGGTCAGGTGCGGCGACACCGACGCCGCCTGCGCGCGCAGCTTCCGGACCGCCTCGCCCGGGTCGGCGGCGCCGTAGACGGCGGAGCCTGCGACGAAGCAGTCGACACCCGCCTCGGCGGCGGCCTCGACGGTGTCCGTGTTGATGCCGCCGTCGATCTCGACGATCAGCGTGAGCTCACCGGAGTCGACCAGCCTGCGCACCGCGCGCGCCTTGCTCAGCACCTCCGGGATGAACGACTGGCCGCCGAAGCCGGGCTCGACACTCATCACCAGCAGCGTGTCGAACTCCTTGAGGATCTCCAGGTACGGCTCGATCGGGGTGCCCGGCTTGACCGACAGGCCGGCCCTCGCGCCCGCGGCGCGGATGTCGCGGGCCACGCCGATCGGGTCGTCGGTGGCCTCGGCGTGGAAAGTGACGTTGTGCGCGCCGGCCTCCGCGTACGGCGGCGCCCAGCGGCCCGGGTTCTCGATCATCAGGTGGCAGTCGAGCGGAATGTCGGTGGCCTTGAGCAGCGACTGCACGACCGGCAGTCCAAGCGTCAGGTTGGGCACGAAGTGCGCGTCCATCACGTCGACGTGCAGCCAGTCGGAGCCGGCCACGGCGGCGGCCTCGTCGGCGAGTCGAGCGAAATCGGCGGACAAGATGGACGGAGCGATCATCGGGTGAGCCACACCTGCGAGTTTAGTGGGTGCCCGGATCGTCCTCGCCGCGGCTGGCGCGCAAGCGCTTCGGGGCCTTCAGGCGCCATGATTCGGCGAGTAGCTCCACCAATCGATCGCGGTCGACGATGTCGAGATCGACCAGGATCGCGCCGTGTCCGTCGTAGTGCGCGGTGGTGAAGTACGCCGGATCACCGGAGGCCAGCAGCGCCTCCTTCTCGTCGAGTCCGCACATCAGGACCAGTCCGCCCTCCGCCTCCGACCTCAGCCGCGCGAAGCCCTTCCCCGCCACCTTCAGCGCGGGCGTGCGGTACCAGGTGGATTCCTCGACCTCCGGCAGCCGGCTCGCGAGGGCCACCACGTCGTCCCAGGTGTGCATGGAATCGAGTGTGCGCCACCGCGACCCGGCAAGCTTGGACGAACGGGAACCGCGCGCGGCGGGCCCCTCGCGGCTACGCTCGACCGGTGACGCCCGATCGCATCGTCCGCCTGCGGCGTGAGGCGTGGGGATTCGCCATCGGATCGGTCCTGTTCGCGGTCGGGGCGGTGCCGCAGTACGCCGAGGCGGTCGGGCCCGTCCTCACCAACCTCACGTTCTTCGTCGGCGCCGTCTTCTTCACCGTCGCCGCCCTGATCCAGCTCGCCCTCAGCGGCAGACGGGCGCCCCGGCGCCACACGAACCCGGCGGACCGGGCCGACTGGTGGGCTGCGGCCGTCCAGTTCGGCGGCACGCTCTGCTTCAACGTGAGCACGACGGACGCCCTGATCACGGCCGTCGACACCGAGACACGCCTGTCCGACGGCTGGCGACCCGACGCCGTCGGCTCGATCTGCTTCCTGGTCGCCGGCGGCCTCGCGGTCGTCGCCACCAGGGATCGCCACACACTCTGGGACACGCGGGCCCGGACGTGGCACGGCACCTGGCTCAACATGCTCGGATCCGTCTTCTTCGCCTTCTCTGCCGTCGGCGCGTACACGCTTCCCGCGACCGACGACCTCGTCAGCTCGTTCTGGGCGAACCTGGGCACCTTCCTCGGCGCCCTGTGCTTCCTCGCCGCAGCGTTGTTGAGCCGACGCTCGATCCACCCGGGCGCGGCACGGGCCGCCGTGCCCTGACCGGGCCGCACCGTCCCGGCCGCCGACACCGGCAGCGTGGGCGATTTGCCCTATTCTCGGGTGCGCCCTTGTCACCACACCCTCAGAGAGAGTTCATGAGACGCGCGTCGCGCACACCTCGAAGACCCGTCCCGCCCCGCACTGATCACGGCGCCCTCCCCGCACCGGGAGTGAGCCCGTGCTGACCGCCCTGAGCATCCTCCTCGGCATCGTGGTCGTCCTGCTGATCACCGCCCTGACCGGCTACTTCGTCGCTCAGGAATTCGCGTTCATGGCCGTGGACCGGTCGCGGCTCAAGGCCCGCGCCGAAGCCGGCGACGCCACCGCCACCCGCGCCCTTGCCGTCACCCGCCGCACCTCGTTCATGCTGTCCGGCGCCCAACTGGGCATCACCGTCACCGGACTGCTCGTCGGTTACGTCGCCGAGCCACTCATCGGGCGCGGACTCGGCGACGCGCTCGGCGGGATCGGCATCCCCACCGCGGTGGGTGTCACGGTCGGCGCCGTCCTGGCGGTGCTGTTCTCCACGATCGTGCAGATGCTCTTCGGTGAACTGTTCCCGAAGAACCTCGCGATCGCCCGCCCGGAACCCGTCGCCGGACGCCTGGCGTTGTCGACGACGATCTACCTCAAGCTGTTCGGGTGGCTGATCCGGCTGTTCGACCAGTCGTCGAACCTGCTGCTGCGGGCCCTGCGGATCGAACCGGTCCACGATGTGGAACATTCGGCGACCCCGCGCGATCTCGAGCACATCGTTGCCGAGTCCCGGGACACGGGCGAGCTGCCGAGAGAGTTGTCGGCGTTGCTCGACCGCGTCCTCGACTTCCCCACCCGCACCGCCGAACACGCGATGATCCCGCGGGCCCGGGTGGACACCGTCCGCGCCGACGACCCGATCGAGACCGTGCTCGCCCGGATGGGTTCGGGTCACACCCGCTACCCGGTGGTCGGATCCTCCAGCGACGACCTGCTCGGCGTGATCCACCTGCACGACCTGCTCGGGCCGGAACCCGACGGCACCGCCGAGGCCCACATTCGACCGGCGGTGATCGTGCCCACCACGCTGCCGTTGCCGGACGTGCTCACGCAGCTCACCACCGCGAGGGACGAGATGGCGCTCGTCATCGACGAGTACGGCGGGTTCGCCGGCGTGGTCACCGTCGAGGACATGGCCGAGGAACTGGTCGGGGAGATCGCCGACGAGCACGACCCGGCCCGCGAGGCCAACGCGGTCGAGGCCGTCGACGGCGGCTGGCTGATCCCGGGCGGGGTCCACGTCGACGAGGTCGCGCGCATCCTCGACGAACATCTGCCGGAGGACGACGACTACGAGACCCTCGCCGGTCTCGTCATCGCCGAGTTCGGCGGGCTCCCCCGGGCCGGGGACACGCTGAGCATCCGACTGCCCGTCGACCCGGCCGATCTGGTCGCCGACGAACCGCCCCCGCCGACGTCACTGCACGTCGAGGTGCGGGCCGTGGAGAAGCACGTGCCGTCGTCACTGTTCGTGACCGTCCGCACCGACGGAGAGGAGCCGAGCCGATGAGCAATCCGTGGATCGTCCTGGCGGTCACCGTCGCCCTGATCGCGGCGAGCGCGTTCTTCGTCGCGGTCGAGTTCGCGCTCATCGCGGCCCGCAGGCACCGGCTCGAGGACGCGGCCCCGACGAGCCGGTCGGCACGGGCGGCGCTGCGCAGCGCCTCCGAGCTGTCGGTGCTTCTCGCCGGGTCGCAGCTCGGCATCACCGTGTGCACCCTGGCCCTCGGTGCGGTGACCAAACCCGCCGTGCACCACTGGCTCACCCCACTCTTCGCCGACTGGGGCGCACCCGCGTGGCTGGCCGACGTCGCAGGCTTCGTCCTGGCCCTGCTCATCGTGACCTTCCTGCACCTGGTGGTCGGCGAGATGGCACCGAAGTCGTGGGCCATCGCACACCCGGAGAGGTCCGCGACGATCCTGGCGATCCCGATGCGCGGCTTCATGTGGCTCACCCGGCCCCTGCTGACGTGGCTCAACCGGATGGCGAACCGGCTGCTGGAGAAGGTCGGTGTCGAGCCGGTCGACCACGTCGGGTCCGGACAGGACCCGGAGGCGCTGCGGCACCTGGTCGAGCACTCCGCGACGGTCGGCACGCTCGACGAGCGGTACCACGGTCACCTCACCAGCGCACTCGAGCTGGAGTCGCTCACCGTCGGCGACATCGTCCGCCCGAACGCGGACCCGAGCAGCGTCGACGGGGATGCCACGGTCGAGGAGATCCGTGCCGTCGCCGACCGCAGCGGGCACCTGCGGCTGCTGGTCCGCGGCGCCGACGCCATCGAGGGCGTGCTGCACGTGCGGGACAGCGTGCGAGCGCCGACCGGCCTCCGTGCCCGCGACCTGATGCGGCCGGTGCTGGCACTCGACGTCGGGACGCCGGTGTACGAGGCACTGGCCACGATGCGCGAGACCCGCAGCCACATCGCCGTGGTGCGCGGCGAGGACGATCGGCTGGTCGGCCTGATCACCCTCGCCGACGTCCTCGCCCGCCTGCTGCCGACCAACGGCGTCGCGACCTGACCCGGCCCGTGGCGGCGGGAACGGCCCTCGGGTCGTCCGCCGCCACGGACCTGTCGTGGGCCGCCGCGCCTGCCTAGACTGACCACATACCCGGGATGGTCGGCCGGGGTGTGAGGTGAAAGGCATGGACGGCCACGACAGACCGGGCCGCCCGATTCCCACCGGGTGGATCTCGTGAACGCGGGCACCGCACTCAACGTCGCCCTCGTACTGGCTTTCGTCCTGATCGGCGGCGTGTTCGCGGCGACGGAGATCGCGCTGGTGTCGATGCGAGAGAGCCAGCTCCAGGCGTTGTCCCGGCGCGGCCGCCGCGGTGCCCGGACCGCCCGTCTCGCCCGCAATCCCAACCGGTTCCTGTCCGCGGTGCAGATCGGCGTCACCGTGGCCGGGTTCTTCTCGGCGGCGTACGGAGCCTCCACGATCGCCCCCGATCTCGCACCCACCCTGCGGGACTGGGGTCTGCCGGGCGAGGCGGCCGATGCGGCGGCCCTGATCGGAACCACGCTGATGGTCGCGTACCTGTCGCTGGTCCTGGGCGAGCTGGTGCCGAAACGCATTGCGCTGCAACGATCGACTGGTGTCGCACTCGCCACCGGGCCGCCCCTGGATCGGTTCGCCACCCTGGTGCGACCGGTCATCTGGCTGCTGTCCGGCACGACCGACCTCCTTGTCCGGATGCTCGGCGGCGACCCGGCCCGCAAGTCGGAGGACGTCACACCCGAGGAATTGCGCGAACTCGTCACCGGCCACCGCGCACTGCCCGAGGAACAACGCCGCGTGCTGTCGGAGGTGTTCGACGCCGGCGAACGTTCCCTCACCGAGGTGATGCGGCCGCGCACGGACGTCGACTGCCTGGAGGCGGACACCACGGTCGACGACGCCCGCGAACAGGCGATCACACTCGGACACAGCCGGTTTCCGGTCGTCGTCGGCGGTTCGCTCGACGACGTCGTCGGCTTCGTCCACGTCCGCGACCTGCTGCGCGCCGATCCCGGCCGCGGGTCCATCGTCGCCGACCTGTGCCGGCCGCTGCTCCAGTTCCCCGGTAGCAAGCGGGCGCTGGCCGCACTCGCCGAGATGCGCCGGGACCACGAGCAGATGGTCCTCGTCATCGACGAGTACGGAGGCGCCGCGGGCATCGCGACGCTCGAGGACATCGTCGAGGAGGTCGTCGGCGAGATCGGTGACGAGTTCGACCGCACATCGCCCGCCGTCCCCGACGCCGCCGGGCAACACAGCCACACCGTCGACGGCCTGCTCGTCGTCGCCGACTTCGAGAAGAGCACCGGTGTCCGCCTGCCGCCCGGACCGTACGACACGGCGGGCGGCTTCCTGCTGCACCGGTTGCAGCGCCTCCCCCGGGTGGGCGACGAGGTGACCGTTGCGGGCCACCGGCTGACCGTGAGCGAGCTCGACGGCCATCGCATCGCCCGGATCCACGTCGCCGCGCCCGGTCGTCCACCGGCGCAGACGCGCGGCTCCCTGCGTCACCGCGATCCGCGCGAGCAGGACTCGACACAGAAGAAGATGTAACGCCTGCTACTTTTCCCTGTGTGATGGAATCCGAAACGTCGCGGTCGCGATGGATGGTGCTGATGGTGAAGCTGGCGGCACAGCCGTCGCGGCACCGTGTCGCGGTGTGGCGTGAACTACGCAAGGTCGGCGCCCTGTCCCTGGGGCAGGGCGTCTGGGCGGTGCCCGACGTGCCGGTGTTCGCGCCCGGACTCACGCGGGCGCGGGAACTCACCGATCGGGCCGGCGGCGAGACCGTGATGCTGCGGGCCTCGGGTGTCACGGACGACGACGGCGACCGATTCGAGGCGATGTTCACCGCGGCACGCGAGGACGACTGGTCGGAGTTCCTGGCCGACTGCGGGAAGTACGAAGCGGAGCTGGACAAGGAGATCCGCACGGCCAAGTTCACGCTCGCCGAGCTCGACGAGGAGGAGCAGAGCCTCGACCGCCTGCGCCGCTGGCATCGCGACATCAAGGCCAGGGACGTGTTCGGCGCACCGAGCGCCGCCGCCGCCACCGAACGACTGCGGGTGTGCACCGAGCGACTCCAGGACTACACCGAGCGCGTGTTCGAGGCGCTCCACGGCGCCGATTCGGCGACCACCGACGGGGACGAGGCGCGGGCATGAACGCACCGCAGACGGCCGCGACGCGGTGGCAGCTGTGGCCGCTGTACGCGGCGGGGTTCACCACCGCGTTCGGAGCGCACTCGGTGGCAGCCAGCCTCGGGTCGGAGGGCAGCGACCTGCACACGTCGCTGCTGTACCTGGGCCTGCTGCTGGCCCTGTACGACGGCGCCGAAGTCGTGCTCAAGCCGGTGTTCGGCACGCTCGCGGACCGGATCGGGGCACGGCCGGTGATGATCGGCGGCCTGATCGCGTTCGCGGTGTGTTCGGCGGTGTTCGTGGCCGCCGACGACACCGCCTGGCTGTGGGTCACGCGACTGGGGCAGGGTGCGGCCGCGTCGGCGTTCTCCCCCGCCGCAGGCGCGCTGGTCGCGCGGCTGAATCCGAGCGCGTCGCACGGCCGCGCGTTCGGGAGCTACGGCTTCTACAAGAGCCTCGGTTACACCCTCGGCCCTCTGCTCGGCGGTGTGATCGTCTGGCTCGGCGGGCTGCCCGCACTGTTCGTCGTGCTCACCTTCGTCGCCGCCGCGACCGCGGTGTGGGCGACGCTCGCGGTCCCGACGGTGCCGCCGCTGCCCAAGTCGCGCCAGACGCTGCTCGGGTTGGCGCGCCGTCTGAGCGACCGGACGTTCCTCGGACCGACGACCGCACTCGCCGCGGCGACCGCCGCCCTCTCGGTGGGCGTCGGCTTCCTGCCGGTGTCCGGCGCCGCCGCCGGACTCGGCCCCGTCGCCACGGGTGCCGCGGTCTCGGTGCTCGCCGCCACCGCGGCGGTGGTGCAGCCCCGCGTCGGGCGTGCCCTCGACGCCGGACGCTTCTCGGCCTCGGCGGGGATGACCACCGGAATGGTGATCACCGCCGCGGGTCTGGCGTTCGCGATGGTCCCCGGCCTGGCCGGGGTGCTGCTCGCCGCGGTCGGGATCGGTGTGGGCACCGGGGTGATCACACCGCTCGGGTTCGCCGCGCTCGCGTCGTCGACCCCGCCGGAACGCATCGGCCAGACGATGGGCGCCGCCGAACTCGGACGCGAACTCGGCGACGCCGGCGGCCCGCTGCTGGTGGCCGGCGTCGCGGCGGCCGCAACCCTCACGGCGGGCTTCGCCGCGCTCGCGGCGGTCGTGGCGGCGCTGTCGGCGACCGGGCTGCGACGCGGCGCAAGCAGCACCGTGGACCGGTCACGGTAGCGACCCCGCCAGCTGTCGGGTCGTCGGCCTCGGCGACGACCCGACACCGAAGCCGACACGGGGCGCGGTGTGCGCGCAATCGCCCGACACGCCCCTGGTCTGGCGTCGTGGACACCCCGAATCACGAAGCGTCGCCCCGCATCACCGGTCGGCACCTCTCCTACCTGGCCTTTGCCGGGATCGTGGTCGTGTACCTGGCGATCATCCAGTTCGGCGGGCACCTGATCGCCGGCTGGGCCGACGAGGACGACATCCTGACCACCCGCGGGGTGGTCTTCACCATGCTCATCCCGCTCGGACTCGCCCTGGCGTTCACCTACGGTGCCATCGCGGCTCTGGGGTGGTGGCGTCCGGCCATCACCGACGACCGCCCCGTCAACCGCTGGGCGTGGTTCGTGCCCGTCCTCGTCGTCAAACGGCGCGACATCGAACCGTCCCGCCGCGTCGACGGTGACACGATGTCGGCCCCCGCCTGACGGCGCCGACCCGGCACCGGACTACCGGCGTCCTCGCTCGGATTCGGCCCGATCCGGATCGAGATCGACGGCGACCGTGACCGCCCCGGCCGCGTCCCGGCTGCTCACGGCGTGCCCGGTTCGCGTCCCCTCGGGCAGTTGCACCTCGATCTGCCCACCGTCTCCGGTGAAGTTGCGCCACCACGACTTCTGGTCGGGCATCGCGACCCGGATCAGCAGCTCGTCCCCCTCGCGCCGGTAGGAGACGGGAAGCTCGACCCTCGAACCCGACCGACGCCCGGTGTAGCCGACGACGACGATCCCCCGCCCGAGCATCCGCCCGACGACCGGAAGGGAAAGGGCAGGCACGACCAGCCTGTTGGCGAACGCCGCCGCTCGCGAGAATGCACTCATGGCGCCGAGTCTGCCCCGTGACGGCGCTCCTCGCCACGCGGGCCGACGCCCGCTGTCACTCCGGCTTGCGCAGCGCCGCCATGAACATCGCGTCGGTGCCGTGCCGGTGCGGCCACAGCTGCACGCCGGGGCCGGCGCCGAGTCCGGGGACGTCCGGGACGAAGTCGCGGGTGTCCAGCTGCGTCACCCCGTGCCTGCGGACCGCGTCGGCGACCACCGCGACGGTCTCCGACAGGTGCGGCGAACAGGTGGAGTACAGCACCACGCCGCCGGGCCGGACCAGGTTGATCGCCGACGCCAGCAGCTCACGCTGCAGGGTGACCAGTCCGGTGACGTCCTCGGGGCGGCGTCGCCAGCGTGCCTCGGGCCTGCGCCGCAGCGCACCGAGACCGGTGCACGGGGCGTCGACGAGGATCCGGTCGAATCCCGGTGTCAGGCCGGGATCGCGACCGTCGGCGACGTGCACGTCGACCGGCAACCCGCGGGTGGTCTTGCGGACGAGGTCGGCGCGGTGCGGCGCGGGTTCGACGGCGTCGACGCGGGCACCGTCGATGTCCGCGAGCGCACCGAGCAGGGCGGCCTTGCCGCCGGGGCCGGCGCACAGATCCAGCCATCGCCCGCCGTCCGCACCGACGACCGGCGCGAGGGTGAGGGCGCGAGCCACGAGCTGGCTGCCCTCGTCCTGCACGGCGGCCAGGCCCTCCCGGACCGGTTCGAGCAGGCCGGGGTCGCCGCCGTCGAGGTGCACCGCGTACGGCGAGTAGGGGCCGACCTCGCCGCCGGTGATCAGCGCCAGCTCCTCGGCGGAGATCTCCCCTGGCCGCGCGACCAGGTGGACGGCGGGGCGGGCGTCGTCGGCGGCGAGGACCTGCTCGAGTTCCGCGGCGTCCGCGCCGAGCGCGTCCGCGAACGCCTGCGCGATCCACACCGGGTGGGCGTACCGGAACGCGAGATGCCCGACCGGGTCCCGCGCGGCGTCGGGGGCGAGCGCGGTCACCCACTCGTCCTCGGACTTCTCCGCGACGCGACGGAGCACCGCGTTGACGAATCCGGCTCGGCCACCACCGAATTCGGTGCGCACCAGGTCCACCGAGGTGTCGACGGCGGCGTGCGCCGAGATCCGGGTGCGCAGCAACTGGTACGCACCGAGGCGCAGCACGTCGAGCAGCGGGCCGTCGATCTCGTCGACCGGCCGGCCGGCACCGGCGGAGATCACCGCGTCGAGCAGGCCCTGGGCCCGGCAGGCGCCGTAGGTGAGTTCGGTGGCCAGGGCCGCGTCCCGGCCGTCGATGCCCCGTTCGCGCAGCAGCGCGGGCAGGACCAGGTTGGCGTAGGCGTCGCGTTCGCGGACCGCGCGCAGCACGTCCCGCGCCGCGAGCCGGGGCCGATCGACACCGGCACCGTCGGGCCGCTTGGCCTGGCGCGGACGAGTGTTGGGCCGCTTGGCGTTCCGGTTCCCGGACCCGGGCTTCTGCCCGGATTCGGCCCCGGCACGGGGTCCGCCGCGATGGCCACGGGAGGGACGACGGGACTCGGTCACTGTGCACGCACCTCGGGGTCGAGGCGCGCTCCACGCGCCCAATCTGCTGCCGCCATGAGCTTCTTTCCTTGTGGTTGAACCTGGCTCAACCGGACCGCGGTCGTCGCGGTCCCGACGTAGCAGCCGTCCTTGCGAACCAGGAACTGTCCGGCCTCCAGCGGCTCGGGCAGTGTGCCGTCCGGGACCGGGGTCACCGGGCCGACCTTGAGCCGCAACTCCCCCACCTGCGTCCACGCGCCGGGCGCGGGTGTCACCGAGCGGACCAGGCGATCCACCGCCTGCGCCGGGGCATCCCAGCGGATCCGCGCCGACTCCACGGTGACCTTCGGGGCGTGTGAGACGCCGTCGACGGGCTGCGGCACGGCGGTCAGCGCACCGTCCTCGATGCCGTCGAGGACGGACTCGAGCAGCACGGCGCCGCTGTCCGCGAGCCTGCCGAGCAGGTCACCGGTGGTGTCGGTGTCCCGGATACGTTCGGTGGCGACCCCGAACACCGGCCCGGTGTCCAGGCCCTCCTCGAGCTGGAAGACGCTGGCGCCGGTCATGTCGTCACCGGCCGCGATCGACGCCTGCACCGGAGCCGCGCCTCGCCACGAGGGCAGCAGCGAGAAGTGCAGGTTCACCCAGCCGTACTTCGGGACGTCGAGCACCGGACGCGGGAGCAGCGCGCCGTACGCGACGACGGGGGCGCAGTCCGGCGCCAGTTCACGCAGCCGCGACAGGAAGTCGGGATCCGACGCGCGGGCCGGGGTGAGGACTTCGATGCCGTGCTCGTCGGCGAGCAGGCCGACGGGTGACCGGGTGACCTTGCGGCCGCGACCGGCGACGGCGTCGGGGCGCGTCACCACGGCGACCACCTCGTGGCGCGGCGAGGCGAGCAGCCGGGCCAGGGACGGGACTGCGGGCTCCGGGGTGCCCGCGAAGACGATGCGCATGTCAGCGGCCCCCGACCGTGACACCGGCACGGAACCAGTCGGATTCGCGGATGGTCCGCATCGCGACCTTGCGCGCCTCGGGTTCCATCCGGGACGGGAACAGCACCCCGTCGAGGTGGTCGGTTTCGTGCTGGACGCACCGCGCCATGAGCCCGCTGTACTCGAAGGACACCGGCTCGCCGTGCTGGTCGACGCCGGAGACGCGGACATCCATCGCCCGCCGGACGTCGCCGCGCACACCGGGAATGGACAGGCACCCCTCGCTCCGCACGTGCTCCTCGCCACCGAGCACCTGGTAGGTGGGGTTGACCAGGTGCCCGACCATGCCGTCGCAGTCGTAGGCGAACACCCGCAGCAACACTCCGATCTGCGGGGCCGCGATCCCGACGCCGCCGCGATCACGCATCGTGTCGAACAGGTCCGTCACCAGTTGCTCCAGCTCGCGGTCGAAGGTGACCACCTCGTCCGCTCGGGTCCGGAGGACGGGATCGCCGAAGAGGCGAACGGGCTGGATACTCACGTGGCTGCTCCCGGGGAACTCGATGCGGTGTCGTGAACAGTCTAAGGATGCGCGCGGGCCATCCCGAACCGACTGACGACGAGCGGGGCGACAAGCGGGTGAAGGAACACGCAGTTCCCGGTGCGGATGGCTGACCTCGAAGTCGGGTAGTCGGCTACTCGTGTGTTCCCGCACCGGGGACATCAATCTGGACGGGTGGACACGGAGCCTGCTGCGCGGCGGCGGTTCTTGCCAACACCTCGACCGATCGGCCGGCGAGGTCGAGGCGTCACGGCTGCGAACACAGCGACGTTGTTCACGCATTCTCAGCACCTACTGATCACCCAAGGATCCAGGAGGAGGGGGCCACGATGTCAGGAAAGACGGAGGCCGCGACTTTGACCACCGGTGGTGGTTACTCGACACAAGTCAAGCCGAACACCGATCCGTTTCGGCCGCGAAACCGCGATGATGCGGCCCGCGAGGCCGAACCGCTGGTCCACGCCTACGGGCCCGGCGCCATTTGCGACACCGATACCCGAGGATTCCCGACTCCGGGAAACCGATCACCGGCCGAACTCATCATCAATGCGCCGGAGGGGTTCATTCCACTTTGGGCGAAAGACGTCACCCTGCGGTGGCGATTTCAGGAACGATCCATGCTCCTCTTCGAGAACCCGGATTCCGCCAGAACGGCTGTCAAGAAGCTGTTCGGGAAAGCGCTATTGGCGTGGGGTGACGCAGCTCCGGTCAAATTCACCGAGCGAAACGACGCCTGGGACTTCGAGATAGTGGTGAGGGAGTCCGATCGATGCAGCGTCAACGGGTGTGTCCTGGCGAGCGCCTTCTTTCCCGACCCGGGCCGCCACGAACTGGTGATCTATCCCCGAATGTTCACGCAGAGTGAGAACGAACAAGTGGAGACCCTGGTTCATGAAATAGGTCACACCTTCGGTCTTCGGCACTTCTTCGCGAACATCAGCGAGACCGCCTGGCCCAGCGAACTGTTCGGGAAGCACAAGCCACTCACCATCATGAACTACGGCAGCCAGAGTGTGTTGACCGATGACGACAAAGCTGATCTGAAAAGCCTGTACCAGGCTGCGTGGAGCGGTGAACTGTCGGCGATCAATGGAACTCCTATTCAACTGACGGTGCCGTTCAGCAGTATCGGAGCACGGTAGGAGGTGCCCTGCGCACTCTCGCGCCGAGAAACCCCACGAGGTCAGCGCCCGATCATGCCGATCATGCCGGTGCCGAGCGGTACCGGTACGCACGCCGGCGCGGGAGCCGCCGGGTCGAGTGCCTGCCGGACGAGGCCGACGGTGAACGCGTCGTAGACCATGTTCATGTGGCCGGTCTTGTTCTGCGGGCACATGTCCTGGATCAGGATGTTCGTCGCGCCCGCACCGCGCAGCGCGATGTTGGTGTACGGCTGGATCATCTCGTCGTAGCGGGTGCCGATCGTCGTGTACTGCACCCCGGGCACCGTGTCGCTACCGCCGTTGAGTCCGGCGAGAAAGTCCGAGCCCTGCGCCTGCTGCTCGACCGCCGTGGTGGTGAACAGGCTGACCACCTGGCGCCCTCCGGGGACCGCGTCCGCCACGGGGACGAGGCCGTAGAAGATGCCCCCGTAGCTGGGTGAGGCCACTCCGACCCACCGGTCCACGACCGCCGCGCCGCCGAGCTTGTTCACGAAGTAGCGAGTCACCGTCGCGCCCTGGGAGAAGCCGACGAGGTCCACCTTCTCGGCGCCGGTCGCACCGCGCACGCGGTGGACGAACTCGGCGACCTGATCCGCGCTGAGGTACATGTCCTCGGTGCCGAACGTATCTGCGCCCGGAGCTCCGCCGTAGTTCACGGCGAACACGCAGTAGCCGTCGGCCTTCAGCCGAGGGGCGATGGCGGCCCAGTCGGAGTAGGAGTTCGAATCACTGCCGTGCGCGAGGATCACCGGGTTCGGGTGGCGATCGGTTGGCAGGCACCCGAAGTCGTTGGTTCCGGGCGGAACGCTGCCGGGGTGGGCGTCGGCGTAGTCGGCGGCTGCGGCGTGGGTCGTCTGCACAGGGCCCGGCACCGTCGGCGTCTGTGACACCGACGGGGTCCCGACCGGCGGACCCACGCTGCCCGGATCCGCCGAGCCCGCCACGCTGCCGAGATCCGGCGCTGCCACCGCCGCGGCGGGCCACACCCCCAGCGCACCGACACACGTCAGCGCTGCCGCCACCACGTTCCTGAACATTGCGTTTCCCCTCCCGACCCAAATGGTGTCGTCCATCATCGCCGAGTTACCAGGAGATTCACAGCAAAAGGCGCTCAGTCCGCGATGTCGGGCTCGGCGGCGGTGGCCGAGCGGGGCGCCGGATCCTCCGCGAGGATGCGGTAGATCGAGCGACGCGCCTCGGCGAGCACCTCGCCCGCGGCCGCGGCCTGTTCGGAGGTTCCGGCGGAGCCGACCTGCCGGACCGCGCTGGTCAGCTGACCGAGCAGTGCCCGCAACTCCTGGGCGGGCCTGCCCACCGCCGCGCGAACCTCATCCCACGGGTTGCCGAGGTCGGCCCGGTGCTCTTCGACGTACGCCGTCCCGGCCTCGGTCAGGCGCGCGGTCTTGCGGCCGGCGACCTTCTCGATCAGCACCAGACCCTCGTCCTCGAGCTGCGCGAGCGCCGGATAGATCGAACCGGGGCTCGGCTTCCACACGCCGTTGCTGCGTTCGGCGATGCGCTGGATCAGTTCGTAGCCGTGCATCGGCTCCTCCCCGAGCAGCAGCAGAACCGCCGACCGGACGTCGCCGCGTCGACCGCGGCCGCCGCGGCCTCGACCGCGGCCGACCCGCTCGCCTGCCGGGTCCTGGGCTCCGCGCCGGAAGCCGGGACCGTAGTGCCCTCGCGGGCCGTAGTCCCCGCGGGGACCGAAATCCCCTCGCGGGCCGTAGTCGCCCCGGGGGCCGTAGTCACCACGGGGACCGAAATCCCCTCGCGGACCGTAGTCACCACGCGGACCGAAGTCTCCTCGGGGACCGAAATCGGCTGCACCGGAGCCCGATTCGTCAGGACCGGGGGCGCCACCTGTAGATGGCCCGAAGTCGCGTCGAGCGTCGCGACCGATGCGGCCCGGCCGCCTGCCACGCCCTCGGCGATCGAAATCTCGCTGGAAGTTCTCCATGTTGGATGTTCCTCTCGTAATTCGGACCACGGGGCGTACGTTCGCCTCGACCGCGTCCATATCGACACGTCCACGATATATCGGCAATAGGTCTACGACAACCCACGAAGTGGTTCAACTCACAGCTCAGCAGTCCCCGGCGCTCTCCGGCGGCTCGAAGCCCTCGGGCCAGCGCGTGCGGTCGTCGTGACAGATGCCGTCGAGCACTGCATCCGTCAGCGCCACCCCCGTGAGGTTCGCGCCGGCGAGGTTGGCCCCCGTCAAGACCGCCTGCCCGAGGACCGCGTCCGACAGATCGGACTCGGACAGGTCGGCGCGGGCCAGGTTGCTGCCCTGGAACCTGACGCTGCTCAGGTCGGTCTCGGAGAGGATCGCCTCGAAGAAGTTGTCGCCGGACAGATCGAGGCCGGACAGATTCTGGCCCGCGAGGTCGATGCCCTGGAAGGCGTTGCGGATCGGGTTGCCGTCAGGGTCGAGAGTGAGGTCGACACTGCGGTCACGGACGAATCGGAGATTCTCCACCCGCTCCGCGGCCGCCTGTCGTTGGTCGTCGATCCGGGCCTGCAACACCAGGGTGCCGACGCTGACCACCGCGCCGGCGACCAGGCCGACGACGATCTCGCGCACCCAGCTCCGGACCTCTTCCTGGGCCTCGGCCTGCTCCTCCTGCTCCTCAGCCTCGCGCTCCAGGTCCGCCCACGACCGGGACGAACGCGCGACCGACTCCTGCCGCGGCCGCGTTCGCTTCGACTCGTTCAGGCGCATGGCCGCATGCTAACGGCCGCCTGCAGCGAAACCGCGCATTCCGCGGCCGGTCACCACACGGGTGTGAGGCCACTCATTACCCGGTCAGCGCCGCCCGCACCCGGTCGGTGTCCGCCTGCGTCCAGCCCGCGGGCGACAGGATCTGCGCCCACATGTCGGCCGCCTCGGGGCCGTAGGCATGGCCGTGGCCGGCCGGCACGTCCGCCGAGAACACCATGTCGAGGGTCACCTGCCAGAACGTGACCAGGGGCATCCAGCTGATGTTCGGATCCACGTCGCGGCCCCGCGGCTCCTCGAGCCAGTCCGGCTTGTTGAACAGCAGCGAGGGCGACCACCACACGATCGGATCGCTGGCGTGCTGCCAGTACACGACCCGTCGGGGTCCCCACTCGGTTCCCAGGTCGAGATCCTGCGGGTCGGACGCGAACCGCACTGCCCGACCCCCGTCGATCACCGGCAGGATCTCGGTCGAACCGGCGTCACGGTCCGCCGTCACCTCCTGCCACTGCGGGGTGAAGTTCGGCGTTCCCACCCACAGCGCCCCGTCGACGCGGGTGGCCATGTCCTGATAGCCCGCGAACGCGTTCTGGCCGCCGTAGGAGCCGAGGCTCTCGCCGAAGACGACCAGCTTCGGCCGAGTCTCCGTCGGCAGGTCGATCCAGCGCGCGAACACCGCGTTGAACAGCGCCCGGCCCGCGACCTGCGGCGTCTGCCGGTCCGCGATGAAGGCCAAGGGGCTCGGCAGGAACGAGTACTGCATCGACGCGATCGCCGTGTCGCCACCCTCGATGTACTCGAGCGAGGAGGCGACGTTCTGGTTCACCCATCCACGACCCGTGGTGGTGTTGACCGCCAACACCTTTCGTTCCCATGCCTTCGTGCGGTCGAGTTCGGCAACCACCAGGTCCGCGACCTCGGCGACCGAGTCCGCGGACTCGCGGCCGGCGTAGACGCGAATCGGTTCCAGTGCCGGGCGTCCGGTGACCGCGGTGATGGCGGCGGCGTCCGGACCGCGTCCGACGAAGGTCCGGCCCTCCTGGCCGAGGGTGTCCCAGGCCTGAGCGGACGCCGGTGACCCGCTGCGCTCGGGTGCCGTGGGCTCCGTGACGCCCTCGGCCGTTGCGGTGTCGGCCCCCGAAAAGCTCCAGTTGGCGAACGCGATCAAGCCGTTGTACAGAGCGCCGTTGATCACCAGCACAGCGAGCACGACCGCCGCGATCAGACCTGCGACGTTCGCGGCAGCACGAGGCACGTACCGCCTGGCGAACCGGCTCATGCGAATGGTGCCTGCGCGGATACCGCGGGCAGCCGACAGCAGCACGAACCACACCACCACCGCGACGACGAACACGAACAGCGCGTGACCGCTCTCGGTGTGCTCCACGGACACCAGATCGCGAACCTGGTTCTGCCACACACCGCCCAGGACGAGGAGCACCGGGACGGTGATCACCGCGGCTGCCCCGAGCAGCCACCAGCCGATCCGGCGGGTGCGCGGCGACCACGCGGGGCTCACGCCGCAGCCGCGCACCAACCAGGCGGCGAGGCAGCCGATTCCGTAGCCGATCGCCACCGAGATCCCGGTCGCGAGACCCTGCAGATACCAGGCCCGCGGCAGCAGCGACGGGCTCATCGACCAGGTGAAGAACAGCAGCGCCGTCGCGAGCCCAACGGGATGGAGGCGACCAAGATAGCGCCGCAACCGATCCCAGCGGCCCGGCGAGGCGGGCGCGGGGACCTCGTCGTCGACGACAGTGTCCAGAGCAGTGGTCATGGTCGAGAAGACTAGACGGTCCGGGCGTCATCCGACGCGCAGCGGATCGATCTGCACCCGAACCGATCCGGGCTCCCGGCGCGCGCTGCGCGCCGACTGGGCCTGTGCGAGCGCCCGCGCCAGTGCGCCGCCCGCCCCGCGCGGCACCCGCAGCAGCATCCGCTCGACCTCGTCCGGTTCGGGGTCGTCACCGTGCAGCGGCAACCGCTCCCCCGGTGGCAGCGGCACCGGCCCGAGGACCTCCACCTCGTCCGGCAGCGCCGCCGCCGCGAGCAGACTCTCGATCGCCGCATGTCCGCCGTCGACTGCCGCCATGTGCACGGTCGGCGGGAAGCGGACCTCGGCACGCTGGTCCAGCTGCGACTGCGCCGCGCCGGCCGGGTCCCAGCGCACCAGTGCCTGAACGACCGGGATCGACGCGTCCGCGACCACGACCACGCGGCCACCCTCGGAGGCCGGTCGCACCAGCGCCCCTGCGGTCATCCACCGGCGCAGGGTCTCCTCCTCGGCGCGCAGGTCTGCGCGGCCGAGGAGCGCCCACCCGTCGAGCAGCAGTGCGGCGCCGTACCCGCCGGGCATCACCGGTTCCGCCCCCACCGTCGAGACGACCAGCGCCGCACCGGGTTTCACCGTGGTTAGGACGTCGCCACCCCCGGAGGTCCGGACGGGCACGCCGGGGAACGCGCGACCGAGCTCCTCCGCGGTGCGACCCGCACCGACCACCACGGCACGCAGTTGCCGCGAACCGCACGCGCCGCATCGGTGCGTCGCGTCGGCGACGCCGCACCAGCGGCAGCTCGGGGTCCCCGCCCCGTCCGGCCCGGCGGCGGCAGGCAGCGAGAGCGGACCGTTGCAGTGTCGGCACCGGGCCGGAGCGCGGCACTTGCCGCAGGCGAGCGAGGGGACGTACCCGCGCCGGGGCACCTGCACCAGCACACCGGCACCGGCGGAGAGGGCCTCACGAGCGGCCGAGAACGCGATCGCGGGCAGCCGCGCAGCCCTCGCACCGGGGTCCCGCGCGAGCGCGTGATCGCTGTCGGCGAGCGCGGTGACCTGCGGGGCCCGCGCCCGCACCACGGCCCGGTCGGCGACCAGGTCGTTCGCCCAGCCGGTGTCCACGAGGGCCTGCGCCTCCGCGGTCCGCGAGTGTGCGGCGACCACTGCCGCACAGCCGGTACCGTGGGCGCGCAGCAACGCCACCTCACGCGCGTGCGGGTAGGGCGACCGCGGCTCGGCGTGCAGGTCGTCGCCGTCGTCCCACACCACGATCAGCCCGAGATCGGGCACCGGCGCGAACACCGCGCTCCGGGTGCCGACCACCACCTTCGCGGTGCCCCGCAGCGCGGCGAGCCAACGGCGGTAGCGCACGGCCGGTCCCAGGCCCGCCGCGAGCGGCACCACCAGATCGTCGCCGAGGATGTCCACGCACGCCTGCGCGACCCGGTCGAGGTCCTTCTGGTCGGGGACCACGAGCACCGTCGACCGGCCGCCCTGCGCGACCACGGCGGCGAGTTCGGCGAGCCGCCGCGGCCAGTCCTCCCCCGGCAACGCCTGCCAGACGGCCCGCGGTCCGCGACCACCACCGAGGGCGGTCAGGAAGCTGTCGCCGTGCCGGTACGCCGTCCACGGGTGCGGGTCCACGGGGTCCGCGGTGACCTCGGCGGGCTCGGGCGCCGGTTCGGCCTCGACCCGCGCGTGGCGCGGCGGGATCGCGAGCCGCAGCACGTCCGCGCGGGTGCCCGCGTACCGGGCGGCGACGGCGTCGACGAGGGTCGCGACCTCGGGCGTGAGCACCGGTTCGGACGACACCACGCGCTCCAGGTAACCCAGTTTGCCGGGATGCTCGCTCGTGGCGGCGCGGTCGAGCAGGAAACCGTCGACCAGGCGCCCGGAGAACCGGATCCGCACCCGCACCCCCGGCTCGGCCTGCTCGTCCATCTCGCGCGGGACCAGGTAGTCGAACACCCGGTCCAGGTGCGGCAGCGGCAGCATCGGCAGCACCCGCGCGACCGGCAGCTCGGCCGCGGCCTCACGGGCGGCGGTCACGCGCCCCACCGGGCACAAAGACGCGAGCCGCCCACCGGGATCGGTGAGCGGCTCGACGCAGAGATCACTTACAGCCCGGCGGCCGCGCGCAGCTTCTCGGCGCGGTCCGTGTGCTCCCACGGCAGGTCGACGTCGGTGCGGCCGAAGTGGCCGTACGCCGCGGTCTGCGCGTAGATCGGGCGCAGCAGGTCCAGGTCGCGGATGATCGCGCCGGGACGCAGGTCGAAGATCTCCGAGATCGCGGCCTGGATGCGGGCCGGGTCGGTCTTCTCGGTGCCGAACGTCTCGACGAACAGCCCGACCGGGGCGGCCTTGCCGATCGCGTACGCGACCTGAACCTCGATGCGGTCCGCGAGGCCCGCGGCGATCGCGTTCTTCGCCACCCAGCGCATCGCGTACGCGGCCGAGCGGTCCACCTTCGACGGGTCCTTGCCGGAGAAGGCGCCGCCGCCGTGGCGGGCCATGCCACCGTAGGTGTCGACGATGATCTTGCGGCCGGTCAGGCCGGCATCGCCCATCGGGCCGCCGAGCACGAACTTGCCCGTGGGGTTGACCAGCAGGCGGACGTTCGAGGTGTCGAGGGTCTCACTGGCGAGATCCGTGAGCACCGAGCCGAGCACCTTCTCCCGGATGTCCGGGGTGAGCAGGTTGTCCAGGTCGATGTCGGCGGCGTGCTGCGTGGACACGACCACCGTGTCGAGGCGGACCGGCCGGTCGCCGTCGTACTCGATGGTGACCTGGGTCTTGCCGTCCGGACGCAGGTACGGCAGCACGCCGGTCTTGCGGACCTCGGTGAGGCGGCGCGAGAGCCGGTGCGCGAGCGCGATCGGCAGCGGCATCAGCTCGGGCGTGTCGGTGCACGCGTACCCGAACATCAGACCCTGGTCACCGGCGCCCTGACGGTCGATGTCGTCGTCGGAGCTGCCCTCGACCCGCGCCTCGTGCGAATGGTCGACGCCCTGCGCGATCTCCGGGGACTGCGCGCCGATCGCGATGTTCACGCCGCACGAGTTGCCGTCGAAGCCCTTCGCCGACGAGTCGTAGCCGATCTCGAGCACCTTGTCGCGCACGATCTTCGGGATGTCCGCGTAGGCGGAGGTGGTGACCTCACCCGCGACGTGCACCTGGCCGGTCGTCACCAGCGTCTCGACTGCGACGCGGCTGCGCGGATCCTGTTCGAGCAGGGCGTCGAGGACGGAGTCGCTGATCGCGTCACAGATCTTGTCGGGGTGACCCTCGGTCACGGACTCACTGGTGAATAGCCGACTACCGGACTTGCTCACAGATCTCCCTCTCACCAACTGACGTTGTGTACCGGACACGACCCTAGTGCCTGGCTGTACGGATAAGAACAATTCGAATCAGGCAACCGGGCACCGGTTGCCGCGTATGACTTCACAGTACGAGTATCCGGCTCACCCGGCACCCGCAACCCGCGTGGCTAGCCGGAAAGCAGGTCGGTGACCGCATCGAGCACCCGACTCGCCATCAGCGCCTTCGAGCCGTGGGCGAGCGCGTGCTCCGACCCGTCCGAGGCGAGCAGCCAGCCGTCGTTGCTGTCCACCTCGAACGCCTTGCCGTCACCGACGGCGTTGACGACGAGCAGGTCACAGCCCTTGCGGGCGAACTTGGCCCGGGCATGGGTGAGGACGTCGCCCTGCGCGTCCCCGGTCTCGGCGGCGAACCCGACGATCCGGATACCGGCGGGCAGGTCACCGTCGCGGCGGGCCTGGACCAGTCCGGCGAGGATGTCGTCGTTGCGAGTCAGCGGGATCACGTCGGGCTCGTCGGCGCCCTTCTTGATCTTGGCGGCCGCCACCGTCGACGGCCGGAAGTCGGCCACCGCGGCGGCCATCACGACCGCGTCGGCGGCGGTTGCAGCACCGGCGGCGGCGCCGATCCCGGCAGCTCTGTCGACCGCCACCTTCATCTCCTGCGCGGTCTTGACCCGGACCACGTCCACGGCGGCCGGATCGGCCAGCTCCGCGGTGTAGCCGGCGATCAGGGTGACCTGGGCGCCACGCTGGGCGGCGAGCCGGGCGATCGCGTAGCCCTGCTTGCCCGAGCTCCGGTTGCCGAGGAACCGCACCGGGTCGAGTGGCTCGCGGGTGCCGCCCGCGGAGACCACGATCCGCTTGCCCTCCAGGTCGCGCGGCAGCCCGTCCGCGCGCTCCATCAGCAGGTTCGCCAGCGCGACGATCTCGTCCGGGTCGGGCAGCCTGCCCGCGCCGGTGTCCTTCCCGGTCAGCCGGCCCGACGCCGGTTCGATGACGACGACCCCGCGCGACCGGAGGGTGGCGACGTTGTCGACGGTGGCGGGGTGCTCCCACATCTCGGTGTGCATCGCCGGCGCGAACAGCACCGGGCAGCGGGCCGTGAGCAGGGTCGCGGTCAGGAGGTCGTCGGCGCGGCCGTGCGCGGCGCGCGCCATCAGGTCGGCGGTGGCGGGCGCGACGACGACCAGGTCGGCCTCCTGCCCGAGCCGCACGTGCGGGACCTGTGGTACGTCGGCGAACACCTCGGTGTCCACCGGGTTGCCCGACAGGGCCTCGAACGTGGCCCTGCCGACGAACTCCAACGCCGCCGCGGTCGGCACCACGCGGACGTGATGACCTGCCTCGGTGAAGCTGCGGATGATCGAACATGCCTTGTATGCGGCGATACCGCCGCTCACCCCGACGACGATGCGTCGCGGTGAACCGGCGGTATCGGAATGTGAATCCGTCACGGACGTCACAGTATCCGCACGTGTGCGGGGCTGGCGGAGTGGGTCACTCCGCTGTGAGAGGAGCGGGTCACTCGCCCTCGGTGTGCTCGAGCAGGTCCGAGTGGATCTCGCGCATCGCGATGGACAGCGGCTTCTCCTGCAGGCCCGGCTCGACCAGCGGGCCGACGTACTCGAGGATGCCGTCGCCGAGCTGGTTGTAGTAGTCGTTGATCTGCCGGGCCCGCTTGGCCGCGTAGATCACCAGAGCGTACTTCGAGGAGGTGCGCTCGAGCAGCTCGTCGATCGGCGGGTTCGTGATGCCCAGCGGGGTGTCGTAGGCCGGGATGCCGTGACGATCGGTCGCGACGGTGGTTGCGCTCACTAGGTCTCCTGGTGGTGCGGTTGAGAACAGACGAAATTACGACAAGAGGTGCTATCGCTTGTTGCCGACCAACAAGGATACCAACTCGTCGCAGGCTCGGTCGACGTCGTGGTTCACGATCACCTCGTCGAACTCGTCCTGGGCGTCGAGTTCGACACGCGCGGTCTCCAATCGCCGCGCGACGGCTTCCTCGGATTCGGTGCCGCGGGAGGTCAGCCGCGAGACCAGTTCCTCCCAGCTGGGCGGCGCCATGAACACGAGCACCGCCTCCGGCATCGCGGCCCGGACGGCGCGGGCGCCGGCCAGGTCGACCTCCACCAGCACCGGGTGTCCGGCCTCCATCGCGGCCCGCACCGGGGCGGCCGGGGTTCCCGACCGCTGCAGTCCGCCGTGGATCTCTGCCCACTCGAGCAGGTCGCCGTCTGCGATCATCCGATCGAATTCGGCCGGCGTGACGAACCGGTAGTCACGGCCGTCGACCTCGCCGGGTCGCGGGTCTCTCGTCGTTGCAGACACGCTGAAGACCAGGTCGGGGAGCCGGTCGTGGAGCTTGCGCACCACGCTCGACTTACCGACGGCGGAGGGGCCGGCCAGTACCACCAGCCGGCCCCTCCGCACTGCGTTCTCCCCCGCCGCGGGCGGCGGGGTGGTCTCGCGGTCTGACACGTTGTATGCGTCAGCCACCTGTGAACTCAGGCCTCGAAATCGAACCTGGTCAGCAGGGCCTTGCGCTGGCGATCGCCGAGGCCGCGCAGGCGGCGGGTCGGGGCGATCTCCAGCTCGGTCATGATCTCCTGCGCCTTGACCTTGCCCACCTTGGGCAGGGCCTCGAGCAGGGCCGAGACCTTCATCTTGCCGAGGATCTCGTCGTTCTCGGCATCCTTGAGGACCTGCTTGAGGTCGGTGCCGCCGCGCTTGAGGCGCTCCTTGAGCTCAGCCCGGGCCTTACGGGCGGCAGCCGCCTTCTCCAAAGCAGCAGCGCGCTGCTCATCGGTCAACTGGGGAAGGGCCACGGTTCCTCCGTCTCGTCGTGTGCAATGTCTACAACCCCCGGATAACCAGGGGCGATAGCGACCGTACTCACGCCGGGCGCCGATTGCTAACCCACCCCCGGGACGGCGGCGTCGAACCGGGTCGGCTATGCGAGGCCCGCCTCGACCTCGTCGCGGACCCGCTGCGCCGCCCCTCGCAGCCCGGTCACGGACGGACCGTGCTTGAGGACGTCTCGAGAAGTGTTGGGCAGCAACAACTCTCGCGATCCTTCGAAAATCTCTGCGAGATCCGTCACGGTGGCGCCCTGCGCGCCGAGGCCGGGAGCGAGGATCGGGCCGGAAAACTCCGACAAATCCAGGCCATGGCCGCGGGTCGCCCCGACGACCAGGCCCACCGTGTCGTTGCCGTCACGGTTCTGCGCCACTGCGGCGTCCACGATCGACTGGGCCACCGACGGCCCCTGCCCGGCACCGGACGGACCCTGCCCAGCGGAAACGCCGTCAGCGGCGGTCCTGGCGCCCTGCAACACCCCACCCTCGGGATTGGAGGTGCGGGCCAGCGCGAACAGTCCCCTGCCGGTCTCGGTGGCCAGCGCGACCGCCGGATCGAGCGCCCCGAAACCGAGGTACGGCGACACCGTCACCGCGTCCGAAGCCAGGGGCGAGCCGTCGCCGAGCCATGCCTGCGCATAGGCCGACATCGTCGAGCCGATGTCGCCGCGCTTGGCGTCGGCGACCACCAGGGTGCCCGCCTCCCGCAACGCCACGATCGTGCTCTCGAGCACCGCGAAGCCTGCGGAGCCGTACGCCTCGAAGAACGCCACCTGCGGCTTCACGAGGGCCACCTCGCCTGCGAACGCCTCGACGCAGATCTCGGCGAACGCCCCGAGTCCCGCGGCGCTCCGCGGCAGCCCCCACGCCTCGAGCAGCGGCGGGTGCGGGTCGATGCCGACGCACAGCCGACCCCGGCTCCGGACCGCGGTCCGGAGCCGGTCGCCCCAAGCGGGTTCGGTCACGAGGTCTGCTCGCGCAGCACGGCGTGCAGGTCCTGCAGCGAACGCACCCCGATGTCACCGCGAATACCCGCCTCGATGCCCTGGACGGCCGCGGAGGCGCCCTGGACGGTGGTGATGCACGGGATGTTCGCCGACACCGCCGCGCTGCGGATCTCGTACCCGTCGACGCGCGGTCCCGAGTTGCCGTACGGCGTGTTGATCACCATGTCGACGTCGCCGGCCTTGATCTGGTCGACGATCGTCAGCGCGCCCTCGGGCAGGGTCTCCCCGGAGTGCTTGTGCACCTGCTCGCACTCGATTCCGTTGCGGCGCAGAACATCCGCTGTCCCTTCGGTCGCGAGGATCTCGAAACCGAGGTCGGCGAGCCGCTTGACCGGGAAGATCAGCGACCGCTTGTCCTTGTTCGCGACGGAGACGAACACCCGGCCGCTCGTCGGCAGCGACCCGTAGGCCGCGGTCTGGCTCTTGGCGAACGCGGTACCGAAGTCCTTGTCGATGCCCATCACCTCGCCGGTCGACTTCATCTCCGGGCTCAGCAGGGTGTCGATGCCGGTGCCGTCGGCGCGACGGAACCGGTTGAACGGCAGCACCGCCTCCTTGACCGCGATCGGCGCGCCGTCCGGCGTGGTACCGCCGTCGCCCTTCGCGGGCAGCACCCCGGAGGCCCGCAGGTCGGCGATGGACTCGCCGAGCATCACCCGGGCGCACGCCTTCGCCAGCTGCACCGCGGTCGCCTTGGAGACGAACGGCACGGTCCGCGACGCGCGCGGGTTGGCCTCGAGCACGTAGAGGATGTCGTCCTTGAGCGCGTACTGCACGTTGAGCAGGCCCTTGACGCCGATGCCCTTCGCGAGGGCCTCGGTGGAGCGGCGCACGTTCTCCAGGTCGGCGCGTCCGAGAGTGATCGGCGGCAGCGCACAGGCCGAGTCACCGGAGTGGATGCCTGCCTCCTCGATGTGCTCCATCACGCCACCGAGGTACACCTCGGTGCCGTCGCACAGCGCGTCGACGTCGATCTCGACGGCGTCCTCCAGGAACCGGTCGACGAGGACCGGGCGGTCGTCGGAGATCTCGGTGGCACGGGAGATGTAGTCCCGCAGCGACTGCTCGTCGTAGACGATCTCCATGCCGCGGCCGCCGAGCACGTACGACGGACGCACGAGCACCGGGTACCCGATGCCCGCGGCGATGTCGCGGGCGCCGTCGAAGGTGGTGGCGGTGCCGAACTTCGGCGCGGGCAGGCCGGCCTCGGTGAGCACGCGACCGAACTCGCCGCGGTCCTCGGCCAGGTCGATGGCCTCGGGGCTGGTGCCGACGATCGGGACCCCGGCCTCCTTGAGCCGCCGCGCCAGACCCAGCGGGGTCTGGCCGCCGAGCTGCACGATGACGCCGGCGACGGTGCCCGACGCCGACTCCGCGCGGAACACCTCGAGCACGTCCTCGAAGGTCAGCGGCTCGAAGTACAGCCGGTCCGCGGTGTCGTAGTCGGTGGAGACGGTCTCCGGGTTGCAGTTGACCATCACGGTCTCGTATCCGGCCTCGGACAGCGTCAGCGCCGCGTGCACGCACGAGTAGTCGAACTCGATGCCCTGGCCGATGCGGTTCGGGCCGGAGCCGAGGATCAGCACCTTCGGCTTGTCTCGCTGTTCGGCGACCTCGGTCTCCGCGTTCGGGTCCAGCTCGTACGTCGAGTAGTGGTACGGGGTCCTGGCCTCGAACTCGGCGGCACAGGTGTCGACGGTCTTGTAGACCGGGTGCACCTTCAACTCGTCGCGCAGCGCACGAACGGCGTCCTCCCCGGCCCGGTCGTCGCCGAGTTCGGGGCGCAGTGCGGCGATCTGGCGGTCCGACAGGCCGTGGTACTTGGCCTGGCGCAGCGTCGGCTCGTCGAGGTTCTCGGCGGCGCGGATCTGCTCGCCCAGCTCGTGGATCTGCTGGAACTGGTCGAGGAACCACGGATCGATCTTGGTCGCGTCGAACAGCTGCTCCACGGTCGCGCCGAGCGCGAAGGCCTTCTGGATGCCGTACATGCGGCCGTCCTGCGGGACCGACAGGTCCTTCAGCAGGGCCTCCAGGCTCTCGGCCTCGACCTCGGGGCCGGTCCAGTAGCCGGCCCGCTTGGTCTCCAGCGAGCGCATGACCTTGCCGAACGCCTCGGTGAAGTTGCGGCCGATGGACATCGCCTCGCCGACCGACTTCATCGTGGTGGTCAGGGTGCCGTCGGCGCCGGGGAACTTCTCGAAGGCGAAGCGCGGGGCCTTGACCACGACGTAGTCGAGCGTGGGCTCGAAGCAGGCCGGGGTCTCCTTGGTGATGTCGTTGACGATCTCGTCGAGGGTGTACCCGATGGCCAGCTTGGCGGCCATCTTCGCGATCGGGTAGCCGGTCGCCTTCGACGCCAGCGCCGACGAGCGGGACACGCGCGGGTTCATCTCGATGACGACGAGGCGGCCGTCGGCCGGGTCCATCGCGAACTGGATGTTGCAGCCGCCGGTGTCGACGCCGACCTCGCGCAGGATCGCGATCGAGAGGTCGCGCATCTTCTGGTACTCGCGGTCGGTGAGCGTCATCGCCGGGGCGACGGTCACCGAGTCACCGGTGTGCACACCGACCGGGTCGACGTTCTCGATCGAGCAGACGATGACCACGTTGTCGCGGCCGTCGCGCATGAGCTCGAGCTCGTACTCCTTCCAGCCGAGGATGGACTCCTCGATCAGGACGTTCGCGGTCGGGGACGCGGCCAGGCCGCCACCGGCGATGCGCTCGAGGTCCTTCTCGTTGTACGCCATGCCGGAGCCGAGGCCGCCCATGGTGAAGGACGGCCGCACGACGACCGGGTAGCCGAGCTCGGCAACGGTGTCGCGCACCTCCTCCATCGTGAAGCAGACCCGCGAGCGGGCCGACTCGCCGCCGACCTTGGCGACGATGTCCTTGAACTTCTGCCGGTCCTCACCGCGCTGGATGGCGTCGAAGTCGGCGCCGATCAGCTCGACGTCGTACTTGGCGAGGATGCCGCGCTCGTGCAGCGCGACGGCGGTGTTCAGTGCGGTCTGCCCGCCGAGAGTGGCGAGCACGGCGTCGATCTTGTTGCCCTGCTCGGCTTCTCGGGCGATGACCTTCTCGACGAAGTCGGCGGTGATCGGCTCGACGTAGGTGGCGTCGGCGAACTCCGGGTCGGTCATGATCGTGGCCGGGTTGGAGTTGACGAGCGAGACCCGCAGGCCCTCCTCGCGGAGCACGCGGCACGCCTGGGTGCCGGAGTAGTCGAACTCGCAGGCCTGGCCGATGACGATCGGTCCGGAACCGATCACCAGGATGTGCTGAAGATCTGTGCGGCGTGGCATTAGTTCTTGGCTCCTTCGAGCAGGCTGGTGAAGCGGTCGAACAGGTACGCGGCGTCGTGCGGGCCGGCCGCGGCCTCGGGGTGGTACTGCACGGAGAAGGCGGAGCCGTCGAGCAGACGGACACCCTCGACCGCGCCGTCGTTGGCGCAGGTGTGGCTGACCTGGGCGCGACCGAACGGGGTGTCGAATTCCTGACCGGCCTCGCCCTCGAGTGCGAACCCGTGGTTCTGCGCAGTGATCGCGATCCGGCCGGTCTCGTGCTCGACCACCGGGATGTTGATGCCGCGGTGACCGAACTTCATCTTGTAGGTGCTCAGTCCCAGTGCGCGGCCGAGGATCTGGTTGCCGAAGCAGATGCCGAACAGGGGCAGGCCCTGTCCGAGGACCTCCTTGGTCAGGTGCACCGCACCGTCCGCGGTCGCCGGGTCGCCGGGGCCGTTGGACAGGAACACTCCATCGGCGTTCAGGTCGAGGATCTGCTGGAGACTCGCCGTGGACGGCAGCACGTGCACGCGGATGCCGCGCTCGGCGAACATCCGCGGGGTGTTGGTCTTGATGCCGAGGTCGATGGCGGCGACGGTGAACCGTGCCTCGCCACCGATCGGTTCGATGACGTAGCCGGCATCGGTGCTGACCTCGCGGGCCAGGTCGGCGCCGAGCATCGACGGCTGGCCCTGGACGGCCGCGAGCATGGTGGCGTCATCGGTGAGCGCACTGCCGGAGAAGACACCGGCGCGCATCGAGCCGCGGGTGCGCAGGTGCCGGACCAGGGCGCGGGTGTCGATTCCGGCGATGCCCACGACGCCCTGGGCGACCAGCTCGTCCTGCAGCGACCCGGTCGATCGCCAGCTGGAGGTGCGGCGGGACGGGTCACGGACCACGTAGCCGGCGACCCAGATCTTGTTCGACTCGCCGGACGCCTGCGGTCCGGCGGACAGCGCCTCGCCGTCCTCGCCGTTCCAGCCGGTGTTGCCGATCTGCGGCGCGGTGGCGACCACGATCTGGCGGTGGTAGCTGGGGTCGGTGAGCGTCTCCTGGTAGCCGGTCATGCCGGTGGAGAACACCGCCTCGCCGAGGGTCTGTCCGACGGCGCCGAATTCGACGCCGCGGAAGATCCGTCCGTCCTCGAGGACCAGGGCCGCGGGCCCACCATGCACGATGCTCACGCTTTCTCTCCGTTCAGCAGCCATCACTGGCTCACTTCGTTCACCCAGACCGGGTACACGGTCTTGTCGTCTCCACGGAATCCGGTGTCGATCTCCGTTCCGGTGGGCAGCTCCCACCGGATCACCAGGACGCCGTCCTTGCTCATGACCTTGCCCGCCAGGCCGCGCTCGGTGCGGATCGCACGGATCGACTCCTGCGGGATCCAGATCGCCGATGCCCCGTCGCGTTCCAGCAGGACACCACGCTCGTGGCGGCTGAGCTGTCCGGTCGCGCGGAACCCGAGGTCCCCGACCGCGATCCGGTCCTGCCAGCTCGGCGCGAGCGTGCTGCCGACGTACAGCCCGGTGCTCGGGGCGATCAGCTGGGCACCGAGGTCGGCCGGCACCGCGGGCAGTTCCCCGACCCGATCCTGCTGGCGCTTGGCCCGGCCCTTCCAGCCCCAGTACATCAGTGCCACGAACAGCACCCACACCGCGATGAACCCGACGGTGATCAGCACCCGGCTCATCGCTGCACCTTCCCGTCGAGCACGGTCGGCTTGCCGCGCAGCAGCGTGGCGGTGACCTTGGCGCCGAACGTCATCGCCTCGTAGGGGGTGTTGTTCGCGATCGAGGCGAGGTCGGGCCCGTGCACGATCCATTCGCGGCTCGGGTCGACCAGGGTCAGGTTGGCCGGCTCGCCGACCGCGATCGGACGGCCCTGGTCGGGCAGTCCGACGATCTCCGCGGGGCGTTCGCTCATCACCTTCGCGACGCCACGCCAGTCGAGCAGGCCGGGCTCGACCATGGTCTGCGCGATGATCGACAGCGCGGTCTCGAGCCCAAGCATGCCGGGCCGCGCCTGCGCGAACTCGCAGCACTTGTCCTGCTCGGCGTGCGGGGCGTGGTCGGTGCCGACGCAGTCGACGGTGCCGTCGGCGAGCGCCGCGCGCAGTGCCTCCACATCGGAGCGTTCGCGCAGCGGCGGGTTCACCCGGTTCACGCCGTCATAGGTCTCGAGCCGCGAATCGTCGAGCAGCAGGTGGTGCGGGGTGACCTCGGCGGTGATCGAGATGCCCTGCCCCTTGGCCCATTTCAGCAGTTCGACGGTGCCCGCGGTGGACGCGTGGCAGATGTGGACTCGGGCGCCCGCGTCCCGGGCGAGCAGTGCGTCCCGGGCGACGATCGACTCCTCCGCGGCGCGCGGCCAGCCGCCGAGGCCGAGACGGGCGGCGGTCGGGCCCTCGTGCGCGACGGCACCGACGGTCAGCCGCGGCTCCTCGGCGTGCTGGGCGATCAGGACGCCGAGCGCACTGGAGTATTCGAGGGCGCGGCGCATGATCAGCGGGTCGTCGACGCAGTGGCCGTCGTCGGAGAACATCTTGACCTGCCCGACGCCGCCGGCCATCATCGCCATCTCGGCGAGCTGCTTGCCCGCGAGACCGACGGTGACCGCTCCGACGGGATGGACGTCGACGAGGCCGACCTCCTGCCCGAGGCGCCACACGTGGTCGGTGACGACCACGGAGTCGGCGACGGGATTGGTGTTGGCCATCGCGAACACCGCGGTGTAACCGCCGAGCGCGGCGGCCGCCGACCCGGACTCGATGGTCTCGGTGTCCTCACGGCCGGGCTCGCGCAGGTGCGTGTGCATGTCCACGAAGCCCGGCAGCAGGATCTGGCCCGCGGCGTCGACGACGGTCGCGCCCTCGGGTGATTCGAGGCCTGCACCGATCTCGGCGATCTCGCCACCGCGGATCAGCACGTCGGTCGGCTCGCCCTCGCCGTAGATCCGGGCACCGGTGATGAGGACTTCGGGAGAGCTCACAGCGCCGCCCCCTCCTCGGTTCCGACCAGCAATCCGAACAACACGGCCATGCGGATGTGAACTCCATTCGTAACCTGCTGCAGTACAGCAGTTTTCGGTGAATCTGCGACGGCGGACGAGATCTCCATGCCGCGGAGCATCGGACCGGGGTGCAGCACGACCGCGTGCTCGGGCAGCTGCGCCATGCGCTTCTCGGACAGCCCGTAGGTGACCGAGTACTCGCGGGGCGACGGGAAGAACCCGCCGTTCATCCGCTCGGCCTGCACCCGCAGCATCAGCACGGCGTCCAGGCCGGGCAGTTCGGCGTCGAGCGAGTGCGAGACCGAGACGGGCCAGGTGGACACCCCGACGGGGAGCAGGGTCGGCGGCGCGACCAGCACCACCTCGGCACCGAGCATGGCCAGCAGGAAGGCATTCGAGCGGGCCACCCGGCTGTGCAGGATGTCGCCGACGATCGCGATCCGCTTGCCGGCGATCTCGCCGAGCCGCTGACGCAGGGTCAGTGCGTCGAGCAGCGCCTGCGTGGGGTGCTCGTGGGTGCCGTCACCGGCGTTGATCACCGCGGGTCCGTCGCCGTCGGCGCCCGTCCACTCCGCGATCCGGTGCGCCGCACCCGACGCGGGGTGTCGCACGATCAGCGCGTCCGCGCCGGCGGCGTGCAGGGTCAGCGCCGTGTCGCGCAGCGACTCCCCCTTCTTCACCGACGAACTCGAGGCGCTGACGTTGATCACGTCCGCGCTCATCCACTTGCCGGCGACCTCGAACGAGACGCGGGTGCGGGTGGAGTTCTCGAAGAACACGGTCATCACGGTGCGACCGCGCAGGGTCGGCAGCTTGCGGACCTCACGGCCGAGCAGCGCCTGCTGGAATCGTTCGGCCTCGTCGAGCAGTGCGGTGGCCGACTCCGCGGTCAGGTCGGTGACCGAGAGCAGATGCTTCACTGGGCGGTTCCCTCATTCTCTCCGCTGCTGAGCGTGACGGCATCGACGCCGTCCTGTTCGACCAGCAGCACCTGGACGTCCTCGCTGCGCGCGGTGGGCACGTTCTTGCCGACGTAGTCGGCGCGCAGCGGCAGTTCGCGGTGGCCGCGGTCGACGAGAACCGCCAACTGCACGGCCTGCGGGCGACCGAGGTCGCGCAGCGCGTCCAGCGCGGACCGCACCGAGCGGCCGGAGAAGAGCACGTCGTCGACGAGGATCACCAGCGCGCTGTCCACGCCGCCGTCCGGCACCGAGGTGCGCTCGAGCGGCCGGTGCGGCTTGGTACGCAGGTCGTCGCGGTAGAGGGTGATGTCGAGGGAACCGACCGGTGGCCGGATCCCGGAAAACTCTTCGATCTTCGCCGCGAGGCGGTGAGCGAGCGTTGTGCCGCGGGTCGGGATCCCGATCAACACCACCCGAGGTGGATCGGTCTCCGCGTCGAGCGCGGTCTTCTCGATGATCTGGTGCGCGATCCGGGCGATCGTGCGACCGACGTCGGCTGCGGAGAGCAACTCGCGGCCGGAGGGCTTGGGCGCCCCGGGTTCTTCGTGCGCCGAGGAGTCGGCAGGCGTGGACAAACTGGACCTCCTTCTCCGCCTCTCGGGACGGGTCGTTAAAGGATGTCTGACGTCGCTCAGCCTATCAGCGCGGGCCTCGATCACCCGCACCCGCACGGGGTGTGCTCAGCCACAACACCCGGAACGACCGAAGGGCACCTTCGTACGGTCGGACCGTACGAAGGTGCCCTTCGGCCAGGCGGAGCCGAGGTGTTCGGATCAGGCGTCGTCCGTGTTCGCCGACTGCTGCGGCGAGGCAGACTGCGCGGTCGCCGCCGCCGCCGCCCGCACCTGGGGTGCGACCAGGACGACCTGCCCGAGGATGCCGTTGACGAACCCCGGCGACTCGTCCGTGGACAGTTCCTTGGCGAGCTCGACCGCTTCGTCGACGGCCACCACCGGCGGCACGTCGGTCGCGTGGAACAGTTCCCAGACCGCGATCCGCAGGATGGCGCGATCGACGGCGGGCAGCCGGTCGAGCGTCCAGTCCTGCAGATGGTCCGAGATGACCCGGTCCAGCCGGTCCAGGTTCTCCGCGACGCCGGTCACCACGGTCACCGTGTACGGGTTGACGGGCGCGACGGTGTCGTCCTTGGTGGACAGCTCGACACGCTCGGCCGCGAGGTTCACCGGGTCGAGGTCACGCGCCTCCGCCTCGAACAGGAAGTCGACGGCGCGCTTGCGGGCCTTGTGCCGGGCCCCGAACTTCTTCTTGCTGTCGGTCACGCTACGAGTTCACGCGACCCAGGTAGTTGCCGTCACGGGAGTCGATCTTGAGCTTGTCGCCGGTGTTGATGAACAGCGGGACCTGCACCTCGGCACCGGTCTCCAGGGTTGCGGGCTTGGTGCCGCCGGTGGAGCGGTCGCCCTGCAGTCCGGGATCGGTGTGCTGGACCAGCAGCTCGACGGTGACCGGGAGCTCGACGAACAGCGGCTCGCCCTCGTGCGTGGCGACCTGGACCTGCATGTTCTCCAGCAGGAAGCGGTGGCCGTCACCGACGGTGGCCTCGCCGATCGAGATCTGGTCGTAGGTGTCGCCGTCCATGAAGACGTAGTCGCTGCCGTCGTGGTACAGGTACGTCATGTCGCGGCGGTCGACGGTCGCGGTCTCGACCTTGACGCCGGCGTTGAAGGTCTTGTCCACGTTCTTGCCGGAGAGCACGTTCTTGAGCTTGGTGCGGACGAACGCGGGGCCCTTACCCGGCTTGACGTGCTGGAACTCGATGATCTGCCAGAGCTGGCCCTCGATCTTCAGCACGAGCCCGTTCTTGAAATCACTGGTGTCAGCCACTGGCTTCGCGTCTCCTTTAGACGATTGTCAAATCTTTGCTGGTGAGCGTGAGGAGCTCCGGCTCCTGCTCGCGAACCACGAGGGTGTCCTCGATCCGGACGCCTCCGCGCCCGGAGAAGTACACCCCCGGCTCCACGGTCACCGCAGCACCGGCTAGCAGTGTACCGGTGCCGCCCTTGCCGATCCCCGGCGCTTCGTGGATCTCGAGGCCGACGCCGTGTCCGAGACCGTGCAGGAACAGCTCCCCGTAGCCCGCCTCCTCGATCACCGCACGGGACGCAGCGTCCACCGCGCCCACCTCGATGCCCGGCGCCAACGCCGCCCGGCCTGCCGCCTGCGAGCGCAGCACCAGGTCGTACACGTCGCGCTGCCAGGCCGCCGCCGACTCGAGCACGAAGGTACGGGTCATGTCGGAGTGGTACCCCGCGACGGTCGCACCGAAGTCGAGTTTGACGAAGTCCCCCGACGCCAGCACCGCGTCGGTGGGCCGGTGGTGCGGGATCGCCGAGTTCGCCCCGGCCGCGACGATCGTCTCGAACGAGATGCCGTCGGCGCCGTGTTCGAGCATCAGGAACTCGAGCTCCCGGCCGACCTCCCGCTCGGTCCGACCCGGCCGGAGGCCCCCGCGCTCGATCAGCACCGCCAGGGCCAGGTCCGCCGCTGCGCAGGCCCGACGCAGCAGACCGATCTCGTGTTCGTCCTTCACCTCACGCAGCCGTTCGACCAGGCCCGGGCTGCGGGTCAGGGTCAGGTCGGGCGCCGCGGACTGCCACGCCGCGAGGGCGTCGACGGTCACCACGTGACTCTCGAAACCGACCCGCACCCCGTCCCGCTCGGCGAGGCTGCGGACCAGCGCGCCGGCGCTCGACCGGTCGATCAGGGCACGCAGGTCCGGCACCTGCTCACCGACCTGGGTGACGTAGCGACCGTCGGTGCAGATGATCGTGCCGTCCTCCGCGCCCCGCTCGTCGCCGCGGTCGACGATCAGCGCCGCGTTCGAGCCGGTGAACCCGGTCAGGTAGCGGATGTTGAGCAGGTCGGTGACCAGCAGAACGTCGAGGTCGCGGTCGGCGAGCAGGTGGCGCAGGGCGGCACGTCGCGCCGCATGGTCGGCAGAGGACATGTGTTCAACGTACGACAGGTCGAGCCCGATCCGGACGAGGGCGATCGTCCGATTCGCCGGATGTCTGTCACCTCGAGTGTCGGTTGGGTCACAACGCGAACGTGATGCTCGTTACGCTGTCCGCATGAACCCCTGGATTGTTCGTGGTCTCGGTATGGCTTTCGTGCACGTCGTGACGCGCGTCGTGCTCGGAATCGCCATCACCGCGTGGCCCCTGCACGGCTCCCTGATGCGGTGGCTCGGCATCATCGTCGTCGTTCTCGCGGCCCTCGTCTGGGCGGGCATCGACGGCATCCGCGACGCCCGGGCGCATCCGGCCGAGGGCGACGAGGCGGACCTGACGATGCGGTGGCTCAAGGCCGCGGCGGTCGCCGGACTGCTCTCGGGCGCGGTCTGCTGGCTCGTCGGCGCCGTCTCGGACATCGCGCTCGGCGAGAACTCGCTGTTCTTCGAGCTGACCTCCGGCGCCGCGTTCACCCTGCTGCTCGTGTTCGTACCCGCGATGCTCGCGGTCGCCGTGGGCCGGTTCATCGCCCACCGGGACGCGGAGAAGGGCGAGCGGGCGGCCGTCGCCGCCCCGGCCCAGGTGCCGGTCGCGGTCGGCGCGGCGGGTGCCGCCGAGGCGACCGATCAGTGGGCGCACGAGGATCAGTGGTCGGACGAGAGCGGCGACGGGTACGGGTTTGCCGAGGGCCCCTACTCGGACGACAACCCGACGGAGATCTTCCGGCCGGCCGGCCATGGCGACGAGCAGGGCCGCCATCACACAGACGACGCGTCCGCCGACACCGAGGTGTTCCGCGCCGTCCAGCCCCCGAAGGAGTAACGAGAACCACGCCGTCGTGAGCGACCTTCCCCCGCGGGCCCATTGCGGGGCACACATCCACGCGCACTCGCCCTCCGCCCCGACCAGGACGCCCCTCTCGCCGTCGGCCAGCAGGGCAT
>NZ_JBSFSC010000004.1:0-685116 GCF_053589555.1 Rhodococcus sp. NPDC003322 | reverse complement strand
CCTGAGCCAGGATCAAACTCTCCGTTGAAGACTCTGGATTGGCCGGCGAACCGGCAATCAGTCATAGACATCGAGTCAAATCACTAGCAAAAAAACTCAAACTAGCTAAACACTGACCATCCCAGACGGAAGAATGGAATGATCAGCAAATACCCACCCCATACAAATGATGGAGTGGAGTACCAAATAATTTGGCACTGACATTCATCGGCACACTGTTGAGTTCTCAAAGAACACGCACACACCATCACTCCCGAGATTATCTCTCGGCCGCTCCGGGGCAACTGTTCCAGCCTAACCGATTTCCCCCACCGGCGCAAACCGGTGAAGCAAGATCCAGCAGGCTTGCCAGGCGCCTTCGTCCAACCTCGTGTCCCAGTCCCTCGCGGGCCGGGTCGGTGTCCGTGTCGCTCTGACTCGACAAAAGTTACGTGGCCGTGAACGGCATCGCAAATCCGCTGGTCACGGCACACCAGGGCGGGTGAAACCCCAGGTCACCGCCCGCAGGAGCCGCCCCAGGCGACAAATTACAACGATGTGACGCCGCACACGCAGCGCCGCGGCTCCTCGAGGGTCCCCGCCACGAGGACCTCGCACATGCGGAGGGCGCCGCCCCTCGCATGTGCGAGGCGACGACGCCCTCCGACCGGGACCGTCTCAGGCCGGCAACAGCTGGATGCCGGCGAAGTTGCGCTTCCCGCGACGGATGACGAGCCACTGACCGTGCAGCAGGTCGCCGGACTCGGGCGTCCAGTCCTCCGCGCCGACCTTGGCGTTGTTCACGTACGCGCCGCCCTCCTTGACCGCACGCTTCGCCGCGCCCTTGCTCTCGCACAGCCCGCTGGCGACCAGCAGATCGACGATCGCGGTCGGTTCACCGGGGCGCACCTGCGCCACCGACGCCTCGGTCAACGCGGCGGCGAGGGTCGACTCGTCGAGATCGCGCAGTTCGGCCTTCCCGAACAGTGCCTGGCTGGCGAGCTCGACGGCCGCGGTGTTCTCGGCCCCGTGCACCAGGGTGGTCATTTCGGCGGCGAGCCGGCGCTGGGCGACACGCGCCTGCGGCCGCTCGGCGACCTCGACCTCGAGCTCCGCGAGCTCGTCCTGACCGAGGAAGGTGAACCAGCGCAGGTAGCGGATGACGTCGGCGTCACCGGTGTTCACGAAGTACTGGTACCAGGCGTAGGGGCTGGTCATCTCCGGGTCGAGCCACAGGCTGCCGCCCCCGGTGGACTTGCCGAACTTCTTGCCGTCCGACGAGGTGACCAGCGGCACGGTCATCGCGTGCACCGACTCACCGTCCACGCGCCGGTTCAGCTCGACACCGGCGATGATGTTGCCCCACTGGTCGGAGCCACCGACCTGGAGCGTGCACCCGTGGTCGCGCCGCAGCTGCAGGTAGTCGTTGGCCTGCAGCAGCATGTAGCTGAACTCGGTGTAGGAGATGCCGTCCGATTCGAGGCGCCGCTTGACCGTCTCGCGAGCGAGCATGACGTTGACGGAGAAGTGCTTGCCGATGTCGCGCAGGAAGTCGATCGCGCTCAGCTTGCCGGTCCAGTTCATGTTGTTCTCGACGACGGCGGCGTTGTCGCCGTCGAACGAGACGAACCGTTCGAGCTGGGCGCGGATCCGCTGAGCCCAGTCCGCGACCGTGTCGGCGGAGTTCATCACCCGCTCGCCGACATCGCGGGGGTCGCCGATGAGCCCGGTGGCCCCGCCGGCGAGAACGATCGGCTTGTGCCCGGCCTGCTGGAACCGCTTGAGCGTCAGGAGCGGGACGAGGTGTCCTGCGTGCAGGCTCGGACCGGTCGGGTCGAAGCCGCAATAGAGGGTGACCGGACCGGCCTCGGCCTCACGACGCAGCGCGTCGATGTCCGTGGACTGCTGGATGAGTCCACGCCAGGTCAGTTCGTCAACAATGTTCTCGGTCGAGGCGATGTTCTCGGTCAGGGCGTTCTCAGTCACGGCTTCGATCATCCCGCACTCGGCGGCGCGGGCGCACGCGGGCTACGCCGGTAGGCGGAGACGGCGTTCGATGTGGGATCCCACAGACGCCACGGACGGTCGGCGGCGCGGCTGATTCCCACCCGCGGCCCAAATGCGATCGGCGTCGCGGGGCCGGCGTCGAGTCGAATCGGGGATCCGCCGTCGAAGAGCGCGGACCCGTTGTCGCCCAAGGTTGTTCCGAGCGCCTGACCGAGATTGCCCGGACCGCGCGCCAATTCGCGTTGGCCGCGGTCGGGACCGCGACGGCGGCGCACCACGTCCTCCCCCGCGAGAATCTCCGCTGCCCGCAGCAGCACCGCACCCGCGGTCCCTTCCCCGGCGCAGCTGACGTTGAGGCAGAAATGCAGTCCGTGGCTGAGATAGACGTAGAGCCGGCCCGCCGGGCCGTACATCACTGCGTTGCGTTCGGTGGGTCCCGGATAGGAGTGGGCGGCCGGGTCCGGCCACGGCCCGAGCGGGTCTCCCCCGTACGCCTCGACCTCGACGATCCGCAGGCGCACCGCACCGCACGACAGTGTCGATCCCAACACCAGTCGAGCCGCGGTGACCGGGTCGGCGACGGTGAGCGCGTCCTCGCTCAGCTCGGGCGACCGGGAGAGCACCATCATGCCCGCGATTGTGCCCCGGAGAGGCCGGATCGGAGCGCCGCAGCCCCGTTGACCTGGGGACCGGAGGGGTCTATAAAAGTCATCAGACGATGATTTCATCGCTCGATGAATTGGAGCACGAGATGCCCGGATCATCTTTCGCCGTTGCCATCGACAACCTCGTCGTCCGCCGCGGTGACGTCGAGGTCCTGCACGGCCTCGATCTGCGGATCCCGACCGGCAGCATCACCGGCCTTCTCGGACCGTCCGGCTGCGGTAAGACGACGTTGATGCGCGCCATCGTCGGCACCCAGATCGTCGAGTCCGGCACGGTCACCGTCCTCGGCGAGTCGGCGGGTTCGCCGCAACTGCGCCACCGCGTCGGTTACGTCACCCAGTCCCCCACCGTCTATCCCGACCTGTCGGTGCGGCAGAACATCGCCTACTTCGCGGCGCTGTACGGCCGTCCCGCACGCGCGGCGACCGACGTGATGGCGATGGTCGATCTGGCCGCGCAGGCCGATGTTCCCGCCGGGGAATTGTCCGGCGGTCAACTCGGACGGGTCTCCCTCGGTTGCGCGCTGGTCGGCGAACCGGAGTTGCTGATCCTCGACGAACCGACCGTCGGGCTGGATCCGGTGCTCCGTGCCGACCTGTGGGAACGATTCGCAGGCCTGGCCGCGAGCGGAACCACACTGCTGATCTCAAGCCACGTGATGGAGGAGGCCGAGCACTGCCATGACCTGCTGTTGCTCCGCGACGGACACCTGCTCGCACAGCTCAGCCCGGGGGCCCTGCTCGAACAGACCCGTGAGACCAACCTCGAACATGCCTTCCTGACCCTGATCCGCGAACGAGAAGTTCAGGAGCAGTCGTGAACACCCCACTCATGACCCCTCGCATCTACGGGGCCGGCACCGCCCGTATCCTGCGGCAACTGCGCCGCGACCACCGCACCGTCGCGATGATCCTGCTGGTGCCGGCGCTGCTGATGACGCTGCTGTACTACCTGTACGTCAACGTGCCCACACCCCCCGGCCAGGTGCCGCTGTTCGACCGGATCGCCATCACCATGCTCGGGATCCTGCCGTTCGTGGTGATGTTCCTGATCACGTCGATCGCGATGCAGCGCGAACGCAGTTCCGGCACCCTCGAACGCCTGCTGACGACCCCGATGTCCAAGCTGGACCTGCTCGGCGGCTACGGCACCGCGTTCTCCCTCGCCGCGGCGGCGCAGGCCCTCGTCGCCTGTCTGGTCACCTTCGGCTTTCTCGACCTGACCACGGAGGGAAGTGTCGGCTGGGTCGTGCTGATCGCGGTGGTCGACGCCGTACTCGGTGTCGCGCTGGGCCTGCTGTGCAGCGCGTTCGCGCGCACCGAGTTCCAGGCGGTGCAGTTCATGCCGGTGATCGTGATCCCGCAGCTGTTCCTCTGCGGTCTGCTCGTGCCCCGCGACCAGCTCCCCGAATGGCTGCAGTGGGCGTCGAACGTGATGCCACTGAGCTACGCCGTCGAGGCACTGCAGCAGGTTGCCAAGCATCCCGGCGCCACGGCGACGATGTGGCGCGACATCGCCGTCGTGGTCGGGTTCGCGGTCGTCGCGCTGTGCCTGGCGGCGGCCACACTGCGTCGGCGGACGCCGTGACACCGCGGCGGAGCGCGCCGTGACACCGCGGCGGAGCGCGCCGTGACACCGCGGCGGAGCGCGTCGTGACCCGGCCGAGCGTCCGGATGGGGCGCCGGCCGGGCAGCCCCGACACCCGTGAGGACATCCTCGCGGCGGCCCGCCGCCGATTCTCCGAGACGGGGTTCGACAAGACATCGGTCCGCTCGATCGCGACCGCGGCAGGCGTCGACTCGGCGCTCGTGCACCACTACTTCGGTACCAAACGCGCGCTGTTTCTCGCGGCGATCGCGGTGCCGATCGATCCGAAGGTCGTGCTTGCCGGACTGCTCGACGCGCCTCGTGACGAACTGGGTGAGCGGTTCCTGCGCGCGGTGCTCGGCGTCTGGGAGTCCCCGCAGCGCGAGGGTCTGCTCGCGGCGCTCCGGTCGGCGATCTCCGGTGAGTCGGTCGGGCTGGTGCGCAGTTTCCTGACGGAGGTGGTGCTCGACGAGATCGGTCACCGGGTGGACGATCCTGCGGGGAGCGCGTCCCTGCGGGCCGGTCTGGTTGCGTCACAGATGGCGGGACTGATCGTCACGCGCTATCTGCTCCAACTCGATCCGCTGGCCACGATGGAACCCGAGCGGGTGGTGATGCTGGTCGCGCCGACGTTGCAGCGGTATCTCACCGGCGATCTCGCCGGGTCGAATGCGCCCGATCAGTCGGTGGATCCCGTTCCGCGCGTGATGTAGTCCTGGTGCTCGTCCTCGGTGACGTCGCGTGCCTCGTCGACGAGCAGCACCGGGATGCCGTCCTCTATCGGGTAGGCGCGACGGAGCCGCGGGTTGTAGAGCAGTGCGTCGTCGACCAGCAGGAGCGGGCCCTTGTCCTGCGGGCAGGCGATGATGCTCAGCAGGGTGGGATCGAGCGCCACGAAAGGTCCTCTCGCATCGGGTTGACGGGATCACCGGCCAGGCTACCCGCTAGCCGGTCGGTGCCCGACCACCGCGCTCCTGAAGGTCGGTGACCACTGCCTTCGTCAGTCGGCGGTAACGGGTGTGCTCGGCGTCCCAGAACCAGGCCCGCACTCCCGGCTTCGGCAGGCCCGCCGCCCTCAGCTCGCCGCGCCGGGGTCGATACGAGTTGCTGATCGGGATCTCGGGGACCACGTGCACGAGGTCTGGGCACTGCCCCTCGTCGAGGCCGGCGAACGCGTCGGCCAGATGGGCCGCCGTCAGGGACGCCCCAGGGCGCAACGTCAGTGCGGTGACCGCCAACTCCTCGTCGCCGGCCCGCACACCGTAGGTGACGACGAGGTCCACCTGGTCCAGGACGCCGAGCGCGTATCCGATCGGTTCCCCGTACACCGGGCCTCGCCGCGCGCAGACGACGGTGTTCCGGTCGTCCATGAGCCAGAAGTCACCGTCACCGTCGGTGCGGAACAGGTGCTCGGTGGGCACCCATGCGTCGCCGGCCGCGAACACTCCGCGCATCGCGCCGCCGATCGCCTCGGCGGACGTGGCCTGCCCCAGCAGGAGTCCCACCTCCCCGACCTCGCATTCGCGCACCAGTCCGTGATCGTCCTCGACGAACCGGCGCGTGACGGGGTCGTACGCGGCGATGCGGACCGCGGTGCTCCCGGGCAACGGACGTCCCTTCGACCCTGGCTTGGCGCCGGACACATTGGCGAGCACGACGGCGGCCTCGGTGGAGGCGTAGAACTCGAGCACGCGCGCGGGCGCAAACCGGTCCATCGTCCGCAGCCACAGTCCACGGGGCATTCCCGCACCGATGAACAGCCGGATCGGGTGCGAGGCGTCCAACGCGAAGTCGGGGCCGTCCACCAGTTCGCGCATCATCGTCCACGTGTACGCCACGACGGTGACCCCGTAGCGGTGCACCTCGGTCGCGAACCGCTCGGGGTCGAGACCCCGGGACAGTGCGATACGCGCCCCACCGGCGATCGCCCCGCCGAGCGTCGCGAGCAGGACCGACGAATGATACAGCGGCGCAACGGAATAGACCGTGTCACCGTTGCCGAGATTCGCGGCGGTCGCGGTTCCGAAAGCGGACAGGGCCCAGCGATGGTTGGTGATGTACTTGGCCTCGACCTCGCCGCCGAACCGCCCGAACAGCACGAACGCCAGTTCGTTTGCGCGGCCGGGATTGGGCCGGTACCACGCCGGCATCGCGATGAGGTCCGGCTCGATCTGTTCGAGATCGACCGTCTCCGAGTCTGCTTCCAGATCGAGGACGCGGGATTCGCCACCACCGAGGACGAGCACCGGTGGCCCCAGCCGTTCCGCGGCACGCAGATGGTCGGGATCGGTGACGATCGTGGCGACCTTGCCGAGCCGCATCGCGTCGGCGAGGTCCTCGGTCGGGGGCAGCAGCACGCTGATCGCGCCGATCCTCGACAGCGCAGCGATCGCCACGAGTGCACTGGGCCGGGTCTCCATCAGCACCCCGACCCGTGTGGACGGTCGCACCCCGGCCGCGATCAACCCCTTGACGACATTGTCGATCCGGGTGTTGACCGCACCGTTGGTGTACGCGCGGTCGTCGAACAGGAAGCACTCGCCGCGCGGGTTCTTCGCCCCTGCCTCGGCGAGCAGTTTGCCGAGCGAGATCGTGGTGTGCGGCTGCACCTGCCCGAGCCGGACCAGCCGCGGCAGCGCGCGGGCCGCCTCGGCGGTCAGTTCCCGGCTGCCGCGCACCGCGTGAACCGCCGCCTCCAGGGCCCCGCGCACGGCACCGACCCCCACCTCGGCGATCGAGGTACCGGTGTGCAGCAGCCGGTCCGCGACGGACACACCGGTCTCGTCGATCGGGAGGTCCTCCGCGGCCATCGGCACGATACCGGCCGGCTGCAGGTCCGTCCCGGTCCGCCACCGCACCCAGGCACCGGTCGTCGGCCAGGTGTGGTCGGCCGCCAACGATCCCACGACGAGGCCGAAATGACCTGCCCGCATGGTGGATTCGAATACCTCAGCCTTCGGCGCCGCTTTCCGGATACCCCGGACCGCGGTCGGCTGGCCGATGTCGTCCACCTCGCCGACGAATGCCAGGATCGGGCAGGTCACCTCGGCCAGGGAGACCGGTCGGTCACCGATCACGAAGCCACCGGACACCATCCGGTTGTGCACGACGAACTGTTTGAGCAGCTCCGCCACCGCCGGACCGGACCACGCCACCCAACCATCCGTGGCGAGGAAGCGGCGCTGCTGTTCACGCGGGAGGAGCGCCTCGCGGTCGTGCAGCTGCCGCAGGAAGTCGATCCGTGACTTGGCCGTCTTGACCGGGTCGAGGAGCTGGAACCCGGTGCGCGCCATCCAACCCGCGATCGAGAGACGGGTGAAGACGTGGTCGGCGAGGAAGTCGGCCGCCGGCGCGGCGATGTCGCCGGGGATCCCGAACGGCAGGGCCGCCAGGGTGTCGACCGGTGAACCGAAGGTGACGAGGGACGCGACGTGGCGGCACCGCCGGTACGCGGCGGCCTGGTAGGCGAACATGCCGCCCTGGGAGTACCCGGACAGGTGCACGTCCTGCCCGGTTTCCTTGTGCACACGGTCGACGATCTCGCTGATCGCGACGATGTGGTCGGCGAGGGTGCGGTTCCAGCCGCCCTCCTCGGTGTCCGGGGAACCGAAGTCGACCACCCACGGATCCAGACCCATCGAGTGCAGGATGCCGACCGCGCCCTGGTCCTGGGTGACGTCGTACACGTCGGCCGACATCATCATCGGCGGGATGAGCAGAATCGGCGGACGGGGTGAATCGGCTTCGGTGACCTCGTCGGCGAAGTAGCGACGGAGCCGGTACATCGGCGCGCGGTCGACGACGGTGAACTCCGACGGCCGGGCCTCGGTCTCGAGGCCGCCCAGCCGGACGACCTCGAGACCGTTCTGCGCGGTCGCGACCACGCGGCGAACGGAACCGTTCAGAATCTCGGACCAACTCACTGCCGCGCCCCCAACCTTCCGCCGGTGTTCCGGCACAGTGTATTCGCGCGCGGCAGTGAGAATCCGTCAGTTTCCGATCAGGGCCTTCAATTGCCCCGCGGACTCCCGGACCCGATCCAGCTGGTGCGCCACCTGTACACCGGCGGTGCCACCGCGGGCGTTACGGGAGGCGATCGACCCCTGCACGGTGAGCACCTCGCGTACCGCCGGTGTCAGGGCCGGATCCACCGCGGCGAGCTCGGCGTCGGTGAGATCCTCGAGACCCACTCCGCGGGACTCGGCCGCCCTCACACACGCACCGGCCGCCTCGTGTGCGACCCGGAACGGAACACCCTGACGCACCATCCATTCCGCGATGTCGGTGGCGAGGGTAAACCCGGCCGGGGCCAGCTCGGCCATCCGGTCGGTGTGGAACTCGAGCGTCGAGACCAGCCCGGTGATCGCGGGCAGCAACAGTTCCAGCTGGGCGACGGAGTCGAAGACCGGCTCCTTGTCCTCTTGCAGGTCCCGGTTGTACGCCAGTGGCTGCGCCTTGAGCGTGGCGAGCAGGCCCGTGAGGTTGCCGATCAGGCGCCCGGCCTTGCCGCGGGTGAGTTCCGAGACGTCCGGGTTCTTCTTCTGCGGCATGATCGACGACCCGGTCGACCAGGCATCGGCGAGCGTGATGTAGCCGAATTCCGGTGTGCTCCAGATGATGACCTCTTCGGCCATCCGGGACAGGTCGACCGCGATCATCGCGAACACGAACGCCGCCTCGGCCGCGAAGTCCCGCGAGGACGTGGCGTCGATCGAGTTGTCCGCCGCGGAGTCGAACTCCAGCTCCGCCGCGATGGCGTCCGGGTTCAGGCCGAGCGAGGACCCGGCCAGCGCGCCGGACCCGTACGGCGACACCGCGGCCCGCTTGTCGAAGTCCACCAGCCGCTGCACGTCCCGCAGCAGCGGGTGGGCGTGTGCGAGCAGGTGGTGCGCGAGCAGGACGGGCTGCGCGGCCTGCAGATGCGTCTTGCCTGGCATCACCGCTGCCGGATGCGCCGCCGCCTGGGTGGCGAGGGCGTCGACCACGTCGAGCACACCGGCAGCGACCCGGCGGACCGCGTCGCGCAGCCACATCCGGAACAACGTGGCCACCTGGTCGTTGCGCGAGCGGCCGGCGCGCAGCCGGCCACCGACCTCGGGTCCGACCCGCTCGATCAGGCCGCGCTCGAGGGCACCGTGGACGTCCTCGTCGGAGTCGGCGGGCACGAAGGCACCGCTCGCGACGTCGGCCCCGAGCCGGTCGAGACCGTCCAGCATGGTCGCCAGGTCGGCGTCACCGAGCAGTCCCGCGGCGTGCAGCACCTTGGCGTGCGCCTTGGAGGCACGCACGTCGTAGGGCGCGAGCACCCAGTCGAAGTGGGTGGACTTGCTCAGCGCCGCCATGGCGGCGGCCGGTCCGGACTCGAACCGGCCGCCCCACAGGGCACCTTCGTTGGTGCCGTGTGCCTGGACGCCTCCGGCATCGTGCTCGGTCATCGTTACAGGCCCAGGTCGCGCTTCGCGGCGACCTTGGAGGACAGGCCGTGGATGTTGACGAAGCCCTTCGCGTACGACTGGTCGAACGAGTCGCCCTCGTCGTAGGTCGCGAGGTTGAAGTCGTACAGCGACTGCGGGCTGCGCCGGCCGTTGACGGTGATCGCGCCGCCGTGCAGGAACAGGCGGATGTCGCCGGTGACCTTCTCCTGGGTCTTGAGCACGAAGGTGTCCAGCGCCTCCTTCAGCGGCGAGAACCACAGGCCGTCGTAGACCAGCTCGGACCAGCGCTGCTCCATCTGCCGCTTGTAGCGACCGAGCTCGCGCTCGAGGGTGACGTGCTCGAGTTCCTGGTGCGCGGTGATGAGCACCATCGCGCCGGGGGCCTCGTAGATCTCGCGGCTCTTGATGCCGACGAGGCGGTCCTCGACCACGTCGAGGCGGCCGACGCCCTGCGCACCGGCGCGCTTGTTGAGCTCCTGGACCGCTTCGAGCACGGTGACGGGCTTGCCGTCGATCGCGACCGGCTTGCCTGCCTCGAAGCTGATGATCAGCTCGTCGGGGGCGTTCCAGTTGATGGTCGGGTCCTGGGTGTAGTCGTAGACGTCCTTGGTCGGGGCGTTCCACAGGTCCTCGAGGAATCCGGTCTCGACGGCGCGGCCCCACACGTTCTGGTCGATCGAGAACGGCGAACGCTTGGTGACGTTGATCGGGATCTGGTTCTCCTCGGCGAAGGCGATGGCCTTCTCCCGGGTCCAGGCGTAGTCACGAACCGGGGCGATGACCTCCAGGTCGGGGGCAAGGGCGCCGAAGCCGACCTCGAACCGCACCTGGTCGTTGCCCTTGCCGGTGCAGCCGTGCGAGACGACGGTGCCGCCGTGCTCGCGCGCGGCCTTGACGATGTGCTTGACGATCAGCGGCCGGCTGATCGCCGAGACCAGCGGGTAGCGGTCCATGTACAGGGCGTTGGCCTGGATGGTGGGCAGGCAGTACTCGTCGGCGAACTCGTCCTTGGCGTCGATCACGACGGCCTCGACGGCGCCGCAGTCGAGGGCACGCTGACGCACGACCTCCATGTCCTCGCCACCCTGGCCGAGGTCGATGGCAACGGCGACGACCTCTTTGCCGGTCTCCTTGCCGATCCAGCTGATGGCCACGGAGGTGTCCAGCCCGCCCGAGTAGGCGAGTACGACGCGTTCAGCCATGGTCTGTGTGCTCCTTTTGGGGTTGTATCTTCTCGAGATTCTTCAGTTGTGCCGATCGCATGCCGACCGGACCCGGCGCAAATGCCAGGTCAGGCCAGTTTTTCGATCATGTCGGCGAGCTGCGCGCCCGTCAGGGGTTCACGGGCCACCACAAGAATGGTGTCATCCCCGGCAATGGTTCCCACAACCTCGGGCAGAGACGCGCGGTCCAGCGCGCTGGCGAGGTAGTGCGCGGCACCCGGCGGGGTGCGCAACACCGCGAGGTTCCCGCTCGCGTCGGTGGACACCAGCAACTCCCCCAGCAGCCGCGACAGCCGGTCGGTGCCGCCGGAGACGCCGCGCACCGGGCTGCCGTCCTCGGGCACGACGTACACGCCGGCGCCCCCGTCGGCGGCCCGCAGTTTCACCGCACCGAGTTCCTCGAGGTCCCGCGACAGCGTCGCGTGCGAGACCTCGATGCCCTCGGCGGCGAGCAGCGCGGCGAGTTCCGGCTGGCTGCGGACCTCGTGCACCGCCAGCAGGGCGGTGATCCGGGCCTGCCTCCCGGCCCGTGTCTGCGCGACCGCGAGCGACTTCGACGGCGGTGCCGTCACGCCACTCGGCTGGGTGGCGGTCACGACTGTGCCCGGTCCTGATGCTCCAGCAGCCACACCAGCAGCGCCTTCTGTGCGTGCAGGCGGTTCTCGGCCTCGTCCCACACCACCGACTGCGGGCCGTCGAGCACCTCGTCGGTGATCTCCTCACCGCGGTGCGCGGGCAGGCAGTGCAGCACCACCGCGTCCGGCGCCGCCTTCGCGAGCAGCGCCGCGTTGATCTGGAACGGCCGGAACGGTCCGACCCGGTCGAGGCCGTCGTTCTCCTGGCCCATCGAGGTCCAGGTGTCGGTGACGAGCGCGTCGGCGCCGGCCACAGCGGCCTGGGGGTCGTCGGTGACGGTGATGGTGGCACCGGTCTCGGTGGCCCGCGCGCGGGCGGCGTCGAGCACCCAGGGCAACGGCGCGAAGCCCGCCGGGGCGGCGATGGTGACGTCGATGCCCGCGGTGACGCCGCCGAGCATCAGCGAGTGCGCCATGTTGTTGGCGCCGTCACCGAGGTACGTCAGCTTCAGCCCCTTCAGCTCGCCCTTGCGCTCGCGCAGGGTCTGCAGGTCCGCGAGGACCTGGCAGGGGTGGAACTCGTCGGAGAGTGCATTGACGATCGGGACCGTCGCACCACTGACCATCTGCTCGAGCCGCTTCTGCCCGAAGGTCCGCCACACGACGGCGTCGACGTAGCGCGAGAGCACCCGGCCGGTGTCCTGCAGCGTCTCCTCCCGGCCGAGCTGGGTGCTCCGCCCGTCCACGACCACGGCGTGCCCGCCGAGTTGGGAGATGCCAACCTCGAACGAGAACCGGGTGCGGGTGGAGTTCTTCTCGAAGATCACCCCGACCGCGCGGGGCCCGGCCAGGGTCTGCTTGGCGAACGGATCCTTCTTCAGTGCGGCGGCGAGCTCGAGCACCTCGGCCTGCTGAGCCGGGGTGAGGTCGTCGTCCCTCAAATAGTGCTTCACCGGCATGATGTCACTTCCCTTCCGCTACAGCGGTGTTCAGAATCTGCGGCAGCGCCGCCACGAATCCCTGTGCCTGCTCCTCGGTGAGGATCAGCGGCGGCGCGAGCCGGATCACGTCGGGCGCCGCAGCGTTGACGAGGTAGCCGGCGTCCCGTGCAGCGGCCTCCACGGCCGGTGCGACGGTGTCGGTCAGGACGACGCCGAGCAGCAGCCCGGTGCCGCGGACGTGATCGACGAGCGGGTGCCCGAGCGCCTCGATCCCCGCGGACAGCGACTTGCCGACCGCATCGGCGTGGCTGAGCAGATCCTCCTGGTCGACGGTGCGCAGCACCGCCAGCGCCGCGGCGGCACACACGGGGTTTCCACCGAAGGTGGTGCCGTGCTTACCCGGGCCGAAGAGTTCGGCCGCGGCGCCGGTGGCGATGCACGCCCCGATCGGCAGGCCGCCGCCGAGCCCCTTGGCGAGGGTCATCACGTCGGGCACGATGCCCGACGCCTGGTGGGCGTAGAACCAGCCGGTGCGCGCGATGCCGGTCTGCACCTCGTCGAGGATCAGCAGGGCACCACGCTCGGCGGTGATCCGGCGGGCTTCGACCAGGTAGCCCTCCGGCGGGACCACGACCCCGGACTCCCCCATGATCGGTTCGAGGATCACGGCGGCGGTGTCGGAGTCGACGGCCGCGTCGAGGGCCGCGATGTCACCGTAGGGCACGAACTCGACGCCCGCGGGCATCGGCTCGAACGGTGCCCGCTTCTCCGGCTGCCCGGTCATCGCGAGGGCACCCATCGTCCGGCCGTGGAAGGCCCGCTCGGCGGCGATGATCTTGCGCCGGCCCGTGAGCCGGGCCAGTTTGAAGGCCGCCTCGTTGGCTTCCGTGCCGGAGTTGCACAGGAACACCCGGCCGGTGACGCCGCCGTCGCCACCGGCACCCAGGTGGTGCAGCAGCTGCTCGGCCAGTGCCACGGCCGGTTCGCTGGCGTACAGGTTCGACACGTGGCCGAGAGTGTTCAGCTGCGCCGTGACCGCGTCGATGATCGCCGGGTGCCGATGGCCGAGGATGTTGACGGCGATGCCGCCGAGCAGATCCAGGTACTGCTTGCCGTCGGCGTCGGTGAGCACGGCCCCGTCGCCGGAGACGAGAGCGACCCGCGGGACGCCGTAGTTGTTCATCAGCGCACCGGACCAGCGCTGCTGGAGTGCGGAGGTGCCGGTCATGCGGGGCCTTCCTTTGCAGGGGTGGTGGGGACCGAAACGTCCGGTGGGACAACCATCGTGCCGATGCCCTCGCCGGTGAGTAGTTCGAGGAGCACCGAGTGCGCGAGGCGGCCGTCGATGACGTGGGCACTCGGGACGCCGCCGTGCACGGCGCGCAGGCACGCCTCCATCTTCGGGACCATGCCCGAATCCAGGCTCGGCAGAAGTTGTTCCAGCGCGGCGGTGTCGATCACCGACGCCAGCGAGCTGCGATCGGGCCAGTTGGTGTAGAGGCCCTCGACGTCGGTGAGGACGACCAGCTTCTCGGCGCCGAGGGCCTCTGCGAGCGCGGCCGCGGCGGTGTCTGCGTTGATGTTGTGCACCACACCGTCGGAATCGGGGGCGATCGTCGAGACGACCGGAATCCGGCCGGCGGCGATGAGGTCGAGCACCGCGGTCGGGTCGACGGTGGTGACGTCGCCGACCAGCCCGATGTCGGTCGGCTCGCCGTCGACGACGACGGTCCGCCGGGTCGCGGTGAACAGGTGCGCGTCCTCACCGGAGATGCCGACCGCATACGGGCCGTGGGCATTGATCAGCCCGACGAGCTCGCGTCCGACCTGACCGAAGAGCACCATCCGCACGACGTCCATCACCTCGGGCGTGGTGACGCGGAAGCCGCCGCGGAACTCGCCTTCCATGCCGAGCCGCTTCAGCATCGCGTTGATCTGCGGTCCGCCGCCGTGCACCACGACGGGGTGGATTCCGACGGTCCTCAGGAACGCCATGTCCTTCGCGAACGCCGCCTTCAGTTCGTCGTCGACCATCGCGTTGCCGCCGTACTTGACGACGACGATCTTGCCGTGGAACCGCTGCAGCCATGGCAGCGCCTCGGCGAGGACGTACGCCTTCTGACTGGAGGTCAGGCTGAGGATGCTCTCACTCATGACGAGTAGGCCGAGTTCTCTTCGACGTACGCGTGCGAGAGGTCGGTCGTGCGGATGGAGACCTCCGCGTCGCCGACACCGAGTTCGATGCGCAGCGCGATGTCCTCGCCGGAGAGGTCGACCTCACGCGCGCCCGGTGCGCCGACGCCGTCGATGCACACCGGATTCCCGTTGAAGGACACCGAGATCCGGTCGGGGTCGAGGGCGATCGGGGCGATACCGATCGCGGCGAGCACCCGTCCCCAGTTGGGATCGGAGCCGAACAGCGCGGTCTTGACCAGGCTGTCGCGTGCGACGGTCCGGGCCCCGACGAGCGCGTCCTGCTCGCTGGCGGCGCCGGCGACGGTGACGGTGACCCGCTTGGTGACGCCCTCGGCGTCGGCCATCATCTGGTCGGCGAGGTCGTCGCACACCGCGAGGACCGCGGCGTTGAGTTCCTCCTGGGTGGGGGCGATGCCGCTGGCACCCGACGACAGCAGCAGCACGGTGTCGTTGGTGGAGGTGGCGCCGTCGACGTCGAGCCGGTCGAAGGACAGCCGGGTCGCGGCCCGCAGTGCCTCGTCCAGCTGGGCCGCGGTGGCGACGGCATCGGTGGTGACGACCGACAGCATCGTGGCCAGCGAGGGGGCGAGCATGCCCGCGCCCTTGGCCATGCCGCCGACGTTCCACTTGTTCGCGTGGTGCAGCGCCGCCTGCTTAGGGACGGTGTCGGTGGTCATGATCGCGTAGGCGGCGTCGGTGCCGCCGCTGATCCCGCCGGCCAGTTCGTGCACGATCTCGGTGACGCCGGCGAGCAGCTTGTCCATCGGCAGCCGGTCGCCGATCAGCCCCGTGGAGCAGACCGCGACCTCACCGGCGCCGGTCTCGGTGCCCCAGTCGCTGAGGGTGGCCGCGACGTGCTCCGCGGTGGCGTGGGTGTCCTGGAAGCCGGGGGCGCCCGTGCAGGCGTTGGCGCCACCGGAGTTGAGCACCACGGCACGCAGCTTGCCTCCGGTGAGCACCTGCTGCGACCACAGCACGGGTGCGGCCTTGACCTTGTTGGCCGTGAAGACGCCGGCCGCGGCGGTGTCCGGGCCCTCGTTGAACACGAGGGCGAGGTCGGGCCGGCCGCTGACCTTGATACCGGCGGCGATGCCTGCACCGCGGAAGCCTGCGGGCGCGGTGACACCCTGGGTGCGGATCAGGCGGCCACCGGCAACCTCGACTGCGTGCGGTGCGGCGAACTCGGAATCGGTTGTCACGGGGCAACTCCCACGGTCGAGAGACCATCGGTCTCGGGCAGGCCAAGGGCCAGGTTCATGGATTGGACGGCACCGCCTGCGGTGCCCTTGGTGAGGTTGTCGATGGCGGCGATCACGACCAGCAGGCCCGCGGTCTCGTCGACGGTCACACCGATCTGTGCGGCGTTCGAGCCGATGACCGCGCCGGTCTGCGGGTAGACGTTCTCGGGCAGCACGTGCACGAACGGCTCGTCGGCGTATGCCTTCTCGTAGACCTCCCGGGCGCGCGCCAGGTCCACGGTCGTCGCGGCGGTGCAGGTGGCGAGTATGCCGCGGGGCATCGGCGCGAGCACGGGCGTGAAGGAGACCGTGACGTCGGTGCCGGCCAGCGCCGAGAGGTTCTGGGTGATCTCGGGGGTGTGCCGGTGGACGCCGCCGACACCGTAGGCCTTGGCCGAACCCATCACCTCGGACCCGAGCAGGTCTGCCTTGGGGGCGCGTCCCGCGCCGGAGGTGCCGCTGACCGCGACGACGGTGACCCGCGGCTCGACGATCCCGGCGGCGACGGCCGGGGCGAGCGCGAGGCTGGCCGCGGTCGGGTAGCAACCGGGCACCGCGATGCGGGTCGCGCCGGTGAGCCTGTCCCGGTTGCCCGGCAGCTCGGGCAGGCCGTACGGCCAGGTGCCGGCGTGCGCGCTGCCGTAGAACTTCTCCCAGTCGGCGGCATTCGAGAGCCGGAAGTCGGCGCCGCAGTCGATGATCACGGTGCTCTCCGGCAATGCCTTGGCGATCTCGGCGGAGTTGCCGTGCGGCAGGCCGAGGAACACGACGTCGTGGCCGGCGAGGACGTCCAGGGTGGTCGGTTCGAGCACTCGGTCGGCGAGCGGGAGCAGGTGGGGGTGGAACTGCCCCAGGGTGGCCCCTGCATTGCCGCCCGCGGTGAGGGCGCCGATCGTGAGCCTGCCGTCGCGGTGGGCGGGGTGCCCGAGCAGCAGGCGCAGGATTTCGCCGCCCGCGTACCCGCTCGCCCCTGCGATGGCGACCCGGATCGGTCCGGTGGAAGCTGCTGTGGTGACCATATGGACGATTATGCACCATCATGCAAGCCCATTCACACCTAGGCCCGCGCCGAGAACTCCTTCTGCGCCGCGATTGCAGTACCCATCCAGCGCCGCAGGTACTGCCGCAACTCCCCGTCACTGCGCGGCGGGTTCCCCGGCGAGAGGAAGAAGGACTGCATCGTGCGCAGGACGTACTCGACGAGCCCGTGCAGCGCGGTGTCGTCGTATCCGTGCCGCGCCCAGTCGACGTCGAATCTCTTGATCATCGTCATGCCGAACGCCTGCGCCTCGTCGGAGGTGAGGCTGTCGGAGTGGATGTTCGAGTACGAACTCGACAACAGGATGCCCAGATGGGGCGTTCGGCGGACCTCGGCGAGCGTGTAGACGACACCCTCGGTCATCGCCTCGACGGGATCGTCGAGACCCGCCACGCACTCGGCCAGCCGATCGAGGAAGCCGGCGACCGACGCGATGGCCGCGGCCCGCATCAGTGCATCGGCACTCGGAAAGTACCGATACACGGTCTGCCGGATCACACCGAGCGACTCGGCGACGTCGGCGATGCTGATCTCCGAACCGGTCCGCCCGATGAGATCGACTGCGGCGGCGACGATACGACGGGAGGCCTCCTCGTCGTCACCCGGCGGACTGCCGCCCCACCCACGTCTGCGCGCCACCGGGCGGACGGTATCACAGGCGATCCGCCAATTCGGATCACGAGTGACGACCGATCGATCGAAAGCGATCATACACATAGGCCAATCTGCGTATGATCGCTGCCATTGGGGGCCTCGCGGTGCCGGGGAGGCCACCTGACCAGCCCATTTCCCGTTTCGAGGTGCCGAACAGTGACCAACCTTCAAGCCCGCAAGATGGATTTCGGATTCGAGGACCAGGACGTCCCCTTCCTGTGGAACCCCGAGAACCCCGCGTGGTCGAGCATGTCCAACGCCGTCTCGTTCCTGGCCATCGGCTTCGAGAAGATGATCGTGAAGCTGATCCTCCAGACCAAGCCGCGGATCACCGATCCCGAGGTCGCCGAGGAAGCCACGGCGTTCATGCGACAGGAGGGGCACCACTCGACCGCCCACCGCCAGCACGTGAACGCGCTGATCAGGCGCTACCCCGGCCTGCAGAACACTCTCGACGCGGTCATCGGCGAATTCGACCTGCTCACCGAGCGCACCTCGATCGACTACCGGCTCGCGTACACCGCGGACCTCGAGGCCACCTTCACCCCGGTGTTCAAGCTGATGCTCGACAACGAGGCGACCCTGTTCGCGCCCGGCGACGACCGGGTCGCCTCCCTGTTCCTCTGGCACTTCGTCGAAGAGGTCGAGCACCGCAGTTCGGCGCTGATCATCTACAACTCCGTCGTCGGCAACGAGCTGTACCGGATGCGGATGGCGCCGTCGATCTTCGCGCACGTGATGAAATCGATCCGGATCGCGTGCGCCGGCTTCAACCAGCACGTGCCGCTGTCCGAGCGAAAGGTCGACGCGATGTCGATGTTCGCCCGGCACCGCATCAAGCAGCGGGTGCTCACCTCCTTCGCGCCCTACCTGACCAAGGGGCCGATGCCACGCGCGTTCGACGGCCTGCACCTGGGCGAGCAGCTCACCGCCCTCGCCGGTGCCGTCCGTAGCCAGCTGCCGGGGCACGACCCGACACACGAGAACCTGCCTGTACTGGCCGGCCGGTGGTTCGCCCGCTACGACGAGGGCTACGACTGCACTCGCTGGTACACCGCCGAGCAGCAGGATCGCAGCGCCGAGTCGGCACGGTCGGAGGTGAAGTGATGTCGGACCACTGCTCACCCACCTTCTCGGATCTCGCAACCCGTCTGGGCTTCTCGTGCGAGGAGGCCGGCGGGCTGGTCGAGTTCCGCAGCCCGGGCGCGCTGGAGAACTGGACCCTGCCGGTCCTCGAGTTCACCATCGTCCTCGGGGCGGTGCTCGCGCTCGTCTACGCAATCCTGCGGCTGCGTCGGCACGGCGATCCCACCAACCTGGTGCTGTGGTTCGGCGCCACCGCGTTCCTGTTCGTGATCGAGCCGCCGATCTACTTCCCGGCAACATTCGGGACCGAGGACTACCTGGGCACGATGTTCGCGCACAACGTGTTCACCGTCGATTTCCTGTGGGGTCGCCTGCCGCTGTACATCATCGCGATCTACCCGTTGATGGCCACCATCGCGGTCGAGATCGTCCGGATGCTCGGCGTGTTCCGGAAGTACGGCGTGATCCTCGGCGCGGTGTGCGTCGGCTTCGTGCACCACGCGTTCTACGAGATCTTCGACCACCTCGGACCGCAGCTGCGCTGGTGGGAGTGGACCCTCGACAACAAGGTCAACCAGCCGTTCTTCGATTCGGTTCCGCTGCCCAGCGTCGTGGTGTTCGCGGCGCTGTGGCCGATGTCGCTGGCCCTGTGCGTCCAGTTCTTCGTCGGTCGGCACGTCGATGCGGGCCGGCATTTCTCCGGCCTGCAGTTGGTGTGGCGCACCGTGGTGATCGGCCTCGCCGCCTCGGTCGGGGTGTTCGTGCTCCCGCTCCCGGCGACCGTCTTCGGCATGGGGAGCGACACGGTCCGCGGGTTCCTCTACGCCGCGGAACTGGTCGCGCTGTCGGTCGTGGCGGTCGTGATCCTGACTCGGCAGTGGTCCCGCGTTCGTGCGGGGCGCTCCGACGTCCCGCCGTACTCGAACGACTTCGTCCGGTGGTACGCCGTCGTGTACCTGGTCGTGATGGCGGTCCTCTGGGTCACCGCACTGCCCGCATTCTTCGACGCGGTCGACGGGGTCACCGCGAACGGCGATCCGGTCGGCAGCCTCTGGTACACGGTCGCGTGCTTCGCCGTGGCGATCCTCAGCGTCGTCGCCACGTTCACCGTTCCCCGACCGTCGGCGGCAACGAGTACGCCGCCATCGGCCGCCGAACCCGCGGCAAGCCACACGGCGTAGCCAATCCGGCCGCGAGACGAGGCGGGAGTGTCCACCGGACACTCCCGCCTCGTCCCGTTTCGGTCGAATTCCGTATGCGAGAAATGCCCGAATTGCACCAAAAAGTATCCACACCAAGGATTTTCACAGGAACCCCTGATTGACATCCGCGCAAATCTAGGCGAATGATTCCACTGGATCGCAGTGGCGGCGCTCACTGCTCCGCAGCCCGGTGGCGGAGACCACTCTCCCGCCGCCGACAGCGACGAATCGATTCGGACCCAGAAAGGCGGGGCAGGTGTCACACCCCCAGACAACGCGACCTGCGCAGAACCCCGGAGCATCGGCCGACCTGCGGGCGGCCCGGATGATCGATGCACGGATCGACACGATGCCGCGGGTCGGCGTCGGACCGTTCGGCGGGCTGGCGCTCGTGCTGTGCATGTTCTTCGCGAACTACGACATCACCGTCTCCGGCCTGACGGTGAAGGCGACCGCGGCAAGCCTCGACGTCTCCGTCATGCAGATGAGCCAACCGATCGCACTCAACCTCGTCGGTTATGCGATCGGAGCGTTCGCGCTCGGTCACATCGCGGACCGCTTCGGCCGCCAGCGTGGGCTGGCGCTGACGATCGTGGTGCTCGCGCTGAGCGGAGCGCTGAGTGGGTTGGCGTGGAACATCGCCTCGCTCAGCTTCTTCCGGTTCCTCGCGGGTGCGGGAATGGGGGCAGTGATCGCACTGGTCTCGACGTACATCGGCGAGCTGGCCCCGAAGAACATGCGCGGCCGCTATCTGGCGACGATCATGACGTACCAGGCGATCGGCCAGGTCGTCATCGGATTCGTCTCGCTGCCCATTCTGAATCACCTGCCGTCGTACGGCTGGCGGATCCTGCTGGCGATCGGCGGCATCGTCATCGTCGTCGTTCCGATGCTCGTCGACCGGATCCTGCCGGAGTCGCCACGATGGCTGGTGTCGACGGGGGACGTCGAGCGCGCCGAACGCATCGTCGCCGGAATGGAGGCGAGGGCCGGCTCGTCCCCCGAGGCCGCGCGAGCGGAGTACGAGGCACTCGAGGCCGCCGGGACGGATGCCGAACAGCCGGCGTCCTCCGTGATCGGGGAACTGTTCAGCGGCGAGCTCCTGCGCAGGGTCGTGCTCGTCACCGGGTTCTGGTTCGTGTACTACCTCGCCGTGTACGGCTTCCTGAACTACACCCCGTTGATCCTCGAAGGTCGTGGGGTGTCGAGTTCGGACGCCCTGCTGGTCACCGTCCTGATGCGCTGCACCTCGGTGATCGTCCCACTGCTGATGCTCGTCCTGATCGAGAGGTACGAGCGCAAGATCCTCACGATCATCGGCACCGCGCTCGTCGCCGCGGGACTTCTGACACTGCTCCTGCCCGCGTCCGAGGTCACCGCGACCGCGGGTTCGATGCTGGTGAACTTCGGTATCAGCTTCACGATCCTGCCCGCCTACACCTACACCGCCGAGGTCTTCCCGACGCGGGTCCGAGGCTCGGCATCGGCGGTGGGTGACGGCGTCGGCCACCTCGGTGGTGCGGTCGCCCCCTGGATCGTCGTTCCGGCACTGAGCAACCTCGGTGCGGTCCCGACCATCTGGATGCTCGTCGTCACCGTCCTGTTCTCGGGTGCGATTCTCAGCTTCGGTGTTCGCACGAAGAATCGCTCGCTCGCCGACATCTCCTCGGGCACGCCCGCCGCAGAGACGGCCGGCTGATCCACGGGCACCCAACGACGACCGGGGCCGGTCAGTCGCCGATCACCGAACTCCGGAGGACATGCTTGGTCAGCTTGCCGGACGGGTTCCGGGGCAGCTGGTCCACGACCACGAGTTCGCGTGGGATCTTGTAGCGGGCGAGCTTGTCGGACAGGTACGACCGCAGATCGTCGAGTTCGACATGGGCACCGTCGACCGGAGCGATCACCGCGACAACCGTCTCGCCCCACTCCGGATGGGGACGGCCGATCACCGCGACGTCGACGACGTCGGGTCGCGGCCGGATCGCCTCCTCGACCTCCTGCGAGTACACGTTCTCGCCGCCGGTGATGATGACGTCCTTGGTTCGATCGACGATGTAGATGTACCCGTCCTCGTCCAGCCGGGCGACGTCACCGCTGCGGTACCAGCGACCCTCGAACACGTCGGCGGTGGCCTCGTCGTTGTCCAGGTACCCGAGCATTCTGGTGTCTCCGGCGAGCCAGATCTCCCCCGTCTCCCCCGGCCCGGCGTCGCCGCCGTCCGCCCGAACCACCCGCAGGTCCACACCCGGCATGCCGCCACGGCCGATCGACCCGGCCTTCGCGATCTGCTCGTGCGGATACAGCGCGGTCCCGGTCGGGCCCATCTCGCTCATGCCGTACACCTGGTAGAAGTCCTCGGACCGATAGGCCTGCTGCAGCTGCCGCGCCACCTCCGCGCCGATCGGCGCACCACCGTACGTCCAGCGCCGCATGGTCGAGAAGTCGAAGTCCGTCAGGTCGATTCCCGCCGCCCGGGCCGCCTGCAGTGGCGCGAGGTACGCGATCGGGGCACCGAAGAAGGCCGTGATCCGCTCGGCCGGAATGATCTTCAGGAACTCGATCGGGTGATACTCCCGCATCAACACGATCGTGCCGCCGAGGAACATGGTGGTGACCAACCAGACGTTGAGCGGTGCGGCGTGCCAGATCGGCATCGCGATCAGCACCCGCTCGTCCCGGTCCAGGCCGAGTGTCGTCGAGATGTACGGCGCGACAGTGGTGATCGAGCGGTGCGTGTGCAGGCAGCCCTTCGGGGCGCTCGTGGTCCCCGACGTGTAGAGCACCTGCGCGATGTCGGTCTCGTGGACGTCGGCGCCCTCCCACTCGTCGGCGAGGTCGACGAGGGCGTCGAAGTCCCGGTCCGTGCACGCCGCGGTGCCCTCCCCCGGTTCCGTCAGCATCCAATCCACCTGCGGCGCACCCGCTTCCGCGCTACCGCGCAGGTCCGCCGACACGATGCCGACCGTCGCCCCGCAGTGACCGAGGGTGTACTCGACCTCCGGCGGAGCCAGTTTGTGATTGACCGGCACGAGCGCGGCGCCTGCCCGCCAGGCACCGAAGGCGGCGATCACGAAACCGGGGCTGTTGTAGGTCATCACCGCGACCCTGTCGCCACGGCGGACACCACGGTCCCGCAGCACGGTGGCGGCCCGCTTGGAGGCGGCGAGCAATTCGGCATAGGTGATCCGTCGATCCCCGTAGACGAGCGCCTCCTTGTCCGGATACTTGCGCGCCGTGCTCTCCAGCATCGTGGTCAGGTTCATGAAGGTCTCCTCGGGGCGCCCGTTGCCGTGGCCCGTGTTTCGTTCTACAGTCGACTCGCAAGGATTGAATCACGATTCATAGTATTGGGAAAGGGTGCCCGCCGGATGGCCTACCGAGCGACCGAGAAGACGCGCGCCGCGCAGGCGCAGCGCCGCGCGGCCCTACTCGCCGAGGCGACCGCACTCGTCGCCTCCGGCGGATTCGCCGCGGCCACGGTCAAGGCAATCGCCGAGAAGTGCGCGGTCAGCGTCGGTTCGGTGTACTCGTACTTCGACGGCAGCGCAGACCTGCTTGCCGCCGTGTTCCGGGTCGGCGCGGACCAGGAACTCGCCGCGGTCCGGGCCGCGGTCGACGCCGCGGACGGGGCGTCGAACCGCCTGCGCGCCCTGGTCGAGACATTCGCACTGCGCGCCATCAAGGGACGCCAACTCGCGTGGTCGCTGCTGTTCGAACCGGTCGATCCACGCATCGACGCCGAACGACTGGCCTACCGAGCGGACTACCACGCGCTCACGACCGAGATCCTGCGCGAGGGCATCGCCTCCGGCGAGTTCCCCGAGCAACACCTCGGCGTGACCGCGACCGCACTGATCGGCGCCATCAGCGAGGCACTGACCGGGCGCCTGTCCCCCACCCATGCCGTGACCACGGACAACGCCGACACCCACGGCCCCGAGGACACCGACACCGTGGAGGCGATCCTCCGGTTCTGCTTCCACGGTGTCGGAATCACAGAAAGCCCCCGGCGGCCCGCACCATCGACCGAAGGAACGCACCAATGACGACCGTCACCCCCTCCGGATTCCACACCCACGAGGTGTTCAACCAGGCGCCGCCACGGGTGGACGTCAACGAGTACACCGCGAACGTTCCGCTGGTCGAGGGTGTGGCGCGGTACGACGCCGACTGGGCGCAACAGGAACTGACCGAGGTTGGCGCGCTGGTCGGCACCGAATCCTTCCAGCACGACGCCGAACTCGCGAACACCGTCACACCGATGCTCCACTCACACGACAGGTACGGCAACCGGATCGACGAGGTGGAGTTCCATCCGGCCTACCACCGAATCATCGGCGCCGCCGTCGAACACGGCGCGCACACCTCGGCCTGGGCCGACCCGAAGCCGGGCGCGAACGTCGCCCGTGCCGCGTCGTTCATGATGTTCGCCCAGATCGAGCCCGGCCACTCGTGCCCGATCTCGATGACCCACTCCGTCGTCCCCGCGCTGTCCGAGTTCTCCCCCGAACTGTCGGCGCTGTGGCTGCCCCGGCTCTACGGCCGCGGCTACGACGGCCGGCTGATCGCGCCCGGCGAGAAGCCCGGCGTGATCTTCGGAATGGCGATGACCGAGAAGCAGGGCGGCTCCGACGTGCGCGCCAACACCACTCGCGCCGTGCCCAACTCCGACGGAACCTGGTCGCTGACCGGGCACAAGTGGTTCTGCTCGGCACCGATGTCGGACGGCTTCCTGATCCTGGCGCAGACCGAACTCGCCTCGGGTTCCGGCCTGTCCTGCTTCCTGGTGCCGCGGGTGCTCGAAGACGGAACCCGAAACGTCTTCCGGATCCAGCGGTTGAAGGACAAGCTCGGGAACAAGTCCAACGCGTCCTCGGAGATCGAACTCGACGGCACCCTCGGCCACCTGGTCGGTGAACCGGGCCGCGGCGTGCGCACCATCATCGAGATGGTCGCGCGCACCCGCCTCGACTGCGTCTACGGCTCGACCGCGGGCATGCGCCAGTCCGTCGCGGAGGCACTGTGGCACGTGCGAAACCGCGCGGCCTTCGGTACGACGCTGATCGACCAGCCGGCGATGACGTCGGTCGCCGCGGACCTGGCACTCGAGTCGGAGGCCGCGACCGCCACCGCCCTGCGCCTGGCACGCGCCCACGACGCGGACGCCGACGATACCGAGAAGGCGTTCCGGCGGCTCGCCACCGCGGTCGCGAAGTACTGGATCTGCAAGCGCGGACCGCACCACGCGTACGAGGCGCTCGAATGCCTCGGCGGCAACGGCTACACCGAGGCGTTCCCGCTGGCCCGCCGCTACCGGGAACAGCCGGTGATGGCCGTGTGGGAAGGCTCCGGCAACGTCATCGCCCTCGATGTGCTGCGCGCGATGACCCGCGAGCCGGAGTCGGTGGCGGCGTTCGACGCCGAGCTGGCCGAGGCACGCGGCGCCTCCGCGCTGTTCGACACGCACCAGGACCGGATGCGGACGGCGTTGGCCGAACTGGCCACGCTGGACCCGACCCAGGCGCAGTTCCGCGCACGCGCGGTCGCGGCGTCGATGGCGCTCGGTCTGCAGGCGTCGCTGTTGCTGCGGACCGCACCGACGGCGGTCGCGGAAGCGTTCCTGACGGCCCGGCTCGGCGAGAACCGGGACCTCGAGTACGGCTCGTTGCCCGCAGGCACCGACTTCGCCGCAATCCTCGACCGGCACTGACACGTCCTCCCGGCCTTCCCGAATGGCGCATTCGGTCGGCTGAACCGATCAGATGGGCCATTCGGGAAGGGGCGAGTGGGTCAGCGGAGGCGGTCGGGTGTGCGTGCTGCGCCGTCGGCGTACCCCTTCGGGGTGCGCTGCAGGAAGTCCGGTTTGATCGAGATCGCGAGGAGCATCAGCACCCCGGCCGTCACCACGGCGACGGCCGCGAACGTGACGAAGAATGCAAACCCGACGAGAATGTCCATGAGGCACCTCCGTGTTGGTGCATCCACGGTACGACCGACCCGCCCCGCGCGCAGGGCAATGCCCGGCAGGTCAGTCCCGGTGCAGCGACTTGCGGATCTCGTCGAGCCGCTCCTTGGCCGCCTTCTCCCTTGCCGCGTACTGCTCCTCGAGGTTCCGTCCGGCGGACGACGCGGCGTCGAGTTCGGTGCCTCCGTCGGCGGTGCCGGCGCGGGTCTCGATCTTCTCGCGGACGGCGTCGAACGTCGGGACACCCCCCTCGGTGTATCCGGTCACGGCAGCGACATCGGGTGCCACCACCCCGCCCGGGACGGTGTTGGGATTGGTGACGGCATGCGGGTCCGGGACGACGTCCGCGTCGAGGATCACCGGCGGCGCCGGCACGTCCGGCGTGGTCGGTACCGGCGGGGCGACGGGCTCGGGGACCAAGCGGATCTCGAGGGCCGCGGCCCGCAACGCGGCCAGCGCGGGCCGTCCGGTCGTCGCGGCGGCCACCACCGCCCGCACCTCGTCGTCGGTCAGCGCACTCATGCTGTTCACGATGGACTGGGTCTCGGTCATGGCACCTCGCTCGATCGGCTCGTCAGCCGGGTCGGCGGTCGCGAGCTCTCTGTGCCCAGGCTAGCCCGAAACGCACGCCACCCCGTTCCGCGTCGGCGCGGAACGGGGTGGCGTGTCGGGTACGGGCTCAGGCGCGCAGCTGCGCACCGACCGTCGCGGCCGCGGCGGCGACCGCGGCGTCACGGGCGGCGCTCGCCTCGTCCTCGGTCAGGGTGCGGTCACCGGCGCGGAACCGCAGTGCGAACGCGAGCGACTTGCGTCCGGCACCGACCTGCTCGCCGGTGAAGACGTCGAACAGCCGGATGTCCTCGAGGAGCTCCCCGGCGCCCGCACGCAGCGCGGACTCCACCGACGCCGCCGGCACCGAGCCGTCGACCACGACGGCCACGTCCTGCAGCACCGCCGGGAACGGCGAAACGCGGGGCGCGGGAAGCGATTCCACGATCGGCAGTGCGTCGAGGTTCAGCTCCACCGCGCAGGTGCGGGCGGGCAGTCCGGCGCGCTCGAGCACCGCCGGGTGCAGCTCACCGGCATGTCCGACCACCGTGCCGTCGACGAGCAGTTCGGCGCAGCGGCCGGGGTGCCACGGCAGGTACTGCGCGGGCCTGCGGTCGAGCCGAACACCCGCGGCGGCGGCGATGGTCTGCGCGGCCGCGAACGCATCGGTGGCGTCACCTGCACGTCCGGGCCCCCACGGCCCGCTCGGCTCACGAAGCCCGGTCAGGACGACGCCGACGTGAACCGGCTGCGCGGGCAGCGAGCGCAACAGATCGTCGACCTGCTCGTCGGTGGGCCGCCGGTCGACCGGCAGTGCATCGACCGGCTTGGTGTCCGGCCCGGGCTGGACAACCTGCGCGATACCGAACAGCGCCAGGTCACGCTGGCCACGAGAGGTGTTGCGGGCCAGGATCTCCAGCAGTGCCGGTAGCAGCGTCGTCGCGAGTTCCGGGCGGTCCGACTCGAGGGGATTGAGCACCTTCGAGGTGACGCGGCGCGGGTCGTCGGCGTCCAGGCCCCAGGTGTCGAACACCGCGGCGGGCAGGAACACGGTCGGCAGCACCTCGGCGTAGCCGTCGAATGCGAGCGCCTTCCCGACAGCGCGGCGGCGTCGCTGCGACGGGGTCAGGCCGCGCCCGGCCGGCGCGGCAGGCAGCACCGACGGGATCTGCTCGAGCCCTTCGAGCCGCAGCACCTCCTCGACCAGGTCGGCCGGCTGGGTCAGATCGGGACGCCACGTCGGCGGCGTCACCACCAGTTGACCGGTGCCGCTGTCGTCGACCGCGACGTCGACGGTGCACCCGACCTGGGTGAGCCGGCGAGCGGCGGTCCCGTTCGGGTAGGTCACGCCCGCGACCCGGCTCGGCAGGTCCAGGTCCATCGCGATCGCGGCGGGCGCGGCGACGGAACCCTGGTCGGTCAGGACCGGCTCGACGTGGCCGCCGGTGATCTCGGCGAGCAACCCGGCCGCCCGGTCCAGCGCGGCAGCGGACAGCGCCGGGTCGACGACCCGCTCGTACCGCTTCGACGCCTCGGAGATCAGCTTGTGCCGGCGCGACGTGCGGAACACCGCCAAGGGATTCCAGATCGCCGCCTCGAGCAGCACCTCGGTGGTGCCCTCGCCGACCTCGGTGCTGCCGCCGCCCATCACGCCGGCGAGGGAGATGACACCGGTGTCGTCGCAGATCACCACGTCCTCGGCGTCGAGCGTCCGCTCCACCCCGTCGAGGGTGGTCAGCTTCTCCTCGGCGACCGCGCGGCGCACCACGAGACCGCCGGCGACCTTGGCCGCGTCGAATGCGTGCAGCGGGTGACCGAGTTCGAGCATCACGTAGTTGGTCACGTCGACGGCCGGGGAGATCGGCCGAACCCCGGACAGCAACAGCCGGCGCTGCATCCACCACGGAGTGACCGCGTGCGGGTTCACGCCGGTGACCTTGCGCAGTGCGAAGCGCGTGCACCCGGACTCCGGCTGCACCGTCAGCGGCCACGCGTCGCCCGCGGCCTCGTACGGCACCATCACGGCGGGATCGACGAAGTCCAGGTCGAAGCCGTTCGCCAGCTCGCGGGTCAGGCCGCGCACCGAGAAGCAGTAGCCACGGTCCGGGGTGATGTTCAGCTCGATGATCGTGTCGCCGAGGCCGAGGATCTCGCCGGCTGCGGTACCCGGCTCGGCGGTACCGGGTTCGAGCACGAGAATCCCGGAGTGGTCCTTGCCGATGCCCAGCTCGGAGGCCGAGCACATCATGCCGTTCGACACCCGGCCGTACGTCTTGCGAGAGGCGATGGCGAAGTCGCCGGGCAGTACCGCGCCGGGCAGCGCGGCCACGACGAGGTCACCGACCGCGAAGTTCCGGGCCCCGCACACGATCTCCTGCGGTTCTTCGCCGCCGACGTCGACTCGGCAGAACCGGATCGGCTTCTTGAACTCGGTCAGTTCCTCGATCTCCAGCACCCGGCCCACCACCAGGGGACCCGACACCAGCGGTACCGCGTCGACCTCCTCGACCTCGAGGCCCACCCGCACGAAACCGGCGTCCAGCTCCTCGGGGCTCACCTCCCAGCCGGGGGTGGCCCGCTGCAGGATCTCGGTCAGCCAGGATTGCGCTACTCGCACGTCTACTCAGCTCTCTCGTTCTCGGCTCAGTCGTTGAAGTTCGTCAGGCCTGGACACCGAAGGGCAGCGTGAACCGCACGTCGCCCTCGACGATGTCGCGCATGTCAGGGATGCCGTTGCGGAACTGCAGGGTCCGCTCCAGACCCATGCCGAACGCGAAGCCGCTGTACTCGTCGGGGTCGATACCACTGGCCCGCAACACGTTCGGGTTCACCATGCCGCAGCCACCCCACTCGACCCAGCCGGCGCCACCCTTCTTGCCCGGGAACCAGACATCCACCTCGGCCGACGGCTCGGTGAACGGAAAGTAGTTGGGGCGCATCCGGGTTCGCGTGTCGGGGCCGAACAGCGCGCGAGCGAACGCGTCCAGGGTGCCACGCAGGTGCGCCATGGTCAGCCCCTTGTCGACCGCGAGGCCCTCGATCTGGGAGAAGACCGGGGTGTGCGTCGCATCCAGCTCGTCGGTGCGGAACGTGCGGCCCGGGCACACCACGTACAGCGGCAGGTCCCGCGAGAGCATCGATCGCACCTGCACCGGGGAGGTGTGAGTGCGCAGCACCTGACGCGAGCCCTCCGGCGCGATGTGGAAGGTGTCCTGCATCGTGCGGGCCGGATGGTCGGGCAGGAAGTTCAGTGCGTCGAAGTTGAAGTGCTCGGTCTCGACCTCGGGCCCCTCTGCAACCTCCCAGCCCATCGCCACGAACACGTCGGTGACCTGCTCGGAGATGATCGTGATCGGATGCCTGGCCCCGACGGCGCGGCGTCCGGCGGGCAGGGTCACGTCGATCGACTCGGCAACCAGCACCGCCGCGTCACGCTCGGCGAGGAGGATCTCCTTGCGCGCCTCGTAGGCGGCACTCGCCCGGGTGCGGGCCGCATTGACACGCTTGCCCGCGTCGGCCTTCTCCTTGCCGGGCAGGGCCCCGAGCGCCCGCCGCACGAGCGACAACGGCGCCTTGTCGCCGAGGTGGTCGATCTTCGCCTTCGCCAGCGCATCCAGATCCGAGGCCCCGGCAAACGCCTGCTCTGCAGCGCCGGCAGCCTCGGCGAGCGACTCCTCGCTCAGCGCCTGCGCGTCGATGATCGGTGCACTGTCGCCCTCGTTCTTGGCCACGGCTCGTGAAACTCCTCGTGTTCGGTTCTGATCGCGCGTCGATTCTAGGTTGTCGGCTCGGATGCCCCGTGCTGCACCCGCGCGCTCGCGTACAGGCAGATCGCTGCCGCGGTCGCCAAGTTCAGCGACTCGGCCCGACCACGAATCGGAATTCGCACGCGGTGGTCCGCCCGCGCGGCGAGGTCCGGGTCCAGTCCGTGCGCCTCGTTACCGAACAGCCAGGCCGTCGGACGGGCCAGCAAATCGTCGGCTGCGTCGAGGTCCACCTCACCGTCCGCGGCGGTCGCCAGCACCTGCACCCCGGCCGCGGCGACCGCGGCGAGGACCGTGTCGGTGTCCCGTTCCCGAGCGATCGGCAGGTGGAACACACTGCCCGCGGACGAGCGCACGCACTTGCCATTGTGCGGGTCGACGCTGTCGCCCGCGAGGATCGCCGCGTCGGCGCCGACCGCGTCGGCGACCCGGATCACGGTCCCGGCGTTGCCGGGGTCGCTGATCGCGACCGGTACCGCCAGCAGGCGCGGTCGCGCCCCCAGCGCAGTGGCGAGCGGAACGTCGACGGTCCGGCAGACGGCGACCAGGCCCGGCGGCGTGACGGTGTCCCCCAGCGCCTTCGCCGCCCGGTCGGTCACCGGGGACACGCGCACTCGCTGTGCGAGCGCCCGTTCCACCAGCGCGGCATGCCGCACCGAGGCGTCCGCGGTGACGAACAGTTCCTCGATCCGTTCGGTGTCGAGAGCGGCGGTCACCGAATTCGCGCCCTCGGCCAGGAACCGTCCAGTCTTGCGCCGTTCCGCGCCACGCAGCAGCTTGACAGCAGAAACGACCCGTGGCGTCCGCTCGGTGAACGGGTCCACGGGTCGTTCCTGGATCGGCTTGCTCAGGCCGCTTCCCCGGCGGGAGCGTTCACGTCGGCCGGCAGCGCGGCCTTCGCGACCGCGACCAGGCCGGCGAACGCCTCGGCGTCGGAGACGGCGAGCTCGGCGAGGATCTTGCGGTCCACCTCGACACCCGCGGCCTTCAGGCCCTGGATGAAGCGGTTGTAGGTGATGTCGTTCGCGCGGGCGGCGGCGTTGATGCGCGAGATCCACAGCTTGCGGAAGTCACCCTTGCGCGCGCGGCGGTCCCGGTACGCGTAGGTCATCGAGTGGAGCTGCTGCTCCTTGGCCTTGCGGTACAGGCGCGACCGCTGGCCGCGGTAGCCGCTGGAGGCCTCGAGAACGGAACGGCGCTTCTTCTGGGCGTTGACTGCCCTCTTGACGCGTGCCACTGAAAAATCCTGTCAATCGGTCGGGACCGCCTGGACGCTCCCGAGAGGTAATGGAGAAGGTCGAATCAGATGCCGAGCAGGCGCTTGACGCGGGGAACGTCGGCCTTGTCGACCACGGCGACGCCGTCGAGGCGACGGGTGACCTTGGTGGCCTTGTGCTCGAGCAGGTGGCGACGCCCGGCCTTCTGGCGCAGGATCTTGCCGCTGCCGGACACCTTGAATCGCTTCGAGGTGCCGCTGTGGCTCTTGTTCTTGGGCATGGAGTCCTCAGTTTCTGTTTCTTCTACTGCTGCGTACTACGTGCTGGTCTGTCAGCTCGCGGGCGTGTCGGGCGTCTGCGGCTCCGCGGCGGGCGCCTGCGCCTCGGCAGGTGCTGCCGACTGTGCGGGCGCCGGCTGTGCGGGCGCCTGCGGACGAGCGCCACGCTGTGCCTGCTCCTGCGCCTTGACGCGGGTCTTGGCACCCTTGTGCGGTGCCAGCACCATCGTCATGTTGCGGCCGTCCTGCTTCGCGGACGTCTCGATGAAGCCGAGGTCGGCGACATCGGCACCGAGCCGCTGCAGGAGGCGGAAGCCCAACTCGGGACGGGACTGCTCGCGTCCGCGGAACATGATCGTGACCTTGACCTTGGATCCGGCCTCGAGGAACCGCACGACATTGCGCTTCTTGGTCTCGTAGTCGTGATCGTCGATCTTCGGGCGAAGCTTCTGCTCCTTGATCACGGTCTGCTGCTGGTTCTTGCGCGATTCGCGCGCCTTCTGCGCGGCCTCGTACTTGAACTTGCCGTAGTCCATGATCTTGCACACCGGCGGACGCGCGTCGGGCGCAACCTCGACCAGGTCGAGGTCGGCGTCCTGAGCCAAGCGGAGTGCATCTTCAACACGCACGATGCCAACCTGCTCACCTCCCGGTCCGACAAGGCGGACCTCGGGTACGCGGATGCGCTCGTTGATGCGAGTCTCAGTGCTGATGGGGCCTCCTAGGTAGAGCGGCGTGGTCGTCCTGACCGCCCGCAGCCCGCCTGCCCACGTCCCCAACAAAAGAACCCCGGCTGGATCTCTCCAGGCGGGGTCCGATGTCGACCGATCACGTGCCGCAGCGTCGTGTACACCTGCACACGCGCCACCCACGCCCCTCACGGGAACCTCGGATCGAACGCACCAGGCCTGTGCGGCCAGGTACCAACACCCGAGTGACCGGAACCGTTGACCTGCGAATATGCTTCGCGGAACAGCGGTGGGAGTCGGACTCCACTTGCTGCCCCCGACGTCGTCAGGGGCGGTCGTGTATGGAAGTCTAGCAGCCATGACAGACGCATCGCACACAGGGGAAGACAGCACCGAAGTCCGCGAACTGGCGGACGTCCCCGCGGTCGAGGTGATCAGCCGGGCGGCCGTCATGCTGATGAGCTCCGCCGCCGAGAAGCTCGGCCTTGCCGCGGACGACCACACCGACAGCGCGAACATCGACCTCGACGAAGCCCGGCGCGTCATCACCGCCCTCGCCGGCCTGGTCACGGCCTCTGTCGAGTACCTCGGGCCGCACGCCGGACCGATCCGCGAGGGCCTCCAGGCCCTGCAACGGGCATTCCGCGAGGCGTCCGCACACCCCGACGAGCCCGGCAAGGGCCCCGGCGAGAAGTTCACCGGCCCGGTCTACTGAACCACTCGGAAACCGCCACCGCGATGTGAGGCACTTCACATCGCGGTGGCGGTTTCGTTTTCCCCGAAACCTGGACGGCCGACCGGAACGCTCGTGTACAAAGGTCGCGAATGCAGTGGAGGGCACCACATGGAGGCCGGGTTCCGCTACGCAAGAACGGGATCCGATCCTCGAGTGGTCACTGCGATCGGGGGATCATCGCCGAAGCCGTCGTCGGGAAACCCGCAGGCCAAGCGGGGGCGCGGTATCTGATCGATCCGGCAACAGCCGGCCGGCGCAGCACGCGCCTCGGTCGGGTCAGTACATCACCATCAAGGAGACATCCATGATCAACTCCGGAGACATCGACGGCCTCTTCGGCGCCCTTGCCAACATCGTCAACTCGCTGATCGCCGGCGGTTCGTCCACCGGCGGCGGCACCACCGGCACCGTCTGACACATCCGTCGCGACGGATCAGGGCCGGAACCGCAGTGCGGTTCCGGCCCTGATCCGTATACAGGACCGTCACACCTTCGCGGCAGCCTTCCGCGGCGCGCGCTTCCGCTTCGCCGGTGCGGGGGCCGCCACCGGTGCCGCGTCGAGAACCTCGCGCAGGAACCGTCCCGTGTAGCTCGCCGGGACCACCGCGATCTCCTCCGGCGTGCCCTGCGCGACCACCGTCCCACCGCCCGAGCCGCCCTCGGGACCCATGTCGACGATCCAGTCGGACGTCTTGATCACGTCGAGGTTGTGCTCGATGACGATGACGGTGTTGCCCTTGTCGACCAGACCGTTCACGACGCCGAGCAGCTTGCGGATGTCCTCGAAGTGCAGGCCGGTGGTCGGTTCGTCCAGGATGTAGACGGTCCGGCCGGTGGAGCGCTTCTGCAGTTCCGCGGCGAGCTTGACGCGTTGCGCCTCGCCGCCGGACAAGGTGGGCGCCGGCTGCCCGAGTCGCACGTAGCCGAGACCGACCCGGACCAACGTTTCCAGGTAACGGTGAATCGAGGTGATCGGCTCGAAGAACTCCGCAGCCTCCTCGATCGACATGTCCAGGACCTCGGCGATCGTCTTGCCCTTGTAGTGCACCTCGAGGGTCTCCCGGTTGTACCGGGCCCCGTGGCAGACCTCGCACGGCACGTACACGTCGGGGAGGAAGTTCATCTCGATCTTCAGGGTGCCGTCGCCGGAGCACGCCTCGCACCGGCCGCCCTTGACGTTGAACGAGAACCGGCCCGGCTGGTAGCCGCGAACCTTCGCCTCGGTCGTCTGCGCGAACAGGGTGCGGATCTTGTCGAACACGCCGGTGTAGGTGGCGGCGTTGGACCGCGGGGTGCGCCCGATCGGCGACTGATCCACCTGGACGAGCTTGTCCAGCTGGTCCAGCCCGTTGACCCGGGTGTGACGGCCGGGCACCTGGCGCGCCCCGTTGAGCTTGTTCGCCATCACCGTGGCGAGGATGTCGTTCACGAGCGTCGACTTGCCGGACCCGGACACACCCGTGACCGAGGTCAGCACCCCGAGCGGGAAGCTGACGTCGATGTCCTGGAGGTTGTGTTCCTTGGCCCCGACGACGGTGACCTGCCGCTTCTTGTCGACGGCCCGGCGCACCAGGGGAACGTCGATCGAGGACCGGCCCGAGAGGTAGGCACCGGTCAGTGACTCCTCACAGGTGAGCAGTTCCGCGTACGGGCCACTGTGCACCACCCGACCACCGTGCTCGCCGGCGAGCGGCCCGATGTCGACGACCCAGTCGGAGGTGCGAATCGTGTCCTCGTCGTGCTCGACGACGATCAGGGTGTTGCCGAGGTCCCGCAGACGCGTCAGCGTCTCGATCAGTCGGCGGTTGTCTCGCTGATGCAGGCCGATGGACGGCTCGTCGAGCACGTACAGGACGCCGACGAGCCCGGATCCGATCTGGGTGGCGAGCCGGATGCGCTGGGCCTCGCCGCCGGACAGGGTGCCCGCGGCACGCGACAGCGACAGGTACTCCAGGCCGACGTCGAGGAGGAAGCCGAGCCGCGCCTGCACCTCCTTGAGCACCTGACCGGCGATCGCCTCCTCGCGGGCACCGAGAGTCAGCGAGTTCAGGAAGCGGGAACAGTCGGCGATCGACAGCTCCGCGACCTCGGCGATCGACATGCGGCCGTGCTCGCCGGCCTCGATGGTCACCGACAGGATCTCCGGCCGCAGCCGGGTGCCGTTGCAGGCCGGGCACGGTACGTCGCGCATGTACCCGTCGTAACGTTCCTTCATCTGCTCCGACTCGGTCTGTTCGAGCCGCCGGTGCAGGAAGGGCATCACGCCCTCGAACTCGGCGTAGTAGGAGCGGGTGCGGCCGTACCGGTTCTTGTACTTGACGTGCACCTGGTGTTCGCTGCCCTCGAGCACCGCCTTGCGCGCCTTGGCGGGCAGTTCCTTCCAGGGGGCGTCCACGTCGAAGCCCATCACGTCGGCCAGGCCGGACAGGAGCCGACCGAAGTACTCGGAGGTCTGCCCCATCGACCAGGGCGCGATCGCGCCGTCGGCGAGGCTCAACTCGGGATCCGGCACCACCAGGTCCGGATCGACCTCCTTCCGGATACCGAGGCCGGTGCATTCGGGGCAGGCACCGTACGGCGAGTTGAAGGAGAACGACCGCGGCTCGAGGTCGTCGATCGCGAGGGGGTGCCCGTTCGGGCAGGCCAGGTTCTCGGAGAAGCGACGCTCACGATCGGTCGCGTCCTCCTCCCGGTCGACGAAGTCCAGGACCACGATGCCGTCGGCCAGCCGAAGTGCGGTCTCGATCGAGTCGGTGAGCCGCTGCTTGGAGCTCGCCTTGACGGTGAGGCGGTCCACCACCACCTCGATGTCGTGCTTCTCCTGCTTCTTGAGCTTCGGCGGATCGGTCAGCTGGTGCACGACGCCGTCGATCCGAACGCGGGCGTAGCCCTGCGTGTTCAGCTGCTCGAACAGGTCGACGAACTCGCCCTTGCGGGTGCGGACGACGGGTGCGAGGACCTGGAACCGGGTTCCCTCCTCCATGGCCAGCACCTGGTCGACGATCTGCTGCGGGGTCTGCTTGGCGATCCGCTCGCCGCAGGCCGGGCAGTGCGGTGTACCGGCACGCGCATAGAGCAGGCGGAGGTAGTCGTAGACCTCGGTGATGGTTCCCACCGTCGAACGGGGGTTGCGGTTCGTCGACTTCTGGTCGATCGACACGGCCGGCGACAGGCCCTCGATGAAGTCGACGTCCGGCTTGTCCATCTGCCCGAGGAACTGCCGGGCGTACGCGGACAGCGACTCCACGTACCGCCGCTGCCCTTCCGCGAAGATGGTGTCGAAGGCGAGCGAGGACTTGCCCGAACCGGAAAGGCCGGTGAAGACGATCAGACTGTCGCGCGGCAGATCGATGTCGATCCCCCGCAGGTTGTGCTCACGCGCCCCTCGCACGATCAGGCGGTCTGCCACTCTCGATCCTTTCTCACGCCGAGTCCTGTGTGGAGTTCACGGCCGTCCACATGGTAGGCCGACTGTCCGACACGACTCCGCGCCGACGCGGGCGTCGCAGGTGATACGACGCGGGCATCGCAGTTCACACCGACGCGGGCGTCGGATCGGACACGACGCGCGCTCCCGGACCCCGCGGAGGCCGCCGCGACGGTAGCCTCCCCTCATGGAACGGCAGCAGATGCACATCGACGACCACTACACCGGGGTGCTGACGCAGGGCGCCGACCCACAGCGCCGCACGATCGCGGACGCCACGATCACGAAGATCTCGGTGGGCCCGATGGACAACAACGCCTACCTCGTGGTGGATGCGGGCACCGGGGAGTCCCTGCTCATCGACGCGGCGAACGAGGCGGACCGGCTGACCAGCCTGCTCGCGACCGCGGCTCCGCATCTCGGTTCGATCGTGACCACCCATCAGCACCCCGACCACTGGCTCGCGCTCGCGGACGTGGCCGCGGCGACAGGCGCACCCACCATCGCCCACCCCCTCGACGCCCCGGCACTGCCGGTGGTGCCGGCCCGCACCGTCACCGACGGCGACCTCGTCGAGGTGGGCAGGCTCGCACTCGAGGTGATTCACCTTTCCGGTCACACCGACGGGTCGATCGCGCTCGCGCTCACCGACCCCGCCTCCGGCCAGGTGCACCTGTTCACGGGGGATTCCCTCTTCCCCGGTGGTGTCGGCAAGACGGCGGACGCGCAGAAGTTCGACTCCCTGTACCGCGACGTGACGACCAAGCTGTTCGAGCGGTTCCCGGACGACACGGTCGTCTATCCCGGACACGGCCGCGACACCACGATCGGCGCCGAGCGACCGTTCCTCGCCGAGTGGCAGGAGCGCGGCTGGTGAGCTGACCCGCCGGCGCCACGTGCCGCCGTGGCCCACCGAGTGAGAGGGGCAACCGATGACCGAGCCGATCACCGAGTTCGACACCCGGTACAGCGAGCCGGGGACCGTGGCGGTGAGCTGGGCGTGGGGCCGCCAGGTCCTCACCGACGCGGAGCTCTACTGGATCACGACTGTGCGTCCCGACGGCCGACCGCACGTCACGCCGCTGATCGGTGTCTGGATGGACGAGGCACTGCACTTCTGCACCGGCCCCGGTGAACGCAAGGCGCTGAACCTGCGCCACAACCCGGCGGTCGCGCTCACCACCGGAAACAACTCCTACGCGGAGGGTTTCGACGTGGTCGTCGAGGGGTACGCCGAACCGGACCGTGACGTCCCCACCCTGCTGCGCATCGCCGACGCCTACGTGGCGAAGTACGGGCCGCAGTGGCGATTCGAGGTGACGACCGACGGGTTCCGCGGCGGCGGCGGACCTGCCCTGGTGTACCGGGTCGCGCCGGTCACGGCGTTCGGTTTCGGCAAGGGCCCGTTCAATCAGACCCGATGGCGATTCGGTGCGCGTCGAGCAGGCGTTTCTGCGGACATCCGCCCGGGCGATTAGAATCACTGGGCCCTTTTTGCCCGTGTTTCCGCCCGAGGAGATCACTTGCCCGACGAGGTCCACGCCGACCGAGAGCGCGAACAGCAGTACCTGACGATGTTGTACGACCGCCTCGACGGACTGCGCGAGTACGCCAAGTCCCGCCTGGCGACGGTGCTGCTGCAAACCGGGGGCACACCGCAGGCCCGCAGCGAACGCGAGTCCTTCACCCAGATGTACACCGAGGACATCGCCAAGTACGACGCCGCGGAGAACGGCCTGTGCTTCGGTCGCATCGATCTCGACCCGGACGCGGCAGACGGCGACGGCCACCGGTACATCGGCCGCGTGGGCATCCTCGACGAGGACAACGACTACGAGACGCTGTTGCTGGACTGGCGGGCGCCGTTGGCCCGGCCGTTCTACCTCGCCACCACGGCGTCCCCGGAGGGTGTGACGCGGCGCAGGCACATCCGCACCCGCAGCCGCACGGTGACGGGTCTGGGCGACGAGTACCTCGACCTGGCCGCAGCGCAGCGGGCCGGTGTCGTCTCGGACGACGGCGGCGTGGCCGGCGAGAGCGCACTGTTGGCGGCGCTGAACGCGGCCCGCACCGGGCAGATGACCGACATCGTGGAGACCATCCAGTCCGAACAGGACGCGATCATCCGCTCGACCCACAAGTCGGTGATGGTGGTCCAGGGGGGCCCGGGCACCGGGAAGACCGCGGTCGCACTGCACCGTGCCGCATACCTGCTGTACACCTACCGGCAGCAGCTGGCGAAGTCCGGGGTGCTGATCGTCGGGCCGAACGCGACCTTCCTCGACTACATCGGGCAGGTGCTGCCGTCACTCGGTGAGACCGGTGTCCTGCTGTCCACGATCGGCGACATGTATCCCGGGGTGGTTGCCACGCAGCAGGATTCGCTGGAGGCCGGCGAGATCAAGGGTTCGCTGGACATGGTGGCGGTACTCAAACAGGCGGTCCGGGACCGACAGTTGGTGCCGCGCACGCCGGTCACCCTGCCGTTCGACACCTACACGGTCACCCTCGACCGCAAGATCGTCACCCGGGCCCGGGGCCGCGCGCGATCGTCGCGGCGTCCCCACAACCTGGCCCGGCCGATCTTCGTCTCCGCGGTGATCGAGGCGCTCGCCGACCAGTTCGCGGCGACTCTCGGAGCGAATGTGCTCGGCGGGGCGAACCTGCTCAGCCGCGACGACGTCGCCGACATCCGGGACGAGATGCGGACCGACACCGAGTTGATGGCCGCGATCGACGAGCTGTGGCCGCACCTGACGCCGCAGCAGGTGCTCACGGATCTGCTGCAGTCCGACGAGCGACTGGCGTCCGCGGCCACCGACCTCACCGCGGAGCAGCGGGCGCTGCTGCACCGGAGGCGCCACACCGGGTTCAGCGCCGCCGACGCCCCCTTGCTCGACGAACTGGCCGAACTGCTCGGAATCGACGACGCCGCCGAACGTGAGCGGGCGGCGCGGCAGTGGCGTGCGCAGATCGCCGACGCGCAGGGTGCACTCGACATCCTCACCGGCTCCGCACCCCAGGACCTCGAGGACGATCTCGACCCCGAGATCCTGATGGCGTACGACCTGGTCGACGCGAGCCAGCTCGCGCAGCGGCACGAGATGCGGCAGCAGTTGACGGCCGCCGAACGCGCGGCGGCCGACCGGACCTGGACATTCGGTCACGTCATCGTCGACGAGGCCCAGGAGCTCTCGGCGATGGCCTGGCGAATGCTGATGCGGCGCATCCCGAATCGCTGGATGACCCTCGTCGGCGACACCGCGCAGACCGGGGATCTGGCGGGCAGCTCGTCGTGGCAGACCGCGCTCGAGCCGTACGTCGCCAGCCGCTGGAAGCTGACCGAGTTGACGGTGAACTACCGCACGCCGTCGGAGATCATGACGGTCGCGCAGGACGTGCTTGCGGCGATCGACCCGCAGCAGGCGGTGCCGCGGTCGGTGCGCGACTCCGGGAACCAGCCATGGGCACACCGGGCCCCGGCAGGTGACGTGGCGGTGGAGGTGCGCCGCAGGGTCGCCGCGGAGACCGGTCCGGGGCTGGTCGCGGTGATCACCAGCGAGGAGGGCGTGGACGAGTTCCGTGACCTGCACGGCGATTCGGTCAGCGTGCTGTCGGTCCGCGAGGCGAAGGGACTCGAGTTCGACGTGGTGATCATCGTCGAACCCGCGCTGATCGTGGACTCGTCACCGCGCGGAATGAACGATCTGTACGTCGCACTGACACGGGCGACACAACGCCTCGGCGTCGTGCACGCCCGGCCCCTGCCCGACGTCCTGTCCAAACTGGTTGCGGTGCAATAGAAGACCGGCGCGTGCGTGGGCATGCACGCGAAACGCCTTCGCGTGCGCCGGCACGCTGCCGGCGCACGCGAAGGGCGCACGCGAAGGGCGCACTCAACGAACGGTGTGAACGATCAGAACGTCGCAGGTCGACTTTCGGGCGGCGTCGGACGGCACCGAGCCGAGCAGCCGGCCGGTCAGGGTGTTCAGCCCCCGGTTTCCGACCACCAGCAGATCCGCGCTCACCTCGTCGACCAGACCGAGCAGCGAATCCACGGGGGCGCCGACGATGGCCCGCTCCACGATGTTCGCGGCCCCGACCGCGTGGGCGCGCTCTCGCGCCGTGCGCAGGATCTCGTCGGTCGGCGCGGAACCCGTGATCTGGTAGGCGTCCTCACCGAGCGTGTCCTGCGCCGCTTCGATGTCCTTCGGATCCGCGGGGTGGTACGCGCAGGCGATGACGAGCTTGGCGTCCGCGTCGCGCGCAAGCGCCGCGGCCTTGTCCACCGCCTTCAGCGACGAATCCGAGCCATCGGTCCCCACGACGATGGTGCGGTAGGCACTCATTCATTCCTCCGGTTGTCGCATGCCCCACCGTCCCCGGTGGCGCGTTGGTCGTCGCCGGTCACCGCGCGAAACCGCGTCGGAGAACCCGGCTGCTCGCCGCAACCCTAGTCGGATGCCCGTCCCGCGCGGGGGAATTGCGGGCCAAGCCACATCTGTCGTGTCTGACTAGATTGGATCTCATGTCTCCGACCCGGTCGCGCGCACCGCGGGTCGCGGCCGTCGTGACCGTGGTGCTACTGGTCGTCGCGGGAGTCGGCACCGGCCTGTACCGGGCGGACCGCCGGCCCGGCGTCACCACCTCCGACGTGCGGGTCACCACCGCCGAAGCACGGGGCGCCACCGGCGAGGTGAACATCGATGCGAGCCTGTACCTGCCTCAGCACACGCCCGCGCCCGCCGTTCTGCTCGCGCACGGGTTCGGCGGATCCAAGGACACCCTGGCGGACCAGGCCCGGAACCTCGCCGCCGACGGGGTCGTGGTCCTGGCGTACAGCGCCCGCGGATTCGGCGCCAGCACCGGCACGATCTCGCTGAACGACCCGGATCGCGAGGTGGCCGATGCGCGGGCCCTCGTCGACTGGCTGGCCGCGCGGCCGGAGGTCGAACTGGACGGGGTCGGCGATCCCCGGATCGGAGTGACGGGCGCGTCCTACGGCGGCGCGCTGGCGCTGATGCTCGCCGGCAGCGACCCTCGGATCGATGCGGTGGCCGCGGCGATCACCTGGAACGACCTCGGCCAGGCCCTGTTCCCGAACCACGGCCTCCGACCCGGGCACGAACCGGCCGCGACTCCGGCCGACGCCGGGTACGGCGGCCCCGGCGTCCTCAAGCGCGGGTGGGCCGGGATCTTCTTCGGGGCCGGGGTGTCCGGGGCGGGGACCCCGGGCGCCGACGCCTGCGGACGCTTCGACCCGTCGATCTGCCTCGCCTACGGTTCCGCGGCGGTGACGGGCCTGCCGACACCGGAACTGTTGGCGCTGCTGCGCGCCCACTCCCCCGCGGCGCTGGCCGAGCACATCACCGCGCCGACGCTGCTCCTGCAGGGCGAGCAGGACACCCTGTTCGGCCTCGACCAGGCCGACGCGACGGCACGGCAGATCGCCGCGTCCGGCACCGATGTGCAGGTGCGGTGGTTCCCCGGCGGGCACGACGCCGGCGGCGACTCGCCGAGCAGCCGGGCCTCGGCCGCCCGGTTCCTCACCGCGCAGCTGAGCGGCGACTCGAGCGGCACCTCGACTGACCGCGAGTTGCCGTTCGTGTTCACGCTGCCCGGGACGAGCGGCGGCGATCGGCCGTCCTACCGCCGAATGACCGCACCGAGCTATCCGGGCCTGACCGCGAGCGCTGCCCCTGTTCCGCGTGAGCAGCTGGCCCTGTCCGGGCCACCGCAGACCGTTGACCGGCCTCCGGGAGCGTCACCGGCTGCGGTTTCGTCGGTGCCGGGTCTGGGCTCGGCGGCGGACCTGCTCGCCGTCGCGGGGCAGGCGACCGGATTGTCGACCGATCCCCCGGGACAGACGGCCCGCTTCGCCACCGCTCCGCTGGACCGTCCGGTGACCGTCACCGGCACCTCCACCGCGCAGTTGAGTGTCACCGCGTCCGCTCCGCCGGGCGAGGCGGTGCTGTACGCGAAGTTGTACGACGTGTCGCCCCAGGGGCGTCACGTGCTGCCCGGGGGCGCCGTCTCCGCAATCAGGATTCCGGATACTCCTGCCGGGCAACAGATTCCACTGTCCGTGACGCTTCCTGCCGTCAGCCACCAGGTACCGGAGGGACATCACCTGGAGCTGGCGGTGACCACCACCGACCAGGCGTACGCGAACCCGCTGTCCCCGGCTCGCTTCACGATCGCCCTCACCGACGGCACCCTGTCCGTGCCCAGTGTGGCCGCGTCGTCGTCCAGTCGGGCGATCCCCGTGGCCCCGCTCGTGGGCATCGGCGTGATCCTCGCCGGGATCGGCGCGCTGGTGACGATCGGGGTGCTGCGGTCCCGGCGCCGTGCGGTCGCGGAGGTCGACCCGGCACTCGTCGGCACCCCGCTCGTCGTCACCGGGTTGCGCAAGACGTACGGCACCGGGTTCCGCGCGGTCGACGGCGTCGACTTCACGGTGCGACGGGGCCAGGTGCTGGGCCTGCTCGGACCGAACGGTGCGGGCAAGACGACGACGCTGCGGATGCTCATGGGGTTGATCACCCCGACCGCGGGCGAGATCCGCGTCTTCGGACACCGGGTGACGCCGGGCGCTCCGGTGCTGTCCCGGCTCGGGTCGTTCGTCGAGGGATCCGGTCTGCTGCCGCACCTGAGCGGGATCGACAACCTGCGCCTGTACTGGGCCGCCACGGGGCGTCCGGAGTCCGAGGCCCGGATGGACGAGGCGCTCGAAATCGCCGACCTCGGCGACGCGGTGACCCGCAAGGTCCGCTCGTACAGCCAGGGGATGCGGCAACGGCTCGCGCTGGCGCAGGCGATGCTCGGCCTACCCGACCTGCTGGTGCTCGACGAGCCGACCAACGGGCTCGACCCGCCGCAGATCGCGACCATGCGGGAGGTCCTGGTGAACTATGCCCGGGGCGGCCGGACGGTCCTGGTGTCCAGTCACCTGCTGGCGGAGGTCGAGCAGACCTGCACCGACGTGGTGGTGATGAACCACGGCCGGGTGATCGCCGCCGGCACCGTCGAGGAGTTCACCTCCGCGCAGGGCGCCACCGAACTGCGCGTCGACGACGCCGACGCGGCCGCAGACGCACTCGCCGCTCTCGGCACGCCCGTGCACCGGGTCGACGACGACCGGGTTCGCGTGGACCTCGGGGAGACCGATACCGCTGACGCGGTGCGAGCACTGGTCGGCGCGGGTGTCGCGGTCCGACGCGTGGCCCGGACCACCCGCCTGGAGGACGTGTTCCTGCGGTTGGTGCACACGTCGGATCATCGAGAGGAGGCACCGTGAGCATCGGACGATCCCGCTCCGACGAGGTCGCGATCCCGGCGGACGGCCGTGCGCCGGGATACCGGGCCGGGCGGACGCTGCCGTTGCGCACCGAGTTGGTGCGGCAATGCAAGCGCCGCCGCACCCACCTCGCATTGGGATTCCTGGCCGTGTTGCCTCTGATCCTGGTCCTCGCGTTCGCGATCGGCGGTTCCGGATCCGATTCCGGCGCAACCGATCTGATCGAACTCGCCACCCGGGGCGGGGTCAACTTCACCGTGTTCACCCTGCTGATGTCCGTCGGCTTCCTGCTGATCGTGGTCGTCGCGCTGTTCTTCGGCGACGCGATCGCCAGCGAGGCGTCCTGGTCGTCGCTGCGCTACCTGCTGGCCATTCCGGTTCCGCGCAGCCGGCTGCTGCAGCAGAAGGCGATCGTCTCGGCGGTCCTGTCGATTGCGGCCCTGCTGCTGCTCGTCGTGGTCGCGTTGACGGTGGGCACCGTGTCGTACGGCACCGCACCGCTGGTCACCCCGTTCGGCGACTCGCTCGGCTACGGCGAGGCGATCGGCCGCCTCGCGCTCGCCCTCGGGTACGTCGCGGTCAACCTGATCTGGGTGGCCGGGCTGGCACTGCTGCTGTCCGTGCTCACCGACGCCCCGCTCGGTGCCGTGGGCGGCACGGTGATGGTCTCGATCCTGGTGCAGATCCTCGACCAGATCACCGCGCTCGGCCACTGGCGGGACTACCTCCCCGGGCACTTCTCCTTCGCCTGGACCCGATTCCTCGCACCGACGGTCGACTGGCACGACATCGTCGTCGGCTCGTTCGCCGCGCTCGCCTACGGCACCGCCTTCGCGGTCGCCGCCTGGTGGTGGTTCGCGCGCAAGGACATCACCAGCTGAGTCCCGGCGTCACCGGTGTTCGACCAGGCACGGTTGCGCACCGACGTCGACGGCGGGAAACTCGAAGTCACCCAGGCTCCGACAGCCGGCCGACGCATTTCACCGTCGGCACCGAACGAAAAGCGAGAGATCGTGCCTCCTCTCCAAGATCTCCTGGCCGTATTCGCTCCCCGTCGGGCCGATGGCGAGTCCGCGCATCGCGACCGCGCACGCATCGGCGGTGCCGTGTGAGGGCCGTACGGTGTGCCCGCGGGGAACTCGCGATCGTCGAACTGCCGGACCCGAATCCGGACCGGGGCCAACTCGTGCTGAACGTTCTCCGAGCCGGCATCTGCGGCTCCGACCTCCACGCACGCAGACACGCGGACGAACTCGCCGGGGTGATGGACGAACTCGACTATCACCACACCATCCGATCCGACTCCCCGACGGTGTTGGGTCACGAGTTCTGCGGCGAGGTCGTCGAGCGCGGCGCCGGCGCCGGGAAGTCCTTCACCGAGGGCACCCGGGTGGTGTCGTTCCCGCTCGTGCGGGCCCGAGGGGGAACACACCCGACCGGGCTGTCCCCGCTCGCTCCGGGGGCATTTGCCGACAAGGTCCTGGTCGAGGCGTCGCTGTCGTTCGCCGTCCCCGACGGCCTCGACAGCGAGATCGCAGCACTGACCGAGCCCATGGCGGTGGCGCATCACGCGGTGCGCCGCAGCGAGATCGGACGCAGGGACGTCGGCGTCGTTCTCGGCTGCGGCCCGGTGGGACTGGCCGTGGTGTGTCACCTCAAGGCCAGGGGCGTGCGAACAGTGGTGGCCAGCGACTTCTCCCCCGGACGTCGCGCCTTGGCGACCGAGTGTGGGGCCGACGTCGTCGTCGACCCGGCCGTCGATTCACCCTGGCACGCAGCAGGTGCTCGCGGCTGGAGATTCTCGGCACCGGAACTACTCGACTACGCAGTCGACACCATGGACCGCCTGCGCAAGCTGCCCGGCTGGGCGTACGTGAACCGCGCGGCCCAGGCGATCGGGCTGGCCGACCAACCCCACCCGATCGTGTTCGAGTGCGTCGGTGTGCCCGGCATGCTGGAGGGCATCCTCGCCGCGGCCCCGCTGGCAACGCGCGTCGTCGTGGTCGGGGTATGCATGAGCGAGGACAGGCTGCGGCCCGCGATGGCCGTCAACAAGGAGCTCGATCTGCGGTTCGTTCTGGGCTACACGCCGCTGGAGTTCCACGACACCCTCCACCTGCTGGCCGACGGCAAGGTTGATGCGAGCCCGCTGGTGACGGGCACTGTCGGTCTCGCGGGCGTGCCCTCCGCATTCGACGTGCTCGAGCGCGCCGACGTGCACGCGAAGGTGCTCGTCGATCCGGGCAGCGAGGTGGCAACGCTGTCCACCTGGTCGCGCCCCACCTGAGAGCACATCGCCTCCCGCGCCGACGCGCTCCCCTGTCGACGGCCTGCCCGCCCGTGGTGCACCGCGCTATCGCGACGGCCGCGGCGGCCGTTCGGGTCCGCCACGGCTCCCGTAACGCCCCGCACGCCGCTCCGAACGTCGGTTCCGCCTACTGCAATCCGGCCGCATCCATGCCGCGCAGTTCCTTCTTCAGGTCCGCGATCTCGTCGCGGAGCCGACCCGCCAACTCGAACTGCAGGTCGCGGGCCGCGTTCATCATCTGGTCAGTGAGCTCCTTGACCAGATCGGCCAGTTCCGCGCGCGGCATCGACTTCACGTCCCTGCCCTCGTAGACCCCGGCGCTGACTGCCCGGCCGGCCTCGCCCTGGGCACGGCGACCACGGCTGGCGTTGCGCCCCGACCCGCCGATCTCGACGTCGGTGTCGTCGGCCTCCTCGTACACCTGGTCGAGGATGTCTGCGATCTTCTTGCGTAGCGGCTGCGGGTCGACGCCCATCTCGGTGTTGTAGGCGATCTGCTTCTCGCGGCGCCGTTCGGTCTCCTCGATGGCCCTGGCCATCGAGTCGGTGATCTTGTCCGCGTACATGTGCACCTGGCCGGACACGTTGCGGGCGGCGCGGCCGATCGTCTGGATCAGGCTGGTGGTGCTGCGCAGGAAGCCTTCCTTGTCCGCGTCGAGGATCGCCACCAGCGACACCTCCGGCAGGTCGAGTCCCTCACGGAGCAGGTTGATACCCACCAGCACGTCGTACTCACCCAGCCGCAGCTGCCGGAGCAGTTCGACGCGGCGCAGGGTGTCGATGTCGGAATGCAGATACCGCACCCGGATGCCGAGTTCGAGGAGGTAGTCGGTGAGATCCTCGGACATCTTCTTGGTCAGGGTCGTGACCAGGACCCGCTCGTCGCGCTCGGCGCGCTCGCGGATCTCGTGCACCAGGTCGTCGATCTGACCCTTGGTCGGCTTGACCACGACCTCCGGGTCCACCAGACCGGTCGGCCGGATCACCTGCTCGACGAACTCGCCGCCCGCCTGCCCCAGCTCGTACGACCCGGGGGTCGCGGACAGGTAGACCGTCTGCCCGATCCGCTGCGTGAACTCCTCCCAGGTGAGCGGGCGGTTGTCGGTGGCGGACGGCAACCGGAAGCCGTACTCGACGAGGTTGCGTTTACGGGACATGTCGCCCTCGTACATGGCCCCGATCTGCGGGACCGTCACATGCGACTCGTCGATGACGAGCAGGAAGTCCTCGGGGAAGTAGTCGATCAGCGTCGCCGGCGCCGACCCGGCGGGCCGGCCGTCGATGTGCCGCGAGTAGTTCTCGATGCCCGAGCAGAACCCGACCTGTTTGATCATCTCGATGTCGTAGTTGGTGCGCATCCGCAGCCGCTGCGCCTCCAGCAGCTTGCCCCGGTTCTCCAGGTCCGCCAGGCGTTCCTCGAGCTCGACCTCGATGTCCCGGACCGCGCGTTCCATCCGCTCCGGACCGGCAACGTAGTGGGTCGCGGGGAAGATCCGCACCGTGTCGACCTGCCGCACCACGTCCCCGGTCAGCGGATGGAGGTAGTACAGCGCCTCCACCTCGTCACCGAAGAACTCGATTCGCACCGCCAGTTCCTCGTACGACGGGATGATCTCGACGGTGTCACCGCGCACCCGGAAGGAGCCGCGGGTGAACGCGACGTCGTTGCGGTTGTACTGCACGTCCACCAGCAGCCGCAGCAGAGAGTCCCGCGGCACCTCCACCCCGACGTCGAGTTGGATCGAGCGGTCCAGGTACGACTGCGGCGTACCGAGACCGTAGATGCACGACACCGAGGCGACCACGACGACGTCGCGTCGGGAGAGCAGGCTCGACGTGGCGGAGTGTCGCAGCCGCTCGACGTCGTCGTTGATCGACGAGTCCTTCTCGATGTAGGTGTCCGTCTGCGCGATGTACGCCTCGGGCTGGTAGTAGTCGTAATACGAGACGAAGTACTCGACGGCGTTGTTCGGCAACATCTCACGCAACTCGTTCGCCAACTGCGCGGCGAGGGTCTTGTTCGGCGCCATCACCAGCGTCGGCCGCTGCACCCGCTCGATCAGCCAGGCCGTCGTCGCGGACTTGCCGGTTCCTGTGGCGCCCAGCAGCACCACGTCCTTCTCCCCGTCACCGAGCCGCCGCGTCAGTTCCGCGATGGCCTGCGGCTGGTCACCGGCAGGCCGATGCTCGCTGACCACCTCGAACCGGCCGTCGGATCGCTCGATCTCCCCCACCGGCCGAAACTCGGAATGCGCCACCACGGGATGCTCGGATGCAAACGCCATGGCACCAGGGTAGGCGCAGGGTCCGACACGATCACCGCCACGGCGCAAGGCACCGGGAGGCCGGTCGCGATAGGTTCCAGGCATGGATGTGCACGCCCCGAAGGTCGAGGCCTTCAACCTCGCCGACCTCACGAACACCGACCCGAAGGGATTCATCCGGCAGGTCGAGCGTTACCGGGTCGAGCCGTGGGGCCTGTACATGGCCCGCCACGCCGATCATCCGCACTTCCACTACCTGGAGTCCTGGCTGCTGCCGGACGTGGGACTGAGGGCGACGATCTTCCACTACCGCCAGTACCACGCCCGAGACCAGGACCGGTACGTCGACATCGGCGACTTCACCCGCGGCGACCGCGTGTGGCGGTCCGAGGACCACTACCTGGACCTGGTGGTGCGGACCGGACGCGACACCGAACTGCTCGACGTCGACGAACTCCTCGCCGCCCACACCTCCGGCCTCCTCGACGCCGGCACCACCGAACGAGCCATCACGACCGCAACCCGGGCCGTGGACGGCATCGCCGCCCACGGCCACGACCTCGACGCCTGGCTCGCGGCCGAGGGGATGCCGGTCAGCTGGCGCTGACGCGGCCCGTCGGTCCGGTCAGCCGGCGCTCGCGCCCGCGTCCCAACCGGTGCTCTCCGCCCACGCCATGGCCCGCTGGTAGGCGGTGTCGAACCACGGGGTCTTGGCGTCGACGTACAGTTCCGTCGCGGCGGCCGTGTCCGGCTCACCGGACGCCGCCGCTTCCGCAGTCCGCTTGATCGCCAGGTACTCGTCACGCACGTCCGTGTCGGCGCGCAGCCAGTCCCGGAACACCAACGCAAAGCGCTGCCCCGGCCAGCCGTCCACCCGCAGATGCACGTTCGCCGGTCGACCCGGATCGGCGGAAGCGTGGAATCGCTTGTCCCACAACGATGGATCCGCCTCACCACCGATCCCGTAGACCGGCTTCGGGTCGTCGCCGGTCACCGCATCGACACGCGGGAACCCCGCCCTCGCCAATCGGTCCGCCAACTCGTCGGCCGCTTCGAGACTGCGGACCGTCACCTGCAGATCGATCACGTCCTTGGCGTCGAGGCCCGGCACCGCGGTCGACCCGACGTGGTCGATCCGGACCGCGTCGGCGCCGCACACGAATTGCAGCCGCTCGACCAGCCTCCGCCCCTGCTCCGACCACTCCGGGTCCGCCTGCGACAGGACCGGAGGCACCCGCACCGCAACGGAATTCGCAATGTTCTCCGCGTATCGCTGCAGCCGCTCCCACAGTGCCTTCACGGCCGGGTCCAGTGCGCCGGGCGGACCGCTGTTGTCGAGCCACACGTCGGCGGCGGCGCGACGTTGCTCGTCGGTCGCCTGAGACGAGATCCGTGCTCGCGCATCGTCCTCCGGCATGCCGCGCAGTTCGACGAGACGGCGGATTCGTTCGTCGGCGTCGACGTACACCACCACGACCAAATTGAACATCGCCCCCATCCGCCCCTCGACCAGCAGCGGGATGTCCTGCAACACCACGGAATCCGGAGGCGCCGATTCGACCAACGCGGTGGTCCGGGCACCGATCAGGGGATGTAAGATGCCGTTGAGTCGACCGCGGGCCGCCTCGTCACCGAACGCCTTGGCAGCCAGGGCCGGTCGGTCGAGCCGCCCGTCGGGCTGCAGTATCTCCGGACCGAACTCCGCTGCCAGAGCGGCCAGTCCGGGGGTGCCCGGTTCCACGACTTCGCGCGCTATCAGGTCGGCGTCCACGACGACGGCCCCGAGATCGCCGAGGATCCGTGACACGGTGGACTTTCCAGCTCCAATGCCTCCCGTGAGGCCGATTCGTAACACGCACCCCAGTGTGTCACCAAACACGCCCGAAGCCCATCCAGCCCAAATGACCCGGGATCACACGCCCGTCGACTATCTTCGAGAACGACGTGCCAGGCCACCCAAATCGAGATGAAGGAACACCATGCGCAGCACTTCTCCCCAGCCTGGTCGGCACCGTCTTGGCATGGTCGACGGGGTGCATTGCATCCTGATCCCCGAGGTGGCCGCCGCCCTGCAGGAACACCACCGCAACTGGTTCACGCAGATGCTCAGCCCCGCTCGCCACAGTTTCGCATCGATCCGCAAGCGCACCGCGGAGATGCAGGGTACCTGGGCCGCCGGCGCCGCCACCGCGAACTGACCCGAGCCCCAATCGGCCGAACGACGGCGACCCCACCCGCGAGCGGGTGGGGTCGCCGTCGTTCGTGCCCCTTCGTGGGATGCGGCCTCGGCCCGCCGGTTCTACCGTGAGTACATGACTGTCACAGCCGATGACCTGCGCACACTGTTGTCCAGCACCGTGCCCGGTGCCACGTTGGTCCTGGAGGAGGGCGAGACCAGGGTCTACTCGAAGGACCAGGCCGAGCAGCGCTCGTCCTGGGTCGTCACCACGCAGGACGACCTGCGGCGCGATCTCCCGGACGCGGCGAGTCCCACCGCTCACGACCTGGACGAACGGGCGGCGATGCTGGACGACATGATCGCCGCTCAGGGCGGCTGAGCGGCTCCCCCGCCCGTTGTCGTGGCTCCGACCCACCCGGCCCGAGCACGTCGAAGGCCCCGGTCCTGCGAACAGGACCGGGGCCTTCTGGTCACCACCCGACTAGCGGGCGATCACGTCACGCGTTGCCGGACAGCTTCTCGCGCAGCGCGGCGAGCTGGGCATCGCTGGCCAGCGAGCCCGCGGCCTCGGTGGAGCCGGTGGTCTGGCCCTCGGTGGCACCGGACTCGGAGGAGTAGTTGGCGCCCGACGCACCGGCCGCCGCCTCGGCGGCCTCGTCGGCAGCCATCTTCTCCATCTGAGCGGTGTGCATCTTGTGGCGACGCTCGGCCTCCGCGTAGCGGGACTCCCACTCCTCACGCTGCTTGTCGAAGCCCTCGAGCCATTCGTTGGTCTCGGGGTCGAAGCCCTCGGGGAAGATGTAGTTGCCCTGCTCGTCGTAGCTGTCGGCCATGCCGTACTTCGACGGGTCGAACTCGGCGTTGTAGTCCTCGTTCGCCTGCTTCAGCGACAGCGAGATCCGGCGACGCTCCAGGTCGATGTCGATGACCTTGACCATCGCGTCGTCGCCAACGGCCACAACCTGGTCCGGCACCTCGACGTGGCGCTCGGCCAGCTCGGAGATGTGGACGAGGCCCTCGATGCCCTCCTCGACGCGGACGAACGCGCCGAACGGAACCAGCTTGGTGACCTTGCCCGGCACGATCTGACCGATCGCGTGGGTGCGGGCGAACTGACGCCACGGGTCTTCCTGGGTGGCCTTGAGCGAGAGGGAGACGCGCTCGCGGTCCAGATCGACGTCGAGAACCTCGACGGTGACCTCGTTGCCGACCTCGACAACCTCGGACGGGTGGTCGATGTGCTTCCAGGACAGCTCGGAGACGTGCACCAGGCCGTCGACACCGCCGAGATCGACGAACGCGCCGAAGTTGACGATGGAGGACACGAAGCCCTTGCGGACCTGGCCCTTCTGGAGCTGGTGCAGGAACTCGCTGCGGACCTCGGACTGGGTCTGCTCGAGCCACGCACGACGCGACAGGACCACGTTGTTGCGGTTCTTGTCGAGCTCGATGATCTTGGCCTCGATCTCCTTGCCGACGTACGGCTGGAGGTCACGGACACGACGCATCTCGACGAGCGAGGCAGGCAGGAAGCCGCGCAGCCCGATGTCGAGGATCAGGCCGCCCTTGACGACCTCGATGACGGTGCCCTTGACGGCCTCGTCCTTCTCCTTGAGCTCCTCGATGGTGCCCCAGGCACGCTCGTACTGAGCGCGCTTCTTCGACAGGATCAGGCGCCCTTCCTTGTCCTCCTTGGTGAGGACCAGGGCTTCGACCTCATCGCCGACGGAGACGACCTCGTTGGGGTCGACGTCGTGCTTGATGGAGAGCTCACGGGACGGGATGACGCCTTCGGTCTTGTAACCGATGTCGAGCAGCACCTCGTCGCGATCGACCTTGACGATGGTGCCTTCGACGATGTCGCCATCGTTGAAGTACTTGATCGTGGCATCGATGGCGGCGAGGAAATCCTCGGCAGAGCCGATGTCGTTGACGGCTACCTGCGGCGAGGTGACGGTGGTGGAGGGCATTTGGTGAAGTGCTCCGGAGGGATAGGCAATCGGTTGATGGTGTTCTGTCGGACCACGAACGACCGCCGACGACCCCCTAGAGATGCCGCACGGCAGACACTCGCGTGGATCAGGGTACGCGACCCGATGCTAGCTGGGCAAACCCGGGTGGCACCGCGAGGCGCCGGGCGCGCTACCGTGCAGGTCGAGATGACCGAGCATTCCGACACACCCGAAACCACGGACGACGATCGCCACGCCGCCGCCAACGCCGTCCTCGGCACCGCCGGGTTCAGCCGCCAGCGCGTGGACTCCGCCCAGAGCGAGCGCGCCAGTCGTGCCTGGTGGGACGCGGACTCCGCCGACTACCACCGCACACACGGCGAGTTCCTCGGCGTCGACTCGGCAGGCGGTGAGTTCGTGTGGTGCCCGGAGGGCCTGCACGAGGGCGACGTGCACCTGCTCGGCGACGTCGCCGGCCGCGACGTGCTGGAGATCGGCTGCGGATCGGCACCGTGCGCGCGCTGGCTGGCCGGGCAGGGTGCGCGGACCGTGGGCCTCGACGTCTCCCGCGGCATGCTCGAGCGCGGGCTCGCCGCGATGGCACGCGGTGGCCCGCGGGTACCGCTGGTGCAGGCCGGCGCCGAGGCGCTGCCGTTCGCCGATGCCAGCTTCGACATCGCCTGCTCAGCCTTCGGCGGGGTGCCGTTCGTGGCCGACTCCGCCCTGGTGATGCGCGAGGTCGCGCGGGTGCTGCGGCCGGGTGGCCGGTGGGTGTTCTCGGTGAACCACCCGATCCGGTGGATCTTCCCCGACGATCCCGGCCCGGGCGGGCTGACCGCGACGATCCCCTACTTCGACCGGACCCCGTACGTCGAGGTCGACGAGGCCGGCGTTCCGACCTATGTCGAGCACCACCGCACGATCGGCGACCGGGTTCGGGAGATCGTCGCGGCCGGCCTCGAACTACGCGACATCGTCGAGCCGGACTGGCCCGAGTGGCTGGACCGCGAGTGGGGACAGTGGAGCCCCCTGCGCGGGCAACTGTTCCCCGGCACCGCCATCTTCGTCTGCCACAAGCCTGCCTGACCCGCCCCTCCCGCCGAGACGCCTGTCAGTCCTTCGTGCGGGGCGAGCGTCCCGCGGCATCGAGGGCGCGCCGCAGCGCGTATTCGAGCTGCGCATTGACACTGCGCAGGTCGTCGGCCGCCCACTTCGCGATCGCGTCGTAGACGGCGGGGTCCAGCCGCAGCAACACCTTCTTGCGCTCGGGCCTGGACCGGGTCGCCGATCCCTCGTCCGCGTCGGCCATGGTCAGGCGTAGAGGGTGCCGGTGTTGACGATCGGCTGGGTCGCCTTGTCCCCGCACAGGACAACCAGCAGGTTCGACACCATCGCGGCGCGGCGCTCCTCGTCGAGTTCGACGACGGACTGTTCGGCCAGGCGGTCCAGCGCCATCCCGACCATCCCGACCGCGCCCTCGACGATCATCGCCCTGGCCGCGACCACCTGCGCGGCCTGCTGCCGCACCAGCATGGCCTGCGCGATCTCCGGCGCGTACGCCAGGTGCGTGATGCGGGCCTCGACGACCTCGATGCCCGCGAGTTCGGTGCGCTCCCGCAGTTCGGCGGTCAGTTCGGCGGCGACCTGAGCGCCGTCGCGCAGGCTGGTGGCGTCGGCGGCCTCGGAATCGGCCGGGACGATGGTGGTGTCGTAGGGATGGGTGGTGGCCAGGTGCCGCACCGCCGCCTCCGACTGGATCGCGACGTACTCCTCGTAGTCGTCGACCGCGAAGATCGCCTTGCCGCTGTCGATCACCTTGTAGACCACGACCGCGGCGATCTCGACCGGGTTGCCGACCGCATCGTTGACCTTGAGCTTGGACGTTTCGAAGTTGCGAACCCGCAGCGTCACCCGGCGCTTCATGCTCAGTGGGACCACCCACTTGAATCCGTCGTCCGAGACCGTCCCGAAGTAGCGTCCGAAGAACTGGATCACCCGCGCCTCGTTCGGATTGACGATCGTGAATCCCGTTGCGATGACGGCGATCACGAGACCCAGCAGCCCGGCGACGACCCAGCAGACGATCCGGACGGCGATCGTCGTGTCGAGGAGCAGGCCGGCGAGGACGAGTCCCGCGGCGATCAGGGTCGCCACGGTCAGCGCCAGCAGTACCGCGAACCCGTTCAGTCGGAAAGCCCTACGCTCCATCGATCCACCCTTTGCTATCGAAGTGATATCACTACGATAGCAAAGCGAGCCGAGTGAACGGAACATCCGGTCGATATCGACTGAACGCTTCCGTTCACTCGGCGGCGACGGCGGTCAGAGGAGCTTGGAAAGGAAGGCCTTGGTGCGCTCGTGCCGGGGGTCGGCCAGCATCGCCCGCGGCTCACCGGACTCGACGACAACGCCGCCGTCCATGAACACCAGCTGGTCGGCGACCTCGCGGGCGAATCCCATCTCGTGGGTGACGACGACCATCGTCATGCCCTCCTTCGCGAGGTTCTTCATGACGCCGAGCACCTCGCCGACCAACTCGGGGTCGAGCGCGGAGGTCGGCTCGTCGAAGAGCATCAGCTTCGGATCCATCGCCAGCGCCCGGGCGATCGCGACCCGCTGCTGCTGACCGCCGGACAACTGCGCCGGGTATGCGTCGGCCTTGGCGGCCAACCCCACCTGGTCGAGCAGGTCCATCGCCCGGGTGTGGGCGTCCTTGCGTCGCACCTTCTTCACGAGCATCGGCGCCTCGACGACGTTCTCCAGCGCGGTGCGGTGCGGGAACAGGTTGAAGTGCTGGAACACCATCCCGATGTCGCGCCGTTGCCGCGCCGCGGCCCGCGGCTGCAGTTCGTAGAGCTTGCCGCCGCGCTCGGAATAGCCGACCAGTTCGCCGTCGACGTAGAGCCGCCCGGCGCTGACCTGCTCGAGGTGGTTGATGCAGCGCAGGAAGGTCGACTTGCCGGACCCCGACGGCCCGACCAGACACAGCACCTGCCCGCGGTCGATCTCGAGGGTGACCCCACGCAGCACCTTCAGCGCCCCGAAGCTCTTGCACACCCGGTCGGCCTTCACCATCGGTGTCGTCGGTGCAGTAGTCATGGTCATCCTCCCTGTCCGCCGCCCGGCCCGGCGGGCATCCCGGCCTGCGCATCCGCGAGGGCCTGCAGTTGCCGTGCCGTGAGCACCCGGGACAGGCCCTTCGAGTAGTGCCGTTCGAGGTAGAACTGCCCGATCATCAGGATGCTCGTGATCGCGAGATACCAGGTGGCGGCGACGAGCAGCAGCGGGATCGGCTGGAAGTTGGCTCCGGAGATGTCCCTGGCCCGCCCGTACAACTCGCCCGTGTAGGGCACGGCGAGGACCAGCGAGGTGGTCTTGAGCATGCTGATCAGCTCGTTGCCGGTCGGGGGGATGATCACCCGCATCGCCTGCGGCAGCACGGTGCGCCGCATCGTCTGCGCCCAGGACATGCCGAGCGCGGTCGACGCCTCGGTCTGCCCCTCACTGACGGAACCGACTCCGGCGCGCACGATCTCGGCCATGTACGCGGCCTCGTTGAGTCCCAGTCCGACGACGGCGAACAGGAACGCGGCCTGCAGGTCCTGGAGGTCGAAGTGCACGAACTGTGGGCCGAACGGCACGCCGAGGGCGACGTTCTTGTAGATCGACGGGAACAGGCCCCAGAACACCAACTGCACGTACACCGGCGTGCCGCGGAAGATCCACAGGTACACCCACGCCGCGGTGCGCAGCACCGGATTCGGCGACAGGCGCATCACCGCGAGGATCACCCCGAGCACCACCGCGATGAGCATCGCGAGCACGGTCAGTTCGATGGTCCGCAGGGCTCCTTCGGTGATCCGGGCGTCGAACAGGTACCGGCCGTAGACGTCCCAGGCGAAAGCCTCGTTCGTGGCGGCGCCGTAGACGAACAGGGCGACGAGCACGACCACGACGACGGCGGCGATCCAGCGGCCGGGATGGCGGAGCGGGATCGCGCGGATCGGTTCGGGCTCGTCCGCGAGCGCGGGTTCGGATGCCGTGTCCTGTGCCATTGCCCTCCGCCTTCCTGCCGTGACCCGGGTCAGCTCGTCGCGCTGTTGATCTGCGCGGTGGTGACGGTGCCCGAGCCGACTCCCCAGTTGTCGGCGATCTGCTTGTAGGCGCCGGTGTCGATGAGGTGCTGCAGCGCCTGCGCCAGCACCGGCGCGAGCGGCGAACCCTTGGCCACCGGCCACCCGTAGGGCGCCGAGTCGAACTGTTCCCCCGCGTTTTCGAGCCTGCCGTCGCTGCGCTTGATCGCGTACGCGGTCACCGGGGAGTCCGCCGACATGGCATCGATGCGGCCCAGGATCAGCGCGTTGGACACGTCGTCCTGGCTGTCGTACTTGATCTTCGCGATCGGCTGCTTCCCGGCGGCGACGCAGGCCTCACTCTTGGCGGGCACCTCGTCGATGTCCTCGGTGGTGGTGGTCTGCACCCCGACCCGCAGCCCGCAGGCGTCGTTGGGGTCGACCGGTTCACCGGTGCGCTGGGCCCACTGGACGCCGGCGGTGTAGTAGTCGACGAAGTCCACCGTCTTCTGCCGTTCGAGGGTGTCGGTGAACGAGGACATCCCGACGTTGTAGGTGCCGGCCTGCACGGCCGGGATGATCTTGTCGAAGTCGGCCTGGATGAACTCGGCGCGCAGCCCGAGGGTGGCGGCGACCGCGTTCATCAGGTCGACGTCGAACCCGACGATGTTGCCGTTCTCGTCCTTGAATTCGTTGGGCGCGTACGGGACGTTCACGCCGATCTTCAGCCTGCCGCTGTCGCGGACCTGCGGCGGCACCTGTGCGGCGATCTCGTCGACCCGGTCCACGTGGACCGTCTCGGGCGGGACCAGACCCTCGCTGTTGTGCACGCAGCCGGTGACCGCGATCAGCACGGCGACCAGGACACCGAAAGACCGGGCGCGCCGGGGGAATCGACGCACCGACGTCGTCACACCCGCCGGCGAGGACCGCACCCTTCGCAGCGTACTGGCAGGCCGGTCACCGCCGCAGTATTCGCGCGCCCACGGTTTCGGTGAATTCGGCCGTCGACGCCAGGCCGCCGAGGTCGGCGGTCGCGACGCCGGCGGCGAGGGTGTCGCTGACGGCGCGCCGGATGCGCCCGGCCGCCCGCGCCAGCCCGCCGGTGTCACCGCCGCCGAGCCGGCCGGTGCCGCCGCCGGTGTCACCGGGCTCGCCGGTTTCGCGATGGGCGGACAGCCAGTCGAGCAGCATCGCCGCCGACAGCATCAGCGCGGTCGGGTTGGCGCGGTTGCGCCCGGCGATGTCGGGGGCGGCGCCGTGTGCCGCCTGTGCCATCGCCTGCGTCCGAGAGGCGTTCAGGGACGGCGCGGTGCCGAGCGACCCCGACAACTCCCCCGCCAGGTCGGACAGGATGTCGCCGAACATGTTCTCCGTCACCACGACGTCGAAGTCGGCGCCACGCCGGACCAGGTGCGCGGCCATCGCGTCGACATGTTCGGTGTCCACGTGCACGCCCGGGTACCGGTCGGCGACCTCGACGCACACGTCCCGGAACAGTCCGGTGGTCAGCGCCAGCACGTTGGTCTTGTGCACCACCGTCAGCCGTCCGCGACGACTGGCGGCGAGTTCGCAGGCCGTGTGGGCGATCCGCTCGCAGGCCCTGCGGGTGAACACGGCGACGGCGAGTGCGACATCGGGCGTCGGCATGAATTCGCCGCTGCCCGTGTGCATGTTGCGGTCCGCGTAGAAGCCCTCGGTGTTCTCGCGGACGATGACCAGGTCCATGTCCGGCACGGTGGCCCGGATCCCGGCGAAGGCGTGGGCGGGGCGGATGTTGGCGAACAGGTCGAACCGTTTGCGGATGGTGCCGCCCGGCGTCAGGGTCCCACGGAACCGCTCGGGGTAGGCGGCGCTGTCGTGTGGGCCGAGCACCCAGCCGTCCAGCCCTTCGAGTGCGTCGAGGGTCTCGTCGGGGATCGGTGTGCGGTGGGACGAGATCGCGCCCTCGCCGATCGGCAGCTCGACCCACTCGATCGGGGGCTCGCCGGCGGCGGCGACGGCGGTGTCGACGATCCGCCGGGTGGCGGGCACGATCTCGTGGCCGATGCCGTCGCCGACGAGCAGACCCAGGCGCGTCGGCTCGCGTGTGATTGCGCTCGAGGGGTTCACCCGACCATCATTGCTCAGCATGGTGCAGTCCGTGGAACTGCTGCTCGACGCCGACCTCGACACGGCGATTCGCCGGGAGTGGAGGCGACTGTCCGATGCCGCGCTACCGAGCCAGGACGTCGTCCGCAAGTCGACGAACCGGCCACACATCACCCTCGCGGTGGCCCAGCACATCGAGCCGGAAACCGATCTGCTGCTGCAACAGCAGCTGGCCGCCCCGGACCTGCGGCTGTCACTCGGCGGCGTGGTGATCTTCGGAGGGCACCGAAAGACCCTGTCGTATCTGGTGATTCCCACGGCCGGACTGCTGGCGTTGCAGCGGAGCATTTTTCGGGTACTGCACGCGAGTCCGGGCATCCCCGCGCACATCCACCCCGGCGACTGGACCCCGCACATCACCCTCGCCCGACGGGTGTTCCCGGACGAGATAGGGCCGGCGGTGAACCTGTTGACGCCTGCGCACAGCTCCGGCAAGGCGGACGGGATCCGCCGATGGGACGGCGACGCGAAACGGGAATGGCGCATCGCCTGACCGGTGTCGACGGCGGCCTCGGGTCGCGGCAACCGGGAGTTCCGGAAGCGGTCGGGAAGAATGGGCGACGGTCGTGCGTTGAACCGCTCGACGGCAGCGCAGGCTGCACCCACCCGGCCCCGGCGCCGGCGGAGAGAGGATTTCCCTTGGCTACCCAGACCCTGACCCAGCAGAACTTCGACGAGATCGTCACCGGCAGCGACGTGGTGCTGGTCGACTTCTGGGCGTCGTGGTGCGGCCCGTGCCGCCAGTTCGCCCCCACCTTCGAGGCATCTTCGGAGGCACACCCGGACGTGGTGCACGGCAAGGTGGACACCGAGGCCGAACAGGGCCTGGCCGCGGCCGCGAACATCCGCTCGATCCCGACGATCATGGCGTTCCGTGAGGGCATCCTGGTGTTCTCGCAGCCCGGCGCGTTGCCGCAGGCAGCGCTGGAGGACCTGGTCACCCAGGTCAAGGCCCTCGACATGGACGAGGTGCGCAAGCAGATCGCCGCGCAGCAGGAGGCGTAGTCCACCAGCGACATCGGCCCCGTGACGTTCGCCGTCACGGGGCCGATGTCGTCTGCCGAGCCCCGGTCACGGGGCACGCGTCACAGGGCGAGCGCAGTCTCCGTGTAGCCGCCGGGCATGCCACGACGGCGGAACCACTCGAGACCGAAGGCGGAGCGCAACTGCTCCACGGGCATCGCGAGGAACGGTCCGAAATCGCCGACCTGGGTGGCGTGCGCGAGCATCGCCGCCCGCTTGGAGTCGATCTGGCCGGAGACGTCCACGACCGTGGTGATCTGGTCCTCGGGCAGGCCGAAGGTGTCGACGTCCGGCGGCTGCGCCTCCTCCGACCAGGCCGGGTTCGCGGCGATCATCCGCTTCATGTGGTCGCGGTTGACCGCCGCCTCGTAGACGCGGTCCACACCGGCCAGTTCGGTGGCGCGGACGCCGACCCGGTGGACCTGGATGTGATCGGGGTGCCCGTAGCCGCCGTTCGGGTCGTAGATCGTGACCACGTCCGCGGACTCCTCGGCCAGCACCTCGGCCAGTCGTCCCGCCGCGACCTCGACGTCGACGTTGCAGAACGCGTCGGGGTGCGTGTTGTCGTCGGTGCCCGCCATCCCGGAGTCGCGGTAGTGCAGCGGGACGACGCGGTGCACTCCGAGCGCGGCAGCGGACCGGTCCAGCTCGGCGCGGCGGCGCTGCGCGAGGGTCTCCCCCGGGGTCAGGATCCCGTCGGGCACCTCACCGAGCGCCCCGTCGGTGGCGGTGACCAGCACGACGCGGTGACCGGCGTCGGAGGCCTGCCGGATGACCCCGCCGGTGATGAACACCTCGTCGTCGGGGTGGGCATGGAAGCAGACGAGCACCGCCATCGTCAGAGTTCTCCCGTCATCAGTGCGCCGCCGCGTCCCAGCTGCGGCCGTCCCCGACCGAGACGTCCAGCGGCACGGACAGTTCGATCGCGCCGGCCATCTTCTCCCGAACCAGCGCCTCGACCGCCTCCCGCTCGCCGGCGGCGACCTCGAGCACCAGCTCGTCGTGCACCTGCAGCAGCATCCGGGACCGCAGGCCCGACTCGCGCAGCGCGGCCTGCACGTCGATCATCGCGACCTTGATGATGTCGGCGGCAGTGCCCTGGATGGGGGCGTTGAGGGCGGCACGTTCGGCGACCTCGCGGCGCTGCCGGTTGTCGGAGTTCAGGTCCGGCAGGTAGCGGCGGCGACCGAACAGCGTCGAGGTGTAGCCGTCCTTGCGGGCCTGCTCGACCACCTCGTGCAGGTAGTCGCGCACCCCACCGAACCGGGCGAAGTAGGCGTCCATCTGCGACTTCGCCTCCTCGGTGGAGATCTTGAGCTGCTGCGCCAGCCCGTAGGCACTCAGGCCGTAGGCCAGGCCGTACGACATCGCCTTGACGCGGCGTCGCAGTTCGGCGGTGACCTCCTCGATCGGCACCCCGAACGCACGTGAACCGACGAAGCTGTGCAGGTCCTCACCGGTGTTGAACGCCTCGATCAGACCCTCGTCCTTCGACAGGTGCGCCATGATGCGCATCTCGATCTGGCTGTAGTCGGCGGTCATCAGTGACTCGTAGCCTGCGCCGACGACGAATCCGTCGCGGATCTGGCGTCCGGCGTCGGTGCGGACGGGGATGTTCTGCAGGTTCGGCTCGGTCGAGGACAGGCGTCCGGTCGCGGCGACGGTCTGGTTGAACGTGGTGTGGATGCGGCCGTCGTCCGCAACGGACTTGAGCAGGCCGTCGACGGTGACCTTGAGCCGGGTCGCGTCCCGGTGTGCGAGCAGGTGCTCGAGGAACGGGTGCTCGGTCTTCTCGAACAGCGACTCGAGCGCCGCCGCGTCCGTGGTGTACCCGGTCTTGGTCTTCTTCGTCTTCGGCATCTCGAGCTTCTCGAACAGCACCACCTGGAGCTGCTTCGGCGAGCCGAGGTTGATCTGTTCGCCGATCACCTCGTAGGCGGCGTTCGCGGCCGCCGCGACCCGGTCCGCGAACGTGGACTGCAGATCGTGCAGGTGGTCGGTGTCGACGGCGATGCCGGTGCCCTCGACGTCGGCGAGGACACCGAGCAGCGGCAGTTCGAGGTCGGTGAGCAGTCGCGCCGACTCGATCGCGGCGAGTTCGGTGTCGAAGGCGGCGGCCAGGTCGAGAACCGCACGGGCCCGGAGGATCTCGGTTTCCGCGGCCTTCGCCTCGGCGTCGTCCTCGTCGTCGAGCAACGACAGCTGCGCCTCGCCGCCGTCCTCGACCCGCAGCTCCCGCTTGAGGTAGCGCAACGACAGGTCGTCCAGGTTGAAGCTGCGCTGACCGGGCCGCACGAGGTACGCGGCGAGCGCAGTGTCGCTCGTCAGCCCGCCGAGCGTCCAGCCGCGACCACGCAGGGCGTGGATCGCGGCCTTGGCCTCGTGCAGTGCCTTCGGCACGTCGGCGTCGGCGAGCCACGCCGCGAGCGCTGTCTCGTCCTCCTCGGTGACGGTGGACGCGAGCACGTAGCCGCCCTCCCCGTCCGCGGCCGCGATCGCCACGGCGGTGACGTCGCCGCCGTAGGGGGTACCTGCCCCAACCACGGACAGCGCGGCGCGGGCCCCGTCACGCACGTGGGCGTCGAGCCAGCCCGCGACCTCGCCGGGTGCCAGGACACCGCCGCGCACCTCGAAGCCCTCCTCGGCCTCGGGTTCGGCGGACGCAAGGGTGTCGAACAGGCGGTCCCGCAGCACACGGAACTCGAGGTCGTCGAACAGCGCGTGGATCTTGTCCCGGTCCCAGGGCGCGAGCGCCAGCTGCTCCGGGGTGTAGGGCAGCGGAACGTCGCGCACCATCTCGGTGAGCTGCCTGTTCATCACCACCGACGACAGGTTCGCGCGCAGCGAGTCGCCCACCTTGCCGCGCACCTCGTCGACCCGGTCCACCAGATCGGTCAGGGAGCCGTACTCCCGGATCCACTTGGCCGCGGTCTTCTCCCCCACTCCCGGGATGCCCGGCAGGTTGTCGGACGGGTCCCCTCGCAACGCCGCGTAGTCCGGGTACTGCCGCGGGGTGAGGCCGTACTTCTCCTCGACGGCGGCCGGCGTGAAACGGGTCAGGTCCGAGACGCCCTTGCGCGGGTAGAGGACCGTCACGTCGTCCGTGACGAGCTGCAGCGAGTCCCGGTCGCCGGTGCACACCAGCACCCGGAAGCCCTGCTCCGTGGCCTGCGTGGTCAGGGTGGCGATGATGTCGTCGGCCTCGAAGCCCGCCTCGGCCATCACCGGGATGCCCATCGCGCCGAGCACCTCCTTGGTGATCTCGACCTGCCCCTTGAACTCGTCCGGGGTCTTCGCGCGGTTCGCCTTGTACTCGGGGAACGCCTCCGCACGGAACGTCTGCCGGGACACGTCGAAGGCGGCCGCCACGTGCGTCGGCTGCTCGTCACGCAGCAGGTTGATCAGCATGGAGGTGAACCCGTACACCGCGTTGGTGGTCTGCCCGCTGTGTGTCTTGAAGTTCTCTGCAGGCAGGGCGAAGAACGCACGGTAGGCCAGCGAGTGTCCGTCGAGGAGCAGCAGCGTCGGCTTGTCGCCGGAATCGGCGACGGTGGGGTCGAGGTGGGATGCGGGAGACGTTGTCGGGCTCACCGCAGTGAGTCTAGGGAGCGACCCCGACACGATGGCAACGGACACCGCACGCGCGTCACCCGACACCGAGGTAGGCGTGCTTGACCGCCGGGTCGGCGAGCAGTTCGGCGCCGGTCCCGGTCTTCGTGATCTCCCCGGTCTCGAGGATGTACGCGCGGTCGGTGCGGCGCAGCGCCTGCTGGGCGTTCTGTTCAACGAGCAGGATCGTGGTCCCCTGGGCGTTGATCTCGGCGATGATCCGGAAGATCTGGGCGATCACCATCGGCGCCAGCCCCATCGACGGTTCGTCGAGCATCAGCAGCCGTGGCCGGGCCATCAGCGCTCGCCCGATCGCGAGCATCTGCTGCTCGCCGCCGGACATCGTGCCCCCGACCTGCGAACGGCGCTCCCCGAGCCGTGGGAACAGTTCGAACACCCAGTCCAGCCGCTGCGCGTACTCCGCCTTGCTGTCGAATGTGCGTGCATAGCAACCCATGTCGAGGTTCTCCTGCACGGTCATCCCGGGGAACACCCCGCGCCCCTCCGGTACCTGCACCACGCCGAGCCCGACCCGCTCGTGCGCCTTGACGTGGGTGATGTCCCGGCCGTCGAACACGATCCGGCCGCCGCCCAGCGGCAACAGCCCCGACAGCGCCCGCATGGTGGTGGACTTGCCCGCCCCGTTGGCGCCGAGCAGGGTGACCAGTTCGCCCCGGCGCACCTGCAGCGAGATGCCGTGCAGCGCGCGGATCCTGCCGTAGCTCACCACCATGTCGGCGACCTCGAGCAGAGGCGCGGCCTCCACGACTGGATTCGGATCAGGCTGGTTCACAGTCGGGAACCCCCAGGTAGGCGGCGACCACGGCCGGGTTCTCCCGGATCGCGGCGGGCCGGTCGTCGGCGATCTTGCGGCCGAACTCGAGCACCACGATCCGGTCGGTAACCCCCATCACCAGTCGCATGTCGTGTTCGATCAGCAACACGGTGAAGCCGTCGTCGCGGATCTTGCGGATCAGGTCCATCAACGCGGCCTTCTCGCTGGGGTTGAACCCGGCGGCGGGCTCGTCCAGGCACAGCAGTTTCGGTTCGGTGGCGAGCGCCCGGGCGATCTCCAGCCGGCGCTGGTCGCCGTAGGAGAGGTTGCGGGCCTTCTCCACCGCCCGCGGCGCGATGCCGACGAACTCGAGCAGCGCCATTCCGCGCTCGACGGCGTCGTGTTCCTCGCGCCGGTGCCGGGCGGTGCGGAAGATCGCACCGGGCACCGAGGTCCGGTGCCGCGCGTCGGTGCCGACGACGACGTTCTCGAGCGCCGTCATCTCGCCGAACAGCCGGATGTTCTGGAAGGTGCGGGCGATCCCGAGCCGGGTGATCTCGTTGCGCTTGGTCGCCCTGGGGCGAGCGAAGCGACGGGGGGATGACGCGGTGAGCGGCCTGCCGTCGAAGGTCACCGAGCCTGCGGACGGCTTGTAGACGCCGGTGATGGCGTTGAAGCAGGTGGTCTTGCCTGCGCCGTTCGGACCGATCAGTCCGAGGATCTCGCCGCGGCGGATCTCGAAGCTCACGTCGTCGAGGGCGACGAGGCCACCGAACTTCACGGTCAACCCGTCGGTGCGCAGCAGGGCCGAACCCTCTTCGACCCGGATGTCTCGCTGCGGGGCAACGACTTCCGCGACTGCGTCGGGATCGACCAGGGCGGGGTCGAGTGCGGCGACGTCCACCACCCCGGCTGTCGGGACGTCCGTCTCGGGCGCCATCTGCGCCGCCATGTCCTCGTTGTCGAACATCGCGTCGCCGGCGCCCGGTCCCGCGGTCACCGCGCACCTCCGTCGGTCGCCGGTTCCGTCCGGGTGGCAGGCCTGCGCACCGCCTGGTAGACCTGCCTGCCGTAGGCGAGCAGTTTCTGACGCGCCGGGAACAGGCCCTGGGGCCGGAAGATCATCAGCATCACCAACGCGAGTCCGAAGAACAGGTACTTGTAGTCGCCGAGCGATTGGTCGCCGACGTGGATCGACATCGCGCGGTTCGGCAGGTACACGATGATGAACGCACCGACGATGACCCCGAGCTTGTTGCCCTGGCCCCCGATGACGACCGCGCACAGGAACAGCATCGAGTTGATGACGTTGAAGCCGGTCGGGTTGATGAACTGCACCTGCCCGGCGTACAGCGCTCCCGACAGCCCACCGATCGAGGCGCCGATCGTGAACGCCCAGAGCTTGAACTTGAAGGTGGGCACCCCCATCATCTCGGCGGCGTCCTCGTCCTCCCGGATCGCCACCCAGGCCCGGCCGACGCGACTGCGTTCGAGGTTGCCGACGATCAGCAGCACCACGATCACCATCGCCATGCCGACCCAGAACCACCACACGCCGGAGTTCACGTTGCCGCCGGTGTTGCCGGCGGAGAACACCCCGTACGGATTCGCCTCCGACTCGCCGACGTGCGGGTAGGCGATCTGGGACAGGCCCTGACCGCCGTTGGTGACGTCGGTGAGGTTGTCGGCGAGCAACCGGACGATCTCGCCGAACCCGAGTGTGACGATCGCCAGGTAGTCGCCGCGTAGTCGCAGGGTCGGGGTGCCGAGTATCAGGCCGGTGATCGCGGTGATCGCGACCGCGAGCGGAAGACACGACAGCCATGCCCAGTCGGTGGAGAAGAAGGCGCTGGTGCCCATCTTGTTCCACGGACTGTTCGGGCTGGTCAGCAACCCCACGGTGTAGGCGCCGACGGCGTAGAAGCCGACGTATCCGAGGTCGAGCAGCCCCGCCTGGCCGACCACCACGTTCAACCCGATCGCGATGAGCGCGACCATCGCGAATTGGGCCATCACACCGCCGAAGTCGGTGCCCGGGGTGTCCAACAGCGGCGGCCGCCACACCGGCAGGATCGCAATCAGCGCGATCAGGGGAACACCGACCAGCCACTGCATCGGCCGGGCGAGCCCGTTCCACCACTCCCGGATCGCGTCACCGACACCGCGGCCTCGGGCGGTACCGCCGCTGTTCCGCCCGGGCGCCTGGGCGGTCGCCTCGTCGACGCTCATACCCGCACCCTCCCGAGGCTCTCGCCGAGGATCCCGGTCGGCCGGAACATCAGCACCGCGATCAGCAGCACGAACGCGACGACGTCGCGCCATTCCGTACCGAAGACGACCTGCCCGTAGTTCTCCATCAGCCCGAGCAGGAGTCCACCGATCAGGGCGCCGCGCAGGTTGCCGATGCCGCCGAGGACGGCTGCGGAGAACGCCTTGATACCGAGGATGAATCCGCCGTTGTAGATGATCCCGGAGGGGATCTTCAGCGCGTAGAGCATCGCGGCGGCGCCGGCGAGGAGTCCGCCGATCAGGAAGGTGAGCATGATGACCCGTTCCCGGGAGATGCCCATCAGCGTGGCAGTGTCGGGGTCCTGGGCGACGGCTCGGATACCGCGGCCGAACTTGCTGCGGTTGATCAGCATGTCCGTTGCGGCGGTCAGCACCAGCGCGGCGACGATGATCACCAACGTGACGTTCGTGACCGATGCCCCGCCGATCGAGAACACCTCGACCGGCTGTACCAGCTTGATCGGCTGCTGCGCGTTGGTGCCGCCCAGGCCGGGCCAGATCTTCGGCAGCACGTAGTGCACGAATTCCTGGATCACGAACGACATTCCGATCGCCGTGATGAGGAAGACGAGGGGTTTGGCGCCGCGTCGGCGCAGCGGGCGGTAGGCGACCCGTTCGAGGCCGACCGCGGCGGTGCCGGAGACCGCCATGCCGAAGATCATGGCAAGGCCGAGGAACACGACGGTCATCACGACGCCCTCGTTGTACACGTTGCCGCTGGGGGCGAACCCGAGCAGTTGCAGCGCCACGTACTGGCCGAACAGCCCGAGCATGAAGATCTCGGAGTGCGCGAAGTTGATCAGGCGCAGCACACCGTAGACGAGGGTGTATCCGATGGCGACGAGCGCGTAGATGGCGCCGTAGCTCAGGCCGTCGACGGTCAACTGCCAGAAGCTCTTCGTCAGTCCTTCGATGTTGAAGTCGATGTTGCCGGCGAGGAGGTCGACGCTGCCCGAGTACAGGGCGGTCGAGTCGGCGAGTGCGGTCGCGATCATCGCGGTCTCTCGTTCACTGGTGTGGAGGAAGGTCGGCTACGACGGCCGACCGGGCACCGCGAACGTGCCCGGTCGGCCGACGGTCACTTGACCTCGTAGATCTGGATGAGCGCGTTCGCGAGCTCACCCTGAGCATTCCACTGGTAGCGCTTGCCGACACCCTGGCCGTTGTAGTTGCGGACGAAGTCGAGCATGCCTGCACGGTCCTTCACACCGGAGTCGATCGCGGCGAGCATGATCGTGGTCAGGTCGTAGCCCTCGACGGAGTAGACGCCGGGCGCCTGCCCGTTGAGCGCCTCGTACTGCTCGGCGAGGGCGTCGGGAGCGGGGATGCACGGGCAGGTCAGGATCGCCTCCTTGGAGGACTCGCCGGCCTGCTTGACGAACTCGGGATCGTTGGTGCCGTCACCGGAGCTGAACAGCGCGGTGACACCCCCCTCCCGCAACTGGGTCACGAACGGTGCGGCCTCCGCGTAGTACCCGGAGAACCAGACCGCGTCCGGGTCCTCGCCCTTGATCTGCGCGACGGTCGCCGAGAAGTCCTTCTGACCGGTCTTCACGCTCGCCGAGCAGGCCGGGTCGGCGGCGGGCCCGAGGCTCTCGGTGACCACCCGTGCGAGGCCGACGCCGTAATCGGAGTCGTCCTGGATCACGCAGACCTGCTGCTTGCCGAGGGTGCCGGTCAGATACTTCGCGACGACCGAGCCCTGACTGTTGTCGTTGCCGAGACCGCGGAAGAAGGTGGTCCAGCCGTTCTCGGTGAGCGTCGGGTTCGTTGCGGACGCGGTGAGGAACGGCAACCCGGCCTGGTTGAACACCGCGCCGGTGGCCTTCGTCTCGCCGGAGAACGCCGGACCGAGCAGTCCGATGACGGACTGGTCGCTGACGATGTTCGGTGCGACCTGTGTGGCCTTCTGCGGGTCGCCCTCGGTGTCGAACTGCTTGATCTCGACCTGGCAGTTCGGGTTGTTCTTGTTGTGCTTGTCGAGCGCCAGTTTCGCGCCGTAGAGGATGTTCTGACCGAGGGCCGCGTTGGCGCCGGTCAGCGCGCCGGCCATCGCGATGGACACCCCCTGGCAGGTGGCGTTGCCGCTGCCGGCCGGGTCGGCGGCGTCGGTGACGTCCGTGGACGAGACCTCGGCGCCTGCCGCGTCGAGAAGTACCTGCGGCTGAATGCTCAAGCCACTGCCGGCCGCACCGGTGCCGGTCCCGGACGATCCACTGTCGGTCGACTTGCTGCTACAACCCGCCACGGCGAGGGTTGCGGCGACTCCCAGAACCAACGCGCCTCGCGCTGCACGACGATGCACGGTCCACCTCCCGTTCTCTGCGCTCTCCGACGGGTCGTCAGGTGCCGACCACGCCAGCTTCGGAGAGAACATAGCGTCGCCGCTATCTCCTTGCACCGCAATGAATCGACGTGGCGGGATTCGTGTTTCGAGCGTTACCGACCGGCAAACGCACCCGGCGCGCGAGGGCGGAGAGGATCGACAGGCCCCGAACAGGCCGAACGCACCGACGCCCGGCGAACCGCGCGGTCAGCGGGAGCGGCGGCGGAAACACGCCGGTAGCGCAGTGTTCACCGTCCGCCGAGGGTTTCGAGGATCACTTCCGCGACGACCTTCATGGTGGTGCGCCGGTCCATCGCGGCGCGCTGGATCCACTTGAACGCCTCCGGTTCGGTGAGCGACTGGGACGTCATCAGCACACTCTTGGCCCGCTCGATGAGCTTGCGGGTCTCGAAACGCTCGGTGAGGCTGGCGACCTCGGCCTCGAGGGCGGAGATCTCCGAGAACCTGCTGGCGGCCAGTTCGACGGCGGGCACCAGATCCGCCTTGGAGAACGGCTTGACCAGGTACGCCATGGCGCCGGCGTCCCGGGCCCGTTCGACGAGTTCACGCTGACTGAAGGCCGTCAGGATCACCACCGGCGCAATGCGTTTCGCCGCGATCTCGGACGCCGCGTCGATCCCGTCGCGGCGGGGCATCTTGACGTCCATGATCACCAGGTCGGGGCGTAACTCCTCGGCGAGTTCGACGGCACGCTGCCCGTCGCCGGCCTCGCCGACCACGTCGTAGCCCTCCTCGCGGAGCATCTCGACGAGGTCCATCCGGATCAGCACCTCGTCCTCGGCCACCACAACACGGCGTGACGCCGGACGGCGCTCCTGCCCGACCGGATCGTTCATCGTCGGCCTCTCCCTTCGTTCGGCAGCCAACTGCCGACACGATCGTTCCAGCCGTCGGACAGCCCCTTGCAGGGTACCGGTGCTTGACGTGACGAACGGATCATCTACAGTCGGTATCCGCACCAGCCCTCGTATCCCAATTGGCAGAGGAAACGGATTCAAAACCCGTGCAGTGTGAGTTCGAGTCTCACCGAGGGCACCACGAAACCCCTGGACAACAGGGGTCTTCTTGTTTCCGACCTGTCCCACGGCGCCTCTTGCGGGGCCAGCGGGGGAAACCGCGGGTGTCAACTCGCGGGTTCCAGCGACCACTCCAACCGTCGAACCGTTGGAAGGACACCCACCGGTGTGTCCGCCACCGGGCGAACCCGTCAAGGTTCTCCGACGGACGACACAACCAACGAGTGGGTCGTGGTGATCCGTCTGGTGGTGGCTGCGGGAGCCGGATCACGCAGATGCTGCTGCGGGCGTCGTTGGCGGTCCCGGGAGGCCAAAGCCATCTGTGCAACGTTCCTGGTACATCGGCAGCGTGAGAAGTATCGAGCTGGTCGCCGACCCGCTGACGACGGTGTCGAGAGACCCGACGGCGGCGCATAATCGGCCCATGGCGTACGACGAGGACCTGGCCGACCGCATCCGCGAGTGCCTCAGCGGTCAGCGGGGGATCACCGAGAGGAAGATGTTCGGCGGATTGGCGTTTCTCGTCAACGGCAACATGGCGGTCGCCGCCAGCGGCCAGGGCGGGCTGATGGTCCGCGTCGACCCGAACACCGGGGAGAAGCTGTTGTCGCGCAAGCATGTCGAACCTGTGGTGATGCGTGGTCGGGAGATGACCGGATGGCTGCGGATCGGCGACGAGGCCATTCGCATCGAGCGGCAGCTGTCCGAGTGGGTGGACCGCGGCGCGGACTACAGCCGGTCGTTGCCGCCCAAGCAGAAGTGACGACGTGCGACTGAGCGAACTGCCCCCTACCCCGGAATCTGCCCTGGCCGTGGTGCGCTACTTCGACCGTCTCGACCACTCGGCCGCGTCGGAGGCCGAGCTGATCGACGCGGCCTGCGATCTCGCCGAGGGCACAGTCGCGGTCACCTGGCTCAACGGCGAGCCGGCCATCCGTGTCGAGCGCGAGGGTTCGCCGCATCCACTCGAGACCATCCTGATCGACCGCCTGACCTGGGCGCTGCAGCGCCAGTGTGAGCGGGCCCGCAACGATCGACAAGGGCAGATCGACGACCCCGCGCTCGCCGAGATCGTGCTGTCGGACAAGGAGAGTCCGCAGGCCCGAGCGCGCGCCCTGCGGCTGCTGGGCCTCGACACCGAGCGGCCCCTGCAGGTCCTGGCCCTGTCGACCCGGCCGGGCTCCTCGTCCGCGCGGGTGGTCGTGGACGCCCTGGGCGGCGCCGCCCATCGCCGGATCCGGATCGGGCAGCTGACCGCGCTGCTCTACCATCCGACGGACGAGGTGCGACAGCTCGCCGAACGGATGGAAGCCGCCATCGCCCAAGCCTTTCCGGCCCCCTTCGCGCCGAACGCCGACCCCGGGCCCTGGGTCGGCATCGGCAGCCTCGGCGATGCACTCAACGCACCCACGTCGTGGCAGCAGGCGGTGCGGTGCCTGCAGTTCACCTCGTCCACCACGCAGGGCCGCCGCGTCGTCGCCTACGAGCGGCTGCACATCTTCGAGCTGCTCGCCGAGATTCCCGTCGACACCATCCGGCGCAATCCCACGCTGCTGCGCATCGAGGAGCTGGCCGCGACGCCGTCTGGTGCGCAGGCCGTCGCGACCACCGAAGCATTCTTCGTGTTCGGGTCGCTGCGGCGCACGGCGGCCGAGCTCCATGTGCACCACAGCACCGTCGCCGCCCGGCTGGCGACGATCTCCGAGTACATGGACTGGGACCTGGACGATCCGATCGACCGATTCACGGCGATGCTCGCGTTGACGGTCCGCCGGATGGCCCTCAGCTCCTCCGGTGCCGTCTAGAACGGACCGGGCGGCCGTTCCATGTGATGGAACCGACTCCTGTCGGCAGCAGTGATCCCGATTACCGACAAGTGTCGGGAGACGCGCGTGACCCCGGCAACAGAAGATCCAATGACCCGCACAGCCCGCGGGATCTCGATCTGAACTCAAGGAGACCATCCGTGGCCATCGTCGATCCCACCATTACCTGGAAGCCCCTCGAGGAGCGGCTCGCGCGCACCACGAACGCCCGCCACCGCCGGGTTCTGGAGATCGTGCTCGAGCACATGAAGGAAGAGGCCAAGCCGGACCTGGACGGTCTGATGGCGACGCTCGCGCCGAACCCGGACTACCACTTCTGGAACGACGGCCACGATGTCGGCCCGAAGACCACCGAGGGTGTCCGCAAGTACTACGCCGACTTCGTCGCGTCGAAGTCGAACGTCCTCGAGTTCGCCATCGATCGCCTCTACGTCGACGACGAGGGACTGCTGACCGAGGGCTACCTGCGCCAGATCTACCCCGGCTCGTACGCCGCGCACCTCGGTTTCCCGATCGATGATCCGGACGCCGCGTACCTCATCGAGTTCCGTCAGCTCATCATCTGGCCGGTCGACGCCGACGGCAAGATCCTGGGCGAGGACTCGTACCACTCGGGCCCGTCGCGCATCGAGAAGCTCACCGAGGATCAGCTGCCGCAGCAGTACATCGACATGATGCAGGGAGTGAGCTGACTCAGCGGGACTTCGGTCAGGAGGGGCGCCGGACCAGCTTGTGGGGCGCAGCCGCAGTCGCGGGCGTCGAGTGCGCGGCGGATGCGGCGGGGACTCCACGGGTTTGGGAAGTGCGGATGTCGCCGAAGGCACGACCGTGTCCACGGCCTTCCACTCGCCCGTCATCAGCCGTCGCGGGAACGTCGGATCACACTCGTCCCCGAACCTCGAGTCGGGCGCACGATCACGGCGTGCCAGGATCTCTGGATGACCGACGCGCCGCCTCCGACCCACACGCTGCCTACCCAGCGCGCCGCGTAGGAGCCCGACCTTGGCCACCACCCGCCGTCGTCCGGCGAAGAAGAGTTCGCGCAAGACCACTCCCTCCGAGGCCGTCCCGGTGCCCGGCCCCGGCGAGCGAGTGTGGATGCTCGACGTCCCGCACCGGGTCAGTGCTCCCGGCGCGACCTGGAACAAGAAGCTGCGCTGCCACGTCTACGTCGGACAGCACCTTCCGGTATCCCTGGCACCGTTTGCGGCCAAGCCCTACAGCTACCAGCAGTGGATGGAGGACGACCTCAACGGGACTCGGGGTTCGTCGGCGACGGCCGCACCCAAGACTCCGCGGCCCGAACAGCTGTCGGCGGCGCGCGCGATCGCGGACGCGGCACGGCACGGGATGCGTGGAATCGCACTGTTCGACGATGTGGGGATGGGCAAGACTATCTCCGCGGTCCTCGGGGCGCAGGCGGTCCTCGACCAGCGTGCCGGAACCAGTGTCCTGGTGATCGTCGATCGTCCGACCGCGATCACCGTCCCGTCATGGCGGTCGACGATCGCGGCGGTCGGCGACGGAGGGCACCGATGGCTGATCTGCTCCCCCGATCAGTTGAAGAAGCTGATCGCGGCCAACGGCCGGCCGAAGTTCTCCTTCGACGTGGTCGTCGCCGACGAGGCGCAGAACTTCCGGAGAGACTCGCAGCGCACCGACTACATGCGCCGCATCACGAAGATGCTCGCGGCGCCCGCGAAGGCACCGTTCCTCATCGCCGCCACCGCCACACCCGGCCACCACCCCGGCGAATGGCGTTATCTGTCCTCTCTTTTCGCGCAGATCCATGGCGAGGACCCGTCCGAGTGGGACGACCTCGGGGCCCGGCTCGCACGCGCCGGCCTCCCGCTCGCCCGCACATTCGGCACCTGGCAGTGGTCGACCGAGGCGAAGGAGCAGGTGTCATTGCAGGCCGAGGCAGTCGACACGGTGCGCAGGTGGCTCACCGAACACGACCCGCCACTGATGATCCACCGCGACTCCCCCTGGGGGCCCGCCCCGATCGACGGTCTCGGCGTCGAACTGACCCCCAACGAGCAGGAACAATACGACCTGCAGTGGGGCGAGTTCCGGCGCGAAATGGGGTTGGCGCGCACAGGATCCGACACCGCGCGCGGCCTGGCCGCACTGCTCCGATTCCGACAGAAGGCCGGAATGATCCGGGTGCCACACACCGTCGACCTCGCCGCAGCCTACGTCGCGCGCGGCTATCAGGTGCTCGTCGCGGCGGAGATGGTGTCCACCGCAGCCGATCCGATCGCCGATGCACTCGAGAACCGGGGAATCCCGGTCGCGCGGATCTTCGGTGGGCGCACCGACGCCGAGGAGCAGAGGCTGCGTTTCCAACGCGGGCAGGCGTCGGTCTGTGTGTTCACCGCGACCACCGCGATCAGCCTGCACGCGAACGAGCATCTCTCCGACGGGACCCGGGCGACAGCGACTCCGCGGATCGGATTGTTCCACCAGCCGCGGTATTCCGGGATCGCCGCGCGCCAGACGGTCGGCCGCGCGCATCGCGACCACCAGGTGTGCCCGTGGTTCCTGCTCTACAGCGAGGGAACCATCGAGGAGGAGGCCGCCACGACGATGGTCCAGCGCCTGCTCGTGACAGCAGCGTCCGTCGACGGCGACACGAGTGCGCTGGGTGCGATCGCAGAACTGTTCGGGGCCGAGTGGTTGCCGTCCGACGCCCTCGGATAGGCGCTCTCGGACCCATCGACGCCCGGACCGCGGGCACGGGGCGCCGGGAACGTCACCGGCCGCCCGAGGTTGTGCGACCGCATGCTCGGGCGCAAGGTTGACATACAGCACCGGCACCATCGAAGAAGTCCGCCATGAACGCAACAGCCCTCCGCGCGGCAGTCGTCGCCGTCGTCACTCCCCTGCTCCTGATCAGCCCCTGTTTGGGTTACAAGCGGTCGAGTTACTAATCAGGCATTCAGGCCCATTCCTAACGACCACGGTTACTTATCGATTTCGCGCGAGCAAGCAATAACCGCCGAGTCGGCGTATGCCGAGCGTGCGGACGCAGATTCTCAAGCGTTGCGAAGCCGACGGAAAGCCCAATAAGCCCCCAGTGGGAGTGCTCGCGCTGACAGTCGACGAGGTGGAGCAAACCACTATGGAGGATGGTGCACAGCCATTGGCTGCATGGGATGACTCCATGACGCGAAAGATTCCGGACCATCATGGGCACATTGACTTCACTCCGATTCTCGAAGATCGGGACAAAATGGAGACTGCGCGCGACATCTTGACATCGAAGGCCCAGGCAGCACGGATGGGCCTACTGACAGCGGATGCTCCGGCGAAGCCGTAGGAAGACGTGGTGGACCGGTCAATCCGGCCGCGCCGTACAGCAGCCGAGTGACAGGCCCGAATGGACCGATCTAGATGTTGCGGGTCATGACGTTGGTGACACCGGCGTCATGGCCTCACACAGCCAGCCAAGTCGCGGCCGTACCAGTCGTCTGTGACCATTGCCGAGGAAGGAGACACCGATGGACACTCCTACACCTCCACCACCAGGCTGGCATCCCGACCCTGCGGGATCAGGGCAGCAACGCTGGTGGGATGGACAGAAATGGACCGACAGGTTCCAGGATGCTGACCTCGCTGCCGACGAAAACCCCCCGGAACCAGACTCGACGCTCCCCACCCCTGCCCCCATGAGCACGAAGAAGAAGGTCGCGATTGGGGTAGGTGCGGCGATCGCGGTCTTCGTCGTCCTGGGACTGATCGGTGGAGCATCCGATGATGACGAATCGACCGCCACCGTTGCGGCACCCTCCACGACCACGGCCGACGCCCCCGAACCGATCCTTGCGCCAACGACACATCACCAGATGACCCAGGAGGTGACGGCGCCGGCGACGACCGAGGCGGTGGAGTTGCCGGCACCGGCCAAAGCGCCGACAGTCCTGTCCCTGCCGCTCGCCTTTGCCGAGTCGAAGAACGGCGATCTGAAGTTCGAAGCACGCGACATAGCCGGTGACCTAGGGGTTCCAGGGGTAGCCAAGACGAACGGTGGGCGGGGAATCTTCGATAGGGCCAACTGGTCCGTTGTGGCCCAGTGTGATCAGCTCGTTGATGGCAAGGTTGAAGTGGGAGTGGTGAAGACCAGCGAGAAGGCCAGCATTCCGGGAATTGACATCGCGAACAACAACTATGCACTCCTCCTGGACTGCAACTGACCAGCGGCCCTCGGCGGGAGGAAGCTACGAATACGCCGGCCCATTGACCTGCACGTACCGGATCAGTGGACCAGAATCTACTGCTCCGTCGTGGTCCTGGGTGCCCGCTCCCACAGGCGCACCGACTCCAATCCCGTGATCTCCCGGATCGCGGTGAGTGCCGCCGACCGGGCCTCCGACTTGTCGTCCACGCGGCCGGTCCAGCCGATCTCCGGAACCTGCACCGCCCACCCGTCCTCGCCGGGCTCGACCTTGAGGAACATGTCCCGCGGATGCTCCCGCAGCCGCTTCGGAGGGTGGGTGGCGGCGATCTCGAGGCGCACGTCGATGCGGAACGCGATCTCGATCAGGTCCTCCACGGTGAACCGCGCGGTCCGCATGTACCGCAAGTCCGACAGGCGTGCCTCGGGCAGCTCCATGTACGTGCGGCACCGCTCCTCGGTCCAACCCTCCTCGTCGATCTTCCGGTCGATCGCGTACAGCAGCTCGTACTTGACCGCCGTGATCTCGTCGGCGGGTCCCTGCTCGTACTCCCGTTCGGCGTTGAGGGTGGCGCGGTCGATCCGCTGCTGAAGCTCGGGGCTGATGGTCTCGTCGCTGTTCATATGAGGTTCACCGCTACGTCGTCGAGGCGAAGCCCGAGGGTGACGGCGATGTATTGGCGCGCCATGAGCTCGGCCTCGGAGAGGCTGCGGGCCTGGGTGAGGCCGTCGATCTCGGGGATCGCGACCATCCACCACTTCCCGTCTCGGGTGACTTCGGCGTTGTAGGTGTTGGTCATGGGTTCCTCCTCCACATCAGGCCGCGGACGGGTCTGCAGCCGTCCCAGCCGCACGGCGTAGATGACCAGGGCGTCGCGGGTGAACTCGCCGAGCTTGCCGGCTTCTTCGATGGCGGTTTGCACACCTGTCCACTCAACCTCACGCACCTGTCGACCCGCGCCCGTTGGGCCGTTTCCGGCCAGCTCGGCCCGGAAATCGGCGACACTGTTCAACGTCCCAACGTCCCGCAGCCGATGAACGCCTGCCCGGATCGTTGGGGGCTTGGGAACACCCCACCGAACGGGGGTTACCGCTGGTCTGCGACGAGACGGGCGAGGGCCGCGTCCTGTCCAGGCAGAGCCGGGTCGGGCATGTCCTCGTCGAACAGTGCCTCGAGATGACCGGCCGGCATCCCAAGCGCTGCGCCGCACGCCGCCCAGGAGACACCGGCGCGGCGTGCGGCGACGACGGCCGCGGTGACGGCGTCCTCCGCCTCCGCCTGCGCGGCAGCCGCGACGCGGAGTGCGTGGATCACGTCGGGATGCGCGCGTGCGTGCGCAACGTCATCAGTGGGCAATACCTGCCAGAGCTCGGCCTGGCCCTGTCGGAGTGCTTCCTGGTGGGTGATCCACGTGGGATCGGTGGTGTTCAACGTCGGACACTCGTTTCTGCTCCCGCAGGTGCGGAGCCGCACAGTCTCGCAGACGGCCCCGACACCGCCAACCACGGGACGGTTATGTCGGTGACACCTGCCTGCCGGGAGAAGCGGGCGTGAGATCCTGCGGCTTCGTCAGAGCGCGACTGCGCCCGCGAAGGAGCCGGGCACACCCGGAATCGCCACAGGGCCGATCTGAATCACCAGCGGGCCGACCACGTCGAACACGGTGCCATACCCGTACGGGTGCGGGTGCGGGTTTGTAACCGGCTGCGGCAGCCGGTTACCGGAGAGGTCCGTCGGCAGCCAGAACTCGTCCGGCAGCCACTTTCCGGCGATCGCGTACTTCACCGTCCACGGCTGCCCGGCCGCGGCATTCGGCACCCGCACCAGGTGCAGGTAGTTGCCGTTGTCCGCCCCGGTCGACCCGGCCGGGATACGGCCATTGACGGGGAAGTGGTCAACCGAGATCACCTCGTAGACGGGTACTCCTGCGTTGAAAAGTGCCAGGTAGCTGGCGCTACCGGCGTCCGTGCGTGGATCGGCAGAGGCTGTGCCGGCTCCGGTTCCCGCAATTCCGGTAGCGAGCAGTAGGGCGCCGATACCCGCGGTGATCCGTTTCGTTCCCATTGCATCACACCCCTTTTCGGTTGGCCGTCACGTTCAGTCACGCTAGGTGCGGGGTTGTGCCGGAATCTGACGACACGCCGCACCACAATTGCCCGATTGGTGTCCAATGGGATCGGGCGTTGCTACGGGGGCACCGATTCACCCACAGCCGGTGACCGTCACGAACTATGCGAACGGCACATCGAATGGTTCGACAGCTGCGAGGAGACGGAGGCGCCATGACCGTCGCCACCACGATGCCTGGACCGCGGTTACAGCCAACGAGCAGGGCCGATCCCGGTACCGCCTGCGGCCCGCCCCGGCGATAGTGCCGCACGCATCGCGGATGGTTCGTACCCGGAGCCCCTGCTCCAACCAGGTCAGCGGCGATGAAAGGAACTACGCTCCATGACGATCCGCAGACTCTCCGCCACCACTGCCGCCGCAGTCGCGGCGCTCCTGCTTGCCGCGGGATGCGGCAGTGACGACTCCAGTACCTCCACCATCCCACACGAAGGGCCAGGTAGATGAGGAGTCCGCGAGTCCACGTTGCTGTGATGTTCGTTGCCGTCACTGCTGGCGCGTTGTCCGCGTGTAGCGGCGACACCGAGACACCATCCGCGCCGGCCACCGCCACGATCGCTGCCGACGGTGTAATCACGGTGCCGCCTCCGAAGTCGACTCTTCCGACCGCGACATTCGGGGAGACGCAGAGGATTCCGAGCACCGGCTTCGCGGTCGGCGGGAGAACCATGTATGACCTGGGCGTTCATCGCGGGCAACGCCGGCTCGTGCAGATGTCCGCACTCCTGCCTGCCGGGCGTGCCCACACGGATCCGACCGCACAGACCGTCACCACCTTCGATTCGATCTCGATATTGTTGAGCAGCAATAGAACCCATTGAGTTCGAATACTTGTTCGAGTATCGTCGGGTCATGAAGCTCGACGAGATGCTCACCGCACCCCACGGGGTGGAGGCGTGGCGTCTCGACGAGAAGACCCTGCTGGCTGCGGTGCCGGAACTGGCGGCGTGGATGCGGCAACTCGACGCCCTGCGGGTGCGCCTGGTCCACGAGATCGACGAACGCTGCGTCGCCCAGACGATCGGGGCGTCGTCGACGCAGGCGTGGCTGTCCGGCACCTGCAAGCTCACGCCCGGGCAGGCGAAGAAGATCATCACCGCCGGGCGCAGCCTCCGGAACCGGCCCGACGTCGCGGACGCCTTCACAGCCGGGACCGTGGATGTCGATCAGGAGCGTGCGATCACGAATCTGCTCGATCAGATCCCGGACCTGATCTCCGACGTCGACCCCGTCGTCGACGGCGAGGCGATCGACCCGGTCGCCGCATGCACCCAACAGTGCACCGACTATCTCGTCGCCGCCGCCGAACACGAACACTCCGCTGACACCGCCAACCGCGCCGCAGCACTCAAGACCATGCTCGAAAAGGACAACGACGGGCCGCCCTCCGACGACGAGAACACCGAACTCAACGAGTTCTTCGCCTCCCCCACCGCCGGCGGCAGGGTTCGAGTCAAAGGCCACTTCGACAAGACCACCGGCGAGCAACTCCTCACCGCCCTGTCCGCACTGTCCAAGCCGCAATCCGGACGCAACAACACCCACGGCGAACCCGACCCCGACCCACGCACAGCACCGCAACGCCGTGCCGATGCGTTCGCCGACATCGTCCGCCACTACCTCGACTCCGGCGACGCACCCGGCGAGGGCGGCGAGAAACCCCACATGACCGTCTTCGTCGGCCGTGGCGACCTCGCCAACGCCACCCGCACCACCACGGGTGCGGGAACCCCGACCACCAGCACCGACACCGACACCGACACCGACACGAGCACCCGCGGCACGAACGAAGCCCAATCGGCCGACCACGAACGCGACGAAAACCAGTGCAGCACAGGCGACTGCAACGGAACCTGCGGATCCGACACCTGCCCTCTCGCGCAAGCCGTCATAAACGCCGTCGACCCCAAGCGGTCGTACATCCGGCGCGGCCCTGCTTGGATGCCGTGGCTCGGACCGATCAGCATCCGCCACGCTGCCATGCTGTCCTGCGACGCTTCAGTAACCCCGATTGCCATGGACGACGACGGCAGCCCTCTCGACGTCGGCACCACTGCCCGCACCATCCCCCGCCGCATCCGCCGCGCCCTCGACGCCCGCGACTGCGGCTGCACTTTCCCAGGCTGCGGCCGCCCCGCCGCCTGGACCGACGGCCACCATATTCACCACTGATCGAACGGCGGACCGACAAAACTGTCGAACCTGTTCCTGCTCTGCAGATTTCATCACCGCCTCATCCACAAGGGCGAATGGGAAGTCTTCATCGGAGACGACAATCACCCGCGGTTCCGGCCTCCGCGTTGGATGGACCCGCAGCGAAGACCCGTGCCCGCCCATAACCGCAGAGAACTCATCTTCACCAGATGACGCCCAAGGTCTTCAATCGAACAGCACCTCCCTCTGCCACGACCCCACCACGGGTCGAGGCCGAGGGAGGTCTGTAAGCGTGGAGGAAAGGACGGAGGACCGACTCACAACTCCGTGGTGTCACTCGGAGTCCACTCGAGGGTTCTCCGTCGATTGCGGTATGCATCATTCATCAGCTCCAGCAGATGGGACTGGGCGATCCGGGTTCGGACACCGCCTGCGATGTCGGTGATCTAAACGGTGTTCTGGGCAATCTCGGTTGGACCGACCACCGCGACAAGGTGATCGCGAGACGTGCGCGCATTCCGAATGCGCGCACCGAGTGACCCGTCGTGGTCAACCCGGCTGCGAAGGCCACGGCGGCGGGCTTCGTCGGCGAATGTGCGCGCAGCGTCGTCCTGGTCGGCACTGACAGGCAGCACGGTCAGATGGATGGGGGCGAGCCAGAACGGCACCCGCCCTCCGTAGTGCTCGAGCAGCGCTGCCGTGACCCGCTCCATCGACCCGACCGTCCCTCGATGGATCATGACCGGTCGATGCTCGGCGCCGTCGGCGCCGACATAGGTGAGGTCGAATCGCTCAGGCTGATTGAAATCGAGTTGTACGGTTGCGATCGTTTCCTCGTGGCCGCGGCCGTCGCGCACCTGCACGTCCAGCTTGGGGCCGTAAAAGGCAGCTTCTCCCGGGGCTTCGACCAGTTCCAGACCGTGCTCGCCGAGGACATCCCGCCCGGCGGCACGAAGGTGATCCTGGGCTTGTTCCCACTGCGCATCGGTTCCGAGCCAGCTGGCGGAACCGTCGCACAGCGAGAGCCTGACGTGGTCGACGGGTAGCCCCAGGTTGTTCTGAGCCCGCAACGCGGCCCGAAGCCCCAACGCGGCCTCGCCAAGGACCTGGTCAGGTCGGCAGAAGACGTGGGTGTCGTCGAGATTGATTTGTCGGACTCGACTCAAACCGGAAACCACCCCGGATCGCTCGGCTCGGAACATGGAGGCCAGCTCGTTCAATCGCAGTGGCAGCTCCCGATACGAACGCTTCGCCGAGGCGTAGATGAGGGCATGATGGGGGCAGTTCGCCGGCCGAAGCATCACTTCGTCATCGCCGATGCGCATGGCAGGAAACATGTCCTGGCTGAACTTGCTCAGGTGTCCGGAGCGCTCGAACAGCGTCCGTTTCCCAAGGACCGGGGAGTACACCCCCAGACAGCCGTCGGCGGATGCCAGCTCCTTGGCAAGCCGCTGCAACTCGTCGCGGACAACCGCTCCGGCGGGGAGCCACATCGGAAGCCCGGACCCGGCAAGCGGATCGGTGGCGAAGATGTCCATGTCACGGTTGAGATCGCGGTGGTCGGTGACCATCAGTGCCTTCTCCTGTCTGTTCGTACCGGAACAGACATCGGGAATGGAGAAGGCCCCGGAGTCTGCTCCGGGGCCTCGAAATGTCTTGGGACGATCAGTCCACGACTACGGCGCCGGAAACATCCGGCGTCGTCGTGAAGATCATCTGTACCTGCATGACGCATGAGGGTACGCCCTGCCCACAAGGATTTGAGATCAGGAACCGAGCTGGGCCGCCAAGCGACGCAGGGGGATCGCGTCACCGAGGGAAGCGGGCGGATGCGCAGAATCCGCACCCCGATCCAACGAGCTCACGGCGCGCCGAGCACCGGTTCGTAGTGCTCAACCACTGGGAACGGTTCGTAGAAGTGATGGAGCAGTCGACGCCACTGCTCGTACTGCGGCGACCCACGGAAGCCCTCGGTATGGTCCGCCAACCTCGCCCACTGGACGAGAAGCAGATATGTTCCCGGTCGCTCGATGCATCGGGACAATGTCAGCTGCTCGAAGCCGGGCATCGCGGAAATGATCGACTTCGCTTCCGCAAAAGCCAGTTCGAACTCCGATTCGTGCCCGACGCGAACACTCAACAGTGCGTGCTCGATGATCACGCCGACCATCGTCGCATCCGGCACCGCCATTCCTGGTGCGCAACGCGGGCGCGTTCGATCGGCGGCACTATTTCAGCGGAACACGTTGCGCACCTGTCACTTCACACCGGAGAGCAAGGGCGCGAACCCGAACCCGTATGCGTTGGCGACGAGGTCTCACGAGGCATCCGATGGCGAGGACCGACGTCGACGCGCCCTCCGCGGGCGCCCGGGGAGCCGTGGGTTGTGCCGCACTCGGGCAAGGGCGCAAGGTGGACATACAGCACCGGCACCATCGAAGAAGTCCGCCATGAACGCAACAGCCCTCCGCGCGGCAGTCGTCGCCGTCGTCACTCCCCTGCTCCTGATCGGCCCCTGTATCGCCGGGGCCGCGGCGGTGCCGATCACTCCCGATCCGGTCCACCCCGTCGTCCTGATCGGCCAGAAGACGGATCCGCTCGGCGCCCTCCTGGCGTGCGCAGGGACGGGACTCATTCCGGTCTTCGGGCCGAACATCATCTTCCCGATCTGCCTGGCCTGAGCCGACGCCCCCCGGCACCGGTCGCCCGCGCAGCGAGCGCGGGTGGGCCGCACCCGGGCAATCGGTCCGGTTTCCCGGTCCGCGGCTCGGCGGTCGTCTAGATTGCTGTCGGGTCGCGGGGGTCGATCACTCCTGCCGCCGTCGGGGTCGCCGCGAATCCGGCTCACCCTTCCGAGCCGTATCTTCCGGGCCGTTTCGCGAACGTCGACAGGAGTCTCTCAGTGGTGGACAGGTTTTCCAGACGTCATCTCGTGGCCGCGGGCATTCTCGCCGCGGTGTCCCTGACCGCACCCGCCACGGCGGCAGCCGCCCCGGCGCCGGGTGAGGCGATCGAGCACGTCAATCTCGGTGACAGTTTCAGCGCCGGGTCCGGCGTGTTCCCGATCGTGCCGGGCACTCCGCTGGCGTGCGCGCAGTCCGAGCGGAACTTCGCGCACCTCGTGGCCGCCGAACGCGGCTACCAGCTCACCGACGTCAGCTGCGGCGGCGCCAAGACCGAGGACTTCTACAGCCCGCAGTACCCGGGTCTGCGTCCGCAGCTGGACGCGCTGTCCCCGTCGACGGACCTGGTGACGATGACGATCGGCGGCAACAACAACGACACCTTCTCCGGTGCCATGGCCAAGTGCATCGGCGCGGGCCTGTCCCGGCCGGGTGCATGGAATCCGTGCCAGGAGCAGTACGGCGACAGCATTGCCGAACCGGTACGGACGCAGACCTATCCGGCACTGGTGCAGGTGCTGCGTGACGTGCACGCCCGCGCCCCGCATGCGGAGGTCGCGATCGTCGACTACCCGCACCTGCTGCCCCCGACCGATGGGTGCGCACCCTCGATGCCGCTCGCACCCGGCGACGTCCCCTACCTGTACGAGCTGCAAACGGTCCTCAACGACGTGGTCGCGCGGGCCGCGGCCGAGACGGGCACGACCTTCGTCGACGTGTCGGAGTCGTCGACGGGCCGGGACGGCTGCCAGTCCGAGCAGCAGCGCTGGGTGGAGCCGATGATCGGTGCGGTGCAACCCGTTCCGGTGCACCCGAACGCGGCCGGGGAACGCGCTCTCGCAGATGCCGTACTCGCCGTCGTCGACGTGGGCTGACGGTCCCGGCGTGCACCGCAACCACCCGACGCACCCCTGACATGACGCGACCCCCGCCGCTCACCGGGAGCAGCGGGGGTCGCGTGGGGTCCGGGAATTACTCCGCGGTCGGCGCCGTCGCGTCGCTGGAACCGAGGCCGAGGCCACCGAGGATGTCGGCGATCGAAGCGAAGATCTCCTGAACGCTGCCCATTGCAACTCCTACGTATTGTGTGAGGGGTGTGTCACCGCGCGGTGACGCGTCACACTATCGCACGCCGCGAGGGCGCGCGCACCCCCAAGTCTCGCTCTCTTTCACGCCCGTCACCACCGGGCCGCGGGCGCAAACAATCCGACCGGGTCGACGCGCCGACGGATCTGCGTCAGCCTCGGGTGGATGTCCTCCCCGAACGCCGCCCGCACCCGCTCGGCGGGCGCCCCGGTCACCGAACCGGCGAAGTTCACCAGCGACCCTCCGGTTACCCAGGGCTGCATCCGGTCGAGCACCGAATCCAAGGCCGCGGGAACCACGTCCGCGATCTCCGGAGCCAGCGCACCGATCGTGAACAGGCTGAAGGCGGCGGCCCGCCCGGCGACCGCGTTCGGTACCCCGGCGGGCCGCGCCAACGCCCCTCCCATCGCACGAATCTCGGCCATCGCCAACGGCAGCCCACCCTCCGGCCCGACGGTGGCGAGGAACTCGTCGATCGCCTCCGCGGGCAGCTCACGGAACAGGGCGCCCCGCTCCGCGGCCGGCATCGGCTCCGTCGGATCGGCGTGGATCGCCCCCACGTCGGCGTACATGATCTCGGTGACGGTGTCGATGATCGGCGTGCCAAGGGCCCGGAGCGCGGCGATCCACGGCTCCCCGTCCTCGGTGTCGCTGACGTGCGCGAACCGCACATGGACCACCGACCGGCCGCGCAGCGGCTCGGGCAGGTCCGGCAGGGGCGGGAGGTTCAGCACCGCGACGGACGAGCCCACCGTCTCCGGGATGGTGTGGACCCACTCCCTCCAGCCGTGCAGCACCCGGGCCGCGTCCGCGATGTCGAAGAACAGGCCGCCGGCGAGCAGCGTCTGGATCTCGAAGAGCCGGAACGTGATCTGGGTGACGATGCCGAATGCCGCACCTCCGCCGCGGAGCGCGAAGAACAGTTCGGGATCGGTGTTCGCGTCGACGCGGCGCAACCGGCCGTCCGCGGTGACCACCTCGATCTCGAGGACGTGGTCGGCGGCGAAACCGTAGGTGCGTCCGATCGGCCCCATCCCGCCGCCGAGGGTGTACCCGACCACCCCGACATCCGGCGCGGATCCGCAGAGCCCGGCCAGGCCGTACGGCGAGGCGGCGTCGAGCACCTGCCGCCACTTCACCCCGGCGCCGACCGTCGCGGTGCGGGCGTGCGCGTCGACGGAGATCGAGTCGAGCAGACCGGTGTTGACAAGGATCGAGTCCGGACCGACCGCGGCGGCGCCGTGCCCGGTGGCCAGCACGGCAACGGTCAGCCCCGCCTCGGCCGCGACGCCAACCGCGGCGGCGACGTCGGCGGCGCTCGCCGCGACCACGACCGCGGCGGGCCGGTGCACGGTGGCGCAGTTGAACGCGGCGACGGCTAGGTCGTAGCCGCCGCTGCCGGGCGCATGGACCGGGCCCGCGACGGCGACGTCGAGCGCCGCCGCGATCGAGGGAAGTGCGGGGGACGATTCGTTGATGCTGGTGGACATGGGATTCCTCGTCTCGGTGGAAGGTGACGAGATCAGGACACCGGGCATCACTTACCGAACTCTTACGGCCCGCTTGGAACCCACCTCGCCAGCGCCCCGGCCAGCAGTTCGTTGACCTGGTCGCGGCTCAGGTCGGCCCCGGACGCGGCGTGACGCCGGTAGTCCTCGGCGCTCACCGCGCCCCGGATGGTGGCCGCCTCCCTGGGTCCGTCGACCGGGTCCATCCACTCCGGAAGGAAACCGATCCGGCTGCCGTGCGAGTGCACCGCGCCCGCAAGCGTCACCGCCTCGACCGTCGATCCGCGGCGCGCGAGGGCGGCGGCGGAGGTGTGGACCAGGACGAGCCACGAGGTCACGTCACCGTCGATCTCGAGCATCTCCTGCATGTGCACGGCCGCAGCCAATGCGTCGTCGAGGCGATCGAGGTCCATCGCCGCCTTCATCAGCGCCCAGGTCGACGACGTGGCGACCCACCGGTTGCCGACCCGTTCTCCGCAGGCGATCGCACTCACCAGTTCCGACCATGCCTCTTGTGAGTGGCCGAGGTTGCGCAACACCATTCCGAGGACCATGCGGGCATCGGCCTCGCCGAATGTCGACTCGGCCGCGATGGTGCGCTCCACCCCTCGTCGGCACAGGACCACCGCCGCGTCGTGGTCACCTTGCATCGAATGGAAGTAGCCTTCCCATGCCTGCATGCGTGCGGCATGGGCCTCGACGCCGACCGCTTCCCACAACTCCGAGGCGCGGCGTGCGGCCTGCGCTGCGCCCGCCGCGTCTCCGGTCAGGTAGGTCAGCGAGGCGATGCCCGTCAGTGCGTGGGCCAGGTGCTCCCGATCGACCGGCCCCGCACTCGCCGCGACCCCGTCGACGGCGGCGTTCAGGAACCCGAGTCCCTCGCCGATCCGGCCACGGCGGTACCAGAACCAGTACAACCCGCCCGAGAGCTCGAGTGCGTAGTGCGGATCACCGGCCGCCAGCGCCGACGCCATCGCGGCCCGGTGCTCGGAGTCGTCCGCCGCGATCTCGTTCATGATCGCGACGGAATGGGTGCCGTACAGTCCGTCACCCGCGGCGGCGACCCTGGCCCGCACATGCTCGCGGTGCGCGAGCGCGGCCGCTGCGTGCTCCTCGGGTTCGGCCTGGTCGAGGGCGAACTGTTTGATGGTCTGCAGCATCCGGTAGCGCCGCGGCGAGGTGCCGGGCAGCACCTTCAGCAACGATCGACGCACGAGCGCCGTCAGCGGTTCGACGGCGGAGAACTCGGAGGCTGCGCCGGTGACAGCCGCGGCACCGGCGAGGTCGAAGCTGTCGGCGAACACCGCGACTTGCCGCAGCACCCGCGCCTGTTCGTCATCGAGTAGCCGGTAGCTCCAGCCGATGGTGTCCACGAGTCTCCGCTGCCGGGGCGGGGCACTGCGAGACCCGTTGCGCAGCAGGGTGAACCGGTCCCCCAACCCGTCCGCGATCTGCTGTTCGGAGAGCACCCTCAACTGCGCCGCGGCCAGTTCGATGCCCAGGGGTATGCCGTCGAGTTCCCGGCAGATGGTGTGCACCGCAGTCGCGTTCGACTCGTCGAGGATCCATCCCTCGACCACGCCGCCCGCTCGCGTGGCGAACAGTTCGACGGCCGAGTCCGTGTCCAGCGGGGCGACGTCGAACAGGACTTCCCCGTCGACGTCGAGCGGTTCGCGGCTGGTCGCCAGCACCTGCACCTGGGGGCACTGCCCGATCAGCGCCGCGGCCAGGTCCGCGGCCTCGGCGACGACGTGTTCGCAGTTGTCGAGGATAAGCGCGGTCTTGCGGCCGGCGAGCACTCCGGCGAGATGCTCGGCGGTGCCGACTCCGGGCAGGCCGAGCGCGGACGAGGTGGCGGCCGCGACCAACCCGCCGGTCACCGCACCGAGATCCACGAGCCACGGCCCGTCCTCGTCCGGGCGACGGCCGCACACCTCCACGGCGAGCCGGGTCTTGCCCACCCCGCCGGGGCCGACGAGGGTGACGAGCTGATGTGCGGACAACAACGCCGTCACGGACTCGACGTCCAGGTCACGGCCGACCAGCCGGGTGCGCGGGGTGGGCAGGTTCGATGCCCGTGCGGGCGCCGCGGCAACGGGGACCGGCACCGTCGCCGGGGTCAGCGAATCGTCCTGCGCGAGCACCGCCCGTTCCAGGTCTCGCAGACCGATGCCCGGATCGATGCCGAGTTCGTCGTCGAGGATCGCCCGGATCCTCCGCAGTGAGGCCAGTGCATCGGACTGCCGCCCGGCCCGGTACAGCGCGAGAACCAGGATCTCCCAGGCGCGTTCGTCGAGCGGGTGATCGGCGACCAGGACCTGCGCCCGGGTCGCCACGTCCTGATACCGCCCCTGGGTCAGGTCCACGCCGAGCAGTGACTTCACCGCGTCGAGGTGCATCGCGGCGAGGCGGGTGACCTCGGGAGCCGCGAACTCCGCTCCCCCAATGTCCGCGTAGGCCGAACCCCGCCACAGTGACAGCGCCTCGCGATACCGCTCGGCCGCGATCTCCGGCGTCGCGGAAGCCTTATCGGCCCCGCGAACGAGGTCCTCGAATCGGGCGACATCGATGCACGTCCGGTCCACGGCGAGTGCGTATCGCGTGCCGTCCCGGACTAGCACTCCGTCGGCACGGCGAGCGCGGTCCGGGCTCAGCGCGTCGCGCAGTTTGGAGATCGCCACATGCAGCGAACTGAGTTTGGGCTGGTCCACACCGTGCCACACCTGGGCGAGAAGCCGATCGGCGGACACGGTGTGCGGATGCGCGAGCACGAGCGCGGCGAGCAGCGCACGCTGCCTCCCGCCGCCGAGATCGACCGGCGCCCCGCCGCGCAGCGCGGTCACCGGACCGAGCACCCGCAGATCGAGGCTGCTGGGCGGTTCCGGGCCGTCGGTCTCTTCCAGGCCGTCGGGCATGGGCCGTCCTCTCGTCGCACACCGCAGGTGGGACCGGAGGAACGGTACCGAAGGACAAGGTGATTGGCCTTGCGAAACAACCGCCGACGAGGCGACGTCAGCCCTCGGGCACGGCGATGCCACCGATGATCAGCGTGACGACGTCACCGGCGAGGGCGACGATCTCGCTCTCGTCCTGCCCTTCGATCGGCCGGTACCAGGTGTCGACCGCGTTGATGCTGCTGAGCAGTGTGCGGGCGGCGAGTGACGGGTCGGCCTGCCGCAGGGATCCGTCGCGCATGCCGTCGACGATCACGCCGTGGAACAGCCGCTCGTAGTCGCGGCGCAATTCGTTGAGTGCGAGCAGCGCGTCACGCTGACGGGCCTTGATCGCGGTCGAGGACTGGTCGCGGACGCCCTGCTGCACCACATGGTGGTATCCGAGATCGGTCATCAGGTTCACCACGTGGGCTCTCGACATCGCCTCGAGCCGCGCCCGGCCGGTGCCGGGGCCATTCGCGAGCGGACGGACCACGGCGTCGAGCCGGCGCATTCCGTCCTCGTAGACGCCGAGGAAGATGTCGAACTTCGAACGGAAGTGGTAATAGATCAGCCCCTTGGTGGCGCCGACCCGATGCGCGATGTCGTCGATCGTGGTGTTCGCGAAGCCGCCCCGCATGAATGCGTCGGCGGCGGCGTCGAGGATTCGGACGGTGACGTCGTCCGACGCGGAACTCGCATCACGCGCAGCACTCGCCTCGTTCACACCCTCACCTCCTCACACGCGGCCGCTCTCGACCCGTTCGAAGGGCTCCCCGTGATGATACTCCGTAGTATCCTAGGTCAGACCATGTTTCTCAGCGGAGCCGTGATCAGCTGACGGCTTGCGACCAAGGCAGGAAAAGGTAGCCACATGTCCGTGCTCGACAAGTTCCGTCTCGACGACAAGGTCGTCATCGTCACCGGCGCGTCCTCCGGGCTGGGTGTCGCCTTCGCGCAAGCGTGCGCCGAGGCGGGCGCCGACGTCGTCCTCGCGGCCCGCCGCGCCGAGAAGCTCGAGGACACCGCGAATCTGGTGCACGCGACCGGCCGTCGCGCCCTGACCGTCGCCACCGACGTCACCTCGCCCGAACAGTGCCAGGCCATGGTCGACGCCGCGATGGCCGAATTCGGCCGGGTCGACGTCCTGGTCAACAACGCCGGCATCGGCACCGCGGTTCCGGCCACCCGCGAGACCCCGGAACAGTTCCGGTCGGTGATCGACATCAACCTGAACGGCTCGTACTGGTGCGCGCAGGCGTGCGGCCGGGTGATGCAGCCCGGCAGCTCGATCGTGAACATCGCGAGCATCCTCGGCCTGACCACCGCGCAGCTGCCGCAGGCGGCCTACAGCGCCAGCAAGGCCGCGATCGTCGGCCTGACACGCGACCTCGCCCAGCAGTGGGGCGCCCGAAAGGGCATCCGCGTCAACGCGATCGCCCCCGGGTTCTTCGAGTCGGAGATGACCGACAGCTACCAGCCCGGCTACCTCGAGAGCCAGGCCTCGCGAATCGCACTGGGCCGCACCGGCGATCCGGCGGAACTGGCCGCCTCCCTGGTCTGGCTGGCGTCGGACGCCGGCGGCTACGTGACCGGGCAGACCATCGCCGTCGACGGCGGTTTCACGATCACCTAGAAGGCGCCCGGACGGCTCCGAATCCGCCCCCGCAGCAGACGAGTTGCGGGGGCGACCGTCGCCACCACCGTGCGCCGACCGGCACGAACGTCACCGACGTACGTCGACCCGGGACAGCACCGACGGCAGCCCCGCCCAATCGGAGGTGATCACACTCGCCGACCGGCCCGCCAGCTCCTCGACCCGCGCCGACGCCGCCACCGGATCGGGTGTGCGGCTGCCGATGGCCGGGGACACCTTGTGCGCATCGGTCATCACCAGCAGATAGTTGTTGTCCCGGTACCACCCGGTGTCGATGTTGCCGTTGACGTACCTCGACGCATCCCCGTCGAACACCACGAACCAGGGCCGCAGCGAGGCGTCCGCGTACCGCAGTCGCGGATCGCCGGGCGCGGCGCCGTTCACGGCGGGAAATGCGACGGCGGACGCCAGGTCGCCCGACGCGGCGAGATCACGCAGATGCGTGGCGTACTCGCGGTCGGTCCACAGGTCGTCGAGCGGATTGACCTCTTCCACGGTGCCCGGGATCAGGTCGATCACGAACCGGCCCGCGAGCTCGTCGCGGGCCGGCCAGCCGCGCTCGCGGACGGCGTCGTCGAGGGTGGCGGCATCGCCGAGCAGATCCGCAGGCGTGTACACCGCATCGCCGAGTCGCTCCCGCACGAGGACATCGAACTCGGCCGGCCCGCGCGCGATTCCGGCCGAACCTCCCGACCCCGTCGAACCCCCGACCGGTGCCGTGTCGAACCCGTCCTTCATCTCGATCTTCACCAGCACCGGGCGGTGAGTCGGGTTCGCGTCGTGCCAGGTGCGCAGGTCGGTCAGGCAGGCGCCGAGGTCACCGTCCCGCGACCCGGTTCGCCCGTCGACCGATCCACCACCCACGCAGTTGTTGTCGTTCGCCAACGGATTCTGGTGCGACACACGCCAGCCCGTCCCCCCGCCGTTCGTCCACACGTCGAGCTCGATGAGCGCGGCACCGGCATCGAGAGCATCGACGAGATATGGGTAGGTCGCCTTCTCGTAGGTGTTGTGCACTCCGACCGACGTCGTCTGGTCGTAACGCAGGCCACCCACCTCCGGGCCGCTGTCGGCAGCGGCCGACGCAGGTGCCGACACCACCGCCACGACCGCAGACACCACCAGCACCCGTCCCACCACATGCGCCACCACGGCCAGACCACCCTCTACGCTCGGACGACAACGCCTCGCGCAGCCTACGAGCAACCTCGTCCCACGGGGCGCGTTCGGCGACACCGGATCGGAACGGACACCGCACGAGGAGCTGCGCTTGCCCACCAACGAGATTCGACTGACCCGACAGGTCGCGGCGACACCGGAACGGGTGGGCGGTGCTCACCGATCTCGACGCGGCGGAGGCCACCCTTTCCGGGGTCACCCGTATCGAGCGCGTCGAGGGTGCGGGATACGACGTCGGCACCCGGTGGCGCGAGACCCGGCGCATGTTCGGCAAGGAGGCGACCGAGGAGATGTGGGTGGCCGAGGTGGACCCGCCGCGGAGGTCGGGAGTTCGGTCATGCTGCGACTACTGACGGCCACCGTCGGACGCCTCGGCGTCAGGGCCACCAGGAAGGTGATGACGGACGACCTGCAGGACATCGCCGCGCGCGCCGAGCGGTCCTGATTCGCGTCCGCAAGGACGAGTCGGCACGCTCATCGGGTCGACGTCCGTCACATCGGCGACATGGGTCCCGCCGCACAGTGTCACGCCGTCCGACCACGGTGTTCCCGGCTCCCGCCGAGGGTTTCGATGTCCGCCCACTCGTTGTCGGTCCGGACCCGATCGGGGCCCCGGGCCCGGACCGCCAATTCCCGCCGATCGGACACTCGTCCAGGAAAAAGTGCCAAACCAACTATTCGGTCTGTCCGGTTCGCTACATTGCTTGCCAACACGGTGGTTTCGCATCCGACACCATCAGCACGGCACGCATCCCACCCACGGCGCGGTCGATCCTCGGGGAGGTCACAGATGAGCGCGACACGACACATGTACGGGCGACATGCCTAGGCCGGGCCCGGTCCGACCCCTGGTCGGGGTGAAGATGGACGCGAACCAGATTCAGCAGTACGACCAGCAGGCCGCGATCGAGGGCCTGCTGATGAAGTCCGGCAAACCCAACCGGTCCGAGCTGATCCGGATCAAGCTCGCATTCGCCGACGAGCACATGCCCGCCGGCTGGCGCCCGTAGGTCCGGGCCGGCCCCGGCACCACAACCGACCTCGGCTACACCGACACCGTCGACAACTGCCACGCCCCGTCGCCCGACAACTCGAGCTGACGGGTGTGGTGCTGGTCGACGGTGCTGCGGTGGCTGACGCTGAACAGCATGCACGCGGGGACCTCGGTGCGGACCAGGTCGTACAGCGAGTACTCGAGACCCTCGTCGACCGCGGAGGTCGCCTCGTCGAGGAACACCAGCGCGGGCCGCAGCAGCAGGATGCGCGCGAACGCGATTCGCTGCTGCTCCCCCGGCGAGAGGACTTTCGCCCAGTCCTGCTCTTCGTCCAGCCGGTCGACGAGGTTGCCCAGTTGCACCTTTCGCAGGACGGTCCGAATGGTGTCGTCGTCGAGGTCGTCCGCCGAGCCGGGATACGCAACCGCGGTGCGCAGGTCACCCAGTGGCAGGTACGGCATCTGCGACAGGAACAGCGTCTGCTCGCCGGCCGGTCGACGGATCCGCCCCTCCGTGTACGGCCACATCTCGGCGAGACTGCGCAGCAACGTCGTCTTGCCGCTGCCCGACCGCCCCTTGACGACGAGTGCATCCCCCGGTGCCATGGTCAGATCCAGGCCGGTGACGAGCGGAGTGCCGTCCGGTGTGCGCACGTGCACGCCGTCGAGTTCGAGCGCGTCGTCCAGATCCACTGCCTGGAGAGCAGGCATCTCGCGAGAGATGTGGTTGGCGCGGCGCAGGCCGTCCAAACGGATCAGGCTGGCGCGGTACCCGGCGAAGGTGTCGTAGGACTCGCGGAAGAACGACAGCGAATCGTGCACCTGGCCGAACGCGGTGGCGGACTGCGTCACGTCGCCGAGGGTGATCGTGCCTGCGAAGAACCGTGGCGCCTGGATCAGGATCGGGAACACCACCGCGATCTGGTTGACGCCGAGATTCCAGCCGTTGAACTTCAGGGTCCGGAAGACGATCCGCCAGTAGTTGCGCAGGACCGCGGCGAAGCGGGCGAGCAGGCCGCGGCGTTCGACGCCCTCACCTCGGTAGAACGCGACGTTCTCGGCACCGTCGCGCACCCGGACGAGCGCGTAGCGGAAGTTGGCCGTGAGCCGCTCGTTCCAGAAGTTCAGCTGGATCAGCGGCCGGCCCAGCCAGAACGCGACGATCGTCGAGATCAGGACGTACACGAAAACCAGGAACACCATCGCCCGCGGGACCTCGGTGCCGAACACCGTCATCGGCCCGGACAGGTCCCAGAGGATCTTCGTGAAGGAGACGAGGGAGACCACCGCACCGACCGCACCCATCGACAGCGATCGGGAGATCTGCACGAAATCGGTGATGTCCTGCTGGATCCGCTGATCCGGGTTGTCGATGGTGTCGTCCACGAACCGGTCGCGGTAGAACGCGCGTCCGTGGAGCCAGTCGGTGGTGACGTGGTCGGTGAGCCAGCGGCGCCAGCGAATGTCGAAGGCCTGGCCGATGTAGAAGTCGAACAGCGAGCGCGCGACGTGGATGGTGGCGAGAACCGCGAAGATGACGATGCTCGTCCAGAATGCCGACTCGGCCGCGTCGAGTGCGGCCGTGTCCCCCTGCGCGAAGCCCTGCGCCGCCAACTGCAGTGCGGTGTACATGTCGTTGCCCTGATACGAGAAGAGCACCGTCATCCGCACCGCGAACACGGTCATGAACAGCACCAGCGCGAGCAGTCCCCACACCGGTGCGCTGTCGCGGCCGGTGAAGTAGGCGCCGCTGATCCGCCAGAACTGTCTCCCCCACCGGGTGTAGCGCAGCAGCAGTGCGGCGACGATCACGAAGCAGACAGCCGAGATCCCGAACGCCTCGAGGGTCCACCGCAGACTGCTCCAGAACTCGTGATTCCAGTCCAGCGACGAAGATCCGGACATTCGCGACCCCTCCTCCTGCGGTGGGAAGTGCGTGCGCGAAGTCTAACGCCGGGCGAGTCATCCCGTCCGCACAAGCGCAGGTGGGCGGATCAGGACCGCACCAGTCCCCGCCGCGCCGCGCGACCTCCCGCGACGGCGGCGATCCCGATCGTGACCAGCGCCCCGAGCAGCAGCGCCGGGGCCTCGCCCGCGGCGAACAGCCCGAGCTGGGTGCCGACGGTGGCCGCCGCGACCGGGATCCCGAGCTGGGCGGCGGAGAGTGCGGCCAGCGGCAGCGGCTGCCCGAACAGCCGGGCCACCGCGTGCACGGCGACGGCCGCCACCCCGAGGCACACGCCGAGGCCGACATACGACGGGTGGTCGACGAGCGCCCTCAGGTCGAGGGACGCACCCAGCCAGACGAAGAACAGTGGACCGAGGAATCCCTCTGTGACACCGAACAATTGGCGCGCCAGCCGCCTCGGCTCCCCCACCCCTGCCAGCGCCAGGCCGAGCGCGAATCCCGCCAGCATCACCGACACGTGCATCGACACCGCGAGCGCGGACAGACCGAACAGCAACACCAGGTTCACCCGCAGTTCGAGCGCGAACCGCCGCTGCTCGGACTCGCGGTGGATGTGCTCCTGCAGTCCGGTACGAACCAGCCAGCGGAAGCACAGGAACACGGCCGCGGCCCCGACCGCGACGACCACCGCACCGACCGCCGCCCGGGGCGCCCGTCCCGGGTCGATGACGAGCGGCAGCGCCACGATGCAGGCGGTGTCGGCGATCGCGACCTGCGCGATGGTGTCGACGACCTTCGGCCCGCCGAGGCGCAGCGAGTCGACGATCGGGAGCACGAGCGCCGCCGACGAGGACGCGACGAGCACGGCGTAGAGGCCGGCCAACTGGGTGTCGAACGCGGCTGCCAGCGCGATCCCCACCGGTACCGCCAGCACCCCGACCGCGACCGCCCGCAGCAGGCCGCGCCGCAATGCAGGGCGGATCGAGGCGTCGCGGACGGGGACGTGGGTGCCCGCGACGAACATCACCAGCGCGAAACCGACGTCCGCGAGGAACGTCAGGGTCGGATCGGTCGGGTCGATCAGGTGTGCCCCGCTGATCCCGATCAGCATTCCGGCCGCGAGCTCGCCGAGGACGACCGGCAGGTTCCAGGTCCGGCGCACCGCGAGCAGTGGGCCGAGCAGGGCGACGAACGAGACGAGGGCCAGTGTCCCGAATCCCATGTTCCCTCCCGGTAGGTGTCCCGCCACGCCCCTCCGGGAGGGTGTCAGCTCCGCTTCGGGAAGTGCCGAATCATCCCTTCCTGCACGACCGTTGCGAGCAGGTCGCCGCCCCGGGAGTAGAAGCGTCCGGTCGCCAGTCCGCGGGATCCGGCGGCGACGGGAGACTCGGTGGCGTACAGCGTCCACTCGTCGAACCGGAACGGCCGGTGCAGCCAGATCGAGTGGTTGACGGTGGCCGCGACGATCCGGTCCAGCCCCCAGGACAGGCCGTGCGTGGTGATGATCGAGTCGAGCACCGTGGTGTCCGAACCGTAGGCCAGCGCCGCGGCGTGCAGCAGCGGATCGTCCGGCAGCGGCCCGTCGGTGCGCATCCAGACCCGGTTGTGGCCGAGTGTCTCGCCCGTGCCCTTGAGGATCCAGGACGGATCGTTGGCGTACCGCATCTCGATCGGCCGCAGCGCGCCCACGAAGTGCGGCAGGACGTCCTCGAAGCCGACGAGCAGATCGCCGACCGACGGCAGCGACTCGGGGTCCGGGACGTCCGGCAACGGCGCCCCGTGTTCGAGCCCGCGGCCGTGTTCCTGGAACCCGACCAGCGCCACGCACAGCTCGCGTCCGTCCTGCAGGGCGGTGACCTGGCGGTTCGCCAGCGCGCGCCCGTCGCGGAACCGCTCGACGCGGTACTCGATCGGTTCCTTCACGTCGCCGCCGCGGATGAAGTGCACGTTGATCGCGTGCAGCGGGCGGTTGCCGTCGACGGTACGTCCGGCCGCGATCACCGACTGCGCGACCAGCTGGCCCCCGAAGGTGCGGCTGCCGATCCCCCGGCGGGACGGATGCCGGCCGAGGAACGTGTCCTCACCGGTCTGCTCGAGATCGAGCAGACCGAGCAGGGTTTCGAGATCTTCCGCTCGCTCCGGATCTTCCAACCGGTCCGTCACGACCTCACTGCCGGCACCCGCATCACTCACCTAGTGGTCCTCTTCCCCAATCCGATGGACGTGAATCAGATTGGTGGAGCCTACGGTGCCCGGCGGCGATCCGGCGACGATAACCACGAGATCGCCCTTGTTGTACCGGCCGAGGGACAGCAGCGCCGTGTCGACCTGGCCGATCATCACGTCGGTGGTCGAGACCGGCGGGACCAGGAACGTCTCCGTGCCCCAGGTCAGGGCGAGCTGGCTGCGGACCTCGGGCAGCGGGGTGAACGCGAGCAGCGGCAGCGGGGTGTGCAGCCGCGCGAGACGGCGCACAGTGTCACCGGACTGGGTGAACGCGACGAGGGCCTTCGCGTCGAGGCGCTCACCGATGTCGCGGGCGGCGTAGGAGATCACGCCCCGCTTGGTGCGCGGTACGTGGGTCAGCGGGGGCACCCGCGTCGACTCGGTCTCGACGGCCTCGACGATGCGGGCCATGGTCTCGACCGTCTCGATCGGGTACTTGCCGACCGACGTCTCGCCGGAGAGCATCACCGCGTCGGCACCGTCGAGGACGGCGTTGGCGACGTCGGACGCCTCGGCGCGGGTGGGCCGGGAGTTCTCGATCATCGAGTCGAGCATCTGCGTCGCCACGATCACCGGCTTGGCGTTCTCGCGGGCGATCTGGATGGCCCGCTTCTGCACCAGCGGCACCTGCTCGAGCGGCAGCTCCACGCCGAGGTCACCGCGAGCGACCATCACTGCGTCGAATGCGAGGACGACTGCCTCGAGTGCCTCGATCGCCTCCGGCTTCTCGAGCTTGGCGATCACCGGGATGCGCCGACCGACCCGGTCCATCACCGCGTGCACGAGTTCCACGTCGGCGGGCGAGCGGACGAACGACAGCGCAATGAAGTCGACACCGAGCCGCAGCGCGAACTCGAGGTCGGCGATGTCCTTCTCCGACAGCGCGGGCACCGAGACGTTCATGCCCGGCAGGGAGACACCCTTGTTGTTGCTGACCGGGCCACCCTCGGTGACGCGGCAGACGACGTCGTTGCCGTCCACGCCAACCACCTCGAGGCCGACCTTGCCGTCGTCGACGAGCAGCCGGTCGCCGGCCTTGGCGTCGACGGCGAGTTCCTTGTAGGTCGTCGAGACACGGTCGTGGGTGCCCTCGCACTCGTCGACGGTGATCCGGACCTCCTCGCCGTTCTCCCACACGGTCGATCCGGTGGCGAAACGTCCGAGCCGAATCTTCGGACCCTGCAGGTCTGCCAGGATGCCGACGGCCTTGCCGGTGGCATCGGACGCGTCACGGACGAGGCGGTAGTTGTTCTCGTGATCGGCATGCTCACCGTGGCTGAAGTTGAGCCGGGCGACATCCATGCCGCTCTCAACGAGTTCGCGAATCTTCTGTTCGGTGGCCACCGCGGGGCCCAGGGTGCACACAATCTTTGTCCGTCGGGTCACGCGCCCAACCCTAGTCCGTGAACCGATTCAGTTCCATTTGCACCCCCGCAAATCCGTTCACAAGCATGCGAACAAAATACACTCAACGGCCGTTAACCTGCAGGTCATCCACTTTTCACAGAACCTCGAGCGGCAGCGACGTCGGATGCACGGGTGACGGGAGATCCGAATGCCCGGTGAGGAATTCGTCAACGGCGCGAGCCGTCGCCCTCCCCTCGGCGATCGCCCACACCACCAGTGACGCACCGCGATGCGCGTCACCACACACGAACACCCCGGGAGCGCTGGTCTGCCAGTCCGGGCCACACGCCAGCACACCGCGGGGCGTCAATCCGAGGCCGAGACCCTCGAGCAACTCCTCGTGTTCGACCCCCTCGAAACCGATCGCGAGAAGCGCCAAATCGCAAGGCAATTCCACCTCCTCGCCGATCGGTGCGATGTGCCGACGACCCTGATCGTCACGCGTGACCCGCACCTCGGCCAGAACCATGGACCGGACGTGACCGGACTCGTCGCCCAGGAAGCGTTGCACCGCAACCTCGTAACGCCGCTCACCGCCCTCCGCATGAGCGGGCGAGGTGCGCAGCACCATGGGCCACGACGGCCACGGGGACCGTTCCTCGTCCCGCACGACCGGCGCCTCCGGGTGGTAGTCCAGCTGGGTCACCGACAGCGCCCCCTGCCGGTGCACGGTGCCGAGACAGTCCGCACCGGTGTCGCCGCCGCCGATGATCACCACGTGCTTGCCGTGCGCGGTGACGGGACTCACCCCGTCCCCCTCGCATTCGCGGTTCGCGAGCACCAGATGCTCCATCGCCAGGTGAATGCCTTCGAGGCCCCGCCCCTCGACGGTGGTGTTGTCCCGGGCGCGCAGCGCACCGACGCCGAGTACAACGGCGTCGAACCGCTCCCGCAACTGCTCGGCCGTCAGATCCACTCCCACCTCGCAGTCGGTGACGAATTTCGTTCCCTCGTCGCGCATCTGGGTGATCCTCCGGTCGATCACCCCCTTGTCCAGCTTGAATGCGGGAATGCCGTAGCGGAGCAGTCCGCCGAGACGGTCGTCTCGTTCGAAGACGGTGACGTCGTGCCCCGCCCGGGTCAGCTGCTGAGCCGCGGCCAAGCCCGCCGGTCCGGAACCCACCACCGCCACCGCCCGGCCGCTGCTGACCGTCGCGGGCTGGGGGGTGACCGCCCGGGACTCCCACGCCGCGTCGGCGATGGCCTGCTCGATCCGTTTGATGGTCACGCTGCCGCCGGTATCGTTCTCCGCGATCGACAACACGCATGCGGCCTCGCACGGCGCCGGACAGATCCGCCCCGTGACCTCCGGGAAGTTGTTGGTCGCGTGCAGGCGGTCCGCCGCCGCGGACCAGCGCCCGCGCCGCACCAGGTCGTTCCACTCGGGGATCAGGTTCCCCAGCGGGCAGCCCGCGGTTCCCGAGTGACAGAACGGGATGCCGCAGTCCATGCACCTCGTCGCCTGGTCCGCGATCTCGCGCGCCCGGTCCGCGGCGGACTGGGCGGCGCCCACCTCCTGCCAGTCCCGAACCCGTTCGGCGACGGGGCGTTTCGGGGCCTCCTGCTTGCGCACGTTCAGGAAGCCGTGCGGATCAGCCACGTGCCGCCTCCATGATCGCAGTGTCGACGTCGCGTCCCTCGGCGCGGGCGAGACGGCTCGCCTCGAGCACCCGCCGGTAGTCGACGGGCAGGATCTTGGTGAACAGGCTGCTGCGCCGCGGCCAGTCGGCAAGCACCGAGGCCGCGACGGGCGAACCGGTGCGGTCGCGGTGCACGGTGACGGCGCCACGCAACCAGTCCAGATCGTCCGGATCGAGCGGTTCGAGGGTGACCATCGCCGTGTTCACCCGCGTCCGGTCCAGGTCGAGCACGTAGGCGATGCCGCCGGACATGCCCGCCGCCAGGTTCCGTCCGGTCGGCCCGAGGATCACCACCCGCCCGCCCGTCATGTACTCGCAGGCGTGGTCGCCGACACCCTCGACGACCGCGGTGGCGCCCGAATTGCGGACCGAGAACCGCTCCCCCACCTGGCCCCGCAGGTACGCCTCCCCGGACGTCGCCCCGTACAGGATGGTGTTCCCGGCGACCACCTGCTCCTCGGCCTCGAACAGCGCGTCGGCGGCGGGCCGGATCACGATCCGGCCGCCGGAGAGCCCCTTGCCGACGTAGTCGTTGGCGTCACCGATCATCTCGAGTGTGATCCCCGGCGGCAGGAACGCGCCGAGCGACTGCCCCGCCGATCCGGTCAGTTCCACGACGATGGTGTCGTCGGGCAGGCCGGCGGCGCCGTAGCGGCGGGTCACCTCCGCGCCGAGGAGGGTGCCGACCGTGCGGTTGACGTTGCGCACCGGCAGTTGCAGCCGTACCGGGTGGGCGTCCTCGAGCGCGCCCTCGGCGAGCTGGATCAGGCTGCGGTCCAGAGCGTGTGCGAGTCCGTGGTCCTGGTCGCGGACCCGCCGCCGCTGCGACAGAGGGGCACCGTCGGGGCCGGTGGGGATCCGGAAGATCGGCGACAAGTCGAGACCGCGGTTCTTCCAGTGCGCCACACCCACCGCCGTCTCGAGCAGGTCGGCCCGGCCGATCGCCTCGTCGAGACTGTGCAGGCCGAGCCGGGCCAGGTGCTCGCGGACCTCCTCGGCGACGAACCGGAAGTACTCCTCCACGAATTCCGGTTTGCCGGTGTACCTGGCGCGCAGCACCGGGTTCTGGGTGGCGACCCCGACCGGGCAGGTGTCGAGATGACAGACGCGCATCATGATGCACCCGGCGACAACGAGCGGCGCGGTGGAGAAGCCGTACTCCTCGCCGCCGAGCAGCGCCGCGACGATCACGTCCCGGCCGGTGCGCAGGCCGCCGTCGCACTGCACGGTGATCCGGTCGCGAAGTCCGTTGAGCACCAAGGTCTGCTGGGCGTCGGCGAGGCCGATCTCCCACGGCGCACCGGCGTGCTTGAGCGAGGTCAGCGGCGACGCCCCGGTGCCGCCGTCGTTGCCGGAGATCAGCACGACGTCGGCGTGCGCCTTGGACACCCCCGCGGCGACGGTGCCGACCCCCACGGAGCTGACGAGCTTGACGTGGACGCGGGCGTTCTCGTTGGCGTTCTTCAGGTCGTGGATCAGCTGCGCGAGGTCCTCGATGGAGTAGATGTCGTGGTGCGGCGGCGGGGAGATCAACCCGACGCCGGGCGTCGAGTGCCGGGTGGTCGCGATCCACGGATACACCTTGAACGCCGGGAGCTGTCCGCCCTCGCCGGGCTTGGCGCCCTGCGCCATCTTGATCTGGATGTCGCTGGCACCGATCAGGTAGTCGCTGGTGACCCCGAATCGGCCGCTGGCGACTTGTTTGACGGCGCTGCGCCGGACGGGGTCGTGCAGCCGGTCCGCAGTCTCGCCGCCCTCCCCCGTGTTCGACCGTCCACCAAGGTGGTTCATCGCGACGGCCATGGTCTCGTGGGCCTCCGCGGAGATGGAGCCGTAGCTCATCGCGCCGGTGTTGAACCGGGTGACGATGGCCTCGACCGGCTCGACCTCGTCGAGCGGTACCGGCGGCGAGACACCCTCGCGGAACCGGAACAGGCCGCGCAGCGTGCCGCCGCGTTCGGCGAGGGCGTTGACCTCCTCGCTGTAGCGGGTGAACACGTCGCGGCGGCCGGTCCGGGTGGCGTGCTGGAGCAGGAACACGGTCTCCGGGGTGAACAGGTGCAGTTCCCCCTCGCGGCGGAACTGGTATTCGCCGCCGACGTCGAGGCGGCGGTGCGCGCGATCGGTCGGGTTGTCCGGATACGCCTGCCGGTGCCGGTCCGCCACCTCGTCGGCCAGCACGTCGATACCCACCCCACCCAGGGTGGACGTGGTGCCGCGGAAGTACTCGCGCACGAGATCACGGTTCAGGCCGATGGCCTCGAAAACCTGTGCGGCCGTGTAGGACCCGACGGTGGAGATGCCCATCTTCGACATCACCTTCAGCACGCCCTTGCCGAGCGCGTGCAGGTAGTTGCGCACCGCGACCGCCGGTTCGAGGCCGGTCAGCTCGCCCTCGCTGACGAGGTCCTCGATCGTCTCCATCGCCAGGTACGGATTGACCGCCGCCGCCCCGAAGCCGATCAGCAGTGCCACGTGGTGCACCTCGCGGGCGTCTCCGGTCTCCACCACCAGGGCGACCTTCGTCCGTTCCTTGGTGCGGATGAGGTGGTGGTGCACCGCGGACACCGCCAGCAGCGACGGGATCGGCGCCCGCGTGTGGTCGGAGTCGCGGTCGGAGATCACCAGGGTGCGGTAGCCGGCGGCGATGGCCGCGCTCGCCCGGGCACGCAGGTCCTCGATCGCCGCCGCCATGGCCTCGCCGCCGCCGTCGACGTCGTACAGCGCGTGCAGCACGGTCGTGGCCAGCCCGGGGTGGTCGCCGTCGTCGTCGATGTGGATGATCTTGCTCAGCGCGTGGTTGTCGAGCACCGGCCACGACAACACGATCTGTCGGCACGACGCGGCGGTCGGGTGCAGCAGGTTCTGCTCAGGACCCATCACCCGGGTCAGCGAGGTGACCACCTCCTCCCTGATCGCGTCCAACGGCGGATTCGTGACCTGCGCGAACAGTTCGACGAAGTAGTCGTAGAGCAGCCGCGGACGCTGCGACATCACCGCGACGGGGGTGTCCGTGCCCATCGACCCGAGGGTTTCGCCGCCGCTCGCCGCCATCGGGGTGAGCAGGATCCGCAGGTCCTCCTCGGTGTAGCCGAACGCGACCTGCCTGCGCACCACCGACTCGTGTGGGTGAACGATGGGCGGCCGCGGCGGCAGCTCGTCGAGACCGAGTAGCCCCGAGTACAGCCACTCCGCGTAGGGCTGCTCGGTGGCCAGGGACAGCTTGATCTCGGCGTCCGGCACGATCCGTCCCTCGGCGGTGTCGACAAGGAACATCCGGCCGGGTTCGAGTCGGCCCTTGGCCAGCACTCGCGACTGCTCGATGTCGAGCACCCCCGACTCGCTGGCCAGGACGACCCGCCCGTCCGCCGTCTGCCACCAGCGTCCCGGACGCAGCCCGTTGCGGTCCAGGACGGCGCCGACGCGGACGCCGTCGGTGAACGTCACGCACGCCGGACCGTCCCACGGTTCCATCAGCGACGCGTGATAGCGGTAGAAGTCCCGGCGGGCGGGCGGCATCGCGAGGTCGTTCTCCCACGCCTCCGGGATCATCATCATCACGGCATGTTCGACGCTGCGACCGCCGAGGTGCAGGAGCTCGAGCACCTCGTCGAAGGAGGCGGAGTCCGAGGCGTCGGGCGTGCAGATCGGGAACAGCCGGCCGAGGTCGCCGGGGATCAGGTCGGAGGCGAGCATCGCCTCCCGTGAGCGCATCCGGTTCCGGTTGCCGCGCACGGTGTTGATCTCGCCGTTGTGGGCCACGTACCGGAACGGGTGCGCGAGCGGCCACGACGGGAAGGTGTTCGTGGAGAAGCGGCTGTGGACGAGCGCGATCGCACTGCGGCACCGCTCGTCCCGCAGGTCCGGGAAGTACAGCGGCAGCTGGGTGGGAGTGAGCATGCCCTTGTAGACCATCGTCCGAGACGACAGCGACGGGAAGTACACACCCTCGGACTCGTCGGCCGGGACCTGCTCGGCCCGTTTGCGCAGCGGGTACACCAGACGATCCAGGTCGAGTCCGGAGGGCCGCCGGCCGCCGGACCCGGCGGGCGCGGCGACGAACAGCTGACTCATGTACGGCATGCAGGCCCGGGCCGATGCCCCGACATCGGCAGCGTCCGGATCGACGGGCACCTCCCGCCACCCGAGAACCTCGAGCTGCTCGTCGGTGGCGATCCTCTCCACCCGGGTGACGGCCGCATCGCGCGCCGCAGGATCCTGCGGCAGGTAGCAGATTCCGGCTGCGAAGCAGGCGAGGCCCTCCGGATCGGGTCCGGGAAGGTCGATCCCCGCCACGGCGGCCAGCAGGTCAACGGGCAGCTGCAGCAGGATCCCGGCACCGTCGCCGCTGTTGGGTTCGGAGCCGGCAGCTCCCCGGTGATCGAGGTTCGACAGGGCGAGCAGTCCGTCGGTGACGATGTCGTGCGTGCGGCGGCCGTGGATGTCCGCGACCATCGCGACACCACAGGAGTCGGATTCGCTCGCCGGGTCGTAGAGGCCCTGCGGCTCGGGTATCTGGGAGAACAGCACCTGACACCTCCACGCGGTGGTCAGCGCATGGGCACGGGGCACATGAGCCGGAGGCATCCGGTGTGGCGCACAGGTGTGGGAGCTGCCGAGCGTCACACTCGGGTGCGCCCAGTTTAACAGCGCAGACGCCGAGGTCCAGGGGCTGTTCGGGAGTCGAAATCAGCTCGGTGCGTCCCTTCATGGAGGCCTCGGCTGGCGCGGGATTCGAGTAGCCGACTACGCGCGTGGCTCGACCGTCGGGGGAATACGTTGGCCTCATCCGGGGACCGATCCGGTCCGGACACGGCCCGGGCCGAGTCATCGAGGTGCGAAATGCGCTACCCACGATCGACCTCCCGTGCAGGGGCTGCGCTGATCGTTGTCGCGCTCGCGGGGAGCCTCCTCCTGGGCGGGTGCCGCGAGGAATCCGACGAGCAGTCGACCACGCCACCCGTCGGCTCACCTGCGGTGGCAACCCGTACGGGTTCCGTCGACGCAACCGACATCGGTGACGTACTGAAGTCCACGGCTCCTCCGCCCGAGAAGTCCTCGGCACCAGGCCACATCGGGCCCCCCGCCACAATCGGGCCCCCGGCGCCCGCACCTGTCCTTCCTTCCGACGAAGAGACTTCGGAACCGCCGGACGAGGGAACGCCACCGCCTGACCGCGACACGCCATGACGACTGACTCGACCCGCCCGCACGACGACCACATACGCCCGGAATCCGGTGGAAAACTCCGTCGGGATCCGGCCACGCCATCCACGTTCGCCGTCCTCGGCGCCATCACGTCACAGGCGGCGTTGATCACGGGGCTGCTGTACTACTTCGGCTGGACGGTCAAGCACGCCTACTACGACTACTTCGGTATCGACGTCCGCACGCTCGGCTACTCGACATCCGACTACCTGCTCAGCAGCATCAGAGCCACGTTCTCGCCGGCGCTCTTCTTCCTTGTCTCCCTGCTGGTGTTGCTCGGCGTCCACCGACTCGTGGTACTCCCCGCCCTCGCCACGCGGTCGCAGCAGCCGGACCCGCCGCCATCGGATTCGACGCAACAGGTCCGGGAGGGCCGTATGCTCGCCCGCGCCCTGACGATCGCCCTCGTGGCCGGTGTCGGTTCGATCGCTTTCGTGTTGGCGGCCTATGTCTTCCGCGCATGGTTCGGCTGGCTGCCGCAGATCTGTCTCCCGATCGTGCTGATCGGCGGAGTCGTCCTGCTCGCCTACATCGCGGTGCTGCGCACGACCTACGACGCTCCCCTGTCCGTACGGACTGCCCCCGCCCACACCGTTCGATATCCCTGGGTGCTTCCGCTCGCCCTGATCGGGGTCGGGTTCCTTGCCGCGTTCTGGGCGGTCGGCCTGTACGGCGACGCACACGGCCAACGGGAGGCCGCGGCGAAGGCCGGCAACCTGGGCGTTCTGACGTCCGTCGTGGTCTTCAGCAAGGACAACCTGTTGCTCGACGGTGGGGGCTCACAACACCTGACGGTGACCAACGGCGACTATGGCCATCTCTACACGGGTCTGCTGCTGCTCGCCCAAACCTCGGACAGGTACTTCCTGGTCCCCAACAACTGGAAGCAGGGCGTGGACCGCGTCTTCGTCGTTCGCGACAACGAGTCGATCCGCGTCGACCTCGCGTCATAGCCACCGGCGCCGCCGGTCGCGGGCGGCGCCCGATCGTCCGGCCCGCGACCGTCGCGATGTCAGTTCCGGAGCTTGCGGCCCTGACCGTCGCGAACGTTGCCGGCCAGGATCATGATCCCGTCGATGAACGTCCACAGCCAGAACCCGATGACGAACGGGATGCCGATCAGCACCAGCGACATGAACAACGCGACGAACATGCCGAGCAGCTGGATCAGCCCGATCGCGGTGCTGCCGATGTAGAGCCGGCCGACTCCGCAAATCGACAGGAACGGCAGCAGCATCTGCAGCAGCCCGGCCGCCACCTTCGACTTGTCCGACAGCGGTTCCCCGGTCACCGGGTCGCGGCCGAAAGGTGCTGCGGCGTCGGCCGCCATGTACCCGTATCCGGGGACGGCGGCGAACTGCTGGGTGGTGGCCGGCGACGCGAAGCCGGGCGGCGGGTATCCCGGTCCGCTGCCGGGCGCGCCGAATACCGGGCCGGGCGCCGCCGGGTGTCCGGTGTTCGGGAACTCGGCGGAGGGGGCACCACCGGGGTACTCGCCCGGCGGGTTCGGGGTGTCCGGGGTCGGGTATCCGGCGGTGAGTTCGTCGGCGGTGGGGTGGAACGGGAGTCCCGCCTCGATCCGCTTCTGCCAGTCGTCGGTCGGTCCGGTCACGTGTCGTCCCCCTGTTTGGTGGCGTCACCATCCCCTGGCGACGCTTCGGCCTTCCCAGCGTCAACGGTTGCGGCCCCGCCCGGAGTTCCCGCGGCCTGCGGGTCGTCGGCGTGCTCGGCCACGTACTCCTCGCGCGCCTTCCCGATCCGCAGTTCCGCCGGGGTCTCCCGGCCCTTCCTGGCGAGCAGGAAGTACGCCACGGCGCAGGCGAACACGATCGCCGAGGTGAACGAGTTGATGCGGATGCCCGCGATGTGGGTGGCGTGGTCGTCGCGCATCAACTCCACGAAGAAGCGGCCCAGGCTGTAGCCGGCGACGTACAGCGCGAACAGGCGGCCGTGCCCGATCCGGAACCGGCGGTCCACCCAGACGAGCAGGATCACGATCAGCACGTTCCAGATCAGTTCGTACAGGAACGTCGGGTGCACGACCTTCTCGACGACGCCGTTGGAGGTGCCGGTGAGCGCGTCGAGGCGGCCGGCGGAGTTCACCCGCTCGTAGATCTCCAGGCCCCACGGCACCGTGGTCTCCCGGCCGTAGAGTTCCTGGTTGAACCAGTTGCCGAGCCGGCCGATGGCCTGCGCCAACAGGATTCCGGGGGCGATGGCGTCACCCAGCGCGGCCACGGACACGCCGCGCTGGCGGCAGCCGATCCAGGCGCCGACCGCGCCGAGCGCGACGGCGCCCCAGATCCCGAGGCCGCCCTGCCAGATCTTCAGGGCGTCACCGGGATTGCCGCCCTCGCCGAAGTAGGTGGTCCAGTCGGTGAGGACGTGGTAGAGCCGACCACCGATCAGGCCGAACGGCACCGCCCAGATCGCGACGTCGAGAACGGTGCCCTTCTCGCCGCCCCGCGCCACCCAGCGGCGGTCGCCCCAGACCACCGCGACGACGATGCCGACGATGATGAAGAAGGCGTAGGCGCGCAGCGGCACGGGGCCGATGTTCCACACGCCCTGCGGGGGGCTCGGGATGTAGGCGAGAACGTCGGTCACGACGCCACGGTAGCCGAACGGACGCCCGCGGCGAGTTCGGTGGTGAGCGCCAGCAGCGCGTCCGGGCCCTCGGCGGTGGCGGTGACGAGCGCGGACCCGACGATGACGGCGTCCGCGTACGCGGCGATCTCCGCGGCCTGCGCGCCGGACCGCACGCCGAGTCCGACACCGACCGGGATGTCGGAGTGCTCGCGCACCCGCGCGACCAGCTCCGGCGCGCGGTTGTCGACGTTGTCGCGGGCACCGGTGACGCCCATCGTCGACGTCGCGTACACGAAGCCCCGGCACTGATCGAGGGTCATCGCGAGCCGCTCGTTGGTCGACGACGGTGCCACGAGGAAGATGCGGCCCAGGCCGTACTTGTCGGACGCGGCGATCCAGTCGGCGGCTTCGTCGGGGATCAGGTCGGGGGTGATGATGCCGAGCCCACCCGCGGCGGCGAGGTCGCGGGCGAAGTTCTCGACCCCGTACTTGAGCACGAGGTTCCAGTACGTCATGACGACGGCGGCGCCGCCCGCGTCGGTGACGGCCTTGACGGCCGGGAACACGTCGCGGACGCGCACACCGGCGGCGAGCGCTGCGTTGGCGGCGTTCTGGATCGTGGTGCCGTCCATGACGGGATCGCTGTAGGGGATGCCGACTTCGACGAGATCGCAGCCGCCCTCGACGAGCGTGGTGACGGCCTCGATGGACTTCTCGACGGTCGGAAAGCCGACCGGCAGGTAGCCGACCAGCGCGGCGCGCTTCTCGGCGCGGCAGGTCGTGAAGATCTCGGTGAGGCGTTCGTGCGGGGCGCTCACTGCGCGGCTCCTTCGGTGTCGGTGCTGTCGGCGGGCAGGTACCCGAACCACTTGCCTGCGGTGTCGACGTCCTTGTCGCCGCGGCCCGAGATGTTCACCACGACGATCGCCCCCTCACCGAGTTCCCGGCCGAGCTCGAGCGCGCCCGCGACGGCGTGCGCGGACTCGATCGCCGGGATGATGCCCTCGGTGCGGCACAGCAGCCGGAACGCTTCCATCGCCTCGGTGTCGGTGGCCGACCGGTACTCGGCGCGGCCGGTGTCGGCGAGCCACGAATGTTCCGGTCCGACACCGGGATAGTCCAGGCCGGCGGAGATCGAGTGCGATTCGATGGTCTGCCCGTCCTCGTCCTGCAGCAGGTACGAGTACGCGCCGTGCAGCGCGCCGTGGGTGCCACCGCCGATGGTCGCGGCGTGCCGTCCGGTCTCGACGCCGTCGCCGCCCGCTTCGATGCCGACCAGCTTCACCGACGGGTCGTCGATGAACGGGTGGAAGATGCCGATGGCGTTGGACCCGCCACCGACGCACGCGACCACGGCGTCGGGCAGTCGACCGGTCAGCGCCTGCACCTGGGCACGCGCCTCGAGGCCGATGATGCGCTGGAAGTCGCGGACCATCGCCGGGAACGGGTGCGGCCCGGCGGCGGTACCGAAGCAGTAATACGTGGTGTCGGCGTTGGTGACCCAGTCGCGCATCGCTTCGTTGATGGCGTCCTTGAGCGTGCGTGAGCCCGTCACGGCGGCGACGACCTCGGCGCCGAGCAGTCGCATGCGCGCCACGTTCAGGGCCTGCCGCACGGTGTCGACCTCACCCATGTACACGAGGCATTCGAGGCCGAAGAGGGCGCACGCGGTCGCGGTGGCGACGCCGTGCTGGCCCGCGCCGGTCTCGGCGATGATGCGCGTCTTGCCCATGCGCTTGGCGAGGAGGACCTGCCCCAGCACGTTGTTGATCTTGTGGGAGCCGGTGTGGTTCAGGTCCTCGCGCTTGAGGAGCAGTCGCGCCCCGCCCGCGTGCTCGCTGAGCCGAGTCGCCTCGTAGACCGGCGACGGGCGCCCCGTGTAGTCGCGCTGGAGACGGTCGAGTTCGGCCAGGAAACCCGGGTCGTTGCGTTCCTTCTCGTAGGCGGCGGTCACCTCTTCGATGACGGCCATCAGTGCCTCGGGAAGGTAGCGGCCGCCGAAGACCCCGAAGTGTCCGCCGGCGTCTGGTTCGTGCGCGGTGGGAACCGCCACGGCGTCGCTCATGAGGGGCAGGCCACGGCCCTTGGCGGAAAGTACGGGATCGTCTGCAGTCACCTGTTCAGTCTGCCCTAGACGCGGCGACGCCATTCCGCCCGGGTCGGGTGGTCAGCGCGACGGCTTCGGGCACGACGGGTGCGTGCCCGCCGCGACCAGATCCTTGACCGCGGTGCGCGGATCGCCGCTGGTGACCAGGCCCTCTCCGACCAGCACCGCGTCGGCGCCGGCACCGGCGTAGGCGAGCAGATCGGCGGTGCCGCGGACACCGGACTCGGCGATCTTGACGACGTTGCTGGGCAACCCCGGCGCGATGCGGCCGAAGGTGTCGCGGTCGACCTCGAGGGTCTTGAGGTTGCGGGCGTTGATGCCGATGACGCTCGCGCCGGCCTCGAGTGCGCGATCCGCCTCCTCCTCGGTGTGCACCTCGACGAGCGCGGTCATACCGAGCGATTCGGTGCGGTCGAGCAGCGACGCGAGGGTGTTCTGGTCGAGAGCGGCGACGATCAGCAGGATCACGTCCGCGCCGTGCGCGCGGGCCTCGTGGATCTGGTACGGCCCGACGATGAAGTCCTTGCGCAGGATCGGGATGCGCACCGCCTTGCGGACGGCGTCGAGGTCCGCGAGGGAGCCCTTGAACCGGCGCTCCTCGGTGAGGACGCTGATCACCCGGGCGCCTCCGTCCTCGTAGGCGCGGGCGAGTGCGGCGGGGTCCGTGATGGTGGACAGCGCACCCTTGGACGGGCTGGCGCGCTTCACCTCGGCGATGACGCCGATGCCGTCGGCGCGCAGAGCGGCGGCCGCGTCGAGCGCGGGCGTGGCCGCCGCGGCGGCGGCCTTGACGGCGGCCAGGTCGAGGACGGACTCACGGGCGGCGACGTCGGCGCGCACCCCGTCGAGAATCGAATCGAGAACAGTCATCGCGTCCCGAGTCCTTTCTGGGCTGTCGCCGATTGTGAGGAAGGTCATCCGTTCGGCCAAGCCTAGAGGCCGCTGTTCTCTTGACTACGGGCGGGTGTCCGTGCCATCCGTCGTGCCCGGTCGGCCGGGGTCGCCGGGCTCGTCGTCGGTGGGATCGTCGCCCGCGTCGAGAGCGTCCCACAGCACCCGCTGGCTCGGAGGTTCCTTCGACTCGTGCCGCTTGGACGCCTCTTCACGCCGGGCGGCCGGGGCCGCGTACTTCGACGACAGGCCGGTGCTGACCGAGGCCTTGCGCAGCAGCGCGACCGCCGCGGCCAGTGCCAGCACACCGCCGATCACCACCAGCACGGCCGGCGTCGTGGACACCTCGGTGGCGGTCACCTCGGCACGGTCGGGCAGTTCCGCGAGCCGGCCCGCACGATCGGGATCCACGTCGGTGGTCAGCAACTGCACCGCGGGCACGATCGCCGCGACCGCGACGAGGGCGACCATGAGCGCCACCACCCGCAGCGCCCAGCCGCGCACCGCGAACGATGCCGCGATCGCCGCGAGCAGCGCCAGCGCGAGCGGCGTGGTCGCGGCCGCCCAGGTGCCGCCGATGAGGTCGGTCGTCCGGGCCTCGCCGAGCCCGTCGAACGAGTCGACCCGCACCCACGTCATCCGCGACGACGCCCACAGGCACAGCGCGGCCACGGCGAGCAGCAGCACCGGCAGGACCGCGAGGGGGACCGAACGGCGGGTGGGGGCGCTGGTGTCGGCGTCACTCATCGTGGCCACCCAGGGCACGCAGGGTGCCCGCGGCGGCGATCGCGCTCAGCGCCGACATCGCCTTGTTGCGGGCCTCGGTGTCCTCGTAGACCGGATCGGAGTCGGCGACCACGCCGGCGCCGGCCTGTACGTACGCCGTGCCGTCCTTGACCAGTGCGGAGCGGATCGCGATGGCGGTGTCGGCGTCGCCGGCGAAGTCGAGGTAGCCGACGATGCCGCCGTAGATGCCGCGGCGGGTCGGTTCGAGTTCGTCGATCAGTTCCATCGCCCGCACCTTCGGCGCCCCGGACAGGGTGCCCGCCGGGAAGCAGGCGGTGACCGCGTCGAGGGCGTGTTTGCCGTCGGCGAGGCGACCGGTGACGGTCGACACGAGGTGCATGACGTGGCTGTAGCGCTCGACGTGCCGGTAGTCGTGCACCTTCACCGTGCCCGGCTCGCACACGCGTCCGAGGTCGTTGCGGCCGAGGTCGACGAGCATCAGGTGTTCGGAGTTCTCCTTCTCGTCGGCGATCAGGTCCTTCTCGAGCAGGAGGTCCTCTTCCTCGGTGGCGCCGCGCCACCGGGTGCCCGCGATCGGGTGGGTGGTGGCGGTGCCCTCCTTGACGGTGACCAGCGACTCGGGGCTGGAGCCGACGATGGTGAACCCGGTGCCGCCGCTGCCGTCGGGGATGTTGACGAGGTACATGTACGGGCTCGGGTTGGACGCACGGAGCATCCGGTAGATGTCCGCGGGCGCGGCGTCGGTGTCCATCTCGAAGCGCTGCGAGAGCACGACCTGGAACGCCTCACCGGCCTCGATCTCGGAGATCAGCCGGCGCACGCCGGCCCCGAACTCCTCGGTGGTGCGCTGGCGCCGGAACTCCGGGACGACCTTGGTGAAGGTGGAGACGGTCGAGGGTGCGGGCGCGGTGAGGGCGCGGGTCATCGCGTCCAGGCGGGCGACCGCGTCGTCGTAGGCCTCGTCGACGCGTTCGTCGCTGCCGTCCCAGTTGACTGCGTTCGCGATCAGGGTGATCGCACCCTCGTGGTGGTCGACGGCGGCGAGGTCGGTGGCCAGCAGCATCACCATCTCGGGGATCTGCAGGTCGTCGACGGCGTGGCTGGGCAGCCGTTCCAGGCGGCGCACGATGTCATAGCCCATGAAGCCGACCATGCCGCCGGTCAGCGGGGGCAGGTCGGGGAGGCGTTCGCTGCGCAGTAGTTCGAGGGTCTGGCCGAGGGCGACGATCGGGTCGCCGCCGGACGGCGCACCGGCCGGCACGTTGCCGTACCAGGCGGCTTCACCGTCGATGACCGTCAACGCCGCCGGACTGCCGGCACCGATGAACGACCAGCGCGACCAGGAGCGACCGTTCTCGGCGGACTCGAGCAGGAAGGTTCCGGGCCGGTCGTCCGCCAGCTTGCGGTAGGCGGAGAGCGGGGTTTCGGCGTCCGCCAACACCTTTCGCGTGACCGGGACGACCCGATGCTCGGCCGCCAGGGCGCGGAACTGCGCGCGGGTGGTGGTGGCTGCGGCCGTGTCGGCGGCAGCGGGTGCAGGGGTGACGGTGATCGACTCGCCGGGCATGGTCCCCATCATCCCAGGAGCGGAGCCTGCGGAGTGAGCAGGGTGTGCAGGAGCGGAGCCTGCGGAGTGAGCAGGGTGTGCAGGAGCGGAGCCTGCGGAGCGACCAGGGTGGAGTGTCTCCCCCACTGCGGTCCGGGGCGGTAGCCTCGCGCGCATGCAGACCGGAGAGCAGGCCCCCGACTTCGCGTTGCCCGATCAGTCCGGCACGGTCCGGAAACTGAGCGACCTGGTCGCGGACGGACCGCTGGTGTTGTTCTTCTATCCGGCCGCGAACACCCCGGTGTGTACGGCGGAGGCGTGTCACTTCCGCGATCTGGCCGCCGAGTTCGCGGCGGTCGGGGCGTTGCGGGCGGGTATTTCGACGGACGCGGTCGAGAAGCAGGCGTCGTTCGCGTCGGCGAAGTCGTTCGACTACCCGCTGCTGTCGGATGTCGGCGGTGTGGTTGCCGAGCAGTTCGGTGTTCGGCGCGGATTGCTGGCGAAGCTGTCCCCCGTCAAGCGGACCACCTTCGTCATCGACACCGATCGGACGGTGCTGAAGGTGATCGCCAGCGAGCTGCGCGCCAACACGCACGCCGACGAGGCGCTGGACTTCCTCCGCGCCAGGCGCTGACGCGCCTGTGCGCCTTTCCGGTGGCCGGGGCCACCGGAAAGGCGCACAGGGGCGGAGCCACCTACGCCAGCTGCAGGGACCGTTTGGACAGGCCCATCCAGAAACCGTCGATGACCTGCTCGGGCGTCTGCTCGGGGTCGGAGGAGGCTCCGAGCGCAACGAACAGCGGCGCGAAGTGCTCGATCGTCGGGTGGGCATACGGCATGCCAGGCGCCTGGGAACGGAAGTCGACGAGGTTGTCGACGTCACCCGCGGCGAACCGCTCACGCGCCCACGCGTCGAACTCGGCGGACCAGCCGGGTGCGGCGGCGTCGGGCGTCCAGTCCCGCAGGAAGGGCAGGCCGTGGGTGGTGAACCCGGATCCGACGATCAGGACGCCCTGCTCGCGCAGCGGACGCAGCCGCTCCCCCAGGTGCAGCAGCCGCTCCGGGTCGAGGGTCGGCATCGACATCTGCAGGACCGGAATGTCGGCGCCGGGGTACATGACGGTGAGCGGGACGTAGGCACCGTGATCGAGGCCGCGGTCGGGCTGGTGGCACACGGGTTCGTTGTCGGGCATCAGTGCGGCGACCTGCCGGGCGAGGTCGGGCGCCCCGGGTGAGGCGTATTGCACGCGGTAGTACTTCGGGTCGAAGCCCCCGAAGTCGTAGACGAGCGGCGTCCCGGTGGTGACGGAGCCGATGGTGAGCGGCGCCGACTCCCAGTGCGCGGACACCATCAGGATCGCCTTCGGCCGGGGCAGATCGCGTGCCCACCGTTCGAGTTGCGAGACCCACAGTGCGTCGTCGACGAGCGGCGGTGCACCATGGCTCAGGTACAGCGCCGGCATGGCCAGGTCGGTCATAACCACTCCTTGATGTTGAAGCTTCAACTATCATAGGAGTCAACGCGCGCACATCACAACTGTTCCGAGGGGGCGGCAATGACCGAGGCACACGAGGGCGAGCCGAAGTCGCAGCAGCCGACGCGCTGGCTCAGCGACGAGCAGCAGCGCGCCTGGCGCGAACTCGTCGCGCTGACCACCCGACTGCCCGCCGCCCTCGACACCCAGCTGCAGCGCGACGCCAAGCTCACCCACTTCGAGTACTTCGTCCTCGCCGTCCTCTCCGAGGCCCCGCAGCAGCGGCTGCAGCTCAGCGCGCTCGCCGCCGACGCCAACGCCTCACTGTCGCGGCTGTCGCACGTGGTGACGAAGATGGAGAAGGCCGGCTGGGTGCGCCGCAAGGCGATCGTCGGCGGCCGCGGATCCCTCGCCGTGCTCACCCCGGCCGGACACGCGAAGGTCGTCGAGTCCGCGCCGGGTCACGTCGAGACGGTGCAGGCCCTCGTGTTCGACGGACTCGACGACGAGCAGGTCCGCGAGCTGATCTCGCTCGGCAAGGCAATGGTCACCCAGCTCGATCGCGCCATCGCCGAGGGCACCGGCAAGGCCTGACCCGGGGGCCGAACGGTGCCGTGACGCCTGGCGGTGGCCGGCCTTCAGCCGGCGCCGAGGTCCTCGCGTGCCTGGTCCAAGAAGGACGTCAGGATGTCGCCGCTGGCCGCGATCAGCCGGTCGATCTCGGCGATCAGGGGCGGTCCGTCGCGCAGCAAGCCGTCGGGGTCCCGCTCACCCTCCCCCTGCAGATTGCGGCTCGCGAACGGATTCAGATGGTCGCCGAAGAACGGGGTGTACGAATCAGCGAATTTGCCGACAGTCCCTTCCAGGCCATCGTTACCGACGAGGAGGACCTTGCTGACCGCGGTCCACGTTGCCAATCCCCGAGCGCTGAGACCTTGGACGATGCCGCGGACAACCTCGCGGTCGGGCGGATTCCTGGTCAACGCCCCCTTCAGCGCGCCGAGCCCGCCGTTGAGATCCATCAAGGCACTGACGAATTCGGCGTAGGCCGCCTGCCGGTTCTCGCGGACATCCTGCGCGACTGCGAGCCTCTCGTTGCGATCCAATTGGTTGCCGCTCACGTACAGCGCGGACCCGGCCGACACCGCGCTGGACACGATCGCAGCGCACAGCGCGGCGATCAGGGCGTATCGACCACTACGGGTGGCAACCCGCACGTCGCGCTCCAGACCCGACTTCGACGCCTGCGCCTCGGCCGCGGGCGCCTGTTGCTGTTCGAGCGGGACGGAATCCGGCCCCGGCTGCCTGTCGCTGTCCATCGCTCACACCTCGCTCGCCCTTGAAGGACACAATCGAGGTTCCCAGCGGTGATCGCCGAGGCACAGCGTAGTGAACTACCCGAATCGAGCAGGTGGACGCGGACTCCAGCGGTCAGGCCAGGGTGACGCCTCCGACGCCCCAGTTCTCCCCCGGCACCTCGGTGATGGTGACCCACACCTTGGCGGGATCCTTCCCGGAGGCCTCCGCGTAGGCGGAGGTCACGGCGGCGACGACCGCACGCTTCTGTTCGGCGGTGAGCCCGGGAGTCTGACTGATCTGGATCAACGGCATGACAGCAATCTGCCACAGCAGCGAACCGACCCGCACGAGCCGGTCACGGCGGTGAACATTGCCCTCTTGATTTGCATCGGAGTGCTTATCGATGCACTCGATCGGCCCCGTTCAGGCCATCGTCACCCGCTCGCCGGCACTGCGTCCTCGATCGAACAGCAACAGCGGTTTGCCCCCGTGTGCGGGGGCTTCGGCCAGATCGACGGCTTCGCTGAACCTTTCGACGGGAATCGGCTGGCCCTCGGGCACCCGCAGCGCGCCGCTGTCGACCAACCGAAGCGTCCGGTCGATCGCTGCGGTCATCCGATCCTTCGGGGTCTCGGCGAACCAGCGGAGCAGCCAGAATCCCCGAACGATCTTGGTTTCGTAGATCAGCGAGCGCGCGAAGACGGGGATGGTGAGTTTGTCGGGATCGGTTTGGCGGTGCGTGGACAGTGCACCGAAGACGACCAGCTCACCGTGCGGCGCCAGTGCACGCGACACGTCCGCCCCCACCTGACCGCTGACACAGTCGATCGCCTTGGACACGCCGTCACGACCGGTTATGTCGGCCACGCGTTCGCGCAGGTCCTCATCCTCCGTGCAGATCACCGCGGTGCCGCCCAACGCGAGGATGTCCTCGACAGCGGAACGCCGGCGAACCACGTTGAGGGTCTGGAACCCGACGTGCGTGCCGAGCTGAATGACCGACTGGCCGACGGTTGATCCGGCCGCCGTCTGCAAGAGCCATTCACCCGGTCGAACATCGAGCTCATCACCGGTCAAGATCACCGCGGTGAGCGGATTGCTGAGAATCTGGGCGGCCGTGGAATCGCTCATGCCGACGGGAACAGGCAAGACCCGCTCGGCATCGACAACGACGTACTCCTGCCACGTTCCCCTGACTCCGACCGTGATGACGCGTCGCCCGACGGTCAAACCTTCTGTGCCGCTACCGACTTCGTCGATCACCCCAACGGATTCGATTCCGGGCACGGTGGGGAACTCCGGGGTGAATCCGTATCTGCCGCGGACGGTGTGCAGATCGCTGGCATGAACCGGCACAGCCGCCACCCGGATCCGGACCTGGCCGGGGCCGGGCTCCGGAATGGGGCGAGTCTGCAGGTGCAGAACCTCGGACGGTTCGCCTACCGTGGCGGCGACAACAGACTGCATGGTTCTCATCTTCCTGACGCTCCTTCGATCGAATACGGCCCCCCAGTGGTTCGGCGTGCATGGCACCGGCCGCGCCCTACAACGGCGAAAGTCGAGCGACGGCTCGATTCACGCTCCTTGCCGCAACGAACAAGGCACACAGGACAGTTCGTCGTCGTGCCGCGCCACGATCGCAGGATCACCCACCACAGATACGGGCGGCGTGAGCCCGGTAGGCACAACCCCCTGCGCCAACCGGGCTGTCGAGGCCACCGGCTCCGGACTCGGTGCCGCCGACCTCTCGTGAGCGTGTGCAGCCGGAGTGGGGGTTGCTGTACACGCGTCGCTCACATCGCTCCCCGCGAATTCCGGCCGGTCGCGGTCAGAGGGTCTTGATCAGGCCACCATCGATCACGAAGTCTGCGCCGGTGATATTTGCTGCTCGCGCAGAAGCCAGAAACACGACGAGATCGGCGACCTCCTGGGGGCTCGTGAAGCGGCCCGTCTCGGTGATCGCGGCCGTCTGGTCGATGACGACCTGCGCTGTGACCCCACTCGCCCTGGACACGGTGGCAGCGACACCCTCCGCACCGGTCCACAACGCGGTCGTCACCGGACCCGGACTGACCGTGTTCACCCGGATACCCTGAGAGGCAACCTCTTTCGACAGCGATTTGGAGAAGTTGGTCGACGCCGCCTTTGCGGCGCAGTAGTCGATGATCGCCGGGTCGGGAAGAAAGGCATTCACCGAGCTGACGGTCACGATGCTCCCACCACGCGCGGTCATCAACGGCAGAGCCGCGCGGGTGGTGCGGACCGCCGACAGGAACGTCAATGTCAGGGACGCGAGCCAGTCATCCTCCGTGACGCTGACGAAGCCGTTCGGGCGTGGTGTCACCGCACCGGCGTTGTTGACCAGCACGTCGATACCGCCTCCGACGCTCGCCGCCTCGATGAGGCTCAGTGGCCCATCCGCTGTGGACAGGTCCGCCCGGACGAAGGTGACATCGCCGGCCGATTCGAGAGCGGCGATCTCCTCGGTGCGGGTGCGTGCTCCCGCGACCACATGCGCACCTTCGCGGACGAGCGATTCGGTGATCGCGAGGCCGATGCCCTTGCTCGCGCCGGTGACCACGGCGGCCGTGCCGTTCAGCTGCAGGTCCATGGGTTCGTCCTCCTCGGGTCAGCTGCCCGCCGCAGCCGCGGTGATGACGTCGGCGACGGCGTCGGGCTGGGAGACGAGCACGGCGTGTGAGGCGGTGATCTCGGTGGTGTGTGCACCGATACGGCCGGACATGAACCGCTGTGCCGACGGCGGGATGATGTTGTCGCCGGTCGGGATCAGGGTCCAGCTCGGGGTGTTCGACCAGGAGGTCGGTCCGGACGGCTCGAGGTTGGCCCACAGGGCGATCGAGCTCTGGTGGGCCAGCATGATCGCGGCCGTCGCGTCGCTGACATCCGGAGCGAACACCCGGTGGAAGGCGTCGGCGGCGATGTATCCGTCGATGTTCTTACCTCCGATCGCGTGCACGTCGTCGACGACCTTGAACTGCAGTACGGGAGGGAGAAGCTGACTGCCGGGGAATCGGATCGGGTCCAGCGCGAGCTGGACGGGCTCGCCCTGTGCCGGCGCGAAGGCGGCGACATAGACGAGGGCCTTCACGTTCGGGTTGTGGGTGTTGGTGATGACCGCGCCGCCGTAGGAGTGGCCGACGAGCACCACGGGCCCGGCGATCCCGGCGAGGGTTTTCTCGATCGCGGCCGCGTCGTAGGCAGGTCCGCGTAGAGGATTTTCGGGGACGACGACGGTGTAGCCGCGGCCGCGCAACTCGGCGGCGACCGGGTCCCAGCTGGTGGTGTCGGCGAAGGCGCCGTGCACCAACACGACCGTCGGCAATGGTCGGGCGGCGGCCGGGGTGACCAAGGCCGCGACCAGGGCGGCGACGAGTGCGAGGGTGGCGAGTGCGGCTCGGGCGAATCGAACAATGCTCATGGCGTGCTCCTTCGCTGTTGCGAGGGGATGTGTTTGAGTCGCTTCCGTTCTGCATGCAGGCAGACGAGGCGATCGACGAAACGGTGGCCGAGGGTTCAGATCGTCGTCATGACAGCGGTGGTCGGGTTGTGGTGCTTGCAGGCTGCCACCCACACGATCGGGTCACTGACGGGTCAACCACTCCGACAACCGCGTCTGCGCGAGGCGCGCGCCTGCGCTGGGCAGCAGCTCGCGGTCCGGCGACGCCCCGAAATACTGCGCCTGCGGATCGGTGATCACCTCGCGCGGGTCGTGCCGTGCGGCCAGCACCGTGCCGATCCACTGATCGAGGCCGAACACCTCCGGCCCCGCGACCTCGACGTCGCCGTTCAGCGGGGGGTCCGCGGCGGTCTTGCTGACGGCAGCGGCCACATCATCGGCGGCCATCGGCTGCACCGCCGCGCCCGACAGCCGCACCGAGCCGTCGACGGTGGCGGAATCGGCAATCGTCCGGGCAAACTCGAAGAACTGCGTGGCGTGCACGAGAGAGTACGGCAGGCCCGAACCCTTGATCAGCTCCTCCTGCGCCACCTTCGCCCGCATGTACCCGGACTCCGGCAGCTGCTCGGAACCGACCACTGACAACGCCACGTAGTGCCCGAGTCCTGCCACTCGGGCGGCCTCGAGCAGGTTCGTGGTGGACGTCCGGAAGAACTCCATGACGTCGTCGTCCGCGAACGACGGCGAATTGGAGACATCGATCAGAACGTTCGCATCTTGAAGCACTTCCTTCACTCCCTCACCGGTGAGGGTGTTCACGCCCGTGCTGGGCGCGGCAGGTACCGCTTCGTGGCCGTGTTCACTCAGTCGAGTGACGACCTTCGAGCCGATCAGCCCGGTACCGCCGATGACGACGATCTTCATGCTCACTCCTTCCGTTCGAATGTTGCATCACGTCAACGAGATTCCCTGCCATGCGGGACCGGACGGGTGAGATTCCGTGACACACCACTGCCCCGCACACCTGGCTACGTCAAGTGCGGGCGGGACGGGAAGACTGCGTTACGCGGGTGCGCCGTCGTCTTGTGGAGGAGTGCCGGCAATCAGTTCCGACGACTCGGCGGTCCGCGTCTCCGGGCCGGCCTGGGGCGTGGGCCCGGTATCCGGCGTCGTTGAAAAGTGCGCCCCGGATTCCCCGGCTGCAGGTGTGCATCCCACGGTCCGTGGATGCACGCCACGGGGATCGGTGCTGGTTCCGTCATGGGCGGCTCCTCGGATGCCCTCCCCCAGCAGATGATCTTACGTCCGCATGGGATGTGTGCAGGGCAAACCGGCAGACCGGCGGACAGCAGCGCCGGCGAGGGCGCCGCGGAGCGACCGCTACCGCCTGTCAACCCCCGACCCGCATCTGCCGGTCACAGCAGCGTGGCCCAGTACGAGTAGAACCGGTCGATCACCAGTGCGGCCACCGCCAGGAACCACACCGTGACCGGCACGAGGTGGTTTCCTCCCGCCGACACCACCTCGGCACGTATCGGACGGGAGAAGGTGCCGTGGTGCAGGTTCCGCAGGGTGACGTACCAGAAGATCGGGACGGTCACCGCCCACACGACCATGCAGTACGGGCAGAGAGCACCGATGACGTAGAGACTCTGCGCGATCAGCCAGTGCACGAACACGACCGCAGCGGTCACCCCGACCTGCAGGCCCAGCCAGTACCAGCGGGCGAAGCGGGCGCCGGCCAGCAACCCGGCGCCGGTGGCCGCGACCGCCGCGAACCCGGCGATGCCGAGCAGTGAGTTGGGGAAGCCGAACACCGACGCCTGGGCGGTGGACATCACCGAACCGCAGTTGAGGACCGGGTTCAGGCTGCAGGACGGGATGTAGTTCGAATCCGCTGCGAGGGCGAACTTCTCGACCGTGAGCACGAACGCGGCCACCAGCCCGGTCAGGCCGCCGACGAGCAGCAGCCACGGCAGCGCCCGGTCGAACGGCGCGCTGGCACCGACCTCCGCTCCCGAGGTGTCGGCGTCAGCCGAGGGCGGCGTCGAACGCATCGGTCAGATCCTGATAGGTGGAGGGCTCGAATCGTTGGCCGTCGAGGAAGAAAGACGGGGTGCCCTGCACTCCGAGCGCTTCGCCGTCGGCGACGTCCGCGGCGATCCGGGCCGCGGTCGCCGGGTCGGCGTACGCGGCGTCGTAGGCGGCCATGTCGAGCCCGAGGTCGACGGCGAAGGCTCGGAAGACGTCATCCTTCGGGACCCGCTGCTCACCCCACTCCGCCTGCGTCTCGTACATCCGCTGATACATCTGCTCGAACTTGCCCTGCTGCGCAGCAGCTTCCACGGCCCTGGCCGCTCGCTCGGCATTGAAGTGCCCGGGCAGCGGGAAGTAACGAACCACGAAGGCGACGCGGTCTCCGTACTCGGCGCGCAGGTCCTCGATCGCGGGATACACCGACCGGCAGGCCTCGCATTCGAAGTCGAGGAACTCCACGAACGTCGGACTTCCCTCCGGCGCCGACGAGAGACGGTGGCTGTCCGCGCGCACCACCGCCGCCGGGTTCGAACCGGCATCCGCGGCGGATTCGTCGGCCTCCTCTCCGGGTCGACCGACCAGCAGAATCGCCGCCACCGCGACGACGAACGCGACCAGCAGTGCCAGCGAGATCTTCACTCCGCGCGTCACGCGGCAGCATCCGATCCGGCGGATAACCCGGACAAACAGGGCGCATTTTCCATGTCGGCACCCTAACGGCCGGCGATATGAGGAACCTGAGACGGTTCCCGGTCATATCAATATCCATTAGAATATCGATATGACCGACCCCGCGGACACCTGCGACCTGCTCTGCCTCGACCTGCCACACGCCGAGCGGATCCGGGCCGAGCTCCCGACGCCGGGACGTGTCGAACCCGCCGCCGCGGCGGCCCGCGCGCTCGGCGACCCCACCCGCCTGTCCATCGCGACCGCACTGCGCGCCGGCGACGAGTTGTGCGTGTGCGACATGGCGTGGGTGGTCGGACAGGCCCAGAACCTGGTGTCGCATCATCTGCGGCAGCTGAAGGTCGCCGCACTGGTCACCTCCCGCCGTCAGGGCCGACTGGTGATGTACGCGCTGACCCCGCGCGGCAGGGCACTCGTCGACGCCGTCGTCGGCGCCCCCGAGATCGATGCACTGGAGTCCGAGCGTGTCTGACGCCTGCTGCGGGCCCTCACCCTCCGACACCCAGATCGGAGCACCCGAGCCCGACCGGGGCCCCGGCCGGTTGTGGCAGGTCCGCGAGCTGCAGTGCGCGGCCGCCGCGGCGATCCTGCTCGCCCTCGCCTGGGCGGTTGGCCGCGCAGGAGCCCACCCGGTGGCCACGGCACTCGAACTCGCGGCCGTCGTCGCCGCCGCGTCGACCTTCGTGCCCGCCGCGCTGACCAACCTGCGACACCGGCGAATCGGGGTCGGAACCCTGATGACCATCGCCGCGGTCGGCGCGGTCGCCCTCGGCCAGTACCCCGAGGCGGCGATGCTCGGCATCCTGTTCTCGATCGCCGAGGGACTCGAGCGCTACGCGGTCACTCGCACCCGACGCGGACTGCGAGCGCTCCTGTCCCTGGTGCCCCCGACCGCGACGGTCCTGCGCGGCGGCCGCGAGATGTCGGTTGCGCCGGACGATCTCGCGGTCGGCGACCGGATGCTGCTACGCCCCGGTGAGCGGGCCGCCACCGACGGCGTGATCCGCTCGGGCCGCACCAGCCTCGACCTGTCCGCCATCACCGGCGAATCCGTTCCGCTCGAGGCCGGTCCGGGCGACGAGCTGTACGCCGGCACGATCAACGGCGGTGGCGCCATCGAGGTCGATGTCACCGCCCTCGCCTCCGACAGCTCCCTGGCCCGCATCGTGCACATCGTCGAGGAAGCCCAGGAACGCAAGGGCGCCGGGCAGCGACTGGCCGACACCATCGCCAGGCCACTCGTTCCCGCGATCATGGTCGTCGCCGCCCTGGTCGCCGGTATCGGCTCGCTGTTCGGCGATCCGCTGCTGTGGATCGAACGCGCCCTGGTCGTGCTCGTCGCCGCCTCCCCGTGCGCGCTGGCGATCGCGGTCCCCCTCACCGTGGTCGCGGCGATCGGGGCGTCGAGCCGGCACGGCGCGTTGATCAAGGGCGGCGCAGCGCTCGAGGAACTCGGCCGCATCCGCGTCGTCGCCCTCGACAAGACCGGCACCCTGACCCGCAACGCTCCGCAGGTCGTCGCCACGACCGCCGCGCCCGGCATCTCCGAAGCCGAGGTCCTCGCCGCAGCGGCCGCGCTCGAAGCACGCAGCGAGCACCCCCTCGCCGCAGCGATCCTCACCGCCACCGCCACACCGGTGACCCCGGCCGACGACGTCATCGCGGTGCCCGGCCACGGACTGACCGGAATCCTCGCAGGCCGTGCACTGCGGTTGGGAAGGCCCGGATGGATCGACGCCGGCTCCCTGGCCGCGGACGTCGCCGGGCTGCAGGAGGCGGGCGCCACCGTGGTGATCGTCGAACAAGACGGATCGGCGATCGGGGCGATCGCCGTCCGCGACGAACTGCGCCCCGAAGCCGCCGAGACCGTCGACCGGCTGCGCCGACTCGGCGTCGACGTCGCGATGCTCACCGGCGACAACGAACGCACCGCCCACGCCCTGGCCGCCGACGCCGGGATCGCCACAGTTCACGCCGAACTGCTCCCCGAGGACAAGGCGAAGATGCTGCCGGTCCTCGCTGCGGGCCGCCGGGTCGCGATGGTCGGCGACGGCATCAACGACGCCCCGGCCCTGGCCACCTCCGACGTCGGCATCGCGATGGGGGCCATGGGAACGGACGTCGCCATCGAGACCTCCGATGTCGCACTGATGGGCGAGGACCTTCGCCACCTGCCCCAGGTGCTCGCCCACGCCCGCCGCGCCCGCCGAATCATGGTGCAGAACATCGGATTCTCGCTCGCCATCATCACCGTGCTCATCCCGCTGGCGGCGACCGGTGTCCTCGGCCTCGCGACCGTGGTGTTCATTCACGAGTTCGCCGAGGTGCTCGTCATCGGCAACGCCATCCGCGCGGCCCGCTCCACCACACTGCCCGGACTCACCTCTACGTCGACCGCCGCGGGTCCGATCCACGTGAGCATCGCACCCGTGCACGGTCTCGCCGACGCGTGCTGCCCACCACCCGTACCACCCTCGACGACCACCGACACCCCTCGGACCGGATCATCGACAACGCGCACGCCCATCACACCGCGCACGGTCGCGCCGAACAGTCCCCCGGGTCACGACTGCGACTGCTGTACCCAAGAAGACCCCGGCCCGGCCCGCGCCGGTCGGACCGCAAAACTCGACGGGGCGGACCGTCCGCACTGATCACCGAACCGCGGGCCGCCCTGGCGGGGCCGTGCGATGCTGGAGTCACACCAGGGACAACGAGCCGGTCGGGAGGCTTTCATGGGGTTCTACTCGGATCGGATCGTGCCACGCCTCGTGGACGTCTCGTGCGGGATGTCGGTCACCGGCCCCTCCCGGAAACGGGCGTGCGCCGGGCTGCACGGCCGCGTCGTCGAGATCGGGTTCGGGTCGGGGCTCAACGTCCCGTTCTATCCGGACGCCGTCGATTCGGTCAGCGCGGTCGAGCCTGCCGACCTCGGCTGGAAGCTGGCCGGCAAACGCCTGTCGGCGTCCACCGTTCCGGTCCAGCGATCCGGGCTCGACGGGCAGTCACTCCCGTTCCCGGACAACAGCTTCGACACCGCCCTGTCGACGTGGACGATGTGCACGATCCCCGATGTCGATGCAGCCTTGAAGGAGGTGCGGCGCGTCCTCAAGCCGGGCGGAACCCTGCACTTCGTCGAACACGGGCTCGCGCCGCACGAGAAGGTGCGCCGCTGGCAGTACCGCTTCGAGCCGATTCAGAAGGCCGTCGCCGGTGGCTGCCACCTCACGCGTGAGATCCCCGCCCTCGTACGATCCGCGGGCTTCGAGATCCGGGACCTGGACACGTTCTACGAGAAGGGTGCCCCGAAGATGATGGGCGCACTCTCACTCGGGGTCGCCCGGCCCGTCACCGATTGACGACGGGAGGAGCGGCGCTCCGGTCGACGGGGTGCGCGCTCCGCGGCGGGCCCAGTACAGCACCGGAACGAGAAGCAACGCGAGCACGCCACCACCGAGCGAGAGCGTCGCATAGTCGGTCGCGGACATCACCACTCCCGACAGCGCGCCGCCGCCCGCACCGGCGAGGGCGATCAGGACGTCGATCGTCCCCTGCGTGCGCGGCCGGTTCTCGGGGACGGTGGCGTCGACGACCAGTGCCGTCCCGGCGATCAACCCGAAGTTCCAGCCCAGGCCGAGCAGTGCCAACGCCACGATCAGCAACGTGAGCGAATCGGCCGGCGCCACCGCGGCGGTCACCCCGGCGAGCAGCAGGGTGACCCCCGACGCGGCCGCCATCGGAAGCCGTCCGATCCTGTCGACGAGGACACCGGTGACCAGCGACGGCAGATACATGGCGCCGACGTGGATTCCGATCACCAGACCGACCTCCCCCAACGCGTGACCGTGCGCCCGCATGTGCACCGGGGTCATCGTCATGATGGCGATCATCGCGACCTGCGTGAGCACCATGACCGCGGCACCGACATAGGCGCCCACCCCCGGACGCGGCGGCGCGCCGTCGAGGGTGCCCGCGCCGACGTCAGCGGAATCGAGTTGCCGGGCAACGAGATACGGGTCCGGACGAAGCAACGCGAACAGCACCGAGCCCGCCGCGAGGTAGGCAGCGGCGGCGAGCAGGAACGGCCCCGACAGCGGTGGCAGGCCGAACGCCTCCGCGACGTGACCGAGCGGCTCGACGAGGTTCGGGCCCGCGACCGCGCCGAGGGTGGTCGACACCATCGCCACGCTGATCGCCGTCCCGCGGCGCGCTGCCGTGGCGAGATCCGTCCCGGCGTACCGCGCCTGCAGGTTCGTCGCCGTACCCGCGCCGTAGACGAACAGCGACACCAGCAGCAGGGGCACGTTGTCGCTCGCGGCGGCGAGAACCACCCCGATCGCACCGATGCCACCGGCACCGAAACCGAGCCCGAGGCCCACCCGGCGTCCGTGGCGCTGCGTGATGCGCCCGACCAGGAAGGCGGCGAGGGCCGACCCGAGCGTGAACAGCGCGGTCGGCGCGCCCGCCAGACTGTCCGAACCGAGCATCTCCTGCGCCAGCAGGGCACCGACCGTGATTCCGGCGGCCAGACCGGCACCGCCGAGGATCTGGCTCAGGACGACGACGGTCAATGTGCGCTTCTGCACCCGCCGCAGTTCCGCGTCGTCGAGGACGGACACCTGCGTATTCACCACTTCTACAGGTGAGATCAGGGGCGCGGCAGCAGCACGTCGGAGTCGAAGCAGGTGTGGGTGCCGGTGTGGCAGGCCGCGCCCTCCTGATCGACGATCAGCAGGACGGTGTCGCCGTCGCAGTCGAGGCGCACCTCGTGCACGTACTGGGTGTGGCCCGAGGTTTCCCCCTTGACCCAGTACTGCTGCCGGGAGCGCGAAAAGTAGGTTCCCTTACGGGTTTCCAGCGTGCGGGCGAGGGCCTCGTCGTCCATCCACGCGACCATCAGCACATCACCCGTCGAACGCTCCTGCGCGACAGCACTGAACAGACCGGCCTCGTTGCGCTTGAGCCGGGCCGAGATTGCGGGATCAAGACTCATGTGACCGTTATACCGTGGCACGTTTCCGGTCGACGCTCGGGGCGTGCACGACCATCGACCGGCCTTGACTCGCTCACCGCCACCGGAGAACACTCGGAAACCGAGGGTTCGGTATCCGAGGCGTCATCGGGAGGGGCCATGACGATCAGCTCCCGGAACATCCCCACCACACTCGGACGGCTGTCCGTCCGCTGCGTCGGCACCGGTCCACCCGCGCTCCTGTGGCACAGTCTGTTCGTCGACTCGGACTCGTGGCACACGGTTGTCGATGCGCTGGCGGTCGACCGCACGCTGATCCTCGTCGACGGGCCGTGCCACGGCGGCAGCGGCGCGGCACCGGCCCGCTTCGACCTCGATGCATGCGCCGGCGCGGCAGTGAGCGTCCTCGAGAACCTGGGAATCACGGACGCCGTCGACTGGGTGGGGAACGCCTGGGGCGGCCACGTGGGGCTGAGGTTCGCAGCGCTCCACCCGGCACGCTGCCGGTCGCTGACAACCATAGGCACCCCGGTCCACGCACTGACACCGACGGAGCGGTGGGTGCGCGTCGTGCCGCTGGTCACCCTCTACCGGTTCGCCGGACCCGCGTCCCCCGTCACCCGTGCACTGGCCAATGCCCTGCTCGGCACCGAGTGCCTCGCCAGGCATCCCGACTCGTCGGCGCGGGTCATGGATGCGTTCCGCCGCGCCGACCGCGCCGCGATGCTGCGGGCGATGCAGTCCGTCATGCTCGATCGCCCGGACCTGACCGACACCCTGCCCGGGGTCGAGGTCCCGACGGTGATGATCGCCGCGGCCGACGACCCGATGTGGAGGCCGGCCCAGGCCGAGTCGTCCGCCGCGATCATGCCGTCCGCGCGCAGCGTGACAGTGGGCGGCGGCGGTCACATCGCCCCACTGATCGCCGATCCCGATTCGGTGGTCGCGTCCGTGACAGCACTCTGGGGCGACCCGCGAGGCTACGTCAGCGGACGGTGATCCCGTCGGCTCGCATGGACGCCTTCACGTCCCCGATGGTCATGTCCCCGAAGTGGAAGACGCTGGCGGCGAGGACCGCGTCGGCTCCCGCCTGCACGGCCGGCGCGAAGTGCTCGACGGCACCGGCGCCACCGCTGGCGATCACCGGCACGTGCACCGCCGCGCGGACCGCGCGGATCATCGGCAGGTCGAATCCGGCCTTGGTGCCGTCGGCGTCCATCGAGTTCAGCAGGATCTCCCCGACCCCGAGCTCGGCGCCGCGCTGCGCCCACTCGATCGCGTCGATTCCGGTGCCACGCTTGCCGCCGTGGGTGGTGACCTCCCAGCCGGACGGCGTCGGCTGCTGTCCCTCCGGGACGGTGCGCGCGTCGACGGACAGCACGATGCACTGGGCGCCGAACCGGTGGCTGAGCTCGCGCAGCAGTTCCGGCCGGGCGATCGCGGCGGTGTTGACGCTGACCTTGTCGGCGCCGGCGCGCAGCAGCCGGTCCACGTCCTCCTCGGTGCGGACCCCGCCACCGACGGTGAGCGGGATGAACACCTGCTCGGCGGTGCGGGTGACGACGTCGATCATCGTGCCGCGGTCGGAGGTGGATGCGGTCACGTCCAGGAAGGTCAGCTCGTCGGCGCCCTGCGCGTCGTAGAGCGCCGCCAGCTCGACCGGGTCGCCGGCGTCGCGCAGGTTCTCGAAGTTGACGCCCTTGACCACCCGGCCCGCGTCGACGTCCAGACACGGGATGACCCGTACCGCCACACTCATGTCGTTCCTTCCCGACTTGCGCCGTCCCGGTAGTCCCCCGGATCTCCCAGGGGGACGAGAATGTTCAAGATCTGTTCGTGCACTCCCGGCGCCGCCGCGAGCAGCGACCGCGACCCGAGATGCCACGGCTCCCCGGCGAGGTCGGTGACGACGCCACCCGCCGCCCGCACCAGCGCCACCCCGGGAGCGTTGTCCCACGGATGGTGGCCGTAGACCACCGCGGCGCCGAGCACCCCGGCCGCGGTGAACGCGAGGTCCGCGCCGGTGGACCCGTGCATGCGCAGCCGCCGGCACACCCGGCTGACCTGGGCCAGGGCCCGAACCCGGTACTCGCCGGGGATCGGACCGCGGCCGTCGAGGTTGAACGCACCGAAGCCGACCATCGTTTCCGTCAGGTCCCGCGGGGTCAGCCGCGGCAGTTGCTCACCGTTGCACAGCAGGGGACCGTCCACGACGGCCGCGTAGCGCCGGTTCATCATCGGCAACCACGTCAGCCCGAGGATCGGCTGACCGTCCCTGAGCAGCGCGAGCAGGATGCCCGCATTCGGCAGTCCGGCAGAGTAGTTCAGGGTGCCGTCGACGGGGTCGAGCACCCACACCAGTCCGGTGTCGAGATCGGGACCGCCGAACTCCTCGCCGTGCACCGGGATCCCGGTGCGGTCGACGAGTTCGGCGGACAGTCTCCGCTCCAGTTCGAGGTCGACCGCGGTCGCGAAGTCCCGCGGCCCCTTCGCGACGGCGCTTGGCGCGCCGACGCCGGCGAGGAACCTGTCGACGACCCCGTCGAGCACTCCCCCGGCAACCGTGAGCAACTCGTGTGGGTCGGTCATACGGCGAGACTATCCGGATACCGCGGCGAGAGCCTCGGGCAGCGTGAATCGGCCTGCGTACAGCGCCTTTCCGATGATCGCACCCTCGACACCGAGCTCGGTCAGGCCGGCGATCGCGACGACGTCGTCCAGCGCGGAGATGCCGCCGGACGCGACGACGGGGGCGTCGGTGGCGGCGCACACCTCGCGCAGCAGGTCGAGGTTCGGGCCGGTGAGGGTGCCGTCCTTGGAGACGTCGGTGACGACGTAGCGGGCGCAGCCGTCGCGGTCGAGGCGGGCGAGGGTCTCGAACAGGTCGCCGCCCTCGGTGACCCAGCCGCGACCGCGCAGCTGGTACCGGCCGTCGACGTTCCGGACGTCGAGACCGACGGCGATCTTGTCGCCGAAGCGGGCGATGGCGCTCGCGCACCACTCGGGGTTCTCGATGGCCGCGGTGCCGAGGTTGACGCGGGCGCAGCCGGTGGCCAGCGCGGCCTCGAGGGAGGCGTCGTCGCGGATGCCGCCGGACAGCTCGACCTTCACGTCCAGTTCGCCGATGACACCGGCGAGCATGTCGCGGTTCGATCCACGCCCGAACGCGGCGTCCAGGTCCACCAGGTGCACCCATTCGGCACCGGCGTTCTGCCACGCGAGGGCGGCGTCACGGGGGGAACCGTAATTGGTTTCGCTGCCGGCCTCCCCCTGAACGAGGCGAACAGCTTGACCGTCGACGACATCTACCGCAGGCAAAAGGACCAGGCTCACGTGCGTCGACCCTACTGCGTCACACACGCGGACCGTGCCCCGGGTGGGTTGTCACTGCTCGGCGTCGTCGTCGAACGCGCGGCGCGTCATCCGGGTGGACACCACGCCCATTGCCGCGATCGCTCCGGCCACGCCGGCCAGGCCGATGACCAGGCCGACCACCGGACCGGGTTTGAGCACCGCGAGCACGACGGTCACCAGGACCAGGACCGCCGCGGCCGCACCCATGGAGAACAGCGCGAGCTTGCCGAACGACAGGTTCCCGCGCTGCCCGCTCACAGGCTGCGAACCCAGTTCTCGAGGAGCGCGGCGCCGGCGTCACCCGACTTCTCGGGATGGAACTGGGTGGCCGAGAGGGGGCCGTTCTCGACGGCGGCGAGGAACGGGCCGCCGTGCTCGGCCCAGGTCAGTTTCGCTGGCGCGATCAGGGTGTCGTCGGCCAGCTCCCACTTCTGGACACCGTACGAGTGCACGAAGTAGAAGCGGGTGTCGGCGTCGATGCCGGCGAACAGGACGCTGTCGGCGGGGGCCTGCAGGGTGTTCCACCCCATGTGCGGAAGCACGTCGGCCTGGAGCAGTTCGACGGTGCCGGGCCACTCGCCGCAACCGTCCGCCTCGACGCCGTGCTCGACGCCGCGCTCGAACATGATCTGCATGCCGACGCAGATCCCCAGGACGGGTCGGCCGCCGGCGAGCCGCTTGCCGATGATCCGTTCGCCGCGGACCTGCTTGAGGCCCTCCATGCACGCGGCGAACGCACCGACGCCGGGCACGACGAGGCCGTCGGCGGCGAGCGCGACCTCGGGGTCGGAGGTGACGGTCACGTCGGCGCCGACGCGCGCGAGGGCCCGCTGCGCCGAGTGCAGGTTCCCGGAGCCGTAATCGAGGAGGGCGACGGAGGTCATGACGCAACTCTATCGGCCCGGACGGTCGCCTCCCGAATTCCCGGTCCGCCCGGCGACGGATCCGCCGGGGCACCCCGCAGCAGCGCGACCGGGATCACCGCCGCGACCGCAACGGCAGCGACCACGAACACCGCGGGGTACCCGGCGATCCCAGCCACCACGCCGAGCGCCAGCGCGCCGACTCCGGTGCCGGAGTCGTAGCTGATGTTCCAGGCCGCGCTCGCCGCACCGACCCGGCCCGGTCCGGCCGCGGTGAACAGCGACACCAGGGCGTCGTTCTGCACCGCGCCGAAGCCGAGCCCGAACGCGGCCGAGCCGGCGAGCAGCAGCGCGACGGAGCCGTCACCGTGGACCCCACCGACGTACAGCACGCCACCGAGGGCGGCGCAGGCCAACGCGGGCACCATGATCCGCCCGACCCCGATCCGGTCCACCAGGATCCCGGCGCCGTACCGTCCGATCAGCATCGCGCCGCTGACCACCGACAGCGCCACTCCCGCGACGGCGGCCCGGTCGGTGATCGCGATCGGCAGCAGGCTCGACACCCCGCCGTACATCGACGCGACGACCAGCATCGCCAGACACGGCACGAGCAGCATCGACAGCGGCGGCCTGCTCCCCTGCCCGTCCGAGCGGGTGGGCCGGACGGACGGCAGCGCCGCCACGGCGAGCACCGCGAGCGAGGGCACCAGGGCGCCGAGAACGAACACCAGGTTCGCGTGCCCACGGTCGAACAGTGCGAGGCCGACGGGGAGCGCGATCATCTGCCCGACCGCGATCGCGATGCCCTGGGCGCCGGTCGCCCGACCGAGCTGGGCGCGTGGCACCAACTCGGCGACCAGGGCACTGCCCGCCACGCTGACCAGGCCGAAACCGATTCCCCGGATCGCGGAGGTGGTCAGGGCGGGAACCGCGGCGGTGGACCACAGCAGCGCCAGCGCCGGCACCCCGAGCAGCAGGCTGCCCAGCGCCAGCACCTGACGGTAGCCGCGGGCGTGCAGCAGGCGCGGGGTGCCGAGCTGGGTGAGGACCGTCGCCGCCATGAAGATCGCGGTACTGGCGCCGGCGAGGGCGTCGGATCCCCCGGACCGGGAGATCGCCAGCGGGACGACGGGCAGCAGAAGAGACCACCCGCCGAATGCCGTGAAGCCCATCAGCATGGCCACCGGCACCCCGCGATTGCGGAGCAATGAAGGCGTCCGAGTGCGGAGCAGTGATGTCACAGAGTCGTTTTCGGTCCTAGATCAACCGGAGGATGCCGCCGGCCGCCGCGAGGATCGCGAGTGCCACCAGCACCCCGGCACCGAGCTTGTTGTCGTTCTTCCACATCGAGTACGCGCCGCCGATCGCGAAACCCGCGATCAGGAACAGGGCGTAGATCAGGATTGTGCTCATGATCCCCCGGCCTACAGCGCGCCCTTGGTGGACGGCACCCCGGTCACCCGCGGGTCGGGTTCGACGGCCTCACGCAGTGCACGGGCGACGGCCTTGAACTCGCCCTCGGTGATGTGGTGCTGGTCGCGGCCGTAGAGCACCCGCACGTGCAGCGCGATCCGCGCGTTCGACGCGATCGACTCGAAGACGTGCCGGTTGATCACCGTCGCGTACGGGACACCCGGGTACCCGCCGATCACCGTGTGCAGCATGTGTTCCGGCTCGCCGGTGTGCACACAGTAGGGCCGTCCGGAGACGTCCACGGAGGCGTGCACGAGGGACTCGTCCATCGGGATGAACGCGTCACCGAAGCGGCGGATGCCCCTCTTGTCGCCGAGCGCCTGTCCGAGGGCCTGACCCAGCACGATCGAGGTGTCCTCGACCGTGTGGTGGGCCTCGATCTCGATGTCGCCCTCCGCCTTGACCGTCAGGTCGAAGCTGGCGTGCGCGCCGAGGGCGGTGAGCATGTGGTCGAAGAACGGCACTCCCGTGGAGATGTCGACGATGCCGGTGCCGTCGAGGTTCAGTTCGACGGAGATCGAGGACTCCTTGGTGGTCCGCTCGATCTTGGCGATGCGGTCGGTCATCGATTCTCTCCCCGGTTGAGTTCGGTGGCGGCGATCTCGTCGCTGGCGGCGATGAAGGCGTCGTTCTCGGAGGCGAGTCCGACGGTGGTGCGCAGGTATCCGGGGATGCCGACGTCGCGGATCAGCACCCCGCGGTCCAGGTACGCCTGCCAGGCGCGGGCACTGTCGGCGAACTCACCGAACAGGATGAAGTTGGCGTCCGACGGGATGACATGGAACCCGGTGTCCGCCAGCGCCTTCGACACCCGCACCCGCTCGGCGGCGAGGGCGTGCACGCTGCCGAGCGTCTCGTCGGCGTGCCGCAGTGCGGCCCGGGCGGCGGCCTGCGTGACCACCGACAGGTGGTACGGCAGCCGCACCAGCAGCAGCGCATCGACGAACGCCGGTGCCGCGGCGAGGTATCCGAGCCGGCCGCCGGCGAACGCGAACGCCTTGCTCATGGTCCGCGAGACGACGAGCTTGGTCGGGTAGTCGTCGATCAGGGTCAGCGCGCTCGGCTCCTCGGAGAACTCGGCGTACGCCTCGTCGACGATCACGATGCCCGGTGCGGCGTCGAGCAGCAGGCGCAGCGACTCGATCGGGATGCTGTGCCCGGTCGGGTTGTTGGGGCTGGTGACGAACACGACGTCGGGCCGCTGCTCGGCGATCGCGGCGACGGCCGCTTCGACGTCGAGGGCGAAGTCGGCGCCGCGCATCACCGGCAGCCACGTTGTGTCGGTGCCGTCGGCGATGATCGGGTGCATCGAGTACGACGGGACGAAACCCATTGCGCTGCGGCCCGGTCCGGCGAACGCCTGCAGCAGTTGCTGCAGGATCTCGTTGGATCCGTTGGCCGCCCACACGTTGTCGACGGTGACCGGAACCCCGGTCTGGCGCGTCAGGTAGGCGGCCAGGTCGGTCCGAAGCGCGACCGCGTCGCGGTCCGGGTAGCGGTGCAGCTCCCGGGCCGCCTCACGGACCGACTCGGCGACGTCGTCGACGAGTGCCTGCGTCGGCGGGTGCGGGTTCTCGTTGGTGTTGAGCTGCACTGGCACGGTCAGCTGCGGGGCGCCGTAGGCCGACTTGCCGCGCAGGTTCTCCCGCAGCGGCAGGTCGTCGACCCTCACCGCCGCGCCGGGCACGGCGCTCACCGGAGCGACTCGAATCGCAGCCGCACGGCCTCGCCGTGGGCGGGCAGGTCCTCGGCGTTGGCGAGGTTGATCACGTGCTGCGCCACGTCCTTGAGGGCCGACTCCGAGTAGTCGACGACGTGGATGCCGCGCAGGAAGGTCTGCACGCTCAGACCGGACGAGTGGCGCGCGCAGCCGGCGGTCGGGAGCACGTGGTTCGAGCCGGCGCAGTAGTCGCCGAGGCTGACCGGTGCCCACGGTCCGACGAAGATCGCGCCGGCGCTGCGGACCCGGGCGGCGACGGCGGTGGCGTCCTCGGTCTGGATCTCGAGGTGCTCGGCGGCGTACGCGTTGACCACCCGCAGCCCATCGTCGATGGAGTCGACCAGCACGATCCCGGACTGGCTGCCCGCCAGCGCGGTCACGACCCGCTCGCGGTGCTTGGTCAGCTCCAGCTGCGCGGTCAGTGCGTCGTCGACGGCGTCGGCCAGCTCGGTCGAGGTGGTGACCAGGACGGACGCGGCCATCACGTCGTGCTCGGCCTGACTGATCAGGTCGGCGGCCACGTGCACCGGATCGGCGGTGCCGTCGGCGAGGATCGCGATCTCCGTCGGGCCCGCCTCGGCGTCGATGCCGACGAGGCCGCGGCAGAGCCGCTTGGCGGCGGTGACGAAGATGTTGCCGGGGCCGGTGATCAGGTCGACGGGGGCGAGTTCGCTCGCATCCGTGTCGGTGCCGCCGTAGGTGAGCAGGGCGACCGCCTGCGCGCCGCCCACGGCCCACACCTCTTCCACGCCGAGCAGCTCGGCGGCGGCGAGGATGGTCGGGTGCGGCAGCCCGCCGAACGCGGCCTGCGGCGGCGAGGCCACGACGAGCGACTCGACGCCGGCGGCCTGCGCGGGGACGACGTTCATCACGACCGACGACGGGTAGACCGCGTTGCCGCCGGGCACGTACAGACCGACCCGCTCGACCGGCACCCAGCGTTCGGTGACGGTGCCGCCGGGCACGACCTCGGTGGTGGTGTCGGTGCGGCGCTGGTCGGCGTGCACCTTACGGGTGCGTTCGATCGCGACCTCGAGCGCGGCCCGCACGTCGGCGTCCAGTTCCGCGAGTGCGCGAGTCAGCTCGGCGCGCGGCACCCGGACCTGCGCGGGGCGGATCCCGTCGAACTTCTCCCCGAATTCGAGCGCGGCCTCGGCACCACGATCGCGGACGGCCTCGACCACGGGACGCACCTGATGCAGCACCGCGTCCACGTCCGTTCCGCCGCGGGGCAGGGCCGACCGGAGTTCGGCGACGGACGGGGTTCGTCCGCGCAGGTCGACGCGGGCGAGCTCGGTGCGGGCAGGCATGAGGGTCCCTTCACAAGAGGAAGTGTGTGCAGTCGATTATCCAGGATAGGCGCTACCGGTTTTCGCCCACCGTCGACGCCGCGTGCACCCGGCAAAGCCGCGGCCCGGCACTTCGGGATCAGCGAGAGCTACGTCACCACCGGCGAGCCGTCCCGGCGCCGATCGTTCTCCGCCACGAACCAGCCGTCCGGGCCCACCGGAGCGCCCAGCCGCGGCCGGTACTCGGTGTACACCAGCCGCGCGACCAGGCTCAGACAACTGTTCACCCCGGTCTTCGCGAAGATGCTCTTGAGGTGGTCCTGCACGGTGTACGGGCTGATGTGCAGCCGCCGCCCGATCTGGTCCCGCGTCCGGCCCGCGAACACCTGCGCGAGCACCTCCGCCTCCCGAGTGGTCAGGCCGTACGCGGCCACCACCAGCGAGACGATCTCCGGCAACTGGGCACGTTCGAACGTCAACACGACGCGGCCGCTCGCACACCGATCGAGTCGCCCGACCCGGATCACGACCCACTCGCCGTCGATGGTGCGGGTGCGCAGCGTGATGGAGTCCGAGTGCAACGTGCGCTGCCTGATCGCGGCCACCACGACGGGCGCCATCCGGTCGAGTCCGTCGGGCGGACCCCAGTCGAGGCGTGCGAAGAAGTCCCGCGCCGCCGGGGTCACCAGTTCGAACTCGTTGTCCGCTCCCACGAGCACCATCGCCGGTCCACCGTCGACCGCGGCACACACATGCGGGGCCTGCCGCAGCAGGGTCGCGCGCATGCCGTCACCGACATCGCGCAGCACGCCCGCGAGCACGTCGACCTCGTCGCCCGTGAAGCCCGAACCCCGCCCGCGGATCAGATCGCCGACCCCCCAACACAACCCGTCCCGCCCGCGGAAGACCATGCGGATGTGGTCTCGCAATCCGAGCGGCTGGAGGAGCTCTCGATAGGTCCGGCTCTCGCGGACACGGCCGCCGGTCGCCTCCCCGATCGTCCTGATCCCCCGCCGCCCGCGCAGCAACGACACGTAACTGTTCTCCGGCGGAGTGGTGTCGTACTCCAGTGCAAAGGCGAGTTCGCAGGCACGGGTCTGGTCGGTGAAGCCGATCGTGGTCGCCGCGGTCGGGACGACGATCGCCGGGTCGACCGGGGCAAGGACGGAGCAGTCGGACGGGACGACCGCGAGGATTGCTTCGAGGGCCGCACCGCGGAAGTCGACAGCGTCCGTGGCGGTCGACGCCGCATCGTGGATCGCGGCCTGCAACCGGGCGCCGGCTCGCGACGCTGAGGTCATGATCCGATCCTCCCCCCTCGAATGTGGGATTGGAACCCCGTGCGGCCGTTCGACACTCGAACCGGGGAGAGTTCGACGAGCCGAGGTAACGCCATGACGACCACCAAGTCCACGAGGATGTCCGACGCCGACATCGAGATCATGGGAATCCTGCACGATGCGTTCCGCCGCGACGCCGCGCGCCTGGCGCGGGCCGCACAGCGGGGGGATCCCGAGGATCCCAGCGCTCACGACGCCCTGCTCACCGGATGGCACGGCTTCGCCCGCGAGTTGCACCACCACCACACCGTCGAGGACACCTACATCTGGCCGCTGATGCGGCGCAAGCTCACAGAACGCCCCGAAGACGTCGCGGTGCTCGACGCGATGGAGGCCGAGCATGCGCTCGTCGATCCGGCGCTCGCCGCCGTGGAGTCGGCATTCGCCGATCCCGACCACGGTCACGACCGGCTGGCCGACCGGGTCGACGACCTGGTCTCCATCCTGCACTCGCATCTCGTCCACGAGGAGCGCGAGGCGGTGCCGTTGATCCGGGAGACGGTCACCGCCGAGGAATTTCGTGCCGTCTCGAAGCACGCCATCCACGACCTGACGTACCGGGAACTCGCCGACGCCGCGCCGTACCTGACGGAGGGTGCTCCGGAGCACCGGGTCCGCATCGTGGTCGGCGTGCTCCCGCCTCCCCTGCGGCTGGTCTACCGGTACCGCTGGAATCCGCGGTACCGGCGGGTGCGGCGCTGGGAGTGACGCCGCCGCACGGCCGGCCGGCACGCCGAGACAGCGGCAGCATCCGGTGTGCGGCCGGCCGCTACCGGTCGCCGGTTCGGTCCCGCGCGGCACGCCCGCCGCTTCGACCGCCTGCGACGAGTGTGCCCGCGCACAGCACCACGCCGATCACCGCGAGGCCGATCACCGCGGTGCGCATTCCCCACGCCGTGATCGCGACGCCTGCGCAGATGGCGGGGACGGCCAACCCCACGTAGCTGACCGCGAAGAAGGCACCGATCACAGCGCCCTGCGAGCCCGGGGCGTGTTCGAGGGCCGCGGCGTTGACGCTGCGCAGACCACCGGCGAACGCCAGGCCGTGTCCGACGCCGACGACCGCGGTCACCGCGAACAGCAACGCCAAGGACGGTGTGAGGTCGACGACCAGCAGCCCGACCATGCCGACGGCGAGCGTCACCAGCCCGAGCCGTTCCGCCCGGCGCCCGGCCAGCCGCCCGGACACTGCCTGGGTGGCGACGGAGACCAGCGTCACCAGGGACGCTGCGAACGCTCCGACGACGAGGTTCTGCACACCGAGGAGTCCGGACATCCAGGACGGGACGACCGACTGGAACAGTCCGACCGCACCCCATGCCAACGCGACCGCGATCGTCGAGATCCAGAACGTGCGCCGGATGGTGATCGGCACCGCGGGCAGGCGCAGGAGCCGGGCACCGCGGTCGCGGTCACCGCGGGGCAGCAGGCAGAGGGCGATCACCGCGGGCACCAGGCCGACCAGGAACAGCACGTAAGGAGTGCGCAGTGGATCGGGGAGGTACTGCGCGACGACACCCCCGATCAGGGGGCCGAGCGCGGCACCGAGTGCACCGCCCAGCGAGGACGCGAGGGCTGCGCGGCTGTGGTTGCCGTCGGGTTCGTGCTCGACGAGGGCGGCCGTCCCCGCCGCGGACACCGTCCCGACCGCGACACCCTGCGCGATACGGCCGAGAAACAGCCACGCGGTGTTGTCCGCGAACGCCAGGGTGGCCGCTCCGACCACCCCCGCGCCGACCGCGACGGTGAGGACGGCGCGGCGTCCCAGCGCATCCGACAACGGTCCGAACAGCAACAGCGCGGGGATCAGTCCGGCGACGTAGACCGCGAAGATCGCGGTCTGCACGGCCGCACTGAAACCGAACTCGGTGCGGTAGAGGCCGTAGAGGGCGCTGGGCATGTTGGCGCCGATCACCACGATCACCAGGACGTAGAACACCCCATGGAAGTGCCTTCCTCGCCAGCGGACCGGCGGTGCGGCGCCAGCGGGTCCGGTGGAGGCAGCGCGGCCGGTGGAGGCAGCGGGGCCGGTGGAGGCGGCGGCGTCGGACAGCACATCGGAGGACGTGGGAATCACCTCGGGACAATAGGTAGGACGTCCGACGTAGGATATCCGATGAGCCGCGTGACAGGATGGTCGCGTGTCAGTAGTGCAGCGGGGAACCGCCTACCAGCAGTCACTCGCCTGGCTCCGAGAACGGATCGAAGGTGGCGAGTGGGTCGTCGGAGCCCGGATACCGACCGAGCCCGAACTGATGGCCACGCTCGGCGTCGGCCGCAACACCGTGCGTGAGGCGATCAAGACGCTCACATCCACCGGGATTCTCGAGATCCGTCGCGGATCCGGAACCTTCGTGCGGGCCCGCACCGACATCGGCGGACTGCTCGGCCGCGTCGTCGACGTCACCGAGTTGCTGCACGTGCACGAGGTGCGACGCGCACTCGAACTCGAGGCCATCACGCTGGCGTGCGAACGCCGCACCGAGGACGACCTCACACGGCTGCGCACCGCACTCGACGGGAGGGACGCCGCCGACGGCGACGAGGCCGTGTTCGCCTCCCACGACCTCGACTTCCACCTCGCGATCGTCGCGGCGGCGCACAACCCGGTGCTGGTGGACCTGATCGGCGCGCTTCTGGAACCGATGCGCGCCACCTACTCGTACACCGAGGGCGTGCACGGTCACGACCTGTCCACCGCCGACCACCGGGCCGCGGTCGCCGCCGTCGAGGCCCGCGACCCGGCCGCCGCGACCGCCGCCGCCCGCAGCTACCTGGACCTGACCCTCACCGCGGTCCGCATCCGCGCCGGCGAGGGACGCTGAGCGGAGAACGTCTCGACCACGCCCCGACGAGTTGCAGCGTCGCGGCGCAGGCGACCTTCACCCGCGACTGCGCCGGACCCGCCGCACCACCGTCCCGCCGGCGATCGCGATCACGGCCACCGCGCACACCGCGGGCAGCCAGTCGCCGAAACGTACGTACGGCGTCCGCCCCGAGGACGGCTCGAGGTCCACGACCAGCGACCCGGCGCCCGCAGCGGGCAGCCAGGCGAGGATCCGCCCGCGCGCGTCGAACGCCGCCGACACCCCGGTCAGCGCCGCGACCGCGACGGGGCGGCCGGTCTCCGCGGCGCGAACCGCCCCGACGCTCGTCAACTGCGCCGGACCCGAACTGCCCTGGAACGTGGACGTCGAGGTCTGGTAGACGAGAAGCGCCGCACCGCCCTTCGCCTGCTGTCGCGCCAGGTCCGGGAAGGTCAGCTCGAACGAGATGAGCGGCCCGATCCGTGTCCCGCCGGTGTCCATGACCACCAGCTCGTGGCCCGGCACCCGGTTCTGCGCAGCCGCGGCGGTGATGCGGCTCAGCCAGCCGAGCCGATCCCGGAACGGGATGTACTCACCGAACGGCACGAGACGCGTCTTGCGGTAGGTCGCGACCACCCCGGTGCCGTCGATCAGGGTGGCGGTCTTGGCGATCGCGTCGGTGCCGACGACGTGGGCGTCGACGTTGACGAGCAGGTCGGCGCCCACCTCGCGGGACAGTGCGGTCAGCCGGGCGAGCACCTCGGGCCGCTCCCCCGGGTCGACGTCGACGCTGCTCTCCCCCCACACCACCAGATCTGCCCCGGGTGCGGCGGCGCGGGTCAGCTCCTCCTGTCGAATCATGTTGTCGGCCAGTCCTGTTTCGACCTGGATCAGCGCGACCCGCAGTCGCCCGGCCGTCGCCGGCTCCGGTCCGAGGGAGTACCAGGCCGGCCCGGCCGCGAGCGCGAGCACCACCGCGGCGCCGCCCACCGCCCGCCCGGACACACCCGGCGACGCGACCGCGACGACGATCCCGGTGTTCACCGCGACCACCGCGAACCCCACCAGCCACACCCCGCCGACCGCGGCGAGCCCCAGGACCGCGGGGTGACGCCACTGCGTCGCACCGAACAGCGCCCACGGCCCGCCCAGCCACTGCCAGGACCGGACCGCCTCGATCAGCACCCATCCCGCGGGCACCCCGATCACCGCCGCCACGGCACGGCGTGCGGTGAGAACGCCGCGCAGCAGGGTCCACGCGAGCACGCCCCAGGCGGACCACAGCAGCGCGAGTGCCGCGACGCCGAGTGGAAAGAAGAAGACCAGATTGGGCGCCACCCAGTACTGGGTGGCGGCGACCAGGCCCACCCCCACGCACCAGCCGCGCACCGCCGCGTCCCCACCGGAGCGGGATCCGCGCAACACCAGCAGCGCCGGCACCAGGGCGACCCATGCGAGAAGAGCCAGATTCGGGCCGGGAAACGCGAGGGCAGGCAGGGCTCCGGCGAGCAGCGCGCCGCCGCGCGCCGGCCATCGGCTCACCCCGTCGCGGAGGTCCGTACCGGCGCTCGGGTGGTGTCTCGGACGAACTCGCCGATGCGGACCACCGCACGGGCCGCTTCGGGCAGGATGTCGGCGGCCGCCTGGAAGACGTGCACCTGCCGGTCCCACACCTCGAAGGTCACGGGCACGCCCGCGGCACCGAGACGCTGCGCCATCAGTTCTGCATCCGGGTACAGCATCTCCGTCGACCCGACCTGGATGAGGACCGGTGGCAGTCCAGCGAGCGCGCCGTCGACGGGCGAGACGGTCGGAGTCGCGCCGTCGGCGCGTCCCGCGATGTCCGCGAGGGTGACGAGCACCGAACGGGGAATGAGCGGACACGCATTGCCCTCGGGTCGAGCGAGCTTGGTCGACGGGTCGAGGTCGGTCAGCGGCGACAGCGCGACCAGGGCGGCCGGTTGCCGAAGTCCGAGTTCCGGGAGTGCCAGTGCCGTCGCGAAGGTCAGGAACCCGCCGGCCGAGTCGCCGGCTACGACGATCCGCTCCGGTGGATACCCCTTCTCGAGCAGCCACCGGTACCCCGAGACGCAGTCGGCGATCGAATCCGCGATCGGATGCCGCGGCAGCATCCGATATCCGACGGCGAGGACGGACGCCCCCGCAGCCGCGGCGATCCGCAGCGACAGCACCCGGTGGGTGTTCAGTCCGCAGGTCAGGAACCCGCCGCCGTGCAGGTAGAGGATCGCGACACCGCCGCCGTCACCGTCGTGGTGGCGCGGCCACCATTCGGCGTCGCACTCGTCGAGGTGGACACGATGCCGGCTCACCCCACGCACCGGCTGCAGGTACCGGACGGACTGGTCGAGTAGCCCCGCCGGCCACAACGGGCTCGGGTACCGACCCCAGACGTTGAGGACTGGTTTGACACCGAGCCGGACGGCATGGGCGAGGATCTGCGATCGGACGCTGGCACCCGGCACGAAGCACGGTTCGACGGTGACGGCGACGACGGAAGTCGCCGCCCGGCGCCAGCGGACCTGCCCGCGACGTGGGGATTGTCCTGGGGAGGATTGAATTGATGACGGTTGCGTTGTCATCGTGAGCTCCTGGCGAGCACGAACGAACTGAGCACTTGACTACTACGACCCGACCGCGCTGCCTGAGTTCACGGGCAGCTGATTCATGGTACGTGACCTGCGACACATTTACGAGCCCGTAACACGAGGAAACCGAATCAGACCGTGCGGCGGGCCGGCGGGGACGATCGGTGGCACACGTGGTGGCCGGTCGTCGCGGACGGGATTACCGTGGAAGTCGAGGGCCGGGCGCGAAGTGGCTACGCGAGGCGCCCACCCTCCCGGCGTGCTGTGCCGCCGGTGCGCGAGTGTGGGAGCCGTGATGGCCACGATCGGCGTGGTGGCCGTGGTACTGGGCCTGGTGATGATCCTGGTCGAGGCGCACGCGCCCACGGCCGGAGTGCTCTCGGGACTGTCTGCCCTGCTGATCGGCGGCGGCGTCGCGTTGCTCTTCCTCGCCGGCGGGGTCGCGCAGGTCGTCGCGGTCCCGGTCGCGATCGGGCTCACCGGAATCGGGCTGGTCGGCGCCGCGACACTGGGACGGACGATGGTCGCGACCCGCAGGACCCCGGTTCACAGCGGCCCCCAGGCGCTGGTCGGCCGGGAGGCGACCGTGAGCAACTGGGACGGCGCGACGGGTCAGGTCCGCGCCGACGGCGGGCTCTGGATGGCGAAGATCGAGTTCGGCTACCCCCAGACGCCCCGCCCCGAGGCGGGGGAATCCGTCGTCGTCGAGTCGGTGCACGGGCTCACGCTGAACGTGCGCCGCCGCGAATCCTGGGAGGAACTCCCATGACCGTGCTGCTGATCGTGCTGCTGGTCCTCATGATCTTCGCCCTGATCGTCCCGGGCACCGCGATCCGGGTCCTGCGCGAGTACGAACGCGCGGTGGTCTTCCGGCTCGGCCGGGTACAGGCCGTCAAGGGGCCCGGCCTGGTGTTGCTGATCCCGGTGGTGGACAGGATGGTCCGGGTGGGCCTGCGGACGGTGACCTTGAACATCCCGGTCCAGGAGGTCATCACCCGTGACAACGTGCCCGCGAAGGTCACCGCGGTGGCGTACTTCCGGGTCCTGGACGCCGATCGCGCGGTCGTCGAGGTGGAGAACTTCCTCGCCGCGACCACGCAGATCGCGCAGACGACGCTGCGTTCGGTGCTCGGCAAGGCCGAGCTCGACACCCTGCTCGCGGACCGGGACAGGCTGAACGAGGACCTGCAGAAGGTCATCGACCAGCAGACCGAGCCGTGGGGCGTGAAGGTGACCACCGTCGAGATCAAGGACGTCGAGATCCCCGAACGCATGCAGCGCGCCATCGCCCGGCAGGCGGAGGCCGAGCGGGAGCGGCGCGCGAAGATCATCAACGCCGAGGCCGAGTACCAGGCGTCGGCGAAGCTGGCGGAGGCGGCGGCGGTGATCTCCCGGAACCCGACGACGCTGCAGTTGCGGTACCTCCAGACGCTGCGCGAGGTCGGCGGCGACAGCAAGTCGACGGTGGTCGTGCCGCTGCCGGTCGACCTGATGCGGACGTTTCTGACCCCGGGCGCCGCCGTCGACGGTCAGACGTTCTCGGGCAGCACGAACTCCCCCTGACCGCCGAAGTCGACCTGACGGCGTGCGTTGGCGAGGGCGCTGACGACGCAGGTGCCGATCGGACCGCGACGGTCGTACATGGTCGTGGTGCCGACCGCGACACCATCTGCGCTGATGTGGTCGTCGGCCTCGATCCCCACCTCGACACCCTCGGGCAGTCGGGCGAGCACGAGGGTCATGTCGACGTTGATGTACCCGACGCCCTCGGTACCCCAGTTGGTCATCAGGCTGGTTGGTTCACCGGCCATCGCGGCCCGCACGAACGGCGAGGGGGGCTCACCCGCGACGACCGGCAGGTGCTGGGCCCACATGCGTTTGCGGCTCGCTCCCTGATGTTCGAGCATCGCGGTCGACCAGCCCTCGGGGTGGTCGTCGCTGCCGAAGAACGGCGGGACCAGTTCATCGGTGGGCGGCGCGATGTGCTCCGGCGGCGGCGACGGCCGCAGCGCACGGGTCCACACCTGGCCCGGCGGCTGCTGCGACGGCTGCAGGAACACCGCCGTCGCGCGGACCACCGGCCGGCCGTCCTGGATCAGTTCGGCGTCGGCCACGCGGATCCGGTTGCCGTCGCGGACGGCGGTCGTGCGGGTGGTCAGCGGCGCGGTGCGCGCCGGAGCGAACAGGTCGACGGTGAGCCGGGCCGGCACGAATCCGTCTCCACCGTGGCCCTTTTCGAGGGCACGCGCGATCAGCCCGCACAGGGCGGCGCCGTTGACCATGTCGGGCGACCACCTGCTGACGGCGAAGTGTTGCGCAACGAAGCCGTCGGGGGTCGAACTGAAGAACGCGAGCTGGTCGGTCACGGTCGTCGCCTTTCGAAGAGGATCGCCGTCATGATTCCGGGCCGCCCGGCGGCCCGTCCCCGAAACCGTTAATCCATCGAACGGAATTCTTTGTGAGTTTCGCCATAGCGGTCGGCGACTCTGCCCTAACCTGCTCACCGTGGCCCGATTCGCACGATTTCTCGCCCTGCTCGCCGCCGCCCTGACCCTTCCCGCCGTCGCGGTTTCCCCCGCGACCGCGACGCCCGCGGCGGACCCGCTCGGACCCGACTTCGAGTGGGGTGTGGCGACGTCCGGGTTCCAGGCCGAGGGTCCGCCGCCGGACAGCAACTGGTCGCGCTACATCGCGGCGGGCAAGACGCACGATCCGTACGGCAGCGGCCCGGACTTCCGGCACCGCTACGCCGAGGACATCGCCAACGCCGCGGCCATGGGCGTCGACACGTTCCGGTTCTCGGTGGAGTGGGCGCGGGTCCAGCCGACACCCGACAGCTGGGACGAGGCCGAGTTCGCGTACTACGACGACGTGGTGCGGCAGATCCGCGCGCACGGGATGCGGCCGATGATCACCCTCGACCACTTCGTGTACCCCGGCTGGGTCGCCGACCGCGGCGGGTGGCGCACCGACGAGACGATCGGGTTGTGGCTGGCGAACGCGGACAAGGTGATCGCCCGCTACGCCGGTCAGGGCGCCACCTGGATCACGTTCAACGAGCCGACCGCGTTCGTGCTCAAGGAGACCACGTTCGGCGGCATCTCCCCGCTCGACGCCACCGCGGTGCTCGACCGGATGGTGCGCACCCACCGCGCCGTGTACGACGTCATCCACCGCCTCGACCCGGGCGCCCGGGTGTCGAGCAACGTCGCGTACATCCCCGCTGTGATGGACGTGATCGACGGGCAGTTCACCGATCGTGTCCGCGACAAGCTCGACTTCCTCGGTCTCGACTACTACTACGGGGTCTCACTGGACAACCTCACCGCGGCGGCCGCCGCGACCGACAAGTTCTACGACGTCCGCCCGCAGCCGGACGGGATCTACCACGCGGCAATGCATTTCGAGCACAAGTATCCGGAGCTGCCGATCTTCGTGGTGGAGAACGGGATGCCGATGGACGACGGAAAGCCCCGCCCGGACGGCTACACCCGCTCCGACCATCTGCGGGATCACGTCTACTGGCTGCAGCGCGCGAAGGCGGACGGCGCCCACGTGATCGGTTACAACTACTGGTCGATCACCGACAACTACGAGTGGGGCAACTACCGCAACCGCTTCGGCCTCTACACCGTCGACGTGCTCACCGATCCGACCCTGACCCGCAGACCCACCGACGCGGTCGCGACGTACCGGGAGGTGATCGCCGGCCACGGCGTCCCGGCCGACTACCGCCCCGTCATGGCCGACTCGGTGTGCTCGCTGGTGAATCCGCCGCGGAGCTGCCTGGCGACGTCCGGCAGCTGACGGCGCCGGCCCTCCGCCCGAAAGTGGCACCGGACCTGCCCCTATGCTGTTCGGGTGACGTGGCAGGTGTGGTTGGGTTTCCTCGGCGCGGCGTGGGTGATCAGCCTGTCCCCCGGCGCAGGGGCGATCGCGTCGATGTCGTCCGGGCTCAGCCACGGACTGCGCCGCGGCTACTGGAACATCCTCGGCCTGCAACTCGGACTGCTGCTGCAGATCGTGATCGTGGCGGCCGGGGTCGGCGCCCTCCTCGCGTCGTCGGCGGTGGCGTTCACCGTCATCAAGTGGTTCGGGGTCGCCTACCTGGTCTATCTGGGGATCCGGCAGTGGCGGGCCGCGCCGACGGAGGTCGACACCGACAGCGCGAAGCCGACCGGGTCGGCGCTCGGCATGGTGACCCGCGGCTTTCTGGTGAACGCGAGCAACCCGAAGGCCGTGGTGTTCATGCTCGCGGTGCTGCCGCAGTTCCTCGACCCGGCACGGCCGCTGGTCCCGCAGTACGCGATCATCGCGGCGACGATGATCTGCGTGGACGTGATCGTGATGACCGGCTACACCGGTCTCGCCGCGCGGGTGCTGACGTTCATGCGCTCGCCCCGGCAGCAGCGCATCACCGGCCGGGTGTTCGCCGGCCTGTTCTTCACTGCCGCCGGGTTCCTGTCGCTGGTGCGACGGGCCGCGACCGTGTGAGCGCCGTCGGCGTGAGCGCCCGTCAGGACGACTCGCCGGCGATGTTGACCATCCAGCCGATACCGAATCGGTCGGTGCACATGCCGAACACGTCACCCCACATCTGCTTCTCCAGCGGCACCGCGACCTGACCGCCCTGGGAGAGCTTCTCCCACCAGCCTCGCAGTTCGTCGGCGTCGTCACCGCTCAGGCTCACCGAGAAGTTGGTACCGGGGTTGTGTTCCATGCCGGGCGGGGTGTCCGCACCCATCAGGGTGAATCCCTGTGGCGTCTCGAGCATGGCGTGCATGATGCCGTCGGCACCGGGCGCGTCCTTGTCGCCGAACTCGCCGAACGTGCTCAGGTTCAGGGTGCCGCCGAACACACCCTTGTAGAACTCCATCGCCTCGCGGGCGTTGTCCTTGAAGCTGATGTACGGGTTGAGACGTGAACTCATCGCTGCTCCTCGGGTCGGCCGAACAGTGGCGTGGACCACACTACGACATGACCCCGCCCCGATGGCTCGGCGCAGCGAATTCCCACACTCCCCCAAAACAACTGGACGTTTGGTCTACAGTCTCGGATCGTGAGCCGTACCGACCCCACCCACAGCGCACCGGATGCGAACCGAAACACCTTCTCCCGGAGGAGTTTTCTCACAGCGAGCGCGGGCGCGGTGGCGGCGGTCGCCACATCGTCACTGCTCCCACCCTCCCTGCAGCGCGCACTCGCGACCCCGGTGCCCCCCGGCGGCCTGGAGTCGGTCGAGCACGTCGTGCTGCTGATGCAGGAGAACCGGTCGTTCGATCACTACTACGGAACGCTGCGTGGGGTCCGGGGATTCGGTGACCCGAACGCGCTGCGGCTCCGGGACGGGGCCTCGGTCTTCGAGCAGCCCGCACCGACCGGCAGGGTGCTGCCCTTCCCCATCCGGGACTCCGCCGCCGCGCAGCAGATGGACGCCCAGAACGTCACCGGCCTCGACCACAGCTGGGAAGGCGGCCACCGGGCGCTTGCCGACGGCTGGCACGACGGATGGGTCGCGGCCAAGACGGGCACCACGATGGCGTACTACGACCGCCAGGACATCCCGTTCCACTACGAGCTCGCGGACGCGTTCACGATCTGCGACGCCTACCACTGCTCGGTACCGACGTCGACCAGCCCGAACCGCAACTACTGGGTGTCCGGATACACCGGTTTCGAGCCTCCCGCCCCGCTACCGAAGAGCGCGGCCTCGTCGGATCTGGCGGGGTCCTCGGGCGTGACACTGTCGTCGGATCCGGGTCCGGAGGGCCGCGCCGTCACCAACGCCGCCTACGACCCCTGGCATGCCGGCTACGGGTGGACCACCGTCCCCGAGCGGCTGCAGGCGGCGGGCGTGACCTGGAAGACGTACCAGGAGTGGGACAACTTCGGGGACAACAACCTCGAGTACTTCACCACCTTCAAGAAGGTCGGGGCCGCCCTGCTCGGCCACCCCGGCCTGCTCCCCTACCAGCTGCAGACCCTGGCGGGGTTCTACCTGGCGCTGCCGACGATGCCCCCACCGGTCCAGGACGCGGCGGTGCGCGCGCTCGAGATCGCCGCCGATCAGCTCACCCCGGCCGACCGTGAGCTGTACGACCGCGCGCTGTACCGGTCCCGACCGGGAACACTCGCGGCCGAGTTCCGGAAGGACGTCGAGTCGGGCAGGCTGCCGCAGGTCAGCTATCTGGTTCCGTCCGAGGTCGATTCGGAGCATCCCTCCGGATCGTCACCCGCGGCGAGCGCGACGCTGCTGTACCAGGTGCTCGACGCCATCGCCTCCGACCCGGACCTGTGGGCGAAAACGGCCGTGATCGTGAACTTCGACGAGAACGACGGCTACTTCGACCACGTCCCGCCACCCCGCCCGCCCCGCACCGCCGCCACGGAATGGGTGGGTGACCAACCGCTGGGCCTCGGCCCGCGGGTGCCGATGACGATCATCTCGCCCTGGACCGTAGGGGGGTTCGTCTGTTCGCAGGTGTTCGACCACACCTCGGTGGCCCAGTTCCTGGAGAGGCGATTCGGGATCGCCCAGGCGGAGATCGACCCGTGGCGGCGCACGGTCAGCGGAGACCTCACCTCGGCGTTCGACTTCGCCCATCCACGCGCTCGCCCCACCCTCACCCGGCCGCAGCCGACCCCGCCGCTGGAGCCGCGATGGACTCCGACCCCACCCGTCGAGCAGCGAATGCCACTGCAGGAGAGCGGCACCCGGCCCGCCAGGGCGCTGCCCTATCAACCCGGCGCAGACGCCCGCGTGGACACCGCCGCTCGTTCGGTGACGGTGCACCTGTCCAACACCGGTGCGTCGTCGGCACATCTGGCCCTGTATCCGTACGCGGGCGAGTTCGACCAGCCGCGGCATTTCGACGTCCTCGGCGAGATCACACACACCGCCAACCTGCCCGCCCCACGGTACGACCTGCTCTTGGTGGGCCCGAACGGCTTCCGACGCGAGTTCGCCGGCTCGGCCGAGGGTGCGGCCGCGACACTCGACGTATCCGCGTCGGCGGACCCTACCGCGATGGCCCTCGACCTGTCGGTGGAGAACCGGGGACCGCACGCTCTGACGATCGTCGTCGACGGGGGCCGCCGGCAACTCGCATCCGGCGGCCGGGCGTCGTGGACGGCTCCGTCGGGCGACGGCTGGTACGACTGCACCATCACCGTCGAGGAGGACCCGGACTTCCGGCGCAGACTCGTCGGACACACCGAGAACGGCCGAGAGAGCACCAGCCAGCCGGCGTGACCACCGCAAGGCACGACATCCCGCTGACCCGCAGAACACCAGGAGGTTTCATGCGCCGCATCCGGCTCGCATCCCTGATCGTCACGAGCACACTGATCCTCGGAGGCGGGATCGCGACCGCACAGAGCAGTATGCCCACGTCCGGGAGTGGCGGTGGCGGTGGCACGACGCGGACCTACCTCAAGGACGACGCCGGCCGGTCACTGATCCTGCGGGGATTCAACACGGCATCGAGCTCGAAGAGCGCGCCGGACGGCATGCCTGCCTTCACCGAAGCCGACCTCGACCGCGAACAGACCGACATGGGAACGAACTTCGTACGCTTCCTGATCTCGTGGCGTTCCGTGGAACCCGAACCGGGACAGTACGACCAGGCGTACCTGGACCGGGTCGAGGACCGGGTCGGCTGGTACGCCGAACGCGGCTACAAGGTGATGCTCGACATGCACCAGGACCTCTACTCCGGCGCGATCACCCCTGACGGCAGGACCGGCAACGGGGCTCCGGGTTGGGCGACGTACATGGACGGCCTTCCGGTCAACGAAAGGGACCGCTGGGAGCTGTATTACGTCGAGCCGGGCGTCATCCGCGCATTCGACAACTTCTGGAACACCACCGGCAAGCATCCCGAGCTGACGGAGCACTACGCGAATGCGTGGCGGGCGGTCGCCGAACGATTCGCGAACAACGACACCGTCGTGGCGTACGACCTGATGAACGAGCCGTGGGGAGGCTCACTGCAGGGGCCTGCGTTCGAGTCCGGTCCGCTGGCCGCGCTGTACCAGCGGACCACCAACGCCATTCGGCAGGCCGACCAGGACAGCTGGGTGTGTGTCGCCCCGCAGGCCGTCGGTGTCAATCAGGGCGTGCCGAGCGGGCTCACCAACATCGACGACCCCCGTGCGGGCGAGCGACGCATCGCCTACTGCCCGCACCTGTACCCGCTGCCCCTCGATCTCGGTGACGGTTACTCGGGTGTGTCGAAGGACCTCACCGACGCGACCATCGAGACCTGGCGCGCAAGCATCGAACACATCGCCGGGAACGTCCTTCAGGGGGCACCGATCATCCTCGGCGAGTTCGGGCTCGATACCACGCTGCCGGGCGCCCAGGAGTACCTCGATCGCGTCTACACCGAGGCTCGGGAGATGGGTGCGGGAGTCGCGTACTGGTCGAGCGACCCCGGTCCCTGGGGCCCGTACCTGGAGGACGGGACGCGGACGATTCTCGTCGACACCGTGAACAAGCCCTACCCGCGCGCGGTTGCGGGCACACCGCACGAGTGGTCGTCGTCCACCGACCACCTCGAGCTGACCTTCCGTCCTGACCCCGCCGTCACGGCCCCCACCGAGATCTACCTGCCGCGTAACGGGTTTCCCGGGGATGTCACGGTCGCGGGTGCGGACGTCGTGACCTGGGACCGGCAGAACCGCCTGCTGACGGTGCGGACCGAGTCCGGTGTCGACGAGGTGACCGTAACGGTGACACCGGCGGCCTGAGCCCGCGCCGGCGACCGCGTCGGCGCCCGGACACCGCCCGGGCGCCGGCGTCACATGTCGAGACCGAGGTCCAGGACCGTCACCGAGTGGGTGAGCGCGCCGACGGCGAGGAAGTCCACGCCGGTGCCGGCGTAGTCGGCGGCGACGTCGAGGGTCAGGCCGCCGGACGATTCCAGCTTGGTCTTCGGCGAGTGGGTGTTGCGGCGCTGCACCGCGGACTGGGTCTCCCAGAGCGCGAAGTTGTCCAGCAGCACCAGGTCGACGCCCTCCGCGAGAACCTCGTCGAGCTGCGCGAGACTGTCCACCTCGACCTCGCACTCGATGTCCGGCGCGACCTCACGGACCGCCCGTAGCGCCGCGACCACGGACCCGGCGGCCGCGACGTGGTTGTCCTTGATCAGCGCCGCGTCACCGAGACCCATCCGGTGGTTGACGCCGCCGCCCATCCGCACCGCGTACTTCTGCAGCGACCGCAGCCCGGGCAGCGTCTTGCGGCTGTCGCGGATCTTGCAGTCGGTGCCCGCGACCGCCTCGACCCACCGCGCGGTGGCAGTGGCGATGCCGGACAGGTGGCACAGCAGGTTCAGCATCGTGCGTTCGGCGGTGAGCAGGTCCCGGGTCGGCGCGGAGACGGTCAGCACCGCATCGCCCGCCGCCACGGCGGTGCCGTCGTCGACGCGGGCGAGGACCTCGTAGTTGCCCGCGCCGACGACCTCGTCGAGGACGAGCAGGCCGACGTCGATGCCCGCGACCACACCGGCACTGCGGGAGACGACGGACGCCTTCGCGACCGCCCCCTCGGGGACGGTCGCCACCGAGGTGACGTCGGGTCCGTAGCGCAGGTCCTCGTCGAGGGCTACCCGCACCAGCGCGCGGATCTCGTCGCGGTCGAGGCCGTCAGCCAGGGTGGTCATCGTGCTCCTGTCGGGATCGGTTCGGCGCTCACGAGGTCGGTGAGGGCGAGAGTGCCGTCGGGTTCGCGGCGCACGGGCAGCGGCCGCCGCCAGGCGTCGTCGGTGTCGGGGTGGTCGAGCCGGGTGTGGCAGCCACGGCTCTCCGTGCGGGCGGACGCGGCCAGCACCAGCGCGGACGCCGCCGTGGTGAGCGCGGCGTCCTCGAGGTCGGTGACGGTCGACGGCCGCACCGTCTCGCGGCTCGCCAGTGCCACCGACACCGTGGACAGGCCGTCCCCGTCGCGCACGACGGACGCGTGCGCGGTCATCAGCGACTGCACCGTGGCCCGCGACACCACCTCCGCGGCAGGGAGATCCGAGGAGGCCACCTCCACTGAAGTTCCGATGCGCTCGGCTGCGGCCAGCCCGGCGCGCTCTCCGACGACCAGGCCCTCGAGCAGGCTGTTGGAGGCGAGCCGGTTGGCTCCGTGCAGCCCGGTGCGCGCGACCTCACCGGCCGCGAGCAGGCCGGGCACCCGGGTGCGCCCGTGGGTGTCGGTGACGACGCCGCCACACGAGTAGTGCGCGGCAGGCGCGACGGGGATCAGGTCGGCGGCGGGATCGAGGCCCACCTCCCGGCAGGACGCGGTGATGGTCGGGAACCGCTCCGCGAAGCCGTCGACGCGGCGGGCGTCGAGGTACACGTGGTCCTCCCCGAGCGTCCGCAACCGTGCTGCGATCGCCTTGGACACCACGTCCCGCGGCGCCAGGTCACCCATCGGGTGCACACCCGCGGTCACCGAATTCCCGTGGGAGTCCACGAGAACCGCGCCCTCGCCGCGCACCGCCTCGGAGATCAGCGGACGCCGGCCGACCCCGCCTGCCGCGAACAGCACGGTCGGATGGAACTGGACGAACTCCAGGTCCGCGACGATCGCACCGGCGTCGAGGGCCAGCGCGATGCCGTCGGCGGTCGCACCGGGCGGGTTGGTGCTGCACGAGTACAGCTGACCGAGGCCGCCGGTGGCGAGCAGCACGGCCGGTGCGTGGATGACACCGACGGCGGTGCTGTCGATGCCGGTGCCGACGGCGGTGCCGTCGGTGCCGGTGCCGAAGCCCTTGTCCGACAGGACGACCAGGCCCTGGACGCCGTCGACGCCCGTCACCACCCGCGCGGCGGCGGCACCGAAGAGCACCGGCATGCCCGCCGCGTTCAGTGCCCGCTGCACCTCGGCGCCGGTGGCGTCGCCCCCGGCGTGGATGATCCGGCGAGCGCTGTGCCCGCCCTCGCGGGTGCGCGAGACCTGACCGTCGCGTCCGCGGTCGAACACCGCGCCGAGGTCGGCGAGTGCCGTGACCGCGTCCGCGCCTGCCGCGACGATCGACCGCACCGCCGCCTCGTCGCACAGCCCACCGCCGGCGGCGAGGGTGTCGGCGACGTGGGCGTCGACGTCGTAACCGCTGCTGACCGCGATGCCGCCCTGCGCGTACACGGTCGCGGTGTCGGTGGGACCGCCTTTGCTGACGGTGAGCACCCGCAGGCCGGCGCGGGTCGCGGTGCGGGCCGCGGTCAGTCCCGCGACCCCACCGCCGACCACGACCAGGTCGGCGTGCGCCTCCCAGCTGTCGTGCACCCCGGCGCCGGGCGCGAGCCCGTTCACTACTCGCCGCCGCCCGGGTTGCCGATCTCGATCATCCGCTGCACGGACTTGCGGGCACGTTCGGCGACCGCGGGGTCGACGTGCACCTCGTCCTTGCCCTCCTGCAGGCAGCGCAGCAGGGCGGCGGGGGTGATCATCTTCATGTACGGGCACGACGCGCGGTCGTTGACGGCCTGGAAGTCCACCTCGGGCGCGGCCTTGCGCAGCTGGTGCAGCATGCCGACCTCGGTGGCCACGAGGACCTGCCTGGCGCCGGTGGCGCGGGCGGCGTCGAGCATGCCGCCGGTGGACAGGATCTTGACCTTGTCCTCGGGTACGAAGCCCTCGCCGGCCAGGTACAGCGCGGAGGTGGCACAGCCGCACTCGGGGTGCACGAACAGTTCGGCGTCCGGGTGGGCCTTGGCCTGGGCGGTCAGCTCGTCGCCGTTGATGCCGGCGTGCACGTGGCACTCACCCGCCCAGATGTGCATGTTCTGCCGGCCGGTGACGCGCTTGACGTGCGCCCCGAGGAACTGGTCGGGCAGGAACAGCACCTCGCGGTCGGGGTCGATCGACGCGACGACGTCGACGGCGTTCGACGACGTGCAGCAGATGTCGGTCAGGCCCTTCACCTCGGCGGTCGTGTTGACGTACGACACGACCACGGCGTCGGGGTACTCGGCCTTCCACTCCCGCAGCTGGTCGGCGGTGATGGAGTCGGCGAGCGAGCAGCCGGCCCGCTCGTCGGGGATCAGGACCGTCTTGTCCGGGCTGAGGATCTTGGCCGTCTCGGCCATGAAGTGCACGCCGCAGAAGACGATGGTGTCCTCTTCGGCCTCGGCGGCGATCCGGGACAGCGCCAGCGAGTCCCCGACATGGTCGGCGACGTCCTGGATGGCCGGCAGCTGGTAGTTGTGCGCGAGCAGCGTCGCGCCGCGCTCCTTGGCGAGTCGTCGCACCTCGGCGGCCCATTCGGGGCCGGCTTCGACGCCGGTGTAGCCACCGGGACCGTCGGTGATCTGACCTGCACCTGCCCACAACGTCGATGTCATGGCCGTTCTCCTTACCGCGAAGCCGTGTCGCTGGTAATGCCGGGGGGCTGCCCGGATTTCCGTTTCGGGGGTTTTCGACTTACGATCGAAAACGTGCCCAATGGTAACACCCTCCACGAAGTGCTCACCGCGGTGTTCCAGGTTCGCAATGTGAACGACAATCCCGAGCTGTGCGTGCTGCTCTGGCAGCGCGCCCTCGAACCCGAACGCGGCGCCTGGTCGCTGCCCGGCGGACTGCTACGCGACGACGAGGATCTGAAGACCTCGGCACGGCGGCAACTCGCCGAGAAGGTCGACGTGCGGGAGGTCGCGCACCTCGAACAGCTGTCGGTGTTCTCCGATCCGCACCGGGTGCCCGGCGTCCGGCTGATCGCCTCGACATTCCTCGGTCTCGTCCCACTCGACGCCGACCCGGACATTCCCCCGGACACCGCCTGGCATCCGGTCTCGGCTCTCCTCCCGACCGCATTCGATCACGGTGTCGTCGTCGAGCACGCCCGCACGCGACTGGCCGCGAAACTGTCCTACACGAACATCGCGTTCGCGCTCGCGCCCGACGAGTTCGCGATGTCGACGTTGCGTGAGATCTACTGCGCGGCTTTGGGTTATCAGGTGGACGCGACGAATCTGCAGCGGGTCCTCGGTCGGCGCGGGGTGCTGGTCGCGACCGGCGCGACCGCCGCGCCCGGACGCTTCGGCGGCCGTCCGCCCGCCCTGTACCGGTTTGCCGAGTCGCGGTTGCGCGTCACCGACGAGTTCGCCGCGCTGCGGCCCCCCACCTGATCCCGCGAGAGTTCAGCTATCGGAGCAACGGCCGCGACGCGGCGTCGGCAGGTGCACTCTCGACGGCGGCGGAGGGGGCGGTGCGACCGAGATCGGGACGCGAGCTGAGCGAGACGAGCAGCAGGTACACCAGCGACGCCGCAAACGGTTGCGCGATCAGCGCCATCATCGTGCCGAGCCCCGGCGTCGCGGGCACGATCTGCCCCAGTTCGAGGTCCTCGACCCCAGGGAAGCGCAACCGGGCCACCCCGAGCCCGACGACCGCGGCGGCGGATGCGCCGACCACGGAGCCGACGACCAGCCCGATCACCTGCGCGACTCCGCGGTGCGCCCGCCGCGTCCAGACCGCGACCGCCGACAGCACCCCGAGGATCGCCCCCAGGCACAGGAACAGCGCAACCGCGTCGAACTGGTGACCGCTCTCCCCCGTCAACGACACGGCGCCGCCACCGGAGACGACCAGGAAGTGCTGTGCGGGCACGAGCAGACCCCAGACGATCCCGGCGAGCGCGCTGACCACGACGATCCCGACGACGACGCGGGCGGCCGCGGCCGTGTCGGCCCGGCGGGTCCGGCGCTCCGCCGCGGTGGGCGCGTGCTGCGCATCGGGTGTGTCGGTCTCGGTGGTCACGATCATCCACCTTAGAGGTGCACCGCGAGGTGCCACGCACGACGCGGACACGGCTCCCGATCGTGCGCGCCGGACCTCACGAGCGCGAGGGCTTCGGCTCGGGCCGTCGGCCGGGGCGTCCCCTTCAGTGCGCTCGGCCGGGGCGCCCCCCTCAGTGCGCTCGGCCGGGGCGCCCCCCTCAGTGCGCCCCGGCCTGCTCAGCGCCGCTCGCCCTCCGTGGAGTCGCTGACCCCGTGACGCGAGCACTTGGCCCACCAGCCGTCGGGACTGACCTGCACGATCATCCGGCGACCGCAGTGCTCGCAGAACCGGGGCGGCTCGAGCCCCAACTCCGCGGCGGCGGGCACCGAATCCGGGACGCCGGGCACGATCCGCAGCCCCGTGTACGGGTTGTACCGCTCGGCCGCATCGGCGACAGGCGTGTCCATCGCGGGCGCTCCTAGATGGTCTGATTGAGGGCCTTGATCGGCATCTGCAGTTCGCCGAGCAGGTCCAGATCGGATTCGGCGGGACGGCCGAGGGTGGTCAGGTAGTTGCCGACGATGACGGCGTTGATGCCGCCGAGGATGCCCTGCTTGGCGCCGAGGTCACCCAGGGTGATCTCCCGGCCGCCGGCGAAGCGCAGGATCGTCCGCGGCAGCGCGAGCCGGAACGCGGCCACGGCCCGCAGCGCGTCGGCCGCAGGCAGCACCTCGAGGTCGCCGAACGGGGTGCCGGGGCGGGGATTGAGGAAGTTCAGGGGCACCTCGTCGGGCTCGAGCTCGGCCAGGTTGGCGGCGAACTCGGCGCGCTGTTCGAGACTCTCCCCCATGCCGAGGATGCCGCCGCAGCAGACCTCCATGCCGGCCTCGCGGACCATCCGCAGGGTGTCCCAGCGCTCCTCCCAGGTGTGGGTGGTGACGACGTTGGGGAAGTGCGACCGGGAGGTCTCGAGGTTGTGGTTGTAGCGGTGCACGCCCATCGCGGCCAGCTGGTCGACCTGCTCCTGGGTGAGCATGCCCAGCGAGCACGCGACCTGGATGTCGACCTCGCCCCGGATCGCCTCGACACCGGCGGCGACCTGTGCCATCAGCTTCTCGTCGGGCCCACGGACTGCCGCAACGATGCAGAACTCGGTGGCGCCGGTCTTGGCGGTCTGCTTGGCGGCCTCGACCAGGCTCGGGATGTCGAGCCAGGCGGCGCGGACCGGGGACGCGAAAAGCCCTGACTGCGAACAGAAGTGGCAGTCCTCGGGGCAGCCGCCGGTCTTGAGCGAGATGATGCCCTCGACCTCGACCTCCGGACCGCACCACTTCATGCGCACGTCGTGCGCGAGCGAGAGCAGGTCCTCGAGCCGATCGTCGGGCAGCTGCAGCACCTGCAGGGTCTGCTCCTGGGTCAGGCCCTCACCACGCTCGAGGACCTGCTCCCGCGCGATCGCGAGGATGTCGGTGCGGACGGGGGCCTGGGTCACGGGTAACTCCTGAATGCCGGGCGAGTGTTCCGATCGCGAAGTGATTAGCTCGACGAACTTGAACACCGTACAAGTTGAACGCCGTTCAGGTTAGGGTCGTGGTGAAATGGTGTCAACCAACACCGACGGAAACGGACAACACGTGCAGTTGCGACGAGCCGACGTCCTGGCCGGGGCGATCACCATCCTCGACGAGTACGGCCTGGGCGACCTGACCATGCGCAGGCTGGCCACCTCGCTCGGCGTGCAGCCCGGCGCGCTGTACTGGCACTTCCCAAACAAGCAGACGCTGCTGGCGGCGATCACCGACGACATGCTCGGCCGGGTGTCCGGGCCGATCGACGCATCCGCGTGGGACGAGCGCCTCGACGTGCTGGCACACCGCATCCGGGACGCACTGCTCGCCCACCGCGACGGCGCGGAGCTGGCGGCCGCCTCCTACGCGGCGCGACTGGCGACCAACGACGCTCGCGACACCCTGGCACGGTCGTGCACCGAGGCCGGGCTGCCGGCCGACGAAGCCGAGTTCGCCGCCGACACGCTGCTGTTCTACATCCTCGGGCAGACGACGGACGAGCAGTCCCGGATGCAGATGGACAGCCACGGCGCACTCACCGAGGACGCCTCGCCGCTGTACGACAGCACCAGCGGGACAGCGCGTTTCGACTACGGGCTGAGCCTCTTCGTGGACGGCGTCCGCAGCCGGCTCGGCGAGCACGCCCGGCGCTGAACCGCGCCCGGGCGCACCGGATCTGCCGTGCAGGGTCAGTCGGACCCGGGGAACGCTCCCGGCCCCGGCTCGACCGCGCAGAAGCTCTGCCCGCACCACGGCCCGACACGGACCCAGCCCGCGTCGAACAGCACCCTGTCGTAGATCCCCGGCTCCCACCGGGCCGCCGAGTCGAATTCCACGACCGCGACCTCGTCACCGCCGTGTCCACTGACGACGCGGATACACCGGTACGTGCGCGCACGCTCGAGCGGCTCGGGGCTCTCGACCCAGCGAGTCTCGCCCTCCGGGTCGATGACGGCGGTGTACTCCCCGACGGGCACACCTCTTTCGGCGCGCTCGACCTGCGTCACCTCGGCAAGCGACCCAGCGGCTCCCGACAGTGCATCCATTGCCACGGCGAGCGCGGCGGCGGCCTGGTCGAGCTGAGCACCGACGGCCTCGCGGTTGCCGAGATCCTCTGCGGCGGCACGCAACCGAGTGATCAACTGCGCCACCTCGTGCACCGTCTCGATCGACTCCGCGACGCCGAGCCGCACGACCCGAGGGTCGATCACTGCGTCACCGCCACGAGCGCGGAGCAGGGCTCGCGGTCCGGTCGTCCGGCCACGTGGAAGTGCATCTGGATCGTTCCTCCCGCCGGCGGCGAAGCCGGAACACCTCGCTCCGGATATGGAAGCACGCACTCGGTCCGCCGGCCGCCACCGACGTGCGGGAGTCACGTCACACAAGGCGCCTCGCACTCGCGACCGGCCGACTACGCTGCCGCTCATGCGCCTGTCGGGAGTCCTCGCCACCCTCGTCGCGACGACCCTTCTCGGCACCGGCGCTGCCGCGGGCCCCACGGCATCCGCACAGGCCCAGCCTGCCATCGACGCGTTCTACACTCCCCCGGACGGATTCGAATCCGCGACACCCGGCTCGATCCTGAGGGAGCGGCCCGTGGAGCTCGCGTCCTACTCCGTCCTGCCGTTCAACGCGGAGGCATGGCAACTCCTCTACCGGACAACCGATCTCGCCGGTGAGCCCACCGCGACGGTCACCACCGTGATCCGGCCCGCGGGCGCGCCCGCTCCGGGCGGGCGGCCGCTGCTCTCCTACCAGGTCGCGCACGACAGCGTCGATCCCGCGTGCGGACCCTCGGTCACGATGCAGGCCGGCTCCGGCCCCGGAGGCTTCTTCACCCAGGGCGAGATGACCTTCATCACCTATGCCCTGCAACAGGGCTGGGCGGTGTCGGTTCCCGATCACGAGGGTCCCGCGGCACGCATCGGCGCACCGCGCGAGCCCGGTTACGCGGTCCTGGACGGTGTCCGGGCCGCCGAGCAGTTCGCGCCGCTCGAACTTTCCGCGTCGGGCACACCGGTGGGACTGTGGGGCTACTCCGGTGGCGGACTCGCCACCGGCTGGGCAGCGCAGCTGCAGCCGTCGTATGCGCCGGAGCTGAACATCCGCGGCGCCGCGCTCGGCTCACCGGTCCCGGACCCCGTCGCCATGAACCACCTCAGCGGGACGTTCTGGGCGGGTCTGCAGTTGATCGGAATCGCAGGCACCCGGCAGATCTTCCCGGAGGCCGCGCGCGAGATCGACGCGCACCTCACCCCGGAGGGTCGGGCCGCCCTGGACGAGATGGGTGACCAGTGCGTGATCGCTACCGTCGCCTCGAACATCCTCCGGGACAACAGCCCCTACCTCACGGTCCCGTACGCGCAGCTGATGGAACTGCCTGCGATCACGGCCGCCGTGCAGGAGATCAAGCTGGGCTCGGCCGCTCCCACGGCGCCGGTGTACGTCTATAGCGCCGTAACCGACGAGATCGTCCCGATCGGCACGGTGGATCACCTCGTCGACCAGTACTGCCGGGGCGGCACCCCGGTCACCTACCGGCGGCACGAGACCGGACTGCACGCGACGGTGCTCATCACCGGCGCCTCGGACACGCTGAACTGGCTGCGCGACCGGTTCACCGGCGCTCCCACCGCACCGGGATGTGACATCGTCAGCACGCCGTCGACGCTGCTGTCGCCCGGCGCAGCTCAGACGTACGCCGAGACCAACCTCCGGCTCCTCGAGTCGTACACGGATGCACCGATCGGCCCACGCTGAGCGCTCACCCCACCTACATCGGGCCGATATCAAGACGAATCCAAGACGAAACCAACATGATTCGTCGCGCGACTCCCCCCGTGGTCCACTGAGAACCGTGCTCACGCGACTCGCGACGGCAACCCTCGCCGCACTGGTGCTGGCGACCTCGCCCGCGGCGGCCACGACGACGGTCGCCCCGGGTGAGGTGACCGCGGTCCACGCACTGCCCGCGGAGCAGTGGATCCCCGGCGCGGTCTCCGGTTCTGCACTGACCTACGGCACCCTCGGCGCACAGAATCGGCCCGCGACCAGCACCGGCGCGGTGTTCCTTCCGCCGGGAACTCCCCCGCCGGGAGGATGGCCGGTGCTCTCGTGGGCACACGGCGCCGTCGGCATCGCGGACGGCTGCGCACCCACCGTCACCGGCAAGATCGGAGGCCCCTACCTGGGCCGATGGCTCGCGCAGGGCTACGCGATCGTCGCGACCGACTACGTCGGCCTCGGCACCGAGGGCGTGCACCCCTACCTGGACGGGGCGTCGGAGGCGCACGCCGTCGTCGACATGGTCCGCGCCGCCCGTGCCGTGGAGCCGAGCCTGTCGGACCGGTGGGTGACGTTGGGCCAGTCCCAGGGCGGGCAGGCGGCGATGGTGGCGGCCACGATCGCGACCTCCTACGCACCGGAACTCGACTACCGCGGCACGGTCGCACTGGGTGTGCCGTCGAACATCGAGAACCTCGCACCGCTGGGCGGCCCGCTGTTCCCGCCGCTGCCGCTGACCGGAACCACGGTGTTCATCTCGTACGTCCTGGCGGGACTGCGCGCGACGCGCCCGGACGTGGACGTCGACTCGTACCTGAGTGCGCGCGGCAGAGAGGTTCTCGCGCAGGCGGAACAGCTCTGCTACGAGGAGGCGGCCACCGCGATCGGCACCACGTCGATCGGCGCACTGTTCTCGCGACAACTGGACGCGCCCATCCTGGCCGCGCTCCGCGAGATGCTGGCGATTCCGCTGCGCGGCTACGATCGGCCGCTCTTCCTGGGGCAGGGCCTCTTCGACACGATCGTCCCCGCGCCGTTGACGTTCAAGCTGGCCGCCGACCTGGCGGTGAACGGCCAGCGGTTCACCTTCAAGGTCTATCCCAAGGATCACCTGCAGACGATGCTGGCGTCCGAAAGCGAGGCGAACACGTTCGTGCGGACCCTGTTCGCTCCGGCATGACCCGACCGGGTGGCCCGGTGCATCTCGTGCCGCCGACCACCGCGACGAGGAGCCGACCATGACACTCGATCCTCTCGACCCGACCACCGCAGTGGTGCTCGGCCCCTTCGTGGAAGCCACCTACGCCCAGTTCCGCGCCCACCCGCACGACCCGAGGCCCGCGACCGTCCCACTGCCCGCCGGATTTTCGCTGGTGCGCACCATTCAGATGAGTGATTTCCTGGTGGGCCCGGCGATACCGGAGTTCTACGGCTACCTCGCGATCGGGGGTACGCCCGCGATGCAGGTGATCGCAATCCGCGGCACCGTCACCCCCACCGAGTGGTTCGACGACCTGCACTGGGACCGGGTGCCGTTCACCTCGGTGGCGAACGGGGGCACCGTCGCCGAGGGTTTCCACGACATCTACTCGACGATGACGACGGCGGCGCCCGGCCAGCCGGGAACCATGCCGGGGATCGCCGGGCTGAGCGTGGCCGTCGACCCCGAGGTTCCCCTCGCGGTCACCGGGCACAGTCTCGGCGGTGCGCTGACGACGATGCTCGTGGTGGACCTGTGGGCGAACACGACGTTGCGGCCACAGGCGTGGACCTTCGCCTCCCCCAAGGTCGGCGACGCCGCCTTCGCCGCCCGCTATGCCTCGCTCAGCGAGGTGTCGTGGCGGATCTACAACATCGTCGACCTGGCACCATGGATCCCGGTCGACACCGAAGGCGACTATCAGCACGTCACCACCGGATACGCGCTCAACTCACTGAGCTACGCCCGGTGGAGTGTCGGGTGTGCGCACGCGATGAACACCTACCTGCACGGTCTCTCACCGGCCGTTCCACTCGACCCCGGCTGCAGGCCATGATGACCACCTGGCAGGAGTTCACCGCGGCCGCACCGCTCGTGTCGGCGGTGTTCCGCCGCCGCCACCGCGCCACCGGCAACCTGTGCATGCTGGCGACGCTGCGCTCCGACGGGTTCCCCCGCATCAGCCCGATCGAACCCCGGGTGTTCGAGGGCGAACTGTGGATCGCCGGTATGCCGGACACCACGAAGTTCCGGGATCTGGGCCGCGATCCCCGCTTCTGCCTGCACACCGCGACCGTCGATTCGATGGTCGGCGACGGTGACGCGAAACTGTGGGGCACCGTCCACGACGTGCGGGATCCGCGGCTGCACCAACGGTTCGCGACGGCACTGTTCGAGGAGACCGGATTCGACCTGCGGGGCAGGGAGTTCCGCCCGTTCTACGCCGCGGACATCACCGGTGCGTCGGCCGTCCAGCTCGTCGACGGCCATCTCGACATCACGATCTGGAGGCCGGGCGAACCCGAACGCGTCGTCCGCAAGCACTGAACACAGGAGGTGGACGATGGACATCGTCGTTCTGATCGGTCGGATTCTCTTCTGCGTGTTGTTCCTGACGTCGGGCGCAGGTCACCTGACCCAGTCCGAGGCGATGGCCCAGTACGCCGGGGCCAGGGGCGTGCCGGTCCCCCGGGTCGCGGTCCTGGTGTCGGGTGTGGTTCTGGTCGTCGGCGCGCTGAGTGTGCTCCTCGGGGTCTGGGCCGACCTCGGGTCGCTGCTGCTCGTCGCCTTCCTGGCGCCGACCGCGCCACTCATGCACGCGTTCTGGACCGAATCCGATCCGGCGGCGCGGCAGACGGAGATGGTCCAGTTCAACAAGGACGTGGCGTTGGCCGGCGCGGCACTGATGCTGTTCGCGTTCTTCGCGCACACCGGCGATCTCGGACTGACCATCACCGGGCCGCTGTTCACGATCGACTGAGCGCGAACACTCGAGCTCCGCGGTCCGAGACCTCGGCGACGGGGCCGCCCGAGCCACCAGTTCAGTGACCCGGGTCGGCCACCACCGCCGAATGCGATGCGGGCGACTGGAACACCGCGTTGTCCGGGAAGTCGACGCCCGCCGAGACCAACGCGGCGGCTCCCCACACGCACGCCCCGAGAAAACCCGCACTGACGATCCCGGCAACCAGCGACTTCACCTTCACGACACCCTCCCACCTGATGTGACTGCGGTCACAGTACTGGCGCCGCGGGTGCGGGGCGCCGGTTTTCGGCAGACCCGCGGTCTCAGCGCAGCAGGAGGCCAAGGGCATCCGCGAGCGCGACCCCTCCGGCTTCGGCGTCGTCGACCTCGACGTGTTCGCTCGGCGAGTGCGAGATGCCCGTGGGATTGCGGACGAAGAGCATCGCGGTGGGGACGTGGTCCTTGAGCACACCCGCGTCGTGACCGGCACCGGTGCCGAGCACCGGCGCGTCGGACAACGCGCCTGCCAGGGTGTCCCGCAGTGCGGGGTCGAAATCGACGGTGGGACTGAACGATTCCTCGGTCATCACCGCGGCGCAGCCCTCCTCCGCGGCGAGCAGGGTCGCCGCCTGACGGATCTGCTCCACCAGGACGGTCGTGACCGTGTCCTCGGGATGACGCACGTCGACCCACAGGTCCACCCGGGAGGCGATGACGTTGGTCCCGCCCGGCGTGGGGACCAGCCGACCGACCGTGGCCTGGGCTGCGGACTGCGCGCGGGCGAGGTCCCGGATCCGGGACACCAGCCGACCGGCCGCGACCATCGGATCGCTCCGATCGACCATCAACGTGGTCCCGGCGTGGTTGCCCTCGCCGGTGATGCTCACCCGCCACCGGCCGTGACCGAGGATGGACGACGCCACCGCGATCGGCCGGTCCAGGTCGATCAGTCCGCGGCCCTGCTCCACGTGCAGTTCCACAAACACAGACATCCGCGCCAGCGCCTCCGGGTCGGGACCGAGGCGGGCCGGATCGAGTCCGCCGCGGGCGACGACCTCCGCGAAGGTGTTCCCGTCGACGTCGGTCAGCGCCCGGGCCCGATCGGGATCGATGGCACCCGTCATCAGCCGGGATCCCAGGCAGGCCACCCCGAACCGCGACCCCTCCTCCTCGGGGAACACCGCGAGAGCGAGCGGCCGGCGGCCGAGCGCGCCGCGGTCACGGAGCACGTCGAACGCCACCAGCGCCGACGCGACCCCGAGAGGTCCGTCGAACGCGCCGCCACCGGGTACCGAGTCCAGGTGACTGCCGGTCACGACCGCGTCGTCGCGGGACCCGTCGGGTGCGTGCCAGGCCCAGATCGCGCCGTTGCGATCGACCTCCACCTCCAGGCCACGCTTCTGCGCGTGCGCGACGAACCACTCCCGCAGTTCGTGTTCGGCGGACGAGTGCACCGGCCGGGAGTATCCGCCACGCTGCGGGTCCCGTCCGATGTCCTCGATCTCCGCCAGTAGTCCCGCGACGGTGTCGCCCGCGACTGCCTTTGCCCCGTCGCTCACCGCATCTCTCCTGCCCCGACGTACGAGTGGAGGCTGGACAGCAGCTTCCCCTCGGCGAACCGTTCGAGCCGGAAGTCCGCCGCCGGGACGTCCGGGTCCCGGCTGTCGCCGTCGACGATCAGGTCGGCCATCAGATCACCCACGGCGGGGCTGATCTTGAACCCGTGACCACTGAACCCGGCAGCGAGGAACAGGCCGTCGATCGCGACCGGCCCGATGACGGGATTCCAGTCCGGGGTGATGTCGTAACAGCCGGCGTAGGTGTGTGACACCGACGGGTTCGGGAACCCGTCGAAGCGGTGCAGCACCTTGACCGCCGCCCGCTCGAGGCCCGCCTCACCGGCCTGATTCGAGTACGAGTCCGGGTCGGCGAACTTGGGCGTGCTGTGGTCGCTGTTGCCGACCAGCAGCTCGCCCGACCCTTCGATCCGCACGTACTGCAGGCTCACCAGATCCGACAGCGCGGGCAGGTCACGCAGGGGCTCGCCTGCGTCGACCATGAGCAGTTCCGAACGCAGCGACTCGATCGGCAGATCGATGCCGAGATCCGCCATCAGCTTGCCCGACCACCACCCGGAGGCGACGACGACGGTGTCGGCCTCGAGGATCTCGCCGCCGGCCAACTCAACGCCGGTGGCACGGCCACCCGTGGTCAGCACCCGCGCGACGGCGGTGTTCTGCCGGACCCTGGCGCCTGCCGCCCGTGCCACCGCCCCGAAGTGCAGAGCGAGCTGTGACGCGTCGGCGTAGCCACCACGAGCCTCGTAGGAGAAGGCCGCGATGTCCTCGAGGTTGAGATGGGGCCACAGGGCACCAGCCCGGTCGTGGTCGATCATCTCCGCTTCGATGCCGAGTGACTGGTGCATCTCGGTGTTCGCCCGCAACGCCTCCTCGTTCTCCGATCCCACGGCGACCATGTACCCGACCTGCCGGAAGCCCACCTCGTCGCCGAGGCGCTCGATGGTGGGCAGGCTGCGCCACGCCATCGCGGCGATCGACGGAACACCGTAGTGGGAACGCACGATCCCGCTCGACTTGCCGGTTCCGCCGCTTGCGAGGCTGTGGCGTTCGAGCACCAGGACGTCACCGATGCCCCGTTCGGTGAGGGCGCGGGCGATCGAGAGGCCGATCAGGCCGCCCCCGACCACGATCACGCGACGACCGGTCATGACAGGACTCCTTCGGGTGATGCGGACCCGTGTCGGTCGACGCCGACCGGGGTCCGGGGTGCGAGGTCGCGGACGCTGCCGGCGAGGTACACCAGCGGCTCCCGGTCCGTGTTCACGTCGAGCCCGAGCACGCGGAACAGGACGATGACGTGATCGCCTCCGGGCACGACGTTCTCGACCTCGCATTCCAGCCACACACCCGCTCCCCGGACGAGGACGGCGCCGTCGGGCGTGACGACGGTGTCGACGCCCAGGAACCGATCCGCCGCCCCGGACCCCAGCGCCCGGCACACCGTGCCCTGGCCCGCTGCCAGCACACTGATGCCCAGGCGCGGCGCGTCCTGCAGTCGCCGCCATGTGCGTGATCCGGACATCACGCAGACCGACACCAACGGCGGGTCGAGCGACACCGCGGTGAACGAACTCGCGGCCATGCCGACCGGTTCGCCGTCAACCTCGGCGCACACCGCCGTCACTCCGGAGGGGAAACCGGCAAAGGCGGCTTTGAGGGTTGTCGGGTCGGTGCCGGTCGTCGGCGAGTGCATGGGTGCTCCCGTGGTGGTGATAATGCGAAGTGGTGGTGATGATGCGAAGTGGTGGTGGGGCGCAGGGACTGGCGCGTCGGGAATCAGGCCTGGACGGGGGTCAGGCCGCCGTTGCCGTTGACCGAGAACCCCTGCGCGAGCAGCGAGGCACCGAGATTGCGTGTGTAGTTGTCCACCCGGTAGTGCAGCGAGAACGCGCGGGTGTCGCGGTAGAAACGCTCGAGCGGGTAGGTCTTGAACATCGAGCGCGATCCGCAGATGTCGAGGCAGCGCTGGGTGACCTCGAGGGAGACCTGCTTGGCGACGGTCAGCGCGTGGACTCCGCGGAACTCGCCCTCCGACCGCTGGCCCGCATCCCATGCCGCGGCGGCGTGGAACAGCCCCGCACGGGCGGTCGAGAGCTTGGCGGCCAGTTCGCCCAGCTGGAACTGGATCAGTTCGCTGCCCGCCAGCTGCGGACGCTCGCGCACCCACTCGACCGAGAAGTCGAGGGCGCCCCGGGCGGCACCGAGGTGGTTGGCCGCGAAGGCGAGCGTGAACGTGCGGGTGTCGCCGGTCTCCCACCAGCCCGGCTCACCGAAGATCGCGTCGTCGGGCAGCACGTAGTCGGTGACCTTCACGGCCCAGCTGACGGTGGAACGCATGCCGAGCACGTCCCAGTTGTCGATCAACTCGACCTCGGGGACGTCGCGCGGCACCAGCACGGCGACGGTGCGGTGGTCGTAGTTCTCCGTTCCCGGCAGTGCCAGCCAGATGAGGTAGTGCGAGGCACCGGGGCCGAGAGAGGCGAAGTGCTTGGTGCAGTTGAGAACCCATTGGCCCTGCTCGTTGCGGACCAGCTGGCTGCTGGAGGTGCCGAGGTTGTTCTTGCCCGGCACCGACTCGCTGCCGACCGAGGCGACCAGTTCGCCGGCCTTGGCGATCGGCACGACGTACTTCTCCATCTGCGCGTCGGTGGCGGCGTAGGACATCATGCCGATGGCGTGCGAGTGGACCTGGAACAGCTGCGCGGTCGGGGCATCGACGGCGGCGAGGTGCTCGATGAGCGCGTAGTACTCGGCGAAGCCGCCCTCGCTCCACAGGCCGGCACCGCCCCACTTCTCGGGGAGGGTCAGCGCGAGGAGGTCCGCCTCCTGCAGCTCGGCGAAGTTCTCGGTCGGGAAGATCGCCTCCTCGTCGTAGTGGCGGGCGCGGTCGCGGAAGCCCTGGGCGAGGGCGTCGATGGCGGCGAGGCGCTTGGTCTGCTCGGGGGAGGTCATGGTTTCTCCTTCGGTGGTTTTGGGTGCGAGACGTTCTTGGGTGCGAGACGGCATCCGCATGGAATACGTTGAGGCGGAACGGGATCAGGTGTCCTGGCGACCCTCCTCGACGCTCGGGTGCGGCAGCGGATGGGTCAGCGGGGCCAGTGGGTCGACGGCCGTAAGGTCTCGGGTCGCGGCGGTCAGGGGTTCGGCGCCGAAGGCAGCCCAGCGCTCGTCGGAGACGGAGGCGAACTTGCCCCGCACCACGTCCTCCCAGTGCGGGTCGTCCTCGTTCCCGGCGGCGGAGCACAGCCCGCTGTCGACCGTGCGGCCGTCGGCGAGCGTCACCGTGATCCCGCTGCGGCGGACCGCGGGGAACCCGGCCTCGAGGTCGGGGTCGACGACGACCTCGATCAAACCGGCCATCCGCGCGATCTCGGGATCCCCGAGACGGCCCGTGATCGACTCCAGACCGAAACCGCCGGTGCTCAGGTACGCGGCGAGCGGCCAGATCAGGTTGAACTGGGCCTCCTCACTGGTGGACGGCACCATCCGGGCCAGGTCGGCCGCGGCCTGGAAGGTGCGCACCCGCACGCCCGTCACCTCGGCGGGATCGAGCCGCTCGCGGCCGACCACGCGCAGAGCCAGCTCGGCGCCGGTCAGCGCCGGATGTACCCAGCGACAGCACGGGAACGGCTTGACGTAGGTGCGCATCACCTGCCACTCGCAACCCAGATCCGCGCCGCCGTGACCGAGGCGGTCGGCGACGAACTCGGAACGATGGGCAGTGAAGCCCGCCGCGGCGAGTTGGGCGCTGGTGACACCGACGTGCGCGCCCCAGCCCATCGCGTCCTTGGCCATGGTGGGCTCGGCGACCGCCCGCATGATCAGGTCGACGGGGGCGTGGTACTCCGCCAAGCCGATCGCGGCGTCGACCTGCTCGGGCGACAGCTTGAGCAACCGGGCGCTCGCGGCGGCGGCGCCGATGGCACCCCAGGTTCCGCTGCTGTGGAACAGCGGCCAGCGGTCGTGCTGCGCCATTGCAGCACGGATGCCCACCTCGTATCCGATCAGTGTGGCGAGGAGGAACTCCTCGTGACTTGCCCCGGTCGCCTCGGCGACCGCGAGCGCGGCCGGGATGACCACCGCCCCCGGGTGTCCCTTGGCGAGGGAGTGCCCGTCGTCGTAGTCGACGGCGTTCATCACGGTGCCGTTCGCGAGCGCCGCGCCGGGCGCCGAGACGCGCCGCCCATCGAGCACACAGGTGGCCTCGTTGCCACCCATCGCGGTCGTGACGTAGTCGGTGATGATGCGCGCCGCACTCAGCCGGGTGCCGGCGCGGGCAGCGACCGAGGCGTCGAGGGTGAGCATGCCCAGGCGGCGGCGCACCTCGGTCGGCACCTGCTGCCACGTGAGCCCGACGACGAAGTCCAGAACGTCACTGTTCACACCATTTGCGCTATCCGCAACCTCAATCGTCATATTTGCAACACTGAAAATCTGAGTCGGTGCGTCGAGGCTCATCGGAGGTCCTCCTGGTTCGGCACGTGTGCGGCGAGCTGTCCGGCATGGCCGATGAGGGCGGCCAGCAGCGCCGTGCGTGGGACGACGGAGTCGCGCGCCACCGTCTCGGCGCGGCTGCACTGGTCGAAGGCGATCGGCCCCAGTCCGTCGAGCGCGAGCGGCGCGAACTGCCCGACGAGACTGGCGTCCGATCCGCCCATCTCGTCGATCCGGCGAATCGCCAGCCCTCCCGCGGAGGCCAGGTCCTCGGCGAGCGCGTAGACGGGGCCGGTGACCGAGCGCGGCAGTGCGGGTCTGGTGATGCCGCCGGAGATCTCGACGGTGACGCCGTCACCCGCACGCGCCTGAGCGCGACGGCGGATCTCGTCGACCAGCGCCGCGCCCGTCGCATCGTCGGGGGCACGCAGGTCGACGTGGAGCTCGGCGCGGTCGGGGACGACCTGACGCGCGGTGCCCCCGCGCAGAATTCCGACGCTGCACAGCGTGCGCTGCGCCCGATTCGTGAGCGACTCCAGTTCCTCGACGAGTGGGGCCAGCGCATGCAGTGCACTCGCGCCCGTGTCGTCGGTGCAGTGCGCCGTGCGGCCGTGGGCGGTGACGATCATGGCCCCGACCGCGCCGCGGGAGACGATCACGCCCCCGTCGGCCAGACCGGCTTCCAGGGCCAGGCACACGTCCGTGCGCCGGCCCAGGTCCGCCAGCCAGTCGCGGCTGTCCACACTGCCCAGTTCCTCGTCCGACACCAGCGCGTAGGTGATCGACGCGACGCCCGGCACCGAGGTCTCGAGTGCCGCCTCGATCGCGTGGACGGCCATCGAGAGAGCGCATTTCATGTCGCCGAGACCCGGTCCGGACATGATGGGCTCATCGGTCACGACCGGCCAGTCGTCCGTCGACCCCTCCGGCCACACCGTGTCGGCGTGACCGAGTACGAGCAGATGCAGTCCGGGTTCTCCGGTCTCGAGGGTGGCCTCGAACGCCCGGCCCCGGCCCGGCGCGATCTCGTGCCTGCGCGTGGTGAAGCCCAGCGCCTCGAGCCGCTCGGCGACCAGGTCGCCGACCCGGTCGACACCCGCGGGCATCAGGGATCCGCTCTCGACCGCGGTGATCCCCACGGCCAGGTCGAGAATGCTCGGCAGCCGCGGTTCGAGCAGCGCGGCGAGCTCGGCGACGGAGGCGGGTGTCGGCTCAGACATCGGCTTCCTCCGCACCCGGGGCCACACCACGCGCGGAATCGGGATCGATTGCCCGGCTGACGTATTCGCCTGCGGCCGGACCGTACAGCTCCCACAACCGGCGCAGCTCGCGCAGGGGCTCCGGATGCTCGTCGACGCGCAGGTCGACGAGGGGGAACTGTTCGCTGCCGTGCACGCGCAGGCAGGCCGATCGGAGCGGGTCCGGCTCGCCGCCTGCCGCGAGGCCCGCCTCGACAGCGCGGACCAGCCGCTCCCCCAGTTCCAGGCCGGCATCGGCGTCGAAGGCCGCGCTCGCGGCCTTGCCGACGACGTCGCCGACCAGGATGTTGCCCACGACGACATGGTCGGCGGCAGTGGCGACGGACACGCCGATCCGATCGACATGCGCACCGGTCCAAGCGATTCCGGGACCGGTGAGGCCGATTGCTGCGAGCTGACGCCAGTCGGCGTGCACGCTGGAATGGCGCACACCGTCGACGGCCTCGGCCGCGGTGGCCCCGCGGGCCATCAGGTCGAGCATGCGGGGACCGAGCCGCGGATCGGTGCGATGCTGGGTGACGACCGCGCCGACTCCGGTGCGCAGCCACGGCACCCGGGCCCCGACTGCGACGTCGGACGTGGCGGTCGCGACCCCGAACTGACCGGTGCGCTCGCACCGGGCGACGATGGAGTAGGTCATCGGGTCACCGTCCACATGTCGGCGCTGCGCCACGAAACCCGGCACGGCGCACCGACGGTGACGTCGGCGGGCACGGTGCGGCTGGCGAGGTCGGCGGTGATCACCCGGCCGCCGGCCAGCTCGACGCGCACCGAGGTGCGCGCACCCAGGAACGCGATGTCCTTCGCGATGCCCTCGACACGGAAGTCGTGACCCTCGGTCGACGGGACGTCGGTGTCCTCGACAGACTGGAGGCCGACGACCTCCGGCCGCAGGATCAGGGTGACATTCTTGTCGGCCGGAACCTCCCCGGTTCCCTCGACACGACCCTCGCCCACGCCGGGAATCACCACGTCGTACCAGCCCTGCCCCGAGCCGGTGACGACAGCGTCCAGACTGTTGGAGGCGCCGACGAATCCGGCGGCGAAGCGGGTCGCGGGCTCGTGGTAGACCGCTGCGGGTGAGGCAACCTGAACCAGGTCGCCGTTCTGCATGAGACCGACCCGGTCGGACATCGCGAACGCCTCCTCCTGGTCGTGGGTGACGTAGACGAAGGTGATGCCCAGCTCGTGCTGCACGGCCTTGAGCAGCACCTGCATCTGGCGGCGCATCCGCAGGTCCAGTGCACCGAGCGGCTCGTCCAGCAGCAGGACCCGGGGGCCGAGCACCAGCGAACGCGCCAGCGCGACTCGCTGCTGCATGCCGCCACTGAGCTGACGCGGGCGATGATCCTCCTTGCCGCCCAACTCGACCAGGTCGAGGAACTTCCGGACCTTCTCCTCGATGACCTGCTTGTTCTCCTTGCGCTCGCGGAGCCCGAACGCGACGTTGTCGAAGACTGTCAGGTGCGGGAACAAGGCGTAGTTCTGGAAGACGGTGTGCACCGGCCGCTTGTGCGGCGGCACGTTCTGGATCTCCTTGTCGTCCACGAGGATACGACCGGCGTTGGACTGCTCGAGACCGGCGATCATGCGCAGCGTCGTGGTCTTGCCGCAGCCGCTGGGACCGAGGAGCGAGAAGAACTCGCCCCCTTTGATCTCGAGGTTGATGCCCTTCACGACATGGTGGTCACCGAAGGAGCACGCGAGGTTCTCGAGCCTGAGCGAGGCGGGGCTGTAACCCGGGTCGGCGGTGGTTGTCATGCAACTTCTTCTTCCGAGGTGGCGCGACGTGTCTGCTTGGAGGGCCAGAGGGAGGCCAACGCGACCAGGCACATCAGGACGAGCGAGACGAACATGAAGGCAACGGCGATCGCGTTGACCTCCGGCGACGTGCCGTGACGCGCGAGGCTGAGGATCAGCACCGGCAGGGTCTCGGTGTCCGGCCCGGCCAGGAAGACCGTGCTGACGACGTCGTCGAAGGAGAACGTGAAGGAGAGCAGCGCGGAGATGACGACGGCGGGCATCATCATCGGCCACAGCACCTTCAGGAACACCCGGCGAGGCGAGGCGCCCAGGTCGGCGGCGGCCTCGTCGTACGTACCCGTCAGGGTCGCGAAGCGCGACTGGAGCACCAATGTGGCGTAGGCGGAACAGAACACGATGTGCCCGGCCACGACCGACCACGTTCCGGTGGTCAGCCCGAGACGCTGGATCACCACCAGGATGCCCGCGGCGATCACGACCTCCGGGATCATCAACCTGGCGTAGGTGAGGGTCTGCAGTGCCGCACCGGCCTTCTTCGGCAGACGGGAGACCGCCATCACCGCGGCCAGCGACAGGGCGACCGCGACCACGGTGGAGAGCAGGGCGATCACGCAGCTGGTCAGGAAGTCCTGGCGCACCCGCTCGTCGGCGAACGCTTCCGCGATCCACTCGAACGTCGCACCGCCCCAGCCGACGAGGTTCTCGTTGGCGTTGAACGCGTTGACGATCACCATGCCGATGGGCAGGTAGAGGAACGCGAAGACAAGGCAGGTCACGATCGCGGCGGGACTGATCCGGCGCTTCATGTGATGTCCCCCAATCGATCCAGGCGTTTGCGTGAGGCGAAGAGCACGACGAGCATGATGGCCATCAGCGTCGTCGCGATGGCGGCACCGAACGGGTAGTTGCCGGTCGAGAGGAACTGCTCGGCCTGGACGTTGCCGACCATGAGCGTCTTCGAACCACCGAGGATGGCCGGAATGGTGTACTCACCGGTCGCCGGGATCCCGACCAGGAGCACGCCTGCGATGCTGCCGGGCATGGCCAGTTTCACGGTGACCTTCCAGAAGGCCCGGCGCCTGCTCAGCCCCATGTCGGCGGCCGCTTCCTGCAGTGCCGGGTCGATCCGGTCCAGTGCCATGAACATCGGCAGGATCATCAGCGGCAGGTAGCCGGCGACCATGCCGACTCCGATCGCGAACGTCGAGTAGCCGAGCTGGGTTCCCTCCGGGACGATTCCGAGGAGCGCGGCGAGTTTCGAGACGGCGCCGGTCGGCGAGAGCAGTTCGAGCCAGGCGTAGGTACGCACCACGAAGCTGATCCAGTACGGCACGATGACCGCGACCAGCAGGAGTGCCTTGAGCCGGCCGCGTGCGCGGGCGATGGTGAGCGCGACCGGGAAGCCGAGCACGACACACACCGCGGTCATGAGGACCGTCATTCCCAGCGAACGCGTCACGGCGCCGACGTAGGTACCGCTGAACATCTCGCGATAGTTCTCCAGAGTGAAGCCCGACTTCACCTGGAAGGTGAGCAGATCGAATTTCATGACGCTGTACACCGCGAGGAGCACGAGCGGGGCGACGAAGAAGACCGCCACGTACACCGTCATCGGCGCCGCGAGCAGGATCCCGGACAGGTGCCGACCGCGGCGCAGCGCGCCGCTGTCACTCGGCGGCGGCGGGGTCGCCGCCGCCCCCTCTGCGCGGAGCACCGCGGTGTCCGGCGGAGCCATGGGTGGTGCCTGGGTCATCAGGACGCCTTGATCCGGTTCCACATCTTGGCCCGCGCCTCGGTGTCCTCTGCCGACAGGAACTTCTCAGCCATGAACGGCGATGCCGTGTTCTGCTGGAGCGCCGGGTTTTCCAGGATCTTCGGTTCGATGTACTGCTCGGCCGACGGCATCAGGTAGGAGGCGCCGGTGTTGTTGATGAAGCCGCCGTAGGTCTGGGGCTCGAGGCGGAAGTCGAGGAACTTCAGGGCCTCCGCGGTGTGCGTGCTCCCGGGAAGAAGCGCGACGCCCTCGATGTAGCCCGGCGTGCCCTCCTTCGGCGAGACCCAGCCGAGCTTGGGATCGTCGGCGCCCGCGAACGCGTAGTCGTAGCCGACCGCGATGAGCGCGGAACCGTCCACGACCGACTTCGCCTGGCCGGTGCGCTGGAACGCGAGCAGGTGCGGCTTGATCTCCTTGATCTTCGCCTCGGCCTGCTCGAGTTCGCCGCTGTCGGTGGTGTTGATGTCGTAGCCGAGCGAGAGCAGCGCGATCGCCTGCACGTCGAGGTCGTAGTCCGGTAGCACGATCTTGCCCGTCCACTGCGCGGCGTTGTCGAACAGCTCCTTCCACGACGTCGGAGGGTTGGGGACCTTCTCCTTGTCGTAGATGATCCCGACCTTGCCGAGGTCGGTGGGGATTCCCCAGGGAAACTCGTCGACGTACTGCGGCGGCATGTTCTCCAGGTTCGGAACCGTGGCCGGGTCGAAATCTGCCAGCAGATTGCCTGCGTCGAGTCGGGCCGCGGTGGCGTTGCCGACCGCGACCAGGTCGTAAACGCCCTTGTCCTTGGCCAATTGGGCTGCCAGGGCCGACGAGCCGCCGTCGGGCAGGGCGTACTGCTCGATCTTGATGCCGGGGTTGGCACTCTCGAAGTCCGCGATCTCGGTCGCGCCGACCCAGTCGCCGTAGTTGAGGAACTTCAGGGTGACGGTGTCGGAATCACCGGATTCCCCACCACACCCCGACAGTGCGGCCCCGAGTACCACACATGCGCTGGCCGCAGTCAGCACTCGCCAGGTTTTGCCCCGCATGACCACTCTTCTCTGTTGTCAGTATCGCAATCACAGTTGCCGTATGAACACGAGAAGTATGTCTGCGACGATATGCTCAATCGGTGACACGCTCGTTACAAGTTCGTTTCGCATGTTGCGAATACGCCAATTGCTGTTGTGCCAGATGCATTTCATGACGGAAGCTTCAGTCATGCCCCCCACACGCGACACCAGCATTCGCCGCGGCCTGGAGGTCCTGATGACCCTCCAGACCCGCCGCGCCCGCGAGAGCGGCGGACTCGGCGTCACCCAACTCGCCGAGATCCTCGACATGGACAAGAGTCAGATCTCTCGCAGCCTCAAGGTGCTCACCGAGTACGGCATGGTCGACCGGGACCCCAAGACACGCGCATTCCGGCTGGGGTGGCGAATCTTCAACATGGCCCAGGTCAGCGGCGACCAGCGCCTGCTGGAGTGCGCGGGCGGGGTACTCGACGGCCTGCTCACCCGCCTGGACGAGTCGGTGTACCTCTCCGTCCGCTCCGGCTACGACGCGCTGACCGTGGCCGAGCGGACGGCCAACCACTCGGTCCAGGCGATGCCGGCGCACTGGTCGCTGCACTCGACGTCGGTCGGCCGTGTACTCCTCACCGACCGAACCTCCGCCGAGATCCGCGAGATGTACGCCGGGCAGCAGCTGCACAGTGCACGTGAGGGCGGAGTGCGGTCCGTCGAGGACCTCGTGGACGCCGTCTCCCGGGTCCGAGACAGCGGGCACTCCATCGTCGTTGACGAGTTCGAGGTCGGACTGGCGGCCGTCGGCGTACCGGTGCGCGACTACCGGGGGGTGCTCATCGCCGCTCTCGGGGTCTCCGGGCCGACGTTCCGCCTCGAGCCGAAGATCGATCAGGCGGTGGTCGAACTGAAGGAAGCCGCACAGGAACTCGAGGACCTCCTCGCACTGCGGAACGGCGAGCGCTTCCCACTGGGGCGTGAGGCATGACCGAACGGACACAGGTGGCCGTGATGCAGACGGCCCCCCGGATCCTCGACTTCGAGGCCAACGTGGACATCACCGTCGGCGCCATCGAATCCGCCCGCGAACGGGGCGCCGACGTCGTCGTCCTGCCCGAGTTGTGCCTGAGCGGCTACATGTTCGACACCGTGGACGAAGCCGGATCCTGCGCCATCACACCCGAGCATCCGGTCTTCGCCCGATGGGCGAGGGCGCTCGCCGGTTCTCCGGGTCTGGTCGTGGGCGGTTTCGCCGAGCGGTCGGGTCCCGACCTCCACATCAGTGCCGCCATGGTCGACGCCACGGGTATCCGAGCGGTCTACCGCAAGACGCACCTCTGGAACCGGGAGAAGCGCTTCTTCACCGCGGGCACCGAGGCGCCTCCGGTCCTCGAAACCGACTTCGGCCGGGTCGGCGTCCTGATCTGTTACGACCTGGAGTTCCCCGAGATGGCACGCAGTCTGGCGATGCGGGGCGCCGACCTGATTGCCGTGCCGACGAACTGGGCGCTCGAGACCCGCCCGTACGGCGACGAACCCCCGCAGGTCATGCTGGCGCGCGCAGCCGCTCGCGCCAACCACGTCCATGTCGCGTGCGCGGACCGCTCCGGGCACGAGCGCGGCCAGGAGTTCACCGGCGGCTCGGCCGTCATCGACACCGCCGGATGGGTGCGCGGCACGCCCGACGACACCGGGCTCGCGCTCGCTCCGCTGTCGCTGACAGCGGCGCGTGAGCGACAGATCTCCGGCGTCAACCATGTCTTCGGCGATCGCCGTCCCGAACTGTACGAGGTGGTGGCGCAGTCCGTACCCGCCACGTAGGGCGTCACTTCCGCCGAAACAGCTTGTTGCCGAGCCATACCACGGGGTCGTAGCGGCGGTCGACGACGCGTTCCTTCATCGGGATCAGCGCGTTGTCGGTGATGCGGATGCCCTCGGGGCACACCTCGGTGCAGCACTTGGTGATGTTGCACAGCCCGAGGCCGTGCTCGGTCTGGGCGACGTCGCGGCGGTCGGCGACATCGAGGGGGTGCATCTCGAGTTCCGCGATCCGCATCAGGAACCGCGGCCCCGCGAAGGCGGCCTTGTTGTCCTCGTGGTCGCGGACGACATGGCACGTGTTCTGACACAGGAAGCACTCGATGCACTTCCGGAACTCCTGCGAGCGCTGCACGTCCACCTGCGTCATCCGGTACTCGCCGGGCGCCAGATCCGAAGGCGGCGTGAAGGACTGGATCTCCCTGGCCTTCGCGTAGTTGAACGACACGTCGGTCACCAGGTCGCGGATCACCGGGAAGGCGCGCATCGGGGTGACGGTGACGACCTCGTCCTGCGCAAACGTCGACATCCGGGTCATGCACATCAGCCGGGGCCGGCCGTTGACCTCCGCCGAGCACGATCCGCACTTGCCCGCCTTGCAGTTCCACCGCACGGCCAGGTCCGGGGCCTGGGTGGCCTGCAGACGGTGGATGATGTCGAGGACCACCTCGCCCTCGTTCACCTCGACGGTGTAGTCGCGCAGATCGCCGCCGCCGATGTCGCCCCGCCACACCCGGAACGCCGCCTGGTAGCTCATCGCTCCTCCCCCTTCCCGGGATGCTCGGCCAGTTCGGCGTCCGTGTAGTACTTGGCCACCTCACCGAAGTCGAACAGCGCGAACAGATCCGAGCGCATCGGCTCCTGCGGCTCGGGCGCGACGGTGACGTCGGGGACGACGCGGCCGCCGGCGTCCGCACCGCCGACGAGGCTGCAGACCAGCAGCGTGTTGCGCCACGACGCGTCCATGCCGGGGTGGTCGTCGCGGGTGTGCCCGCCGCGGCTCTCGGTGCGTAGCAGCGCCGCCTTGGCGACGCACTCGCTGACGAGCACCATGTTGCGCAGGTCGATCGCCAGGTGCCAGCCGGGGTTGAACTGCCGGTGACCCTCGACGCCGACCGACTCGATGCGTTGCCGGATCTGTTCCAGTTTGTCCAGCGCGGAACGGATCTCGGCGTCGGTGCGGATGATGCCGACCAGGTCGTGCATCATCTGCTGCAACTCCAGGTGCAGGGTGTACGGGTTCTCGGCGACCGCCCCGTCCGGCGGCGGGTCGAACGGGGCGAGGGCCATCGCGGCGGCAGCGTCGACGGCGGACTGCTCCACCTGCGGTCTGCGGGTGAGGGATTCGACGTAGGTGGCGGCCCCGAGGCCGGCGCGCCGGCCGAACACCAGCAGGTCCGACAGCGAGTTGCCGCCGAGCCGGTTGGAACCGTGCATCCCGCCGGAGCACTCACCCGCCGCGAACAGTCCGGGCACACCGGACGATCCGGTGTCCGGGTCCACCTCGATGCCACCCATCACGTAATGGCAGGTCGGCCCGACCTCCATCTGTTCCTTGGTGATGTCGACGTCGGCCAGTTCGAGGAACTGGTGGTGCATCGACGGCAGCCGCCGCACGATCTCGTCGGCGGGCATCCGGGAGGCGATGTCGAGGAAGACCCCGCCGTGTTCGGTGCCGCGGCCGTTCTTGACCTCCGAGTTGATCGCCCGGGCGACCTCGTCACGGGGCAGCAGGTCCGGGGTGCGCCGGGCGCTGTCGTTGTCCTTGAGCCACTGGTCGGCCTCGTCCTCCGTCTCGGCGTACTGGCCCTTGAACACCGGGGGGATGTAGTCGAACATGAACCGTTCGCCGTCGGAGTTCTTCAGCACGCCGCCGTCGCCGCGCACCCCCTCGGTGACGAGGATCCCCTTCACGCTCGGCGGCCACACCATGCCGGTCGGGTGGAACTGGATGAACTCCATGTTGATCAGCTTGGCGCCGGCCCGCAGCGCGAGCGCGTGCCCGTCACCGGTGTACTCCCACGAGTTCGAGGTGACCTTGTAGGACTTGCCGATTCCGCCGGTCGCCAGCACGACCGCAGGCGCGGTGAACAGCACGAAACGCCCCGACTCCCGCCAGTACCCGAACGCCCCGGCGATCGCCCCGCCGTCGTCGGCGCCGTCGCTGCGAAGCAGTTCGGTGATCGTGCATTCCGCGAACACCTTGATCCGGGCCTCGTGGTCACCGGTGGCCGCGAAATCCTCCTGCTGCAGCGAGACGATCTTCTGCTGCATGGTGCGGATGATCTCGAGGCCGGTGCGGTCGCCGACGTGCGCGAGCCGCGGATAGGTGTGGCCACCGAAGTTGCGCTGGCTGATCCGGCCGTCGGGGGTGCGGTCGAACAGGGCGCCGTAGGTCTCGAGTTCCCACACCCGGTCCGGCGCCTCCCGGGCATGCAGTTCGGCCATTCGCCAGTTGTTGAGGAACTTGCCGCCACGCATGGTGTCCTGGAAATGCACCTGCCACGAGTCCTTTGGATTGGCATTGCCCATCGCGGCCGCACAGCCACCCTCGGCCATCACGGTGTGTGCCTTCCCGAACAGCGACTTGCACACCACTGCGACGCGCAGACCCCGCTGGCGGGCCTCGATCACCGCCCGCAGTCCGGCGCCACCCGCCCCGATGACCACCACGTCGTAGTCGTGCCGCTCCAGCTCGGCCACCGGCGCTCCCCTCTGTCCCGATCGTTTGGCAGACCCGTCAGTTGACGAATCGCAGGTCCGAGATGGTCCCGCTGGCGACGAGCATGATGTAGAAGTCGGTGATCATCAGCGTGGCGAGGGTGGTCCAGGCCAACTGCATGTGCCGGGTGTTGAGCCGGCTCACCCAGGTCCACAACCGGTACCGGACGGGGTGGGCGGAGAAGTGCTTGAGCCGGCCGCCGGTGGCGTGCCTGCACGAGTGACAGGAGACGGTGTACGCCCACAGCAGGATCACGTTGACCACGATGATCACGGTGCCGAGGCCGAACCCGAATCCGCCTGCGGGGCCGTGGAACGCGAGGACCGCGTCATAGGTGTTGATCGCCGAGACGACCAGCGCGACGTAGAAGAAGTACCGGTGCGAGTTCTGCACGATCAGCGGCAGCCGGGTCTCGCCGGTGTACCGGGCGTGCGGTTCCGCGACGGCGCACGCGGGCGGCGCCAGCCAGATCGATCGGTAGTAGGCCTTGCGGTAGTAGTAGCAGGTGAGCCGGAACCCAAGCAGGAACGGCAGCGACAGGAAGGCGAGCGGGATCCACATCGGCAGTTCGCCCACCCACACCCCGAAATGGGTGGACCCCGGCGCGCACGACGCGCTGACGCACGGCGAGTAGAACGGCGTCAGGTAGTGGTACTCGTCCACCCAGTACGCGGTCCGCACGAAGGAGCGGATCGTCGCGTACACCACGAAGACCGCCAGGCCGATCGTGGTCAGCAGCGGCGGACGCCACCAGATGTCCGTTCGCAGAGTGCGCGCCGCGATCGACGCGCGCTCCGGCGACCGGACCCCGGTCGTGGTTCTCGCCGGTGCGCTCACCGCTCGTGCGGGTGACCGCCGACGCCCTCGTCGTCGGCACCCTGCCACAGTGCCTGGTCGTAGGGACCCTCGGGCACCCCGACCCGCTCCGAGGCGGCGACCGGATGCGCCAGGCGAGGCGGCGATTCGTCGAGGTCACTGGCGTCGATGCCGAGGCGTTCGACGTCGTTGGCGAGCCGGCGGACGGCCGACGCGTCCCCGTACATCGTCCGCAACGACCCGACACACTGGCGCAGGTGACCGATTGTGCGGTGCAGCTCCATCATTTCGCTGGTGGACATTCGAACCTCCGACCACAGATGATGTGATGACACTCACAGTACGGCAGATGCTTTGCACTCGCCTGCGATCCGAAAGGACTCGGCAGTGTCCCACGAAACGGTGCCCGACCACGCGACCGCGCCGGCCGTCGATCTTCCGCCGGGCTACGACTTCACCGACCCCGCCGTGTACACGGCGGGCGTCCCCCACGAGGCGCTGGCGGCTCTGCGCCGTAGCTGCCCGGTGTGGTGGAATCCCCAGCCCCGAAACGTCGGCGGATTCCCGGACGAGGGGTACTGGGTGGTCACCCGGCACGCGGACGTCCGGGCGATCTCCCGCGACGGCGAACTGTTCTCCAGCTGGCGAAACGGGGCCCTGGTCCGGTTGAACGACGACGTGGACCGGGAGACGTTCGAGTCCCAGCGGCTGATCATGCTGAACAAGGACGCACCCGAGCACACGAAGCTTCGCAAACTGGTCGCCCGCGGCTTCACACCGCGCGCGATCGAGAGCCTGCGGGCGGCGCTGACGGACCGGGCCGAGCGGATCGTCGCCGGGGCCGCGGGCACCGACGCCCGCAGTGGCGACTTCGTCACCGACATCGCCGCCGAGCTGCCCCTGCAGGCGATCGCGGAACTGATCGGCATCCCGCAGGAGGACCGCAGGAAGGTGTTCGACTGGTCCAACGACATGATCGGCGGCGCCGACCCGGAGTACGACGTCGACCCCATGGACGCCGTCGCCCAGCTGATCGGCTACGCCTACGGCATGGCCGACGAGCGGCGCCGGTGTCCGGCGAACGACATCGTCACCACCCTGATCCAGGCGGACGTGGACGGCGACGAACTGACACCCGAGGAGTTCGGGTTCTTCGTGCTGTTGCTCGCCGTGGCAGGCAACGAGACCACCCGCAACGCGATCACCCACGGCATGATCGCGTTCCTCGACCACCCCGACCAGTGGGAGCTGTTCAAGCGGGAACGTCCGGCGACCACCGCGGACGAGATCGTGCGCTGGGCGACCCCGGTGACGTCCTTCCAGCGGACCGCGACGGCGGACACGACGCTGGGCGGGCAGCTGATCCGCGAGGGCGACCGGGTCGCGATGTTCTACGCGTCGGCGAACTTCGACGAGGAGGTGTTCGACAACCCGACCACCTTCGACATCACCCGCGACCCCAACCCGCACCTCGGTTTCGGCGGCTCGGGCCCCCACTACTGCCTCGGCGCGAACCTGGCCCGGATGGAAATCGGCCTGATCTTCGACGCGATCGCCGACCGGCTCCCTGACATCAGCCGGCTCGGTGATCCGCAGCGGCTGCGGTCGGGATGGCTCAACGGAATCAAGCACTTCCCCGTCGGATACGGCAGCGGCTGCCCGGTGCCGCACTGAGCGGCCGGGCGGCGATCGGATCGGTATCGAACCAGCCCGGCGCCGCCGCAGCGAACTCGTCCGGGCCCAGTCTGCCCGCCCCCTCCGGAATCCGGCCGAGCAGCGGCACCCCCGTCACCTCGGCGAGGTCCGCGAGGTTGCACCGCATGGCCAGGTCGGGATCCTCCGGCCACGACCCGATCACCGTCCCGACGCAATCGACGCCTGCCTGCCGCGCGGCCGCAACGGTCAGCGCGCTGTGATTGAGGGTGCCCAGCCCGGCGGCGGCGACCAACACCAGTGGCGCGTCGAGGTCTGCAGCGACGTCGGCGAGGGTGAATCCCCCCGAACCGAGGCGCACCAGCAGTCCCCCGGCGCCCTCGACGAGGGTCAGGTCGTGGGAGGCGTCGAGCCCGCGGACCGCCGACACCACGTCCGCGCGCCTGAGCAGCGGCATGCCGGCCCGCCGGGCGGCGGTGTCCGGCGCCAGCGGCTCCGGGTAGCGGACCAGCTCGAGAACGTCCAGGACACCCGAAAGCCGTTGCACTTCAGCCAGATCCCCGGGCTCGTCGACAGCGATCCCGGTCTGCGCCGGCTTGCACACCGCAACGGACAGCCCGGCGAGCAGGGCCCGCGCGGCCAGCGTCGCGGTGACGACGGTCTTGCCGACATCCGTCGACGTACCGGTGACGCACAGGATGGTCACGCGTGGGCCGCCGAAACGCCCGGGGTCGACTCGGCCGAGGAGAGCACGTCTGTGAGCACGGACTCGATCACCGTCATGTCGGACGGGGTGAGGTTCGCGCGGGCCGTCAGCCGCAGCCGGGAAGTGCCGGCGGGCACCGACGGCGGCCGGAAGCAGCCGACGTGCAACCCACGGTCGCGGCACGCGAGCGACGCGTCGTACGCGACCTGCGGGTCGCCGAGAATCACCGACACCACCGCGGATTCCGGCTCACCGGCCGCGGTGATGCGGGCGAGGTCGCGTGCGCGGTCGAGGACGGCCGCCGCCCGCTCGGGTTCGCGGCGCAGCACGGCCAGCGCGCCGCGGGCGGCGCCGACCGCGGCGGGCGCGAGGCCAGTGTCGAAGATGAAGGTGCGGGCGGTGTCGATCAGGTGCGTGCGGACGCGGTCGTCGGCGAGCACCACTCCGCCCTGGGCGGCAAGCGATTTCGACAGGGTCGCGGTGACCACCACGTCTGACTGACCGGCGAGCCCGGCCTCGTGCACCAGGCCGCGGCCACCGTCGCCGCGCACCCCGACGCCGTGCGCCTCGTCGACCAGCAGCAATGCGCCGTGTTCGCGGCACACCCGGTGCAGGTCCCGCAGCGGCGCGAGGTCGCCGTCGGCACTGAACACCGAGTCGGTGAGCACGAGGGCGCGCGGTTCGGCGCGGGAGGCGAGCGCGGTCGCGACGGCGTCCACGTCGGCGTGCGGGGTGACCACCACCCGCGACCGCGACAGCCGGCACGCGTCGACGAGCGAGGCGTGGCAGCCGGCGTCGGAGACGATCAGCGCGTCCCGGCCGGCCAGTGCGGCGACGGCGCCGAGGTTGGCGGCGTACCCGCTGGCGAACACCAGTCCGGATTCGGCGCCGACGAACTCGGCGAGTTCACGCTCGAGGAGTTCATGTTCGGCGGTGGTGCCGGTGACGAGGCGCGAACCGGTCGAGCCACCGCCCCAGCGGCGCAGGGCGGTCGCCGCGGCGTCGAGCACCTCGGGGTGCCGGGTGAGGCCGAGGTAGTCGTTGGAGGCGAGGTCGACGAGCGGCGAACCGGCCGTCCGCGGCCGCAGCGTGCGATGCAGACCGGCCGCGCGACGCGCGTCCGCGATCTCGTCGAGCCAACTCAGTGCAGCGGTCATGGCACGGGAGCGTACCTGAACGCCGTTCAAGTACAGCGTTCAAGTAGGCCACGGACCTCGCATCGAGCGGAAACTCACTGCTGGCTGCGCGCGGCGGCGACCATGCCGGCCGCGATGGTCGCGACATCGTCGGGCGTGCAGATGAACGGCGGCATCGCGTAGATCAGCTTGCCGAACGGCCGCAGCCACACGCCGGCGTCGACGGCCGCGGCGGTGGCGGCGCGCATGTCGACCGGCTCCGTCATCTCGATCACGCCGATGCCGCCGAACGTGCGCACGTCCGCGACGCCGGGCAGCGTCCGCGCCGGCTCCAGCCCGGCATCGAGACCCTCACCCAGCGCAGCGACCTCCGATCGCCAATCCCGCGACAGCAACAGTTGCACCGCCGCGACGGCCACCGCACACGCGAGCGGGTTGCCCATGAACGTCGGACCGTGCATGACGCCGCCGCCCTCCCCCGCGCTGATCGCCTCGGCGATCGCGGAGGTGCACAGCACCGCGGCGAGCGTCAGGTAGCCACCGGTCAGGGCCTTGCCGACCGTCATGATGTCGGGTGCGACACCGGCGTGGTCGGCGGCGAACAGTTCACCGGTGCGACCGAAGCCGGTGGCGATCTCGTCGAAGATCAGCAGCAGTCCGTGCTCGTCGCACATCCGGCGCAGCTCGGCCAGGTACCGGGGGTCGTGGAAACGCATGCCGCCCGCGCCCTGCACGACCGGTTCGACGATGACGGCGGCCAGTTCGGCGGAGTGCTCGGTGAGGATCGCCTCGAACTCGGCGACGTAGGTCGGGTCGAAGTCACGGGGCGGCGCGGGCGCGAACACCTGCCGCGCCAGCACGTCGGTCCAAATCGAGTGCATGCCGCCGTCCGGGTCGCACACGCTCATCGGCGCGAACGTGTCCCCGTGGTAGCCGCCGCGCCAGGTCAGCAGCCGGTGCCGCTCGGGTCGCCCGATCGCCCGCTGGTACTGCATGGCGATCTTGATCGAGACCTCGACGGACACCGATCCGGAGTCGGCGAGGAACACCTTGTCGAGCGCGTCGGGGGTGATCGCGACGAGCAGCTCCGCCAGCCGGGCGGCGGGTTCGTGGGTGAGCCCGCCGAACATGACGTGACTCATCCGGCCGAGCTGGTCGGTCACGGCGGCGTCGAGAACGGGGTGCCGGTAGCCGTGCACGGCCGCCCACCACGAGCTCATGCCGTCGACGAGTTCCCGGCCGTCGGCGAGGATGAGCCGAGTCCCCCGGGCGGCCGACACGACGAGCGGCTCGGTGCCGGCCGGGAACGCCCCGTACGGATGCCACAGGTGGGCGGCGTCGATGGCGGAGATGCGGTCGGACGAGTAGCGCGAGGTCACGTCGCCCGACGATAGCGACCCCCGACGAGCCGCGACGGGCCGGGACTCCGCGCGGCGAAGTCCGTGCGAACGCCTGCGGTAAGTGGGCCCACCGGTACCACCTACACTCGTCCGTCGAACCCCGCACGCACCGTTCACCGCGCGTTCAGCTCGTCGCAACCACAGGGAGAGAGTTGCCTGCCCGTACAGCCGCACCCGTCGAAGCCTCGGCCCGACAAGCCGGCTCGACGCGCCGCGCCGACCTCGACGGCCTGCGCGGCCTCGCGATAGCGCTGGTGGTGCTCTTCCACGTCTGGTTCGGCCGGGTGTCCGGCGGCGTCGACGTGTTCCTGATGCTGTCGGGGTTCTTCTTCGTCGGTTCGCTGGTGCGGGCGGCGGAATCGTCGTCGCCGCTCGATCCGCGGCCGATCCTGGCGCGAACCGCTCGCCGGCTGCTCGCGCCGCTCGCCGTCGTGGTGGCCGCGACGGCGGTCGCCGGCGCGTTGTTGCTGGCACCGACCGCGTGGCTGGCGCTGGCCGAACAGAGCCGGGCCGCACTGCTTTTCGGGCAGAACTGGCAATTGGCCCGCACCGCAGCCGACTATCTCGCGGCGGATCCGTCGGTGAGTCCACTGCAGCATCTGTGGTCGATCTCGGTGCAGGGGCAGTTCTACCTGCTCGCGCTGACGGCGGTGTTCGCGAGTGCGTGGCTGCTGCGGCTGCGCGGTGTCGCGGTCCGCGGTCCGATCACCGCGATCCTCGCGGTCGCAACCGCGGTCTCCTTCTGCTACGCGGCGTCCGGTGCGCAGCCGCAGACCTGGATGTACTACGACACGGGCGCCCGCTTGTGGGAACTGCTCGCCGGGGGCCTGCTCGCCTGCGCGATGCCGTGGATCCGGGTGCCGAGGCAGGCACGGGTGCTGCTCGGCGTGGTCGGGCTCGTCGTCGTCGCAGGCACCGGGGTCCTGCTCGACGGCAGGCACGACTTCCCCGGGCCGTGGGCACTGGTGCCGGTCGCGGCGACCGCCGCGATCGTCGTCGCCGGTGCGGCAGCGGGTGCGGACGCCCGGGCCACCCGGCTGCTCGGCTCGGCCCCGCTGCGCCGGCTGGGCGACGTCGCCTACTCGCTGTACCTGTGGCACTGGCCGCTGCTGATCTTCGCGCTGGTCCTCACCGACCGTGAGCGCATCGGGCTGCGCGGCGGCCTGGTGGTGATCGGACTCTCCCTGGTGCTGGCGCATCTGACGACCCGCCTGGTCGAGGAGCCGATCCGGCGCGGGGCCCCGTCGCCGCGCCGGACGGCACTCGTCGCCGGGGTCGGGGCGCTCGCGGTGGCGGTGTTCGCGACGGCGACGGGCTGGATCGGCACCATCGCGAACCGCTCGGTCGAGGTCGCCCACATCGCCGACCTCGACCCCCGCGACTACCCGGGCGCGGCGGTCCTCGTCGACGGCGTCGATGTTCCGGAGCGGGGAGAGCAGCCGAACCGGTTCGTCGCGCATCTCGACGTCCCGTCGTCGTGGGCCGACGGCTGCCTGGCGACCGACGAGGTGGTCGAGGTGATCCGCTGCTCGTACGGCGAATCCGACGCGGCGCGCACGGTGGCACTGATCGGCGGATCGCACTCCGAACACTGGCTGCCCGCGCTCGAGAGCATCGCCCACGACCGTGGCCTGCGCATCGACACCTACCTGAAGGTGGGATGTCCGGCGATCCTGCCGGTAGACGAAGACACTGCGAACGGCGAGTGCGAGCGGTGGACCGCAACGGTGCTCGACGAACTGGAGGCGTCACCACCCGACCTGGTGTTCAGCACCTCGACCCGTCCCCGCCCGGACGACGTCGGCGGCGACTACACCCCGGACGGCTACGTGCGGGTGTGGGACCGAATGGCCACGCTCGGCCTGCCGATGACGGTTGTGCGCGACACCCCGTGGTTGTCGGAGAACGGCATCGCCTATCGCGCACCCGACTGTCTCGCGCACGGTGGCAACGCCGACACCTGCGGCGTCGACCGGGCCGCGGTCCTGGACGTCGTGGATCCGGCCGAAGCGGCGTCCGCGCACCTGCCGACGGTGTTCCCGCTGGATCTGTCGGACGCGGTGTGCCGCGCGGACCGCTGCCGCGTCGTCGAGGGAAACCGCCTGATCTACCGCGACGGAGACCACCTCACCACCGCCTACGTCCGCAGCCTCGCCCCCGAACTGGATCGCCGACTCGGCGTGGCCACCGGCTGGTGGTGACCGGATCGGAAGGGTCGAACGTCAGCCGAGCGCCTCGCCGAGCTGGTCGAGGATGACGTTCGCACCCACCACACCGATGCCGACCATCCACGTCTCGTCGTCGAACTCGAAGGTCTTACCGCCCTGCACCGCGGGGAGCGAACCCCAGAGCCCGGTCACGGTGCCCATGGTGGTCGTGTTCGGGTCGCCCCCGGGGTTCGTGTAGAACACGACGTCGCCGTCGATCTCTGCGTAGCGCTCGGGGCTGAGCTCGAGCATGGAGTACTCGTTCCAGCCACGTTCACCGAGGTCGAAGCCGACCTGGGTCAGGATCGAGCCCGAGAAGGTGCTCGGGCCGTACAGCCGGAAGTTGGTCGGCCGGAATCGCACCATGGACGCGGTACGTCCGGCGGCGCCGACGTCCTTGCCCACCGCGGTCGCTCGGTCGGTCAGCTCGGTCAGGAGCGCGTCCATCTCGCCACTCTCGTTGACCGCGGCCGCCGTGACGCGGGCCTGCTCCTGCCATTCGGTACCGGAATTCACCGAGTAGACGGTCGGCGCGATCGCCGAGAGCTGGTCGTAGAGCTTCTCGTGCCGCACCTTCGAACCGATGATGAGGTCGGGTTCGAGAGCCGCGATGGCTTCGATGTCGGGCTCGACTGTGGCCCCGACGCTCTTCGTGCCGTCGAGGTCGTCCGCGAGGTATCCCGGGAAGCCCTCCCCCGCACCCGATTCCGTCGCCCCGACAGGCGTGATGCCGAGGGCGACGAGGGCGTCGAGATGCGGCGAGTCGATGACGACGACGCGCTCGGGCACACCCGGCAGGGTGGTTTCCCCCATCGCATGGGCGACGGTGTAGGCCTGATCGGATTCCGCGACGTCGTCCGTCGAGGAGGTGCCGCAGGCGGCCAGTAGGAGCGCTGAGATCGCCGCGGCGACGCCGAGTTTCACGCGCGCCGAGCTTCCGTGTGAACCGAACATAGGGTCACCTTAGGTCAAGCTACTTAGGCTAGGGAAATCTAACTTCTGGCGTTATCGTCGCCTCATGCCTGCCCAACCCCCACGCCCTACAGCACCCGCGGCATGAGCAGCGAGAAGTCCCGCCGCGCGATCTCGCGATTCCGCTCCGAGACACCACATCCGACGTGCGTGCGAATGTTGCAGCTCGCGCGCATCACCCAGGTGGAGCCGCGACTCGTGCGCCTTCACCTCGCCGGACCCCAGCTCGGCGCGTTCACCGACGACGCAGGCCGACATCCGGCCGTCGTCAGCACCGGGTTCGACGATGTCGCCATCCTGTTCTTCCCCCAGCCGGGAACCGAGCCGATCGCGCTGCCGGAGGTGGCCGGCGACGGCGGCTTCGTGATGCCGGTGAACCCCGACGTGATCTACCGCGAGTACACCGTGCGCCGCCTCGACTCGACGGGACTGGTCGTGGACGTGATCCTGCACGACGTGGGCGTCGCGACCGACTGGGCGCGGCGCGCCCGGCCGGGCACACCCATCGGAGTCGTGGGGCCGAGGGTGAGCCGCGCGCTGCCCCGCACCGAGCGGATCCTCGCCGTCGGCGACGCCACGGCCCTTCCCGCCCTGACCCGGCTGGCCGAGACACTCCCCCGCGACGCAGAGGGCGAACTCGTGCTCGTCGACGGAGGACCGGGCCTCGACCTCCCCATCCCCGCCCCCGCCGGGGTCACCGTGACCCGGACCGCGGGCGCGGACGCGACGTACCGCGCCCTGTCCGAACTCGACCTCCAGCCGGCCCGCACCTATGCGTGGCTCGCAGGCGAGGCCGCGCTGGTGACCTCGCTCCGCCGTCACCTCGTCGGCGAACGCGACTTCCCCAAGGACCACGTGCAGTTCACCGGCTACTGGAGGGCATAGGGCGTTACCCGACGGAGTCGGATCCGGCGCGACGGTGAGCGCCGGCCCGGCACCCGTCCGTCCGACGGCGCGGCCCGACTGACACTAGGGTCGAGTCCATGTCCGACGCCGCACCGTCCGCACCCCGATCCGTGTGGCCGGGCAACGCCTATCCGCTCGGCGCGACGTACGACGGCGCCGGCACCAACTTCTCCCTGTTCTCGGAGGTCGCCGAGGCGGTCGAGCTGTGCCTGATCGCACGGGACGGCAGCGAGGAGCGGATCCCGCTGACCGAGGTGGACGGCTACGTCTGGCACGCCTACCTGCCCGGTGTGGTGCCGGGCCAGCGGTACGGCTACCGGGTGCACGGCCCGTTCGACCCCGAGCAGGGACTGCGGGCCGACGCGTCGAAGCTGCTGCTCGACCCGTACGGCAAGGCGTTCGACGGCGCCTTCGGCCCCCAAGCACTCCGTGCAGGGGGTACCCCCGGCGACTACGTATTGCGCACGTTCGGCGAGGACTCCCTCGGCCACACCATGACCACCGTGGTGATCAACCCGTACTTCGACTGGCAGTCCGACAGGGCACCCCGCAGGCCCTACCACGAGACGGTCATCTACGAGGCGCACGTGAAGGGAATGACCGCGACACATCCCGGTGTCCCGCAGGAGCTTCGAGGCACGTACGCCGGTCTCGCGCATCCGGTGGTGATCGACCACCTGGCCGGGCTCGGGGTGACGGCGATCGAGTTGATGCCGGTACACCAGTTCCTCCACGACCAGGTGCTGATCGACCAGGGACTGCGAAACTACTGGGGCTACAACACCTTCGGGTTCCTCGCCCCTCATGTGGGGTACTCGTCGGCGGCGAAGGCGTCCGGCGCGGTCGCGGAGTTCAAGGCGATGGTGCGGGCGTACCACGCGGCCGGCATCGAGGTGATCCTCGACGTGGTCTACAACCACACCGCCGAGGGCAATCACGACGGCCCGACCCTGAACTTCCGCGGCATCGACAATGCCGCCTACTACCGACTCGTCGACGACGACAAGTCGGCGTACATGGACTACACCGGCACCGGCAACAGCCTCAACGCCCGGCACCCGCACACCCTGCAACTGATCATGGACTCACTTCGCTACTGGGTGACCGAGATGCACGTCGACGGGTTCCGGTTCGATCTGGCATCGACGCTGGCCCGCGAACTGCACGACGTGGACCGACTCTCGGCGTTCTTCGATCTGGTGCAGCAGGATCCGATCGTCAGCCAGGTCAAGCTGATCGCCGAACCGTGGGACGTCGGCGAGGGTGGCTACCAGGTCGGCAACTTCCCGGGCCTGTGGACGGAGTGGAACGGCAAGTACCGCGACACCGTCCGCGACTACTGGCGGGGTGAGCCGGCGACGCTGGGCGAGTTCGCGTCCCGGCTGACCGGCTCGTCGGACCTGTACGAGGCGACGGGCCGCCGGCCGAGTGCGAGCATCAACTTCGTCACCGCGCACGACGGGTTCACCCTCGCGGACCTGGTGTCCTACAACGAGAAACACAATCTCGCCAACGGCGAGGACAACCGGGACGGGGAGAGCCACAACCGGTCCTGGAACTGCGGGGTGGAGGGCCCGACCGACGACCCCGAGATCCTCGAACTGCGGGCCCGCCAGCGCCGCAACATCCTCGCCACACTGTTCCTCAGCCAGGGCACCCCGATGCTCGCGCACGGCGACGAGATGGGCCGCACCCAGTCCGGCAACAACAACGTGTACTGCCAGGACTCCCCCCTGTCGTGGATGGATTGGAGCCTGGCTCGGACGAATTCGGACCTGCTCGAGTTCACTCGACGCGTGATCGCACTGCGGAGCGCGCATCCCGTCTTCCGACGGCGCAGATTCTTCGAGGGCCGGCCGGTGCAGGGCGGCAACGCCCGTGACATCGCGTGGCTGACGCCGAACGGCGTCGAGATGACGGAGCAGGACTGGGGCAGCGGCTTCGGCAAGTCCCTGAGCGCCTACCTCAACGGTGACGCGATCCGGGAGCCGGACCACCGCGGCGAACCGGTGACCGACGACTCGTTCCTCCTGTGCTTCAACGCGCACGACGAGGACCTGGAGTTCACCGTGCCGTACGGCGGTTCGGGTTGGCAGTGGGAGGTCGTGCTCGACACCGCGGTGGCGACCGGACAGTCCGATGCGAGGATCGACGGCGGGGCGGCGCTGAAGGTGCCGGCACGATCACTGACCGTTCTGCGCCGGGCGGAGTGAGACGTTGGAGCCGATCACGTCGACGTACCGACTCCAGTTGAGACCGGATTCGCTGACCCTGGACCAGGTTCGCGAGCTGGCCGACTACCTCGAGGAACTCGGCGTGTCCCACGTCTACCTCTCCCCGCTGTTGACGGCCGTCAACGGTTCGGCGCACGGCTACGACGTCACCGACCCGACCACCGTCTCGGAAGCGCTCGGCGGCCGGCGAGCGCTGGAGGCGCTGGTCGCGGATCTGCGCCGGCGGGCGATGGGCGTGGTGGTCGATCTGGTCCCGAACCACGTCGGCGTCGACAGGCCCGACCAGAACAGGTGGTGGTGGGACGTACTGCGGTTCGGTCGCGACTCGGAACACGCCCGCTGGTTCGACATCGACTGGACACGGGAACGGATCGCGATCCCGCTCCTCGGCGACGACGGCGTCGACGCGCTGCGGGTCGACGCCACCGGCCCGGAGCCGGTCCTGACCTATCACGAGCACCGGTACCCGATCGCGCCCGGCACCGAGGGCGACGATCCCGCTCTGGTGCACGCCCGACAGGCGTACGAACTCGTGTCCTGGCGCAGCGGACGGATCGGGTACCGCCGCTTCTTCACCGTCGACTCGCTGGCCGCGCTGCGTCAGGAGGATCCCGCGGTCTTCGCCGCTACGCACCGCGAACCGGCCTCCTGGTTCACGGAGGATCTGGTCGACGGTGTGCGCGTCGATCACCCGGACGGTCTCGCCGATCCCACCCGGTATCTGACCGAACTGCGGGATCTGGTCGGGCCGAACCGCTGGCTGGTCATCGAGAAGATCCTCACCCCCGGAGAACACCTCGACCCAACCCTCCCGGTGAACGGAACCACCGGCTACGACGCCCTCGCCGAGTTCGGCGGCGTGTTCCTCGACCCGGCCGGCGCCGGACCGCTCACCGCGCTGCACCGGGAGCGGACCGGCGACGCCGGCGACGCCGACGCGCTGGCCGCCGCCGAACATGCGGCGAAGATCGAGGTGCTCCGCGGCGGCCTGGCGCCGGAGGTGCGGCGGCTGGCCGAGACGATCCGCGCCGGCGCGGTCGTGGACACCGCACCCCTCACCGAGGCGCTGATCGAGACGGTGGCCCGCATACCCACCTACCGGACCGACTACCGGACCGGTGCCGGACTGCTCGGTGCCGCAGTCGCCGCAGCCGCCGACGCCCGGCCCGACCTGACGGGGACGCTCTCGATCGTGACACGGGCACTGCTCGCGAACCGGGAGGCCGCGGTGCGGCTGCAGCAGGTGTGCGGCGCGGCGACGGCCAAGGCCGTCGAGGACCGACTGTTCTACCGCACCGCCCGGCTGACCTCACTCCAGGAGGTCGGCGGAGATCCGGGCCGGTTCGCGATCCCGGTCCCGCAGTTCCACCTGATGCAGGCCGAGCGGGCACGTCGGTGGCCGGCGGCGATGACGACATTGTCGACGCACGACACGAAACGCGGCGAGGACGTGCGCGCGCGGATCGGTGTCCTGTCGCAGGCGCCCGACGCCTGGGCCCGGGCGGTGCGCGAATGGGAGGAGCTCGCCCCCAGCCCCGACCCGGTGACCGGACTGCTGTTGTGGCAGACCATGTTCGGAATCTGGCCTGCCACCGGCGACCCGACCACCACCCTGCATCGCCGGCTCCACGAATACGCGACGAAGGCGGTCCGCGAGGCCGCGGTACACACCGACTGGGCGGCGGTGAACGAGCAGTACGAGACGCGGGTGCACGACTGGATCGACGCGGTGCTGGGCGGACCGGTGGCGCGGTCGATGTCGGCGTTCGTTCGGCGACTGGCCCCGCACGGGCGGATCGTGTCCGCCGGCCAGAAACTGCTGCAGCTGACCGGACCCGGCATTCCGGATGTGTACCAGGGCACCGAGCTGTGGGAGGACTCGCTCGTCGACCCGGACAATCGGCGGCCGGTCGGCTTCGACGTGCGTCGCCGGCTGCTCGCCGGGCTGTATCCGGGCGGGGCCGTCGACGAGGCGGGCAAGCTCCTCGTCGTCCGGGAGTCCCTGCGGTTGCGTCGGGAGCGGCCGTGGTGCTTCGTGGGTGCCTCGTACTCGCCCGTCCTCGCGGACGGACCCGCCGCCGATCACCTGGTCGGGTTCCTGCGCGGAGAGGAGGTGATCGCGGTGTCCGCCCGGTTCACGGTCCGACTGTTCGAGCGGGGCTGGGACGACACCGTGCTGCCGCTTCCCCCCGGCAGATGGACCGACCGGCTGACCGGTCACGGTTTCGACGGCTACGCCGAGCTCGCAACCCTGTTCGCCCGCCGTTGGGTCGCGCTGCTGGTCCGAGAGTGACGGGCGACATACCACCCAACGAGACAAACCGGCACGCCGTGCCGTTTCAGCGCCTACCGTGAGCCACGGCACAACTGATCACGGCTAACGAAGGATTTCGACGACATGGGCAATCGGTTCGAAGGCAAGGTCGCATTCATCACGGGCGCCGCCCGCGGGCAGGGCAGGGCAGAGGCCGTGAAGTTCGCGTCCGAGGGCGCCGACATCATTGCGCTCGACGCGTGCACGAAGTTCGCGTCCACCCCGTACGAGGGCGCCACCGAGGAGGACCTCGCCGAGACCGTCCGCCTGGTCGAGGAGCAGGGCCGCAAGATCGTCGCGACCAAGGCCGACGTCCGCGACTTCGACGCCGTCACCGCCGCCCTCGACGCCGGCCTCGAGGCGTTCGGGCGCCTCGACCACGTCGTCGCCAATGCCGGCATCTGCTCCTCCGCGCTGTCCTGGGAGATCACCCTCGAACAGTGGAAGGAGACCATCGACGTCAACCTGACCGGCGTGTTCCACACCTGCAAGGCGTCGATCCCGAAGCTGATCGAACAGGGCGAGGGCGGGTCCATCGTCGTCACCAGCTCCGTCTCCAGCCTCAAGGGCGCCCCCTTCGTCGGCCACTACGTCGCCAGCAAGGCCGGCATCGCCGGCCTGACGCGCACCATGGCGAACGAGCTCGGCATGCACCGGATCCGCGTCAACAGCGTCCACCCCTTCGGCGTGAACACCGGCATGATCATGTCCGACATGCTGCCGCTGCTCGAGCAGTTCTCCGACACCCTCGCCCCCGCCTTCATGCCGTCGCTTCCGTACGGCTTCAGCGAGCCCGAGGACGTCGCGAACGTGGTGGCCTTCCTGTGCTCGGAAGAGGCGCACCACATCACCGGCATCAACATGCCGATCGACCTGGGCAACGCCGCTCGCTGACTCGCCCGGTGCGGCAACGCCGCATCGCGCCCGGTGCGGCAACGCCGCATCGCGCCCGGTGCGGCAACGCCGCATCGCGCCCGGTGCGGCAACGCCGCCCGCCGACCTCAGCCGATCTCCACCGAACCGCCGACCGGGACGCTATCCGGTCGGCGGTTCGTCGTCCGCGACGCTGTCGGGCATGCCCTCGCCGTGGCGATCGAGGATCTCGCGGACCCGGCCGCCCCAGCGCTCGTGCGCGGACTGCCGGGTGATTCCCGCGGCGCGGGCGATCAACGCCCACGTGACACCGCCGGCCCGCAGCACGACCACCGTGTCGGCGCAATCCAGACCGGCCGCCAACTGCAGCCGCAGCGAGGTGAGCTGCCACGCGAGCTGCCGCTCGAGCGGAATGTCGGTCCCCTCCTCCGCCTCCCACTCCGGGGTGCCCGGCAGTGGTCCCGCCCCGACGATCAGATCGGCTTGCCTGCCCACCTCGGCCAGCGCGGCCACCGTGACCGCCGATGCCTGCGCCGTCACATCAGCGGCGAGCGCGCGCTCGATCACACTGCTCATCACAACTCCTGTCAGGGTTCGTCTGACAAATTTGTCAGGGTTATCCTGACACAGCTTGACGCCGATGTCACCCCACCGGCCGGCGCCGACGGAACCCCCGCCGAGTTCACCCGTCGCCCACTCCGCGCGTGATCGAACGACTCCGACACGCCTGCGTCACCTCCCCCTCACCGACGTCCGCAGCCCCTCGTGCCAGGCTGACCGAGAGACGACGACACCGAGGGGTGAAAGTGCACTCAGACCGTCGACGATTTCGCCACGGGCCACCACATCGCGGCAGGGCGCGCCGAATCCGCGGACAGCACAACCATCCAATGGAACACGGATCAAACTCGGATACAACGGCTTTCATGGAAGCGCACGAAACGACAGGAAGATCCGACGCGCCCGAGAACCGTTTCACCAAGCGCCCGATCAGTCCGGCCAGGACTCGACGGCACCCGGACAGCGCGCCGAAGAGCAGGGACGCCGCCCTTCAGGCGAACGGCAATGCCGACGACAGGCGAACTCGCTACCCCGTCCGGCGGACCGGAACTGTGCCGAAGGCACCGACGCATCCGAGCCCCGCGGCCACCGGGCTCGTGCGGTCGACGACCGACGCGCAGTCGCGGCAGGCGGCACCGGCGACGGTCGCGTGCCCACCGCAGAGCCAGCATTCGGCACGAGCCGACGTCCAGCCTCCGAAGCCCATCACGTCCCCGTAGGCGGACCGGCATCTCGCGCACGCGTCACCCGCGGCACCGACGGATCGCGAACACCCCGGCACGGCGCACGACTCGAGCGCCTCGACACTCCGCCAGGACCCACCCGGCTCCGCTCCGACACCGTCCCGACGCCATGTACTCACATATGCCACGTTCAACAACCCTCCCCGGTTAGCTGACCTGTAATTGACTGACGCATCAACCTTCGCTGTGCGATGCCCCATACCGCACAGCTCGAGCCTTGATCAACGCGCAATCAATTCGAATTGGAACTTACACCGAATTCCTCGTGAGCGTGTCACAAGATCTAGGGTTAGCCAAGTGTTAGCGCGCAATCAAATCAACTGGACAACCAACCAATTGAACGATTGACCAAATTTGGGGGTCTCCGCTCCCGGGTCGAGTCCGGCATCCTGGACCGATGAGCGGAACACGGCACTTCGAGGTCTGGGCCCCGACACCCCGACAGGTGCGCCTTCATCTCGACGGGGCGACGCACCCGATGACCCGGGACGAGGACGACTGGTGGCACGCCGATGTGGACGCCGACGCCGAGAGCCGGTACGGGTTCGTCCTCGACGACGACCCCACCGTGCTGCCCGACCCGCGCTCTGCGCGGCAGCCGGAAGGGGTGCACGCGCCGTCGATGCTGCACGCCGTCGACCCCGGCGGCTGGACCGACTCCACCTGGACCGGCCGCCGGCTCGCCGGCAGCGCCGTCTACGAACTGCACGTCGGCACGTTCACCGCGGAGGGCACCTTCGACTCCGCGGTCCACCGCCTCGACCACCTGGTCGATCTCGGTGTCGGCTTCGTGGAACTGATGCCGGTCAACGGCGTCAACGGCGAGCACAACTGGGGCTACGACGGGGTGCTCTGGTACACGGTCCACGAGCCGTACGGCGGCCCGGACGGACTCCAGCGTTTCGTCGACGCCTGCCACCGCCGCGGACTCGGCGTGATTCTCGACGTCGTCTACAACCACCTCGGTCCGTCCGGCAATTATCTCGACCGGTTCGGCCCCTACCTGTCGACCGGACTCAACACCTGGGGCGCATCCCCCAACCTGGACGGTCCGCAGTCCGGCCCGGTACGCCGGTACATCATCGACAACGCACTGCGCTGGCTGCGCGAGTTCCACATCGACGGCCTGCGACTGGACGCCGTGCACGCCCTGCACGATCGCACCGCCACTCACCTGCTCGAGGAGCTGGCCGTCGAAACCGAGGCGCTGTCGACACACCTGAACCGGCCCCTGACCCTGATCGCCGAGTCCGACCTCAACGACCCCATGCTGATCACACCCCGGTCCGCCGGAGGGTACGGCCTGCACGCCCAATGGGACGACGACGTCCATCATGCGGTGCACGCCGCGGTGTCCGGCGAAAGGCAGGGATACTACGGCGATTTCGGCTCACTGCAGTGCCTCGCCACCACCCTGCGCCAGGGGTTCTTCCATGCGGGCACCTACTCCAGCTTCCGCGGCCGTGTCCACGGCCGGCCGATCGATGTGCGGCGCACCCCGGCGAGCGCGCTGCTCGCGTACACCTGTACGCACGACCAGATCGGCAACCGCGCCACCGGCGACCGGCCGGGCGAGTACCTCACGGTCGGGCAGCTCGCGATCAAGGCTGCGCTGATCCTGTGCTCCCCGTACACGCCGATGCTGTTCATGGGCGAGGAGTGGGGCGCGAGCACGCCGTTCCGGTTCTTCACCTCGCATCCGGAACCGGAACTCGCCGCCGCGACCGCGGCAGGACGGATCGCGGAGTTCGCCGCCCACGGCTGGCCGGCCACCGAGATTCCCGATCCACAGGATCCGCAGACCTTCCTGCGATCGAAACTCGACTGGACCGAACTCGAGACGCAACCGCACTCCCGGCTGCTGCGGACGTACCGGGACCTGCTGGCACTGCGGGCGGAGCGGGCCGAGCTCAGCGACCCGTGGCTCGACCGTCTCGACGTGGCCTACGACGAGGATGCACGGTGGATCGTGCTGCACCGAAGCATGATTCGCGTCGCGTGCAATCTCGGGCCCGATCCGGTGACGGTCCCGGCCGGCGGCACCCCGCTGTTGTGGTGGGATCCACCGACCCAGGACGCGACCGGTGCCGCGACCGTCGTCCCCGGACACTCGTTCGTCGTGCTCGACGCCGGCCCCGGACCCGGCCCCGGCCACTAGCGCAGCAGCAGCCGATCCACCGCATCCGCGAGCCAGCGCGCGTACTCGGCCGTCGACCATCCCCTGCCACTCACGAACATGTCTCCGGTCGCGGAGGTGAACACCGACCACGCGATGTCGGTCGCCCCGTCGACGTCGAGGCCGTCCCGCAGGAGGGGCCCGAACGAGGCGACGAGGGCATGCAGGCCCGCGTAGCGCCGCTGTTCGTAGTCGGCCCAGGCGGCCGCGATCGCGGCGTCGCCGCCGGCCGCTCGCCGAAACTCCCGCACCAGCCCCGCCTCAGCGGCAGGCCGGGTCTCGACGACGCGGCGCAGGGCGGCGAGCTTGGCGGACTTGGACCGCGCGGTGACCACGCCGAGGAAGACGTCCCGATCGCGTGGCGCGACCCGCTCGTCGTCACCGGCCAGCACGCGGTCGACGGCGGCGAGCAACAGTGTGGACTTGCCGCCGTGCGCGAAGACCGTCTGCGGCGCGACACCCGCCTCGGCGGCGATCCGCTTCATCGTGGTCGCCGCGTATCCGTCGCGGAGAAAGCACCGGGTCGCGGCGTCGAGCACCGTGACACGGGTCCGGGCGGCCTGCTCCGCGCGCAGCGTCGAGCGGTGGGCCCTCTTGCCGTCGGTCACCTATTCATCATCTACTCAAATGGCGACACGTCGCTCTCCGGCCGCACCCGAAGAACACCGCGGCCCGGCAGCACCGCGGCCTAGGAGCTCCGGTTCATGATCCGGTACACCAGCACCGCGTTGAGGGCCAGCACGCAGGCGGTGATCACTGCCGCCAGATGCGTGCCGCTGACGAAGGCGTGCTGGGCGGACTCGAGCAGCGCGGCGCCCACCGCGTCCGGCGCCTGCTCCGCGACGACGACCGCCCCGCCGAGGGTCTCCTGCGCGGCGTGCGCCGCGGCCTCGTCCAGACCGGAGACGTCGAGCCTGCCCCGGAAGATCGCGAGGACCACGCTGCCGAGAACCGCGACACCGAGCGCGATACCCAGTTCGTAGGCGGTCTCCGACACCGCGGAGGCGGCACCCGCACGATCCGATTCCACCGAACCGACGACGAGGTCGGAGGTCAACGTCAGCGCGATACCGACACCGATTCCGCACAGCACGAATCCGACGACGAACGCGGCGGGGCCGCCGTCGGCACGCAGCAACGTCAACGCCGCCGCGCCGAGCGCGGAGACCGCCAGGCCGGAAGCGAGGACGGTGCCCGGCTGCCAGCGCCGCACGAACCACGCTGCGAGCAGCGAGAACACGATGTTCATCGCGGTTCCGGGCAGCATCAGCAGACCGGCCTCCAGCGGCGTGTACCCGAGCACCAGCTGCAGGTACTGCGAGCCGAAGAACAGCACGCCGGCGAACGCGAAGATCGACAGCAGATTCGTCAGAACACCGGTCGTGAACGCAGGCCGGCCGAACAGGCTCAGGTCGAGCATCGGCGCATCGAGCACGCGCTGACGGTGCACGAAGGCCCAGCCCGCGACCAGGCCGATCGCGCCGACCGCCGCCAGCGTCCACGTCGGTCCGTGCGCGACGGACTCCTTGATCGAATACACGAGGGGGATCATCGCCAGCATCGACAGCGCGGCGCTCGGCAGGTCGAAGCGTCCCGGGTTCGGATCCTTGGACTCGCGAATCACCAACGGCCCGAACATGATCAGTACGAGCATCACCGGCAGGTTCACCAGGAACACCGAACCCCACCAGAAGTGCTCGAGCAGCCAGCCGCCGATCAGCGGGCCGGCAGCCGCGCCGCCGCCCGCCATCGCACCCCAGACCGCGATGGCCGTCGTGCGCTGGCGCCGATCGACGAACATCGTGCGGATCAGGCCGAGCGTGGCAGGCATCAACGTCGCACCGGCCACGCCCTGCAGGGCACGCGCGGCGATCAGCATTTCCGGGGAGACCGCGAACGCGGCCAGCGCGGACGCGAGCCCGAAGCCGACCGCGCCGATCAGCAGGAGACGACGCCGACCGATCCGGTCGCCGAGCGTGCCCATCGTCACGAGCAGACCGGCGAGGACGAAGGAGTAGACGTCGATGACCCACAGCAGCTGAGTACTGGTCGGCGCCAGGTCCGCACTGATGAACGGCAGCGCGAGGTCGAGCACTGTGCCGTCGACCGAGATCAGCAGCACAGCCAGCGCCAGCACCACCAGCCCGAGCCAGTCGCGTGGCGTGGCCCGGCCGGGGTCGGCGATGACGGACGACTGTGCGCGGTCTGCGATGACAGACACGGAAGGACTCCCCTCGGTTCCGAGATTGGCGACGGATGTCGTACTGAACCGTCCAGCCGGTACAGTAGCCGCTCCATGCTAACAGCCAACCGTCCAGCCGGTACAGTGATTCCCGTGACAGACGCCCCCGCGCCCAGCACCCGCGACCGCATTCTCGACGCACTCGAGAAGCTGCTGCTCACCCGCGGACTCGCCCAGGTCACCCTCGAATCCGTCGCCGCCGAGGCCGGCGTCTCCAAGGGTGGACTGCTCTACCACTTCCACTCCAAGGAGGCGCTGCTCGCCGGCATGGTGCGCCGGCTCGGCGAGCGCTCCGACCAGCAGTTGACGGAGTCCGGCCGTTCGGTGGCCGAGTGGTACCTGCAGACGATGGACACCGGCGCCACCAACGAACTCGCGCTGTTCCAGTCCACGATCGCGGCCCTGCGCTCGGTCGACGGCCGGCACGGCGAGGTGCAGCAGGCCGTGATCGAGATGATGCGGTCCTGGGACGACGGACTGAAAGCCGAGATCGACGACCCGGTCCGGGCCGAGATCGTCCGCCTCGTCGGCGACGGCATCTATCTCGCCGCGCTGATGGGCCTCCCCCAGCCCGAACCCGAACTGCACCGCAAGGTCGTCGACCGACTGCTCGGCCGCGAGAACGCAGACACCCCCGAGTAACCCCACACCCGAACCCCGACGCGGCCACCCACCGGCCACGACATTCGTCTCGACTCCCTCCGGTCGAGGCCGCTACCGGGCGGCTACATCCCCGTCGATGATCATCGATTTCCTTGCGCGGCAGACATTTTCGCAATCAGCGCCCATCAAATAGACCTGTCGGTACGCTCACGCGCACATTTGCTCGTTCACAGACAGGACACTGAATGAAGCGCACGACCCGACTGCTCGCCGGGACCCTCACCGCACTCGCCCTCGCAGTGGGGACGGCCACGGCCGCGGCGACGACTGCCAACGCAGCCCTCATCGATGCCATCAACGGCAACGATTGGACGGCGTACCCGCCCCCGGCGGGTACCCCGGCCGCCTACCCAGGCATGTTCATCGACTTCACCGGCGACATGGGCGCGGACGGCAACGGCATCACATACGTGAGCAAGTACTGCACCATGGGAGTCGTCGGAACCGACTCCGCCGGACGCAAGATCGGGATCACCGCAGGCCACTGCAGCCCGCCCGCAAGTTGGAAGGCGGGTACGACGAGGACGTTCAGCACCCCGGGTGGTGATGTCGTGCGATCGATCAAGTACACCGGCCCGGCTCGCGGCACCGTCCTTGCCGACAACGACTACCCCGTGTACGACCGCGACACCGCCAAGTGGGCGGACCAGGAGGTGAAGGCGGGCAGGCCCAAGCCCGTTGTGAACCCCATTGGATGGGTTCGCTGGGTCGACGGGGACGTGTGCGACTGGGTTGACGACGGGAGGGCTCCCGCGGATCAGGAACTCGACGGGTTCCTGCAACCCTGCCCCGAGGATCCGGAGGCCCGGGTGACAGATCTGGACAGCCGCACCGACTACATGGTGATCGAGTTCGCACCTGAGGTGCAATTGTCCAGCCAGGTCCTGAACAAGACCCGTCAGCCGGTCACGAGCACGGCAGGCAGCGGCAAGCCGTTCAAGGTCAATTCCATCTACACCGATTCGAGCGGCGCCCCGGCGCTGCCCGGCGTCGTGTTCAACTATGTCGAACTGTACGGAGCCAGGACGGACCGGGACCCCGACCTCGGAACCGGTGTCATCACAACCCCCAGCAACGGCATGATCACAAATGTGAGCCGCGGCATGATCCGCGCCGCAGCAGGCTTCAGCGGCGGGGATTCCGGCGGACCGGTGGTGCTCAAGGGCACCGGCAAGTGGGTCGGCATCGTCGCCGCGAGCACCGGTGACATCCCGCCGTGGGTCAACACCTCCGCGAAGAACATCCTGGGCGACCTCAACCCGCGCGGCATCGTGGGTAGCGGCTTCACCCCGATCAACAACTGACCATCCCGGGGCCGCGGACGGTTCATCCCGTCCGCGGCCCAACCCGTGTCACAACGGCAGCGCGACGTACTTGGTCTCGAGGTACTCCTCGATCCCCTCGGTGCCGCCCTCGCTGCCGAGGCCGGACTGCTTGACGCCGCCGAAGGGAGCGGCCGGGTCGGAGATCACGCCGCGGTTCACACCGACCATGCCGGACTCGAGCGCGTCGGCGACCCGCAGCGTACGTTCCAGTGATTGCGTGTAAATGTAGGCGGCCAAGCCGAATTCGGTGGAATTCGCGGCGGCGATCGCCTCTTCCTCGGTGTCGAATCCGGTGATCGCGGCGACCGGGCCGAAGATTTCCTCCGCGACGATCCGGGCATCGGTGGGGACGTTGTCGAGGACCGTCGGCTGGTAGAACCAGCCGGGACCGTCGACTGGGCCACCGCCGGTGCGGACGCGGGCACCGGCCGCGACCGCGTCGTCCACCAGTTCCGCGACGCTGCTGCGCTGCTTCTCGGTGATCAGCGGCCCGATCTGATTCTTCTCGTCGTAGCCGGGTCCGACGGTCATGGCGGCGATCCGTTCGGTCAGCCTGGCGGTGAACTCCTCGCGGACCGCGTTTGCGACGATCAGCCGGTTCGCGGCCGTGCACGCCTCGCCCCCGTTGCGCATCTTCGCGGCCATCGCGCCGTCCACCGCGGCGTCGAGGTCGGCGTCGTCGAACACGACGAACGGGGCGTTGCCGCCGAGTTCCATCGACACCCGCAACACCTGCGGCGCGGACTGTTCGATCAACTTCCGTCCGACCGCGGTCGAGCCGGTGAACGTCACCTTCCGCAGCCGCGGATCCGCCATCAGCGGACCGCTGACCGCCGCCGCGTCGGAGGTCGGCACCACCGACAGCACCCCCTCCGGCAGACCGGCGTCGGCGAACACCTGCGCCAGCAGCAACATCGACAACGGGGTGGCCTCGGCGGGCTTGACGATCATCGTGCAGCCGGCGGCGAGTGCGGGTCCGATCTTCCGGGTTCCCATCGCGAGCGGGAAGTTCCACGGCGTGATCGCCAGGCACGGCCCGACCGGCGACTTCGTCACCAGGATCCGGCCGTTGCCGGACGGGGCGGTGGTGTACCGGCCCTGGATGCGCGGGGCCTCCTCGCTGAACCAGCGAAGGAACTCCGAGCCGTAGGCCACCTCGCCGCGGCTCTCCGCGAGCGCCTTGCCCATCTCCAGGGTCATCAGCAGCGCGAAGTCCTCCACCCGGTCGGTGACGAGTTGCCATGCAGCGCGCAGGATCTCGGCGCGCTGCCGCGGCGCCGTCGCCGCCCACTCCCCCTGCACGCGAGACGCCGAGTCGAGTGCCCGCAGCGCGTCCTCCGCGGTCGCATCGGCGACCTCGGCGAGTACCTCGCCGGTCGCCGGGTTGTGCACCGCGAACGTGCCGCCCCCGGACGCGTCACACGGCTTGCCGTCGATCCACAGTCCGGTGGGCACCGCGGCGAGGAGTTCATCGAAGTTGTTCATGGTGTTCCTTTGCGTACAGGGCCGGTGCACGACGGAGCCGGCTCGCTCGACGGGACGCGCCCCAACCCTATCGGCGGATCAGCCACCGGCACCTCCGGCGAGGCCGCGGATCGCGGACACGAGCACGTCCACTCCGTCGAGAAGAAGGTCGTCGCCGATCACGAGCGGCGGCAGCAACCGAATCACGTTGCCGTACGTTCCGCAGGTCAGGGTGATGACGCCCTGCGCGAAGGCCGCGGCGGCCACCGCCCTCGTCAGGGCGGGATCGGGGTCCTTCGTGCCCGGGGAGACCAACTCGAGTCCGAGCATGGCGCCCCTGCCGCGCACGTCCCCGACCGCGGGGACGCTGTCGGCGAGCGCCCGCAATCGCGGCAACACGAGGTCCTCGATCTGGCGGGCCCGCGCGGGGAGGTCGAGGCGGCGCATCGTGTCGATCGAGGCCAGCGCCGCCGCGCAGGCCACCGGATTCCCGCCGTAGGTGCCGCCGAGTCCGCCGGGGTGCACGGCGTCGAGCAGGTCGGCGCGCCCGGTGATCGCGGACAGCGGCAGCCCACCGGCGATGCCCTTGGCCATCGTGAGGATGTCGGGCACCACGCCCTCGTGGTCACTGGCGAACCAGGTTCCGGTACGGGCGAAACCGGTCTGCACCTCGTCCGCCACGAAGACGACCCCGTTCTCGCGCGCCCAGGCCGCGAGCGCGGGCATGAACCCCGGTGCGGGAACGATGAATCCACCTTCACCCTGAATCGGTTCGAGCACCAGCGCGGCCACGCTGTCCGCACCGATCTGCTTCTCGATCGCGGTGGTCGCGCGTTCCGCGGCCTGCTCACCCGTCAGACCGGGCGCGTCCCGGAACGGATAGGACATCGGCATGCGGTAGATCTCGGGCGCGAACGGCCCGAAGTGCGACTTGTACGGCATCGCCTTCGCCGTCAGCGCCATCGTGAGGTTGGTGCGCCCGTGATAAGCGTGGTCGAACGCGACGACCGCCGTCCGGCCCGTCGCCGACCGCGCCACCTTGACGGCGTTCTCGACGGCCTCGGCACCGGAGTTGAACAGCACCGACCGCTTCTCGTGGCCGCCCGGTGTCAGGTCGGCGAGTTCCTCGGCGACCCGGACGTAGCCCTCGTACGGGGTGACCATGAAGCAGGTGTGGGTGAAGTGTCCGACCTGCTCGGAGACCGCGCGGGCCACGCCGGGATCGGCGGCCCCCACACCGGTGACCGCGATCCCGGAACCCAGGTCGATCAGCGAGTTACCGTCCACGTCGACGAGGACTCCACCGTCGGCGTCGGCGGCGTAGATCGGCAGCGAGGAAGCCACCCCGGCTGCCACCACCGCTTCCCGGCGGGCCGTCAGGGCACGCGACCTCGGCCCGGGCAACTCGGTGGACACCAACCGTTGTTGCGGGAGCCGATACCGAAACTCTGCACGCATCGCCTATAAGTGTGCGCCGGATCGCCGCCTCGTGACACCCACTTGCGACGGTCAGGGCATCCGGCTCAGCTCGCGTCCGGCCGCCGCAGCGTCATCACCCACAGCGCACCCATGTGGCCCCAACGTCCGGATCCGGGGGTCCCGGACGGACGGATCAGGTCAGGTAGCGGTACGCGGGCGAGCCGGGTTCGAGCTGCTCGACCTTCATCGGCGAGGCCGCCAGCCGCTCGAGCAGCGCGCTGATGCCGTCCGCCGAGCCGAGCTCGATACCGACCAGCGCCGCCCCCGTCTCCCGGTTGTTGCGCTTGACGTACTCGAACAGGGTGATGTCGTCGTCCGGGCCGAGCACCTCGTCGAGGAACCGCCGCAGCGCGCCCGGCTCCTGCGGGAAGTTCACCAGGAAGTAGTGCTTGAGACCGAGGTGCACGAGGGAACGTTCGAGGATCTCGCCGTACCGGGAGACATCGTTGTTGCCGCCCGAGATCAGGCACACGACCGTCGAACCCGGCTCGAGTTCCATGTCGGCGAGCGCCGCGACGGACAATGCGCCCGACGGCTCCGCGATGATGCCCTCGTTCTGGTACAGCCCGAGAAGTGCGGTGCACACCGCACCCTCGTCGGAATGGGTCATCGTGAAATTGCCTGCCCCGGCGCTGGGCCGGGCCACCAACGGCAGCGAACTGTGCGTGACCACCTCGACGCCGAGACCCGCCATCACCTCGAACGGCAGATCGCCGATGCGCCGCACCGCCGTCCCGTCGACGAACGGGTCGATCTCCGGCAACGTCACGGGCGCGCCGGCCACCAGCGCCGCCGTCATCGACGCCGCACCGCTCGGTTCGACCCCGATGATCGCGGTACTCGGGGAACGCTCGTGCAGGTAGGTGGCGATGCCGGCGATCAGGCCGCCGCCGCCGACGGGCACGATCACCGCGCCCGGTTCCTCCCCCAACTGCTCCAGGATCTCGGCGGCAATGGTGCCCTGTCCGGCCGCCGTGCGCGGGTCGTCGAACGGCGGCACCATCGTGGCGCCGGTGCGGCGGGCGTCGTCGGCGGCCGCCTCGGCCGCCGCGTCGTACGTCTCCCCCGTGGCGATCAGCTCGACGAAGCCGTCGCCGTGCGCGAGGATGCGGTCCCGCTTCTGCCGCGGCGTGTTGGCGGGCACGTAGATCCGGCCCTGGATCCCCATGCTGCGGCAGGCGAACGCGACGCCCTGCGCGTGGTTGCCCGCACTGGCACACACCACACCCGCGGCCCGCTCCTCGTCGCTGAGCTGCACGATCAGGTTGTAGGCGCCGCGGATCTTGAACGAGCGCACCACCTGGAGGTCCTCGCGCTTGAGGTACACCCTGGCGCCGGTGGCAACCGACAGCCGGGGGCAGTACTGCAGCGGGGTCGCCTCGACGACGCCGGAAATTCGCTTCGCGGCGGCATCGATCTCGCGCGCATCCAGCGGCGCAGCCTTCACGTCAGCAAGTTCCCGGGTATTCGACACCCGTCCATGCTGCCACTTCACGGCCGTCGGTGATCAACTGGGCCGCGTTCGGTCGGCCCACGTCCTGCGGTCCGGTCACCCGCCTGCGCCGAACTGCGACGGGCGCGGAATGTTGCGCAGGTTCGACTTCGCCATCTTCACCGCCTCGCCGACACCGCCGTTCATCACCATCTTCGACATCGCCAACGCGAAGCCCTTCACCTGGCCGGCGCTGATCGAGGGCGGCAGGGACAGCGCCATCGGGTCGGTGACGAGGTCGAGCAGCGCCGGGCCGTCGTGGTCGAGGACCGCACGCAGCCCGGATTCCACGTCGGCGGGGTCCTCCACACGTCGCGAGAAGATGCCGAGTGCGGCGGCGACCGCGGCGTAGTCGACGCCCGGGACGTCGACGCCGAAGTCCGGGAGCCCGTCGACGAGCATCTCGAGCTTCACCATCCCGAGGGTCGAGTTGTCGAAGACCACCACCTTGACCGGCTGCCGCGTCGCCGCGAGGGTGATCAGCTCCCCCAGCAGCATCGACAACCCGCCGTCGCCGGACACCGAGATCACCTGCCGGCCCGGGCATGCGACCTGCGCGCCGATCGCGTGTGGCAGCGCGTTGGCCATCGACCCGTGCAACGCGGAGGACAGGAACCGGCGCGACCCGTTCGGGCTCAGATAGCGGGCGGTCCACACGTTGCACATCCCGGTGTCCGCGGTGAGGACCGCGTCCGGCGCGGCCAGGTCGTCGAGGACCGACGCCGCGTACTCGGGGTGAATCGGCGTGCGCTGCCTGATGTCTCCGGTGTAGGCGCCGACGACCTTGTCCATCAGCGTCCGGTGCCGCGTCAACTGCGATTCGAGGAAGCCCCGGTCGGGTTTGCGTCGAACCAGCGGCGTCAGCGCCCGCAGCGTGCTGAGCGTGTCGCCGTGCACCGCCAGGTCCAGTCCGGTGCGCCGGCCGAGTTTGGCCGCGTCGCAGTCGATCTGCGCGGTACGGACGCCCTCGGGCAGGAACTGGTCGTACGGGAAGTCGGTGCCGACGAGCAGCAGCAGGTCGGCGTCGTGCATTCCGTCGTGGGCGGCGCCGTACCCGAGGAGGCCGGTCATTCCGACGTCGTACGGGTTGTCGTACTGGATCCATTCCTTGCCGCGCAGGGTGTGCCCGATCGGCGCACCGACCTGCTCGGCGAGGGCGAGGACCTCGTCCCGGGCGCCGCGCACCCCGGCACCGGCGAAGATCGCGACCCGCTCCGCGTCGTTGACCGCGTCCGCGAGCGCGGCGACGTCCTCGGCGGCCGGGACGATCGACGGCGGCCGGGTCCGGATCAGGGCGGGCGGCGCGCCCTCCGCGGGCCGGTCCGCGACGTCACCGGGCAGGGTGATCACCGCGACGCCGGGCCCGGCGAGGGCGTGCTGCATCGCGGTGTGCACCACCCGCGGCGCCTGCGCCGGCGCGCCGATCAGTTCCGTGTAGACCGAGCACTCGACGAACAACCGGTCCGGATGGGTCTCCTGGAAGTACCCGGTGCCGATCTGCACGCTCGGGATGTGCGAGGCGATCGCGAGCACGGGCGCCCCCGACCGGTTCGCGTCGTAGAGGCCGTTGATCAGGTGCAGGTTGCCGGGACCGCAGGAGCCCGCGCAGACCGCCAGTTCCCCGGTGACCTGCGCGTCGGCGGACGCCGCGAACGCCGCCGCCTCCTCGTGCCGGACATGGATCCAGTCGATGCCGCCCGCCGCCGCACCCCCGGAGCGGCGGACGGCGTCGACGATCGGGTTGAGGCTGTCGCCGACGATGCCGTAGATCCGGCTCACACCCGCGGCGACGAGCTGCCCCACGAGTTGGTCCGCGACGGTACCGGGCGCCATGGCGACCTCCGTTCGGCCGAGCCGGAACTGGCTGGGAACTACTGCGGCGTCAGGACGAAGACCGGGATCTGCCGGTCGGTCTTGGTCTGGTACTCCGCGTAGTCCGGGAACGCGGCGACGGCCAGCTCCCACCACTGCGCCTTCTCGTCGCCGGTGACCTCGCGGGCGATCATGTCCTGCTTGACCGTGCCGTCCTGAAGTTCGACGTGCGGGTCGGCGATCACGTTGTGGTACCAGACCGGGTTCTTCGGCGCGCCGCCCAGCGAGGCGACGATCGCGTACTTTCCGCCCTTTTCGACCCGCATCAGCGGCGTCTTGCGCAGTTTGCCGGTCTTGGCGCCGCGAGTGGTCAGCACCACCACGGCACGGCCGTTCAGTGTGGTGCCCTCGGTGCCGCCCGAGCTCTCGTACAGGTCCGCCTGGTCGGCGGCCCACTTGCTGGGGCTGGGTTCGTATTCTCCGGTCAATGGCATGCGACCAGTCAACACCGCGGCGGCCGCAGCCGCAGCCCGAGACCCGCATCACACATTCCAAGACAATTGTTCGGTGGACCGAAACCTTGCACGCCGGTAGCCTGAACTCATGTCCACCGCCGGTTACCCCCACACGTCGCACTCCCGCGACACGATCGACATCGCCGGGACCGCGTGGCCGCTGTACAAGCTCGAAGCCCTCGTCGCGGGCCTGCTTGTCTTCCTGACCGTGCTGATCGTCGCGCAGAACCTGCAGCCGGCCGTCCTGGTCGCCGCCGGCGCGACCGTCGTCGTGTGGTGGGCGCGTCGTATCCAGTGGAACACCGCCAACCGCTGACCCCCGCCGGTCGACGGCACCCCAGCGCTACCCCGCGTCGTCCGGCAGTCGATGTGCGCGAAGAACGACATCGTGGGTGTGATGCGCGCCCGCGCCGCCGTTGACCGAACGTTCACGAATCTCGCTCACGACGACACTCCAGCTGTCGTCGAGTCGCGCGGCGACGTCACCGGGCTTGACCCACTCGTCCGGGTCGAAGCCGTGTTCGCGAGCCTCCGCCTCGTCCCGCAGGTCGTGGTGAACGACGAGCAGCGTGCCGCCGGGCGCGACCGCGGCGATCAGCGCCCGTTCCGCGGCACCGTCGGGTGTGGTGCGCAACGCCGGGTACTGCGCAGAGACCAGGTCGAAACTCCCCGCGGGCAGGTCGGCATCCAGGAGTCTGGCCGACACCCAGGTGATGTCCACACCCTCCGCTGCCGCGTGGGCCGCGGCTCGGTCGAGTGCGACCCGTGAGACGTCCAGTGCCGTGACCGTCCACCCCCGGCGGGCCAGCCACACCGCGTCGGCGCCTTCGCCGCAACCGACATCGAGCGCGCGTCCTGGTGACTCATCGGCCGTTTCGCGTACGAGGGTGCCGTTCGGCTCCCCGCTCCACACGCGGTCGTTCTCGCCGTAGCGCGCGTCCCATTCGGCTGCCTCAGTGGTCATGCTCGCCACTGTGCAGCGAGACCGGCCGGTCGGACAACCGACGTTGCCGAAGAAGCAAGAACTGCCCCGGCTTCGGCCGTCGAACTCCGGCACGTTCCCTGCTCTACCTGCGAAATCAGGGCAGACCGGCGCGAACCGGTCGTACTGTGGTTGGTGGGAACACACCACCAGGAGTCGTCATGTCCACTCCGACCGAACCGACGGCCACACCCCCACCGGAATCCGCTCCCCCGTCGCCGGGCAGCGGTCCCGCCTATCCGCCGAGACCCCCGAGCAACGCGGGCTGGGCGGTCGCGGCACTGATCTTCTTCTGGCCACTCGCCTTCTCCGCCTTCACGCACGCCGTCGACGTGTACCCGCTGTGGGCGGGCGGCGATCCGGCCGGCGCGCGGGACGCCTCCGAGCGGGTCCGCCGCCTCGGCCAGATCTCGCTGTGGCTGTTCGGCGGGCTGCTGCTGCTGTTCCTGATCGTGTACGTCATCGTCGCCGCCGTGGTGATCTCCCACGGCGGCGCCTACGACGTGACCTGGCACCACAATCGCATGATGCGGTGAGGCAGCTGCGAATGCCGGCTAGCCGCTCAGGCAGCCCGGACCCAGCAGCGCCTTGAGGTCGCCCATCAGCGCCGACGACGGCTCCACCCGCAGGCTGTCGTCGAGCTTGAGCATCGTGATGCGAGACCCACTGACCAGGCGCAGGTGCACGTCCGAGGTACCCGGATGCCGGGTGAGCACCTGCTTGAGCGCGCCCACCTTGTCCGGGGTGCACAGTCGCGTCGGCAGGCTCACCGCGAGCGGCTTGGCCACGCCGATCGCCGAGAGATCCGGCACCGCAAGATCGTTCGCGATGATCGAGACCCGCTCGTCGCGGACGTTGACCCGGCCCTTGACGAGCACCACCGAGTCCTCGGCGATGTCCATCCCGTACACCGAGTAGGCCTGCGGGAAGAAGATCACCTCGACCGAGGCGCCCCCGACACCTTCGAGTTCGGTTGCCGCCCAGGTCAATCCGTTCTTGTTGATCCGGCGCGTCACCGACGCGAGGATGCCGCCGACGGTGACCTGCGCGCCGTCGCCGGCCTGCCCCTCGAGGATCGCGGCGATCGGGGTGTCGGTCTGCGCCGTGATCACGTGCTCCACCCCGTCCAGCGGATGCCCGGAGACGTACAAGCCGAGCATCTCGCGTTCCAGGGCCAGCTTGTGCTTGGTGTCCCACTCCTCGTCGGGCACCTTCACGTTGAACACCGACGCGATCGACTCGTCGGCGTCGGCGCCGCCGAACAGGTCGAACTGGCCGACGGCCTCCGCCTTCTTGGTGCCCATCACCGCGTCGATCGCGTCGGTGTGCACCAGGAACAGGCCCTTGCGCGGATGCTCGAGCGAGTCGAACGCCCCGGACTTGACCAGCGACTCGGTGACCTTCTTGCTGCACGCCTGCGCGTCGATCTTGTTCAGGTAGTCGGAGAAGTCGGTGAACTTCCCCTTCTCGGTGCGGGCCGCGATGATCGACTCCACGACGTGGGCGCCGACGTTACGGACCGCGCCCATACCGAACCGGATGTCCTCGCCGACCGAAGCGAAGTTCACCACCGACTCGTTGACGTCCGGCGGCAGCACGGTGATGCCCATCGACCGGCAGTCCGCCAGATAGATCGCCGACTTGTCCTTGTCGTCACCGACCGAGGTCAGCAGCGCGGCCATGTACTCGGACGGATAGTTGGCCTTGAAGTACGCGGTCCAGAACGACACCAGGCCGTAGCCCGCGGCATGCGACTTGTTGAACGCGTAGCCGGCGAACGGGAGGACGGTGTCCCACAGCGCGGTGATCGCCGCCTGGGAGAAGCCGTTCTCCTTCATGCCCGCGGCGAACCCGTCGTACGCCTCGTCGAGGATCTCCTTCTTCTTCTTGCCCATCGCGCGTCGCAGCAGGTCGGCCTGGCCGAGGGAGTACCCGGCGACCTTCTGCGCGATCTGCATGATCTGCTCCTGGTAGACGATCAGGCCGTACGTCTCGGCAAGGATGTCCTTCAGGGGTTCCTCGAGCTCCGGATGGATCGGCTTGACCTCTTGCAGGCCGTTCTTGCGCTTGGCGTAGTCGGTGTGCGCGTTCACACCCATCGGGCCCGGCCGGTACAACGCGAGCACCGCGACGATGTCCTCGAAGCCGGTGGGCTTCATCAGCTTGAGCAGGCTGCGCATCGCGGTGCCGTCGAGCTGGAAGACGCCGAGGGTGTCGCCCCGGGCCAGAAGCTCGTAGGTCGCCGGGTCGTCCAGCGGCAGCTTGTCGAGGTCCAGGTCGATGCCGCGGTTGGCCTTGAGGTTCTCGATCGCGTCGCCGAGGACCGTCAGGTTGCGCAGACCCAGGAAGTCCATCTTCAGCAGACCGATGGCCTCGCACGACGGATAGTCCCAGCCGGTGATGATCGCGCCGTCCTGTGCGCGCTTCCACACCGGGATCGCGTCGGTGAGCGGCTCGCAGGACATGATCACCGCGCAGGCGTGCACGCCGGCGTTGCGGATCAGACCCTCCAGACCGAGCGCCGTGTCGTAGATCTTCTTGACGTCCGGGTTGGTGTCGATCAGCTGACGGACCTCGACGGCCTCCTTGTACCGCTCGTGCTCGGGGTCGGTGATGCCCGACACCGAGATGTCCTTGGCCATGATCGGCGGCGGCAGGGCCTTGGTGATCTGGTCGGCGATTGCGAAGCCGGGCTGGCCGAACTGAACCCGCGCGGAGTCCTTGATGGCGGCCTTCGTCTTGATGGTGCCGAACGTGATGACCTGAGCGACCTTGTCGGTCCCCCACTTCTCGGAGGCGTAGCGAACCATCTCGCCGCGACGGCGATCATCGAAGTCGATGTCGATGTCGGGCATGGACACGCGCTCGGGATTGAGGAACCGCTCGAACAGCAGGCCGTGCGGGATCGGGTCGATGTTGGTGATGCCCATCGCGTACGCGACGAGCGACCCGGCCGCCGAACCACGGCCCGGACCGACCCGGATGCCGACGTCCTTCGCGTGGTTGATCAGGTCGCCGACCACCAGGAAGTAGGCCGGGAAGCCCATCTCGTTGATGACCTTGATCTCGTACTCGGCGCGCGCAATGTAGTCCTCCGGCACCGACTGGCCCGGGAACCGGGTCTCGCGCAGGCCGCGCATCACCTCGTGATGCAGGAACGACTGCTGGGTGTGGCCCTCGGGCACCGGGAAGATCGGCATCCGGTCCCGGTGCGTCCAGACGTCGTCGTACGGCTGCACCCGCTCGGCGATCAGCAGGCTGCTGTCGCAGGCGCCGGGCACCTCGGTGTCCCAGATCGCCCGCATCTCCTCCGCGGACTTGAGGTAGTAGCCGTCACCATCGAACTTGAACCGCGTCGGATCCGAGAGCGTCTTGCCGGTCTGGATGCACAGCAGCGCCTCGTGGTTCTCGGCCGCTTCCTTGGTGACGTAATGGCAGTCGTTCGTCGCCAGCGGCGGGATGCCGAGCTGCTTGCCGATGTTCAGCAGGCCCTCACGGACCCGGCGCTCGATGGACAGGCCGTGGTCCATCAGCTCGAGGAAGAAGTTGTCCTTGCCCCAGATCTCCTGCCACTTCGCGGCCGCCTCGAGGGCCTCGCGGTCGTGGCCGAGCCGCAGCCGGGTCTGGATCTCCCCCGACGGGCAGCCGGTGGTCGCGATGATGCCCTCGTGGTGCTCGGCGATGATCTCCTCGTCCATCCGGGCCCACTTGCCGAGCTGCCCCTCGATCGACGCGCGCGACGACAGCTTGAACAGGTTGCGCAGACCGGTCGCGTTCTCCGCGACCATCGTCATGTGGGTGTACGAACCGGAGCCGGACACGTCGTCGGACTTCTGGCTCGGGTCGCCCCACAGCACGCGCTTGGTGTTGAACCGGGACTCCGGGGCGATGTACGCCTCGATGCCGATGATCGGCTTGATCCCGGCCGCCTTCGCCTTGTTGTAGAACTCGCTGGCTCCGTACATGTTTCCGTGGTCCGTCATCCCGACCGCGGTCATGCCCAGCCGCTGGGCCTCCTTGAACAGCGGACCGACCTTCGCCGCGCCGTCGAGCATCGAGTACTCGGTGTGATTGTGAAGATGGACGAAGGAGTCAGCCACGCACCGAGTGTAGGCGGTCGGGCGGACACGATTTCCCGGCACGCCGGGTGCCTCATCCCGGCACGCCGGGGCCACCTGCGGCGACCGGTGGCCGACGTGACGGACGATACCCACCGGACCCCGATCCGCACCCGAACCTGGAGTATCCGTGACCCTCGAATCCCTCGCCCCGACACCCACCCGGCACGGGCGGGTCCTGCTGTGGAGTCTGGCCGGGCTGGCCGGCGGCATCACGGCCCGGTGCATCCTCAGCCCGCGCCCGGGCGCACTGCTGATCCGCCGCGTGTTCGGCCGGGCGACGACGGACGCCAACGCCGCGCTGGCGGTCCACGAGCCGACCGGGGTCGAGTCGGTCACCGGCATGCGGTACCGCCACGACGACCCCGACGCCCTCTTCGACGTCCACTTCCCCGTCGGCACCGACCGAGCGCTGCCCACGGTGGTGTGGACCCACGGCGGCGCGTGGATCTCCGGCCACCGGAGCGACTATGCGACCTACCACCGGCTGATCGCGGCCCGCGGATACACCGTCGTCTCCGTCGGCTACTCCCTCGGCCCGGAACGGACGTACCCCACCGCGGTGCACCAGCTCAACGACGCGCACGCACACCTGATCGCCAACGCGCGAGACCTGCACATCGACCCCGACCGGATCGTGCTGGCCGGCGACTCGGCGGGCGCCCAGCTGTCGAGCCAGCTCGCGGCGGCCGTCACCGACCCCGGCTACGCCGCCGAGATCGGCGTGGTGCCGGCCCTGACGCCGGACCGGCTGCGCGCGGTGGTGCTGAACTGCGGAATCTACGACGTGCCCGCGATGACCGGGGGCTCCGGACTGATCGGGTGGGGCGCCGACCACTCCCTGTGGGCGTACACCGGCGTCCGCGACGTCGCGGGCTCACCCGCCGCGGCGCAGATGTCCACCCTCCGCCACGTCACCGCGGACTTTCCGCCCACCTATCTCAGTGGCGGCAACGCCGACCCGCTCACCGCGACCCAGTCGCGCCCGCTGGCGGAGGCGCTGACCCGCCTCGGCGTCGACGTCACCGAGGTGTTCTATCCCGACGACCACGAGCCGCCGCTGGCACACGAGTACCAGTTCGACCTGGACACCGCCGCCGGTGCGGCCGCACTGGAGAAGACCGTCGCGTTCCTCGCGGCGCACACCCGGTAGCGGTCGGACCGTCACGGCACACGAGGTCCTGCAGGACCCCGTCGACACCGCACGACGCGCTCGCATCGACCACGCACGCATGCCTCGGCGGTGCAATGATTGGTCGCGCAGCCTCGCCCCAGCCGCGAAAGGACGAACCCCATGGCGTCGAACACCGGCGACGAGACGACCTTCACTGCCGCCGAACGCGACGCGATGAAGCAGCGCGCCGCCGAACTCCGCGCGCAGGGCCGCAACGGAAAGGGCGCGGCGAAGAGGGAGCGCGAGGCCCAGGCCTGCCTGGACGCGATCGCCGCGCTGACCGGGGCCGACAAGCAGATCGCCGAGCGCCTGCACACGGTCGTCACCGAGGAGGCCCCGCACCTCGACCCGAAGACCTGGTACGGCTTCCCCTCCTATGCGCGCGACGGCAAGGTCGTCGTCTTCTACCAGCCGGCGTCGAAGTTCGACACCCGCTACGGCTCGATCGGCTTCAACGAGGACGCGCTCCTCGACGACGGCTCGTTCTGGCCGACGGCGTTCGCCGTGCTCGAGGTGACCGACGAGATCGAGCAGCGACTGCGTGCGCTCGTGCGCAAGGCCGCCGGATAGCCGATCCGCGTTCGGCAAGCGGCAACGGCCGATCCTCCGTCCGGCAGCGGCGACGTCAGTCGGCTGCCACCCCACGGGCGGCGTCGGTCAGCTCCCCCTCCCGTCGCCCGCGCCTCACGCGACGCACCGCGTCGGCGGTGAACACCGCCAGGGCCAGCCAGATCAACGCGAAACCGGCCCAGCGGGATGCGGGCATGGCCTCGTGCAGCACCACGACACCCCACATCATCTGCAGGCCCGGGTTCAGGTACTGGATGATGCCGAGCGTCACCAGCGGCACCCGCTGGGCGGCCGCACCGAACAGCAGCAGCGGCACCGCGGTCACCACGCCCGCCGAGATCAACAGCGCCGTGTGACCGGCGCCGTGCCCGAGGAACGTGCTCGTGCCCGCCACCGTGAGCCACACCAGGTAGCCGATCGCGAACGGCGCGGTCACGATCCCCTCCGCCGTCAGGCTGGTCACCGGATCGAGTGGAATCGTCTTCTTGATCAGGCCGTAGGCCCCGAAACTCAGGGCCAGCACCAGCGCGATCCACGGTGGGCGGCCGTAGTCGATCGTCAGGATCACGACGGCGAGCGCACCGAACCCGAGGGCGACGGCCTGCCAGCGGTTGATCCGCTCCCGCAGCACGAGCATCCCAAGCAGCACGCTGACGAGCGGGTTCACGAAGTAGCCGAGGGCCGCCTCGACCACCCGGCCGGACGTCACCCCATAGATGTAGACGCCCCAGTTGATCGAGATCGCCGCCGCGGCCGCCACGACCATCAGCGCCGACCGCAGCGTCAGGGTGCGCAACCGGGACAACCGCCCGACCACGGCGGCGACCGCGAACATCACCACCAGCGTCCAGAGCATCCGCTGCGCGAGAATCTCCACCGGCGCCGCTGGCGCGAGCAGACCGAAGAAGATCGGGAACATCCCCCACAGGACGTAGGCGCCGACGGCTGCCGCGATGCCGACCTCACGGTCACCGCGCGGGCCGCGCACACGGTCACCGCGCGGGCCGCGCACACGGTCACGGCGCGGGCCCCTGCCCTCGCTCGTCGCTGCCGCGACCGGTTCGCTCATCGCTCCGGCACCTCACCGTCGTCGGGGCCCGGCACCACGGTCACCGTCTGCTCGGGGAGTAGCGGCCGGACCGCGAACCGTCCGAAGACGGCGTCCTCCGGCAGCGCCTCCACCGACCGCACGCCCGGGACCGCGCCGAGCGCGGCGAGATCGCTCTGCGGTGCGCGCACCGTCGCCGCAACCACACACGCACAGTTCCCGGCCAGCCTCGAGGCCGACACCGCATCGATCCGGCCCTGACGGTCCCACTCACCGGTGGTCCCGTGCAACTGCACCGCCGCGTATCCGGGTGCGCGGGCGATCGAATCGGCGCCCGCGACCCCGACCGGGACGATCGGCGTCTGCACGCGGTCGATCGGGACCCGGAACCACAGTTGCGTGATCACGTTGTCCCCGAGCAGCGTCCCGGCCTGCTCCGCGGTCACCTCGGTGTCGAAGCCGACCAGCCCCCACCGCACGTCGGCGGCGCCCGGTTCCAGCGTCGCCGCCGCGCGGGTCAGATAGTCGGCGACGAGTTCACCCGAATCCGGACCGAGCCGGTCCGTGGTGATGGGCGCCGGCTCCGGCGGGTTCGCCACCCCGAGCGCGATCACCACCGCGGCGAGAACGAGCGCGCACGCCACGGCGATCGCGGCGGCGACCCGGTCACGCACTCCGCAGGACATCCAGGGCGTGCTGCAGATCCTTCGGGTACTCACTGGTGATCTCGACCCACCGGCCGTCCGCCGGATGGGCGAACCCCAGCGACCGCGCGTGCAGCCACTGCCGTTCCAGACCGAGCCGTTCCGCGAGCCGCGGGTCGGCGCCATAGGTCAGGTCACCACAGCACGGGTGCCGCAACGCCGAGAAGTGCACCCGGATCTGGTGGGTGCGACCGGTCTCGAGGTGGATGTCGAGCAGGCTCGCCGCCTGGAACGCCTCGACGGTGTCGTAGTGGGTGATCGACGGCTTGCCGTCCGCGGTGACCGCGAACTTCCAGTCGTTGCTGCGGTGCCTGCCGATCGGCGCGTCGATGGTGCCGCTCGACGGATCCGGGTGGCCCTGCACCAGCGCGTGGTACCGCTTGTCGATGGTGCGCTGCTTGAACGCCCGCTTGAGGACCGTGTACGCCCGCTCCGATGTCGCGACGACCATCACACCGGAGGTGCCGACGTCGAGCCGGTGCACGATGCCCTGTCGTTCGTGCGCTCCCGAGGTGGAGATCCGGAACCCGGCCGCGGCCAGTCCCCCGACGACCGTCGGGCCGGTCCAGCCGACACTCGCGTGCGCGGCGACACCGACCGGCTTGTCGACGGCGACGACGTCGTCGTCGGCGTACAGGATGTCCATGCCCTCGACGGGCTGCGCCTCGACGGTCAGCGGACGGGCAGGCTCCGGCAGCGTGACCTCCAGCCACGCACCGGACGGCAGCCGGTCCGACTTGCCGACTGCGCTGCCGTCGACCAGCACCGACCCCTCGTCCGTCAGCGACGCCACCGTGGTGCGCGACAACCCGAGCAGCCGCGCCAGCCCCGCGTCCACCCGCATGCCCTCCAAGCCGTCCGGTACGGGCATGGAACGCGTCTCGCGCATCAGGACTCCTTCTCGCTGGGCTCGTCGGTGGCGGTGGTGGCATCGGTGGGTTCGTCGGCCTGGCCGCGGGTGCCGTCCGGGTTGATCCCGAACAGCGTCAGCAGGACGAGCAGGATCGCGCCGCACACGACCCCCGAGTCGGCGACGTTGAACACCGGCCACCAGCCGACCGACACGAAGTCGACGACGTGGCCCTGCAACGGTCCGGGTGCGCGGAAGATCCGGTCGATCAGGTTGCCGAGCGCACCGCCGAGCACCAGGCCCAGGCCGAGCGCCCACCACGGCGACCGCAGGGTGCGACCGATCTTGATCACGGCAACGACGACGGCGATCGCGACCAGGGTCAGCAGCCACGTCATCCCGGTCGCCATCGAGAAGGCCGCACCGGGGTTGCGGATCAGCTTCAGGGTGACCACGTCACCGATGATGTGGATCGGATTCCCCGGCTCGATGAAACGCACGGCCGCGATCTTGGTGACCAGGTCCAGCACGAGAACCACCGCGGCGATCACGACCAGCATCCGCATCCGCAGGGGATGCCGTCCGGCGTCCGATCCCGATTCCTCCACGGGCGGTGCCGCAGCACTTTCAGGCGTGGGGTTCACCCCTTTCTCCGCATCACTCACCCCGCCATCATCCCTCACGGGGCGGGCCGGGGCTGCAGGCACCGTCCGCTGCGGGCCCGCACACCTGCGGCGTGGCTAACCTGGACGGGTGTCAGTGTTCTCGAATCGGGCCGGGCGGGTCACCGCCGCCCTCGCCGCGGTCGCCCTCGCCGCCGCCTGCAGCAACAACGACGGGCCCGCACCCGCCGCCACCGATACCGCGAAGGAGACCACGGTTCCGATCTCCGCGATCACCACCACCGTCATCGACCCGGGCGCGGAGCCGCGTGAGCGGATAGTGCTCCACCCCGGTGCGGGCGTCGCCCAGCAGGTCGTGATGACGACGCGCTCGGAGATCTACCAGCAGATCGGTGACCAGCCCCAGCAGGACCTGTCCACCCCGGAGGTGTCGATGCCGCTGACCGCGGTGGTCACCGGCCCGGCCGATCCGGCGCTGACCGTCGACCTGACCCTGGGAGCGATGCGCTCGCCCGACCCACGACTGCAGGACGCGTTGGCGTCCTCCGACGGATCCAAGGCCGGACTGACCGTCCAGCCGTCCGGGGCCGTCACCGCCCTCCGGATCACGCCGGCCCCCGATTCCCGCGACATCGCCCGGTCCGCCATCGAGCAGGCGTTCTACCAGGCCGTGTACCGCGGTGTCGCATTCCCCGACGCCGAGATCGGAGTCGGCGCGGTGTGGACGATGCAGCAACAGGTGATGAGCGGGATGACCCTGAACCAGGTCACCACCGCAACGCTGCGCGAGCGCGACGGTGACCGGCTCACCGTCGAGGTCTCGGTCACCCAGACGCCCGTGTCCCCGGTCTGGGACCTGCCCGGCGACACCGGAACCCTCAACATCGACACGTTCACGATGTCCGGCACCGGCACCCTCGTCGTGGGCCTCGGGGCGCCGCTGCCCGTAGACGGATCCGTCACCGTCAGCGGCGAACAGACCTACACCGACCCGAACAGCACCACCCGGCTGCGGCAGGCGACCACCAACAGCGTCCGGTGGTCGCAGCAGTGACCGCCGGACGAATGCGGGTGGCGGGGCTGGTGGCCGCACTCGCGGTCACACCGGCGCTGGTCTCGTGCGGTGAGGACTCCTCCGACCCGGTGTTGCCTCCGGTGACCACCGTCGCGGCCCCCACCGCACCGGCGACGACGACGGTCGACGAGGCGGGGCTGACGGCCGCGCTGCTCACGGTCGCAGACCTGCCGGCCGGATTCGCGGCGCTCCCCGACCCGGTCGCCGATCTGGGACTGCCCGAGGCCGCCGCGGATTCGGAGTCGGACAGGTCCTCCACCGATCCGCAGGCGTGCGCCGGGGTGCTCGCCCCGATCGCCGACCAGGTGCCCGGCGCCGCCGCCCAGGGCGTCGCCCGGTTCGCCGGCCCCGACTTCACCAGCATCGACACCGATGCCGCCGCGTACCCCGATTCCGGTGCGGCACAGGCGTTCACCGCCGTGCAGAGCACGTTCGCCTCGTGCGCCGACTACTCCGGCACCGACGCCGACGGAGTCACCGTGCACTACCGGCTCGGCGGGCTCGACCAGCCCACCGTCGGGGACGCCTCCGTCGCGGTGCGCCTGGAAACCAGCAGCGAGGGATTCACCATGACCTCCGACACCGTCGTCGCCGTCGTCGGCGGTGCGGTGGTGCAGGTCACCGCGACCGGACAGCAGCCGATCGAGCCCGCGGTCCTGACCCGCCTCGCCCGCACCGCCGTCGACCGGCTCCGCGCCGGGACCGACTAGGCGCCGCCCTCGGCCGCCGGGCCCGAGAACGCCGAATGCCGGCACCCACGAGGGGTGCCGGCATTCGAGGACCGTGCGTCAGACGCAGGCCGGGGAGGTCAGGTTCGCCAGCTTGATCATGTTGCAGGCGTACTCCTTCGACAGCACCCACTGGCCGTTCTCCACGACGAAGGTCGCGGTGCCCGGGTTGACCTGGCCGCCGATGTCGAGGTTCACGGTGGCGGTCAGCGTGCCGTCGCCGTTGTCGAGGATCGGGTCCACGACGGTGACGGTGGCGTTGTTCTGCTTCGCCGCGGCGGCGACCTGGTCGAACAGACCCGGATCGGACGAGCCGTCCTGCACCAGGGTGACCTTCTCCTCGACCGGGGTGGCCGGGTCGAGGCCCTTGACCAGCATCGCGTTCAGCTCGGCGGCCGTCGGCGCCGGCGGGGAGTCGATGGTGGCGGCAGCCGCGGCGGTGGTCGTCGCCTTCTTGGTGGTGGTCGAGTCGGTGGTGTCACCGTCCGAGCTGCAGGCGCCGAGGGTCAGGGCGGCCGCAACCGCGACACCGGCCACGAGAGTCTTACGGAGCATCAATGCGTGTCCTTACGTCGTTGGTGGAACATTTCCCGGGCAAACACAATTCAGTGCGTCCTGGTGCGCGCCGGACGAGTCCGTCGGCCGGATCCGTCGCGCGAGCACGTGTCACCTTAGTTAACACGGGAAAAATAAGGGGTTCCTTAACGAAGACTGTCCGCCGGATCCGCGGCCTCGAGAGCCTCGTCACCCTCCGGGAACGTGCGCGCCGGCCCCGGACCGGTGGACCGGGTCTCGAACCGGACCGTCACCACCCCGTGCCCGCAGCCCTGTACCCAGCCGTGACCGTGGTCGACGTGCCGCACGTCCTGCCCGGGCCGCCACCGCGACACGGGACCCACCGGGGTGGTGCGCGCCGGATCCGGAATCGCGGCTGTGTCCGGATTCACATCGTCCGCGGCGCCCTCGCCGTGGTCGAGATCCGGGAACAGCGACCCCTGCGCGGCGGTCGTCAACCCGCCGAGCGAGACGCCGACGAGGCGGACCGCGCCGAGTTCGCGCGGATCGATCAGTTGTCGGCGCGCGGTCGCGATCAGCGTCTGCCGGTCGGTGGTGGCGTACGGCAGCGTCGCCGACCGGGTCACGATCGTCATGTCGGCCTTCTTGAGTTTGAGCACCACCGTCCGGGCGGCCCGGCCGTCCCGCAGGAGCCTGCCGTGGGCGTGGCCTCCGGTCTGTTCGACCGCCGCCCGCAGCTGGTCGAGAGTGACCAGGTCGGTCGCGAAAGTCGTTTCGGCACTGATCTGTTTCGCGTCCGCGCGTTCGGCGACCGGCCGGTCGTCGATGCCCTTCGCGAGCCGGTGCAGGCCCGGTCCGACCGTCGCGCCGAGCAGCGTGACGACCTCGGTTTCGCTCGTCGCGGCGAACTGACCGATCGTCTCGATGCCGAGCCTGCGCAGCTTCGACTCCGCGACCGGCCCGATTCCCCACAGCTTGCGCACCGGAAGTGCCTCGAACAGGGCGGGCTGTTCGTCGGCGGCGACCACCCGCACACCGTCCGGTTTCGCGAGTCCGGACGCGATCTTCGCGATCTGCTTGCCCGATCCGGCGCCGATCGACGCGACCAGGCCCGTGTTCTCCCGGATCAGCGCCCGTAGGCCCTCCGCGAACTCCCGCACCTCGCCCGCGTCGGCACCGACGAGTTCCGGTGGCTCGCCGAACGCCTCGTCCAGCGACAGCATCTCGAGCACCGGCATCCGGGTGCGCAGCGTGTCGAACACGGTCGCGCTGACCGCGGAGTACAGCGCCCCGCGCGGGGGCAGGACCACCGCCCCGACCCCGACGAGCCGCCGCGCCTGGTGCATGGGCATGGCCGACCGCGCGCCGTACGCGCGAGCCTCGTAGCTGGCGCCGGCAACGACGCCGCGACCTCCGAGGCCGCCGACGAGGACCGGCCGCCCACGCAGCGTCGGGCGGGTCAGCTGCTCCACGGATGCGAAGAACGCATCCATGTCCAGGTGCAGGACCCACCGCCGCTGCGTGGGCGGCCGGTTCATGTCAGGCCTTCGTGATGACGGCCCGGACGCCCTCGCCGAGGTCCACGGCACCGGCACCGGCGGCGCCCAGTTCCAGTGTGGTGGCAAGGATTTCGCCGGCGATCAGGTCGCGGTGGCGCTGCGCCCAGTCCGCCCGGTCCGCGGGCACCTCGAGGGTGACGGCGATCCGGTCCGAGACGTCGAGCCCGGCTGCGCGGCGCGCGTCCTGCAGCTCACGGATCCGGTCCTTCGCCCAGCCCTCGGCCTCGAGTTCCTCGGTGACCTGCGAGTCGAGCACCACCAGACCGGCGTTCTCGGGCAGCGCGGCAGTCGACTCCGGCTCGGCGGCGACGAGGCGACGGGTGTACTCCTCCGGCAGCAGCTCGATCCCGGCGGCACTGACCACACCGTCGGTCTCGCTCCAGTCGCCGGCCTTGACGGCCTTGATGACGGTCTGCACGTTCTTGCCGAGCCGCGGCCCGGCGGCGCGGGCGTTGACGACCAGCTCGAACTTCCCGTGCGCGTCGACGTCCCCGGTCAGGTCGACCTTCTTGACGTTGACCTCGTCGGCGATGATGCCGAGGTAGGGCCGAAGTCGCTCCGCGTCGGCCGCGGCGACGGTGACCTCGGGCAGCGGCAACCGCACCCGCAGGTTCTGCGCCTTGCGCAGACCCAGGACCGTCGAGCAGACGTTGCGGACCTCGTCCATCGACTCGACCAGCTCCGCGTCGGGCACCAGTTCGGTGGCGCTCGGCCAGTCGGCCAGGTGCACCGAACGACCACCGGTCAGGCCACGCCAGATCACCTCGGTCGCCAGCGGCAGCAGCGGCGCCGCCAGCCGGCAGGTCACCTCGAGCACCGTGTGCAGGGTGTCGATCGCGTCCCGGTCCTCGTCCCAGAACCGGTTGCGCGAGCGGCGCACGTACCAGTTGGTCAGCGCGTCGCAGAACGTGCGCAGCTCGTCGCACGCCCCGGCGATGTCGTTGACCTCGAGCGCGTCGGTGATCGCGTCCCGCGTCGCGGCGAGCTTCGCGAGGATGTACCGGTCCAGCACGTTCGGCGAATCGGTGCGCCAGGTGCCCGGCTTGGACGCGTACAGCTGCAGGAAGCTCCACGCGTTCCACATCGGCAACAGCGCCTGCCGGACGCCCTCCCGGATGCCCTGCTCGGTGACGATCAGGTTGCCGCCGCGCAGGATCGGCGACGACATCAGGAACCAGCGCATCGCATCGGAGCCGTCCCGGTCGAACACCTCCTTCACGTCCGGGTAGTTGCCCTTGGACTTGCTCATCTTCAGGCCGTCGTCACCGAGCACGATGCCGTGCGCGGCAACGGTTTTGAACGCCGGACGATCGAACAACGCGGTCGCCAGCACGTGCAGGGTGTAGAACCAGCCGCGGGTCTGGCCGTTGTACTCGACGATGAAGTCGCCCGGGTTGTGCGGGTCCTGGCCGCCGGTGCCGTCGAACCAGTCCTTGTTCTCGAACGGGTAGTGCACCTGCGCATACGGCATCGAGCCGGACTCGAACCAGCAGTCCAGCACCTCCGGGACGCGACGCATCGTCGACTTGCCCGTCGGATCGTCCGGGTTCGGCCGGGTCAGTTCGTCGATCATCGGCCGGTGCAGATCGGTCGGGCGCACCCCGAAGTCGGCCTCGAGCTGATCGAGCGAGCCGTACACGTCGATCCGCGGGTACGCCGGATCGTCCGAGATCCACACCGGGATCGGGCTGCCCCAGTAGCGGTTCCGGCTGATGTTCCAGTCCCGGGCGCCTTCCAGCCACTTGCCGAACTGGCCGTCCCGGATGTGCTCGGGCACCCAGGTGATCTCCTGGTTCAGCTCGACCATCCGGTCCCGGAACTTGGTCACGGCGACGAACCACGACGGCACCGCCATGTAGATCAGCGGCTGACCCGACCGCCACGAGTGCGGGTAGGAGTGCTCGATCGTCTCGTGCCGCAGCAGCTTTCCTGCCGCCTTGAGGTCCTTGATGATCACCGGGTTGGCGTCGAAGACCTGCAGGCCCTCGTACGGCGGCACGAGCGACGTGAACTTGCCGCCCGGATCGAGGGGCTGAACGATCTCGATGCCGTTCGCCGTCGCGACGTCCATGTCCTCCTCACCGAAAGCCGGTGCGAGGTGCACGATTCCGGTACCCGAGTCGGTGGTGACGTAATCGGCCGAAAGCACCCGATGCGCGTTCTCGTGCCCCTTGCCCGGGCCGTGGAAGAAGTCGAACGGCGGGGTGTACGACAGGCCGACGAGGTCGCTGCCCTTGTACTCGCCCAGCACCTCGGGCGACTCACCGAACTCGCGCGCGTAGTGGCCCACCCGCTCTGCGGCGAGGACGTACCGCTTGCCGTCCGCGCCAAGGACCTGCACGTAGTCGACATCCGGGTGCACCGCGACCGCCAGGTTGGACGGCAGCGTCCACGGCGTCGTGGTCCAGATCAGCGCATTCGCGCCGTCCAGGTCACTGCCGGGCACGCTGAGCACCATGTCGACGGTGACCGCCGGGTCCTGACGCATCTTGTATGCGTCGTCGAGGCGGGTCTCCTGGTTCGACAGCGGGGTCTGCTCGTACCAGCTGTACGGCAGCACCCGGAAGCCCTGATAGATCAGCCCCTTGTCGTACAGCGACTTGAACGCCCACATGACCGACTCCATGAAGTCCAGGTCCAGGGTCTTGTAGTCGTTGTCGAAGTCGACCCAGCGGGCCTGCCGGGTCACGTAGTCGCGCCACTCGTCGGTGTAGCGCAGCACCGACTGCTTGCAGTACGCGTTGAACTCGGCCAGGCCCATCGCGTCGATCTGCGACTTGTCCTTGATGCCGAGCTGCTTCTCGGCCTCGAGCTCGGCCGGCAGGCCGTGGCAGTCCCAGCCGAAGCGGCGCTCGACCTTCTTGCCGCGCATGGTCTGGTAGCGCGGGATCAGGTCCTTGACGTAGCCGGTGAGCAGGTGCCCGTAGTGCGGCAAACCATTGGCAAACGGTGGGCCGTCGTAGAAGACGAACTCCTCGGCACCCTCGCGGTTCGCGATGGACGCGCGGAAGGTGTCGTCGGCATCCCACTCGGCGAGCACACGCTGCTCGAGTTCGGGGAAGTTGACGCCGGCGCCGGAGCGGCCGCCGGTCAGGTCGAAGCGCGGATAGGTGGCGCTCACATCTCCGGTGTTGCCGGACGCGCTGTTGTCGGACACAGTTCGTGCTCCCTCGTGCCTGCTGTCTCTGGCACGGGGACGACGTGGACGCCTGTGCGCCGTTGCCGCGGTACCACCCCGCTTGCCCGGACGCCCGGTTCACACAAACCGCACCGTCCGGACCACTCGTACGTCGGCTGTGACGGGCCGAACCCGTTCGGTTCTACTGAGCGCCGAGACACCCGATGGGGGCAGGCTCGACGCCGTTCTTCCGAAGGCTCCCCGGTGATGGCCGGATCAACGCCGTGTCTGACATCCGATTCTAGTCGGAGCCGTCAAATCGCCCCGGCCCGTCTCGTAGATCAGGGGCCGGGCCGCCGGGCGAACCCTTGCCGTCGGCCGAGTGGTGCCCTCCGCCCCCGGCGTCGGTGTCCGGTGCGGTGCCGCCGCGCAAGGAACTCACCAGCAGCAACACCGCACCGACCACGCAGACCACGATGCATCCCCAGGCCCACACGACCGAGCCCGTCATGAGGGCGACCACCAGCAGGGCGAACCCCACTGCCGCCATCGCAAGGGTCAGGACCAGCATCTATGCCCCCTGCCACGAGCCGTCACGACCGCGGCCCTATCGGGGCCCGGTCAGTTGTTCCCTTTGGCGAACGACTTGGAACCCTCGGACCCGAAGCTCTCCTGGCCGCCGTCGACGGGGACCGCCGAACCGCGCTGCTCGAGCTCCTCCAGCTGCGACTCCAGGTAGGACTTCAGGCGCACCCGGTACTCGCGCTCGAACGTCTTGAGCTGCTCGATCCGACCCTCCAGCACGCTGCGCTGCTGGTTGATCGTCGCCATGATCTCGGTGTGCTTCTTCTCGGCGTCGGCCTGCAGAGCGTCGGCCTTCTCCTTGGCCTGCCGCAGCTGGGTCTCCGAGCGGGTCTGCGCGTCGGCGAGCAGGGCCTCGGACTTCTGCTTGGCGTCGGAGATCATCGCCTCCGAGCGGGTCCGGGCATCGCTGACGAGCTGCTCGGAGTTCGAGCGGGCGCTCGACACGAGCTGCTCGGATTCGCTCTTCGCGTCGCCGGTGAGGCGGTCGGCCATCTCCTGAGCGAGGCCGAGGATCTTCGCGGCCTGCAGGTTGGCCTCCTCGGCGCCGCCGGCGCGGGAGGGCGCAGGCGCAGGGGCCGGGGCGGGAGCGGGAGGCTTCGGCGCCTCGACCACCGGGGCCGGAACCGGGGCGGGTGCAGGGGCCGGGGCGGGCGCCGGCGCAGCGGCTGCAGCGGGACGCGGCGCCTTCTTGGCGTCCGCGAGCTCCTGGTCGAGCTCACCGACACGCTGGCGCAGGTCCGCGTTCTCCTCGATCAGGCGGGCGAGCTCCTGCTCGACCAGGTCGAGGAAGGCATCTACCTCGTCCTCGTTGTAGCCACGCTTTCCGATCGGAGGCTTGCTGAACGCGACGTTGTGAACATCAGCTGGTGTCAGCGGCATGGAAGGATCCCTTCGCGCATCTGTTGGCGGTCAAGCAAGCATTCAGTTATGGCGCATCCACTGCAGGACCACGTATTCACGTTGTAACTGCGGGTCATTCTTCCACACCCGCCCCTTCAGCCAGCGCCAGTCCCCTATTCGTGCACGTCACGCGGCAAGTCCCTGAGTGACCTGCATCAGGATGAACACGACGAAAAGCAAGACCATGATTGATAGGTCCAACCGAACACCGCCGAGGGAGATCGACGGGATGAGTCGCCGTAGCAACTTGATCGGCGGATCCGTGACCGTGAATATCGCCTCGAGAACGACGACGACGAAGCCCGTCGGCCGCCAGTCCCGGGCGAATGTCCGGATGAACTCCACGATGATTCGGCCGATGAGAAGCAGCCAGAACACGAACAGCACGAAGTAGATCACCGCGAACAAGGGCACTCCACCACTCTGCCTGACGTGTCCGACACTCTCAAAACCGGGCCGTTCAATGCCAGGTGCGACCGGGTCCACCCGGTCGCACCCCTCACATTGCTACTGCCGAGACCCGGCAGTACCTGGTCATTTCTGATTGTAGAAGCCGTTCTCCGCGATCCGGCGGCGCTCCTCGGCGGAGACGTCGATGTCCGCCGGTGAGAGCAGAAACACCTTCGTGGCCACCTTGTCGAACGAGCCACGCAGCGCAAACGCCAGGCCGGCGGCAAAGTCGACCAATCGCTTGGCGTCCGCGTTGCTCATCTCGACCAGGTCCATGATGACCGGGGTGCCGTCGCGGAACCGCTCACCGATGATGCGCGCCTCCCCGTAGTCCCGGGGGCGCAGCGTGGTGATCTTCGACAGCGGCCCGCCCTCGTCGAAGACCGGGGCGCGCCGGCTCTCGATCCGCGGCTGCGTGTTGACCGCCAGCGATCCGTGCGTCGACGTGGGACGGGGCGCGGAGCCCACGGACGGACTCGGCCGCGAGGAACGCGGGGGCAGCGGCTCCATCCGCCGGGGAGCGGGCTGCCGGTCGTCGATGTCGTCGCGTCCGCCGTAACCGGGGTCGTCGTATCCGCCGTCGACGCCGTCCTCGTATCGGCTTCGCGGGGCCCGACGAGGCTCGTCGAGGTAGTCGTCCTCGTAGTCCTCGAGCGGAACCATGCCGAAGTAAGCCTTGAACTTGTGCAGAGTGCTCATCGATCGACCTTCCTTGGCGCGGCGGATAATCGGTCGGGACGCCGATCAGTTCATTTCGAGGCTATCGGCCTCGAACCCAACAGAGCGGTTCCGACACGCACGCACGTTGATCCGTGTCGAACCGCACTCTCGAGGTCTGCGGTCATCCCCGCCGACAACATGCGCGCGTCCGGATGGTCACGCAACACGTCCTGGTGGGCGGCCGCGAGTGTAGCGAAAGATTCGTCGGGGGCGGCGCCCAGCGGCGGGACCGCCATCAATCCGCCGAACACGAGACCCTCTGCGGCGGCGGCCCGTTCGGCCAGCGCCGCCAGTTCCGGCAGCGGAACGCCGCCGCGCTTCGGGTCGCCGTCCAGGCTCACCTGCAGCAGCACCCGCAGCGGTCCGCTCCGCTCCCCCGCGCCCTGCGCCGCGACCGCCGCCGACGCGAGCGCGTCGACCAGCCGCTCACTGTCGACCGAGTGGACCGTGTCCGCCCACCGCGCGACGGCGCGAGCCTTGTTGCGTTGCAGGCTGCCGATCATGTGCCACTTGGCATCACTCAGCTCGGCCAGCTCGGCCACCTTCGCGGACGCCTCCTGCTCCCGGGACTCGCCGAACTCGCGGCACCCCAGGTCGTACAGGATCCGGGCGTCCGAAGCCGGGAAGAACTTCGTCACCGGCAACAACTGCACCTCGCCCGGCGCACGCCCGGCTGCAGTGCAGGCCAGCGTCAACCGGTTCCGCACCGCGGCCAGCGCGGTCGCGATCTGCGCGGCGCGATCCGGCTGCCCGGTGTCGCCCTCAGTCACCGTCGATCGGCTCCATCCAGATCGCCCCGCCGATGCGTCCGGTGACTCCGGACCGGCGGTAGCTGAACAACATCCGGTCCTCGATTGTGCACCGCGGATCCTCGGCGACGCCGCCGACACCGGCCTCGAGCAACTGGCGACGCAGACCTGCGCGCAGGTCCAGGCCGGGTGTGCCGCGTTCGGTGGTGGTGGCGCTGCCGGGCAGATGGGCCTCGACATCGGCCTGCATCGCCGCGGGCACCTCGTACTGCCGCCCGCTCGCCGCCGGTCCGAGGAACGCGCCGATGCGGGAGATCTCGGCGCCCTGCGCGATCATCGCGTCGAGTACCCGCGGCACGATGCCGATCCTGGCGCCGACCCGACCGGCGTGCACCGCGGCGATGACCCCGGCCTCGTCGTCGGAGAGCAGCAACGGCACACAGTCCGCGGTCAGCACGACCAGCGCCAGGTTCCGTTCGGTGGTGACCAGCGCGTCGGTCGCCTCGACCGGCGCGTCGACGGGACCGGTCACCACGGTCACGTTCCGGCTGTGAATCTGCTCCATCCACACCAGCCGCTCGAACGGCAGCCCGATGCCGGCGGCGAGCCGACGCCGATTGGCGTCGACCGCCGCCGGATCGTCACCGACGTGGTCACCGAGGTTGAACGAGTCGTACGGCGCCGCGGAGACACCGCCGGCGCGGGACGTGACGACTCGACGAACCCGAACCGCAGGTGCCACGGAAACAGCCGTCACCGGCGCATGAAGTCGGGAACGTCGACGTCGTCGTCGCCGTCCTCGTCCTGGACCGGCACCGCGCGCGCCTGGGTACCGACCGGGATCGGCGGCAGCGCCGCGGGGGCGGGCTCGCGGCGCGGCTCCCGCACCTCCGCGCTGTGCTGCGGGGTGTGCGACACGGGCGCCGCCTCCTCCGCGACCGGTGAACGGCCGATCTCCCCGGCGCGGGCGACGCCGATGGTGCCGCGACCGGAAGCCTGCTGCTGCTGCGGCGGCGCCTCGGCACGCCGCACCGGCGCACCGCCGTCGAACCCGGCCGCGATCACCGTGACCCGGACCTCGTCACCGAGCGAGTCGTCGATGACCGTGCCGAAGATGATGTTGGCGTCGATGTGCGCGGCCTCCTGCACCAGCGAGGCGGCCTCGTTGATCTCGAACAGGCCGAGATCCGAGCCTCCTGCGATGGACAGCAGCACGCCGCGCGCACCCTCCATCGACGCCTCCAGCAGCGGCGAGTTGATGGCGGCCTCGGCGGCCTGGATCGCACGCCCGTCACCGCGGGCCGAACCGATGCCCATGAGCGCGCTGCCCGCACCGGACATGACGCCCTTGACGTCCGCGAAGTCGACGTTGATCAGGCCGGGCGTGGTGATCAGGTCGGTGATGCCCTGGACACCGTTGAGCAGCACCTCGTCGGCGGAGCGGAACGCGTCCATCAGGGACACCGCGGCGTCGCCGAGCTGGAGCAACCGGTCGTTCGGGATGACGATCAGGGTGTCGCAGGACTCTCGCAGAGCCTGGATGCCGTTGTCGGCCTGGCTGCCGCGACGCTTGCCCTCGAACGAGAACGGGCGGGTGACCACGCCGACCGTCAGCGCGCCGAGCTTGCGCGCGATCGAGGCGACGACCGGCGCGCCACCGGTTCCGGTGCCACCACCCTCGCCTGCGGTGACGAAGACCATGTCGGCACCCTTGAGCACCTCTTCGATCTCGTCCTTGTGGTCCTCGGCGGCCTTGCGGCCGACCTCCGGATCCGCTCCGGCACCGAGTCCGCGGGTCAGTTCACGTCCGACGTCGAGCTTGACGTCGGCGTCGGACATCAGCAGGGCCTGGGCGTCGGTGTTGACCGCGATGAACTCGACTCCCTTGAGTCCCTGCTCGATCATGCGGTTGACCGCATTCACACCGCCGCCGCCGATACCGACGACCTTGATAACGGCGAGGTAGTTGTGCGGGGGCGTCATGGGCTCTCGCCTTCCGTGTATGTGTGTTCGCGCTGGGTGTTACCGGCGATGCTGACGTTACTTGTGGCGCTGAGGTTACTGGTGGTGCAGGTGCCCTTCACCACCAGGTGGATCGGGTAAACCCTCAACCTCAACCATAGACTTACAGTTATGTCAAGTGGATGACTGAGCCGAAACGCTACGGGCGGGTGCCGTACATGCCCAGCAGGCGCGCCGACGGACACGCCGATTTGTCGACGGACCGTGTGCCGCAGGGATCGTCACCGGATGGTCGGCAGGTCAGGGCTCGACACGTCGTACACCTTCCCCGGCTGACCGAGCAACGGCACGGCGATCGCCGCCTTGCGGTCCGACGAGTCCGCACTCCCCCACACCAGCTCCCGACCGTCGGCGAGCGTCAGGTGGATGTCGGACAGCGACCCCGCCGACACCTCCGTCACCTGCGGGCGCAGTTGCGGGGGCAGCGCGTTCAGCGCGGTCAGCGCGTCCACCGTCGCCGGATCGTCCCTACCCGGCGACGCCACCTTCAGGCGGGGAACCCCCGGTGGCGCCGGTTCGATCGCATACGCGACGCCGGACGCGTCCATCAGGTGAGTGCCCTCCGGCATGTCGTAGAACACCGCGGGCACCCGTTCGACCACCGTGACGCGGATCGTCGACGGGTACTGCCGCTCGACGCGGGCGTGGTCGACCTTCGCGATCGACGCGACGCGCTGCGCCGCCGCACCCGTGTCGACCCGCAGCAGGGGCTGGCCGACCGGTATCGCCAGCGCGGCGAGAACCTCCTCGCTGGGCACACCGACGTTCCCGACGACCGAGATCGTGCGCGCCGACAGCAACGGCGTCAGCCAGAGCACCAGACCGAGCGCGACCGCCACCGCCACCGCAGCCGCGGCGAGATAGATCGGCTTGCGCTTCCGGCGAACCGCGGGCGACGCGGACCCGGCCCGGATGCGGGTCGGACGGGCCTTCGAACGGGCGGGTTCCGGGCGACGTGCTCCCTCGGCTTTCGTCGCCCGCGTTCCCCGCGGCCGGTTCACACCGACTCCCCGGCCCGTCCCGTCGCGTCCGGGCGCGACCGCGACCCGGCCGGAGCCGCGGCGAGGGCACCGAGAATCTCCTTGCCCAGCATCGTCACGTCACCGGCGCCCATCGTGATGACCACGTCACCGGGACGAGCCAGTCCGGCGATCTGACGCGGCGCCATCGACAGGTCCGGCTGGTAGTGCACGGGCCGCGTGACCGCCTGCGCAACCAGCGCGCCACTGACACCGGGCAGCGGCTTCTCCCTCGCCCCGTACACGTCGAGCACGACCACCTCGTCGGCGAGGTCGAGTGCGCCACCGAACTCGGTCGCGAACGCCGCGGTCCGCGAGTACAGGTGCGGCTGGAACACCACCAGTACCCGTCCGCCGGAGGTGCGCACCAGTTCCCGCGCCGCCTCGAGCACCGCGCGGACCTCGGTCGGGTGGTGGGCGTAGTCGTCGAACACCCGGACGCCGTTCTCCCGGCCGGTGTGCTGGAAGCGGCGATGCACCCCACCGAATCCGCTGATCCCGTCGACGATCTCGTCGATGTCGGCGCCGGCCTCGCGGGCCGCGAGCAGCGCACCCAGTGCATTCAGTGCCATGTGCCGGCCGGGGACGGACAGCCGCAGTGCCCGAGGCGCGGCCTCACCGGCGAGCTGGACGTGCGCCACCCCGCCCACGTCGCGCGGTTCCCAGGACAGCAGCTGCGCCTCGAGCGGGACGGCGCTCTCCGGACCACCGGGGCCCGCCGCGTCACCGCTGCCGTAGCCGAGCACGCGGATCGGCAGACCTCGCGCGACGACCCGCTCGGCCAGGGCCGCCGACCCGGGGTCGTCGAGGCACACGACCAGCACGCCGCCCGGCACGATCCGGTCGGTGAAGTCGTCGAACACCTGGACGTACGCCTCGGCGCTGCCGAAGAAGTCGAGATGGTCGGCCTCGACGTTGGTCACGATCACCACGTTCGGGCCGTATTGCAGCAGCGACCCGTCACTCTCGTCGGCCTCCGCGACGAACACGTCGCCGGACCCGTGGTGGGCGTTGGTTCCGGCCTCGTTCAGTTCTCCGCCGACCGCGAACGACGGATCGACACCGCAGTGTTGCAGCGCGACCACGAGCATCGACGTCGTCGACGTCTTGCCGTGCGTGCCCGCCACCAGCAGCGTCCGGTGCCCCTCCATCAACGAGGCCAGCACCGCGGGCCGCAGGATCACCGGGATGCCGCGTTCGGCGGCGGCGACGAGTTCCGGGTTGTCCTTCGGGATCGCGGCATGCGTGGAGACGACCGCGGTCGGGCCGCCGGGCAGCAGGTCGAGTGCGCTGGCGTCGTGCCCGATGCGCACCTGTGCGCCCCGCGCCCGCAACGACAGCACGGTCCGGCTCTCCTTGGCGTCCGACCCGGACACCTGGCCGCCGCGAGCCAGCAGGATGCGGGCGATGCCGGACATCCCGGCACCGCCGATGCCGACCATGTGCACGCGCTCGAGATGCGCGGGCAACCCCGTTGCCTTCGTACCGCCGGAGTTCGTGCTCACAGCTGTCCACCCTTCGCCACCTCGAGAACGACCCGCGCCACCGTGTCCGCCGCGTCGCGGTGCCCGGCCCCCGCCGCCGCGGCCCCCATCGCTGCGAGCCGATCCCCGTCGCGCAGCAACGGCACCACCGTGTCGGCGACGAACGCCGGAGTCAGGTCGGCGTCCGCGACCAGCAGACCGCCGCCGGCCGCGACGACCGGCTCGGCGTTGAGTTCCTGTTCCCCGTTGCCGTGCGGCAGCGGCACGTACACCGCGGGCAGTCCGACGGCGGAGATCTCCGCGACGGTCATCGCGCCGGACCGGCACACCGTGGCGTCGGCGGCCGCGAGCGCCAGGTCCATCCGCGTCAGGTACGGCACCGCGACGTACGGCGCCGCAGGGTTGTGCTGGGTGACCTCGAGGGTGTTCTTCGGTCCGTGGGCGTGCAGCACCGAGATCCCCGCCGCGGCGAGCGCCTCGGCGGCGCCGGAAACCGCCTCGTTCAGCGAGCGGGCCCCCTGCGATCCGCCGGTCACCAGGAGAACGGGCCCCTCGTCGGGCAACCCGAAGTGCTCCCGCGCCTGCGCCCGCAGACCGGCACGGTCGAGGCCGGTGATCGACGAGCGCACCGGGATGCCGACGATTTCGGCGTCGCTCCGGCCGCGGGCGGCCACTCCCGACCCCGGCACCGCCGCGAGGACGCGCGTCGCGACCCGGGCGCCGATCTTGTTCGCGATGCCCGCACTGGCATTGGCCTCGTGCACGACGACCGGGACGGCGCGACGCCTGCGGGTGATCCCCTTGCCCGCGGCGAGATACGCAGGCAGCGCGACGTACCCGCCGAACCCGACGATCACGTCGGCCTGCACCGCGTCGAGCACCTCGCGGGTGCGACGCACCGAGGCGCGCACCCGGCCCGGCAACCGCAGCAGGTCCATCGTGGGTTTGCGCGGCAGCGGCACCGGCGGGATCAGTTCCAGCGGGTATCCGCGATCGGGGACCAGCGTGGTCTCGAGTCCGCGTTCGGTGCCGAGAGCGGTCACCGTCACCGACGGGTCGAGTCGCCGCAACGCGTCGGCCACCGCCAGTGCCGGCTCGATGTGTCCGGCGGTACCACCCCCCGCGACGACGACGGACAGTCCGGACGATCTACCGCTCACACTCACCTACGAAACCCTCGTTCACCAAAGCCACGGTCACGGTCTTCGCGACGTCCGGACGACCGGTCCCGCCGCGGGTCCGATGCTAGTGCCTGCCGACGGCGCGGGTCCGGCCCCTGTCCCTGTGGAGCCCGGCGACCCTGCTGCTCCCGGCGACGCTGCTCCTCGCGGCGGCGCTGCTCGTCGCGACGATGCTGGTCCTCCCGGCGGCGCCGCTCCCGCTGCTGCGCGGCGCGGCGCTGCGCCTCCCGCTGCGCGGCCCGCTTGCGGTCGGCCTTGTCCGCCGCCTCGCGACGCGCGGCGGCGGCCTTGCCCGGCGAGTACTGCTCGGGCTTCGGCAACCGCAGCAGCCGACCGAATCGGCCGTCCTGACCGGCGTGCAGCGCAGCGACGGCCTCCGGTTCGTGCCGGGCGGCGTTGGCGATGATGCCGAACATCAGCAGCGTGATCGCCGTGGAGGTGCCACCGGCCGACACCAGCGGCAACTGCTGTCCGGTGACCGGCAGCAACCCGATCACGTACCCGATGTTGATCATCGCCTGCGCGAGGATCCAGGTGGTCGCGGTCGCGGTGAGCAGCCGCAGGAACGGGTCCACCGAGCGCATCGCGATCCGCAGGCCCGCGTAGACGAACAGCGCGAACAGTCCGAGGACCGCCACACAGCCGATGAAGCCGAGTTCCTCGCCGATGATCGCGAAGATGAAGTCGTTGTGGGCGTTCGGCAGGTAGTTCCACTTGGCCCGCGACTGGCCCAGGCCCCGACCGAACAGGCCGCCGTCGGCCAGCGAGAACTTCGCCTGGCGGCTCTGGTAGTTCGCGCCCTGCGGATCGTCGCCGGGATTCAGGAAGCCGAAGATGCGGGCGGCCCGGTAATCGGCCGAGAAGGCCAGGGCCAACGCACCGACCCCGACGCCGATCACCGCGCCCCCGAACAACTTCGCAGGCAACCCGGCGAACCACAGGAGGGCGCCGACCACGATCACGAACGTGACGGTCGTCGAGTAGTTCGGCTGCAGGATGACCAGCAGCGACGCCAGCAGCGCACCCGGGACCAGTGGGATGAGCAGTTCCTTGACGGGTGCGCCGGGGCGCCGGGTGGCCAGCACGTGCGCGCCCCAGATCACGAGCGCGACCTTCGCCAGCTCGGACGGCTGGAAAGACAACGTCCCGAGCGTGAACCAGCGGCGCGCACCGCCCGACATCGTGCCGATGCCCGGGATCAGGACCAGGAACAGCATGATCAGTGACACCACGAAGGCGGGCAGGGCGAGCTTGCGCAGGACGTGCACCGGGATGCGCAGGGCGAGGTAGAACAGCACGGCGCCGAGCAGGGCGTAGATCACCTGGGTGGTGAACATGCTGTATGCCGACCCGGTGTCCGCGTACGCCTCCACGCTCGACGCCGAGAGCACCATCACCAGGCCGAGGACGGTGAGCAGCGTGGCGATCGTGACGATCAGGTGGAACGACGCGAGGGGCCGCGACAGCCAGGCACCGAACCGGGCGCGGACGCCGCTCAGCGACAGTGCGGACCGGCGTGGATCGGTACCGCCGGAGGCCTTGCGGGCAGCCGGACGCCCCTTGGCGCCCGCTGCGGGGCGGCGGCCCTTGTCGCCGGCCGCAGGAGTGCGGCCCTTGTCGCCGGCTACGGGGCGGCGGCCCTTGTCGCCGGCCGCAGGAGCGCGGCCCTTGTCACCGGGTGCGGGGCTGCGCCGCTCAGCCGTCGACATGGTCCTGGTCGCCCGGCAGCGCGCGCACGGCGTCCGCGAAGCTTCGTCCGCGGTGGCCGTAGTCGGTGAACATGTCGAGCGAGGCGGCGGCAGGCGCCAGCAGCACGGCGTCGCCGGGTGCCGCGACCTCGGCGGCGACCTGTACCGCGCGCGCCATCACCGCTTCGGGCGCGTCGGTCGAGGTCACCAGCTCATCGTGCCCCTCTTCGATGCGCCGGACGGGGACCTGCGGCGCGTGTCGGGCCAGTGCGTCCGCGATCTCACCGGCGTCGCGACCGAACAGCACCGCCGCGACGAGCCGGTCGGCGACCTCGGCGACCAGGTCGTCGACGTGCGCGCCCTTGAGCAGTCCGCCGGCGATCCACACCACCCGCTGGTGCGCGAGCAGCGAGGTTCGGGCCGCGTGCGGGTTGGTGGCCTTCGAGTCGTCGATGTAGGTGACACCCGCGACCTCGGCGACCGGGGCCGCGCGGTGCGGCCCGACCTGGTAGTTCCGCAGCCCGTCCCGCACCGCGGTCGCGGGCACGTCGACGGCGCGCGCGAGGGCGGCGGCGGCGAGGGCGTCCATCAGCCCGGCGGGTCCGGCCGGGGTGACGTCCTCGACGGACGCGAGGGTCTCGCCCGTGGGCTCGGCCGCGAAGGCGCGGTCCACCAGCCGGTCTCCGTCGATGCCGAGTTCTCCGAGTCCGGGGACACCGAGCCGGAAGCCGACCGTGCGCTCGGCCCGGCTCCGATCGGACAGCGACGCGGCGACCGGGTCGTCGAGACCGAGCACCGCGACCCCACCGGTGAGTGCCTGCGCCTTCGCGTCGACATAGCCCTGCATGCCGCCGTGCCAGTCGAGGTGGTCCTCGGCGATGTTGAGCACGGCACCCGCGGTCGGGTGTACGGACGGCGCCCAGAACAGTTGGAAGCTCGAGAGCTCGACGGCCAGCGCCCGGTAGCCGTCGGGTGCGCGCAACGCATCGGTGACGGGCAGGCCGATGTTTCCGCAGGCCACGGCCGGGACGGCGGCCGCCCGCAGGATCGACTCGAGCATCGACGTCGTGGTCGTCTTGCCGTTGGTGCCGGTCACCACCAGCCATTGTCGGGCCGGACCGTACAGCTCCGCGCGGTCGACCCGCCACGCGAACTCGACATCACCCCAGATCGCGATGCCCGCACCGGCTGCGGCCGAGAGCACCGGGGAGTCCGGTCGCCAGCCCGGGCTGGTGATCACGTGGGCGAAGTCGACGACGGCGGCGGCCGCCTCGTCGGGCGTCGCGGTCGCAACGCCGTGCTCGGCCGCGGCAGTCGCGAGCGCCTCGGCATTGCCGTCGGTGAGGGTGACCTCCGCCCCGAGGTCACGAAGCGGGGCGATCAACGCCCGACCGGAGATGCCCGCGCCGGTGACCAGCACTCGAGCCCCGCGCAGCCGCGCCAGCTCCTCGGGCAGGGAAGGCGCGCCCTCGGGCGAAGCCTCGGGCAGGGATGGCGCGCCCTCGGGCGAAGCCTCGGGCAGGGATGGCGCGCCCTCGGGCGAAGCCTCGGGCAGGGATGGCCGTGTCGTCGCGGTCACCGTCAGTCCCCGACCACCGCGAGGTACTCGCTGTAGAACAGCGCCAGGCCCACCGCGGACGCGATCGCCGCCAACAGCCAGAATCTGATGATCACGGTCGTTTCGGCCCAGCCACCGAGTTCGAAGTGGTGGTGGAACGGCGCCATTCGGAACACCCGGCGCCGGCTGGACCGGAACACCGCGACCTGCACCACCACGGACGCCGCCTCGGCGACGAACAGTGCGCCGACGACGACCATCAGCAGTTCGGTACGGGTGACGATGGACAGGCCGGCGAGCAGGCCACCGAGGGCCAGCGAACCGGTGTCGCCCATGAAGATCTTCGCGGGCGCCGCGTTCCACCACAGGAAGCCGATGCAGGCGCCTGCCGCGGCGGCGCAGATCAGCGCCAGGTCGAGCGGGTCGCGCACGTCGTAGCAGCCCTTGGCCGGGTTCGTCTCGCACGCGTTGCGGTACTGCCAGAACGTGATGACGGTGTAGGCGCCGAGCACCATCGTCATCGATCCCGCGGCCAGTCCGTCCAGGCCGTCGGTCAGGTTCACCGCGTTGGACCAGGCACTGACCAGCAGGTACACGAACAGGATGAACACCACCGACCCCATGGTCACGGTGGTGATGTCCCGGACGTACGACAGGTGCGTACTGCCCGGCGTCAACCCGGACGCTCCACGGAACTGCAGTGCGAGGACACCGAACAGGACCGCGGCGATCAGCTGGCCGACCAGCTTCGCGGTCTTGTTCAGGCCCAGGTTGCGCTGCTTGCGGATCTTGATGAAGTCGTCGAGGAAGCCGACCGCGCCGAGGATCGTGGTCAGTCCGAGGACCAGCAGCGCGGAGGCGCGCGGGCCGTCGGCGTCGTAGCCGATGCCGATCAGGTGCGATCCCCAGTAGCCGGCCCAGAGGCCGATGATGATCGCGACGCCACCCATCGTGGGGGTGCCGCGTTTGGCCTGGTGGCTGGCCGGGCCCTCGACCCGGATCTCCTGTCCGAAACCCTGACGGGAGAACATCTTGATCAGCACCGGGGTCAGCAGGATGGACACCGCGAGCGCGATGCCACCCGCGAAGAGGATCTGTCTCACCGGTCGTGCTCCTCGTTCGTCTCGGGGTCGTCCACAGGCGGGTCCGTCAGAAGCGCGTCGGCCACCGTCCACAGGCCCACCGACTGCGATGCCTTGACCAGCACGATGTCGCCGGGCCGCACCTCACGTCGCAGAATCTCGAGCGCCGCGTCCTGGTCGGGCACGAGGATCGACTCCTCGCCCCAGGACCCTTCCATCACCGCGCCCTGATGCATGCCTCGCAGCGGCCTGCCCTCGCCGACGACGATCAGCCGGGTCACGTCCAGGCGGACCACCAGTCGGCCGATGGCGTCGTGCTCGACGACGGTGTTCGGGCCGAGTTCGGCCATCTCGCCGAGCACCGCCCAGGTGCGTCGCGGCTGCGCGCCGGCGCGGCTCATGGTGACCAGCGCCTTGAGCGCGGCCCGCATCGAGTCGGGGTTGGCGTTGTAGGAGTCGTTGACGACGGTGACACCGTCGTCGCGGGTACGCACGTCCATCCGCTTCGCCGACACCGCGCGGGCGGCGCCGAGCGCAGTCGCGACCTGCTCGATGCTCGCGCCGCATTCGAAGGCGACGGCGGCGGCGGCGAGCGCGTTGCCGATCTGGTGTTCGCCGTGCACGCCGAGGGTGATCCGGGCGCTGCCCTGGGTGGCGACGAGAGTGAATTCGGCGCGCGCCTGGTCGTCGAGGTGAACGTCGACCGCGCGCACGTCGGCCGACGCGGACTGCCCGACCGTGACGACGCGGGCGCGGGTGCGCTGCGCCATCGCGGCGACCAGCAGGTCGTCGGCGTTGAGGACCGCGACACCACCGTCCTCGGCGGACGGCAGCGCCTCGACCAGCTCACCCTTCGCGGTCGCGATCGCCTGCTGCGAGCCGAACTCGCCGAGGTGCGCGGTCCCGACGTTGAGGACGACACCGATCCGGGGCGGCACCGTCGCGGCCAGCTGCGCGATGTGCCCGATCCCCCGGGCCGAGAGTTCGAGCACCAGATAGTCGGTGCCGGCGTCGACGCGCAGCGCGGTCCACGGGTGACCGAGTTCGTTGTTGAACGATCCGGGCGGCGCAACGACCGACCCCAGCGGGGCGAGCACCGCGGCGAGGAGGTCCTTCGTGGACGTCTTGCCGGACGAGCCGGTCACGCCGACCACGGTCAGACCCGAAAGCTCCGTGGTCACCGCGTGTGCGAGCCGGCCGAGTGCCGCGAGCACTGCGGCGCCCGACCCGTCGGTGTCGTGTTCGAGGGCCATGGCGTTGCTGTCCGACGGGCCGAGCGGGGCGACGACGATCGCGGGCACCCCGACCGGACGGGCCGCGAGCACCGCGACCGCGCCGGCCTCGATCGCCGCGGCAGCGTGGTCGTGACCGTCGACGCGGGCGCCGGGCAGCGCCAGGAACAGTCCCCCGGCGGTCACCTTGCGCGAGTCGAACTCGACGGTGCCGGTGACGGTGGCGTCCGGGTCCGCGACGTCGTGCAGGGTGCCGCCGACGATCTCGGCGATCCGGGCCAGGGACATTTCGATCATCGAGCCGCTCCGCTCACTCGGTCGATGGCTTCCGCGACGACCTCGCGGTCGTCGAATGGGTACTTCACCCCACCAATCTCCTGTCCGATCTCGTGTCCCTTGCCCGCGACGAGCACGATGTCACCGGGGCCCGCCCACTCGACGGCCGCGGCGATCGCCTCGGCGCGGTCGCCGATCTCACGTATCTCGCCGCGCCGGTCCTCGGGTACCGCCCGCGCGCCCTCGAGCAGCGCGGCCCGGATGGTGGCAGGGTCCTCGCTGCGCGGGTTGTCGTCGGTGATCACCAGCAGGTCGGCTCCACGCGCCCCGGCCTCACCCATCAGTGGGCGTTTGCCCTGGTCACGGTCTCCGCCTGCACCTACGACGACGGCGAGGCGGCCGCTGCTCTGGCCGCGCAGTGTGGCGATGACGGCCTCGAGTGCCGCCGGCTTGTGGGCGTAGTCGACGACCGCGAGGAACTGCTGGCCGCGGTCGATGCGCTGCACCCGGCCGGGCACGTCGACCTCGGCGAGCCCGCGGATCGCGTCGGCCGGCGCGACGCCGCACTCGTGCAGGACGGCGAGCGCGAGCAGCGCGTTGGCCACGTTGTACCGGCCCGGCAGGCGCAGCGTGGCGGTCAGGTTCTGCCCGTCGGGAGTGACGACCGCGAAGCTCTGGGTGCCGTCGGCGCTGGTGGTGACCCCGGACGCCGTCCACGCTCCCGTGCCGGTGGTGCTCACGGTGACGGTGTCGGGGCCGGCGACGGTCGCCATCTTCGCGCCCCACTCGTCGTCGACGCAGACGACCGCGCGGGCGGCATGCACCGTCGACGCCGGGTCGAACAGCCGCGCCTTCGCGGCGAAGTAGTCGTCGAGGTCACTGTGAAAGTCGAGGTGGTCCTGCGACAGGTTGGTGAACGCACCGACCGCGAACTCGGTGCCTGCGACCCGGCCGAGTGCGAGCGCGTGGCTGGACACCTCCATCACCACGGTGTCGATGCCGCGTTCGAGCATCGCCGCGAACAGCGCATGCAGCTGCGGCGCCTCCGGCGTCGTCAGCGCACTCGGGACGCGACGTCCGTCGATGCGGGTCTCGATGGTGCCGACCAGTCCGGGATGACGGCCGGCGGCGGTCAGTCCGGCTTCGACGAGGTACGAGGTCGTGGTCTTGCCCGACGTGCCCGTGATGCCGACGATCCGCAGCCGCTGCGACGGGTTGCCGTACACGGCGGCGGAGACGATCCCGAGCACCGCACGCGGATCGGGATGCACCAGCACCGGCAGCGGCGCCGCGGGCGGGGCGATCCGCTCCAGGCCGGCGGGATCGGTGAGGACCGCGACCGCACCCCGGTCGAGGGCGGTGGCCGCGAAGTCGGCGCCGTGGGCGCGTGCGCCCGGCAGCGCGGCGAACAGGTCTCCCGGCTGCACGCCCTGCGCCCGCAGGTCGATTCCCGTGACCGTGACGTCCGCCGAGTCACCGTGGTCCTGCGCGGCACCGCCGCCGTGAGCCCGGCCGGCACCGCCGCCGATCCACCGCAGTTCGGCGCCCACGAGCTCTGCCAGACCGGCCACGGCCGTGGACGGAGGGTGCGTCGGTCGCGGTCCGGGGGTCACAGCCGGCGGACCCGCCTCCGGGGTCACACTCGGCGGACCCGCCTCCGGGGTCACACTCGGCGGACCCGCCTCGGCGCTCTCGTTGGTCCCTTGCACGGGCAGGTGATTCCTCTCGAGGGTTCGGGTGGCGGGGTGGTCCGGTCGCGATGTCGGTCGACGGACCGACGTGTCACGTTACCGGCGTTGATCTGGAAACGGAGATTCGCATCCCGGTGGGGTGAGTACCGGCGAGCTCGGTCAGTCGGCCTGGAGCACCAGCTGCCGGCCCGGGTCCGCGGACAGCGGGATCTTGTCTCGTTGCAGGATCCACGCGGCGATGTTGTGGAACAGCGGCGCCGCGGACTGCCCGCCGGACCCGTCCGCGCTGCGAACCGGCGCGTCGAGCATGATCCCGATCACGAAGCGGGGCTTGTCGGCGGGCGCGATGCCGGCGAAGGTGATCCAGTAATTCGAGTTCGAGTAGCACTTGCAGCCGGGGTCGACCTGCTGCGCGGTACCCGTCTTTCCACTGACCTGGTATCCCTCGACCGAGGCGGCGGCCCCGGTGCCCTGCTGGTAGCCCATCGGGTCCCGCTGGGTGACCGATCGGAACATGTCGCGGACGGTGGCGGCGGTCTGCTCGCTGACCACCTGCACGCCCTCCGGGTGCTCGGTCGCGGTGCGGTTCCCGTCGGCGTCCACCGTGGCCCGCACGATCCGGGGCGGGATCCGCATCCCGTCGTTGGCGATGGCCTGGTACATCCCGGCCATCTGCAGCAGCGTCATCGACAGACCCTGGCCGATCGGCAGGTTCGCGAAGGTTCCGCCCGACCACTGGTCCCGGCTGGGCACGTCGCCGGCGCTCTCACCCGGCAGCCCGACCTCGGTGCGCTGACCGAGCCCGAACTTGCCGAGCATGTCCGCGAACCGGTCCTCCCCCACCCGCTGCGCCAGCATCAGGGTGCCGACGTTCGACGACTTCCCGAACACGCCGGTCGAGGTGTACGGGACCACTCCGTGGTCCCACGCGTCCTTGACGGACACCCCGGCCATCTGGATCGACCCGGGCACCTGCAGCACCTCGTCGGGAGTGGTCAGTCCGGCTTCGATCGCCGCGGCGGCGGTGACGATCTTGTTCACCGAGCCGGGTTCGAACGGGGTGCTGACGGCCAGGTTGCCCATCTCCCGTTTCACGTTGTTGCCGACGCCGATGGACGGGTCGAAGGTGTTGTCGTTCGACATCGCCAGGACCTCACCGGTGTGCGAGTCGAGGACCACCGCGGACGCGTTCTTCGCTCCGGAAAGGTCCTTGGCCTGCTGCACCTGCTGCTGCACGAAGTACTGCAGGTCCGCGTCGATGGTCAGTTCCACCCCGGAGCCGTTGACGGCAGGCTGCTTGTCCCGCCAGCTGCCTGGGATGACGGCGCCGTCGGAGCCGCGGTCGTAGGTCTGGGAGCCGTCGGTGCCGGCGAGGGTGGAGTCCATCGAGTCCTCGAGGCCGAGCAGGCCGTGCCCGTTCCAGCCGGTGGCGCCGACGAGGTTCGCGGCGAGCGCGCCGCCCGGGTACTCGCGGATGTCCTGCCGCTCGAGCCCGACCTCAGGGAACTCGTCGACGATCTTCGCCGCCACGTCGGGGTCCACGCCGCGGGCCAGGTACTCGAAGGTCAGGTTGCTCTTGAGCTTGGCGAGCACGTCCTTCTGCGGCGCCGCATCGCCGAGCTTGTCGTGGATGCCCTTCGCGATGGCCTCGAGCCGGTCGTCCACCTTGGGCTCCTCGCCCTTCTTCCGCGCGGCCTCCTCGATCTCCTTGCGGACCTTCGGCGGCTGGAACGTCAGCGCCTTCGCCTCCATCGTGAACGCGATCGGCTTGCCGTTGCGGTCGGTGATGGACCCGCGGGTGGCCGGGTCGACGAGGGTGGTCGAGCGCTGGTCCGCGGCCTCCGCGGACAGGCGCGGCGCCTGGACGCCCTGGATCCACAGCAACTGGAGTACCGCAATGCCGAGGGCGGCGAACATGACGAACCGGCCGGTGCGGTGCCGGAACCGGAAGCTCGTCGACTCGCCGAGATCGGCGCGCCGCGTCCGGATGTTGCCGGAACGGCGAACCCCGCCGCGCGGAGCTGTGCGACGGGGTTGGGAGGGGCGGCCTCCACTCACTGCGGACCGCCCTGGTTACCTGCCTGTTCTCCTCGCGCCATGGGGACCAATTGTCCATCCTGCGCTGCGGGTTGCTGCGGATTGCCTGCCTGCGGCGTGGCGGCCGGCGCCGGTGCGGCGATGACGGCCTGCGCGGCGGGCGCGGGGACCGGAGCCGCCGGCGCCGGGGACACCGGTGCGGGGGTGGCCGCCCGGGAGCCGACCGCGGGAAGATTCGCGGCGGCCAGTCCGGTCCCGCGGGCGGTGCCGGCGTTGAGGGTGGCCCCACCGGCAGGCGCGGCCGGTGCCGGCGGCGGCACGACCGGCGCGCCCTGTGCCGGCTTGGGATCACCGACCACGGTGACCGCGCCGTTGTCGGCGACGACGAGCCGGGCCACGTCCCTGGCCGGGATCATGCCCTGTGCGGCCGCCTTGCGGGCGAGCTCCGGCGCCGAGTTCGCGGCAAGGAAGTCGCGCTCCAACGCGGCCTTCTTCTCCACGAGTTCCTGGTTGTGCGCCTTTGCCGCGCTCAGCTTGTATGAGTCCTCGGCGGCCCGGGTGGTGAGCAGCAGCGTGATCGCCAGCCCCACCGAGAGGAGACCGATGATGGTCGCCACGAACGGGATTCGAGCGGTGAAGGCGCCCCGCTTGGTACGGGAGACGGGGGCCGTGATCGCGGCCCGCTGGTTGCGCTTGGCGTATGCGCGCTGGGCCGCGGTCGACCGGGAACCGGCCTGGGGCCGCGCGGTGGAGCGGTCGCCGGTGGTCGCCGGTGCCCGTCCACTGGTGCGGGGGCGGACCGAAGTCGTCGTGCCACGCTCGCGCACGGCAGCCGATCGCACGGGAACTGTCATGCCGTCGCCCTCCTCGAAATTCGTTCGGCACAGCGCAATCGCACCGGTGCCGCCCGCGGGTTCTCCTCGATCTCCTGCTCGCTCGCGCGCTCGGCACCGCGCGTGCGCATCTCGAACTCCGGTCCCATACCCGGCAACTCGACCGGCAGGCCCTCCGGGCTCCGGGACTTGGTGCGCGGGGTCAGCTCCTGCTTGACCAGTCGGTCTTCCAGGGACTGGTAGGACATGAACACCACGCGGCCACCGACCGCGAGCGAGTCGAGCGCCGCGGGGATCGCCGCGCGCAGCGAGTCGAGTTCGCCGTTGACCTCCACCCGCAGTGCCTGGAAGGTGCGCTTGGCGGGATGCCCGCCGGTGCGCCGGGTCGCTGCCGGAATGGACGCGTAGATCACCTCGACCAACTGCGAGCTGGTGGTGAACGGCTCGATCTTCCTGCGTCGCAACACTTCCGACGCGATTTTCCCGGCGAAGCGTTCCTCGCCGTAGGTACTGAGGACCCGGGCGAGCTCGCCGTGACTGTAGGTGTTGAGGATGTCGGCGGCAGTCTGGCCCCGGGTCGGGTCCATCCGCATGTCCAGCGGGGCGTCGACGGAGTACGCGAAACCGCGGTCGGCCTCGTCGAGTTGCATCGAGGACACCCCGAGGTCGAACAGGATGGCGTGTACCGACTCGACCTGGTCGTACCCCGCGATCTCGAGGGCATCGGCGATGCCGTCATACCTGGTGTGCACCAGGGTGACTCGATCACCGAACCGCTCGAGCCTGCCTCCCGCGATCTCCAGTGCGGCGGGATCGCGGTCGAGACCGATCAGGCGCAGTCCCGGGTACGCCTGCAGGAAGTGCTCGGAGTGTCCACCGAGGCCGAGGGTGGCGTCAATCATCACCGCACCCGACCCGTCCTCGGATTCGCGGGTGATCGCGGGCCCGAGGAGTTCCACTGCGCGAGTGAGCATCACGGGGACGTGACCGAACTCGGGGACCCGGCCGGAATCCTCCGCGGGCGGGTTCGCTTCGTCGTCCACGAGTTCTCCCTTGCGGTCCTGTTCGGTCTTCTGCGTCGTCGGTCGTGGCTGCGGTCGGTCCCGACCGGGTGTCGAGGTGGGGGCGGGTGCCGCGAGGTCTCTGTCCGATCCACCGAACCTGGCGCTGGGGAAGTGCGTCAGGGTCGGTATCGGGCAGAGGCCGCGCGGCATCCGCCGATGACGAATGGCGGCTACAGGATGTCGCTGAGGGATTCGGATCTGGCTTGGGAGTAGGTTTCCTCGTTCTCCTCGGAATAGGTATGCCACGACTGGGCATCCCAGATCTCGAGGAAGTCGACCGATCCGACGACCACACATTCCTTCGTCAGGCCGGCGTAGCGCCGGTGGTCGGCGGACAGGGTGATGCGCCCCTGGGAGTCGGGGTGCTGTTCGTCGGCTCCCGCCGCGAGCGCGCGGACGAAGGCCCGGGCTTCCGGGTTGCTCCGTGAGGCCGCTGCGGCCCGTCGGGCGAGGGCGGTGAACTCTTCGCGCGGATACACCGCGAGGCTGTGGTCCTGCCCTTTCGTGACCATCAACCCTCCCGCCAGTGCATCGCGATACTTCGCGGGCAACGTCAGTCGCCCCTTGTCGTCGAGCTTCGGCGTGTAGGTACCGAGAAACATCTCGACACCTCCCCAGTCGTTCCGAGAAACGAACGGCCTCACCCTGTGGTTCACCCCGGTGAACCAGTGCGCACCACGTTACCCCACTTTCCCCCACACACAAGGCGAACATGCCGCAACCTTCACGACTTTCGGACCGTCATTGCAGGTCAAAGCAGTGGCGGAAGGTGGGGGGATTTTCGTGTGTCGTCTACCACGACGTTGATCTCACCGAGAGCGTGGCCACACGGCCCGCCGAATGTCCCAGCTCATCGACCACTTCGGGCCGCGAGGATCAATTACGCGGACCGAAGTGGGGCTCGCAGTGGGGCGCGGTGGGGGGCACCGGTGGGGCGCGGCGGGGACGGCCCGAGGGCACGCCCACCACGCACTCACGACGTGCAGACACGACAAAGGCGCGACACACCGTGTCGCGCCTTTTCGCTGCGAGTCGAAGCCGGAGTTCGCTACTCCTGCTCGAACCGCTTCTTGAATCGGTCTTCCATGCGGGACGAGAATCCGCCGCCGCTCTTACGGCCGCCCGAAGGCTTACTGGCCGACGACGCGGGCCCGGACTTCTCGCCCGATCCCGCCTTCACACCCGGACCTGATCCCCACCTGAGGAACAGAACTCCGGCACCGAACATCACAAGGAAGCCGAGCAGACTGATGATCAGAAATACGCCCGCCTTGGCTGCGAGGGGAATCCCCGCAACCAGGAGAACGAGTCCGAGGACGAAGAGGGCCCCCGCCTGCATCCGACGCTTGCTCGAGGCCGCACGCATACGGCCTCCCCTCACAGAGGACGCGAACTTAGGGTCTTCGGCGTAGAGAGCGCTCTCGATCTGATCGAGCATCCGCTGCTCGTGCTCGGAGAGTGGCACGGTTACCTCCCCCGGCACATCAAGTTGGCGGCCGAATCGTTGGGTCGAATCGACCGGTTGCCGACGTTCGCGGCTACCTGTCGTCAATGATACGAGTACACGTCACCCCGTACCACCTACTCCGACAACGAGTTGCCCGAGATTTTCCCTCGGACACACAGATGCCCTGGTGGGCAGGCCCGCCCGACCCTATGCCGACGCGCGGACGAGACCGCCCTCACCCCGAAGGCCCCGGCCGCCCACGACCTCGAGGCGCTCTTCGACCACGGTCAGGAACCTGGACACTTCTCCGTGGAAGCGATCCGCCTCGGCTGCGGTGATCGTGCGGGAGATGCCGGCCTCGATCGCGGCCCGCGTGTCGGAGTGCGACGCGAAGAACTCCGCCCACCCGGACAGGTCCGGCTCGACCCGACTCAACAGCACCCACGCACTCCGGGACCGCGAGCGCGGCGTGCGACCGGCGAGCGCCGCGCCCGCACCGCGCAACGCCGCCAGGTACGCCGCCCGGAACCGGTCCGCCGGATCACGCGCCCCGGCCGCCTCCGCCAGCAGTGCGTCCGCCCGGTCGAGCAGAGTCACCCGAATTGCCATCTGCCGAACACCTCCCCTGCATTGCCCGCGGAATCCGAACAGCACCCGGACCCGCGTCGCCCCCCGGATCCACCCCCGCACCCGCCTGCCGTGCAATCCGGCGAAGCGCGCTTCCCTCACGCTCCACCGGATTGCCGGTATCGAACATTCGTTCGACCTATTCAATATAACCGCCCCCACCGACACGGAGTCAAGAGAGAGGGTGAGTCCGGTCGACACCACCCCCGTCCCCCGCCTGGTCGAACTGTCCGCCGCCGACCTGCGCGGCCGCCTGCCCGAAGCTCTCGCCATCTACGTCGAGGCGATGAGCTACCCGAAGGGCACCGAGATCCATCGCGCCCCGATGTGGACCGAGCACACCGCCCGGCCCGGGTGGCGCGGTGTCGCCGCGTTCGCTCCCGATTCCTCCGGCGCCGACGCGATGGTCGGCATCGCGTACGGCTACCGCGGCGCACCCCACCAGTGGTGGCAGCAGCAGGTTCGGGACGGCATGCGCCGGTCCGGCGCCGATCCGGACGAGATCGAGGCAGTGCTCGGCGACTACTTCGAACTCACCGAGCTGCACGTCTCGCCCCGCGCCCAGGGGCACGGCACCGGCGGTGCGCTGCTGCGACTGTTGCTGACCGACCGCCCCGAGTCCAGGGTGCTGCTGTCCACTCCCGAGGTGCCGAACGAGAACAACCGGGCGTGGCGGCTCTACCGCAGGCTCGGGTTCACCGATGTGGTCCGGCACTTCCGGTTCACCGGCGACAGCCGCCCGTTCGCGGTGCTGGGGCGTCCGCTGCCGCTCTGACCCTTATAGCCTTGGCGTCGTGATCGACGCGGTGGTGGTGGGTTCCGGACACAATGCGCTCGTCGCGGGATGTTATCTCGCGCGCGAAGGCTGGGCCGTCGAAGTGCTCGAACGCGACACCGAACTCGGTGGCGCCGTCTCGACCGTCGAACGGTTCCCCGGACACCGGGTGGACCGCGGCTCCTCTGCGCACATCATGATCCGGCACACGGGGATCGTCGAGGAACTCGACCTCGGCGCACACGGGTTGCGCTATCTGGACTGCGACCCGTGGGCGTTCGCACCGGCACCGCCGGGAGATCCGCGACCGGGCATCGTCTTCCACCGCGACCTCGAGGCAACCTGCCGCTCGATCGCCGCGGCGTGCTCAACGCGTGACGCCGACGCGTACCGCCGCTTCGTCGGCACGTGGGGACCGCGAACGGCGTCGGTGATGCGGGCGTTCGGTGCCCCACCGACCGGTGGCCGTCTGGTCCGCTCGTTCTGGGGACTCGACACCGGTGACGGGCCGACGACCCTGTCTCGGGAGTTCCTCGCGTCCGGGGACGCGCTGCTCGACGACTGGTTCGACGACGAGCGCCTCAAGGCGGCCCTGGCCTGGTTCGGCGCCCAGTCGGGACCGCCGATGTCCGAGCCGGGCACCGCCCCGATGGTCGGGTTCGCCGCCCTGATGCACACGATTCCGCCGGGCCGCGCGGTCGGCGGCAGTGGCGCCCTGACCGCGGCGCTGGCGTCGCGGCTCACCGCCGACGGCGGCACCGTCCGGCTCGGGGACGGCGTCGTCGAGCTGCGCCGCAGCGGCGACGGCTGGCTGACCCGCACCGCGTCGGGTCGCGAAGTGCGGTCGAAGGTCGTGGTCGCGGGCTGCCACATCCTGACCACCCTGGACCTGCTCGAGCGTGGCGGACACGACGCCGCCCGGATCGCGGACTGGCGGCGCCGGATCCGGGTCGGGCCGGGCATCGGCATGGTGCTCCGGCTCGGCACGGACGCGCTGCCGCAGTACCCGAGTGCCCCCGAGGGCGCGACGGCCACCTCCGGCCTGCAGCTGCTCGTCACCGACCGTGCGCAGTTGCGACTGGCGCACGGCGCGGCACTCGCCGGGGAACTGCCCCCGGCGCCTGCGGTGCTCGCCATGAGCTTCAGCGGCCTCGACCCGAGCCTGTGCCCGCCCGGCGAGCACCAGGCGACGCTGTGGTCGCAGTGGCATCCGTACGCGCTGAGCGGGGGCCGCAGCTGGTCGGACCTGGCAGAGACCGAGGGCGATCGGATCGTCGCCGAAATCGAACGGTTCGCACCGGGATTCACCGCGTCCATCCGCCACCGGCTGGTACAGACCCCGGCGAGCCTCGAATCGGAGATGGGGCTGATCGGCGGCAACGTCATGCACGTGGAGATGTCCCTGGACCAGATGTTCATGTGGCGTCCGCTGCCGGAACTGTCCGGCTACCGGGTACCCGACGCGACCGGCCTGTACCTGACCGGGGCGTCCACCCACCCCGGCGGCGGGGTGTCCGGGTCCAGCGGGCGCAGTGCCGCTCGGGTTGCGTTGTCCGACGGCAGGTTCGGGCGGCTGCGCCGGCTCCTGAGACGATGACACGCGACGGGCCATGACGCGAGTCACACCGGCACCGTCACCGCGTGCCCCCGCCGCGCACGCGTGGCGCACCGCGCCTGCGCTGGTCGCGTCGGTGGTCGCCGTCACCGCGCAGATCGCCTACCCCCTGATGGACGGCTCCGCACGGGACACCGTGACGGTGGTCGTCGTGCTGTCGCTCGCCGTGGCGGCGGTGACCCACGCCTGGTCCACGCGCGGGTTCCGGTGGGCCGCAGCACTGCTCGTCGTCACCGCCGGGCTCGGGCTGCTGTCGGAGGTCGTCGGCACCGGCACGGGAATCCCGTTCGGGTGCTACGACTACGCAACCGACCGCCTCGGACCGTCGCTCGCCGCGGTGCCACTCCTGGTGCCCTTGGCGTGGACGGCGGGCTGCTACCCGGTGTGGTGCGCGGTCACCCACGTGGTCGACCGGGGCCGCCCCCTGACCCGGGCGGCACTCGCCACCGTCGGGATCGTCGGGTGGGATCTCTTCCTGGATCCCCAGATGGTCGCCGACGGCCAGTGGCAGTGGTGCTCGGCGCACCCGAGCCCACCCGGCCTCGAGCCGATCCCCTGGACCAACTACGCGGGCTGGCTGCTGGTCGCCGCCGCGATCGCGGCGACCCTGACCTGGCTGGACCTCAGGTGTACCGGTGTCGACCCGAGCCCGGCCGCCGATGCGGTCCCGCTCGCGCTGTTCCTGTGGACGTGGCTCGGGTCCGCCCTGGCCCACGCGGTGTTCCTGCCCGATTTGGGGTGGTCGTCGGGGTACGGACTCGTCGGCATGGGCGTAGTCGGCGTGCCGCTGCTCGCGCGTCTGAGCCGGGCTGGCACCATGGCCAGGTGCTGACGCCCCGAACCAGTGATGAACGGTCCCGTGTCCGACGCCCCCGTACCCGACTGGCCGCGCTGACCGCCCTGCTGCTGCTGGCCGTCCCCCTGCTCAGCGGCTGCCTGCGGGTCCAGGTGTCGATGGGTGTGTCCGCCGACGACCGGGTGTCCGGTCAGATCGTCGCGGCCACCGTCCCCACCAGCGAGACGGACACGGGCCCGGAACTGACGCCGCCGGACTCACTCGTCGGGAAGGTACGGGTGCAGGAGTACAAGCAGGACGGCTACGTCGGCTCCCAGGTGTTCTTCAGCGACCTGACCTTCGGTGAGGTGCAGCAGCTCGGATCGATGTCCGGTCAGGCCGGTCCGTCCGTGCAGCTGAACTTCCAGCGCGCAGGCGACGTCGTGGTCCTCGACGGCAAGGCCGACCTCAAGGCCGTGCCCGACAGCAGCGACGTCCAGATCAGCGTCGCGTTCCCGGCCCGGGTGGCCACCACCAACGGCAACCGCGACGGCGACTCGATCGTCACCTGGAAGCTGTCCCCCGGAGAGGTCAACACGCTCCGGGCCGAGGTCCGCTACCAGGACCCGAGCACCCGCGGGTTCGCAGGCTGGGCCGGCATCATCGGCGGCGTCACCCTCGGTGTCGCACTGATCGTCGGAGTGATGGCCTACACCCAGCGCGACCGCTCCCCTCGCTACCTGCGCAGCGACGGCGCCAACCGGGCGAAGATCGAGCAGGACTGATCCCCGGAACGGGGGGCGTCGGGTGCGGCCGGTGCACGGTGCGATCCGGCTCGGCGCGGCGCTGTCGGCGGCCGGGGCCGCGATCGCGGCCGTCAACGCGGCCACCATGCCCCGGCTGCGTCCCGGTCTCGCCGTGACCGAGCCGGTCACCGTGTGCGTCCCCGCCCGCGACGAGGCCACCACCCTGCCGCTGCTGATCGCCGATCTGCGAGCTCAGCGGGGGCTGCCCGATCTGCGGGTGCTGGTACTCGACGACGCGTCGACCGACGGCACCTTCGAGGCCGCGATGGCGGCGATCGGTACCGACGCCCGGTTCACGGTTCACCGCCGCGAGGGCGACCCGCCGCCCGGCTGGGTCGGCAAATCCGCGGCGTGCGCGCACCTCGCCGACCTCGTGGGTGCCGAACCCGTCGGCGCACTGGTGTTCCTCGACGCCGATGTCCAGCTCATGCCGGACGCGGTCGCCGCCGCCGTCACCACGTTGCGCCGCCTGCGGGTGGACCTGCTGTGCCCGTGGCCCCACCAGGTGGCCGTGTCACCGGTCGAGCGCCTCCTGCAGCCGCTGCTGTGCTGGTCGTGGCTGGCCAGTGCGCCCCTCCCGATCGCGAACCGCAGCCTGCGGCCGTCGATGGCGGTCGCGTGCGGTCAGTTTCTGGTGTTCGATGCCGACGGCTACCGCGCGGTCGGCGGACATCACGCGGTCGCCGGGGACGTCGCGGAGGATCTGGAACTGGCCCGGGTGTTGCGCCGCGCGGGCCGGCAGACCGCGGTCGCAGCGGCCGGGACCCTGGCCTGCTGCCGGATGTACACCTCGGCAACGCAGGTGCGGGACGGCCACGGGCGGTGGCTCTGGACACAGTTCGGCTCCCCTGCCGGGGCGGCCGCGGTGCTCGGGGCCGGGACGGTCGCGTACGTACTGGCACCACTGTCCGCGGTCACCGGCGGGCACCGTCGCTGGGGACTCGCGGCCTACGGCGGCGCCGTCGCGTCACGGCTGCTGGCACGCGGCGTCGAGTCCGGCCGGCGACCGTCCACGCGGGACGCGGTGGACGCCGCCGCGCATCCGCTGTCGATGCTGGTACTGGCCGCGTTGACCGTCGACTCCCACCTACGGCACCGCCGCGGCACCCTCGCATGGAAGGGCAGGCGGCTCCACCGCCCGTGAGCACCTATGCCGCGTTGCTGGCGAAACCGAGGTTGGTCAGCACCTCGCGGGTGGCCCGCGCGAAGTTCAGGGTGATGAAGTGCAGGCAGGGTGCGCCCTCGGAGATCAACCGCTCGGCGAGTTCGGTGGCCACCTCGATGCCCACCTCCCGGACCGCGGCCCGATTCTCCTCCGGACCGCCACCGGCGGCCTTCGTGAGCCGCTCCTCGAGTCGGGCGGGCAACTTCGAGCCCGACAGCTCGAGGCTGCGCCGCGCCGACCGCAGCGACGTGATCGGCATGATCTCGGGGATGATCGGCTTCTCGCCCTGCTCGGCGTCGAACGCGACCACCCGGTCCCGCAGCCGCAGGTAGTCGTCAACGTCGAAGAACATCTGGGTGATCGAGTACTCGGCGCCGGCGCGCAGCTTCGACACCAGGTACTTCGTGTCGTGGTCGAGGTCGGGGGCGCGGTAGTGGCCCTCGGGGAACGACGCGACGCCGACGTGGAAGTCGCCCATGTCCCGCACCAGCCGGACGAGGTCCTCGGCGTACTCGACGCCGTCGGGGTGCTTGACCCACTCGCCGAGCGGGTCGCCGGGCGGATCGCCACGCAGGACCAGGATGTTGCTGATGCCGCGGTCCGCGTAGGCGCCGCACATGGTGCGCAGTTCGTCGACGCTGTGGCCCACCGCCGTCAGGTGCGCTACCGGCAGCAGGGTGGTCTCCTCGGCGAGTTCACCGGTGACGCGGACCGTGCGGTCGCGGGTGGATCCGCCGGCACCGTAGGTCATCGACACGAACGCCGGACCCATCCGCTCGAACTCGCGGACGGCCCGCCACAACCGCGCCTCGGCGTCGGCGTCGCGCGGCGGAGAGAACTCGACGGAGAACGGGATCCGCCCTCCGGCGGTACCGATACGGTCGACGATCGACGGGGTCTGCGACGCCCATCCCTCGCTGGACCGCCCCCTGACGGCATCAAAAGTCACGGGTCAATCATAGGGGCGGGCCTGGGCGAGGTTTCCCGGCCACCGCTCCGGCCGCTCTCCGGCCACCACCAGGGCGTGTCTCCCAATCCCTCTCGGATGCATCTGGCGAAACAATCGTCGTCCTGGAAGGCGGAGGAGAAGCCGATACCGGGGTTGTATCGGCGCCGACGACAACGCCGCAGGGCGGCGATTGGGCGCCAGATGCGCCGAAAAGGGGATTGGGAGAGATGCCCTAGGGTGGCCGTCATGAGTACCCCTCCCGATTCGACCACCTCGGTACCCGCGGCCGTCGAGTCGGCACTGCGCACCTTCTTCGACTCCCGGCGTCCGATCACCGACAACATCGGCGGGACCTTCTCCGACGCGGCCGCCGCCCTGGAGGCGTTCGTGCTGCGCGGCGGCAAGCGGGTGCGGCCCGCGTTCGCATGGACGGGGTGGCTCGGCGCAGGCGGGGACGAGCACGGACCGGACGCCGCCGCGGTGCTGCGGGTCTGCTCGGCGCTGGAACTGGTCCAGGCGTGCGCGCTCGTGCACGACGACATCATCGACTCGTCCGCGACCCGGCGTGGCTTCCCGACGCTGCACGTGGAGTTCGCGGACCGGCACAGGGTGGGCGGCTGGTCGGGCGATCCGGCGAAGTTCGGCGAGTCGGTCGCGATCCTGCTCGGCGACCTGGCGTTGGCGTGGGCGGACGACCTGATCCGCGAGTCCGGCGTCGACGCGGACGCGCAGGCCCGGATCGCACGCGTGTGGTCCGCGATGCGCACCGAGGTGCTCGGCGGCCAGTACCTGGACGTGAGCACCGAGGTCACCGGTGACGAGTCGGTGGCGGCGGCCCTGCGGATCAATCGCTACAAGACGGCCGCGTACACGATCGAGCGCCCGCTGCATCTCGGTGCGGCGCTGGCCGGCGCCGACGACGCCCTGATCGCGGCGTATCGGGAGTTCGGCACCGACATCGGCATCGCCTTCCAGCTGCAGGACGATCTGCTCGGCGTGTTCGGCGATCCCGAGGTGACCGGCAAGCCGTCCGGCGACGACCTGCGCGAGGGCAAGCGGACGGTGCTGTTCGCGGAGGCGCTGGTGCGGGCGGACGCCTCCGATCCCGGTACCGCCGACTTCCTGCGCCGCGGCATCGGCGCCGACCTCAACGACGACCAGGTGCATCGGATGCGGCAGGTCATCACCGACCTCGGTGCCGTCGAGGCGGTGCAGGCGAGGATCGACGAGCTGACGACGACCGGACTGCGCGCGCTGGACGCGTCGTCGGCGACCGAGGCCGCCAAGGCGAGCCTGCGGGAGATGGCGGTCGCGGTGGGCCGCCGCAACGCCTGATGGTGCGCGCGGTGCCCGGCCCCACCGGCCGGGTGGTGGTGATCGGGGCGGGCCTGTCCGGGTTGGCGGCGGCGCTGCACCTGCGCGGCGCCGGCCGGGAGGTCACCGTCCTCGAACGCGACGCGACGGTCGGCGGCCGGGTGGGCGTCCACGTCGGGCCCGGCTACGAGATCGACAACGGCGCAACGGTTCTCACGATGCCCGAGCTGGTGGACGAGGCGCTCGCCGCAGTCGGGGCGGAACCCGCATCGGTCACCCCACCGCTGCGGATGCGCCAACTCGACCCGTCCTACCACGCCCGGTTCGCAGACGGCTCGGCCCTTCGGGTGTTCGCCGACGAGGAGGCGATGGCCGCCGAGGTCGCGCGGGTGTGCGGCGACGCCGAGGCCGACGGCTACCGCAGGCTGCGGGCCTGGCTGGCGACGATCTTCGGCGCCGACTTCGACAACTTCATGGACGCGAACTTCGACTCGCCGCTGGATCTGGTGCGCACCCCGGCGGCCCGCCGCGACCTGTGGACGCTGCTCCGCCGCGGCGGGTTCGGCCGGCTCGGCCCCCGGGTCGCCCGGTGGGTCCACGACCCGAGACTGCAGCGGATCTTCACGTTCCAGGCCCTGTACGCGGGCGTCGCGCCGTCGCGGGCCCTCGGTGTGTACGGCGCGATCGCGCACATGGACACGTCGATGGGGGTGTACTTCCCGGACGGCGGCATGCGGCGGGTCGCGGAGGCGATGGCGGAAGCGCTCACGTCCGCGGGCGGGAAGGTGCGACTGGGCGCGGAGGTCACGTCGATCGAGTACGACGGAGACCGGGCCCGCCGAGTGCGGACCGCCGACGGCACCGCCCACGATGCCGACGCGGTCGTGCTGACCGCGGACCTCGGCGCCGGTGAGGCGCTGCTGCCGCGGCGGCGCCTGCCCCGCCGCCCGGTGCGGCACTCGCCGTCCGCCGTCGTCGCGCACGGCACGGTCCCCGTGGAGGTGGCGCGGCAGTGGGCGGACAGCGGCCATCACACCATCGACTTCGGCGACGCCTGGGAACGCACCTTCGCGGAGATCACCGCGCACGCAGGCCGGGGCCGGCTGATGAGCGATCCCTCCGTGCTGCTGACCCGCCCGGCGTGCACGGACCCGTCACTGCGGGTGGTCCGCGACGGCGTCGAGCACGAACCGCTGTCGGTGTTGGCGCCGTGCCCGAACCTGCGCAGCGCCCCGCTGGACTGGGACGCCCTCGGTGAGCCGTACGTCCGGGAACTGCTGGGTGTGCTGGAGGCCCGTGGCTACCGCGGCATCGCCGAGCACTTCCGGGTCGACGTCGTCGACACGCCACGAACCTGGGCCGAACGCGGCATGTCGGACGGCTCCCCCTTCGCCGCCGCCCACGTGTTCGTCCAGACCGGCCCCTTCCGGCGCGGCAACCTGACCACCGGCGCCTCGAACGTCGTCCTCGCCGGTTGCGGCACCACCCCCGGGGTCGGGGTGCCGACGGTGTTGCTGTCCGGGAAACTCGCCGCCGCGCGGATCCTCGGCCGTGATCCCGTCCACCGGTCGAACGCCAGGTGAACAGCGACGCGGCGGGCTCGTTTCCCGGGTCCGGCCCCGCAACCACTAAACTGTGTGGCCGTCACCGTTCCACCGCGTCGCGGCGGTGGCCTCGTCAAGCCGATTCGCCGTCGTCCAGCCGAACAGGGGGAGATCAGTAACCGATGTCGTCCCCCACCACTCGGCCGCGTTCGGCGGCCGCGTTCCTGCGTAGCGACGTCGGGCACGCCGCTGTCCTCGGCGTCCTCGGTGCGATCATGATCACCTTCGGCGGATTCGGCTCCGGGGCCGTCCGCCGCCGCGACCCGCTGCTCGAGGCGATGTACCTGTCGTGGCTGCGGTTCGGTCACGGCTTCGTGCTGTCGACGCTCGTCGTCTGGATCGGCGTGCTGCTGATGATCGCGGCATGGGTGCGGATCGGGCGGAACGTACGCGCCGGGCTCGTCGAGGTCGGTGAGCTGCGCTGGGTGATCGCCGCGTGGACCGGGCCGCTGCTGCTGTCGGTTCCGCTGTTCAGCCGTGACGCGTACTCGTACCTCGCGCAGGGCGCGCTGCTGCGGGACGGCTTCGACCCGTACGCCGTCGGCCCGGTGGCGAACCCCGGCATCCTGCTCGACAACGTCAGCAACGTGTGGACCACCACCACTGCGCCGTACGGTCCGGTGTCGCTGCTGCTCGGGCAGGGCATCACCGCGATCACCGGCGACAACGTGATCGCAGGCACCATGCTGCTGCGGCTGACGATGCTTCCGGGGCTGGCGCTGCTGATGTGGGCGCTGCCGCGACTGGCGCGCCAGCTGGGCGGCGACGCGTCGACCGCGCTGTGGCTGGCCGTCCTCAATCCCCTCGTCCTGATCCATCTCGTCGGCGGGGTGCACAACGAACTTCTGATGGTCGGCCTGATGGTCGCCGGCATCACCCTGGTCCTCGACCGTAAACACGTCGCCGGGATCGCGGTCATCGCCCTCGGTGTCGCGGTCAAGGCGATGGCCGGGGTGGCGCTGCCGTTCCTCGTGTGGATCTGGATGATCCACGAACGCGAGCGGGCACAGGCGGAGGGCAGGCAGCCCCCGTCGCCGCTGGTGTCGTTCGTGCGTACCGCCGGCACCGGGTTCGGTGTGTTCGCGGCGGTGTTCGCGGTGTGCTCCCTCGTTGCCGGCGTCGGGCTCGGGTGGCTGACGGCGCTGCAGGGTTCGGCAAAGATCATCAACTGGCTGTCGCTGCCGACGATCCTCGCGCACATCGTCACCGTCTCCACGTCGTGGTTCACCGGCCTGCGCCTCGGCCCGGTGCTCGAGGTGACCCGGGCGATCTCCGCGCTTGTCATGATCGCCACGCTGGTCGCCGTCTGGTGGCGGTTCCGCAAGACCGAGCGCCAGGCGGTGCTCGGCATCCTCGTCGCGCTGGTCGTGATCGTGCTGCTCTCCCCCGCCGCGCTGCCCTGGTACTACTCGTGGCCGCTGGCGATCGCCGCGGGGTTCGCGATGTCGACCACGACGCTGATGGTCCTCGTCGGCCTGTCGACGTGGCTGATGCTCGTGTTCAACCCGGACGGATCGATCGGCCTGTACTCGTTGCCGCACGTGCTGCTCGCGACCTTCGCGGCGGTCGTCGCCGCCCGCTCGCTGGTCACCGTGGACCCGCTGCGGCTGCGCTCGGTGCGGGAGCCGAAGGTCGCGGCGACCACGGCGGACGCGCCGCTCGCACCCGACCGGGCCTGAGATGACCGCGCTGCACGACCCGACTCCCGTCGACCTCGACGGGGCGTACCGGCACTGCCGACGGCTCGCTGCGGAGCACGGCAAGAGCTACCACCTCGCGACCCGGCTGCTGCCCCGACGGGACCGGCCCGCGGTGCACGCACTGTACGGCTTCGCGCGCACCGTCGACGACATCGTCGACGTCGATGCGCTCGCGGGCCGCTCTCCCGCCGACTGTCTGGCCGAGATCGACGCCGTCGAGGCGGAGCTGGCTGCGGCACTGGCCGGCACCGTCGCGGGCGCCCGCCCCGAGGTCCGCGCGGTCGCGGACACCATCGGTCGCTACGGCATCGACCCGGCACACTTCACCGTGTTCCTGGCGTCGATGCGGATGGATGTCCCGGGTGCACCGGAGTTCCGGGCGACGTACGCGACGATGGCCGACCTGCGGGAGTACATGCGCGGCTCGGCCGCCGCGATCGGCCTGCAGATGCTGCCGGTGCTCGGCACCGTCACCCCGCGAGCCGAGGCCGAACCCGCCGCCGCCGCGCTCGGCGAGGCGTTCCAGCTGACGAACTTCCTCCGCGACGTCGGCGAGGACCTCGACCGGGGCCGGATCTACCTGCCCGCCGACGAACTCGCCGCGTTCGGTGTCGACGCCGACCTGTTGCGGGCCCGCCGCGCCGACGGGCGGCCGGACCCGCGGATCGCCCGGGCCCTCGCCCACCTGATCGCGATCAACCGGAACTGGTACCGGGTCGCGGAGCCCGGCCTGGCGATGCTGTCCCCCCGCGCGCGGCCCGGCCTGGTCGCCGCGTTCGAGCTGTACTCGGCGATCCTCGACGAGATCGAAGCCGGTGGCTACCCGGTCCTGCGGCGGCGAGTGGTGGTGCCGCGCCGCCGGCGGATCTCGATCACGGCGCCGCGGCTCGTCGGCTCGCTCGCGGTGCCCGCACTCGGACGGGTCCGCCACACCGCGAGCCGCCCGGCCGCGCCCGCCCCCGCCGAGTGAGCGCGGTCGATCGTGGACGCGGGCGGACCTGACTCGGCGCCGCGGCGATACTGGACGGTGTGGGTTCCACCGTCGACCCGAACTCCGACGACATCACACGGTCGCCGTGGCTCTATCCCGGAGCCCGGCCGACGCGCGGCGGGCTTCTCCACGAGCGGGGCTACGACCGTCTCGTTCCGAGCGAGGGAAACAGGCTGGGCCGAGCGCGGGTGCGATCGGGCGGCGACGCGCGGTCGGTCACGCTCGAACACGCGCTACGCGCATCGAATGCCGCCGGTGTGGACAACCGCTACCTGGTGGTTGCCGTGGGCTGCAACGCCTCACCGGGGGTAGTTCGGCGCAAGTGCGCGAGCGCGGATGTCGACACAACCGTGCCGTTCTTCCGGGCCACCGTCGACGACCTCGAAGTGAGTCACAGCGCGCATGTCAGCAGACCCGGCTACGTCGCCGCGACACCGACGTACCGTCCGGGGGCGCGGGCGGCGGTGTTCGTTTCGCTCCTCGATCGGGCGCAGCTGAGCTGTCTCGACGCGACGGAATCGAACTACGTCCGTCGGCTGGTCCCCGCGGACAAGTGTCGCTTGACCCTCCAGGGCCGCGAACGGCCATCGGCCTTTCTGCTCTACACCTCCGGTTGGGGTGCGCTCGCACCACCGGGTGAGCTCCCGCTTCCGCTACAGACGCAGGAGGCACTGTTCGAACGGCTGTTGCGCGATTGCCCGGATTTCGCAGCCCTGGTCGGGGACCGGCCGCCGTGTCGGCGTGTGATGCAGTTCCTGGAGCAGGACGAGAAGCTCCGGGAGGCCGCCCGCGCGGTGCTGGCGCGCTGGGCGGTTCCCGGCGGCTTCGAGGACTGCCCGGCCGGCTCGACGCCCCGCTACCGTCAGCTCACGAGCGAATGGTCCGACACCACCGGTGCCGTCGACCGGTGACGCCGACGCCACGTCCACCCTCGTGGCGTGCCGCGGCGCCCGGCCGGCTGGGGGGGTCAGAAGGCCATCGCCTGAGCGCGCCTCACGACCTCACGTGCCGAGTCGGTGTGCATCGCGTCGATCGGCGTGCCGGGCAGGGTCTCGTCCTCGGTGAACAGCCACCGCAGGATCTCGGCGTCGGTGTAGCCGCCGTCACGCAGCACCATCAGCAGTCCGGGCAGGAGTCGGACCACGTCGTCCCCGGCGAAGAAGGCCTCGGGGACGGAGATGATGCCGTTGCGGCGCACCGCGATCAGCTCGCCGTCGCGCAGCATCTGATGCACCTTGGTGACCACCAGGCCGAGCACCTTCGCCACATCGGGCAACTGCAGCAGCGAGACACTGGGATCGAGGACGTCGTCGGTGTACGGAATGGCACTCACACCCGTAACCGTATCGGGTTCGGCCACCCGGTGACGCCGCTGGCTACCATCGATCCGGACACTGCCGACCGCCCGACCGGAGCGGACGACTCGGCGACGACGAGGGAGACGAGGTAAACGCGGGTGGGGCCAGGTGACCAGCGGCTGATCGGCCAGCTGATCGAACGACGCTATCGGGTGGACGCCCCGATCGCGCGGGGTGGCATGTCGATGGTCTACCGGGGAATGGACCTTCGGTTGGATCGGCCGGTCGCGATCAAGGTGATGGACCCCAAGTTCGCGCAGGACCCTCAGTTCCTGTCCCGATTCGAGTTCGAGGCGCGCGCGGTGGCCCGGCTGAGTCACCCGGGGCTGGTCGCGGTCTACGACCAGGGCATCGACGGGGAGCACGCATTCCTGGTGATGGAACTGGTCGCGGGCGGCACCCTGCGCGAACTGCTGCGCGAACGCGGTCCGATGCCTCCGCACGCCGCGGCCGCCGTCGCCGGACCGGTGCTCGATGCGCTCGCGGTGGCCCACCAGGCCGGGCTGGTGCACCGCGACGTCAAGCCGGAGAACGTGCTGATCTCCGATTCCGGCGAGGTGAAGATCGCCGACTTCGGGTTGGTCCGCGCCGTGGCCGGATCGAACGCCACGTCGTCGAGCGTGATTCTCGGCACCGCCGCCTACCTGTCCCCCGAGCAGGTGACCTCCGGCAACGCCGACGCACGCAGCGACGTGTACGCGACCGGTGTGCTGCTGTTCGAAATGCTCACCGGCAGAACGCCGTTCACCGGCGACACCTCGCTGTCGATCGCGTATCAGCGGATCAACGCCGACGTGCCGGCACCGAGTTCGGCGATCCCCGGCGTGCCAGCCGAGTTCGACCGCCTGGTCCTGCAGGCGACCGCGCGCGACCCCGAGGACCGGTACTCCCATGCCGGGGAGATGGCCGCCGCCCTGCGCGGCGCGGCGCGTCAGCTCGGGCTGCCCAGCTACCGGGTGCCCGCGCCCCGCAGCTCGGCCCAGCACCTGAGCGCGGCGAGACAGGTGGCGGGTGCCGCCGCACCCACCGAGGTCGCCGGCGCGGGCCCGAAGGGCGCAGCCCCGACGGAGGTGACGTCGACGGCGACCGCGGTCGTCGCGCACCCGGGCGTCGAGCACGTCACCCCGCAGCCCACCAAGGTCGTCACCACGCAAACCCATCGCGAGGCAGTGGAGCCCGCGCCCGACGACGACCGACACCGACGCGGACCTGCGCAGTACGAGTACCCCGATTTCGCGGCCGACCGGGCCCGCTCCCGCCGCGCGATGCTGATCTGGCTGACGGTGATCCTGCTGCTCGCCGCGTTGGTCGGCCTCGGCGGCTGGTGGCTCGGGTCCGGGCGTTACACATCGGTTCCCTCGGTCGCCGGGATGGACCGGGCCGCGGCCACCGCGGCGATCGAGGCGGCCGGGCTGTCCACGGAGATCCGCGGCGAGTACTCGGACACCGCCGCGACGGACGTCCTCCTCGGCACCGACCCCGACTCCGGCGCCCGGGTGCCCCGGGACGGTTCGGTGGCGGTGCGGGTCTCCCTCGGCAAGCCGGCGGTGCCGAATCTGACCGTCGGTGCCGATGTCGCCGCTGTGGAGGACTCGTTGCGAGCCCACACCTTCGTTCCGGTGGACGGCGGCGAGGCGTTCAGCACCAAGGCCCCGACCGGTGCGGTCGCGGCGCTCGAACCCGGCCCCGGCACCGTGCTCGCGGTCGGCTCCCAGGTGAAGGTGATCCGCAGCAAGGGGTCACCGCCCGTCGAGGTGCCGAACCTGCGCGGCAAGAGTGTCGACCAGGCCCGCGCGGCCCTCGACGCCGTCGGGATCGTCGTCTCCGACACCCGGGAGGTGTTCGACAGCGGGGTCGACTCCGGCGACGTGGTGGGCACCGAACCGACGTCGGGCAGCCGCGTCGGCGCCGGCTCCAGCGTGACGCTGACCGTCTCGACCGCGGTGAAGGTGCCGTCGATGATCGGCCGCTCCGTCGGCTCCGCCCGCGACGAACTGGTCGGGCTCGGTCTCGAGGTGCAGGTGCGCCAGGTCTCCGAATCGGATCGGTCCCTGGTCATCAGCCAGAACCCCGGCTCCGGCACCCGCGTCGAGCCGGGCAGCACGGTGACGCTCACGGCGCTGCCCTGATCCCGCGGGGTAACGCGCGCGCCGCGCGCCCCGACAGGCAGGACAACCCACCGGAGGAGTCCCGATGTCCGTTCGCCTGCGTTCGTTCACTCTCGCCGGTCTCGTCGCCGCGGCCCTGATCGGTGCCCCCGCCGCAGCGAACGCTGCAGACGAGTGGCCGCCGATTCCGGACTACCCGTCGCCGTCGGTCCCGTTCGGCAACACCCACTTCCTGACTCCGGACAACCCCGAGTACTGGAACCCGTTCGTCGCGAAGGACCGGCTCACCTCCCCCTACGGAACCAGCACCCGCATCGTGTGCACCGCCTTCCACGGAGTGCTGACGGGCTGTTGGCAGGCCGACCGGGACGGCAACCCGCACGAGCTGGTGCGGCTGCCTGCCGACTTCCCGAACGTGTCCGGGTCGAGCCTGCCCGGTGGCGGGCCCGGGCACTACGTCTACCCGGTGTGGAGCGCGGGCAGCTGAGCCGCACCCGCGTCACCCCCGCGAGCGCGTCGGCGCTGTGACGTGAAGGGCGTCAGCGCGCCGGAGTGTAGATCGCGAACGCGCCGCCCTGCGGGTCGGTGAGCACCGCGAAGCGGCCGGTGCCGGGGATGTCGGTGCCTGGAACGTGCACCACACCGCCAAGCTCGGTGGCACGGGCGGCGGATGCGTCGACGTCGTCGACACCGAAGTACAGCGCCCAGTGCGGCGGGATTCCCTCCGGAAAGTCCTCGCCCATCGCCATCATTCCGCCGAAGTCCTGGCCCGCCACTCCGAACTGGGTGTAGCCCTCCCCCGCGTTCACCGTCCAGCCGAACACCTCGGTGTAGAACTTCTGTGCGGCGGCGGTGTCGCGAGTGCGCAGTTCGATCCAGCACAGCGCGCCGGTCTCGTTCAGCCGGGCCGCGCCGGAGAAGGTCTTCGCCTGCCACAGCGAGATCACCGCGCCGGTCGGGTCCGCGAGGACGGTGAACCGGCCGAGGTCGAACACATCCATCGGCTCGGCGAGCACGGCGCCACCGGCCGCGGTCGCCTTCGCGACGGTGGCGTCGACGTCCGCGACCGCGATCGACGCGGTCCACGCGACGGGCTGGCCCTCCTGGTGGAGCGGGCTGGCCGCCGCCACCGGGTCGCCGCCCAGCAGCTGCATCGTGTAGCCGCCCGCCTCGGGGTTGGGGTTCGCCTCCGGCGTCCAGCCGAGCAGTGCCCCGTAGAACGCGCCGGCCGCCGCGACGTCGGTGGTGCCCAGTTCGGCCCAGCAGGGGGCGCCGATCTGCGTTTCGGTGATCTTCATGATGCGTGCCTCACTGTCGGTGTGGATTCATCGATCACCGCGACCGTAACGCCGGGGGCCGACACGTTTCGACCCGAACGCGTCGACCCCGCACGCGCCTCGGCCCGCCCCGGAGAATCCGGGACGGGCCGAGGCGGGCACGAACGTTGGTCAGCCGCGCAGCATTTCGGCGACCAGGAACGCCAGCTCCAGCGACTGCTGGGTGTTCAGACGCGGATCGCACGCTGTCTCGTAGCGGCCCGAGAGGTCGACGTCGGAGATGTCCTGGGCGCCGCCGAGGCACTCGGTGACGTTCTCGCCGGTCAGCTCCACGTGGATGCCGCCCGGGTGGGTGCCGAGCGCGTTGTGCACCTCGAAGAAGCCCTGGACCTCGTCGACCACCCGGTCGAAGTGCCGGGTCTTGTAGCCGGTGGACGATTCGTGGGTGTTGCCGTGCATCGGGTCGCACTGCCAGATCACCTGGTGCCCGGTCGCCTGCACCTTCTCGATGATCCCGGGCAGCAGGTCGCGCACCTTGCCGTTGCCCATCCGGGAGATCAGCGTCAACCGGCCCGGCTTGTTCGTCGGATCGAGCCGCTCGACGTACTCGACGGCCATCTCGGGTGTGGTGGACGGGCCGATCTTCAGGCCGATCGGGTTGGCCATCAGTTCCGCGAACGCGATGTGCGCGCCGTCGAGCTGACGGGTGCGGTCGCCGATCCACAGGAAGTGCGCCGACAGGTCGTACAGCTTCGGGTGGTCACCCGTCTCGTCGAGACGCAGCATCGCCCGCTCGTAGTCCAGGACGAGGGCCTCGTGGCTGGCGAAGATCTTCGCGGACTGCAGGTTCGGGTCGACGACGCCGCAGGCGTCCATGAAGCGCAGACCCCGGTCGATCTCGGCGGCGAGGGCCTCGTACCGGGCGCCGGCGGGCGACGACGCGACGAATTCGCGGTTCCAGTCGTGCACGCGGTGCAGGTCCGCCTCGCCGGCGGCGGTGATGGCGCGCACCAGGTTCATCGCGGCGCTCGCGTTGGCGTAGGCGCGGACCAGCCGCGACGGGTCGTGCACGCGGAGCGCCTCGTCGGCGACCAGCGAGTTGACCATGTCGCCGCGGTACGACAGCAGGCCGAGCGAGTCGGTGTCGGACGAGCGGGGCTTGGCGTACTGACCGGCGATGCGGCCGACCTTCACCACCGGGAGCGAGGCACCGTAGGTGAGCACGACGGCCATCTGCAGCAGGGTGCGGATGTTGCCCTTGATGTGCGGCTCGGTGTTGTCCGCGAAGGTCTCCGCGCAGTCGCCGCCCTGCAGCAGGAACGCCTCCCCGCGGGCGACGGACGCCAGCTGCGCCTGCAGGTCCTCGACCTCGCTGGCCACCGTGATCGGCGGGACGCTCTCCAGGACGGTGCGCATGGCGGCTGCCTGATCGGCGGGCCACGACGGCTGCTGCGCGGCGGGCTTGCTCAGCGCCTCGTCCAGCTTCTGTCGCAGCGCCGCGGGCAGCGGCGGAAGTTCGGGCAAGCGGTCGATCGGCACGTCGACTGTCCAGTTCACCTGTCCAGGATATTCGGTCACCGTGGTGACCGACACGGGTGGGTGTGATCGACGCCCGACCGTGACCGCAGGCGCCGAGGACCCGCCCGGCTCAGCGCAGCGTCGAGGCGATCCGGATCGCCTCGAACTTCGCCAGGTTGTGCCGCGCGTCGGCGAGCGCGTCGTGGGCGTCGGCAGGGGCGGCCGGCAGCGTGGGCCGACCCGCGTCCTCCCAGTACTGCTTGAGTTCTCGCGTGAACCGGGGCATCGACTGCGGCAGCGCCGTCATGTCACCCCACAGCTGACACAGGGCCACATGGTCGTACGCGGCAACCCACGCCCACAGTTCCGGCACCACACCGGGCCGCGGGATCAGGAACTTGAGCAGGTCGTCGCGGAGTTTGTCGCGGCTCTTCCACACCGGCGACGACTGCGGCGGCAACTTGGGAAGCACGTTGCTGCGCACCCATTTGCCGGCCCGGGTCGCGTCGAACTCGGTGGACACGGCGTAGAACTCGCGACCGTCCTCGGCGGCCACACCGATGGAAACCAGGTCGATTGTGCGACCATCCTCGATGAACTCGCAGTCGTAGAAGTAGCGCACGACGGGCAACCCTATGCGCCCGGCACACTGGTGATGCGACCGCCCCCGACCCGAAGGATGACTGGTGCCGACTCCCCGCGACCCCGGGCCCACCGCCGACCCAGCCGGGGCACCCGCCCGTGACCTCACCACGTCAGCGGAGTCGACGGACCGGACCTGGTTCCCCCGCGCCGGCACCCCGGCCGGTGCCGCGCTGCGGATCACGATCGCGGTCGCAGCGCTGGTCGGCATCGCCTACAACCTGGTCGGGTTCCCGTGGCTGCGCGACCTCGGCGACTACTACCGGATCGACCTCGACGTCTACCGGCTCGGTGGCACCGCCCTCGCCAACGGCACGGCGCTGTACGGCGAGATGCCGCCGACCGCGCTCGGGTCCCTCCTGCCGTTCACCTATCCCCCGCTCGCCGCGATCGTGTTCAGTCCGCTGTCGGCGATCAGCCTGCACCAGGCGGGAATCGTCCTCACCGTCCTCTCGCTGGCCGCGCTGCTGGCCACGGTCGCGCTGACCCTGCGCTCGCTCGGAGTGATCGACCGCCGGGTGGCGGTGTGGACGGTGCCTGCGGTCTTCGCCGGCGCCCTGCTCCTCGAGCCGGTGTACTCCACCCTCGACTACGGGCAGATCAACATCGTGCTGATGGCACTCGTGGCCGCGGACTGCCTGCTGCCGCGCACGCCGTGGCCGCGCGGACTGCTGGTGGGCCTCGTCGCCGCGATCAAGCTGACCCCGGCCGTGTTCGTGCTGTACTTCCTGCTGCGCAAGGACATTCGGGCGGTCGTCGCCACCGCGGGCGGGTTCCTGCTCGGGACCGGGCTTGGGTTCGTGGTGTGTTTCTCCGACGCCAAGCAGTACTGGACCGAGACCCTGCTGGACTCGAACCGGATCGGCCGCCCCGCGTACGCGGCGAACCAGTCGCTGACCGGGATGCTGGCCCGCCTCGGGCTCGAGGGCACGGCCCGGTCGGCGGTGTGGCTGCTGTGCTGCCTGCTTGTGCTGGCGATCGCGGTGGTCGCGGTGCGGCGGACCCTGGCGGCGGGGCATCCGGTTCTCGCGTTGACCGCGACCGCGGTCCTCGGCCTGCTGATCTCGCCGGTGTCGTGGTCGCACCACTGGGTGTGGGCGGTGCCGCTGCTGATGGCTCTCGGGCACCTGGCGCTCGGCCGGTCCCGACAGGAACCGGGCCGGCGGGCGCTGTGGACCGGGTGGACGCTCGGCGGGATCGCGCTCCTGGTGCTCGCCCCGCACTGGCGGCTCACCCCGGGGCGGACCAGCGGCCTCGGCTGGCCGCTGTGGGACCAGTTCCTGGCGTCGTCGTACGTGTGGTGGGGCATGGCGACGCTGGCGCTGCTGGCCTTCGTCCGGCTGTCGGTACCCGCGGCGGCCGAGGCACCGACGGCCCAGCCGGTGCCGGTGGCCTGACGCCCCGGTCACCCGGCCCGGGTGGCGGGGACCCGGGGGTCCGCGTGGCCGGCGACCCCGGACTTGAGGCTGGCGGCGTAGACGTCGACGTACTCCTGACCCGACAACTGCATCAGCTTGTACATCACCTCGTCGGTGACGGCCCGTTCCACGAACCGATTGCCGGCCATGCCGCTGAACCGGGAGAAGTCGATCGGTTCCCCGATCCGGATCACGATCTTCGCCGGACGCGGCCAGCGCGAACCGATCGGGTTGAGTTTGTCGGTGCCGATCATCGCGACCGGGATCACCGGGACACCCGCGGCGAGGGCCATCCGGGCCATCCCGGTCTTGCCCTTGTAGAGCCGGCCGTCCGGGGAGCGGGTGCCCTCCGGATAGATGCCGAGCAGCTTGCCGTCGCCGAGCACCCGCAGTCCGGCGGCGAGGGCGTCCGCCGCGGCGTCCGCGCCGGTGCGGTCGATCGGCACCTGGCCGACGGCGGTGAAGAACCACTTCTGGAAGCGTCCCTTGAGTCCCGGGCCGGTGAAGTACTCGCTCTTGGCCAGGAAGGTGATCCGCCGCGGCGCGCGCAACGGCAGGTAGAACGAGTCCATGACCGCCTGGTGATTGCTCGCCAGGATGACCGGGCCGTGCACCGGAAGGTTGTGCGCCCCTTCGATTCTGGGTCGGCCGAGCGCGAACAGGATCGGCCCGAGAAGGATGTACTTGAAAAGCCAGTACCACATGGCGCCTCCCGAACTCGTGTGCCGTGAACTGTACCGACGTGTCGTGTGCCCGGCCACACGGGAAAGCCGCGTGTGATGCCGGTCACGGCATGGCTACCGCAGTGCCGCGCGGGCCAGGTCAGCGGCCCCGACCATCGCGGCCGCCTCGCCGAGCTGGGTCGTCCGGATCCGCGCCAGCGGCCGGTGCCCCGCCCCGGTCAGGGCGCGCGCGTAGTGCTCGCGGGCCTCGTCGAGGAACAGGCCCGCCGAGCTCGCCACGCCCCCGGCGATCACGATCAGCTCGGGATCGAAGACGTCGGCGACCATCGCCAGACCGACGCCGAGCCAGCGGGCGAACTCCGCCATCGTGCGCACCGCGACGCGGTCCCCGTCGCGGGCGGCGCCTGCGATCCGGCGGCCGGTGAGCGATCCCGGATCCCGTGCGACCTCCGCCGCGAGCACGGTGGACCCGGATGGGTCGGCAGCGAGCAACTCGATCGCGGTCTCCACCAGCGCGGTCCCGCTGCAGTACCGTTCCCAGCAGCCGCGCTTGCCGCAGGCACAGGGCCGCCCGTCGGGCACCACCTGCAGATGTCCGAGTTCGGGGGCCACCCCGTGACTGCCCCGGTACAGATGCCCGTCCACCAGCAGGGCCGCGCCGATTCCCGTGCCGACCGCGACCGTGACGACGTTGCCGCCGCCGGTCGCGGCACCGAATCGCCGCTCCGCCCACGCCGCCGCGTTCGCGTCGTGTTCGAGCACCACCGGCAGGCCGAGCCGCCGGCCGAGGTCACGTGCCACCGGCACGTCCACCCACGGCAGGTGCGGCGCGAATCGCACGATCGTCCGGTCCTCCGACACGAAACCCGCAACCGCGAGTCCGATGGCCCCGATCTCGTTGCGGGAGATCAATTCCCGAAGCGTGCGGTCGAGGGCGTCCTCGAGCGCCGGCGCAGATCGCGGGGTCGGCGCCTGCGCCGTGTCGAGCACTTCCCCGGCGGCATCGACGACCGCGGCCCGGATGCTGGTACCGCCCACGTCGACGCCGATGGTCGGCGCCGCTTCCGACTCGTTGCTCATGCCGTGGGATTGTCCTCGATCCGCACCTGGATCGGCACGAAGGCGCGGCGCGGCGGCGGGGTCGTGTCGCCGTCGGGGCCGCCCTCCGGGGGCCCGCCGTGTCCGTCGTGCTCATCGAGCAGCGCCCGCACCAGCGCGAGCAGCGCGGAGAGCTGCGAGGCGACCAGCGTCAGCAGGTCGTGGGACTCGCCGCGCACGAGTGCGACGAGCGCACAGACCGGGCACCAGCCGCACGCGGAGCCACGGTCCTCACCGTCCTCGTGAGCACCGTCCTCACCACGCTCGGGAGCGACGGCGGCGGCCACGTCCGCGGCACGTTCCAGGAGCGGTTCGAGGCGGTCGAGGGCCGCGTTCGCCAGCGCCCTCAGCTCGGCCATCAGGGCCGCGTGGTCGGCGCTCACTGCGGCCACACCTGAGGGTCGGGCCGGAAGCGGACCACCAGGTCGTCCCCCTCGAGCCCCGCGTCGACCGTGTCGCAGCGCCGCAGGACCGACGCCAACGGCAGCCGCCGCCGCACCCCCGCCGCCCCGATCAGCAGGTCGTCGCCGACCCGGCCGAGGCTCAGCGACGCCGGGTCGACCAGCGGCAGCGGAACCCGCAGCGCGTACACCGAGTCCACCCCCACCCCCGATTCGTGTTCCACCGTCGGTCCGCGCCGCTCCCCCGCGGCACCCGCCGGTTCGAGATCATCGGCGACGGCGCCGAGAGCGTCCCACCCTACCGGCTCGCCACCCCCGTCGTGGGCGACGAGCACCGGGGTCCCGGAGAGCGCCGCGCGCAACTGCGCGACGGCACCCTCCTGGTCGCCCCGACGCCGCGCGTACCAGCGCGCCGACGGCGGCGCCTCGTCACCGAACGTAATCGAATCATCCTGCGGCAGAACACCATTGACCACGACATCGTCCAGGGCGATACCCAGCAGCGCCAACGCGGTGACGGTCCGGCGCGCCTCCGCCGCCGCCACCGACCGTGCGCCGACGACCAGCCGGACTCCGGCCCGTTCCGCATCCGAGAGAAGGGTGCGGACGGGCGCGGTCGAGTCGACCAGCCGATCCACCAGCAGCGCGGCCAGCAGCTGCCACTGCGGTGAACCCGACCCCATCGTCACGCGTACGTGCTGCGGCCAGACCCGCTCCACCCCGTCGGCGACCAGATCCGCGACGGTCAACAGCCGCAGCGCATCCGCCGTTGCCGGGCAGTCGACCACCACCGCGTCCCAGTCGCCGCTCCCGGCGAGCCGGGCGACCTCCGCGAGCCCGACCAGTTCCTGCGCGCCGGGCAGCGAGGTCAGTTCCTCCGGTTCCGGCAGCGACAGCGAGTGGTCGTGCTCCGGGCCGCTGGGCACGAGCGCGGCCGCCGCCGCGAGCCGCCCCTGCAGCACGGCGAGGGTGTCGAGTTCGAGCAACTCCACGCCGCCGCCGGAACGACCGGCGCCCGCGACGTCGCGAATCGCATCCGCCGTTCCGGGCCCGCGGTCGGTCGCGAGCACGTCGGAGAGCGAGTGGGCCTGGTCGAGCGACACGAGCAGCACCCGAGATCCCTTGCGCGCCAGCACGAGTGCGGTTGCCGCGGCCACCGTCGTCTTCCCGACGCCTCCCTTGCCGACGACGAACTGCACCCGAGGGTGCGCGTCGTCCTCCCGCGGTGTCAGCCCTCCACCCTCTTCTTCAGCTCCTTGAGTGCGGTGTCGGTGATCGCCTTCTCGGCCTTGCGTTTGAACAACCCGATCATCGGGATCGTCAGGTCCACGGTCAGCTCGTACGTCACCAGCGTTGCCCCGTCGGCCTGCGGTTCGAGCGTGTACGAGCCGGACTGCGCCTTCTGGATCTCACCCTCGACCAGTTCCCACGACACCGACTGCCCGTCCCCGGACCACTCGAACTCGAGCACGTAGGTGTCCTTGACCATGCCCGCGTCCAGGACGAACCGGACCCGTCGTGCCCGCCCGGACGGACCGGTCTCGAGCACCTCGACGGACTTCGCCGCCGCCACCCACTCCGGGTAGGCGGGGTAATCCGCGATCACTTCCATCACCTGCCGCGGCGTCGCGGCGATGGTGATCGACCTCTTGGTCTTCTCGGCCATGCGGGAACGTTCCTTTCCTACGGCTGGTCCGGCGTCACCGGGGCAGAGGGGACTCTCCCGCGGGCCGACCGGCCTCGAGCTCGCGCTTCGCCTCGAAAGTGACGACCTTGCCTGCGAGCCGGCGGGCATGGTTCATCGCGGCGAGGTCGAGGTTCGCGACGTTCTCCGGCGTCACCCCTGCGGGTTCGGCGTGCAGGAAGTAGTGCACGATCGTGCCGTCGAGCTCGGCCTCGAGCCAGACCTCCATGGTCCCGGTCAGGGCGCCGCCGACGGTCCACCGAATCCCCTTCTCGGCGCGGTCCTCCCGCACCTCGAGGCGGAGGTCGGGCCACCAGCGGCCCCATTTCGACTGCGCCGACAGGCACTCGGCGACCCGTTCGGGTGCCGCGGCGATGAACGTCTGGTCCGCGACCTGAATGCTGCTCACCCCGCAAGCTTCACATATCCGCCGCCATGGACGTGGCGCAGGTCGCATCCGGCAGGGTTTAAGGTGGACCGGAGTAATACCTACTCGTCAGTATCCACAGGTTTCGGAGGCATCGCGTGCGTGAATTCAGTGTCCCCCTCAACTTCGCCGTCCCGGCCGACGGGTCAGCGGTCGACGCGGTGTACACCCATGCCGCGGCGACGCCGAACCTGGTGCTGTTCAAGCGGCTCACCGGTGGCGTCTGGGCGGACGTGACCGCGCGCGAGGTCGCCGAGCAGGTCACCGCGGTCGCCAAGGGTCTGATCGCGTCCGGCGTTCAGGCCGGCGACCGGGTCGCACTGATGTCCGGGACCCGATACGAGTGGCCGATCCTCGACTTCGCGATCTGGTCGGCCGGTGGCGTCACCGTGCCGATCTACGAGACCTCCTCCGCCGAACAGGTCCGGTGGATCCTCGAGGACTCCGCCGCGGTCGGGTTGATCGTCGAGACCGACGATCACTCCCGCACCGTCGCCGACGTCACCGGCGGCTTCCCCGCCGTGACCACGGTCCTGCAGATCGAGCCCGCCGAGGGCGCGCCCGGGGCGATCTCCACCCTCGTCGAGCGCGGCGCCGGGATTGCCGACGACGAGGTCCGGTCCCGCACCGCCGCCCTGAAGGCCGCCGACCCGGCGACCCTGATCTACACCTCCGGAACCACGGGTAGGCCCAAGGGCTGCATGCTCACCCACTCGAACCTGATCGCCGAGTCGCACGCCATCGCGACGTCCGGGTTCGGGGCCCTGCTGCAGCCGGGTCGGCGCAACCTGATGTTCCTGCCGCTCGCCCACGTCCTGGCCCGCGCCGTCAGCCTCGCCGCGTTCAACGCGGGCACCACCGTCGGCCACACGTCCGACACCAAGAACATCGTCGCCACGTTCGGTGAGTTCAAGCCGGACTTCATCCTCTCCGTGCCCCGCGTGTTCGAGAAGGTGTTCAACACCGCCCAGCAGAAGGCGCACGGTGAGGGCAAGGGCAAGATCTTCGACATGGCCGCCGAGGTGGCCGTGCAGTGGAGCCAGGCACAGGACACCGGCGGCGCCGGGTTCGTGCTCAATCTCAAGCACACCGTGTTCGACAAGCTGGTGTACGGCAAGCTCAAGGCCGCGCTCGGAGGCCAGTGCCAGCTCGCCATCTCGGGCGGTGCGCCGCTCGGCGCCCGCCTCGGCCACTTCTTCCGCGGCCTCGGCGTCACGATCTACGAGGGCTACGGCCTGACCGAGACCACCGCTGCGATCACCGTCAACACGCCCGGCAACCAGAAGATCGGCACCGTCGGGAAGCCGTTGGCCGGCAACGCCGTTCGCATCGCCGAGGACGGCGAGGTCCTGCTGTCCGGCCCGGTCGTGTTCACCGGCTACTGGCGGAACGAAGCCGCCACCGAGGCCGCCATCGTGGACGGCTGGTTCCACACCGGCGACCTCGGGTCCCTCGACACCGAGGGCTACCTGAGCATCACGGGCCGCAAGAAGGAGATCATCGTGACCGCCGGCGGCAAGAACGTCGCCCCGGCCGGTCTCGAGGACTACCTGCGCGCCCACCCGCTGATCAGCCAGGCGCTCGTCGTCGGCGACCAGAAGCCGTTCATCGGCGCCCTGATCACCATCGATCCGGAGGCGTGGCCGGGCTGGCTCGAACGCAACGGCAAGCCCGCCGGGTCGAGCATCGAGGACCTGGTCGCCGACATCGACCTGGTCGCGGAGGTGGACGCCGCGATCGCCGAGGCGAACAAGCTCGTCTCGCACGCCGAGTCGATCAAGAAGTACCGCATCCTGCCGCTGGACTTCACCGAGGAGACCGGCGAGCTGACCCCGACACTCAAGCTCAAGCGCAACGTCATCCACCAGAACCGCGGCGCCGAGATCGAGGCCATCTACAGCAAGTAGCGGCTTCGCCGCCTGTGCGCCTTTCCGGTGGCTCCGGCCACCGGAAAGGCGCACAGGCGCGGCAGCACCTACAGCAGTCCGGAGAGCTTGGCGGCCAGGACATCCCACCGCCACTGCTCGGACACCCACTTGCGGCCCGCGACGCCCATCGCTGCGGCCCGGTCGCGGTCCACGAGCACCGAGATCACCGAATCCGCCACCGCGGACACCGACCGGCCGTTGACGACGTGCCCGGTCTCGCCCTCGCGCACCGTCTCCGGCGCACCCCCGGAGTTGCCCGCGATCACCGGAACACCCGTCGCCGACGCCTCCAGGTACACGATGCCCAGTCCCTCGACGTCCAGCCCCGCGCCGCGAGTGCGGCACGGCATCGCGAACACGTCGGCGATGGTGTGGTGCGCGGCGAGTTCCGCCGCGGGAACCCCACCGGTGAACACCACGTGCTCCTCCACACCGACCTTGGCCGCCAGTCGCCGCAACGACTCGTCGTACGGCCCGCCACCGACGATCACCAGCACCGCGCCGTCGATCGATCGCCGGATCCGCGGCAACGCGCGGATCAGCACGTCCTGTCCCTTGCGCGGCACCAGGCGAGACAGGCAGAGGATCGTCGGCCGCTCCCCCAGCCCGTACCGGGAGCGCAATTCCGCGCGCGCCGCCGGATCCGGTCGGAAGGTCTCGCTGTCCACCCCGGGCGGGACGTGCTCGAGCCCGGCCCGCGGCCCGAACGCCGCGGCGAACCGGCGCCGGGTGTACTTGCTGACGTACGTGATCGCGTCGGTGGTGTCGCCGATCCGGCGCAACGACTGCCGGGCCCCGGGCAGCATCGACCACCCGACCTCGTGTCCGTGAGTGCTCGCCACGATGCGCTCCGCGCCGGCTCGCCGCAGGTGCGGACCGAGCAACGCCAGCGGCGCGGCGGCGCCGAACCACACGCTGTCGCAGCCGTGGCTGCGCACGAGCTTCGCGGCCTTCCGTGCCACCAGCGGCGTCGGCAGCATCAGCGTCGTGGGATGACGGACCACCTCGAACGGCTGCGCGGCATCGAACCTGGTGTGACTGTCGCCGCGCCACCGCGGCGCATAGACGACGAGTTGGTCGGCAGGCAGCGCGGCCGTCAGGGATTGCAGGTAGGACTGGATGCCGCCCGGTCGCGGTGGAAAGTCGTTCGTCACCAACAGGGTTCGGCGCATGCCTCCACCGTATTCGGTGGCCCTCCCTGCGGGCGCCCCGGGTCGGCGACGGATCGCCGGCACCGGGGTCGAGGCTCCGGGCGCCGGGGTGGCTCCGGGGTCAGGACACCCGTTCGGTGAGCCAGGAGCCCCACTGCGCGACCATCTCCGGGCCGGGCACCCCGAGTACCCGACCGATCCGTTCGTCGACCAGGGCGGCGTCGACGGGTCCGGTCGACAGTTCCCGGTACAGCGCCCGCAGCCGGTCCTCCCCGAACCGGTCCGCGACGAATGCCGCGACCGTCCATGCCGACTCGTAGGCGGCCAGCGCCCGTTCGCCCCCGGCGGCGAAGTCGGCGTCGGACGGCAGCCTCACCGGCGGTCCGTGCACCGCGATGGCCGCCGACACCGTCGGCGCGGCGGTGCGGACGTCGACACCGCCGCCGGTGTCACTGTTGGGGACCCGGTGGCCGACGTAGTCGGCGAAGCCCTCGAGCACCCACATCGGGGATCCGTCCCGCGTCTCGGCGCGGGTGGCGACGTGTGTGAGTTCGTGACGGAGCACCGACCGGCGCGTGCTCTCGGTGAGACGTTCACCCGCGGTGGGGCTGAAGACGATTCGCTGCCCGGTCACGATGTCCGAGTCCGGGGTCACGGCGTCGGAGACCGCAACCGCGGCGATGTCGGAACCGCTGTGGGCGGCGCCGACCTGCTCGGCGAACTCGTCCTGATCGGCGGTGACGACCACGACCGCCCGCCGCGACCAGTCGGTACCCCACACGTCACCGACGGCGGGTACGGCGGTGACGAGTTCGGCCGCGACCGCGTCCACCCGGTCCTGCTGCCACGGGTGACCGAGCACCACGGAGGTGGCCCCGCCGGTGGTCACCGACCGGGCCACCACCGGACCGAAATCCCAGGGGCCACGCCAGGTTCGCCGGTCGTACTCGGGCAACGGTCGATCGGAGACCAGTTTCCACGTGTCCCCGCGCCGCGCCACCACCAGCGAGACCGGTTTGCGCGTCGGACCGAGGTCCGCACCCTCGATCGCGTAGCGCAGATAGACCTGCGGAGCCCACACGTCGGTGGCCTGCAACTGTTCGGCCAGGTCGCTCGGCACCGGCGTTTCCGGGCCGCCGCCGATCTCGTAGCCCCAGTCCGCGAGTGGCACCGCCGCCAGGTTGCCCATCCGCCGCACCTCGGCGGCGAGGAACTCCGGCATCGCTCCGGGGTCGAACAGCTCCGCCAGTGCCGACGCGTCGCCGGCGCGAGTCGCTCCGGCCCATCGGTCGAGCAGGTCCTGGACGCCGGCGCGCCGAGCCTGTTCGAACGGGCTGACCGCGGCGGTGGACGGTGCCCCGGAGCCGGGTTCGGCGGAATTCTGGTGCAGCACCAGGCCCGCGGCGCCCGCGACGACGATCAGCAGGCCGGAGAACGCGAGCGCCTCCCAGGTCCGGATCCGGCGACGCGGCGACCGCGGCGCATCCCCCTGTTCGATGGTCAGTACCGGCGGGCGCCGTAGAACGGGTAGGCGTCGAGCGGTGCCACCTTCACCGGGACGCCGAACGTGGACGCGTGCACGATGTTGCCGTTGCCGGCGTACATGCCCACGTGCGAGGCGTCGGAGTAGTACAGCACCAGGTCGCCGGGCTGCAGGTCCTGCTTGCGAACCGGGGTGCCGCCAGCGGCCTGGGCCTGGCTCGACCTGGGCAGCGACTTGCCGATCTGCTTGTAGGCCCACACCATCAGGCCGGAACAGTCGTAGCCGTCCGGCCCCGTCGCGCCCCAGACGTAGGGCTTGCCGACCTGGGTCAGGGCCGCCTGCAGTGCGCTCGAGTTGGCACCCGGGACCAGGCCCTTGAGCACGATCGCGGGATCGTATCCGGGAGGGAAGGCGGAACCGGCGAGCGTTGCCTTCTCGGCGCTCGTCAGGGCCGCAAACGCCTGGGTGACCTGCCCGATCTGCTCCTGCAGGTCGCTCTGGGTGCGCTGCAGGTCGTCGCTGATCGAGCGGGCGTGCTCGGTCGCCGTCCGCGCGTCGTCGGCGGATCGCCGCGAGGCCTCCTCGGCCGCGACGGCCTCGTCACCGGCCTCCTTGAACTTGCGCACCTGGGCGGCGGTGTCGGTGGAGAGCACGCTGAGCGTGGACATCTGGTCGAGCAACTGCTGCGGCGAGTCGGAGACCATCACCGCGAACAGACGGTTGACCCGTCCGCCCTGGTAGTTGGCGATCGTCAACCGGTCCACGGCCGGCTGGAACTGGGCCATCGTCGCGCGCGCCTCGTCCAGGCGGCGCTGATCCTGCTCGTGCCTGAGCTCCGCATCCCGCTGGACGGAGAGCTTGGAGTCGAGGTCGATCTGCGCGTTGTGCATCGCCTCGGTGGCCTGCTCGGACTTGCGCGAGAGATCGGACAGACGCTCGAGCGCCGCGGTCGGGTTGTCGATGGCGGGATCGGCTGTCGCCGGTCCGGCGCCGACGGCGACGAGGACGAGGGAGAGCGCGCCGGTTGCGATCGCGGTGGACCGCCTCCTCAGTGAAGCCACGAGCCGGGCACTCCTGTTCTTACTCGCCGGAAGGTCTCGGCAAGGTTACGGAACGGCATACGACGGTGTCCACCCCGGCTGAATCGTGACATTGCCTCACGCGGGCGCCGTCCTGCACAAACGGCGACGGGCCCGCCGATCCGTGCTGGATCGACGAGCCCGTCGGAGTGGCAAGTGCCACATGTGCGCCGTGGCACTTCCCCGGCCACGGCGTGCGGGATGTCAGTAGCGGCGTGCGCCGTCCATCGGCATCGAGGAGATCGGGGCACGCTTGACCGGAGTACCGGAGGTGGCGGCGTGGATGACCTCGCCGTTGCCGGCGTAGATGCCCGAGTGCGAACCGCCGTAGAAGGACACCACGTCACCGGGCTGCAGGTTGCCGGTCGACACCGGGGTGCCGGCCGCGGCCTGGTCGTAGCTCGTGCGGGGCAGGTTCAGACCGGCCTGCTTGAAGGCCCACTGCACGAGGCCGGAGCAGTCGAAGGCGTCCGGTCCGGCTGCACCCCAGACGTAGGGGGCTCCGATCTTGCTGGCAGCGGCCTCGACGGCCTTCTGGCCTGCGGTGAGGACCGGAGCGGGAACGAGGGCCGGGGCGCCGGGCGCCGCCGGGAGCTGCGGGAGACCGGGGATCTCGATGGTCTGCGCCGGAACGCCGGGGATGTCGAAGGTGCCGACGCCGGGGACCGTGACGGGCTCGGCCAGTGCGGGCGCCGCGGTGGCCGTGATCGCGCCGACGGTGAAGATGCCGGCGACGGCGACGCGCCGTGCCTTGGAGCTCAGTGTTGCCACGAAAGGAGGTGCCTTTCTTCCATTCCTCCGCCGACCGAGTTAGCTGACGGGTTCGGGCTGGGAAGATCAGCCCTACCCGACGGCACGCGGTGTGCGCTCCGACGGGATTCACCCCAGTGGAAACGTGGGTTCCCGGCACGATTCCCTTGCGGGACATCGTTTAGGCGGTACCTCGCGATGCTGCGCCGGTGTGGCGCTGCAAGACTCCGCAAGGTCTCAACGAGATTACGAAGCGCACCCGGCAATGTCGACCCGAACGAGACCGACAACCGGTCAAATCGGTCATTTTCGACACTGTACGACCGTCAGGCAACGCCCGGGTCACGAAGCGATAACGACCGGCCGGTCTGTGCCGGATCGACGGTGGGCACCAGCCGCAGTCGAGGCACCAGCCCCGCGTCGGCGAGCGCCGCCATCGCCGCTCGTTCATCCTGCTCAATACTCATACGGGCCACCACACCGGACCGCGCGGTCTGCGTCGAACCCTCGGGCGCCGGGTAGCCGAGGAGCACGGTCACCACACAGTCGCCACAGGCGATGTCCCGAACCGCACACCGGCTGCAATCCACGATCATTGTGACCCTCGTCTCACTCGCGCCGAACCGGCGTGTCATCCGGCCTCTCCGACGGAAGCTAGCGAGTCGCTCCGACAGGTTGGCGGGGACAGGCCGGCCGGGGCTGTCGGCACCCCCGCCTAGCCTGTGCCCCGTGAGTTCCCGCGACGCCACCGCACGCCAGCTGACGTTCGACGAGCTGGACACCCCGCTGCGGGACACCACGTTCGTCGTCGTCGACCTCGAGACCACCGGCAGCAACTCCGGCGACGACGCCATCACCGAGATCGGCGCGGTGAAGGTCCGGGGCGGCGAGGTGATCGGCGAACTCGGCACACTCGTGGACCCGGGCCGCACCATTCCTCCTTTCATCGCGCAGCTCACCGGAATCACCACGGCGATGCTCGTCGACGCACCACGGATCGAACAGGTACTGCCCAGTTTCCTCGAGTTCGCCCGCGGCGCCGTCCTGGTCGCCCACAACGCCCCGTTCGACATCGGATTCCTGAAGGCCGCGGTGTCGCGACACGACCTCGCCTGGCCGCCGTTCCAGGTGCTGTGCACGGTCAAGCTCGCCCGCCGGGTGCTGTCCAGGGAGGAGGCGCCGTCGGTGAAGCTTTCCGCGCTGGCGGACCTGTTCCAGGTCAGCACCCGGCCCACGCACCGCGCGCTGGACGACGCCCGCGCCACCGTCGACGTGCTGCACGCCCTGATCGAACGGGTCGGCAATCTCGGGGTGCACAGCTACCCGGAGCTGGTCGACTACCTGCCCAACGTCTCGGCGGCCCAACGCGGCAAACGGGGCCTGGCCGCGCACCTGCCCCGGACCCCGGGCGTCTACCTGTTCCGCGGCCCGTCGGACGAGGTCCTCTACGTCGGCACGGCGGTCAATCTGCAGCGTCGGGTCCGCGGCTACTTCACCGGGTCCGAGACCCGCGCCCGAATGAAGGAGATGGTGGCGCTCGCCACCCGGGTGGACCACGTCGAGTGTGCACACGGACTCGAGGCCGGGGTGCGCGAACTGCGACTGCTCGCCGCGCACGCACCCCCGTACAACCGGCGCTCGAAGTTCCCCAAGCGCGCGTGGTGGATCACCCTGACCGACGAACCGTTCCCCCGGCTGTCGATCACCCGCCGCGCCGGCGTCGACGCCCTCGGCCCGTTCACCAATCGCACCGACGCGACCGAGGTCGCCGCGACCATCACCGAGTCGTGTCGACTTCGCAGCTGCACCAAGAAGATTCGCCGCGACCAGGTCCACGGCCCGGACTGTCCCGACGAGGCGGTCGGCGGCTGCCCCGCCGGGAACACCCCGCAGGATTCGGAGCAGTACGGCGCCGCCGTCGAAGTCGTGCGTGCCCTGATTCGCGGTACCGACGACGACCCGCTGCACCGACTGCGCACCCGGATCGGCGAGCTGGCGACGGCAGAACTGTTCGAGAGCGCGGCCCGGCTGCGTGACCGCACCGCCACGCTGGGCATCGCACTGCGCCGCGGTCAGCGGCTGGCCGCGGTCGCCGCGGTCGACGAACTGATCGCGGCGCGGCCCCGCGACGGCGGCGGGTGGGAGTTCGCGGTCATCAGGGCGGGCCGTCTCGCTTCTGCCGGGGTGGCTCCGCGCGGGGTGCCTCCGATGCCGGTCGTCGACGCGCTGGCGCTGTCGGCCGAGACCGTGCTGGCCGAACCGTCACCACTGCGCGGCGCCACCGCCGGTGAGGTCGGGCTGATCGCGAGCTGGCTCGACTCCCCCGGCATCCGGATCGTCCGCACCAGCCACGGGTACGGGGAGCCCGCTCGCGGCGCGGGAGCCTGGCAGCAGTGGTGCGCGCTGGCCCGCGGGGCGGGGTCCCCGGCATTTGGGCCCTAGTCTGATCAGGCCCACCCCCTGTAATAAGGAGCGAGATGATCAACGCCATCGTCCTCATCCATGCCGAGGCGAACCGGATCCCCGAGACCGCTCAGGCCGTTGCCGACATCGCCGGCGTCTCCGAGGTGTACTCGTGCGCGGGCGACGTCGATCTGATCGCGATCGTCAAGGTCCGTGACCACGAGCAGATCGCCGACGTCGTCACCGGCGCGATCAACAAGGTCGCCGGAGTGCTGCGCACCACGACTCACATCGCGTTCCGCTCCTACGCGAGCGCCGACGTCGAAGCCGCCTTCTCCATCGGCGAGTGAACGACGACGGGGACCCTCGCCCGGTCCGGCCGGACGAGGGTCCCCGTCATCCCTCCCGCTGTGTCGTGGGCGGCCTCAGCCGGCCAGGCGCGCGCTCACCGCGACCCAGCGGTCAAGCAGCGCCGCGGCGGCTCCGTTGTCGATGACGTCGACCGCGCGCTGCATGCCGGCACGCAGTGCGTCGTTCAGGTCGCCGCCCAGTCCGGAGTAGGCGGCGATCGCGCCGCCGGCGTTGAGCACCACGGCGTCGTGCACGGCGCCGCGCTCACCGGCGAGCACCGCCCGCGCGATCACCGCGTTCGCCTCGGCGTCCCCGCCGCGCAGGGCGTCGAGGGGCACCCGCTCCACACCGAGTTCGGTGGGATCGATCCGGTCCTCGCGGACCGTCCCGCCGTCGACGACGAAGACGGTGCTGGTGGTCGACGTGGTGATCTCGTCGAGTCCGTCGTCGCCTCGAACCACCAGCGCGGACACGCCCCGACCGGCGAGCACGTCGGCGATCACCGGCTGCAGGTCCGCGAACGCGCACCCGATCAGCCCCGCCCGGGGCCGGGCCGGGTTGGTCAGCGGTCCGAGCACGTTGAACACGGTCGGGATACCGATCTCCTTGCGCGGCCCGGACGTGAACCGGAACGCGGGATGGAACGTCGGGGCGAAGCAGAACCCGATCCCGACCTCCCGCACGCACTGCGCGACCGCGCCCGGGTCCAGGTTGATCCGCACCCCGAGCGCCTCGAGGACGTCGGCGCCGCCGCTCTTGGACGACGCGGCCCGGTTGCCGTGCTTGACCACCCGCACACCTGCCGCCGCGACCACCACCGACGCCATCGTCGAGATGTTGACGGTGTGCTGCCGGTCGCCGCCGGTGCCGACGATGTCGACCGCGTCGGTGTTGCCTGCGGCGGAGTCGCCGATGTCGAGGTCGAGGGTGCGCGCGTGCGCGAGCATCGCGTCGGCGATCCCGGTCACCTCGGACGGGGTCGTCCCCTTCATCTTCAGAGCGACACCGAACGCGGCGATCTGGGCGGAGGTGGCGTTGTCCGACATGATCTCGCTCATCGCCCACGAGGCGGTGGCCGCGTCCAGATCCCGTCCGTCCGTCAGAGCGCCGAGCACCTCGGGCCACGTCCCCATTCCAACCGCCTCTTCGTCGTCGCTGTGATCCGGATGAAGCTTAGTCAGTGCACGGTTCCGTACCCGTGGCGGTTCCGCAGCTTCCCGACGGGCCCTGCGACCGGATGTCAGTCGGTGCCACCGGAAGGCTGAAGGGCGTCCCACCCCACGGCCGTGCCTCCCGCCCTCTGCGCCAGTCCCGCCATCCGCGACTTCTCCTGGGCGCAGTGCAGCGCGTCGAGGACCTGGGTGCGCACGAGAGTGACGGACACGAGTGCATCGTCGGCCGACACCTCCGGTGGGTGCGGGGGCGTCTGCGAGACGGTGTAGCCGTCCTGGGCCGCCAGCTCCGCGGCCCGCTGGACACCCTCGGCCGGCAGCCTCAGGTGGTGTCGCAGAACCACCTCCTCCTCCGCCGCCCACGCCGGCGCCGTCGCGGCCCCGCGGTCGAGCGCGGTGCTGCACGCCTCGGCGTCGTCGAAGCTCGACGCGACCACCACGAGGTCGGTTCGGTCACGGTCGAGCGGTGCGGTTCGTCGTCGTCCGAAAAGGGTGTGCCACCAACGTGCCCGAGTCATGAACCCACCCTCCCATGAGCCTCGACCTGCACAATCGCGGGCTCGGGCATACTGGAAACCGCCGGCGACGCGCCCATGACGGACCCGGGTGGTCCTCGCGTACGACAACGCGTCATACTTCCTTCTGTGACGAGCGCAGTAGGGACCCAAGGATCCGCAATCACCCAGCGCGTGCACTCGCTGAACCGGCCGAACATGGTCAGCGTCGGCACCATTGTCTGGCTGTCCAGCGAGTTGATGTTCTTCGCTGGTTTGTTCGCGATGTATTTCGTCGCGCGCGCGCAGGCGAACGGCAACTGGCCGCCGGAGCCCACGGAGTTGAACCTGGCACTCGCCGTGCCGGTCACCGCGGTGCTCGTGGCGTCGTCGTTCACCTGCCAGATGGGCGTTTTCGCCGCCGAACGAGGCGACGTCTTCGGCCTGCGCCGGTGGTACATCCTCACCCTGGCGATGGGCACCTTCTTCGTGCTCGGCCAGGCGTACGAGTACATCCATCTGGTGGAGCACGGCACGACCCTGTCGAGCAGCGCCTACGGATCGGTCTTCTACATGACGACCGGTTTCCACGGCCTGCACGTCATCGGCGGTCTCGTCGCCTTCGTCTTCCTGATCGTGCGAACCAAGGTCAGCAAGTTCACCCCCGCGCAGGCAACTGCCGCAATCGTTGTCTCGTACTACTGGCACTTCGTCGACATCGTGTGGATCGGCCTGTTCGCCACCATCTATTTCATCCGTTAGAAGCTGAACGCAGTACCCAGCCCAAGTCCGTTCAGTCCGTCCCGCGAGACCAAAGGGATACAGATGAGTTCATCCCCCCCTTCAGCAGCCGCCGACAGCGCGACTGCCACGACAGCCCGTCGTCAGCGCAAGTTCCGTCGCCGTGTCACCGGCGCCCTGATCCTGATGATGGGACTCGTCGGCGCCGGCTTCCTCGCCGCGGCGCTCACCCCGACTCCGCAGGTCGCGACCGCGTCCGACGACCAGTCGGCGCTGATCCGCGAGGGCAAGCAGCTGTACGACACCTCGTGTGTCACCTGCCACGGAGCCAACCTGCAGGGTGTGCAGGACCGTGGCCCCAGCCTGATCGGTGTCGGTGAGGCCGCCGTGTACTTCCAGGTCTCCTCCGGCCGTATGCCCGCGGCCCGCAACGAGGCCCAGGCGGAGCGCAAGGCGCCGAAGTTCGACGCCGCCCAGACCGACGCCCTCGGTGCGTACATCCAGGCCAACGGCGGCGGCCCGACCGTCGTGCGGGACGAGAACGGCGAAATCGCGACCACCTCGCTGCGCGGCAACGACGTCGCCCGCGGCAGCGAGCTGTTCCGCCTGAACTGCGCCTCGTGCCACAACTTCACCGGCCGCGGCGGCGCACTGTCGTCCGGCAAGTTCGCGCCCACGCTCGACCCGGCGAACGAGCAGCAGATCTACCAGGCGATGGTTACCGGCCCGCAGAACATGCCCAAGTTCTCCGATCGCCAGCTGAGCCCGGACGAGAAGCGCGACATCATCGCCTTCATCAAGTCCGCGAGTGAGACCAAGAACCCCGGCGGCTACGGCCTCGGCGGCTTCGGTCCCGCGTCGGAGGGCATGGCCATGTGGGCCATCGGAATTGTTGCCATTGTCGGCGCAGCACTGTGGATCGGAGCAAGGTCATGAGCGACGCCGGTCACGGCGATACGCCGAAGAACTACACCCAGGAGGAGCTCGACGCGATGAGTCGCGACGAACTCGTCACGCTGGGCACCAACCTCGACGGGGTCGATGTCGCGTTCCGTCGTGAGCGCTGGCCGGTCGAGGGAACCAAGGCGGAGAAGCGCGCCGAGCGCGCCGTCGCCTACTGGTTCGCGCTCGCCGGTATCTCCGCGATCGCGTTCATCGCGATCTACCTCTTCTGGCCCTGGGAGTACAAGGGCATGGGCGAAGAGGGCTACGGCATGTACAGCCTGTACACCCCGCTGATCGGCCTGACCATGGGTCTGGCCATCCTCGGTCTCGGTGTCGGTGCGGTGCTGTTCACCAAGAAGTTCGTGCCGGAAGAGGTCTCGATCCAGGACCGCCACGACGGCGGCTCGCAGGAGGTCGACCGCAAGACGATCGTCGCCGAGCTCGGCGACTCGCTGGAGACCTCGACCATCGGTCGCCGCAAGATGATCAAGCGCAGCCTCGGCTTCGGTGCCGGCGCGCTCGGCATCATGGCGATCATGCCGCTCGGTGGCCTGATCAAGAACCCGTGGGCCAAGGGCGACAAGTCCGACCTGTGGACCTCGGGCTGGACCCCGCAGTTCCCCGGCGAGACGATCTACCTGCGCCGCAACACCGGCCGTCCCGGTGACATCGTCCTGGTCCGCCCTGAGGACATGGACGCCGGCGCGATGGAGACGGTGTTCCCGTTCCGCGAGTCGGAGCGTGGTGACGAGAAGGCGCTCGCGCACGCCCTCAAGCGTGCCGACAACCCGGTCATGCTGCTCCGCCTGCGCACCGAGGACAGCGACCGCGCCGTCCGCCGCAAGGGCCAGGAGAGCTTCAACTTCGGCGACTACTGGGCCTACTCGAAGCTGTGCACCCACCTGGGCTGCCCGACCTCGCTGTACGAGCAGCAGACCAACCGGATCCTGTGCCCGTGCCACCAGTCGCAGTTCGACGCCCTGCACTTCGGTAAGCCGATCTTCGGTCCCGCCGCTCGCGCCCTCCCCCAGTTGCCGATTACAGTCAACGAAGAGGGCTTCCTCGTCGCCAACGGTGACTTCGTCGAGGCCCTCGGCCCCGGATTTTGGGAGCGTCGTTCATGACAACCATCACTGGCGGCCCGTCGAAGGCCGCAGCGCACGCCGCGAAGGCGGGCGAGAACCTGGACTCGCGGTACCACCTCGCGGCCGGCATGCGCAAGCAGATCAACAAGGTCTTCCCGACGCACTGGTCCTTCATGCTCGGCGAGATCGCGCTGTACAGCTTCATCATTCTTCTGATCTCGGGTGTGTACCTCACCCTGTTCTTCGACCCGTCGATGGCAGAGGTCGTCTACAACGGCGCCTACCAGCCGCTGCGCGGTGTCGAGATGTCGCGGGCCTACGCAACCACCCTGGACATCTCGTTCGAGGTCCGCGGCGGCCTGTTCGTCCGGCAGATCCACCACTGGGCAGCACTGATGTTCGCGGCGTCGATCATCATCCACCTGCTGCGCATCTTCTTCACCGGCGCGTTCCGTCGCCCGCGTGAGGCGAACTGGGTGATCGGCTGCCTGCTGCTCATCCTGGCGATGTTCGAGGGCTTCTTCGGCTACTCCCTCCCCGACGACCTGCTGTCCGGCACCGGCCTCCGCGCCGCCCTGTCCGGCATCACTCTGTCGGTCCCGATCGTGGGCAGCTGGCTGCAGTTCCTGATCTTCGACGGCGACTTCCCGGGCACGCTGATCATCCCGCGCCTGTACGTCGCGCACGTCCTCCTGGTGCCGGGCATCATCCTGGCCCTGATCGGCGCGCACCTCGCGCTGGTCTGGTACCAGAAGCACACGCAGTTCCCCGGCACCGGTCGCACCGAGACCAACGTCGTCGGCGTCCGCATCCTCCCGGTGTTCGCCCTCAAGGGTGGCGCGTTCTTCGCGTTCACCTTCGGCATCCTCGCCCTCATGGGTGGCGTCCTGCAGATCAACCCGATCTGGAACATCGGCCCGTACAACCCGTCGCAGGTGTCCGCAGGCAGCCAGCCCGACATCTACATGATGTGGACGGACGGCCTGGCCCGACTGTGGCCGGCGTGGGAGATCTACCCGTTCGGCCGCTACACGGTTCCCGCGGTGTTCGCCGTCGCGGTGATCATGGGCCTGGTGTTCGCGGTGCTGATCGCCTACCCGTGGATCGAGAAGAAGTTCACCAAGGACGATGCGCACCACAACCTGCTGCAGCGTCCGCGTGACGTGCCGGTCCGCACCGGTATCGGCGTCATGGCCGTCACCTTCTACGCGATCCTCACGATCATGTGCATCAACGACATCATCGCGTTCAAGTTCGACATCTCCCTGAACGCGATGACGTGGATCGGCCGTATCGGCATGGTGCTGCTGCCCCCGATCGCCTACTTCGTCACCTACCGGTTCTGCCTGGGTCTGCAGCGCAGCGACCGCGCGGTGCTCGAGCACGGCATCGAGACCGGCGTCATCAAGCGCCTGCCGCACGGCGAGTACGTCGAGGTTCACCAGCCGCTCGGCCCGGTGGACGATCACGGACACCCGATCCCGCTGGAGTACCAGGGCGCGGCGATCCCGAAGAAGATGAACAAGCTCGGTGCCGCCGGCAAGCCCGGCTCCGGCAGCCTGCTGTTCGCCGACCCGGCCGACGAGGCCACGGCGCTCGTCGCCGCGGATCACGAGAAGGAGCACGAGCAGCTCGCGATCCTCAAGGCGTACCAGGACAAGGTGCACGGCCTCCCCTCCTCCGAGGACGACGCCAAGCACTGATTCCGGTCAGCGCAGTCAACGGGGAAGGCCCCGAACCCATTCCGGGTTCGGGGCCTTCCCCGTTTCTGCGTCGCACGGTGTCTCCTCGGCCGCGGCGCATCACGGATGTGGTGGCCCGCCCGCGTCCGGAGCTCCCGGCGTCACCAGTTGCCTGCGCAGCGCGTTGAGCGCCTCGTGCTGGGTCAGGAGCACCGCGGTCGGACTGCTCCCGAGGATCTCCGCCGTGCGCTGAACCGAGAGTCCTCGGATCACGCGAAGGTGCAACACCCCACGCTGGCGCTCGGGGAGCTCGGCGATCATCGTGTGGGCCGGTCCGCTTGTCGTCACCAGACGATGATGTCGAACACTACGTCCCGACCGGAAGGGACCGATGTCCCGCACCACTGGGACAACGAGGCCCGTCCCGGGTGGGGCCGGAGCGTTCGAGAGTCAGCCGCGGGCACGAAACGCCCGCGCGCACGCGCCGCCGGCGTGCCGGCGTCTTGGCGATTCCTGCCGCCATCCTTTCCACCGCTCCCCCACACCGCCACCCGCCGACCTCAGGTGGGTCAGTCCCTCCACACGGCGGTGTAGCTGTACCAGCCGCCCCCGAGGTCGGTGGCCGTGAAGTCGTCGTAGCCCGCCGGCGCACCCGCGGGCGAGTACACCCACCCCGACGACACCGAGAGGAAGGTGCCGTCGTCGTCGACGAAGTAGACCGCACCGTCGCGGTCCCGGAACACCCGGGAGATCTCGACACCGCCGAGGCGGACGCCCTCGGCGGTGAAGTCCGGGTCGTCGGGCATCGCGGCCACGTAGGCGTCGAACCGTGCTCGGGCCGAGTCGAAGTCGGCCACCGGCAGCAACCACGCGATCACGGCGCCGACGGCGACCACCGCAGGAGCGGCGGCGATCCACCACGACCACCTGTGATCCCGACCGACGAGGTAGAGGGTCTTGATCGCCCACACCAGGCCCGTCACGAGCAGTACCAGGACCGTGACACCACCGAAGAACAAGCGGTCCGCGACGGTGAGGTTCCGGGTACCGGGCCACCAGTCCGCGAACAGGAACACCAGTACGGCGACCGCGACCACCGTGACGGCCAGGACGATCGGGCCGGGTGGTTTCGCAGGCCGAGCGTCCGCGTCCGCGTCCGCACCCGGCCGCACGGACGGCGTCCGTGTCATGGCGCTCCCCCATCGCCTACGGACATGCGCATCGGACGGGACATCCCGCCCGACATGCCCGGTTCGTGAACGTTTCGCCAGAGTATGACAGAGACACCGAAACGCGGAGGGCGCCACACCCGTTCGGGTGTGGCGCCCTCCGCGCGAAAACTCCGGTCAGCCCTCAGGCCGACGGCACCGCCGTCAGTGCTTCTCAGGCCCGATGTGGTACTCGAACACCAGGCCGGCAGCGGACGCGATGACCAGCACGGCACCGACCACGATCAGCCACGGCTGGAAGAAGGCCAGCGACACGGCAGTGAAAGCGGCTCCACCGGCGAGCAGGATCGGCCAGAAGCTGCCCGGGCTGAAGAAGCCCAGATCGCCGGCGCCGTCCGAGATCTCGGCCTCCTCGTAGTCCTCCGGGCGGGTGTCGAGGCGACGGGCCACGAACCGGAAGTAGGTGCCGATGATCAGGCTCAGTCCGGCGGTGAGGACGAGCGCGGTGGTGCCAGCCCACTCGACACCGGTCCTCGACATGGCGGTGAAGATGCCGTACACGATTGCGATGAAGACGAAAAACACCGTCAACATCTCGAAGAGCTTGGCTTCGATCTTCATATCAGCTCGTCCTTTGTCGCGAGGTCGTCGGAGGCCGTCAGGCCCCGCATGTTCTTGGGTGCCGAAGCAGGCTTACTGGTACTCGCCCTCGAGGACCTCGGTGGCCTGGCGGTAGGTGCGCTCCGTGTTGAACGGGGTGGTGGAGGTCGCGACCGGCGACTCACCGATCTCCGCGAGCGCCTCTGCGGTGGACAGCGCCTGACCACCCTCGTTCACCGGCTTGCGCAGCTCGATGTACTTGGCGAACTTCTCCGGGCTCACGGCGCGGACCTCGAAGTTCATCATCGCGTGGTAGGTGCCGCACATCTCGGCGCAACGGCCGACGAACGCGCCTTCCTTCTGGATCTCGCTGATCTGGAAGACGTTGTCGGAGTGGTTCTCCTCCGGGTTCGGCATGACGTCCCGCTTGAACAGGAACTCCGGAACCCAGAACGAGTGGATGACGTCGGCGGCGGCGAGATCGAACTGGATCCGCTTGCCGGTCGGCAGCACCAGGATCGGGATCTCGTTGCTGGACCCGACGGTCTCGATGGTGTCGTAACGCAGGTACGACAGGTCGTGCTCGCTCTTGCCGGCCAGCGGACCCGGGACCTCGTGCCCGTGGATGACCTGCTCTTCGCGCGGGGCCTCGGCGGCCGCCTGGGCCTCCTTGTCGACGCCGTCGTACTTGGCAGTGCCGTCACCGAGGTCGATGCTGCGGTAACCGAACTTCCAGTTCCACTGGTAGGCGGTCACGTCGACGACAACGTTCGGGTTGTCCTTCTTCTCGGTGACGTAGTTCTGCACGACCACGGTGAAGTAGAAGAGCACCGCGATGATGACGAACGGCACCGCCGTGTACAGCAACTCCAGCGGGACGTTGTACGCCGTCTGGCGCGGGAACTCCGGGGAGTCCTTCTTCTTCCGGTGGAAGATGACCGTCCAGAACGTCAGGCCCCACACGATCACGCCCATGAACAGGGCCGCGATGACCGACCAGGTCCACAGTTCGCGCATTCGCTCTGCCTGCGGAGTGATGCCCGACGGCCATCCGAAGCGAAGCACCGAATTGTCGATCGAACATCCCGACAGCAGCATGGCGGCCAGTCCCAATGAGACCGCTAGCCCCGCTCGCCGAAGGATCCGACTCTGCGCCACGTTCACGCCTTCCTGATCGCCGCAAAATTGATAGGGGCAGCCCAGCGGGACACCCGAATACTACGCAGCGTAGACCAAAGCCGCCGCCTATCCACCCTCGGGTCACACCCGGCGGTTCGGCGAGTCTGCGGCATACTCGGCAGAATCAATCTGCAATCCCCTCCACGCCTGTTCACGCGGGTGTGGAGTTCCCCCCGAAGCGAATTGAGGTACTGGACGCTGTGTGTGGACTGCTCGGGCTACTGACCTCCGACGGAACCACCGACGCCGCCGTCTCACGGGTCGACTCCGCGATGCACTGCCTGCGACACCGTGGGCCCGATGAGCACGGAACCTGGCACGACGACGACCTCGTGTTCGGCTTCAACCGGCTGTCGATCATCGACATCGAACACTCCCATCAGCCGCTGCGCTGGGGTCCCGAGGACAATCCGACCCGCTATGCGCTGACCTTCAACGGCGAGATCTACAACTACCTGGAACTGCGCGAGGAACTCGCCCGCGACCACCAGGCCACGTTCCGCACCGAGGGAGACAGCGAAGCCATCGTCGCGGCGTTCCACTTCTGGGGTGCGGACGCCGTGCGCCGGCTGCGCGGCATGTTCGCGTTCGCGATCTGGGACACCGAGACGCGGGAGCTGTTCGTCGCCCGCGACCCGTTCGGCATCAAGCCGCTTTTCCTGGCGACCGGCGCCGGCGGCACCGCGTTCGGCAGCGAGAAGAAGAGCCTGCTCGAACTGGCCGACGTGATCGGCATCGACACCGACCTCGACCCGCGGGCGACCGAGCACTACACCGTGCTGCAGTACGTCCCGGAGCCGGAGACGCTGCACGCGCGGATCCGGCGGCTCGAGTCCGGGTCGTACGTCTGGATCCGGCCCGGCGAGCAGCCCCGGATCACCCGTTACTTCACCCCGCAGTTCCCGGTCCGGCCGTTCACGCCGGGCTCGGAGCAGTCGCGCTACCGGGAGATCGCGGAGGCGCTCGAGGACTCGGTCGCCAAGCACATGCGGGCGGACGTGACGGTCGGGTCCTTCCTGTCCGGCGGCATCGACTCGACCGCGATCGCCGCGTTGGCGATGCGCCACAACCCGAAGCTGATCACCTTCACCACCGGATTCGAGCGTGAGGGCTACTCCGAGATCGACGTCGCCGCCGAGTCGGCGGCGGCGATCGGCGCCCGGCACGTGACCAAGGTCGTCTCCCCCGCCGAGTTCGCGGCGGCGATCCCCGAGATCATCTGGTACCTCGACGATCCGGTCGCCGACCCGGCCCTGGTGCCGCTGTGGTTCATCGCCAAGGAGGCGCGCAAGCACGTCAAGGTGGTGCTGTCCGGAGAGGGCGCCGACGAACTGTTCGGCGGATACACCATCTACCGGGAACCGTTGTCGCTCAAGCCTTTCGAGTACCTGCCGAAGCCGCTGCGCCGGGCCGCCGGCAAGCTGTCGGAGAGGATCCCCGACGGCACCCGGGGCAAGAGCCTGCTCAACCGGGGTTCGATGACCCTCGAGGAGCGCTACTACGGCAACGCGCGCAGCTTCAACGACGCGCAGCTGCGGGCCGTCCTGCGTGACTTCCGGCCGGAGTGGACACACCAGGACGTCACCGCACCGATCTACGCGCAGTCGGCGGGCTGGGATCCGGTCGCCCGGATGCAGCACCTGGACCTGTTCACCTGGCTGCGCGGCGACATCCTCGTCAAGGCCGACAAGATGACGATGGCGAACTCGCTCGAACTGCGGGTGCCGTTCCTCGACACCGAGGTCTTCAAGGTCGCCTCGCAGGTGCCGCTGGACCAGAAGATCACCAAGCAGACGACGAAGTACGCGCTGCGCCAGGCGCTCGAGGGCATCGTCCCGCCCCACGTGCTGCATCGCGCGAAGCTGGGATTCCCGGTTCCGCTGCGGCACTGGCTGCGCGGCACCGAGCTGTTCGACTGGGCCCACCAGCAGATCGCCGACTCGCAGACCGACCACATCTTCGACAAGGCCGCGGTCGCGTCGATGCTGAACGAGCACCGGGACGGCGCCTCGGACCACAGCCGCCGCCTGTGGACGGTGCTGTGCTTCATGGTCTGGCACGGCATCTTCGTGGAGAAGCGCATCGTGCCGCAGATCCAGGAGCCGGTGTACCCGGTCCACGTCTAGGCACCGCACACCGACCGAAAAGGCCCCGCCCGGGTTTCGGGCGGGGCCTTTCGGGTTCGTGCGGACGCCGGGTCGCCGCGCCCGGCGACTTACTTCAGCAGCGCACCGATCTCCTCGGCCGCGGTGTTCCCGTATGCGTCGGCGAGACGCTTGACGGCCTCGTCCCGGTCCAGGGTCCACTCCTGCGTGCCGACGGTCTCGAGCACGAGGACCGCGACCAGCGACCCCAGCTGGGCGGACCGCTCGATGCTCAGACCCTCGCTCTGACCGGTCAGGAAGCCGGCGCGGAACGCGTCGCCGACGCCGGTCGGATCCACCTTTGCCTTCTCCGGCACGACCCCGACGCGGACGAAGTTCCCCTCCCGGTCGACGATCTCGACGCCCTTCGCACCGAGGGTCGTGACCCGCAACCCGATCTGGTCGGCGATCTCCCGCTCGGTCAGCTCGGTCTTCTGCAGCAGCAGCGCCCACTCGTACTCGTTGGTGAACAGGTACTTCGCGCCGCCGATCAGCTCCCGCGCCTCGGCGCCGGACAGCCGCGCCAGCTGCTGCGACGGGTCCGCGGCGAACGGCAGCCCCAGTTCGCGGCACTGCTCGGTGTGGCGGGCCATCGCGGCGGGATCGTTCGCGCCGACGAGCACCAGGTCGACGCCTGCGGGCAGGTCGGCGAGGGAGATGTCGCGGGCCTCACTCATCGCGCCCGGGTAGAAGGATGCGATCTGAGCCATGTCCTCGTCGGTGGTGCACACGAACCGGGCGGTGTGCGCGATCTGCGACACCCGGACCGCGGCGCAGTCGACGCCGTGCTGCTCGAGCCAACCGCGGTACTCGGTGAAGTCGGCGCCCACCGCACCGACCAGCAGCGGCGAGCCGCCGAGAACACCCATCGCGAAGGCGATGTTGCCGCCGACGCCACCGCGACGGACCACCAGGTCGTCGACGAGGAAGCTCAGCGAGATGTGCTGGAGTTGGTCGGCGATCAGCTGGTCGGCGAAGCGCCCGGGAAAACGCATCAGGTGATCGGTGGCGATGGAACCGGTGACCGCGATTGTCACGCGTGAGACCTTTCAGTTCGACTGTGCACTGTGCAAAGCCATCACGGTACCCGGCTGCGTCGCGCGTCGGGCGCCTCCGGCGCGGCCCGGACCCCGAACACGCCTCCGGCGCGGCACCCGTGTGGGTGCCGCGCCGGAGGTGTCGGTGCGGACGATCAGTTGAACGAATCGCCGCAGGCGCAGGAGCCCGTGGCGTTCGGGTTGTCGATCGTGAAGCCCTGCTTCTCGATGGTGTCGACGAAGTCGATGGTGGCGCCCTCGACGTACGGTGCGCTCATCCGGTCGACGGCGAGGTTGACGCCGCCGAAGTCGACGACGAGGTCGCCGTCGAGGCTGCGGTCGTCGAAGAACAGCTGGTAGCGCAGTCCGGCGCAGCCACCGGGCTGGACGGCGATGCGCAGGGCCAGGTCGTCGCGACCCTCCTGGTCGAGCAGTGCCTTGGCCTTCGCGGCCGCGGCGTCGCTCATCACGACCTTGTGCGCAGCCTCGTCCTGCACGGCGCTCTCGGACTGCACTGCGCTCTCGTTCTGCACTGTCATGGGCTCTCCCTGTTCGCTCGTACCAAAACCCGTGAACGCTTCAACCGTACTCCGCGGGGCACTATTCCCGCCGCTGGCCTCGACTTGCCGGGCGCTCGTCCCACCCGCAGGCGACGCTGTGCGCCAGGCTCGCGAGCTGCGCGGCGGCATCCGTCATGGCCAACCGCACGGACCCGGCGTGCTCGGACACCGAGTGGACACCGGCCAGGCCGAGTGCGCCGAGGTCGGGATCGGCGCCGTCGACAGCCACCTGCCCGGCCAGGACCAGCACCGGGATGCCGCGGTCCCGCGCGGCCCGCGCGAGCGCGACCGCGACCTTCCCACCGAGCGACTGGTGGTCGAAGCGTCCCTCACCGGTGATCACCAGGTCGGCGACCTCGAGCAGCGCGTGCTGGTCGGTGACGTCCGCGACGACCTCGGCGCCGGAGCGTCGGTCCGCGCCCAGCGCCAGCAGCGCGGCGCCGATCCCACCGGCCGCCCCCGCCCCGACCGCCTCGGACACCGACGCACCCGACCGGCGGCCCGCCGCCGCACCCGACCGGCGGCCCGCCGCCGTGTCGAGCACCCGCGCCCACACCGCATTGCGCTCCTCGAGCACCTCCACCGCCGCCGGGTCGGCGCCCTTCTGCGGTCCGAACACGACCGCCGCGCCACGAGGTCCGAGCAGGGGGTTCTCGACGTCGGTGGCCGCGATCAGCCGGATCCCGGCCAGCCGGGACCGGGCGGCGGCGAACCCTGCCGCGTCGTCGGTGCCGCCCAGTGCCCGGATCAGTCCGCGGCCGCCGTCCGTGCAGCCGCTGCCCCCGAGGCCGACGACGACGGTGCGGGCACCCGCCTCGACCGCGAGGGCGATCAGTTCTCCCACGCCGGCGCTGTGCGCGGCGACCGCGGTGGCGGGATCGGGGTCGAGCAGGTGCAGTCCGCACGCCTGTGCGGATTCGATGTACGCCACGTCCCCGGCCCGGAGCCAGCGGGCGGCGACGGTCGCGGTGAGCGGACCCGACACCGTCGCGGTGCACACCTCGCCGCCGTGCACCGCGAGGACGTCCACGAAGCCGGGGCCACCGTCCGACCGTGGCGCCGCGGTGAGCACGTCGTCGGGACGGGCCCGCCCCCACCCCACGGCGATGGCCTCGGCGGCCTCGACGCCGGTGAGGGTGTCGCCGAACGAATCCGGGGCGATCAGCACGCGCATCGGGCGAGCATAGGACGGGGTGCCGGTGCGCGCCGGACGTGCCAGGTCGTGACCTCGCCTGCCCAGCAAGTAGCCTGGTGGGGTGAAACTGCTGCGCCGAGGAAACCCCGACAATCCAGACAACGGAGATGACGGGGTCGACGAGTCGACCACTCCTGAGCCGACCACCCCGACGTCGTCCGCCGTCACCGAGGGCAAGGGCCGGCCGACGCCGAGCCGCCGCGAGGCCGAGGGCAGGCGACGGGGCCCCGTCGCTCCCGCGCCGATGACGTCGAAGGAGGCCCGGGCGCGGCGCAAGGAGAGCCGCGGCTCGAAGGAGGAGCGCAAGCTCGCGTCGGCCGAGCGTCGCGCCGACGCCGCCGACCGCCGCGCGCGGATGCTCGCAGGCGAGGACAAGTACCTGCTGCCCCGGGACAAGGGACCGGTGCGTGCGTACGTCCGCGACCTCGTCGATTCCCGGCGCCACCTGGTCGGCCTGTTCATGCCGCTCGCGGTGCTGCTGATCCTGGCGATGTTCCTCGACCCGTCGCTGCAGGCCTTCGTCACCCTCGGCATGTTCGTGATGATGCTGTTCATGGTCGTCGAGGGCGTGATCATGGGCCGCCAGATCAACAACAAGGTTCGCGAGCGGTACCCCGATTCCATCGACGGCGGGTTCAAACTCGGCTGGTATGCCTTCGTCCGCGCGTCACAGATCCGCAAGATGCGCGCGCCGCAGCCGCAGGTCTCGCCCGGCGACGCCGTCTGACGGCCACCCGCGCAACCACAGCACTCCCGGACCGGCGTCGCACCATCAGTGCGGCGCCCGTCCGCGTTGCCGTCCTGGTTCGCTCAGTCGACGAATCGACGCAGGTCCGGCCAGGGCGGACGCCGCAGGACCGCCAACGTTCCGAGCGTCGCCGACACCAGGCCGATCGTCAGGCCCAGGCGTGCGATTCGCGACTCGTCGACTGCGGCACGCCAGGTCACCTCGCCCTGGTGGACGACGAACACGCCCACCGGCGTCGACGACGCGGCTTCGCCGCCGGGCAGGCCCCGCACCCGCGCCACGGTGATGACGGTCGCGCCGTCCGGGGTCTCGTACGGCTCGCCGTACACGGCCGTGGTCCGTACCGCGCGCTGCGCGCGCTCGAAGATCGATGTCACGCTTCCCACCTGCTTCCCGCCCCATCGGGTGGCTTCGACGATACGTCGTGCGACCGACACCGACGAGCGTGCCGGCCGGGACCGGCACCTCAGTGGTGCGGCGCCCGGCCGCGCAGCACCGCCAGATCGGCGTCGATCCGGACGGCGTCCCGATCGTCGACAGAGGCCGACCCGAACGGTCGGCGGAGTCGGACCGTGGAGACAGGCGACAGAACCGAGCGGCGTCGACGACGCACGAGGGCACCGCACGTGGCGGCGAGGACGAGACATCCGAGAATGACGAGGAATCCGGTCATGGCAGTAATTGTTCGACCGCCTACTTCATGCCACCAGTGGCATGAACGACCCACTTCGTCAATATCCAGCCATAGACTGAACCCGTGCTCTCCACCGTCGCGGTCCTCGTCGTCGACCGCATCTCGATGTTCGAGTTCGGCACCGTCTGCGAGGTGTTCGGCCTCGATCGCACCGCCTTCGGGGTGCCGGCCATCGATTTCCGCGTGTGCGGCGCCACCCCCGGCGCACCGCTGACCACCACCAGCCCCGGCGTCACCCTGACCGCCACCCGGGGACTCGACGGGCTCGTCGGTGCGGACCTGGTCGTGATCCCGGCGTTCGCGGACCACAGCGGGTACCCCGACGCCGTGATCGACGCCGTCCGCGCGGCCGCCGACTCCGGCGCGACGATCCTGACGGTCTGCTCGGGGAGCTTTCTCGCCGGGGCCGCGGGCCTGCTCGACGGCCGCACCTGCACCACCCACTGGAGCCACGCCGACGAACTGGCCCGCGCGTTCCCCGCAACGATCGTCGATCCCGACGTCCTGTTCGTCGACGAGGGCCCGCTCGTGACGAGTGCCGGTACCGCCGCCGGTATCGACGCGTGCCTGCACGTGGTGCGGCGCGAGCTCGGCACCGCCGTCGCCAACACGATCGCCCGCCGCATGGTCGTGGCCCCACAGCGCGACGGCGGGCAGCGCCAGTTCATCGAACGACCGGTGCCGGTCTGCGCGGCCGACGGCATCGCGGAGACGCTGTCCTGGATGACCGAGCATCTCGACGAGCAGCACACGGTCGAATCGCTCGCCGCGCGGGCGGCGATGTCCTCGCGCACCTTCGCGCGCCGGTTCGCCGCCGAGACGGGAAGCACGCCGGTCAAATGGCTCACCGCCCAACGGGTTCTGCTCGCCCAGCAACTGCTGGAGCAGAGCGACGACGGCCTCGAGCAGATCGCCCGCCGGTGCGGCTTCTCGTCCGCGGCGTTGCTGCGCCACCACTTCCACCGCCGACTCGGTCTGGCCCCCGCCGACTACCGCCGCCGCTTCGGCGCGGCCGACATGCGCGTTGGTACCGTCTAGCGCGTGCACTCCCCCGCCCGACCGCGCCGCGTCCTCGTCCTCGGCGGGGCACGCTCCGGCAAGTCCGGACACGCGGAGTCGCTGATGCCGGGCGGCGACGTCCGCTATGTCGCGACCGCGCGCGTCGACCCTGCCGACGTGGACTGGACCGCCCGGATCGCGGAGCATCGCGTCCGCAGGCCCGCACACTGGACCACCGTGGAATGCGGCCGCGGACCCGGTCTTTCCGCGATCCTGGGTGAGAGCGGTCCGGCGACCCTCGTCGACGACCTCGGCACCTGGCTGACCGCGGAACTCGACGACGCCGACGCCTGGGACGCGCCGCGAGGAACCGTCACCCCCCGCTGCGACGCCCTGGTGGACGCGGTCGCGGGCTACCCGGGCACACTCGTACTCGTCAGTCCCGAGGTCGGGCTCGGCGTGGTTCCGGAGACCCGCTCGGGACGGCTGTTCCGGGACGAGATCGGCGCCCTCAACGGACGGCTCGCTCAGGTCTGCGACGAGGTGTTTCTCGCGATCGCCGGACTGACCGTGCGCCTGAAGTGACGCGACGCCGAACACGACCAGCATCGACATGAAAGGTCCACTGTGACAACCGAATCGAACTCCACACCCGAGCCCGAAGGCGCGACGGGGGCCGCGTTCGACCCGGTCGTCGCACCGTCGGTGACGGCCCGCGCCGCCGCCGACGCCCGGCAGGGGCAGTTGACCAAGCCCGCCGGTTCCCTCGGCCGGCTCGAGTCCCTCGCCGGCTGGGTGGCCGCCTGCCAGGACCGGTGCCCGCCGCGCCTGTTCGAGCGCCCCCGCGTGGTCGTGTTCGCCGGCGACCACGGCGTCGCCCGGCACGGGGTGTCCGCCTACCCGGCGGAGGTGACCGCCCAGATGGTCGCCAACATCCTCGCCGGTGGCGCGGCGGTCAACACGCTCGCCGAGACCACCGGCGTCGGCGTGCGGGTGGTGGACATCGCGGTCGACGCCGACACCGACCCCGCCGTGTCCCGGTACAAGGTGCGCCGGTCGAGCGGAGCGATCGACCGCGAGGACGCAATGAGCGCCGACGAGACCCTCCGGGCGATCGCGGCCGGCCGGGCGCTCGCGGACGAGGAGGTCGACGCCGGCGCGGACCTGCTGATCGCCGGCGAGATGGGCATCGGCAACACCACCCCGGCGACCGTCCTGATCGCCGCGATCACCGACACCGAGCCGGTCGCCGCGGTCGGCCGCGGCACCGGCGTCGACGACGCCGGCTGGGCCCGCAAGACCGCCGCGATCCGTGACGCGATGCGCCGGGTGCGGCGCGACGTCACCGACCCGGTGGCGTTGCTCCGGATCGGCGGCGGCGCCGACCTGGCCGCGATGGCCGGATTCCTCGCACAGGCCGCGGTGCGTCGCACCCCGGTGATCGTGGACGGCGTGGTGGTGACCGCGGCGGCGATGGTGGCCGAGCAACTGGCTCCCGGCGCTCGCGACTGGTGGGTCGCCGGCCATCGGTCCACCGAACCGGCGCACGTCCTGGCGCTGCGTCACCTGCAACTCGACCCGATCCTCGACCTGGGCATGCGCCTCGGTGAAGGCTCCGGCGCGGTGGTCGCATTGCCGGTGCTGCAGGGTGCGGTCGCCACCCTCGCGAACATGGCGACGTTCGCCGATGCCGGTGTCAGCACCCGCGACGCCGGCGACTCCCCCGCCGACCCGGCGACCGGCGCCGACGCGACGACGGACTGACCGACGTGGGCGGACTGCGGTTGGCCCTGTCGTGGTTGACGGTGCTGCCGGTCCCGCACCGCGAGAGCGATCCGCCGATCGACCGGACCTCGGGCAGGCGGGCCATCACCGCGGCGCCGGTGGTCGGCGTACTGCTCGGCCTGCTCGCGGCGGCGGTGTCGTGGCTGCTGGTCGCCGCCTGGGTTCCGTCGGCGCTCGCCGGGCTGGTCGCCGTCGCCGTCCTGGCGCTGGCGACGCGTGGGATGCATGTCGACGGTCTCGCGGACACCGTCGACGGCCTGGGCTGTTACGGCCCGCCGGAACGCGCACTGGAGGTGATGCGCAGCGGCGGCGTCGGCCCGTTCGGTGCGGCCGCGCTGCTGATCTGCCTTGGCGGGCAGGCACTCTCGTTCGGCGCGCTCGCCGAGGCCGGGCAGTGGGCAGCGGTCGTCATCGCGGTGGCGGTGGGGCGGGTGGCGGCCGTGACCACCTGCCGACCGGCCCTGTCCGCGGCAGCCCCGACCGGTTTCGGCGCGCTCGTCGCCGGAACCCAGAGCCGCTGGGTGTGCCTGGCGTGGACGGTGATCGCGGTCGTCGCCGCCGCGGCGGCGGTCCCGGACAGGTGGTGGCAGGGCCCTGTCGTCGTGGCCACGGTCCTCGCCGCGACAGCCGGGCTGACCCGGCACTGCGCCCACCGCTTCGGAGGTGTCACCGGCGACGTCCTCGGTGCGGCCATCGAGCTGACCGTCACCCTCGCGGCCCTCGGGTTCCTGCTGGGCGGCTGAGCCGTACATTCGCTGCCGCGGCGAGCCGAAGCAGCTCGTCCACCGACCAGTGGTCGGCGGCGTGCCTGCCGTACCGGGCGGCGAGGATCGAACCGTCCGGCGCGAGCAGCAGGTCCGCGGGCAGACCGAGGATGCTCTCGCCGCCCGGGCCGATCGCGCCGCCCGCCCGCACGGCGCGCATCACGACGGCCCAGCTCCCGGGGCGCAACGGCGCGGACCACACGCGCGGATGCAGCACCGCTCCCGGCGCCGACTCGATCCCGAACTCGCGGTACAGCGACCGGTCCGGGTCCGCGACCACCGCGAACGGAAGGTCCCCCTGGTACGGCCGCATCGCCTCGGCCGTGGAGTGGAACACCGCGATCTCGCGAACACCTGCGGCCTCGATCTCGTCCACGTGGCGCGCGATCTCCCGCAGGTGGACATTGCAGATCGGGCAGCCTGCGAAGCGCCGGAACTGCAGGTGCGTCAGCGCCCCGGGGTCGGGCAGGGTGATTCGGTCACCGGAGATCGTCGTCAGGGTTCGCGGCGGCACCACGTCGCCGGGTGCCGGGTGGGTCCCGCGTGCGGCGGGACGGTCGTTGATGGTCATGGTCTCGTGTTCCTCCCTATCCGTGATTCGATGGGTGACCGGGCCGGATGTCCGGGTGCCGATCGCCGTCACATCGACCGGGTTTGCCCGGTCATCCCTTGTGACCGGCGAGTGCGGAGGAATGTGACCGATGAACGACGATGCGCACCGGGTGGACGTCGCCGAGCGGTTCGACGAGCGGCGTTCGCGACTGTGGGCGGTGGCCTACCGCATGCTCGGATCGGCGAGCGAGGCCGAGGACGCCGTGCAGGAGGCGTGGGTGCGCCTCGACCGCGCCGACAGCGACGAGATCCGGAACCTGGACGGGTGGCTGACCACCGTCGTCGCGCACGTGTGTCTGAACATCCTGGCCGCACGCCGGGCACGACCGGAGGACCCGAGGGGCGTGCACGTACCCGATCCGGTGGTGACCCGCCCCGATGTCACCGGACCCGAACACGAGGCGGTGCTCGCCGACTCGGTCGGGTTGGCGATGCTGGTCGTCCTCGACACGCTCGCTCCCGCGGAGCGCCTCGCCTTCGTGCTGCACGACATGTTCGCGGTCCCCTTCGACGAGATCGCTCCGATGGTGCGACGCACCCCGGACGCCGCCCGCCAGTTGGCGAGCCGGGCCAGGCGCCGGGTCCGGGGTGTCCCCGCCCCGGCGCCGGACCGGGCCCGGCAACGCGCGGTGGTGGATGCGTTCCTCGCCGCGGCGCGAGGCGGCAGCTTCGAGGATCTGCTCACGGTGCTGGACCCGGATGTGGTGTTGCGCGCCGACGCGGGCGGAGCGGCGTCGGCGCTGGACCGGGGTGCACCGGCGGTCGCGGAGCGGGTGCTCGGCTATGCCCGGCTGGCCCGGTTCGCGCACCCCGCGCTGGTCAACGGCGCCGCCGGGATCGTCGGGATCGCGCAGGGACGGCTGTTCGCGGTGTTCGGCGTCACGGTCCGCGGCGACCGGATCGTCGAGATCGACATCCTTGCCGACCCGGCACGGCTGTCCCGGATCCCCGCCGCCGGTCTCGACTGAGCTGCGGTCGCGCTCACTCGGCACTGTTCTCACTCGGCACTGTGCGCGCCGGTACGACGGAACCACGGGCGACGTCCTCGGCGCGGATCGAGGTGGCCGTCGCCGCGACCGCAGTCGGAGCCCCGAATGGTCGTGACCGATTCGTCCGGGCCGTGAACGCACTCGGCGGCGCAGCGCTCGTCATGAGCGCCGCGCCGCCGGGCACGTGATCTCGAGCCGTCAGGCCAGGGTGGTCATCCAGCCGTGGGTGTCGGCGAAGGTGCCGCGCTGGATTCCGGTGAGCGTGTCGCGCAGGGCCATGGTGACCTCACCCGGCTCCCCACCGCTGATGCTGAACTCACCGGCCGCGGACTTGACCGAGCCGACCGGGGTGATGACCGCGGCGGTGCCGCAGGCGAACACCTCGGTGATCTCACCGGATGCGGCCTTCTCGCGCCACTCGTCCGTGCTGATGCGACGCTCCTCGACGGCGTAGCCGGCGTCCGCGGCGAGGGTGAGCAGCGAGTTGCGGGTGATACCGGGCAGCAACGACCCGGACAGCTCCGGCGTGACGAGGCGGGCCTCGGACCCGGAACCGAAGACGAAGAAGAGGTTCATCCCGCCCATCTCCTCGACGTACTTGCGTTCGATCGCGTCGAGCCAGACGACCTGGTCGCAACCCTCGTCAGCGGCCTGCGCCTGGGCGACCAGCGAGGCGGCGTAGTTGCCCGCGAACTTCGCGGCGCCGGTGCCTCCCGGAGCGGCGCGCACGTACTCGGTGGACAGCCACACGCTGACCGGCTTGACGCCCTGCGAGAAGTACGCGCCGGCCGGCGAGGCGATCAGCAGGTACTTGTAGCTGTTCGCCGGTCGCACGCCGAGACCGATCTCGGTGGAGATCATGAACGGCCGCAGGTACAGCGCCTCCTCGCCGCCCGCGGCTGGAACCCAGTCGCCGTCGACGGCGAGGAGCTCGGTGATCGAGCGGTGGAACAGCTCGTCGGGCAGCTCCGGCATCGCCATGCGGCGGGCCGAGGTGCGCAGCCGCTCGGCGTTCGCGGACACCCGGAACGACGCGATCGAGCCGTCCGCCTGGCGGTACGCCTTGAGACCCTCGAAGATCGCCTGACCGTAGTGCAGCACCATCGTCGCGGGGTCCATCTGCAACGGCGCGTACGGCTGCACGGTGGCGTTGTGCCAGCCCTGCTCGTCGCTGTAGTCGATGGTGACCATGTGATCGGTGAAGTACTTCCCGAATCCGGGGGCGGCCAGTACTCGCGCGCGCTCCTGCTCCGAGGCAGGTGAGGGATGCGGAACGCGCGTGAAGTCTTGGACACCAGTCATGCGCAGAATCCTAGCGAACGCGTCGTGCACGACATTGCGCGACCACGGATTTTCGTGCTTCCCTGCCCGCCGCCCGTGGTTTGCGTCAGCGCGTGTGCAACGGCACGAACGGCGGCGCGACGACCTCGCACCGCAGCGCCCGGCCACGCACGTCGACCGTCACCTCGTCGCCCGCCGCGAGCCCGGCCGACGTGTCGAGCAGTGCCAGCGCGATGCCCACCTTCAGTGTCGGCGAGAAGGTGCCCGACGTGGTCTCGCCGACCGTGGCGCCGTCGCGGAGGACCGACTGCCCCTGCCGCAGCACCCCGCGGTCGAGGGCGCGGATCCCCCACATGGTGCGGGCGGGCCCGGCTTCCTTCTGCGCGAGCAGCACGTCACGACCCCAGAACCGCGGCTTGCGCCACCCGATCGCCCAGCCACAGCGTGCTTCCAGAGGGGAGATCTCGGTGGACAGCTCGTGCCCGTGCAGCGGGTAGCCCGCCTCGGTGCGCAGGGTGTCGCGGGCGCCGAGCCCGGCGACCTCGCCACCGGCGGCCCGCACCGCGGTCACCAGCGCCCGGAACACCGCCTCGGTGCCGTCCCAGGACGGCAGCAGTTCGTAGCCGTGCTCGCCGGTGTAACCGGTGCGGCACACCCGCACCGGTGCACCCTCGAAAGTCGCGTCCGCGAAGGCCATGTAGTCCATGTCCGACGGAAGCCCAAGCGCGGCAAGAATTTCCGTGGACCTCGGTCCCTGCACCGCGAGGACACCGAAGTTCCGGTGCAGGTCCGTGACGGCGATTCCGTCCGGCGCCTGCGCCACCAGCGCGGCGACCACGGCCGCGGTGTTCGCGGCGTTGGGCACCAGGAACACCTCGTCCTCGGAGACGTAGTAGGCGATCAGGTCGTCGACGACACCGCCGGTCTCGTTGGCACACAGGGTGTACTGCGCCTTGCCGGGACCGATCTTGGCGAGATCGTTTGTCAGGCAGTCGTTCACGAACGCGGCCGCCCCGGGGCCCACGACCGATGCCTTGCCGAGGTGGCTGACGTCGAACACCCCGACCGTCTCCCGGACCGCGGTGTGCTCGGCGACGACTCCGGTGTAGGACACCGGCATCTCCCAACCGCCGAACGGCGCGAAGGTGGCGCCGAGTTCGGTGTGCATCGCGTGGAGTGGGCCCTGCCGGAGTTCGCTCATGGGGCATCACGCTAGCCGACGCGGCGCGGGCCGACCCGCCGCGAACGAAGGCCGAGGCCGACCCCGCACACGTCGCACTCACTCGGACGGCGCGAACTACAGTTGCCGACAACGCAATCCTTCACACCCCAGGAGTAGATGTGAGCCCTGCCAAGTCCGATACACCGCTCGGCCCGGAGCTCGTTCTCGCCGGCTCGATCGCCAAGCGCGTCGACGTCCTCGTCATCGGATTGACCACAGGGCCGGACGGACCCGAGGCATCCGTCGGGGACGTGCTCGACGACGCCACGGCCGAAGCGGTTCTCGCCGGGCTCGTCGCGGTGGGAGCGACCGGCAAGGCCGAGGAGATCACCCGCATTCCGGCGCCGGCCGGACTGTCGGTGGCGAGCGTCGTCGCCGTGGGTCTCGGCTCTGCGGACGACGTGGACGCCGAGCAGATCCGCCAGTCCGCGGGCGCCGCGGCCCGCGCGCTCACCGGCGTCGCGGTCGCCGCGACCACCCTGTCGGGACTCGACCTGGGTGCCGCCGCAGAGGGCTTCTACCTGGGCGCCTACACGTTCACCGGTTTCAAGGCGAAGTCCGCGCCCGGTGCCGACAAGCAGCCCCTCGGCCGGGTCGAGTTGCTGGTGTCCTCCCCGCGGACCGCCGCCGCGAAGAACGAACTGGCCCGCTCCGCCGCGATCGCCGAGGCCGTCGCCGTCGCCCGCGAATTCGTCAACACCCCGCCGAGCCACCTGTACCCGGAGGAGTTCGCCGCCCGCGCCAAGGCACTCGGCACCGCCGCCGGGCTCAAGGTCCAGGTCCTCGACGAGAAGGCCCTCGAGAAGGGCGGCTACGGCGGCATCCTCGGCGTCGGCAAGGGTTCCTCGCGTCAGCCCCGGCTGGTCCGGCTCACCCACAGCCCCGCCGGTCGCGGCGTGAAGAAGGTGGCACTGGTCGGCAAGGGCATCACGTTCGACACCGGCGGCATCTCCATCAAGCCGGCCGCAGGCATGGAAAACATGACCTCCGACATGGGCGGCGCCGCGGCCGTCATCGCCACCGCGGTCCTGGCCGCGAAGCTGGGCCTGAAGGTCGGCGTCGACGCCTATGCGCCGATGGCCGAGAACATGCCGTCCGCCACCGCGCAGCGCCCCGGCGACGTGCTGACCCAGTACGGCGGCACCACGGTCGAGGTGATCAACACCGACGCCGAGGGCCGGCTGATCCTCGCCGACGCGATGGTCAAGGCATGCGAACAGAACCCGGACTACCTGATCGACACCGCGACCCTGACCGGCGCACAGATGGTCGCGCTCGGCACCCGCACCCCCGGCGTGATGGGCACCGACGAGTTCCGGGACCGGGTCGCCCGCATCTCCCAGGAGATCGGCGAGAACGCCTGGGCGATGCCGCTGCCGCGTGAGCTGCGCGGCGACCTGAACTCCAAGGTCGCGGACCTGATGAACGTCACCAACAACCGGTGGGGCGGCATGCTCGTCGCGGCCACCTACCTGAAGGAGTTCGTGTCCGAGGGCGTGCAGTGGGCGCACATCGACGTCGCCGGCCCGGCCTACAACACCGGAGGCCCGTTCGGCTACACGCCGAAGGGCGGCACCGGCGTCCCGGTCCGCACGATGATCAGCGTCCTCGAGGACATCGCCGCCAACGGCTAGGCGCTTCGCGCTCGTGCGCGGTTTGCGGGTCCACACACCCACGAACCGCGCACGAGCCGTCAGGCCTCGCGGGCGCGGTTGCGCAGGATTCTCTGCCGAGCGTCGTGGTCGCGCATCCGCTGCGGATAGCCGGTCTTGCGCACGTCGTAGACGGGGATGCGCAGGTCCTCACCGAGCTTGCGCGCCCCACGCTCGCCGCCGACCGCGCGACGGGTCCACTGCCCGTCGGCCGCGACCAGCACCACCGTCACCGGGGTGACGGTGGTGCGCGGCTCGACGAACGCTTCCACCCCCACATGGGTGCGCGCCCAGTCCGCCAGATGGCGGGCATCGGCACCGCTGGTGCGCTCGTCCCGCCCGCGCCTGCGCCCGAACATCTCGCGCAGTCCCATGGCCCTCACCTCGTCACCTGGCCGACATCGACACATCCTGGACATTGCAGTCTGCCAGCGATTGCTGTGAGGTTCGTGAGGACGATGTGACAAGCCCCTCAGGGGACGCCGGAAATCGATCAATGCAAGGATGAACGTGCACCGCCGCGTGGCCGCCCGGTCGATTGGCTCGTCCACCGCCACCGACCCCGCGACAGCAGCTGTATTGCAGAATGTTTTTCGACCACAAGTCGACCAACTCAACAACCCGAACACAATTGTCGAGGAGTCAAAAGAAATGGCCTTCTCCGTCCAGATGCCGGCTCTCGGTGAGAGCGTCACCGAGGGAACCGTCACTAGGTGGCTCAAGCAGGAGGGAGACACGGTAGAACTCGACGAGCCCCTGCTCGAGGTCTCCACCGACAAGGTCGACACCGAGATTCCCTCCCCCGCTGCGGGCGTGCTGACCAAGATCGTCGCCCAGGAGGACGACACCGTCGAGATCGGCGGTGAGCTCGGCATCATCGGTGGCGCCGACGAGGCCCCCGCTCCGGCTCCGGCCGCTCCCGCCGAGCCCGCCCCTGCCGCTCCGGCTCCCGCGCCCGTCGCGGCCGCTGCACCGGCCCCCGCGGCGCCCGCTCCGGCCGCCGCCGCTCCCGCTGCCCCCGCGTCCGGCACCCCGGTCACGATGCCCGAACTGGGCGAGTCCGTGACCGAGGGCACCGTCACCCGGTGGCTCAAGGCCGTCGGCGACGAGGTCGCGGTCGACGAGCCCCTGCTCGAGGTCTCGACCGACAAGGTCGACACCGAGATCCCCTCGCCGGTCGCGGGCACGCTGCTCGAGATCAATGCGCAGGAGGACGACACCATCGCGGTCGGTGCGCAGCTCGCCGTGATCGGCTCCGGCGCACCCGCCGCCGCCCCGGCGCCTGCCGCTCCGGCTCCCGCGCCCGCCCCGGCTCCGGCACCTGCTGCTCCGGCTCCCGCGCCCGCCCCGGCTCCGGCGCCTGCCGCTCCGGCTCCCGCGCCCGCCCCGGCTCCGGCGCCCGCCGCTCCGGCGCCCGCCGCTCCGGCCGCCGATGCAACCCCGTACGTCACCCCGCTGGTCCGCAAGCTCGCCACCGAGAACGGTGTCGACCTCGCGACCGTGACCGGCACCGGTGTCGGTGGCCGCATCCGCAAGCAGGACGTCCTCGCGGCCGCCGAGGCCAAGAAGGCTCCGGCCGCAGCCCCGGCAGCACCCGCCGCAGCTGCACCGGCCGCCGCCACCACCACCCCGGCCGGCGTCCGCCCGGAGCTCGCGCACCTGCGCGGCACCACCCAGAAGGTGAACCGGATCCGCCAGATCACGGCGGTCAAGACCCGGGAGTCGCTGCAGACCACCGCGCAGCTGACCCAGACCTTCGAGGTCGACGTCACCAAGGTCGCGGCACTGCGGTCGCAGGCCAAGGCCGGGTTCTCCGACCGCGAGGGCGTGAACCTGACGTTCCTGCCGTTCTTCGCCAAGGCCGTCGTCGAGGCGCTCGGGGCGCACCCGAACGTCAACGCCAGCTACAACGAGGACGCCAAGGAGATCACCTACCACGCGGCCGTGCACCTCGGCATCGCGGTGGACACCGAGCAGGGTCTGCTCTCCCCGGTGATCCACAACGCCGGCGACCTGTCGCTGGCCGGCCTGGCCCGCGCGATCGCCGACATCGCGGCCCGCGCCCGCTCCGGCGGCCTGAAGCCGGACGAGCTGGCCGGTGGCACGTTCACGATCACCAACATCGGCAGCCAGGGCGCGCTGTTCGACACCCCGATCCTGGTGCCGCCGCAGGCCGCCATGCTCGGCACCGGCGCGATCGTCAAGCGCCCGATGGTGGTCACCGACGACAACGGCAACGAGTCCATCGGTGTCCGGTCGATGTGCTACCTGCCGCTCACCTACGATCACCGCCTGATCGACGGTGCCGACGCCGGTCGGTTCCTGACCACGATCAAGCAGCGGCTCGAGGAAGCGGCCTTCGAGGCCGACCTCGGCCTGTAGGTCGCGGACAACCCACGCGGGCGGGGGCACCATCGAATTCGGTGGTGCCCCCGCCCGTTTCAGGGTGCGGGACACCCAGCGGCGGACGGCCGGTGACGCGGTGCCCCCGCTCGACCGTCGACACCAGGAGGCGAAACAACGATGAAGGTGACGGTCGCCGGATCGTCGGGACTGATCGGGACGACTCTGATCGCCGCGCTGAACGCGGACGGCCACGAGGTGCGGCGCCTGGTGCGCCGGCCCGTCGCCGGGCGGGACGAGTTCCGGTGGGCGCCGGAGCGGGGCGTGCTCGACTCCCGGGCACTGGACGGCGTCGACGCGGTGGTGAACCTCTGCGGCGCCGGGATCGGCGACCAGCGCTGGTCCGGCGCATACAAGCAACTGCTGCGCGACAGCCGCGTCGCCCCCACGGACGTGCTCGCACACGCCGTCGCGGACCGGGGCGTGCCGGTTCTGGTCAACGCGAGCGCCGTCGGCTTCTACGGCGACACCGGCGACGGCGTGGTGGACGAAAATGCCCCGGCGGGTGCGGGTTTCCTCTCCGGTTTGTGCCGGGACTGGGAACGCGCCACCGAGCCCGCCCGGGACGCCGGGACCCGGACGGTGCTGCTGCGCACCGGCACGGTGATCTCGCCGAACGGTGGCCTGCTCGGTCGCCTGCGCCCGCTGTTCCGGTTCGGCCTCGGCGGACGGCTCGGCAGCGGACGGCAGTATCTGTCGTGGATCTCCCTCGACGACGAGGTCGCGGCGATCAGGTTCGCGCTGACGTCCGGTGCCCTCGCCGGTCCGGTGAACGCCACCGCCCCGAACCCGGTCACCAACGCCGGGTTCACGAAGGCCCTCGGCCACGCGCTGCGTCGCCCCACCCCCTGGGTGGTGCCGGGGTTCGCGCTGCGCGCCGCGGTCGGCGAGTTCGCGGACGAGGCGGTGCTGCACGGTCAACGCGCACTGCCCGCCGCACTCGAGTCGGCCGGATTCACGTTCCGCCACAACACGATCGACGAGGCGCTCACCGCCGCCCTCGCGCGCTGACGCGGGTGCCGGGCGCCCTCCTCCTCCGTCCAGGCGTAACGTGTCGACAATGAGCAGCGCCACCGCCTCCGTCCGTTTCAGCGCCGAGCCGCTCGATGTCCGACCCCTCGGACTCGTCGACTACCTGGAGGCGTGGGAACTGCAGCGGAGCCTTGCCGGTGAGCGCGCCGAGGACCGCGGCCGCGACACACTCCTCCTGCTCGAGCATCCCTCGGTGTACACCGCGGGCCGCCGCACCCAGCCGGAGGACCGGCCCACCGACGGCACACCCGTGATCGACGTCGACCGCGGCGGCAAGATCACCTGGCACGGACCCGGCCAGCTGGTCGGCTACCCGATCGTCAAGCTCGCCGAGCCGGTGGACGTGGTCAACTACGTGCGCCGCATCGAAGAGGCACTGATCACCGTCTGCGTCGATCTCGGGCTCACCTGCGGCCGCGTCGAGGGCCGGTCCGGGGTATGGCTGCCCGCCGGCCTGAGGGACGGTGTGTGGCTGCCCGAACGCAAGATCGCCGCGATCGGCGTGCGAGTTCAGCGCGGGGTGGCCCTGCACGGCTTCGCGCTCAACTGCGATGCGGCGCTCGACCGGTTCGACGACATCGTCCCCTGCGGTATCCGCGATGCCGGCGTGGCGTCACTGTCGGGTGAACTCGGCGCGACGGTGACGACCGCCGACGTGCTTCCGGCCGTCGTCGCCGCTGTCACCGCCGCGTTCGACGGCACGATGCCGGTCACCGAACGCGACATCGAACGCGTCACTTTCGAGGACGCGACGACCCCCGAACCCGCATTCACCACCCACCGCTTCGGCTGAGCGCGGGCGGCCGAAGCGACCGGCGTAGCATCGCATCGTGACTGTGGCACCCGAAAACTCCCCGGCCGCCGCCCCACAAGGGCGCAAGCTCCTTCGCATCGAGGTCCGCAACGCCGAGACCCCGATCGAGCGGAAACCCAACTGGATCAAGACCCGCGCGAAGATGGGCCCGGAGTACACCGAGCTCAAGACGCTGGTTCGCAGCGAGGGCCTGCACACCGTGTGCGAGGAAGCCGGCTGCCCCAACATCTACGAGTGCTGGGAAGACCGCGAGGCCACCTTCCTCATCGGCGGCGACCAGTGCACCCGACGGTGCGACTTCTGCCAGATCGACACCGGCAAGCCCGCCGCCCTCGACCGCGACGAACCCCGCCGCGTCGCCGAGTCGGTGCAGTCGATGGGCCTGCGCTACTCGACCATCACCGGCGTCGCCCGCGACGACCTCCCCGACGAGGGCGCCTGGCTCTACGCCGAGACCGTCCGCCAGATCCATGAGCTGAACCCCACCACCGGCGTCGAGAATCTCATCCCCGACTTCCACGCCCACCCCGATCTGCTCGCCGAGGTCTTCGACGCCCGCCCCGAGGTCCTCGCGCACAACCTCGAGACCGTCCCCCGCATCTTCAAGCGCATCCGGCCCGCGTTCCGCTACGAGCGTTCCCTCGCGGTGATCACCGCCGCCCGCGACTTCGGCCTGGTCACCAAGTCGAACCTGATCCTCGGCATGGGCGAGACCCCCGACGAGGTCCGCGAGGCCATGGTGGACCTGCACGAGGCCGGCTGCGACATCATCACCATCACCCAGTACCTGCGCCCGTCGCCGCGCCACCACCCCGTCGAACGCTGGGTCAAGCCGGAGGAATTCGTCGAGCACTCCGAGTTCGCCACCGAACTCGGCTTCGCCGGTGTCATGGCCGGACCGCTGGTCCGCTCCTCCTACCGCGCCGGCCGTCTCTACGCCCAGGCCATGGCCCACCACGGCCGTCCCCTCCCCGCCGGACAGGCCCACCTCGCCGAGGAGGGCAGTGCCTCCCAGGAGGCGGGCTCGCTGATCGAGCGCCTCGCCCGCGCCTGACCGCCGAACCCGGCGTCCCGCCGCCCCGACCCGACATCCCTGGTCGGGTGCGATCGGCGGCGGGCCCGGGTCGTATCCTGTGAGGTATGGCGAACGGCAGTAAGTCCGGAAAAACGGGCAAGGCAAGCAAGGAAGCGAAGGCCGCTGCGAAAGCGGCCCGCAGGGCGGCGTCGAAGGAACGGCGCAGCCAGCTGTGGCAGGCGTTCAATCTGCAGCGCAAGGAAGACAAGCTGCTGCTGCCGCTGATGATCGGCGCCGTCGTCGGCCTCGCCGTCGTGTTCTTCCTGGTCGGTCTCATCTTCGGGATCCAGTGGTTCCTGCTGCCGGTCGGCATCCTGCTCGGCGTGCTGGCCGCGTTCGTCATCTTCGGTCGTCGCGTCCAGAAGACCGTCTACGGCAAGGCCGACGGTCAGGCCGGTGCGGCGGCGTGGGCGCTGGACAACCTGCAGGGCGGCTGGCGGGTGACCAACACCATCGCCGGCACCACCCAGCTCGACGCGGTGCACCGCGTGATCGGCCGCCCGGGCGTCATCCTGGTCGCCGAGGGCGCCCCGCAGCGCGTCAAATCGCTTCTCGCGCAGGAGAAGAAGAAGACCGCCCGCCTGGTCGGCGACACCCCGATCTACGACATCGTGGTCGGCAACGACGAGGGCCAGGTGCCGCTCTCACAGCTGCAGAAGTACCTGATGAAGCTGCCGAAGAACATCGACACCAAGCGGATGGACTCCATCGAGGGGCGGCTCGCCGCACTCGGCAACCGTGGCGGCCCGGCGATGCCGAAGGGCCCGGTCCCCGGCGGAGCGAAGATGAAGGGCGTGCAGCGCACGATCCGCCGCCGCTAGCGCTTCGCGCAGGTGCGTGTTTTCGGCCGCTCCCCGGTCATCTCACCTGATGCACAGAACGCTCACGACCGCCTCTCGCCGAATCTCTCGATTCGAGTGACGTGGTCGTGAGCGTTCTGTGCGTTCGGGGCCGGAAACACGCACCCGGGGGCCGGAGCCTCACCCCAGCGGAAGTTTCTAGCGCGACCGGACCAGCGCGGTGCCGGTGGCGCGGTCGTGCATGCCGCGACCGTCGGTGTCGGTGATCAGCGGCGGGACCATGAACACCAGCAGCACCTGACGGGCCAGCGCCCGCACGATGCCGACCGGGACCGGCTTGTCGATCCGCGCGACCTGCAGTCCGACGCAGTACTGGCCGGGCGTGAACGAGAACAGCGTCACGGTCACGACACCGACCACGAACCACACCATCAGCACGACGCTGGACAGCCGGCTGTCGAGGGCGTCGCCGCCGAGGAGCAGGATCGACACGCCGCCGGCCATCAGCCAGTCGATCATCAGCGCGGCGAGGCGGCGGCCGGAACCGACCAGCGACCCCGGGCCGCTCTCGGGTAGCCCGATCCGCTCTCCCCGGTACTTCGGGGTACCGTCGTCGTCGATCGGGAGTGCGGCCGTCGGGCCGGAGAGCCAGGATCCAGTCATACGAGCCATGTGTCCAGGATAAGCGCACCCCGGCACCTCACAACGGTCGCGTGCACGATGTGACCTACGTCGTAAATCGCGACGTGTAACACTGGCGAAACACGGACTTGATTGTTGGGCAACACCGAGTCCATACCGTCGCCTCGACGAACCCGCCGCAATCAACACTGGCTGGGACCCAACTGAAGGAGCACAAGCGTGGCGTTCAGCACGGCCGAAGAGGTCATCAAGTACATCGCCGACGAGCAGGTCGAGTACGTCGACATCCGATTCAGCGACCTGCCCGGCGTCCAGCAGCACTTCTCGATCCCGGCTTCGGCGTTCAACAAGGATGTCTTCGAGGACGGCCTCGCGTTCGACGGCTCGTCCGTCCGCGGCTTCCAGTCCATCCACGAGTCGGACATGATGCTGCTGCCCGACGTCTCGACCGCGCAGATCGACCCGTTCCGTGCCGCCAAGACGCTGAACATCAACTTCTTCGTCCACGACCCGTTCACCCGTGAGTCCTACAGCCGCGACCCCCGCAACGTCGCCCGGAAGGCCGAGGAGTACCTGAAGTCCACCGGCATCGCCGACACCGCTTTCTTCGGTGCCGAGGCCGAGTTCTACATCTTCGACAACGTCTCCTACGAGTCGAACATGAACGGCGCGTTCTACAAGCTCGACGCCGTCTCCGGCGCCTGGAACACCGGCAACGAGCGCAACGCCGACGGCAGCCCGAACCTCGGCTACAAGGTCCGCGCGAAGGGTGGCTACTTCCCCGTCGCCCCGTACGACCACTATGTCGACCTGCGTGACGAGATCTCCACCAACCTGACCAACGCGGGCTTCGAGCTCGAGCGCGGCCACCACGAGGTCGGCACCGGCGGCCAGCAGGAGATCAACTACAAGTTCAACACCCTCCTCGCCGCGGCCGACGACCTGCAGCTGTTCAAGTACATCGTCAAGAACACCTGCTGGCAGCACGGCAAGTCCGCCACCTTCATGCCGAAGCCGCTCTTCGGTGACAACGGCTCGGGCATGCACGTCCACCAGTCGCTGTGGAAGGACGGCAAGCCGCTGTTCCACGACGAGGCCGGCTACGCGGGTCTGTCCGACCTGGCCCGCTGGTACATCGGCGGCATCCTGCACCACGCGCCGTCGCTGCTCGCGTTCACCAACCCGACGATCAACTCGTACCACCGCCTGGTTCCGGGCTACGAGGCCCCGATCAACCTGGTCTACAGCCAGCGCAACCGCTCCGCGGCCGTCCGCATCCCGATCACGGGCAACAACCCGAAGGCCAAGCGCCTCGAGTTCCGCGCGCCGGACTCCTCGGGCAACCCGTACCTGAACTTCGCCGCGCAGATGATGGCCGGCCTGGACGGCATCAAGAACAAGATCGAGCCGATGGCTCCGGTCGACAAGGACCTGTACGAGCTCCCGCCGGAGGAGGCCCGCAACATCCCGCAGGCCCCCACCAGCCTGTCTGCCGTCATCGACCGGCTCGAGCAGGATCACGACTACCTCACCGAGGGTGGCGTGTTCACCACCGACCTGATCGAGACCTGGATCTCCATCAAGCGTGAGCAGGAGATCGCGCCCGTGAACCTGCGGCCGCACCCCTACGAGTTCCAGCTCTACTACGACGTGTAAAGAGTCGGCACTGGAATCAGGGCTCTGACCTGGCAAATCATCTTGGAGCGCCTGATTCCGTCCGCGGTTCGTCCGCAGTAGATTTCGAGTCGGCCCGCCCGGCGATCACTGAACCGATCGCCAGGCGGGCCGACTCGTCTGCATCCGGCCACATGTGCGCGTGGACGTCCACCCGTGGATCACCGGTGTTCCTCGGGTGACTGCTCGAGCCAAGGACAGCCGTTCACCAACACAAGGTGATTCCTTTTGCCTGTACGCCAATGGAACATGTTCTAGGTTGGGACGGTCGCCATGGTGTCGCGAAAGGAAACCCGATGCAGTTCAACCTTGCGGACGTCTTCGAAACGGTCGCTTCCGCAGTGCCCGATCGTGTCGCACTGAGCTATGAGGGCGAGAACCTCTCCTACGCTGAGCTGGATGGAGAGGCGAACAAGACTGCCGCGATGCTCACCGCGGCGGGTGTCTCGGCGGGTGATCACGTCGCCCTGTTCCTGAAGAACAGCGTTGAGCACGTCACGAGCATCCTCGGCCTCGTCAAGCTCCGCGCCGTGCCGATCAACGTCAACTACCGGTACACACCCGCGGAGCTGGAGTACATCTTCACCAACTCCGACTCCGCCGCCGTCGTCGTCGAGCTTCCCGAGCATCAGGTGACCCTCGCCGGTCTGCTCGAGTCCTGCCCGCTGATCCGGACCGTGGTCGTGGTCGGCGACACAACCGACGAACTTCGGGCCGCCGCCGCAGCCCGCGGCGTCGCCCTCGTCGACTTCGCCGACGCTCGCGACCAGCCGGCGACCGGCAACTTCGCGACTCGTTCCGGTGACGACCTGTACGTGCTGTACACCGGTGGTACCACCGGGTACCCGAAGGGCGTCATGTGGCGTCAGGACGATTTCTTCCGCAAGCCGCTCTCCGGCGGCAACCCGTACGGCGAGGGCGCCCGGCAGGATCTCGCGGAGGTCGCGGCCGCGGCGAAGGAGTTCCCCGACCTGGCGTTCCTGATCGCGGCGCCGCTCATGCACGGCGCCGCGCTGTACTCGTTGTTCACCTTCTTCACACTCGGCGCGCGCGTCGTGCTGCGCCGGGACTTCAACCCGGAGAAGGTCGTCGAGTCGATCGAGACGGACCGCGTCCAGGTGATTCTCATCGTCGGCGACGGCATGGGCCTGCCGCTCGTCGACGAGATGGAACGCCGCAACGGCGAGGTCGACATGAGCTCGCTGTTCTCGATCACCTCCGGCGGCGCGATCTGGTCGACCAGCGTTCGCGACCGGATGCTCGCGGTGAAGCCGGACCTGCTGCTGCGCGACAACTTCGGTGCGTCCGAGTCGGGCAACGACGGAGCGTTCACCGTCGACGAAGCCGGCAACCTGCGGATGCCGCCGTCGCCGAACATGATCGTCGTCGACGAGCGATTCGAGCAGATCCCCGCAGGCTCCGATGACATCGGCTACATCGCTCGGATCGGCAACGTCCCGCTCGGCTACTACAAGGACGAGGAGAAGACAGCTCGAACGTTCCCGACCCGCGCTGACGGTGTCCGGATGTCGGTGCTCGGCGACATGGGCCGGGTCGAAGCGGACGGCACCATCGTCTTCCTCGGGCGCGGCTCGCAATGCATCAACACCGGTGGCGAAAAGGTCTTCGCCGAAGAGGTCGAGGCCGCGCTGCATGCGCATCCGTCGATTTCGGATGCACTCGTTGTGCCGATCCCGGACGAGCGTATGGGCCAGCAGGTCGCAGCGGTGATCGCGACCTATCCAGACTCGTCCGAGCTCACGCTCGACGAAGTCCAGGAACATTGCCGGAAGTCCCTCGCCGGGTACAAGATCCCGCGTTCGGTGGTCCTCGTGGATGAAGTCAAGCGGACCCCGGCCGGCAAGGCCGACTACCGCTGGGCGACTTCCATGGCATCGTCCTAGGAAGGTGGCGGCACCCCTGGGCGGCCACCCGGTCGCCCAGGGGTGTCGCCCGCCACTCGTGTCGCTGGGCCGCACGGCCGTCCGGGATGATCGACGACATGCCCGCCGCCCGCCGCACCGACCGCCGGAGCACGTTCGACCGTGCCGCGCGGGCCTATCACGGGGCCCGGCCCGAGTACCCGCCTGCGCTCTTCGACGAACTCGTCCGCGCGACCGGGGTGACGCCGGGCGATTCCCTGCTGGAGGTCGGCGGCGGAACCGGCAAGGCGACGGTCGAGCTGGCACGACGCGGTTTCGCCGTCACGTCGGTGGAACTGGGCCCAGCGCTGGCCGCGGTCGCGCGGGAGAACCTCGCGCCGTTCGCGCACGCCGAGGTGGTCTGCGCCGACTTCGAAACCTGGGAGCCGGCGCCGTCGGTGTCCTTCGACCTCGTGTTCGCTGCGACGGCGTGGCACTGGATCGACCCCGCGATGCGATACGGCAAGGCCGCCAGGCTCCTTCACCCACACGGGCATCTTGCGTTCTGGACGGCGCTGCACGTCGTGCCCGACGAGGGCGACCCCTTCTTCCAGGACATCCAGCCGATCTACGACGAGATCGGCGAAGGAATGCCGCCCGGAACGGTCTGGCCCCGCCCCGGCGAACTCGCCGATCATCGGGCGGAGATCGAGGCGACCGGGCTCTTCGAGGGTGTCGCGGTGCGTCATTTCGACTGGGAGGTCGGCTACGACGCGGACGGCTACCTCGCGCTTCTGGACACCTTCTCGAGCCACATCGCGATGGCGGGGTGGCAGCGGGAGCGTCTCCACGGCGAGATCCGCCGACGCATCGACGACCGACCGGACCACCGGGTGCGGCGCCATTTCGGCGCCGTCCTCCACACCGCCCGTCGTGTGGAGCGTCTGCCGAACCTGGCCTGACTCCTGCCCGGCGAGCACCGGCTGCGGGGGTGTCCGGTCCCGATCAGCGAGAAGTTGCCACATCCACGGCACCCTCCGCAATAGCTTCGATTCGTGACCACCGGCATCCAGACATTTCCGCACCTCCTCGCTCCCGGCAGCATCGGGCCGATGACGCTGGACAACCGCGTCGTTCTGCCCGCGATGGACATGAACCTCTGCGAGGACGGCGAGATCCACCAGGGCGACATCGATCACTTCGCGGCCCGCGCCGCCGGCGGCACCGGCCTGATCATCACCGGATGCGCCGCGGTGGCCTATCCGGCGGGCTGCACCAGTCGCAAGGAGCCGGGGCTGTCCGAGGACCGGTTCATCCCCGGCCTCAAGGCACTCGCCGACGCGATCCACGAGGCGGGCAGCAAGCTGTGCGTGCAGATGGTGCACCACGGCAAGGTCGCCCGCATCGACAATCTCGACGGCCGCCCGCAGCTGGTGCCGTCCATTCCGAAGCCGCCCGGCGACATGAGCGCGATGATCGACTGCACCCCCGAGGAACTCGGGAAGATGGCCGCCATCCAGGAGGGCAAGCGGGCGACCTACCACGAGGCCACCCAGGAGGACCTCGACTGGCTGGTGCGGATGTTCGCCGAGGCCGCGGGCCGCGTCCTGGCCGCAGGTGGTGACGCGGTCGAGATCCACTGCGCCCACAACTACGTCCTCGGCGGCTTCCTGAGCCGCTACTCGAACCAGCGCACCGACGAGTACGGCGGGTCACTGGAGAACCGCGCCCGGCTCGCGTGCGAGGTGATCAGCGCGGTCAAGGAGAAGGTGGGTGACGGCCTGGCGATCATCGTGCGCCTGGCCGGGCAGGAGTACGGCGAGTCCGACGGCCTGACCGCCGACGAGGCAGCCGCCGCGGCGGCCCTGTTCGAGAAGGCCGGCGCGGACGCCATCCACGTCACAGGCACCGCACTGAACGCCTTCGCGAACTTCACCGACGGTCCGCTGCCCGACAAGGTCGGCTATTACACCGACAATGCGGCGATCGTGAAGCGCGCGGTGTCGATTCCCGTGATCACCGTCGGCCGGATGCTCCCCGAGGTCAGCGAGAAGATGATCTCCGAGGGCAAGACCGACTTCGTCGCAATGGGCCGTCAACTGCTCGCCGACCCCGGTCTGGTCGGCAAGCTCAAGGCCGGGCGGGCCGAGCAGGTCCGGCCCTGCATCAACTGCTACGTCTGTGTGCAGGAGAACTTCTGGGACGAGACGCCGCTGTGCGCGGTCAACCCCGCACTCGGCAACGAGGCCCTGCTGCCGTTCCCCGCAGTCAAGGCCCGCAAGCACGTCGTCGTGGTCGGCTCCGGCCCGGGCGGACTCGAGTCCGCGCGCGTCGCCGCCGAGCGGGGCCACCGCGTCACGGTCCTGGAGAAGTCCGACCGCGTCGGCGGCACGCTGTGGTTCTCCACGCTGACCACCCCGGACAACGAACGGCTGCTGAACTGGCTGACGAGCGAGGTGACACGGCTCGGCGTCGAGGTGCGGCTGAACACCACGGCCACCGCCGCGTCGGTGCGTGCCCTCAACCCGGACGAGGTCGTCGTCGCGACCGGCGCGGTGCGCGAACGCCCGAACGTACCCGGCGGCAATCTGCCGCACGTGCAGACCGGCGACACGATGCGCGCACTGATGAGCGGATCGGGTGACGTCTCCGAGCAGTCCGCGCTCTTCCGTGCACTGGGCAAGTTGGCAGGGCTGACCGGAATCACCAAGAGCCCGGGCAGGATTCGTGACCTGAGCCGCCGATTCCTCAAGTTCCTTCCGATGACCCGCAACGTCGTCGTGATCGGCGGCTCGCTGGTCGGCCTCGAGCTCGCCGAGTTCCTCGCCGAGCGGGGCAGCCGCGTCACCCTGATCGAAGAGGGCCAGCAGCTCGGTGTGCCGATGGCGATGCCGCGGCGCTGGACCGCCGTCAAGCACTCGCGTGAGGTGGGCGTGAACATCTACCGCAAGGCGACGGTCAAGCGCATCACCCGCAAGACCGTCGAGTTCACCGCCGGCGGCGAGACCCTCACCGTGCCGGCGTCGCTGGTCGTGGTGGCGACCGGGGTGTCGGCCGCAGCTCCGCTGGCCGATGCCCTCGGCGCGTCCGGTGTGAACGTCCGCGTGGTCGGCGACGCAGGCTCCGTCGACTACATCGAGGGTGCGATGCATTCCGCGTGGAAGGTCGCCACCGAGATCTGAGTCACACCACGCGGCCCGGTCACCGAGGCCCGTCCGCCCCTTCCCGGGGTGGACGGGCCTCGACCCGTTTCCGGACGATCCACCTCAACGGGACACGCCACGATTCCCCGAACGTTGCACGGGCACTCTCCCGGGAGCAAGGTGATCTGTGACCAACGGAACAGTGGGAGGTGAGCGCGCGGTGGATCTGCAGACCTGGTGGGAATTCGTCAGCGCCCGTCGCCAGCAACTGGTCACCGACTCGTTCCTGCACGTCAGCGCCGTCGTCCAGTCGGTGATCCTGGCGACGATCCTCGCCGTCGGGATCGGCATCGCCGTCTACCGCAGTCCGTTCGGCTCCACCGTCGCGACCGGGTTGGCCAGCACCATCCTGACGGTTCCCTCGTTCGCGCTGTTGGGCCTGCTAATCCCGATCATGGGGCTCGGTGTGCGCCCGACCGTGACGGCCCTGGTCCTGTACGCGCTGCTGCCGATCATCCGGAACACCATCATCGGCCTGGCGTCGGTCGACCCGGCGGTCAGCGACGCGGCCCGCGGGGTCGGGATGAGCCGGTTGCGAATCCTCGGCCGGATCGAACTGCCGCTGGCCTGGCCGTCGATCCTGACCGGCATGCGCGTGAGCACCCAGATGCTGATGGGCATCCTCGCGATCGCCGCCTACGCGAAGGGCCCTGGACTGGGCAATCTCATCTTCTCCGGCCTCTCCCGCGTCGGCAGCCCGAACGCCGTCCCGCAGGCGCTGACCGGCACCGTGCTCATCGTCATCCTCGCGCTGATCCTCGACGGCATCTACGTCGTGATCGGCAAGCTGACCACGTCGAAGGGAATCCGATGAGCGCCGCCGACCAGCACGACAATCACGGCGGCGCAGGCGCCGGGGCCCACGGTGTCGAGATCGTCCTGGACGAGGTCGTCAAGCGGTACCCGAACGCGCCCACGCCCGCCGTCGCTGGTGTCTCGATGACGATCCCCGCCGGCGAGACCGTGGTGTTCGTCGGCCCGTCCGGCTGCGGCAAGACCACCACGATGCGGATGATCAACCGGCTCATCGAACCGACGTCGGGCACCATCACCATCGGCGGCCGGGACGCGCTGTCCATCGACGCGGACAAGCTGCGACGGGGAATCGGGTACTCCATCCAGCAGGCGGGTCTGTTCCCCCACGTCACCGTCGGCAAGAACATCGCGACCGTGCCCGGACTGGTCGGGTGGGACCGCAAGCGCATCGCGGCCCGCGTCGACGAGATGCTCGACCTGGTCGGCCTCGACCCCGACACGTACCGGAACCGCTACCCGCGGCAACTGTCCGGCGGTCAGCAGCAACGCGTCGGGGTGGCCCGGGCGCTGGCCGCCGATCCCCCGGTGCTGCTGATGGACGAGCCGTTCGGCGCGGTCGATCCGATCACCCGCGGCCTGCTGCAGGACGAGTTGCTGCGTCTGCAGTCCGAACTCGGGAAGACGATCGTGTTCGTCACCCACGACTTCAACGAGGCCGTCAAGCTCGGTGACCGGATCGCGGTGCTGGGCAACCAATCCCGCATCCTGCAGTACGACACCCCGGAGGCGATCCTGGCCAATCCGGCGGACGAGACGGTCGCCGGGTTCGTCGGCGGCGACGCCTCCCTCAAGCAGTTGACACTGACCCGGGTGCGGGACGTTCGGCTGCTGCACTGCCCCACCGTCCACGAGGACGGATCCGTCGAGGAGTTCCGGGACGCGCTGCTGGCCCGCAAGCGCCGGTGGGGACTGGTCCTCGACCACCGGAACCGGCCGCTGCGGTGGGTGTCGCCCCCGCATCTGGCGCACGCGACGTCGCTCCGCGGAGTGGGTGATCCGGTCGGCGAGCTCGTCTCGGTGCAGTCGACGCTGCAGGACGCGCTCGAGGCGCTGCTGGCGGAGTCGAGCGCGTCGACGGTCGTCACCGGCCGGCGGGGCGAGTACGCGGGCCTGATCACCATCGACATCCTCGTCGCGGCCCTGCGCGAACTGCGCGAGGAGCACGCGGGCGACCACGACGACGAGCACGCGGACGCCAGCTGGATCGAGCCGACGGGCCGGCACGGCGGATCCCGGCCGGCCGTCCCCGGGGCGCAGGCGGTCCCCGCGGAGGAGGCGACGCCGTGAGCACCGTCGCCGAGGGCCGATCGGAACGGGCCCGGCTGCTGGTCCAGCCGGTGCTGGTGCTGATACTGGTTGCGGGAGTGCTGTTCTGGGCGTTCAACCGGGAGCTCACCGCCACCCAGCAGGCCAGCATCAGCATCTCGAACATCGCGAACCTGACGTGGGAGCACGTGCTGATCACGGTCGCGGTCGTCGCGATCGTGCTGGTGCTCGCGGTGCCGTTGGGCACCCTGCTCACCCGTCCCGGCTGGAACCGGGTGGCGCCCTTCTTCGTCGGCATCGCGAACGTCGGGGCGGCGGCGCCCGCGATCGGCCTACTGGTGCTGTTCTACCTCGCCACCCGCACCACCGGGTTCTGGATCGGGGTGCTGCCGATCGCCTTCTACTCGCTGCTTCCGGTGCTGCGCAACACGATCCTCGGCTACCAGGAGGTCGACCCCGCGCTGATCGACGCGGGCCGCGGCCAGGGCATGTCCGCGGTGACGGTGCTGCGCCGGGTGGAGTTCCCGATGGCGGTGCCCTACATCCTCGCCGGACTGCGAACGTCGCTGGTGCTCGCGGTCGGCACCGCGACACTGTGCTTCCTGGTCAGCGCCGGGGGGCTCGGGATCCTCATCGACACCGGCTACAAGTTGCGCGACAACGTCACCCTGGTGGTCGGCGCGGTGCTCGCCGTCGCGCTGGCACTGTTCGTCGATTGGCTCGGTGCGCTCGCCGAGGTGTACCTCGGCCCGAAGGGGTTGCGTTGACATGAAAGCTGCCCTGTCATGAGAACCCTGCGCGCGATGGTCGCGGTGGCCGCGGTGGTGGCCACCCTGTCGGCGTGCGGTCTCGAGTCCGGCGGCGCCGTGCCACTGGAGGTCGGGCCGGGCAGCATCACCCCGGTCGAGGAACTCGAGGGCGTCCCGGTGACCGTGGGATCCAAGGACTTCACCGAGCAGATCATCCTCGGCTACATCATCGAGTTCGCCCTATCCGCAGCCGGGGCGGACGTGCGCGACCTGACGAACATCCAGGGGTCGAACAGCACCCGGGACGCGCAGCTCGCCGGGCAGATCGACGTCACCTACGAGTACACCGGCACCGGCTGGATCAACTATCTCGGTCACGAGCAGCCGATCCCCGACCCAACCGCGCAGTTCGAGGCGGTCCGGGACGAGGACCTCGAACGCAACGGCATGGTGTGGACCGATCCCGCACCGATGAACAACACTTATGCCCTGGCCACCAACCGGGCCACCGCGGACGCGACCGGGGTGCGCACCCTCTCGGACTACGCGGCGCTGGTGGAACGCGACCCGGCGGCCGCGACCACGTGCGTGGAGACCGAGTTCAACGTGCGGCAGGACGGCTACCCGGGCATGGCCGCCGCGTACGGGTTCGATCCCACCAAGGCGGACAAGCGCCTGCTGCAGACCGGCATCATCTACCAGGCGACCGCGGACGGCACGCAGTGCAAGTTCGGCGAGGTGTTCACCACGGACGGCCGAATCGTCGCCCTCGATCTGGTCCTGCTCGAGGACGACCGGTCGTTCTTCCCGAAGTACAACCCGGCGATCACGATGCGGGAGGAGTTCGCCCGCGAGCACCCCGAGATCGCCGAGGTGATGGCCCCGATCTCCGCGGCGCTGACCAACGAGGAGATCAGCGAACTCAACCGCCAGGTCGACGTCGACGGCCGCGAGCCCGCCGACGTCGCCCGGAACTGGCTGGCCGACAAGGGCTTCGTCACCATTCCCTAGGCACGTCGTGAACAGTGACGGAGCCGCCTACAGTGCGCGGAAGCGCGGGATCAGGTGCTCGGCGACCTGCTTCGCCTCGTCGATCAGCGGCCAGCCGGCGAGGATGAGCGACGTCAGGCCGGTGCGATCGCGCAGGGTCCGCACGTGCCCGGCGATCTCGTCGGGATCGCCCACGTAGTAGACGGCGGACGAGCCGGTCGCGAAGATGTCCAGCGGAGACCAGGCGGTGATGCCGGCGTACAGGCCGTCACCGAGGTACAGGTCCTCCGGTTCCGGGATCTTCCCGGAGACGATGGTGTTCACCCAGCCCTGCCGCTGGGCGTCCCGGGCGGTGAACGTCTTGAGATCCTGCGCGCCGCCGGTCCGCCTGCGGACCGCCTTGTCGAGGACGTCGGTGATCTGGTCGATGCCGGCCTTCTCGAACAGCGACCGGAAGCGGTCCATGGCCTCGTCCCGGGTGGGGCGCACGATCACCCCGGACAGCGCACCGAAGTCGCTGAACTCGCGACCGGCCGCTGCGGCCGCCGCCCGCGCACCGGCGAACTTCTCCTCGATGAACGCCGTCTCCCGCAGCATCGCCAGGTAGGCGTCGAGGACCTTGCCCGAGTTCGCCAGTCCCGCAGCCGAATCACCGGTGCCCCACAGCGGAACCGTGTGCCCCTCGGCCGAGTCGACGCGCAGCGGGGTGTTCGGGAAGTTGGACTCGGTGCCCTCGCGGTAGTAGCGCCGGAAGTCGGCCCAGTACTGCTCCCCCAGTTCGTACCGCCGGTCGTGCTCGACGTTCATGTCGTACTTGGTGAGGATGTTGTCGCGGCCGTTGACGGAGTTGATCATCAGCCGGCCACCGCTGAACGCGTCGAAGGTCAGGGCCTTCTCGGCGAGCAGCCGGGCGGGGGTCATGTTGGCGTACACCGCGACCAGGAACTTCATCCGCGAGGTGTGCGAGGCCGCCCACGTCGCCGACAGGAACGGATCGTTCGACCAGGTCGCCACGAGGGCGCCGTCGAAGCCGCCCTCGTCGATGGTCTTGGCGAGTTCGATCTGCCGCTGCCCGTCGACGGGGTACAGCCCGCCCGGGCTCCACGGGAAGTCGCCGTCGGCCTGGGTCAGGTACCAGAAGGTCTTGATGCTCACAGGTTCCCGGCCTTCTCGGTCGCGTCGAAGGTCTCGACCCGGGCGCGATCGGCGAGCGTCGTGGCGTCGACGGTGTACAGCGCGTCGAGATAGGCGACGGCGAACGATCCCGGGCCGGACGCGTTCGCCTCGGCGATCTCCGACGCGACCGCGACGTGCGCGTGCGCGGCGGCGAGCCCGATCAGCGGGGTCGGTGCCACCGCGAGGTACGCGGCGACGAGACCGCCGAGCGAGCAGCCGGTGGAGGTGACGCGCGGCAGCATCGCGCTGCCGCCGCCGATCCGGACCCCGACGACACTGCCGTCGGCGGCCCGTCCCACCAGGTGGTCGACGGGTCCGGAGGCCGAGACGACCTCGGCGTGGTCGAGCAGGGCGAGGGCCGCGGGCACGGCGGCGGCCGGGTCGTCGGAGCTGTCCACGCCGCGGGTGTCGCCGCCGAGCCCGGCCAGCGCGATGATCTCGGACGCGTTGCCCCGGATCGCGGTGGGCCGGTACTTCAGCAGGTCCACGGCGAGGCCGCTGCGCCACGCGAGGCCGCCGACGCCGACGGGGTCGAGCACCCAGGGGGTGCCCGAGTCGTGCGCGGCCTCCGCGGCCGCGGTGAACGCCGCTGCGGTGCCGTCGTCGGGGGTGCCGAGGTTGACCAGCACACCTCCCGCGATCCGCGCGAAGTCACCGGCCTCGTGGGCGTTGTCGATGTGCGCGTTGCTGGCGCCGGCCGCGAGCAGCACGTTGGTCAGGAAGTTCGCCGACACGACGTTGGTCAGGGAGTGGACGAGCGGGACCCCGGCGCGGAGGGCGTCGAGGGCGCGACCGAGGTCGTCGGAGGTCAGGGCAGTGGTCATGGAGAATTCCTGTGGCAGAGAGGGTTTCGAGGGTTCGGGACTATCGGCGCCGGTGACATCGCTTCATTCGTCACCACCTGCGGTCGTGACCATCGGCAGTGCCGGGTCAGCGGACCACTCTTCGATCGACCCGTCGTACACCTGCAGGTCGTCGTGGCCGGCGAGGACGAGACCGAGCGCGGTCAGGCACGCCGACACGCCGCCACCGCAGTAGAGGACGACCGGCCGCTCGGCGCCTGCGAGGGCGTCCTCGGCGAGCGCCCGCACCTCGTCGACGCCGCGAACGAGTCCATCGTCGTCGAGCAGGCTCTTCGCGGACAGGTTGCGGCTGCCGGGGAGGTGCCCGCGCCGGCTGTACCGGGTCTGCTCGGCACCCGAGAACTGCGCGGGGGCCAGCGCGCACACCAGGGTGCCGGGCGCGTCGCCCTCTACGATCGCGGACACGTCGGCACGGTCCACCCAGAGCGGCCGGTAGTGCAGCCCGGGATCGGTGGCGACCGCGGTCGACGGCGCCGCGTCGCCGGTCTCGACCGGCAGGCCGAGTTCCGTCCACCGGGCCAGACCCCCGTCGAGGACGCGTGCCTCGACACCGACACTGCGCAGCAGCCACCACACCCGCGAGGCCCAGGTCATCGAGCCCTGGTCGTAGACCACGACATCGACACCCGCCGAGATGCCCAGTGCCGCAAGCTCGTCCGCGAGCTGTCGGACCGGGGGCCGACTGAAGTGCAGGGTATTGGCGGTGTCCGAGAACGCACTGAGGAGATCGACGTGCCGCGAGCCGGGAACGTGGGCATCACGCCAGAGCGCTCCGCCGGACTCCGGCCGGTAGTCGCCGTCGAAGCGCGCGGGGGCGAGGAGGACGGTGACGTCCAGGACGACGGGAGTGTCGCCGCGACCGATCGCGTCGGACAGCTCGTCGACCCCGATCAACGGTGGGTTGTGCACGCTCACGCCTTCCTGAAAGTTCGAACGAACCGAACCTAAATGAGGACGAGCGTATACGCAAGTATTCGAATGTCTTCCCTGGCATAATCATCGCGGCGGCCGCGGACCGCGACCGAAAACGAGGGAGGACACGATGACGCGCGAGGACGACGACCTGGGCACCCTGATGCTCACCGGTGCGGCGGGCCGGTCGGATCAGACCTCGAAGCAGTACCTACGGCTGCGCGCGGACATCCTCGACGGCAAGTTCCCGCAGGGCGCGCCGCTGCACGAGACGCAGCTCAGCGAGACGTACGGCGCCTCGCGCACCCCCATCCGCGAAGCACTGAACTGGCTCGCCCACGACGGGCTCCTGGAACGAGCGGCGCGCGGGTTCCGGGTCCGGTCCGGCACACCCGAGGACGTGATCGAGATCTACGCCGCCCGCGTCGCTCTCGAATCCGAGGCCGCGGGAGCCGCCGCGATCCGGCACACCGACCTCGACATGGCCCGGCTCGAACGGCTGCACCGGTCGTGCTGCGACGCCGACGACGACGCAGCGGTCCGCACCGGCAACTTCCGCTTCCACGAGGCGCTGTGGCAGGCCGCGCACAACACGACGATCATGACGCTGCTCGTCCGCCTGACCACCCAGCTGCGGATCTACGACAGCGGCCCGCCGTCGAACTACGGCGAGCCGGACCTGCTCAATTCCGAGCACGACCTGATCCTCGACGCGCTGCGCGCCCGCGACGAGCGCGCCGCCCGCGAGCACATGCGCACCCACCTCGAGCGCAGCCGCGAGCAGCGCATCCGTCTCTTCGCCGGCGAGTAGCGCTACGCGCTCGTGCGCGGCTTGCGGGTGTGGGGACCCGCAAACCGCGCACGAGCGGCGCAGCCGCCTCAGTACCGGCGAGCGGCGTAGAACGGCATCGAGTCCAGCGGCGCCTTCTTCACCGGCTGACCGGTGGTCGGGGCGTGCACGACCATGCCGCCGCCGGCGTACAGGCCGACGTGCTCGGCGCCGTTGAACAGCACCACGTCACCGGGCTGCAGGTTCCCGCGCCCGACCGGGCTGCCGCCGTTCACCTGGTCGTACGTGGTGCGCGGCACGGAGACGCCGGCCTGCCGGTACGCCCACTGCACCAGGCCCGAGCAGTCGAAGGCATTCGGGCCGGTCGCGCCCCACACGTAGGGGGATCCCAGCTTGGACAGCGCGGCGTCGAGCGCACGCTGACCGTTGGTCGCCATCGGCGCCGGGAGGGGCGCCGAACCGGGGCCGGGGATCTCGACGGTTCCCACTCCGGGGATCGTGATCGGCTGTGCGGCCGCCGGGACGGCCGGCAGCGCCAGCACCCCACCGGCGATCGCGGCGGCCACAACCAGGCCACGAACGGATCGTGAGGTTCGCCGGGTGCTTGGCATGCGGTGCTTCGACATCTTCGCTGGTCCTCCGGGATTCTCCCGCCGACACGGTGCCGGCTCTGCCAACGAAGAATCCAGGGGGCCCGAAAGTCGGACGACCGTGGAAATACCTATGCGTATACCCGTAAAGCGGAAAACACGGAGTCGCCGCGTAGCGTCGTACGCCGTCGACAACGCGGAATGTCAGGCCCCGAAAACCCGTTCCACCACGGCTTTCGCCCGCCGGGTCACCCGCAGATAGTTGTCGAGGAACTCGTTGGCGTCACCGCCGTCGAAACCGGCGACCTGCGCGACCGCGGAGAGCACACGCCCGGGCCCGGGCAGCTGATCGGTGGGCTTTCCACGTACCAGCACCAGCGCGTTGCGGGCCTGCGTGGCGGTCAGCCACGACTCGCGCAGCAACTCGACATCGGTCTCGGCGAGCAGTTCCGCCGCCCCGATCGCGTCGAGGGTCTCGAGGGTCGAGGTGTTGTGCAACGAGGACACCTCGTGCGCGTGGCGGAGCTGGATCAGCTGCACCGTCCACTCGATGTCGGCGAGCCCGCCGCGCCCGAGCTTGGTGTGCGTCGCCGGGTCGGCGCCGCGCGGCAGGCGTTCGGAGTCGACCCGGGCCTTGATCCGCCGGATCTCGCGCACCGCGGTCTCCGAGACGCCGCCCTCCGGGTAGCGGAACTCGTCGATCATGTGCAGGAACCGCAGCCCCAAGTCCTCGTCGCCGGTGACCGCGTGCGCTCGGAGCAGCGCCTGGATCTCCCATGCCTGCGCCCACTGCCGGTAGTACGCCTGGTACGACGCGAGCGTGCGCACGACCGGACCGTTCCGGCCTTCCGGACGCAGACCGGTGTCGACCTCGAGCGGCGGATCGGTGCTCGGGGCCCCGAGCAGTTGGCGGACCCGGTCGGCGACCAGGTTCGCCCACTTGACGGCCCGCGTCTCGTCGATGCCGATCCGCGGCTCGCAGACGAAGAGCACGTCGGCGTCCGAGCCGTAACCCAGTTCGCCGCCGCCGAGCCGGCCCATGCCGATCACCGCGAGCGACGCAGGCGCCGGCTCCCCCAGCTCCGCCTCGCTCGCGCGGATCACCGCGTCGAGTGCGGCACCGAGCACCGCAACCCACACCGACGACAGCGCGTGGCACACCTGCTGGACGTCGAGCATGCCGAGCACGTCCGCGGACGCCACCCGGGCCAGTTCGTGCCGGCGCAACGACCGGGCCGCATTGACCGCGCGGACCGGATCGTCGTACCGCGCGGACGAAGCGAGGATCCCGCGCGCCACCTCTTCGGGCGCGGCGTCGAGCAGCCGGGGCCCCGTCGGGCCGTCGGCGAAGAGCCGCAGCACGTCCGGCGCCTTGATCAACAGGTCCGGGATGTAGGCCGACGAGCCGAGCACGATCATCAGCCGCTGTGCGACCGCGCCCTCGTCACGCAGCACCCGCAGATACCAGTCGGCGTCGACCATCGCGTCCGACAACCGCCGGTACGCGAGCAGCCCGGCATCGGGATCCGGTGTGTCGCTGAGCCATTCGAGGAGCGTCGGCAGCAGCAGGGCCTGGATCCGGCCCTTGCGCGACGCGCCGGAGGTGAGCGCCTTGAGGTGTCCGAGGGCGTTCTCCGGCGCCACGTACCCGAGTGCGGCGAGCTGACGGACGGCGGCATCCGGGCCGAGCACCAGCGCCTCCTTGTCCAGGCGCGCAACGGATTCGAGCAGCGGGCGGTAGAACAGCTTGACGTGCAGGCGCCGGATGCGGTGCGCGTTGCGCTTGACCTCCGCGTTCAGCACTCCGAGCGAGTCGAGACGTCCGTCGGGACGCATGTGCGCCGCCCGCGCCAGCCAGCGCAACGCCTCTTCGTCCTCGGCCGGCGGCAGGGTGTGCGTGCGCTTGAGCTTCTGCAGCTGCAGCCGGTGCTCGATCAGCCGCAGGAACTCGTAGGAGGCGGTGAGGTTGGCGGCGTCGTCACGGCCGATGTAGCCGCCGCCGGCGAGGGCGGTCAGCGCGTCTATGGTGCTCTGCACCCGCAGCGACTCGTCCGCCCGGCCGTGCACCAACTGCAGCAGCTGCACGGCGAACTCGACGTCGCGCAGGCTGCCGCGGCCGAGCTTGATCTCCCGCTCGCGCAGCTCGGGCGGGACCATCTCCTCCACCCGCCGGCGCATCGCCTGCACCTCGGGGACGAAGTCCTCACGTTCGGCGGCAGTCCACACCATCGGGTTCAGCGCGTCGAAGTAGCGCTGGCCGAGCTCGAGGTCACCGGTGGCCGGGCGAGCCTTGAGCAGCGCCTGGAACTCCCACGTCTTGGCCCAGCGCTTGTAGTAGGCGATGTGCGAGTCCAGGGTGCGGACCAGCTCACCGCGTTTGCCCTCCGGGCGCAGCGCGGCGTCGACCTCGAAGAACGCGGAGGTGCCGATCCGCATCAGCTCTCCGGCCAGCCGGCTGGTCGTGGAGTCGGCCGGCTCGGCGACGAACACGACATCGACGTCGCTGACGTAGTTCAGTTCGCGCGCACCGCACTTGCCCATCGCAATGACCGCGAGCCGGGACGGGCACGGGCCGTCCGGGAAGATGGCCGCGACGGCGACCGCAAGGGCCGCGGTGAGGGCGGCGTCCGCCATGTCCGACAGCTGGCGCCCGACCGCCTGGTACGGCAGCACCGGCTCGTTCTCGACGACCGCCGCCAGGTCCATCGCCGCGAGCACCATCAGCTGGTCGCGATACGTCCTGCGGAGCGCAAGGACGGCGTCCGGTCCGGTGATTCCGGCGCGATACACCAGGTTGGTCTCGGACGCGGACGCGTCGGGGACGGCCTGGACCGCGGCGAGCAGTTCGTCGGTCAGTTCCTTGTGGGTCGGCAGCAACACGTCCCCGCGCAGCAGCCGCCACTTCTCGGGGTCCGAGGCCAGATGGTCGCCGAGCGCACTCGACGCGCCGATCACCCCGAACAGCCGGCCCCGCAGGCCGGTGTCGGCGCGCACGGCGGCGTCGAGTTCGGCCCAGCCCTCACCGAGGCCCTCGCGCATCCGGACCAGGGTGCGCAGCGCCAGGTCCGCGTTCGCCGCACGCGAGAGCGACCACAGCAGTTCGACGCTGTCGGTGTTCACCCAGTCCAGTGCCGCCAGTTCGCCGGGCGCGGTGGCCTCGACGAGACCGAGTCGACCGACGCCGGGGATCGTGGACCGGGCCGTGGGTGGCTTGACCATCGTCGGATTACAGCCCCAGGTAGCTCTGCAGCTCGAACGGCGTCACCTGGCTGCGGTAGTCCTCCCATTCCCGCCGCTTGTTGCGCAGGAAGAAGTCGAACACGTGCTCGCCCAGTGTCTCCGCGACGAGTTCCGAACGCTCCATCTCCGCGAGCGCTTCCCCGAGGCTGCCGGGCAGTTCCTTGTAGCCCATCGCACGGCGCTCGGCCGCGGTCAGCGACCACACGTCGTCCTCGGCCTCCGGCGGCAGCTCGTAGCCCTTCTCGATGCCGCGCAGACCGGCCGCGAGCAGCACCGCGAACGTCAGGTACGGGTTGCAGGCGGAGTCGGGGCTGCGGATCTCGACACGCCGCGACGACGCCTTGTTCGGCGTGTACATCGGCACCCGCACCAGCGCGGACCGGTTCGACGGCCCCCACGACGCGGCGGTCGGCGCCTCGCCGCCGTGCACGAGCCGCTTGTAGGAGTTCACCCACTGGTTGGTGACGGCGCTGATCTCGTTGGCGTGCTCGAGAATGCCGGCGATGAACGCCTTGCCGGTCTCCGACAGCTGGTTCGGGTCGTCGGGGTTGTGGAAGGCGTTGTTCTCGCCCTCGAACAGGCTCATGTGCGTGTGCATCGCGGAGCCCGCGTGCTCGGCGAACGGCTTCGGCATGAAGCTGGCGCGCACGCCCTCGTTCCGCGCGACCTCCTTGACGACGTAGCGGAAGGTCATCACGTTGTCCGCCATCGACAGCGCGTCCGCGTAGCGCAGGTCGATCTCCTGCTGACCCGGCGCGGTCTCGTGGTGGCTGAACTCGACGGAGATGCCCATCTGCTCGAGCGCGTCGATGGCGTGCCTGCGGAAGTTCGGCGCCGAGTCGTGCACGGCCTGGTCGAAGTAGCCGCCGCTGTCGGCGGGGACGGGCCGGGTGCCGTCCATCGGACCGTTCTCGAGCAGGAAGAACTCGATCTCCGGGTGGACGTAGCAGCTGAACCCGAGGTCGCCGGCCTTGCTCAGCTGCCTGCGCAGCACGTGCCGCGGATCCGCCCACGAGGGCGTCCCGTCCGGCATCGCGATGTCGCAGAACATCCGGGCCGAGTGCTGCCGCCCGTCCTTGTGCTCCCACGGCAGCACCTGGAACGTCGACGGGTCCGGCTTGGCGACGGTGTCGGCCTCCGAGACGCGGGAGAAGCCCTCGATGGCCGAACCGTCGAAGCCGATGCCCTCACTGAAGGCACCCTCGAGCTCGGCCGGGGCGATCGCCACGGACTTGAGGTAGCCGAGCACGTCGGTGAACCACAGTCGGACGAAACGAATGTCGCGCTCTTCGAGAGTGCGGAGCACGAATTCCTTTTGGCGATCCATGCACGCGAGAGTAGGCATCGCGCGTTAAATCTGTGTTACATCGCAGGAGTGGTTACGAACACGTGAGGTCGGCGCCGGGAGCGGCCAGGTCGATCAGGTACGCGACCACCGGATCGTCCACGCAGGAGACCCCGTTCAACGCCACCGTGTGCTGGGTGCCGCGGTAGGTGATCAGCGCCGCGCCGAGCTGCTTGGCCAGGTCCACGCCCGCCTGGTAGGGCGTCGCCGGGTCCTCCGTGGTGGACACGACCACGACCTGCGGCAGTCCCGCCGCGTCGACGGCGTGCGGCGTGGAGGTCGACGGCACCGGCCAGAAGGCACACGCGTCGAGGGGGGCGTTCCCGGTGCCGCGACCGTCGTCGAGGAACGGCGCCGCCCGCCGGTAGGCGTCGTCACCGGCCGCAGCCACCGCGCGGTCGGTCACCGCGGGATCGTCGACGCAGCGGACCGCGTTGAACGCGTCGTTGATGTTGCTGTAGCTGCCACCGTCACCGCGGCCCTGATACTGATCGGCGAGCAGCAGCAGCGAGTCCCCGCGCCCCTGTTCCAGCGCGGACAGGCCGCTGCGCAGCGCACCCCACAACTGCGGCGAGTACAGCGCCTGCTGCACACCGGTGATCGCGTCCTGATACCCCAGCCCGCGCGGGTCCGTAGTCTCGGCCGGCCGGGTGATCAGCGGGTCCACCAACGCCCGGAACCGCGGCACCGCCTGTCCCGGGTCCGAGCCGAGCGGGCAGTTCGCCTTCGTCGCGCAGTCGGCGGCGAAGTCCTCGAACGCCCGCTGGAACCCGGCCGCCTGCAACACCGTTTCCTCGACCGGATCCTGCTGCGGGTCGACCGCACCGTCGAGCACCATCGCCCGCACGTTGCCGGGGAAGGTCTCCGCGTAGGTCGAACCCAACCGGGTGCCGTACGAGTAGCCCAGGAAGTTCAACTGTTCGTCGCCGAGCACCGACCGGATGACGTCCATGTCGCGGACCACCTCACGGGTACCGACGTGGGCGAGGAACTCGGTTCCGGTGCGCTGCGCGCACTTGGCGGCGTAGTCGGCGTTCACCGCCTCGGAGTGCGCAATCCCCTCGGGACTCATGTCCACCCGCGGATCGGCGCGGTCGGCGTCGAACTCGGCGTCGGTCAGGCAGCGGATCTGCGGGGTGGACGCCCCGATCCCGCGCGGGTCGAACCCGATCACGTCGAACCGCTCGGCGAGGTCGGTGCCGTCCGCTGCGGTCGCCATCGACAGTCCCGACGCCCCGGGCCCGCCCGGGTTGACCAGCAGCGAGCCGATCCGGTCCCCGGTCGCGGCGCTACGCGAGATCGCGACCTGCGCGGTGTCGCCGGTCGGGTTGTCGTAGTCCACCGGCACCGTGACGCGGGCGCACTCGAGGCCGCTCGCGAGCGGACCGTCCGTCTCGTAGTCGGCACAGGACTCCCAGTGCACGTCCTGGGTGTAGAACCGCTCGAGCCCGACCGGGACCACGCCCGCGCCCGACGTCGGAGCCGCCGACTCGACAGGAGTCGGCGTCCCGGTCTCGGTCCCGCCCCCGGCGCAGCCGGCGACGAGTGCGGCCACCGCAATACCCGCGACCAGCGCCGCGGGAGTCCTCATACGCATGGCCTCGATGGTGCCACGCACCAGCGAACGCCCAGTTCCTCGCCGTTCGGCGGGTCCAGGACCTGCCGAACGGCGGTGTGACGAACCGCACGGTCGCGGCGGGGTCCGACGATGGCAGACTGTGCTTGTCATCACCCACAACCCGGGGACCCGCACTGGGCCTCGAGGCACGAAAGGGACACTGATGTCCGAGAATCCTGCGTCCGCGAACTCTGCGTCCGAGAACGCTCCCGTGTACGGCGGCGCACCGGCCCAGCCGGCCAAGCGCACCAAGATCCGCACCCACCACCTGCAGGCGATGAAGGCCGAGGGACAGCGCTGGGCGGAACTGACCGCCTACGACTACTCCACGGCCCGAATCTTCGACGAGGCCGGCATCCCGGTTCTGCTGGTCGGCGATTCCGCCGCAAACGTCGTCTACGGCTACGACACCACGGTCCCGGTCACCGTCGACGAGATGCTCCCCCTGGTCCGCGGCGTGGTCCGCGGCGCCCCGCACGCCCTGGTGATCGCCGACCTGCCGTTCGGCAGCTACGAGGCGTCGCCGCAGCAGGCGCTCGAGACCGCCTTCCGCTTCATGAAGGAGGGACAGGCGCACGCCGTGAAGCTCGAGGGTGGCGAGCGCGTGGCCCCGCAGATCGCGGCACTGACCTCCGCCGGCATCCCGGTCCAGGCGCACATCGGCTTCACCCCGCAGTCCGTGAACAGCCTCGGCGGGTTCCGGGTGCAGGGCCGCGGCGACGGTGCCGAACAGCTCGTCGCCGACGCGATCGCGGTCCAGGAGGCGGGCGCGTTCTCCGTGGTGATGGAGATGGTGCCCGCCGAGCTCGCCGGGCAGGTCACCCGCAAGCTGACCATCCCCACGGTCGGCATCGGTGCCGGCGTCGAATGTGACGCCCAGGTGCTGGTCTGGCAGGACATGGCCGGCTACACCAGCGGCAAGACCGCGAAGTTCGTGAAGAAGTTCGCCACGGTCGGTGAGACGCTGCGCGGCGCGGCCGCCGCGTACGCCGACGAGGTGCGGGTGGGCACGTTCCCCGCCGCCGAACACAGCTTCTGACCGACACGGACTCCCCCGGTCGGCGCGGCCCGGTCCCGGGCTCTCCGGGCGGTGGCACACTACGGTGTGGCCGCCGCCCGGGGAACCGGGCGCCGTCCGCGTCCGTTGACTGCTCGACGGGTTCCTCTTCGACAGACTGGGGTCACCACATGTCCTTCCGCCGTTACGCTTTCGCCGTCGCCGGTGCCGCCGCCGTCCTCGGCCTGACCGCGGGGTGCGCGACCGAGACGACACCGGCCCCCGGCCCGACCTCCGCCGCTCCGGCTCCGGGCACCGGCGGCGCCGCAGCGCCGGGCACGGTGATCCCGGGTGATTCCGGCGGGGTCACGACCACGCAGGCCGAGAAGCTGTGCTCGGACATGGCCGCCCAGCTGCAGAACTGGCGCACCTACACCCCGACGATCGGCAAGGGCGGCCTGAACACCGTCGTGGGCACCTGGGCAGCGCAGAACGGCATCAACATGATCGACCTGGTCGCACACAAGGCCCGAGTCGACGTGATCACCTCCGCGCAGTGCCCGGACGTGCGGGAGGGCGCGATGTCCGCGCTCGAGATCCCCGACCTCGCCTCCGGCCTGATCGGCTTCTGATGGAGCACGGTGGCGGTGCCGCCCGGGCGATGCGCGGTGGCGGTGCCGCCCGGGCGATGCGCGGTCCGTACCCGCCGATCGAACCGCACCTGACCGGGATGCTCGACGTCGGGGACGGGCAGCGCATCCGCTGGGAGCAGAGCGGCAACCCGGACGGTAAGCCGGTGGTGTTCCTGCACGGCGGCCCCGGCGGCGGCACCACCCCCGACCATCGGCGGTTCTTCGACCCGGCCGCCTACCGCATCGTGCTGTTCGACCAGCGCGGGTGCGGTGGGTCCACCCCGCATGTCGCGGACGGCGCCGACCTGTCGGTCAACACCACGGCCCACCTGATCGCCGACATCGAGAAGCTGCGCGAGCACCTCGGGGTCGAAAGCTGGCAGGTGTTCGGCGGCTCGTGGGGGTCGACGCTGGCACTGGCGTACGCGCAGGCCCACCCGGACCGGGTCACCGAGCTGGTGCTGCGCGGTATCTTCCTGCTGCGCCGCAGCGAGATCGACTGGTACTACAACGGCGGCGCGAGCGCGATCTATCCGGACCGGTGGGAGGAGTTCCTCGCCCCGGTACCGGAAGCCGAACGCGACGGCGACCTGGTGCAGGCGTATCACCGGCTGCTGCACGACCCGGACCCGGACGTCGCGGCGGCCGCCGCGGTCGCGTGGTCGACCTGGGAGGGCGCGACCAGCGAGTTGGTGCCGAAAACCGATCACGTGGAGCGGAATTCGGAGGAGCGGTTCGCGTTGGCGTTCGCGCGGATCGAGAACCACTACTTCGTCAACGACGGATTCCTCGCCGAGAACCAGCTGCTCGATAGCGTGGACGCGATCACCCACATCCCGGCGGTGATCGTGCAGGGCCGCTACGACGTGGTGTGCCCGGTGACGACGGCGTGGGCGCTGCACCGGGCCTGGCCGTCCGCGCAACTGCACATCGTCGACGACGCCGGCCATGCCGCCGGCGAACCCGGCATCACCCATCACCTGGTCGAGGCGACGGACTCGTTCCGGAACCGGTGACACGCACCGCGGGGGCATGCGGCGCCCGCGCGGGTGCGGTAGACCTGTGCTGTGGGCAAGCACAGGCAAGCGGACCGCGCGGCGGTGCTGGAGTACGTCCGTGAGCAGCGGGACCGGCTCACCGGGCTGACCGACGCGGTGCGGGCGGACGAGCCGGACGCCGTGCACCGGATGCGGGTCGCGGCGCGGCGACTGCGGAGTGTGATCAGAACGTACGGGTCGATCTTCCCGGCGGACGCCGCCGACCCGGTGCGGGACGAATTGCGGTGGCTCGGATCGGTACTCGGCCGCGCACGCGACGCCGAGGTGGTTGCCGACCACTTCGCGACGGTCCTCGACGCGCTGCCGCCGGACGTGCTGCGCGGCCCGGTGCGGTACCGGCTGGTCGACGCGCACCGCGCGGGGTATGCCGCCGCCCACGCCGACGCCGTGGCGGCACTGGCCGGACCGCGACACCGCGACCTCGTCGCGGCCCTGGACGCCCTGTGCGCCGACCCCGCGAGCGCCGGTCGCCCACACGCCGAGCTGCGCCGGGCTCACGGACGGGTCATGAAGGCGGGACGGAAGGCCGGACTGCGCGATCGGGACGAGGCGCCGGGCCCGCCGGATGCCCTGCACACCACCCGCAAACGAGCGAAGGCCCTGCGCTACGCGGCCGAGGCGATCACCGCGTCCCGCCCCCGGGCCGAACGCATTGCGGTGGCGGCGGAACGACTGCAGACGGTGCTCGGCGAACACCAGGACGCGGTGGTCGCGCGGGCCGAGGTGGTTGCGGCCGCGGACCGCGCCCGGGCGGCGGGCGAGGACACCTTCACCTACGGGGTGGTCGCCGCCGAGGAGACGGCGCGCGCCGACCGGTCGGCGCAGGGCGCGCGGGCGGAAGTGGCTGCGATCAAGGATCGCCGCCGGGACCTGTGAGTGCGGACGCTCAGGCGTCGTACGCGAAGCGGACCGTCCGCTCCTCGGTGTCCGCCTGATCCAGCCGCACCGACACCCGCTCACCCTCCGGGGGATTGCCTGCGCACCGGGCGATCACCGCAGGATCCTCGACGAACACCTCGGCGTCCCGTTTGCCGTCGGCGCCCCGCAGCACGACCGCGTCGAACCGCTCCCCCTCGCGGCCGGCGAGCACGTTGGCCTCCGTCAGGTCCAGACAGGCGCGTTCCACCCTGCCCGCCAGTTGGTCCGATCCGCGCATCAACTCCGGCAGCAGGGGCAGCACCTGCCGAACCCACTGCGGCACTTCGTCTCCCGCGGTGACCGCGAGGCAGATCTCGGTACTGAACCGGTCCGAGAGGCGCCGCAGCGGGGCGGTGACGTGCGCGTACGGGGCACCGATTCCGGCGTGCACCGTCAGCTCCGGGACCTCGCCGTCGAACGCCGCGTAGTCGGCGCCGCGCAGCAGAGCCGTCGCGTCGCTCATCATCGCCAGCGTGTCGGGTGCGTTCGCCTCCAGACCGGCGAGCATCTCGCCGACCGGCATCGCCGCCGGCCAGCCCACTCCGAGTGCCCGCGCCGAGCGGCGCAACGCGACCACCGCGTCGGCCGGGGCGGGCGGCAGCGTCCGCAGCAGCCCGACCCCCGCGTCCAGCATCAGTCGCGCCGCGCACATCCCGGTCAGCAAGGACGCCTCGGCGTTCCAGTCGTCGACCTCGGTGCGCGGCTCGATGTCCAGCCGCCAGCCGCCGTCGCCGTCGGACACCACCGTCTGCTCCGGAAGCTTCAGCTCGATCGCCCCGCGGTCCACCGCTGACGCCAGCCGCAGCTTGCCGAATTCCGGCAGCGCCGCGATCGAGGGATGCAGCGACCCGGTAGCCGAATCCGCCTGTACCCCCGCATAGTCGAAACGTGCCACCGACCGGACCAACGCCCGGCTCACCCCGAACGTCACCGGCTCCGCGCGATCGTCGAGTTCGATGCGCCACAGCGCCGCCGGCCGCACCCGGTCGGGAAGCAGGCTCGCAGCGTCCTCCGACAGCACCCGCGGGTGCAGCGGCAACGAACCGTCGGGAAGGTAGTAGGTCTGCCCGCGGCGCCGGGTCTCGTGGTCGAGGTGACCGTTCGGCTCGACCACCGCGGCGACGTCCGCGATCGCGTAGTGCAGGACGAACCCGGCCGCGGTCCGCTCCAGATGCAGTGCCTGGTCGAGATCCATCGACCCCGGCGGGTCGATCGTGACCAGCGGCAGGTCGGTGCGGTCGACCCGGTCGGAGGCGAACCGGTCCCGCGCCGACTCGGCCTCGGCGGACGCTGCGGTGGGGAAGTCACCCGGCAGGGAGAAGGCTTCCCTGACCGCTTCGAAGTCGATGCCGCGGGCGGAGATTCGCATGGTCACGAACCGAGCCTAGTGCCCCGTGCCGATACGCCTTCGACAGGCAACGGTCCGCGCGAGACACCACCGTTCAGCCGGCGGTTCGGCCGTCAGTCATCCCAGTCGTGATCGGCCTTGTCCGCGGCCTTGTTCCGTTCGGCCGCGATCTCCAGCGCCCGTTCCGCGGTCGCCCGGTCCGGATACGGTCCCATCCGATCGAGCCCGCGCGCGTCCTTGCCCTGTCGCACCGAACCGTCGGAAACGCAGTAGTACCACTGCTCGTCGTCGCTCATCGGTCCAGTGTGCGCCATCTCCCGTCGTCCGGCCATCAGGTGACGCGCGTGTGAATTCGAGTCCCGGCCGCAACAAATCCGGGACAAGCCTTGAGCGGAAGTGACAAGCATGAGATTCTTACGCCGTAGCGGGCCACGGATCGTCGACTTCCCTCGGCGGATCGTGGCCTTTTGATCTGTCCTGGATCAGCTGCGCTGCAACGACCCCGAACGGAGAACCCCCCAACCATGGAGCCGATGTCCTACCTGCTCTTCGACGCACTGCTTCCGCACCTGGGCGAGAAGGAAGCGAAGCACTGGGCGACCCTTCTCGTGATCAACCCGGTCTAGATTTCCCGCGTCGACAGTGCCCTCGTCCACGGACGGGGGCATTTTCGCGTTTTCGGCACGGCCGGAATCTCCGCCATTCGACACGGCCGGAATCCGGGCCGTTCGACACCGGCGGAATCCTCCGCCCTTCGACATGGGCGGCATCGGTGCGTCGGGGCGTTCGCGCCGACGGACCGGTGTGGGCGGACGAGTTGGCCTGTAAGCCGGATCCTGTTCCCGGCGCCGAAACGCCGGGCGGCGACCATCCATCTGGGCACACCGTTGCCGGGTACCTCGAGCGGTCCACCCGCAGGCTCGGGCGAGCAGCCCTCGAACACCTGCGCAGCCGCACCTGTGAAGGTGCGGCCTTCGACCTTGCTCCGGGCGGGGTTTACCTAGCCACCCCGGTCACCCGGGGTGCTGGTGCGCTCTTACCGCACCGTTTCACCCTCACCGACGCCATGGCCTCGAAAGGCCATGGGCCGGCGGTCTGTTTTCTGTGGCACTGTCCCGCGGGTCACCCCGGGTTGCCGTTAGCAACCGCCCTGCTCTGTGGAGTCCGGACTTTCCTCGGCGCCGGGCCTGCACGCTGGCTGCGTACGGTTCCCTTCGCCGCGGCCGCCCGACCAACTCGTCCGCCCGTACAGACTACCCGGCACTAGGGTCTGGGCATGACACGGTACGTGGCCCTGTTGCGGGGTGTGAACGTCGGCGGGATCAACATCAAGATGGCCGACCTGTCGGACACGATCTCCGGCGCCGGGTTCGCGAAGGTGAAGACGGTGCTGGCATCGGGCAACGTCCTGTTCGACTCCGACCGCACCGACGCTGCGGGCATCAAGTCCGACATCGAGGCGGCATTGCGCGACCGGTTCGGCTACGAGGCCTGGATCGTGCTGGTGGATCAGCCGACCCTGGCGAGGATCGTCGAGCGCTTCCCGTTCGATGCCGACCGCGAGGGCTGGCATCCGTACGTGCTGCTCTCGTCCGACCCGGCGGTGCTCGACGACCTGGTCGCCGCCGCCGACACCCTCGACCTCGGGGACGAGGCCCTGCAGCTCGGCGACGGGGTGCTGTACTGGCATGTCGAGCGCGGCCAGACGCTGACGAGCCCGTTCGGCAAGCTCACCGGCAGGGCGAGGTACAAGTCCACCACCACGAACCGAAACCTGCGCACCCTCCGCAAACTGCTGTAGGTGCGCTCGCGGCTCCACCGGTCAGGCGTGAACGGGTTCCCGGTCGCTCGACGGTGTCGCGGATGCGGCGTCCTCGTCCGCGAACGGGTCGCCGTTCCGCTCGGCGTTGTACAACTCCTCGTCGAGGATGCCCTCGCGCTTCGCGACGATCGTCGGGACCAGAGCCTGCCCGGTGACGTTGAGAGCGGTGCGGCCCATGTCGACGATCGGTTCGACCGCCAGCAGCAGGCCGACACCGGCGAGCGGCAGCCCGAGCGTCGAGAGGGTCAGGGTGAGCATCACCGTGGCCCCGGTGGTCCCGGCGGTGGCCGCGGAGCCGATCACCGCGACGACGACGATCAGCAGGTAGTCCGTCAGGGTCAGGTCGAGACCGTAGAACTGGGCGACGAAGATCGCGGCGATCGCCGGGTAGATCGCGGCGCAGCCGTCCATCTTGGTGGTCGCGCCGAGCGGCACCGCGAACGACGCGTATTCACGGGGCACCCCGAGGTTGCGTTCGGTGACCCGCTCGGTCAGAGGCAGGGTGCCGATCGAGGAACGGGACACGAACCCGAGCTGGGTGGCAGGCCACACCCCGGAGAAGAACCGGCGCACCGACAGCCCGTGCACCCGGATCAGCACCGGGTAGACCACGAAGAACACCAGGGCCAGGCCCAGGTAGACGGCGGCGGTGAACCAGCCGAGCTGGCCCAGTGCGTCCCAGCCGTAGGTGGCGACGGCCTTCGCGATCAGCGCGGCGGTGCCGATCGGGGCCAGGCGGATGATCCACCACAGCACCTTCTGCACGATCGCCAGCAGCGCCGCGTTGAAGTCGAGGAACGGCTGCGCCTTCTCCCCCACCTTCAGCGCTGCGACACCGATCGCGATCGCGATCACCAGCAGCTGCAGCACGTTGAAGCTCAGCGACGTGCTCGCGACGCCGTCGGTGACGGTGGTCTTGGCGCCGAGGGCGAGGAAGTTCTGCGGGACGAGGCCGGTGAGGAACGCCCACCACGACCCGGACGACTTCGGTGCTGCGGCGGCGGCCGCGTCCACGGTGGTGGTGGCACCGGGCTGGACGATCAGGCCGACGACGATGCCGATGACGACGGCGATCAGCGCGGTGATCGCGAACCACAGCAGGGTCTGCACGGCCAGGCGCGCGGCGTTGGCGACCTGTCGCAGGTTCGCGATGGAGCTGACGATCGCGGTGAACACGAGCGGGATCACCGCGACGGTGAGCAGCGCGACGTAGCTGGACCCGATGGTGGTGATCGTGCCGACCAGCCAGTTCGGGTTACCGTCGTCCGCTTTGGGCATCGAGCGGGCGAGCAGGCCGATCAGGACTCCGGCGACCAGACCGATCACGATCTGGGTACCGAAGGAGGTTGCCCACGCGGGTAGGCGGCGCCCGGTCGGGGCGCTGGAGGGGGCCGACATTCGACGGACCTTTCTGCGGGCGCGCAGCACGAATCACAGGTGTGCGCGAGGGAGGCTGACATTGGAGTGGAATCCGACGGCCGCGGCGAACGGGCGGCCGTCCCGGGACGTGTGCGTCGACCGGGGTCAGCGGGTACAGACGGCGCTCGACTGCAGACAGTTGTCGACGAAGCGTCGGCAGGTCAGCAGCGGGGTCACCCGCGACATGTTACCCCCGCTAAAGAATGCGCTTCGCGCCCGTGCGCCTTTCCGGTGACCGGAGCCACCCGAAAGGCGCACAGGCTGGGGACACCTCCCGCTTGCGGGGGACGCAGCCGCCTACAGGTGCGAGGTGTCGTTGACGAGGCGGACGGAGGCGCCGCCGTCGGGGTAGAACTCGGCGATCGAGAGCGACGCGAGGTCCAGGTGCAGCCGGTACAGCAGCGCCGGTCCGGCGTCCAGGGCGAGCTGCAGCAGCGTCTTGATCGGCGTCACGTGCGAGACGACCAGCACGTTCCGGCCGGGATGCTCGCGGGTCAGGTCGTCGCGGACGGCGTCGACGCGGACGCGGACCTCGTCGAAGCTCTCCCCGCCCGGCGGACGCACCGACGTGTCGCCGAGCCAGCGGCGGTGCAGGTCGGGATCGCGCTCGCTCGCCTCCCGGAACGTCAGACCCTCCCACGCGCCGAAGTCGGTCTCGGTCAGACCCTCGTGAACCACGACCTCGAGACCGAGCGCATCCGCGGCCGCCTGCGCGGTCTGCCGGGCCCGGCCGAGCGGCGACGACACCACCGCCTCGATCCCGCCGCGGGACCCGAGGCGCGTCGCGGCGGCCGCCGCCTGCGCCCGCCCGACGTCGGTCAGCTCCGGGTTGCCGCGACCGGAGTACCGCCGCTCCACCGACAGCTCGGTCTGTCCGTGCCGCAACAGCAGCAGGCGAGTCGGTTTGCCGACCGCGCCGGTCCAGCCGGGAGCGGTCGGCGTCTTCTCGGTCGCCGCGGGCACCGGCGCCACCTCGGGGACGTCGGCGGGCACACCGGCGGCGCCGTCCATCGCCTCGTTCGCGAGCCGGTCCGCGTGCGAGTTCTGGGCACGCGGGATCCAGGTGTAGGTGACGACGTCGAACCCCGCGGCCAGCTCCCCTGCGCGCCGCGCGAGCGGAATCATGTCCGGATGCTTGACCTTCCAGCGGCCCGACATCTGTTCGACGACGAGCTTGGAGTCCATCCGCACGTCGACGACGTCCGCACCGAGATCGGCCGCGGCGGTCAGCCCGGCGATCAGGCCGTTGTACTCGGCGACGTTGTTCGTCGCGATGCCGATGTCCTCGTTGCGTTCGGCGAGCACCCGCTCGCGGCCGGCGTCGAAGACGACGGCGCCGTAGCCGGCCGGGCCCGGGTTGCCCCGCGATCCCCCGTCGGCTTCGACGATGACACGAGTGGAGCCCGCGGAACGAGCATCCGGCGCAGTCACAGACCGGATTCCTTGGTGCGCACCATGATTGCGCTGCACTCGGGGCACCGGACGACGACGTCGGGAGCGGTGGCCGCGATCCGGGCGACCTCTCCGCGGTCGATCTCGATGCGGCATGCCCCGCAGCGGCGAGCCTGCAGCAACGCCGCCCCCGCCCCGCCGCCGGAGCGCTGACGCTCGTACAGGGCGAGCAGGTCCTCGGGGAATTCGCCGACGAGCGCGGCCCGGTCCGCCTCGCAGCGCTGCTGCGCGGCGTCGAGGTCGGCGAGCGCGTCGTCGCGGCGGCGGCCGGCGTCGACGAGGGCGTCGTCGATCTGGTCGACCTGGCCGCCGGCGTGCTCGTAGTCGGCCTGGGTGGCCTCACGCCGCTCCATCACCTCGAGCAGGTCCTCCTCGAGGGCCTCCTGCCTGCGGGTGAGGCTGGCGAGCTCGTGCTCGAGTTCGGTGAGCTGCTTGGCGCCGACGGTGCCGCTCTGGAGCAGCTGCCGGTCCCGGTCCTCACGCTTGCGGACCGCCTCGACCTCGCCCTCGAGCTTGGCGATGTCGCGGTCCAGGTCGTCGAGCACGATCTGCACGGCGACCGCGGCGTCCTTGCGTCCCACCCGGTCGGCTTCGAGGCGCTGCACCTCCTCCTGTTCGGGAAGGGTGCGCCTGCGGTGCGCGATCCGGGTCAGCTCGGTGTCGACCGCGGCGAGGTCGAGCAGCTTGGCCTGGATCCGGGGTTCGACGTTCACGCGGGCTTCGCTCCTGCTTGGTGTTCGGCGGTGGTGGGTATCGCATACCGTACCGCCCGCAGAGCCCCTCCCCGAACGGGTGAAGGGCACCTCTGTCCGGTTCACCCGAACGCAGGTGCCCTTCACCCGGTCTGCGGCGGGGTCAGCCGCCGAGGGTCCAGGGGTCGGTGCGGACGGTGGAGACGGTGGCGGCCCAGCCGTCGCCGCCGCCGAAGCGGGCCTCGAGGAGATCGCGGGCCTGCGCGCACCAGGGCTGCTCGCTGGCCCAGTGCGCGACGTCGACGAGGACCGGTCCCCCGCCGCGCAGGTGTTCGTCGGCGGGATGGTGCCGCAGGTCCGCCGTCACGTAGGCGTCGACACCGCGGGCCCGGGCCGCCCCCAGGTAGGAGTCGCCGGAGCCGCCGCACACCGCGACGGTGCGCACGACCGTGTCCGGGTCGCCGGCGGCACGGACACCCCAGGCCGTCTCCGGCAGCGCGCGGCGCACACGCGCAGCGAACTCCCGCAGCGACTCGGGTTCAGGGAGCTCCCCGACCCGGCCGATGCCGAGCGCGGAGCCGGTGTCGGCGAGTTCGAGGACGTCGAACGCCGGCTCCTCGTACGGGTGCGCCGACCGCAACGCGGCAAGCACCCGCGACCGCAGCGCCCGCCGCGCGACGACCTCCACCCGGTCCTCGGCGACCCGTTCGACGCGTCCGACGGTCCCGAGCGCAGGGTTGGCGTCGGCGCCGGGCAGGAACTGGCCGGTGCCGGTGACGGTCCAGCTGCAGCAGCTGTAGTCGCCGACCTGCCCCGCTCCCGCCGCGAACAGCGCCTCGCGCACGACGGCGGTGTCGGTGCCGGGCACCATCACCACCCATTTGTCGAGCGGCTCGGACGGCGCCGGGTCCAACGGGCCGGTCACGGTCAGCCCGAGCGCGTGCGCGAGCGCGTCGGACACCCCCGGGTCGGCGGAGTCGGCGTTGGTGTGCGCGGTGTACAGCGCGCACCCGCCGCGGATCAGCCGGTGCAGCAGAGCGCCTTTCGGGGTGTGCGCGCCGACGGTGTCGACTCCGCGCAGCAGCAGCGGGTGGTGCACGAGCAGCAGCTGCGCACCCCAGGCGAGGGCCTCGTCGACGACGGCCACGGTCGCGTCGACGGCGACCATCACCCGGCTCACCCGGTCGGCGGGGTCACCGCACACCAGCCCGACGGAGTCCCAGCTCGCCGCGAGCGCGGGCGGGTACGCCTCCTCGAGCGCCGAGATCACCTCGGCCAGGACAACACTCATGCCAGAACCTCCGTCAGTGCGGTCACCAGGGCGTGCGCCGGCGCGGCGGCGCGGACGGCGACACGGATGTGGTCCGGATCCAATCCGGGGAAGGTGTCGCAACGCCGGACCGCGATCCCCTTCTCCTGCAGTTTCTTCCGAACCAGGTCGGCGTCGGGAACCCGGAGCAGCAGGAACGGGGCCCGCGCCGGCCCGACCACGTCCACCCCGGCGGCGCCGAGCATCTCGACCATCGCGGCGCGTTCGTCCTCGATCAGCCGCGCCTCACATTCCGACCACGCGACCGCCTCCGGTTCGCTGCATGCCCGGATCGCCTCGAGCTGCAGGCTGCCCAACGGCCAGTGCGCCCGACCGACCTGCAGCCGCGCCAGCAACTCCGGCGGACCGAGCACGTAGCCGCAGCGCAGCCCGGCGAGCGCGAAGGTCTTCGTCAGTGACCGCAGCACCAGTACGTCGGGCAACGACCGGCCGGCCAGCGACTCCGGCTCGCCCGGCACCGCGTCCCCGAACGCCTCGTCCACCACCAGGATTCGACCGGGGCGACGCAGCGCCAGCACCTCGTCCGCCGGGTGCAGCACCGACGTCGGATTGGTCGGGTTGCCGAGCACCACGAGGTCCGCGTCGTCCGGAACCGCGGCGGCGCGGAGCCGATACGGCGGCGGCAGCACCACCTGGTGCACCGGGACCCCGGCCTCCCGCAGCGCCCACTCGGGTTCGGTGAACGACGGGTGGATCAGCGCCGCCAGCCGCGACCCGAGGCGCGGCAGCATCGCGAACCCCTCCGCGCCGCCGGACAGCAGTAGCACCTCGTCCGGGTGCCGGCCGTGCCGGGCGGCGACCTGCGCGCGGGCGGCGTGGTCCGCGTCGGCCGACGGATACCGCCCGAGGGTCGGCAGCGCCGCGGCGAGGCGGGCCCCGAGCCAGCCCGGGGGGCCGTCCCCGCGGACGTTGACGGCGAAGTCCGACAGCCCGGGCACCGCATCGACGTCGCCGTGGTGGCGCAGGTCGATGCCGCCGGAAGCTGGGGTGTCCACGACCGGCAGTCTATGGCGGTCCGGTGCTCGCCGATCGAGGCAGGCAGGATGGACGAGTGAGTTCCCCCGCGATCACCCTGTTCGACCTCGACGGCACCCTCACCGATTCCGCGCCCGGCATCGTGTCCGGATTCCGGCACGCGTTGGCGTCGGTCGGCGCGCCGGAACCGGACGGCGACCTGGCCCGGCTGATCCTCGGCCCGCCGATGGCGGACACCTTGCGCACGGTCGGTCTCGACGACGCGACCGCGGACCGGGCGCTGGCCGCCTACTTCGACCGCTACGACAGCGTCGGGTGGGCGGAGAACGAGGTGTTCGACGGGATCGCGGACCTGCTCTCCGCGTTGTCGCGGACCGACACCCGGCTGGCGGTGGCGACGTCGAAGTCGGAGCGGTTCGCGGTCCGCATCCTCGACCACTTCGGTCTCTCCGACCATTTCGAGGTGATCGCGGGCGCGTCCGCGGACGGCACCCGGCGGGCGAAGGCGGATGTCATCGAGCACGCGCTGCGCGGACTCGGCGTCGCACCGGTCGCCGGAGGCACCGCCGGGGTGGTGATGGTCGGCGACCGTGTCCACGACGTGCACGGCGCCGCGCACTGGGGCATCCCGACGGTGTTCGTGCACTGGGGATACGGGGCGGACTCGGAGGCCGCGGACGCCGCGTGGTCCGCGGCGACCGTCGCCGATCTGGGGGCGATCCTCCATGCGAGCTGAACGACTCCACGTCACCTTCGTGTGCACCGGGAACATCTGCCGCTCCCCGATGGCGGAGAAGATCCTGCTCGGGTACCTGATCGATGCCGGGCTCGCCGACGCGGTGCGGGTGTCGAGCGCAGGGACCGGCGACTGGCACGTCGGCGACGACGCCGACCACCGGACCACCGAGGTGCTCGCGACGCACGGGTATCCGACCGGGCACCGCGCCGCGCAGGTCGGACGCGATCACCTGGGCGCGGACCTCGTGGTCGCTCTCGACCGCGGCCACGAGCGGGCGCTCGCGCACCTGGGCGTACCGACCGACCGGCGCAGGTTGCTGCGCAGTTTCGACCCGGACGCCGACGGCGACTCGGTGCCGGACCCGTACTACGGCGACCTCGACGACTTCGAGTTGGTGCGTGAGCAGATCGAGGCCGCGATTCCGGGACTGCTGGACTGGGTGCGGGAACGGCTGTGATCCCGCACACGCACATTTCGGGGTCTCCATCCCCGCCCAGTACCGTGGTGTCGTGGGAAGGCTGAAGTTTCTGCTGCGTCCGGGCTGGGTCGCGTTGGCTGTCGTCGTCGCCGGATTCGCCTACATGTGCTTCACGGTGCTGGCGCCGTGGCAGCTCGGCAAGAACACCAACACCTCGCACCGCAACACGCTGATCGAGGAGTCGATCGACGCCGACCCCGTTCCGGTCGAGTCGATCCTGCCCACCTCGGGCCCGATCCCGGCGGACGACGAGTGGCGACAGGTCACCGCGACCGGCACATATCTCCCCGACCACGAGGCGCTCGTGCGGCTGCGGTCCATCGAGGGTGACCCCGCCTACGAGGTGCTCACGCCGATGCGGTTGTCCAGCGGCCCGGTGATCCTGGTCAACCGCGGCTACGTCCGCCCCGTGCAGGGCACGCTCGCACCGCCGATCGACCCGCCCCCGGCCGGAGAGGTGACGGTCACCGCCCGTGCCCGCGCGTCGGAGGGCACCATCGCAGGCAAGGAGCCCCTCACCGAGAACGGCGTCATCCAGGTCTACTACGTCGACGCCGGGCAGGTCGGCGCTGCCGTCGGTCTGCCGCTCCTGGAGGGCTGGTTCCAGCTCGCATCCGACCAGCCCGGGTCGCTGACCCCGATCCCGCTGCCGCAACTCGACGCCGGGCCGTACCTGTCGTACGGGCTGCAGTGGCTCGCGTTCGGCGTCATGGCGCCGCTCGGGTTGGCCTACTTCGTGCGCGCCGAACTGCGGGAACGGCGACGCGAACGCGAACGCACGGTCGTCGAGCCCGCGGCTCCGGCCGACGAGGTCCCCGCCCCCGCCGAGGACCCGGCCCGGACGGTCGCGGTCACCGTCGCCACCGCCGACACCGCGGAGCACGACGACGACATCGTCCTCCCGCGGCGCCGGTTCGGCCGCTCAGCGCCGGCCGAGCCCGAGACGATGACGGCGACGGAGGCGAAGCTCGCCGACCGCTACGGCAAGCGCCGCTGACCCGAGGGCCGCACCGGCCTGCACCGCCGTCGACAGCCGCGCGACCCGCGCGATGTCGGTGACTCGCGGGGCCGGGCCGTCACCGAGGGTCGGCCGTTCCTCGACGCCGTACGGGTATTCGGTGCGGCCGCCGAGCCGCACGCCCAGCGCTCCGGCCATCGACGCCTCCGCGACCCCGGCGTTCGGGCTCGGGTGAGCGGCCGCATCCCGGTGCCACGCGCGCGCCGCCGACCGCGGTGAGCCCCCGACGACCGGGGCGGCGGCGACCGCGAGTAGTCCGGTCACCCGGGCGGGCACCAGGTTCACCACGTCGTCGAGGCGGGCCGCCGCCCAGCCGAAGTGCAGGTACCGCGGCGACCGGTAGCCGATCATCGCGTCGAGGGTGTTGATCGCCCGGTACCCGAGCGCCCCCGGCACCCCGGCGACCGCCGCCCACACGAGCGGGGCGACGGTCGCGTCGGAGGTGTTCTCGGCGAGCGATTCGACGGTGGCGCGGGCGATGCCGTCGGCGTCGAGGGACTGCGGGTCCCGGGCGCACAGCGACGGCACCAGCTGGCGTGCCCCGGCGAGGTCGTCGGCCGCGAGCCGGTCGGCCATCCGGTTCCCGACGCGGGTCAGCGACGTGCCGCCGAGCGCGGTCCAGGTCGCCGCCGCGACCGCGGCCGTCTCCCCCGCCCAGCCGAGCCGGCGCGCCGCGCGAGACCCGAGCACCGAGCCACCGACGACGGCACCGACGAGGAGTCCGGTGTGCAGCGCCCCGGCCGCACGCGAGTCGCGGTGGGTGAACCGCTCGAGGGCCGCCGCGGCCGTCCCGAAGCCGGCGACCGGATGCCGGCGCACCGGATCGGCGAAGGCTCGGTCGGCGAGAGCGCCCAGGACGATGCCGGTCGCGCGGGCAGAGATCCTGGGTCGAGTCACACCGGTAGTTGTACCAATCGTGGTCTCCCGGGCCGGTGGTGCCCGTCGCACGCCCCGACGCTTCGTCCCTCCCCGATCCCACACCGGTTCGACGAGATTGTCGTGTCCGTGTCCGATTCACCGCTCGGTGGTGGAAGGATGCCGGAGTCAGTTCAGCGGCGAATGGAGTCGACGGCGGTGGTGGCGACGGTGAAGTCCGCGCGCAAACGGTTGGCATCGCTCATCCGGGACGTCAACGAGAACACGGTCGCGGTGGAGATCGCCGGCAAGAGCAACAGCGCCGTACTCATCTCGCTTGCGCGGTACACCGCGCTGCAGGAGGCGAACTTCCTGCTCCGCTCACCGGAGCTGATGGAGAGCCTGCGGAGGGAGATGGCCCGCTCGCTCGCGCCTGCCCCCGAAGAGCAGGTCACCGAGAGCGGCGATGCGGCCACGCATTCGGCCGAGAAGCGCAAGCGAGGGTCCCGGGCCCAGGCGCGGAAGAAGCGAAAGAAGCGGAAGAAGAAGACCCGGTGACCCCGAATCGCGCTCCCGTCACACCTGCGCGCCGGATCGCGGGACGCCGACCGGCAGGTCCCGCACCCGCCGCGCCGGGTTGCCCGCGTAGAGGCCGTTGGGTTCGCAGTCGCGGGTGACGACGGCACCCGCCCCGACGATGCAACCGGGACCGACCGTCACCCCGGGCAGCACGATCGCGCCCGCGCCGATCCAGCTGCCGTCGCCGATGGTGATCGGCCGGTGGAACACCCGGCCCCCGCGCCCGCCCTCCGGACCGATCTCGTGGCTACTGGTGATGAACTTGGCACCGTGCCCGACAGCCACCTGCCGGCCGAGCGTGATCGGCGCGGTCCCGTCGAACAGCACCCCGCGGTTGACGAAGGTCCCCACCCCCATGCGAATGTCCTTGCCGCCGAAGTGGCATCCCGCATAGATGCCCGCGCCCCAGACCCGCGCACCCGCGGCGAGCAGCAACAGGATCCGCAGCCACACCGGCACGAACGGGGAGGACTGGATGATCGTGATCAGGCGCATCGCGTCACGATAGCCGCGCGCGCTCTACGCTTGACGCCGCAGCGTCCTGCCGAGACATCCCCCGCCGGAGCACAGATTGCCGAGACCCCTGAGGAGATCGTGATGGAACCCGACCCGATTCCCGTCGTGTTCGTGCACGGTCCGTGGATGCACTCGAGCAGCTGGCAGCCGTGGCGCGACCTGTTCGCCGCCCGTGGGTACGTACCGATCACCCCCGGCTGGCCCGGCGACGGCGACACCGTGGCGGCCACCAGGGAGAACCCCGACGAGCTGAACGGGGTCGGGATCGGGGAGGTCGCCCGGCACTATCGGACCGTCGTCGAGGCGATGCCGACACAGCCGATCGTGGTGGGGCACTCGTTCGGCGGGCTGATCGCGCAGAAGCTGCTCGGCGACGGCCTGGTGCGCGGCGCGGTCGCGATCGCACCGGCCCAGTTCAAGGGGGTGCTGCGGCTGCCGCGCACGCAGGTGCAGACCGTCCTGCCGATCCTGAGCCGACCGGGCCTGCGGAAGAAGACGTGGTCGCACACGCCGGAGACGTATCACCGCGGGTACGCCAGCGCGGTGCCGCGGGAGGAGTCGGACCACCTGTTCGAGACCTACACCATCCCGGGTCCGGCGCGGCCGCTGTTCCAGGCGGCGCTGGCGAACATCGCGGGCGGCCCCACCAAGATCGACACCCGCACTGCCCGCGGCCCGCTGCTGCTGGTCGCGGGCGGTGCGGACCGGACCGTTCCCGAGTCACTGGTCCGGTCGCAGTACAACATTCAGCGTCGCAACACCGGTGCCACCGAGTACTCGGTGCTGCCCGACCGGGGGCACTCCCTCACCGCCGACAACGGGTGGCGCGAGGTCGCGGACCTGGCGCTGGACTTCCTCGATCGCCACGATCTCGGGACACGACACGGCTGAGGGCGCGGGCTCCGAGCGGGCGGCGCGGGTTTCGGACGGTCCGCGGGCGGTTCGTCCTCGTGACGCTCACGCTTGCGAAGTTCGAGCAGGAACACCGCACTCAAGGTGAGGTAGACGGCGAGCACCACAATCGGAGCGGCGACGAGGGTCAGGGCTGCGAGGAGTTCCATGAGTACACCTCCCTGGGCAGGCGGACGGAGTGTTCTTCGAGCTCACGCAGTTTCGCGGACCGAGATGCCGTCGACCGGACGCCTCGGTCCCTGACCACGGTAGTGAGATCCGTCGCGGCACCGGTGAAGAGAAGGTGAACTCTCACTGTGACGTCCGGCACGATTGTCGGGCCGCCCGGTGGCAGTCCCTGCGGACGATCACCGAGACAGCGTCCCCGGGATCTCCAGGCGATTCGGCCGCTGTCCAGGTCCTCCAGCGCATCGTCGGATGTCCTCCCGGTGCCGGGGGGGCGGACCGGGACGGGTCCCGGACGTGGACCGGGACCGGCCATCCCACCGGACGTGCGAGCCGGGCGGTGGCACCCTCGAACCGTGCCCGCACCTGTCCCCGAGCTCCCAGCCGTCCTGCTCGTCGAGGACGACACCCACCTGACCGACCTACTCGTCGAACTGCTCACCGACGAGGGGTACCGCGTGGAGACCGCAGGGGACGGCCCGACCGGGCTGCACCTGGGCCTCACCCGCCGCTACGACGTCGTGGTTCTCGACCGCGGCCTGCCCGGACGTGACGGCATCGAGGTGCTCCGCGCACTCCGGCGACACGGCATCGGCACCCCGGTTCTCGTGCTCACCGCCCGGGGCATGCTCCTCGACCGGGTCGAAGGACTCGACGCCGGCGCCGAGGACTACCTCGTCAAGCCGTTCGAGATCCCGGAGCTGCTTGCCCGGCTGCGCGCGCTGCGCCGCCGCCGGTTCGACGCCGCCGAACTGCTGCCGGTCGCGGGGCGACAACTGGAGCCGGCGAGCCGGACGGTGGTCGGCGAGGACGGCAGGGTCGAGTTGTCGGCGAGCGAGTGCGCACTGTTGGCGGTACTCGCCCGGTCGCCCGGCCAGGTGTTCACCCGCGGACAACTTCTCGACGCCGCGTTCGGCGCGGCGGGCACGCCGGGAACCGTCGACACGTACGTGCACTACCTGCGCCGAAAGCTCGGGCGCGACGTGGTGCGCACCGTCCGGGGCGTCGGGTACCGGATCGGCTCCCGGTGACCACCCGTTCGTTCCGTCGCAGACCCGCCCTCGCTACCCGACCGGCCGCGGTGATCGGCGACGAACTGCTGCTGCGGCGCGCCGGTCGCGTCGTGTCGCTGCAAGCGGCGGTCGCCCTCGCCCTCGTCCTGATGGTGGTGGGCGTCGTCGCGTTCCTGGTCGACGGCCGCGCCCAGTCCAGACAGGTGGAGTCGCAGTTGCGGTCCGTCGTCGAGACCGCCGAGGACGTCGACGATCCGCCACCGGGAACGGCACTCGCGCTCCGCGGCCCGGACGGGGCGACAGCGGTCAGCGCGGGCGCCCCGTCCCGGGCCGTGCAGCTCCTCGACGGTCCGCCCGGTTTCGTGGACGTCCGCGACGGCGACCGGGACTATCGCGGGCTCGTCGCCGACATCCACGGCGGACGCGCAGTCGCGCTCGTGGACCTCGAACCGTTCCACGCCGGCCGGGACCGCCTGCTGTCGGCCCTGCTCCTCGCCGAGATCACCGGTATCGCAGCCTCGACACTGGTCGTGATCCTGTTGTCCCGCAGATCGATTCGACCATTGGCGCAGGCGTTGACGCTGCAGCGCCGGTTCGTCGCGGATGCCTCGCACGAACTGCGGGCACCGCTGACCGTCCTGCACACCCGGGCGCAACTGCTCGCCAGGCGGGCGCAACGGATCGAACCGGCGGAGCTCTCGAAGCAGCTCGACGGCATCGTCGACGACACCCGGGCGTTGACCGAACTCGTCGAGGATCTTCTGCTCTCGGCTTCGCTGGACTCCGGTCCGGCCGCCCGCGAGCCGGTCGACGTGGCCGTGCTGTGCGAGCAGATCGGCGAAAGCATGACGGCCCACGCCCGATCCCTCGGAGTCGCAATCGACGTCGAGTCGGATGCCGACCCGGCCTTCGTGTCCGGCTCGCGGCCGGCGCTCCGCCGCGCGGTGCACGGCCTGATGGACAATGCCGTCACTCACGTCCGGCCGGGTGGACGGGTGATCGTCCGCATCGGGGTCGGCGCCGGACTCGTCCGTATCGCGGTGACCGACACCGGTGTCGGCGTCTCGCCCCAGCAGTTGCCCCGACTGTTCGCGAGATTCGCGCACGGGCCCGACCAGCCCTCCGGTCGGCGCGCGCACGGGATCGGCCTCGCACTCGTCCGCGAGGTCGCGCAAGCACACGACGGTGAGGTGCTCGTGGATTCCGTCGAGGGACAGGGCTCCACGTTCACCCTCGTCCTGCCCGCGAACTCCCAGCAGACTCCAAGAATCCGGACCTAGTCTGGCGACGGTCACACACACATCCGACGGAGGCGAGTCACAACATGGGGCCCACAACGTTCAACGGCCTGCCGATCCATCCACTGCTCGTGCACTTCGTGGTGGTCCTGGTCCCGCTTTCCGCCCTGCTCCTGCTCCTCTCACTGTGTTGGCCGGCAGCCCGGCGGCGTCTCGGGGCCGTCACCCCCGTGGTGGCGTTCGTGACGCTGGTGCTGGTCCCGCTCACCACCCACGCCGGCGAGTGGCTCGAGCACCGGGTCCCCCGCGATCCGCTGGTGCGGATCCACGCCGAACTCGGCGACCAACTCCTGGTCTGGTCGGTCGGCGTCTTCGCGGTCGCGGCGGCATGGTGGGCGCTACATCGGCCGCGGGTACGGCAGTGGTGGAGCGCGCGCACCGGATCGTCGGAGGGGCGGGCATCCCAGATCGTGGCAATCGCACTGACGGTCCTGGGCATCGCCGTGGCCGTCGGATCGGTGGTCCAGGTCTATCGGATCGGCGACAGCGGCGCGACCGCCGTGTGGCACGACCAGGCAAACGAGTCGGCCGCCGCGCCGCGCTGATCGGTCGGCGCCTCGAACGACCTCGGACTCGCCGCGTCAGACGGTGACCGGCTCGCGGCCCCGCCCGACGATGGCCAGCGACATGACGGCCGCGATCGCGCACAGTCCGCCCGCGACGTAGAACGCGGCGTCGTAGCCGCCGAACCGGTCGCGCACCAGGCCCGCGAGGAATGCGACCAGCCCGGCGCCGATCTGGTGCGAGGCGAGCACCCATCCGAACACGATCGGGGCGTCGGCACCGAAATGCTTGCGGCACAGCGCAACCGTAGGCGGGACGGTCGCGACCCAGTCGAGACCGTAGAAGATGACGAAGGCGATCATCGGCGGGTGCACGGTCTCCGCGAACAGGATCGGCAGGAAGATCAGCGAGAGGCCGCGGAGCAGGTAGTAGGCGCCGAGGAGCTTGCGCGAGTCGAAGCGGTCGGTGAACCAGCCGGACGCGATGGTGCCGGCGACGTCGAAGATACCGATCACCGCGAGCAGGCTCGCGGCGGCCGTGGTTGGCATGCCGTGGTCGTGGGCGGCGGGCACGAAGTGGGTCCCGACGAGCCCGTTGGTGCTCGCACCGCAGATCGCGAAGGTCCCGGCGAGGAGCCAGAACACTCGGGTTCTCGCCGCCGCGGCCAGCACCGCGAGCGCGCGGCGCACCGCTCCGCCGGACTGCGCCGCCGGTTCCGGCTCCACGAAGTCGGGGGCGGCGCCGTACGGAACGGTTCCGACGTCCGAGGGGCGATTGCGCAGGAACAGCAGCACCAGGGGCACGACCGCCAGCGCCGCGAACGACACCGTCAGCGCGACCGTCCGCCAGGAGTGGGCCTCGGAGACGGCGGCGAGGACCGGCAGGAACACCAGTTGCCCGGCGGCGCCGCCGGCGGTGAGGATGCCGGTGACCAGGCCACGGCGGGCGACGAACCAGCGGTCGACGACGGTCGCGACGAACGCCAGCGCCATCGATCCGGTGCCGAGCCCGACGAGGACGCCCCACAGCAGGACGAGTTGCCACTGGGTGGTCATGAAGACCGTCAGCCCGCTGCCCGCTGCGACGAGCAGCAGCGCCGCCGACACCACCGCGCGCAGGCCGAACCGCTCCATCAGCGCCGCCGCGAAGGGTGCCGTCAGCCCGTACAGGACCAGGTTGATCGACACCGCCGAGGAGATCGAGGCCCGGGACCAGCCGAAGTCGTCGTGCAGTGGGTCGATCAGGATCGACGGTGCCGCCCGGAACGCCGCCGCACCGACGAGTGCGAGGAACGCGACCGCGGCCACCAGCCAGGCGTAGTGCACTCGCGGGGGCGTACCGGCAGCGGCGGGGCGTACGAGCTCGGAAGTCACGGCGACCAGTCTGCGCGATGGTGACCCTCGCGAACCACTGGCGTGAACGCCAACATGTGAAAGAATCCAGCCATGGTGCATCGGGTGGTGGTTCTCGCGCTGGACGGAGTGGTCCCGTTCGAGCTGGGTATTCCCTCGCGGGTGTTCGGGATGGCCGAGGACAGGGACGGCGCCCCGCTGTACGAGGTGCTCACGTGCACCGCGGACGGCACCCCGGTCCGCACGGAGGCCGACTTCACGGTGTCGGTCGACCACGGCCCGGAGCTGCTGGCGACCGCAGACACCGTGGTGATCCCGGCGACGTACGAACTCGGTGCCACCCGCGACGGCCACCTGCCCGAGCAGTTGGAGAAGGCGTTCGGCTTCATCCGCCCGGGCACCCGGTACGTGTCGATCTGCATCGCGTCGTACGTCCTCGCCGCCGCGGGCCTGCTCGACGGGTTGCGGGCCACCACCCACTGGCGGCACGCCGAGCACTTCCAGCGCACCTATCCGCAGGTCCGGGTCGACCCCGACGTCCTGTTCGTCGACGAGGGCCACGTGCTCACCTCGGCCGGCGTCGCAGCGGGCATCGACCTGTGCCTGCACATCGTGCGCCGCGACCACGGGTCGGACGTCGCCACCCGGGTCGCGAAACGCTCCGTCGTGCCGGCGTGGCGGGACGGCGGGCAGGCCCAGTTCATCGAGCGGCCGATCCCGGCACACACCGCGGAATCGACGGCGGCGACGCGGGACTGGGCCCTGCAACGGCTGGACGAGCCGCTGCAACTCTCCCGGCTCGCGCGGCACGCCAACATGAGCGTGCGCACCTTCACCCGGCGGTTCGGCGAGGAGGTGGGAACCACTCCGGCGCAGTGGCTGATCACCCGCCGCGTCGACCGGGCGCGCCAGCTCCTCGAGACGACCGACCTGCCGGTGGACACCATCGCCGCCGACGTCGGCTTCGGCAGCGCCGCCTCCCTGCGACAGCACATGGCAGCACAGCTGGGGGTCCCCCCGTCCGCGTACCGCCGGACCTTCCGCGGGGAGGCCGGCGCGGCCACGACAGCGCCCGCCACCCCGTAGACACCACCCACCCACGCGCCCTGGACGGCGCGTCGCCGAACACCAGGTGAACGCCGGGGAAAGTCGCACTCACGCACGCCGGACCATGCCTAGAGTCGGCGCTGGAGCACCCGTACCCATCCCTCCGGGTCGGGTCGCGTCCGCCCCGGTCGACCCGACCCGGATCGGCCGGGGCAGCCCGGCTTCCATCGCCCACCACGTCAAGAGGTGCCGTGATGCACGATCACTTCGACAGTTCGGAACCGAGAATCTGGCCCGGCATGCTCCTTGTCGCCGCGGTCGTCGCCCTCGTCCTCACGCTGCTGATGTACCTCATGCAGTGACCAGCAACCGCTGACCGCACCACCGTCGGCCCGGCGGCGCGTTCATTCGCGCCCCAGCCTGTCCAGCAGGTCGACGGCGGCGCGGGTGTACTCGCCGATCCAGCGGTCGTGGATGCGTTTGATCGGCAGGGGTGCGAGCGTCAGGCGTCGCTCCCGCCCCACACTGCGACCGGTCACGAGTTCGGCGCGCTCGAGCACCTTCAGGTGCTGGAGGACGGTGGTGCGGTCGAGTTCGGGGAATCGCGCGCACAGCTCGCCGGTCGTGCACGACGACTCCCGCAGCACGTCGAGCATCCGCCGCCGCGTCCCGGACGCCAGCGCCTTGAACACCCGGTCGTCGTCCGATTCCTCGCGGCCACCCACAGACATGTTGTAAAATTACAACATGTCTGAGCAGAACACCCTCACCGCACTGACATTCACCGTCTCCGGTCACGTCTCGCGGCCCTGCGCCGAGGTGTACGAGGCCGTCGCCGACCCCGAGCAGCTGTCGAAGTACTTCACCACCGGCGGCGCCCGCGGCCGGCTGGAGTCGAACTCCGAGGTCACGTGGGACTTCGCCGACTTCCCCGGAGCCTTCCCCGTCACCGTCGTCGCGGCCGAACCGCCGCGCCGCATCGTCATCGAGTGGGCCGGCACGGCCACCACCTCCGACGCGGGCAGGACCACCACCACATTCGAGTTCGAACCCGTCGACGACGACACCCGGACCCTGGTCACGATCACCGAGTCGGCGTGGCAAGCCACCGAGGAGGGCGCGAAGAGCGCCTTCGGCAACTGCCAGGGCTGGACCGGCATGCTCGCCGCGCTCAAGGTGTGGGTCGAGCACGGAATCAACCTGCGCGACGGCTTCTACAAGTGACTTTCGCGTGCGGGGTCGGCCACCGAACCTCGTTCCCGACTCTCCATCAGAGCGCGCGTCACGGTGCCTGCGTCGAAGAAGGTACTGTGCCGCTCCATCTCGCGACGCTGGTATTGCGCGTTCACCCGGCGAACGAACAAGTACGTCACGACCAGTCCCGGCGGAAGCAGAAGAACCACAACAATTGCGAGCACGGCGAGAGCACACTCGACAACCACCTCGACGCCCGGACTCGATCGGTGGTTGCTGCCGTCCGCAGTGCCGGCGAGAACCGCGAACACCGCGAAGGCAACTGACCACGTCAACAGCATCGACCAACGGAATCCGTACCGACGCAACGGATAACCCGCGTCCACGAGTGTTCGATACCGCACCCACCACTCACGACACCAGGCCAGCATCGCCGCGCCACCCAACAATCCGCCCCCGACAACCGCCACCCAAGCCGATGCCGTGAATGCCGACTCGAGCGGTAGCCGGAGAACCATGAGCGCCACTGGCACGGTCATCGCCATCAAGAAGACCGCAACGGCCGCCGTCCCGAGTCGCTCGCTCGGCGTTCCGCGCCCGCGACGCATTGCCGATACGGATCGCCACACCACCCACAGCAGTGCCGCGATCAGCAGAACACCACCGATGCTGACGGAAAGCCCGGTGGAAGTGAAACGATCCGTTGCCCTCGCCAGGTACTCCGCCGCGCCCGCGGCGGCACCTGAAACTCCACTCAGAAACAAGGCGGACACCACAGCGACGAGTCCGGCACCGGTGAGGACACCTCGACCGGTCCACCGAGAAATCGGGCCCCACCGTAAGACGAGGAGACTGCGCCAGAACTGCGCAATCGCGAACAGTGCTCCCAGAAAAGCGCCACACCCGGTGAACTTCGCGACGGTCGTCAGGAGATCCCTGTCCGAGGCGTCGAGCGCCGTACCCACCGTCCACCAGACAACTCCGAGCAATGTCGCACCGAATGCAACCTGCGTCGCGTAATTCCGGATCGCCGCCGATTGCTTGTCGAGGCTGAGCCGGCCGAGCCACCAGGCGCCTCGAGCACCGATCTCCAGTTCGTTCAGGAAGCGCTGGAATCGCCACAGTCGACTGGCGAGCCGCAGATCGGCGACGTTCTCCACTCGCGCGAACTGACGCCGCACCGCAGTTTCCAGAAAGGCATCGCGCCGAGAATCGAGATCATCGACCATCTCGTCGTCGTCACTCCCGCAGCCCAGAAGACGGATGAGATCGACGATCCCCGAATCCTCATCCTCGTCGGCGGACTGCACCGCTGTCCCGCACATACCGGCCGCGGCGGCGTCCTCGACGGTCGACGTAGGCCTCGCAAAGTACCCTCGGCGGGTCAACTCGACACCGGCAGCACGATGGAGCGTCGGATTCCACGCGGGCGAGCGAAATGCAGCCGCACCGGCAAGCGCAAACGACGCAAGATACATCAGGACGAACAACGAACAGATCCAACCGAACCACAGCCCGATATCCATGCGCGCACCGTAGGCCGCAGCACCGACATCGCCGGATGGCCGGGAGTTGCTTCACAGCGGTCGAATCCGCATCCCCAGGTCCAACGGTGGCTACCGTCGACGGTGATGCGCTCGCATCCACCCTCTTGAGTCGGGCGCATCGGCCCCGATCACCACCCACCAGGTCCGGTCGGGGCCACCCCACCCGTGTGGCGCAGCCCGCGCCCCGTCCGGTTTCGAAGCCCATCGGCCGCACCGACACTTCGAGGTGCCGCCGTGTTCATTCCCTTCGACGACTCCAAACCAAGAATCTGGCCCAGCATGCTCGTCGCCGCCGCGTCAGTGGTTCTGATGCTGGCGCTGGTTGTCTACCTGATGCACTGACCCAGGCCCATTGACGGGCAACGGCATACGGCGTCACACTGCCTCATGTTGCCCGCAGAGGAACAACACCTGATCGACCTGGCGACCAAACGTCTGATGGCCAACACCCAGAGAGATCGGCAGCCCACATCCGAGACGCCGTAACCCGGGCCCGCGCCCATTTCACCACCAGCCCCGTCCGCGACTTCGTGCCACTGCTCATCGAACGGCACGCGGAACACGAACTGAGCGGCGACGCACCGATCGCCCAGCAGTAACCCACAGGAACTTGCCAGGCAGATTCAATCGCCAGTTCACGTCACCGTGGTGCACTGCCGCTATGGCGAAGAAGAGCGAGAAAGCCGCGCTGAAGGAAGTCGCCGCGGCGATCAAGAAGGACTACCCGCACCTCAGCGAGAGTGACATCGACGCCATGATCGGCCGGGCACACGAGGACTTCTACAACCGGCCGATCCGAGAGTTCGTCCCCCTGTTCATCGAGCGGCGCATCCGGGCCCAACTCGCCGACGGGTAGGCGTCCACCATTCGCCAGAACGGGCGTCCACGACTGTTGATCAGGCCTGAACAGGTGGACGTTTGTTCATGAAACCGGCTGGTCGCGTACTTGGTAGTAACCATTCGTGCGCATAGTCTTCCGCGTGCGTCGTGTTGCCCCTCGGCGAAACGACGAAGGCCCGCCGACCCTCCCCCGACTGTGTCGGCGGGCCGCCCCGACTTCATCAGCCCTCGACGCCCGGGCCTCGCTTCGCCCAGCGGTCCCTCTGCGGATCCGCCCCGCTGCACGGCGGCCGCCGCACAATCGCCCCGCACTCGCGGCAGTAGTGCGTCCGGTGCCCACCGTGCGGCGTGCACGCGCACTGCTCCCATCCGACCAGGACACGACTCGGGCCGAGATGGTGGCCGTTCGGGCATCGCGCAGGCGCGGGTTCAGCGTGGCCTGCCATGGGTCGATCGTAGTTCGATTCGCACACTCGTTCGAGAGAGGTTGTCGTGGCGAGCGCAGGCCGGGGAGGGAAAGTTCAAGCCTTCTGCGTACAGGTCGCTGGAGTACTCATGGCGTGTGCATGTTGAGCCGCAGTCGGGCAAGTGGCAGCCTCTCGAAGATCGAGATCAGCCACGTCGAGGTGTGGATCACGGAGCTCGTCACCGAGATTCGCGATCCCGACGATCCGGCGAAAGTCCTCACGCAAGGGCTACTCGCTCACCATCGTGATCCGGGCTCATGCTGTCCTGGCCGGCATTCTCGGATGTCTCGATACGAAACAGTGAAGGCGATGCAGCGGATGCTCGGGCACGCTTCGGCTGCCATGACGCTCGACGTACACGCGGATCTTTTCGACAACGACCTTGACGTTGTGGCCAACGCACTCGACGCTGCTCGACGGCGCGCGGCCGCGGGACAACTGTCCGGACCGAAATCGATGTGGCCGTGAATGTGCCATTCACCTGCGTCAATGCCACATTCACCTCGGTGGGCGCGGAGGGTTTCGAACCCCCGACCGCTGGTGTGTAAAACCAGAGCTCTACCACTGAGCTACACGCCCGGAATTCGGCGAACGAGAATTCGTTCGCCGAATTGCACTCAGGAATCTAGCGCGGCGAGCGCTTTCTCCCAAGCTCCCTGGTCACGGGCCTCTCCGGGACCGTTCATCTCGGCGAACCGGATGATTCCGGCCTTGTCGACGACGAAGGTGCCGCGGTTGGGGTAGCCGGCCTTCTCGTTGAACACCCCGTACGCCTGGGTGATCTCCCCGTGCGGCCAGAAGTCGGACAGCAGCGGGAAGGTGTAACCCTGCTCCGCCGACCAGATCTTGTGGGTGGGCGGCGGACCGACCGAGATCGCGACGACGGCGGTGTCGTCGTTCTCGAACGTCGGCAGGGTGTCCCGAACGCGGCACAGTTCGCCCTGGCAGGTGCCGGTGAAGGCGAGCGGGTAGAACACGATCAGGACGTTCTTGCGCCCCCGGTAGTCGGAGAGCGACACGTCCTGGTTGTTCTGGTCCTTGAGCGTGAAGTCGGGCGCGACGGTGCCCACGGCCAACGGCATGACGAACTCCTAGGTCTCGACGGTCTGGGGAGCGCCGCGGAGGCGCCGCTCCCCAGGTTCGGCGGTCAGCGCTTGGCGGGACGTGCCTTCGGCTGCACCAGCCGGCTACCGGACCAGGATCCCAGATTGGCGGCGGAGGTCTGCGTCAGCCCCGCGGTCGGTGCCGATTCGGCGATCTCGCTGGGCTCGACGTGCCCGGGCTGACCGGTCTTCGGGGTCAGCACCCACACGAACCCCTCGTCGGCCAGCGGCCCGATCGCGTCCATCAGCGCGTCGACCAGGTCACCGTCGCCGTCCCGCCACCACAGCAGGACCACGTCGATCACCTCGTCGGAGTCCTCGTCGAGGAGCTCACCGCCGATGGTCTCTTCGACGGCCGCCCGCAGGTCGTCGTCGGTGTCCTCGTCCCAACCCAGTTCCTGTACAGACATGTCTTGGGTGATGCCCAGTTTCTGGACGTAGTTCTGGGCGTCGGCCGCGGCGACCACGGTGGTGTCCTCCTAAGTGTTCGAGCTGAACCTCCAGCTTCCGATCGGTGGTGATCGGTAGTGAAAGCGAACATGCTCGAAGCCTTCCGCGCAAGCGGACCGGGCCGAATCGCGCGAACAAATATTTCGACGGTGGACGAATGAGACTCGCCCGCACCATTGCCGACGCGGTTTGGCAGGATTGGATTCAGATCACCATCATGAACAAACCGTGTTGCCGTCACAGTTGGCGACGCGGATGGATAGGACGCCACACCGAGCGTCCACCGCGATGAGGAGCAAATGTTGTCCGAGCAGACCCAGGACCCGGTATCTCCCCTGGCGCCCAGTCCCACTCCCGGTTCCGACGGCCGTGTGCGCGTCATCCGTGAGGGCGTCGCGTCCTACCTTCCCGACATCGATCCCGACGAGACCGGCGAGTGGATCGAAAGCTTCGACGACCTGTTGGAGCGCTCGGGGCCGACGCGCGCACGTTACCTGATGCTGCGACTGCTCGAGCGCGCCGGCGAGAATCACGTCGCCATCCCCGCCTTGACCTCCACCGACTTCGTCAACACCATCCCCACCGAGAACGAGCCCTGGTTCCCCGGTGACGAGGAGGTCGAGCGCCGCTACCGTGCCTGGATCCGGTGGAACGCCGCGATCATGGTGCACCGCGCACAGCGCCCGGGTGTCGGCGTCGGTGGCCACATCTCGACGTACGCGTCGTCGGCGGCCCTGTACGAGGTCGGGTTCAACCACTTCTTCCGTGGCAAGGATCACCCGGGCGGCGGCGACCACATCTTCGTCCAGGGCCACGCCTCGCCCGGCATCTACGCTCGCGCGTTCCTCGAGGGCCGGATCCCGGCCGAGCAGATGGACGGTTTCCGCCAGGAGGCCAGCCACGCCGAGGGCGGCCTGCCGTCGTACCCGCATCCGCGCCTGCTGCCGGACTTCTGGGAATTCCCCACCGTGTCAATGGGTCTGGGCCCGATGAATGCCATCTACCAGGCACGATTCAACCACTACCTGCACGACCGCGGCATCAAGGACACCTCGCAGCAGCACGTGTGGGCGTTCCTCGGCGACGGCGAGATGGACGAGCCCGAGTCGCGTGGCCTGGCGCACGTCGCGGCCACCGAGGGCCTCGACAACCTCACCTTCGTCGTCAACTGCAACCTGCAGCGCCTCGACGGTCCGGTCCGCGGCAACGGCAAGATCATCCAGGAGCTGGAGTCCTTCTTCCGCGGTGCCGGCTGGAACGTGATCAAGGTCGTGTGGGGCCGCGAGTGGGACTCCCTGCTGCACGCCGACAAGGACGGCGCGCTGGTCAACCTGATGAACGTCACCCCGGACGGTGACTACCAGACCTACAAGGCGAACGACGGCGGCTACGTCCGCGAGCACTTCTTCGGCCGCGACCCGCGCACCAAGGAACTGGTCAAGGACCTGACCGACCAGGAGATCTGGAACCTCAAGCGCGGCGGGCACGACTACCGCAAGATCCACGCCGCCTACGCCGCGGCGATGGCGCACAAGGGCCAGCCGACGGTGATCCTGGCGCACACCATCAAGGGCTACACCCTCGGCAAGCACTTCGAGGGCCGCAACGCCACGCACCAGATGAAGAAGCTCACCCTCGACGACCTCAAGGCGTTCCGCGACCTGCAGCGGATCCCGATCTCCGACGCGGAACTGGAGAAGGATCCCTACCTGCCGCCGTACTACCACCCCGGGCCGGACGCCCCCGAGATCCAGTACATGCTCGACCGCCGCAAGCAGCTCGGTGGATTCCTGCCGTCCCGGCGCACCGACGCCGCGCCGCTGCCGGTGCCGGACATCTCCGCCCTCGACCCGATCCGCAAGGGCTCGGGCAAGCAGGAGGTCGCGACCACGATGGCGCTGGTGCGGGTCATCAAGGAACTGTTGCGCGACAAGGAAATCGGCAAGCGAATCGTGCCGATCATCCCCGACGAGGCCCGCACGTTCGGTATGGACTCGTGGTTCCCGTCGCTGAAGATCTACAACCGCAACGGCCAGCTGTACACCTCCGTCGACGCCGAACTGATGCTGGCGTACAAGGAGTCCAGCGTCGGCCAGATCCTGCACGAGGGCATCAACGAGGCCGGCTCGACGGCGTCGTTCACCGCGGTCGGCACCTCCTACGCCACCCACGGCGAGCCGATGATCCCGCTGTACATCTTCTATTCGATGTTCGGGTTCCAGCGCACCGGCGACGGGTTGTGGGCCGCGGCCGACCAGATGGCCCGCGGCTTCGTGCTCGGCGCCACCGCCGGCCGCACCACCCTCACCGGTGAGGGCCTGCAGCACGCGGACGGGCACTCGCTGCTGCTGGCGTCGACGAACCCCGCCGCGGTCACCTACGACCCGGCGTTCTCCTACGAGATCGCCCACATCGTCCGGGACGGTATCCGGCGGATGTACGGCGGTACCGAAGGCGAGGCCGGGTTCGGCGGCGAGAACATCTTCTACTACCTGACGATCTACAACGAGCCGTACGTGCAGCCGGCGGAGCCCGAGAACCTCGACGTCGAGGGCCTGCTCAAGGGCATCTACCTGTACCACCGCGGCACGGGGCTCGGCCCGAAGGCGCAGATTCTGGTGTCCGGTGTCGCGATGCCGGAGGGCCTGCGTGCCGCGCAGCTGCTGGCCGACGACTGGGGTGTGTCGGCCGACGTGTGGTCGGTGACCTCGTGGGGCGAGCTGCGCCGTGAGGGCATCGAGTGCGACCGGCAGGCGCTGCACAACCCGGACGTCGCTCCCCCGGCCCCGTACGTGGCCACCGCCCTCTCCGGCGCGGAGGGCCCGTTCGTCGCGGCCTCCGACTGGATGCGCTCGGTTCCGGACCAGATCCGGCAGTGGGTTCCCGGCGACTACACCACCCTCGGCACCGACGGGTTCGGCTTCTCCGACACCCGCACGGCGGCACGACGTTTCTTCAACGTCGACGCCGAGTCGATTGCGGTCGCGGTGCTGGCCGGTCTCGCCCGCGCGGGCAAGGTCGAGCACAACACCCCGGCGGCGGCCGCCCGGCAGTACCGGATCGACGACGTGCTCGCCGCACCGACGTCGATGAAGGATCCGGGCAGCGCCTAGATCCCCGGCACCCCCGACAGCGCCCCGGCACCGACTCGGTGCCGGGGCGTTCGCCGTCCCGACCCTCACCGGGTCGCCGCACCCGTGCATCGCGCCCGGACCTGCGCCGTGGCGTAGGTTTCGGAGTCATGGGTGAACAGGAATCCGGCGAGCCCGGGTCCGGAGAATCAGGAGCCGGAGAGTCGGGAGCCGCGACCACGCCCCGTCTCGAGGGGGCGGATGCGTTGGCACCGGCCGGCGCCCCGCGTGGCACGGACCCGACGTCGCCGCCACCGATGATTTCGACCCCCTTCGCCCACCGGCGTGAACCGCGGGCGCCGCTGCCGGACGCACTGCTGCGCCGGGTGAAGCAGTTCTCGGGCCGGCTCTCCACCGAGGCGGTCTCGTCGATGCAGACGCAGTTGCCGTTCTTCGCCGACCTGGACGCGGACCAGCGCGCCAGCGTCCAGCTGCTGGTGCAGACCGCCATCGTCAACTTCCTCGAGTGGCTGCGGAACCCGGAGGACAGCGACGTCCGGTTCAGCCTCGACGCTTTCCAGGTGATCCCCCAGGACCTGGCCCGGCGCCTGACGCTGCGTCAGACGGTCGACATGGTGCGGGTGGCGATGGAGTTCTTCGAGCAGTGGCTGCCCGCGCTCGCCCGCAACGACCAGCAGCTGATCGCGTTGACCGAGGCGGTGCTGAGGTACGGGCGCGAGCTCGGGTTCACGGCGGCATCGGTGTATGCCAGTGCCGCCGAGTCGCGCGGCGCCTGGGACACCCGGCTCGAGGCACTGGTGGTGGATGCGGTGGTCCGCGGCGACAGCGGACCCGACATGCTCTCCCGCGCCGCGACGCTGAACTGGGACGCCAACGCGCCGGCCACCGTCCTGGTCGGCACCCCGCCGCCGGACCAGGGCGTCTCGGTGGTCGGCACGGTGCACACCATCGCGCAGCGGCACGGCCGCGCCGCGTTGGCGGTGGTCCAGGGGTCGCGCCTGGTCGCCGTGGTCTCCGGCGACGTGAAGGCGTCGCCGGAGAATCGACCGTTCCTGACCGATCTGCTGGCCGCGTTCTCCCCCGACCCGGTGGTGATCGGCCCGACGACCGGAACCCTGAGCACCGCCCACTTCAGCGCCGTGGAGGCGCTGGCCGGAATGGACGCCGTGACCGGCTGGCGGGGAGCGCCCCGGCCGGTGCACGCGGGTGAGCTGCTCCCCGAACGCGCGCTACTCGGGGACCGCGCCGCGCTCGACGCCCTCAACGACCAGTTGGTGCGTCCCCTCGCCGCGGCGGGGTCCGCGCTGGCGGACACTCTCGACACCTACCTGGATTGCGGTGCCGCCGTGGAGACGTGTGCCCGTCAACTGTTCGTCCATCCAAATACTGTGCGGTATCGCCTGAAGAAAATCGCCGAGATCACCCGGCGCGATCCCACCAACCCACGGGACGCGTACGTACTCCGAATCGCAGCAACAGTAGGAAGGCTGACACGAACCAATCACGAACCCTCCCGTTCAGCCACTTCGGTAACATCAGCAACAGATCACGGGTTCAGGGTGTAACGCACAACGATTGAAGTACGATGCTCACTCCCGACAAGCTGTTTTGTTGGAACCCTACAAAACACTTGTCCAAGGTTCATCGCCAACAACACCCCGCGGAACCCGGCGATCGGTGTTCCCTTATTCCTGTGATTGCGTTGCTCGCCCCGGGTCAGGGGTCCCAAACCCCCGGCATGCTCAGCCCCTGGCTGGAGCTGCCGGGTACCGCCGATCGCATTGCGATCTGGTCCAAGGCCGCCGGTCTGGACCTCGGCCGGCTCGGCACCACCGCGACCGCGGAGGAGATCACCGACACGGCCGTCACCCAGCCGCTCGTCGTGGCGTCCGCGCTGCTGGCATTCGAGGAACTCGAACGCCGCGGTCAGGTTCCGGCCGACCTCGTGGCAGCGGGCCACTCCGTCGGTGAGCTCGCCGCCGCCGCCATCGCCGGCGTCATCTCCGCGGACGACGCGGTCGCGCTCGCCGCACTGCGCGGCTCCGAGATGGCGAAGGCGTGCGCGCTGGAACCGACCGGCATGTCCGCGGTCCTCGGCGGCGACGAGGACGCGGTCCTCGCCCGGCTCGCCGAGCTCGACCTCGAACCGGCCAACCGCAACGCCGCCGGTCAGATCGTCGCCGCCGGCCTGCTCAGCAAGCTCGAGGAACTGGCCGCGAACCCGCCGGAGAAGGCTCGCGTCCGCGCACTGCCCGTGGCCGGCGCATTCCACACCAGGTTCATGGGCCCCGCCCAGGACGCGGTCACCGAGGCGGCATCGCAGATCGCGCCTCAGGAGCCGACGCGCACCCTGCTGTCCAACGCCGACGGTCAGCCGGTCGCCTCCGGCGCCGACGCCCTGACCAAGCTGGCCGCGCAGGTCACCCGGCCCGTCCGGTGGGATCTGTGCAGCGCATACCTCCGCGGCGCCGAAGTGGCCGCGGTCGTCGAACTCCCGCCGGCCGGCACGCTGGTGGGCATCGCCAAGCGCGAAATGAAGGGCACCCCCACGCTCGCCCTGAAGACCCCCGCCGATCTGGACGCCATCGCCCAACTCGGCTGAACCGAACACGGCCCCACGCCGTGACTCGAATGAACACACACACTTGCAGCACTCGACCGATCCGAGGACCGGTCGAACGCAGGACCCGAAAATAACACCATCAAGAAGGGAGCCACCCAGTGGCCACCAGCCAGGAAGAAATCATCGCCGGTCTCGCCGAGATCATCGAGGAAGTCACCGGCATCGAGCCGTCCGAGGTGACCATCGAGAAGTCCTTCGTCGACGACCTCGACATCGACTCGCTCTCCATGGTCGAGATCGCCGTGCAGACCGAGGACAAGTACGGCGTGAAGATCCCCGACGAGGATCTCGCCAGCCTGCGCACCGTCGGTGACGCCGTCACGTACATCCAGAAGCTCGAGGCCGAGGGCGTCCAGACCGGCTCCACCGACAGCGAGTGAGCCTCGACGTGTCTTCCACATCTCCGCGGACGTTGCCCAACGTCGTCGTCACCAGTCTCGCGGCTACGACGTCACTCGCAGGTGACGTGGATGCCACGTGGAAGTCCCTCCTCGCCGGCGAGAGCGGCATCGGCACGCTGACCGGTTTCGTCGACGAGTTCGACCTCCCGGTCCGGATCGGTGGCAAGCTCAAGGTCAGCCCAAACGAGTCGCTCTCCCGGGTCGAGGTCCGGCGGATGAGCTTCGCCGAGCGCCTCGCCCTGACGCTGGGCCGCACGGTGTGGGAGAACGCCGGCAGCCCGGAGGTCGACAAGGACCGCCTCGGTGTCGTGATCGGCACCGGCCTCGGCGGCGGCGAATCGCTCATCGACGCGGTCGACAAGCTGCGGGAGGGCGGGTACCGCAAGGTGTCCCCGTTCGCCGTGCAGATGGTGATGCCGAACGGTCCGTCCGCGACCGTCGGACTCGAACTCGGCGCTCGCGCCGGTGTGATCACGCCCGTCTCCGCCTGCTCGTCGGGTTCGGAGGCCATCGCGCATGCGTACCGGATGATCGCGCTCGGTGACGCCGACATCGTCGTCGCCGGTGGTGTCGAGGGAGAACTCGACGCGGTCGCCACGGCGAGCTTCGCGATGATGCGGGCCTTGAGCACGCGCAACGACGACCCGACGGGTGCGTCGCGGCCGTTCGACAAGGACCGCGACGGATTCGTCTTCGGCGAGGCCGGAGCGATGATGGTCCTCGAGACGGAGGAGCACGCGAAGGCGCGCGGTGCCACCATCCACGCACGACTGCTGGGTGCGGGCATCACCTCGGACGGCTACCACATCGTGGCGCCGCACCCCGAGGGCACCGGAGCGGCGCGGGCGATGACCCGGGCCATCGAAACCGCGGGACTGGCGAAGTCGGACATCTCGTTCGTCAACGCGCACGCCACCGCGACCCCGATCGGCGACACCGCCGAGGCGAAGGCCATCAACGCCGCGGTCGGCAACCACGCCGCGGTGTACGCACCGAAGTCCGCGCTCGGGCACTCGATCGGCGCCGTCGGTGCGCTCGAATCGGTGCTCACGGTCCTGAGTGTGCGTGACGGGGTCATTCCCCCCACGCTCAATCTCGACAATCAGGATCCAGAGATCGACCTGGACGTCGTCAAGGGGGAATCCCGCGCCGGCCAGATCGATTTCGCCATCAACAACTCGTTCGGATTCGGTGGGCACAACGTTGCGCTCGCCTTCGGCCGCGCCTGACGGGTCGGCTCGCAGTTCGACAGGTGAGGGGCCCGGAAGCCGGGCCCCTCACCTCCCCCACAGTCAGCGGCTCGCTATGAAGGAGGACCGGCGATGACCATTCTGGATCCAGTCACCAGACCCGATTCGCAGCTCGACCCTCGCGATCCCCTCGCCCGGCTCGAGAAACTGTTCGACGCCGGGACCACCACGACGCTTCATCCCCGCGACAAGTCCGGCGTCCTCGCCGCGTCAGGCGAGATCGACGGCGTCCGCACCATCGCCTACTGCTCCGACGCCACCGTGATGGGCGGCGCCATGGGAGTGGAGGGCTGCAAACACATCGTCGCGGCGATCGACGCCGCGATCGAGGAGCAGGTCCCGATCGTCGGGGTCTGGCATTCGGGCGGGGCCCGGCTGGCGGAGGGCGTCGAAGCCCTGCACGCCGTCGGCCTCGTGTTCGAAGCCATGGTCCGCGCGTCCGGCCTGATCCCCCAGATTTCCGTCGTCCTCGGCTTCGCCGCCGGTGGGGCCGCCTACGGTCCGGCGCTGACCGACGTCGTCATCATGGCGCCCGAGGGCCGCGTGTTCGTCACCGGACCCGACGTGGTGCGTTCGGTGACCGGCGAGCAGGTCGACATGGAGTCGCTCGGCGGCCCCGCGACGCACACCAAGAAGTCCGGTGTCGCGCACATCGCCGCTCATGACGAACTCGACGCGCTGCACCGCGCCCGCCGGCTGGTGTCGATGATCGCCGATCAGGGCGAGTTCGACGTGGACGCCGCCCGCCGTGGCGACACCGACCTCCGGGCCCTGATGCCCGAGTCGGCCAAGCGTGCCTACGACGTCCGTCCGATCGTGCACGAACTGCTCGACAACGTGGACGGCGAGTCCAGTCTCGAAGAGCTGCAAGGCAACTGGGCGCGCAGCATCGTCACCGGCATCGGCCGGCTCGGTGGCCGCACCGTCGGCGTCATCGCGAACAACCCGCTGCGACTGGGCGGCTGCCTGAACTCCGAGAGCGCGGAGAAGGCGGCCCGGTTCGTGCGGCTGTGCGACGCGTTCGGCATCCCGCTGGTCGTCATCGTCGACGTCCCCGGTTACCTGCCGGGCGTCAGCCAGGAATGGGAGGGTGTGGTGCGCCGCGGCGCGAAGCTGCTGCACGCCTTCGCCGAGGCCACCGTTCCCCGCGTCACCCTGGTGACCCGGAAGATCTACGGCGGTGCCTACATCGCGATGAACTCCCGGGCCCTCGGCGCCACCGCGGTGTACGCGTGGCCGGAGGCCGAGGTCGCCGTGATGGGCGCAAAGGCCGCGGTCGGGATCCTGCACAAGCGGGCCCTGGCGGCTGCCCCAGAGGAGGAGCGCGAGGCGCTGCACGACCGCCTGGCCGCCGAGCACGAGGCGATCGCCGGCGGCGTCGGGCGAGCGATGTCGATCGGCGTCGTCGACGAACTGATCGAGCCGGCGCAGACCCGCAGTCTGCTCACCACGGCGCTCGCCGCCGCTCCCGCCCGCCGCGGTCGGCACAAGAACATCCCGCTGTGATCCGGCGCGACGTGTGAACGGACGAGGGCCCCGACCGCAACGGTCGGGGCCCTCGTCGTTTCGTGGCGGGTCGGTGTCAGACCGCGCGGACGCCAGTCGCCTGCGGGCCCTTGGCGCCCTGGGAGATCTCGAACTCCACGCGCTGGTTCTCCTCGAGGTTCCGGAATCCGGAACCGGTGATCTCGGAGTAGTGCACGAACACGTCCGGGCCCCCGTTGTCCTGCGCGATGAAGCCGAAACCCTTCTCCGCGTTGAACCACTTGACTGTTCCCTGAGTCATGGAAACTCCTTTTCAGGGCTGGTCGGACCGCACCTTGCGGACCGGGCCGGTTTTCAGACGCAACGCGCGTCTCCAGACACTGAACGGGATTTCTCAGGTACCTGAAGGGCTGCACGGCGCCCGCAACACTGTTTCCTTGCGAGCGTGCAGTTGGTACACAAACACACAAAAACTACGGCCGACTGCTTCAACGCACCGGCACCCGCAATGATTCCCCGGTGCGTCTAGCCGACGTCGCGGCGCAGCCAGGTGACCTCGGCGCCCTCACTGCCGCTGCGGTAGGGCTCGAGTTCGATGTCCCACTCCGAGCCGAGGGCATGTTGCAGTTCGACCGCGAGCGTGTCGGTGCCGCCGTGCTGGGCGATCAGGGACCGCAACCGCATCTCCCCGACGATCACGTCCCCGTTGGCGCTCATCGAGCCGCGCCACAGACCCAGTGCCGGCGCATGGCAGTAGCGTTCGCCGTCCACACCCTCACTGGCCTCCTCGGTGACCTCGAAGCGCAGCATCGGCCAGGCGCGCAGCGCATTGACGAGCCGGGCCGCCGTGCCGACCGGACCCATCCAGTCGGTGCTGGCCCGCAGTTGGCCGGGCGAGGCGGGCTGGGAGGTCCACCGCAGATTGGCGCGGCAGTCGAGGGTGGCGGCGAGGGCCCATTCGATGTGCGGGCACAGCGCCGCGGGCGACGAGTGCACGTGAAGCACACCGTTCGTCGCGTCGACGAACTCATCCCATTCGCGCACAGGGCACCTCCAGCTTCGACGAGGGTCGTCTTCCCCAACGGCCTCTGTCGTCGCGGTCGTGCCACGGCGCGGTAACAGTGTGCCCCCTGTGCCGGGTGGTACGCCAGTTGAAATGGGAATCCGCCGCGGCGGACCGGTCAGTGCTTTCCGAACTCGGCGACGACGGCGTCGCTCACCGGAGGCCACGCCTCCTTCGCCCAGTCGCCGAAGGCCCGGTCCGACAGTGCCACACAGGCCAGCGAGCGCGCCGGATCGACCCACAGGAACGTGCCGGACTGCCCGAAATGACCGTAGGTGGCCGCCGAGTTGGTGGTACCGGTCCAGTGCGGCGACTTCTGCGCGCGGATCTCGAACCCCAGACCCCAGTCGTTGGGCCGCTGCACTCCGTAACCGGGCAGCAGACCGCGCAGTCCCGGGTACTGGACCGTCGTCGCCTCGGCCAGGGTCGGCACCGACAGCAGCCGCGGCCTCAGCAGCTCCAGCGCGAAGCGGGTCAGGTCCGCGGTGGTGGCGCGGGCGCCGTGCCCGGCCGATCCCTCCAGTGCGGTGCCGGTCATACCGAGAGGCTCGAACACCGCCTGGCGCAGGTACTCCGGGAACGCGATCGCAGTCTCGGACTCGACCAGTTCGGCGAGAACCTCGAACCCGGCGCTCGAGTAGATGCGCTTGGTCCCGGGAGGCGCCTGCACGGTCCGGTCACCGAACGCGAGACCCGAGGTGTGGGCGAGCAGGTGTCGCACGGTCGCGTCGGGCGGGCCGGCGGGCTGGTCCAACTCGACCGCACCTTCCTCGACCGCGACGAGCACCCCGTAGGCGACGAGCGGCTTGGTCACCGACGCCAACGCGAACACCCGGTCCTGCTCCCCCGCCGTGGCGAGCACCCCGTCCGGGCCGATTGCCGCGGCAGCGGCGTGGTCGACGGGCCAGCTGTCGATCGCGGCGAGACTGTGCATCCCGTCAGCCTACGAGGAGGGGTCCCGGACGCGACGACGCCGGGTCGCCCGCGGTGGGCGGCCCGGCGTCGGGTGATGCAGCGACGTCACTGTTGCAGCGACGTCAGCACTGCGGCGACGTCAGCGGTCGGCGTCGGTGTACTTGATGACGCCGCGCAGGTTCTTGCCGTCCAGCATGTCCTGGTAACCGTCGTTGATCTGTTCGAGGCTGTAGGTGTTGGAGATCATGTCCTGCAGGTTCAGCTGACCCGACTTGTACAAGTCGAGGAGCATCGGGATCTCGTGGCGCGGGTTGGCACCACCGAAGACGTTGCCCTTGAGGGTCTTCTGCAGCATCGCGAAGAGGAAGAGGTTCATCTTCACGTCCATGTCGGACATGTTGCCCATCGACGTCACGACACAGGTGCCCGCCTTGGCGGTCAGCGTCAGCGCCGGGTCGACCATCGCGCCGTCCATCTCACCCATGGTGAGGATGACCTTGTCGCACATCTTGCCCCAGGTCAGTTCCATGACCGGGACGATGGCCTCTTCGAGGCTGGCGTAGGCGTGGGTGGCACCGAACTTGAGGGCCCGCTCGCGCTTGGACGCGACAGGGTCGATGGCGATGACATTGCGCGCACCCGAGACCACCGCGCCCTGCAGCGCGGCCATGCCGACGCCGCCGACACCGACGATCGCGACGGAGTCGCCGGGGCGAACCTGCGCGACGTTGGTCGCCGAGCCCCAACCGGTCGTGACGCCGCAGCCGACGAGCGCGGCAACCTCGAACGGGACGTGCTCGTCGATCTTGACCGCGGAGTACTCGTGCACGGTCATGTACGGCGAGAAGGTGCCTAGGAGCGACATCGGGATGACGTTCTGGCCGCGGGCCTGGATGCGGTACGAACCGTCGGAGATGGACTGGCCGGTCAGCAGACCCATGCCGAGGTCGCAGAGGTTCGAATGACCCTGCGTACACGGATCACAGGTGCCGCAGGCGGGGATGAAGGACAGGACGACGTGGTCGCCTTCCTTCAGCCGCTTGACGTTCGGGCCGACCTTGGTGACGACGCCGGCGCCCTCGTGCCCGCCGAGCACCGGGAAGGACGGCATCGGCGTGGCGCCGGTGACGAGGTGGTAGTCGGAGTGGCACATACCGGCCGCCTCCATACGGATCTGGACTTCGCCCTCTCGGGGATCACCCAGCTCGATCTCCTCGACCGACCACGGCTCGTTGAGACCCCACAGCAGCGCGCCCTTTGTCTTCATTTCGTTCCGGCCTTTCGTCCACGTCAACTACAGGTGATCGAGGTGACGGTGATCACAAGCGCACACGATAGCCCGAAAATCGGCGTTTTGGAACACGTTCTAGAAGAATTCCGTAACAGGCTCTAACGTAGAGGCGTATCGCCAGGTCGGAAGCGGTTACCGGCCGGTCATGTCAGCGTGTCGACGACGCTTCGAGCAGGTGCCCGAAGGCCGGAACCGCGTCCGTCATCCGTGCACGTCGTGCAGGTGATGGACCGGGTCGTGGAGGAAGTACACCGCCAGGGTCCGCACGGTGAACGCCGACCCGTCGCTGCGCAGCCCACGCCTCCCGAGCGCGTGATCCGGCACCGCAGCGAACGCGTCGGCGATCGCCTCGGCCGCGGCCCCGAGTTCTGCCGCCACCTCCCGCGGATCCTGCTCGTGGTAGCGCTCGGCGACCGCCGTCGCGTCCTGGTCCCAGTTCGCGAACTCGGGTTCGTCGCGGTCGAGCATCAGGGCCAGACGCTCACGGAAGATCCGCAACACGTCGCGCACGTGTGCGCCGTACTCGAGCGCCGACCACGTGTGCTCGTCGGGACGGACCGCGACGTCCGGGCGGGCGAACACCGCCGGCCAGCGCTCGGCATTGGCACGGACCAGCTCCGGCAACCGACCGAACTCGACCGTGGACGGGTCGAATCCACAGTCGGGGCAGGGTCGTTCGACGACCCAGGTCCAGTTCTTGGTGTCCGGAGTGATCGCCATGCGCCCACCCTACGCAGGTGTGCATGCACCGCAAGGACGGTCGGCGGACGCCCGAACGCCACCTGCCGCTCACCGCGGTCGGCGACCGTGAGCGCGCCACGCAACCGGGGTTCCTGGCTTCGCGCCGGGGGCGGCGGCGACCTGAGCGGTTGGGACCCGCACGACGCCGCGAGTTACCTCACCACCGTCGAGCAGGTCACCCGCGCCCAGACCGCGCTGCCCGGCGACGCCACGGTCGACGACGACTTCACCGCGGCCCAACTCGGCACCCTCACCCAGTGGAACGCCGGGAAGGCCGCGGACAAGGGCGAATTCGGCAAACTGTCGAAGCCGTACTCGGACGACAAGCCCGGCAAGATCGCGTACGCGCTGGAATACAAGGCGGCACACGGTAAGTGACGGTGGGGGCGTCCGCTCCCCCGAAGTGGACGCCCCCACCGTCGGTCGAATGTGTCTGCAGCGCTCAGGCGTCGACCAGTGCCGACGAGCCCGTCGGCACGGTCGTTCCCCCGTCGCCGGCCGGTTGGCTCGAGCCTGGTCGTCGGCGCAGCAGTCCGTCCACGGACAGCGCGCCGCCGCCGAGGAAGATCAGCAGGAACATCGCCCAGCAGAACAGTGCCGCGGATTCGCCGTCGTTCTGGATCGGCAGAGCGCCGTCGGCCTGGTGACTCCAGAAGTAGGCGTACGCCATCGAACCCGATCCGAGGAACGCGGCGGCCCTGGTGCCGAGGCCGAGGATCAGGGCCGCGCCACAGACGACCTGAATGACGGCGCCCCACCATCCGGGCCACGCACCGAACTGCGCGGTGTGGCCGCCGTACGGCTCGGCGGGCCAGGCCCACAGGCTGGTGGTGCCGTGACACAGGAACAGGAACCCGATCACGATCCGGAAGGCGGCGAGTGCGTAGTCGCGGGTCGAGTGTGCGCGCATGCGCGAAGTGTTTGTCACAACGACGAAGTTAAGCATGGCTAGCCTAACTACCGGCGAGTCAGGTTTTTCCCGACCGCCCACTCACCCCGCCCGGGTGGCTCGCCGACCTCGGCGAACCACCCGACGCCGTCAGAGATCGACGGTGAAGCTGTTCACCACCCGATCGGCGGCGGCGACGTCCGCCTCGCTGTTCGCCTGGACCGCCACCAGCGCGAGATAGCGGCCGCTGTCCGCCTGCGCCGCCACGAAGATGTACTTCGCCTTCTCCGGTCCGCAGTTCTCCCAGGCCTCGAAGCGGCCGGTGTGCAGGGCGTCGCTGTAGTCCATCCGTCCCCGGGACACGCAGCCGGCCGCCGGCAGGTCCTTGCCCGCCATGTTCAGCAGATCCTCCGGCGTGGAGTTCGCGACCGCCTCCTCGGACCCGAGCACCGTGGCGCCGACCGCCCCCCAGCCGTTCTTGTACTGGTCGAGATTCGAGCTGGCCTCCACCCCGAAGTAGGAGTTGCCCTTGTCGTCCACGAACTGTGTTCCGTCGACCTGGGACCACGACTCGGGCACCTGCACACTGACGACACCGGAATCGTCGGTCACCGTGGTGAACCCGGCGGCGGTGGCCTGAGCGGTCGGCGCCCCGGCGCCCCCGACCAGTCCGGAGCTGACCGTGGTGGTCGCCTCCAGCGGGTCGCCGTTGAACTGGCCGCGCAGGTAGGTGTCGGTGGCCGGCCGGTAGACCTCCACGGACAGGGTGGCGTCCTGGCCGTGGGTTTCGAGGACGTTGCAGTACTCGGAGAGCGTTCCGTCGGCGCCGAGGGCGACGCCCTCCATGTTGGTGAGCAGGTCGCCCGGTTCCACGCCGGCCTTGTCGGCGGATGATCCGGATGCCACCGAGTTGACCCAGATGCCCAGCCCCTCACCGTCGTCGGAGGTCACGGCCTCCCCGTTGATGCCGAGGCTGAGCACGTTCTTCCCGTCCCGGAGGTCGTCGACGACCCGGCGCACCTCGTCGCGATGGATCGCGAAGTTGGTGTCGTGCTGCTCGTCGCCCGCATAGTTGACGCCGACGAGGCGACCGTCCGGATCGACGAGTGGTCCACCGGAATTGCCGCTGCGGATCCGGGCGTCGTGCTCGATGACGTGCTCCAGCGACGCCCACGGTGTGTCGGCGGGGGTGTCCGCCTTGGACACGATGCCCTTCGTCATCGTGAACGTCGGATCGCCGAGCGGGTACCCCGCCGCGTACACCTCGTCGGCGGTGGCGACGTCGTCCTCACGAATCCCGATGTACGGCAGGTCGTTTCCGTCGATCTTCACGACGGCCAGATCGAGGCACTCGGAGGATCCCTTGACCTGGGCGTTGAGCGTCTTGCTCTGGTCGCCGCCCCGCCACACCTTCAGCGTGCCCGCGCCGGTGACCACGTGGTTGTTCGTCAGCGCGTAGCCGTCCGAGGAGATCAGGAAGCCCGATCCGCGTCCGGCCGCCTCGTAGGCACCCTCCTGCGGGGAGACGAAGGTGCCGACCGCCTCGAGCTGGATGGTCGCGGACTGCAGGTCGTCGAACCCGACGCCACCGTCAGAGGCATCGGCGTCGCCCATCGAGAAGGAGAACGAGCAGGAGGACAGCAGCAGCGCGCCGGCCACGAGCCCGGCCGAGGCGCCGATACGTGCTCGGCCCGGGAGTCGGCGGTGCGAAATGTGTTTCATGGTGCTCCTGTGGAGAAAGCGCGGGCGGCGCGGGAAGGTCAGGTGAGCTCGCCCACGGCGATGACGCAGGGGGTGTCGGTCAGCCTGCCGGGACCGGGTGTCCCGAGGACAGAGTCAGCAGTCCTGATGTCGCGGGAACCTTTTCGGCCCACGGGCCGGGACCGGCGCCGGCTCCACGCCGGACGTTGCCGCAGCTGAATTCGTCACCGGCTCAGCGTTCGCGATCCGGCACGCCGGAGCCATCCCAGGTTTCTGGGGAGTTCCCCGGCCGGGAATCTGGGGGTGCCGCGCGGCCGGCAGCCGACCCCTGCGGGCACGGTATCGCGGCGACGCCGAACTGCGGGGCCACTTCGGGCAACGACGCGGCCTGTCGCGACACCGACATCGCACGCGTCGGCCCTCCGGTTCGAGGCAGCAGTGCCTCCGTCGCCTGCCGTGCGGGAGGCAGGCGACTCGCGTGACGAAAGCAGGTATGTGACCAGGTAGTTCCACGCATGACCCCAGGCGCAGCGCGACCGAAGATGTGACCTGCCGCACATGGCCGACACCGTCGAACGCATCCACCAGGGTGAGATCGGCGACTGGATTCACGCACTGGCTCGGTTGGGTCTGTTCCCCAACTATGTCGTTGCACATGCCGCGCACGCCTGGCGTCACAACCCGCGTTGCCTGCTGGACGCTCTGCTCGGGGATACCGACGAAGCGACCGTCAAACGCTACGACGCCGCCTGGGAAGCACTGAACCGCACCCAGCGGACCGGGTGCGGGGCCTGAACTGCAACAACTTCCGTGGGGCGGGCGGGGCTCGAACCCGCGACCAATGGATTATGAGTCCACGGCTCTAACCGACTGAGCTACCGCCCCATCCGCCCGCTTGCGGGCGCACCGAATGCTACCGGTGCACCCCCGACGGACCCGCAGCGGGCGGATGTCCGGGTCAGGTGTCTCCCCGTCGACTACGCCATCGCCACCACGAGCAGGACGGCCGATGCGACGACCGCGACCGCAATGAGCATCGCCAGCACGAACTGCGCCCGCGCCACCCGCTCGTCGGCATCGCGCGGTGCCAGCAGATGTGTGTTGGACAGAGTTCGCGAATTCTGCATCTTCTTCCTCGCCCTTCGTCGACAATGCGAGCGTTCCACCCTCGACACGGCGACAACAGGGGCGAAGGTCCCTGATCGTCCCCGGAGGCCGGTATGAGTTGAGTCACGTCCGGCCCCGGGGCGACGCCGCGGACGACGAAGGTCCCCGACCTGCGTACACAGGTCGGGGACCTTTGCCGTTCCCGTACGCCGCACGGAAACGAAAAAACCCCTCCACCTGCGCGAAGCAGATGGAGGGGTTTTCGCGGCTCCCCCGGCTGGACTCGAACCAGCAACCGTCCGATTAACAGTCGGAAGCTCTGCCAATTGAGCTACAGGGGATTACCTTCGGCAGCCGGTGTTTCTCTCTTGGCTGCGGAACAGACTTTAACCCATAGACCCACCCTGGTACCAAATCGCCTGCCCGTGGGCCGGTCAGGCACACTTGGTCAGGCCGTTCGACAGGAGGGAAAGCAGTTCATGATGCGCTTGTTGATCGGGGTCGCGGCGGGATACGTGCTCGGCACGAAGGCCGGCCGCGCCCGCTACGAACAGATCACCCGGACCACGAAGGCGATCATCGAGAGCCCGGCGACGAAGAAGGCGATCGAGGTGGGCAGGCAGAAGCTCTCCGACAGCCTGAACCCGCAGCCGAAGCTCGAGCCTCTCAAGCCGATCGACGAGAACACGCAGATCTACGTGCCCCGCGACCGCCTGTAGGGCGGACCGCGGTCCTCAGAGGTCCTCGGCGTTGTCGCCGACGGCCTGCTCGAGGAGGCTGCGCCGGTACTGCTCGAGCGCGACGAGGTCGCCGAACAGCGACATGTACTCGTCCGGCCGGTCGGCCTGGGACATGCGCTGCAGGCGCGACTTGAGGTCGGCGACCTGCTGACCCACCCAGACCTCCTGCAGGCGCGCGAGGACGCGCGGCACGTAGTCGGGAACGTCGGAGGCCCGGATCGGTTCGACGGCCAGTTCCGTGACCAACGACTGCAAGGGGTCGGCGAGCTTGGCGACCGCGTCCATCCACTCGGCGCCGCCGAGACCTGCGGCGGTGCCGCCCGCGTCGGCCATCGCCTGCCGCACGAGCGCGTACGCCGGGTGGGTGAAGGTCTCCGGGGGCAGCGAGTCGAACACGGACCCGGCGATCTCCGGGTGCTGCAGCGCGGCCTTGAGGGCGTCGCGCTGCGGCCACAGCGTCGGGTCGCGGGGGTTGGGGCGCGGCGGCCCGGCGGGCGCCGCCGGCGCCTGCGGTTCCTCCCGGAACCTCTTCTCCGGCTCCGCCTTCCCGCGGTGGGACGCGGCACGACGGGACTCGTCCCGGACCCGCCGCACCACCGCGGAGATGTCGTCCCAGCCGATCCAGCCGGCGAGCTGGCGCGCGTAGTCCTCCCGCAGAGCCGCGTCCTTGATCCGCGCCACCACGGGCACCGTCCGCCGCAGCGCCTGCACCCGCCCCTCGGCGGTCTCCAGATCATGTTCGGCCAGTAGCGATTTCACGACAAACCGGAACATCGGGACGCGGCGGGCGACGAGGTCGCGGACCGCGGCGTCACCGGACGCCTGCCTCAGCTCGCACGGATCCATCCCGTCCGGTGCGACGGCCACGAAGGACTGTCCGGCCAACTTCTGGTCGCCCTCGAACGCCTTCATCGCCGCGGCCTGCCCCGCCGCGTCCCCGTCGAATGTGTAGATCACCTCGCCGCGGAAGTAGCTGTCGTCCATCAGGAGGCGACGCAGCATCGCCAGGTGGTCGTCACCGAACGCGGTGCCACACGCCGCGACCGCGGTCGTGACCCCCGCCAGGTGCATCGCCATCACATCGGTGTAGCCCTCGACGACGACCGCCTGGTGGCCCTTGGCGATGTCCCGTTTGGCGAGGTCGAGGCCGAACAGCACCTGCGACTTCTTGTACAGCATGGTTTCCGGGGTGTTGATGTACTTGCCCGGCATGGTGTCGTCGTCGAACAGCTTGCGGGCACCGAACCCGATCACGTCGCCGCCCAGGTTGCGGATCGGCCACACGAGGCGGCGCCGGAACCGGTCGATCGGGGTGCCCCGCTTGCCCGGCGTGGCCAGGCCGGCGTCGATGATCTCCTTGGCCTCGAAGCCCTGCGTCAGCAGGTGCTTGGTCAGGGTGTCCCAGCCGTCGGGGGCATAGCCGCAACCGAACGTCAGCGCCGCCTGACCGTCGAAGTTGCGTTCGGTCAGGTAGTCGCGCGCGGTCTGGGCGTCCGGTTCCCGCAGCCGGGCGGCATAGAACTGCTGCGCGGCCGCGTTCGCCGCGACGAGCCGGGCCCGGGTGCCGCGGTCGCGCTGGACGGACGGCCCGCCGCCCTCGTAGGAGATGGTGTAGTTGATCCGGTCCGCGAGCTGTTCGACCGCCTCGACGAACGAGATGTGCTCGATCTTCTGCAGGAACGAGTAGACATCGCCGCCCTCGCCGCAGCCGAAGCAGTGGAAGGTGCCGTGGTTGGGGCGGGCGTGGAACGAGGGGGACTTCTCGTCGTGGAACGGGCACAGGCCCTTCATCGAGTCGCCGCCGCTGTTCTTCAGCGCGACGTACTCCCCCACGATGTCCTCGATGCGGGTGCGTTCCCGAATGGCCGCGATGTCTCGTTCAGGAATTCGGCCGGCCACGAGCACAGTCTAGGTGCACGTTCCGGGAACCCCGCACGGTGGACGACCTAGGATTCGCGCCATGTCGCCTTCCTCACGCCGGTGGGTGCGCCGCACCGCCATCGGCGTCGCCGTCCTCGTCCCCGTCGCCGCGGTCGCGTTCTTCGCGCTCGCCCCCGGAATCGTCGAGCGAGCGCAGAACAAGACCATCGACACGGCACTGCCGGAGATCGCCCCGCAAACCCGCGAACTGCACGACAGCCTGCAGATCGTGGACATGCACTCGGACACCCTGATGTGGGACCGCGACCTGCTCGAGCGGTCCTCCCGCGGCCACATGGACCTGCCGCGCCTGCAGGACGGCAACGTGGCCCTGCAGGTGTTCTCGTCGGTGTCGAAGTCGCCGAAGGGGCAGAACTACGACTCGAACACCGGCGAGACCGACAACATCACCCTGCTGACCATCGCTCAGCTGCAGCCGCCGCGCACGTGGGGGTCGCTGCTGGAACGCTCGCTGTACCACGCGGAGAAGCTGGAGACGGCGGCCGCGGACTCCGACGGGCGGCTGCGGGTCGTGCGCACCCGGGACGACCTCGAGGCGCTGCTCGCGGATCGGGCGGCAGGCCTGGACGTGACCGGCGCGCTGTTCTCGGTCGAGGGCCTGCAGAACCTCGAGGGGCGAATCGAGAACTTCGACCGGCTCTACGACGCGGGCATGCGGATGGCCGGCTTCACCCACTTCTTCGACAACGAGGTCGCCGGCTCGATGCACGGGGTGGACAAGGACGGGTTGACCGACTTCGGACGGCAGGTGTTCGAGCAGATGGAGCAGCGCGGGGTGATCGTCGACATCGCGCACGCGAGCCACCCGGCGATCGCGGAGATGCTGACGAGGGCGACGAAGCCGGTCGTAGCCAGCCACGGTGGCGTCCAGGCCACCTGCGACGTCAACCGCAACCTGACCGACGACGAGATCCGCGGGGTGGCGGCGACCGGCGGCGTCGTCGGCATCGGCTACTGGGACGCCGCGGTGTGCGAGCTGACCCCCGCCGCGGTGGTCGACGCGATCGAGCACGTGATCGCCGTCGGCGGCCTGCAGACCGCCGCGCTAGGCAGTGACTACGACGGTTCCACCACGGTCGCCTGGGACACCGGCGAGATCGCGGTGATCACCCAGGAACTGCGCGATCGCGGGCACAGCGACGACGACATCCGCGCGATCATGGGCGGCAACACGTTGCGGGTGATTGCACAGACGCTGCCCGGTTAGTCGCCTCGCGCCTAACCCCAGGCCGCCTGCGCGCCGAGGCTCTGCTTGTCGACGCGTTCGAGACGGCTCTCGGTGTAGGAGGCGATCTGGTCGACGATCACCCGGGTGCGGGCGCCGTCGTCACCGGCCCGCTCCCACGCCGGCAGCAGGATCGGGTCCAGACAGCTCGGCGCGGTCTGCGTCAGCCACTGCGCGACGCGGTGGATGCGGTCCCGCTGCCGGTCCTGCCGGGTGCGGTGCCCCGCGTCGGACATCACGTACCGCAGCGCGACGGTCTTGAGCAGTGCCACCTCCGCCGCCACGACCGGCGGGATCTCCAGGTCGGCGGCGTACCGGGACAGCGGACCGTCGCCGGCGACCTGCCGGGTCGCGGTGACCGCTGCGGTCGCGAACCGGCCGACCAGCTCGCTGGTGAGGTTCTTCAGCGCCACCGACGAGCCGAGGGTGCCGTCGTAGCGTCCGACCTCGACGACCACCGGCAGCACCGACAGCCGGCTCGCGGCCTCGACCAGGTCGTCGGCCACGAGCCCTCGGAACTCGGCGGCACCCATCTCGGCGAGCGCACGGCGTTCGGCGGGGTCGGCGAGCGCGCGCAGGTCGATCCGGCCGGCGATCACCCCGTCCTCGACGTCGTGCACGGAATACGCGACGTCGTCGGCCCAGTCCATCACCTGCGCCTCGAGGCACCGCCGGATGCCGGGAACGCCGTCCCGCACCCGTGTTGCAGGGTCGCCTTCGCGCACCCAGGCGAGGATCTCGGCGTCGTCGTCGTACGCCCCGAACTTCGCGCCCGGCTCCGGACGGGTCCACGGATACTTGATCGCGGCGTCGAGGGCGGCGCGGGTCAGGTTCAACCCGACACTGACACCGTCCGGTCCGAGGACCTTCGGTTCCAGACTGGTGAGAATCCTCAGGTTCTGCGCGTTGCCCTCGAAACCGCCGCAGTCGGCGGCCACCTCGTCGAGGGCCTTCTCCCCGTTGTGTCCGTACGGGGGGTGCCCGATGTCGTGGGCGAGGCCCGCCAGGTCCACCAGGTCCGGATCGCAGCCGAGGCCGTCGGCGATGCCCCGGCCGATCTGCGCCACCTCGATCGAGTGCGTCAGCCGGGTGCGCGGGGTGTCACCGTCCCGCGGCCCCACCACCTGCGTCTTGTCCGCCAGCCGGCGCAGCGCGGCGCTGTGCTGCACCCGCGCCCGGTCGCGGGAGAAGTCGCTGCGCGAGGACGAGGTGCCCGGCAGCCCGGCCGTCTTCGGCGCCTCGGCGACACGCCGGTCGAGGTCGTGCTCGGTGTACGCGGACACGGTCACTGCACCGCCGTGTACGGGAAGTCGGCGGAGAAGTGGGTCAGCTGGTACCACAGCAATGCACCTGTCTCCCTGGCAATTCCGTGCAACTGCGACTCCCGGGTGAACACGGCGGGCCCCTGCCGGGTCGGCGCCGTCCACGCCTCGAGGCCGGCGTCCCGGGCCATCGTGCGGGTGCGCAACGAATGCCACGGGTCGCTGACCAGGACCGCGGACGTCATCGAGTGCTCCCCCATCACCCGGCTGACGCCCTCGATGCTGCGGAGCGTGTCCGACCCTTCCTCGACCGCGATGATCCGGTCCTCCGGAACGCCCCGGGAGATCAGGTAGTTCTTGCCGGACGCCGCCTCGGTGTACAGGTCACCGACCTGCTTACCGCCGACCGTCACCACCGTCGGCGCGACGCCGCGCTCGAACAGTTTCACGGCCTGCTCGAGCCGGGCCTCGAACACCGACGACGGGGTCCCCGAGTACTGGGCCGCGCCGAGCACCACGATCGCGTCCGCGGACCGGGTGTCGTTGATCCGCGCCACCTGCCACACCCGCACCGCGGTCCCCCCGACCAACAGCAGTCCGATCAGGAGGGCCCCGACCACCGCACGCCGCAGCCACCGGGCCACGGTGCCGGTGAACCCGAGACGCTCGTCGTCGTGGGGGCGTGCTGCTGCGTAACTCACTCCACAAGTCTGCCAGCCGACGGGCGCGACACCGGTCACCGCCGCCCCGGCGGCGCCGCGGCCGGTCGGTGACGAAGGACATGCGGTGACAGCACCGTTCGATGTCACCGCTATCGACGCCGCAACCGATAGATTCGTGATCATGTCACTCGCACACCCCGTCGTTGCCGGTCGACGCAGGGGCGCGGTCGCCGCGGCCTTCGCCTTCGTGGCCACCCTGATCGCCCTGCTCGGTCTGCCCGCCACCGCCGCAGCGGACGCCCCGTCGCGGCTGCCCTCCCAGATCACCGATCCGAACGGGGTGCTCGACGGGTCCGAACGCGCCGACGTCCAGGCCGCGCTGGACAGCCTGTTCGACGAGCACCAGGTGCAGTTGTGGGTGGTGTACGTCGACTCGTTCGACGGCGTGGACGCCGACGCGTGGGCCGGCCGCACGGAGCAGCTGAGCAGCCTCGGCAACGGGACCGCCCTGCTGGCCGTCGCGACCGGGGACCGCGCGTACTCGTTCAGTGTCCCGTCCGGGATCTCCGGAGTGTCCGCGTCCGAGGTCGAGGACATCGAACGGAACGCGATCGTGCCGGCGCTGCGCCAGGAGGACTGGGCCGGCGCCGCGGTGTCCGCCGCCGGCGGGCTGTCCGACGCGATGTCGTCGACCGGATCCGGTTCCGGCGTCAAGTATCTGGTGATCGGCGGCGCGGTCGTCGTGGTCGCGGGTGGCGCGGTGCTCTACACCCGCCGCCGCAAGAGCACGGCGGGACGCGGCAGGTCCGGCAACGCCGAGATCGACTGGACCGACCCGGCCGCGGTGGCGACGCTGCCGATCGCCGCCCTCGACGCCCGCGCCAAGGAGGTCCTCGTCGAGACCGACAACGCGATCCGCACCAGCGAGGAGGAACTGAACCTCGCCCGCGGCGAGTTCGGCGATGCCGCGACCGCCCCGTTCACCGCCGCATACGAGAGCGCCAAGTCGACTCTCGCGTCGGCGTTCACGATCCGGCAGCGGCTCGACGACGACATCCCGGAGACCCCGGACCAGCAGCGCGACATGCTCGTCGAGCTGATCGCCACCTGCAGCCGCGCCGACCGCGAGCTCAACGACCGGGTGACCGAGTTCGACGGCATGCGGGACCTGCTGATCGACGCCCCGGCCCGGCTCGACGCGCTCACCCAGCGGACGGTCGAGATGACGGTCCGGATCCCCGATTCGGAGAAGACCCTGGTCTCGTTGCGCAGCGAGTTCCCCGCTCCCGCACTGGCCTCGGTGGACGGCAACATCGCGCTGGCGCGTGAGCAACTGGCGTACGCCGACCAGAACATCACCGCGGGCCGGGAGGCCGCGAGCAGGCCCGCGGGCAAGCAGGGCCCGGCGGTCGTCGCGATCCGGGCCGCCGAGGGTGCTCTCGACCAGGTCCGGGAACTGCTCGACGGAATCGACCACGCCGCGGAGAACATCCGAACCGCGATGGCGACGCTGCCCGCCGCGATCGAGGACGCCCGCAAGGACATCACCGACGCCGACGCCCTCGCCACGCACGGCGGCGCGGACCTGGCTGCCGCGAAGGCCGCCGCACAGGCGGCTCTCGCGAAGGCGGAGGCCACTCGCGACAGCGACCCGCTCGGTGCGTTCACAGAACTCGCCAAGGCCGACGCCGCGCTCGACGAGGTGATCGCCACCGCGACCGAGGCCAAGGCCACCGCCGAACGGACGGCGCAACGTCTGACGCAGGACATCACCGCTGCGCAGGCCCAGATCACCGCGGCCACCGACTTCATCGCCACGCGGCGCGGCGCGGTCGGCGCAGAGGCCCGCACCCGCCTGTCCGAGGCGCAGCGACACCTCGACGGCGCGCGGCAGCTCGCCCAGTCCGATCCGTCGCAGGCCCTGCAGCACGCGAAGGCCGCAGGCGACCTCAGCGGCCGGGCCCTGCGACTGGCCCAGTCGGACGTCCAGCAGTGGGAGGCCAGCTGGCGGCCGCAGCAGCAGCAGTCGAGCATGAACGGAGCGATCCTCGGCGGCATCCTGATCGACTCGATGATGCGCGGCGGCATGAGCGGCGGCTGGGGCAACCGCGGCGGCGGCTACCGGAGCGGCGGCGGCCGGGGGCCCGGATCGTTCGGCGGCCCCAGCAGTTCCGGCCGGATCAGCCGCAGCGGACGGTTCTAGGGACCGATGGGCATGAGTGCGGCCCTCGCTCACCCGGGGATCGCGCTCGCGCTGCTGTGCGCGGCGATGGCGCTCGCCGCGGCCGTGGTGTACCGGGTCGCCGGGCTCGACCGTCCGTGGTCGGTGCCTGCGGCCGCGGCCCGCGGCGCCGCCCAGTTGGCCGCGGTCTCGCTGGTGTTGGCGGCGGCGCTACGACATCTGTGGTCGGCGGCGGCGGTGCTGGTCGTGATGTTCGTTGCGGCCTCGGTCACCGCCGCCCGCCGATCGCGGTCCGGCCGATCCGGGATGTGGCTGACCGCGGCACTGGCGACGGGCATGGCGGCGGTCCTGCCCCCGATGCTGCTCAGCGGTGTGGTGCCGTTGGAGGGTGTCGCGCTGATCCCGATCGGCGGCATCGTCCTCGGTAACGCGATGACGTCCACCTCACTGGCCGCCAAACGCGCACTCGATGCCATCGGACAGCGGCGCGGCGAGGTGGAGGCGGCGCTCAGTCTCGGCCTGAGCGAACGGGATTCGCGGATGCTGGTGGTCCACGACAGCGCCGCGGACGCCCTGTTGCCGGGGCTCGATCAGACCCGCACGGTCGGGCTGGTGACGCTGCCGGGCGCCTTCGTGGGTGTCCTGCTCGCGAGCGGATCCGCGGTGCAGGCGGGGGCCGTGCAGATCCTGGTGCTCGTCGGAGTCCTGCTGGCGCAGACCTGCGCGGTCTCGGTGACGATGGAACTCGTCGCCCGCGGGGTGGTCAGGCGCTGACGCACCTGTGCGCGCTTTCGGTGGCGGGAGCCACCGAAAGCGCGCACAGGTGCCGGAGGTGCTTACGCGCCGATCAGGCGCTGCGCGAGGTAGCCCTCGACCTTGTCGAGGGAGACCCGCTCCTGCTCCATGGTGTCGCGCTCACGCACGGTGACGGCGTGGTCGTCGAGGGTGTCGAAGTCGACCGTGATGCAGAACGGGGTGCCGATCTCGTCCTGGCGGCGGTAGCGACGTCCGATCGCGCCGGCGTCGTCGAACTCGACGTTCCAGTTCTTGCGCAGAGTCGCCGCGAGATCCTTGGCCTTCGGGCTCAGTGCCTCGTTGCGGCTCAGCGGCAGCACCGCCGCCTTGACCGGCGCGAGCCGGCGGTCGAGGCGGAGCACGGTGCGCTTGTCGACGCCACCCTTCGCGTTCGGCGCCTCGTCCTCCTGGTAGGCGTCGACGAGGAAGGCCATCAGCGAACGGGTCAGGCCGGCCGCCGGCTCGATCACGTACGGCGTGTAGCGCTCACCGGTGGCCTGGTCGAAGTACTTCAGGTCCTGACCCGAGGACTCCTCGTGGACGCGCAGGTCGTAGTCGGTGCGGTTCGCGACACCCTCGAGTTCGCCCCACTCGCTGCCCTGGAACTCGAAGCGGTACTCGATGTCGACGGTGCGCTTGGAGTAGTGCGACAGCTTGGCCTCGGGGTGCTCGTAGAGACGCAGGTTGTCCGGGTTGATGCCGAGGTCGGTGTACCAGGCGAGGCGGGTGTCGATCCAGTACTGGTGCCACTCCTCGTCCTCACCGGGCTTGACGAAGAACTCCATCTCCATCTGCTCGAACTCGCGGGTGCGGAAGATGAAGTTGCCGGGGGTGATCTCGTTGCGGAAGCTCTTGCCGATCTGGCCGATGCCGAACGGCGGCTTCTTGCGGGAGGTGGTGAGCACGTTCGCGAAGTTGACGAAGATGCCCTGCGCGGTCTCCGGGCGGAGGTAGTGCAGGCCCTCCTCGGACTCGACCGGGCCGAGGTAGGTCTTGAGCATCATGTTGAAGTCGCGGGGCTCGGTCCACTGACCGACGGTGCCGCAGTCGGGGCACACGAGGACGTCCATCGCGACGTCGTCGGGGTTGTCGAGACCCTTCTTCTCGGCGTACGCCTCCTGCAGGTGGTCCTGCCGGTGCCGCTTGTGGCAGTTCAGGCATTCGACGAGCGGGTCGTTGAAGACGCCGACGTGGCCGGACGCGACCCACACCTGGCGGGGCAGGATGACCGAGGAGTCCAGGCCGACGACGTCGTCGCGGCTGGTGACCATCGACCGCCACCACTGCTTCTTGATGTTCTCCTTGAGCTCGACGCCGAGCGGCCCGTAATCCCAGGCGGACCGGGTGCCACCGTAGATCTCGCCACATGGGAAGACGAGACCTCGACGCTTGGCGAGGTTGGCGACGGTTTCGACCTTGGACTTGGGTGCCACTGGGGAAGCTCTCCATCTGGGTAATAGATGCTGTGTGGATAGGGACGTGCGTTCCCAGCCTATCGGCAGGGGCGAGCGCACCCCAATTCACCGTTTGACATGCATACTCGTGCATATCAAAATGGATACGGTTTGCAATAAGGTCACCGTGAGCCCGAGCACGACACCCCGGACATCCACCGCGAAGGAGTACGCCGAAGTGAGCATCACCGACGCCGACGGCCTGCACAGCCCCGGCGCCGAAGCCACTCCCCCCGCACAACTGCCGGGTCGCGAGACCATGGACGCCGCGGGCGACCTCCTGCGAGCCCTGGCCGCGCCGGTGCGGATCGCGATCGTCCTGCAACTCCACGAGGCTCCGCGGTGCGTGCACGAACTCGTCGACGCACTGGAGGTCACACAGCCGCTGATCAGCCAGCACCTGCGAGTCCTCAAGTCCGCGGGCGTGGTTCGCGGCGACCGCTCCGGGCGCGAGGTGGTCTACCGCCTCGTCGACGACCATCTCGCCCACATCGTGATCGACGCCGTCGCCCACGCCGAGGAAGGACACTGACGTGACCGACAAGCCCCGCATCCCGGTGGTGGTCGGCGTGCGCGCGACCAAGCAGCGCAGCGCGATCTCGGCGCTCCTGGACGAGATCGACGAGTTCCGGTCCGCCCAGGATCTGCACGACGAGTTACGCAAGCGCGGCGAGGGCATCGGCCTGACCACCGTGTACCGCACCCTGCAGACCCTCGCCGAGGCCGGCACCGTCGACATGCTCCGCACCGACACCGGGGAGTCGGTGTACCGCCGCTGCTCGTCGGGCCACCACCATCACCTGGTGTGCCGGTCGTGCGGGTTCACCGTCGAGGTCGACGGTCCGGAGGTCGAGCGGTGGTCACAGTCGATCGCGGAGGCCAACGGGTTCACCGACGCCAGTCACACCGTGGAGATCTTCGGCACCTGCCGCACCTGCGCCACCGCGTGACGACTCTCGTCAACCAATGGTTGACGATCCCCCATCGTCAACTTAGAGTTGACGCATGTCGGAACCCACACAACTCACCCCCAAGATCCGGCTCGACGACCTGATCGACGCGATCAAGAAGGTCCACGCCGATCCGCTCGAACAGCTCTCCGATGCGGTGCTCGCCGCCGACCACCTCGGCGATGTCGCCGACCACCTGATCGGCCACTTCGTCGACCAGGCCCGCCGCACCGGCGCCTCCTGGACCGACATCGGCCGCAGCATGGGCGTCAGCAAGCAGGCCGTGCAGAAGCGGTTCACCCCGAAGGATCCCGGCACGGCCGCCGACCTCGATCCGAACCAGGGCTTCAACCGGTTCACCCCGCGGGCACGCAACGTCGTCGCCGCGGCGCACAACGAGGCCAAGGCCGCCGGCTCAGTCGAGGTCACGCCCGCTCATCTGACCCTCGGCCTGCTCGCCGAACCCGAGTCGCTGGCCCTGCTGCTCCTCGGCAGGCAGTCCGTGACCGTGGACGCCGTCCGCGAGGGCGTCACCGCCACCCTGCCCGCGCCTGCCGACGAGACACCCGAACTGATCCCCTACGACACCGCCGCACGCAAGGCACTGGAACTGACCTTCCGTCACGCACTTCGACTGGGCCACAACTACATCGGCACCGAGCACGTTCTCCTCGCACTGCTCGAGGTCGAGGACGGCAACGGTCCGCTGTCGGGCCTGGGCGTCGACCGCGACCGACTCGAGGCGGACCTCACCGCGGCCCTCGCCGCACTCACACCGAAGGAGTCCTGAGCGGACGCCAACGGATCGGTCGGAACATCCGCCGCATCACCGCCTGCGCGCGGTCGGTGTACGGCGGGTAGGCGAACCTCGGGTCGGACTGCCCGACCACCGGCAGCGGGGTCAGCGGTAGGTGTCGCCGGTGATTGCGGAGATGACGTCGAGCAGGTGCACCACCACGAACCCGAACAGGCCGAGGCCCAGCAGCGCGAGTGACACGAAGGCAATCCAGGCGAGTGCACGCACCGCACCGGCGACCTCCACCCTGCCACCGAGGATCCGAAGGTACAGGACGCCGAGGTCTATCAGCCGAACCAGAAGGATCATCGACGGATCTCCGCTCGCAACCGACCATGCCTCACGTCATGCACACATTCGAGAAGGTGAGCACCGGCCAGCACACGACGGAACCGAGGAACGAGATCACGACGTCGAGTCCGTGCATGTCCCGCAGGTGATCGGTGTGCGTGAGCGTCCACACGACGCCCATGACGAAGTACGGGATGCCCACCAGGATCAGGACTCCGAGGAACTCGGAGACCTTCATCTCGTAGTGCAGGATTCGGTCGAGCGCATTCATCAGGCGACGCCCCCTCGTGATCGCTGTCGACAGGTCTGCGGCCGGACCGGATCGCAACCCCCTCGGGCACGTATGTTAACAGCGATTCGCATCTGCGCAACCAATGGATCCCCGCAAATCCATTCGCACCGAATGACTCCCGAGTACACCTTCCTCACCCAGGGAATGGGAATGGAACAGGTGCGCGACCAGCTCCTGGCGGCCGTTCACCCCGGCCTTCGTGAAGAAGCCCGGTCGTACGGGATCTACGACCGGATCGCCCCGAGGATCGCATGCCGAAACTCCGATGTGTCACCTGATGCGCGGGCAACATCCCGCACGGTCGAACGGAGCATCTCGGCATTTAGCCTCACGCCCATGTCCCCAGTCTGTGCCGGCCCGATGCACGACCGGTACCCCCAAATCCTGGGGGTACCGGCGCGGGAGCCGGCCCGGGGGGTCGGGCGACCTCCGCTACGGCAGCAGGCCCTGCCTGCTGTCATCCACCCCGGAAAGCACCAGCAGGAGCATCGTGGTCAACGCCTCGTCGGTCAGTCCGGCGGCCGGAAAGGTGTACCGGAGGATGACATCGGCGAACCGGCCGCGGGTGATCACGGAGACGAGTCCGAACTGCAGCGCCGCGTTCTTGTCGGCGACCCTGCGGTGCAGTGTGGTGCTGACCGGCCGGTCCCAGGCCAGCACCGCCGTCAGCGCCAGCACCTCCAGTCCCGGAGCCAGGGCCACCGCCCGCAGCGAACACAGCGCCCCGGCGTACTCGAATCCCAGTGAGCCGTCGTCGGTTTCGGTGACGGTCACGAAGTGCGCGAGAGTGTCGCGGGCGCGGCCCTGCAGCACCTGTGCGGTGTCCTCGCTCACTGCTCCTTCACCCCACCGAACCTCCGGTCGCGGGAGGCGTACTCCACGCACGCCGCCCACAGGTCACGTCGGTCGAAGTCGGGGAACAGCTTCTCCTGGAACACCATTTCCGCGTAGGCGGACTGCCAGATGAGGAAGTTCGAGGTGCGCTGCTCGCCGGACGGCCGCAGGAACAGGTCGACGTCGGGCATCTCCGGCTCGTCCAGGAACCGGGCGACGGTCGCCTCGGTGACCTTCTCCGGGTTGATCTCCCCGGCCGCGACCCGCCGCGCGATCTCCCTTGCCGCATCGGCGATCTCGGCTCGGCCGCCGTAGTTGACGCACATCGTCAGCGTCATCACGTCGTTGTCCTTGGTCATCTCCTCGGCGATCTCGAGTTCCTTGATCACCGACGCCCACAGCCGCGGCCGCCGTCCCGCCCAGCGCACCCGCACACCCATCTCGTGCATCTCGTCACGCCGGCGCCGGATCACGTCCCGGTTGAACCCCATGAGGAACTTGACCTCCTCGGGGCTGCGCTTCCAGTTCTCGGTGGAGAACGCGTATGCCGAGAGCCACTTGACGCCGATCTCGATGCAGCCCTCGAGGGTGTCCATCAGCACGGCCTCGCCGCGCTCGTGACCGGCGGTGCGGGGCAGGCCCCGCTCCTGCGCCCAGCGACCGTTGCCGTCCATCACCAGCGCCACGTGCCGGGGGATCAGTTCCGGCTGAATGATCGGGGGCCGGGCACCGGACGGGTGCGGGCGGGGGGGCCGGATCTCCCGGTCAGGCGAGGCTTGCGGTGCGCGTCGTCGGATCACGCCCTTCATCCTGCCCGACCGCCTCGTCGACGGCGGCATGCGGCCGGGACCGCTCGATCAGCGGCAGCGTCCGCAACTGCCGTTCCAGGTGCCACTGCAGGTGCGCGGCCACCAGCCCGGACGCCTGGGAGCGCACCGCCGGGGAGACGGTCTCGGTGTACGCCCATTCGCCGCGGTCGAGGGCGCTCATCAGGTCCAGCACGCCGGGTGACGGGGTGGCCGCACCGGGCGGACGGCAGTGCACGCACACCGCTCCCCCGGCCGCGACGTGGAAGGCGCGGTGCGGTCCGGGAGCGGCGCAACGGGCGCACTCGTCGAGGGCCGGGGCCCAGCCGGCGAAGCCCATCGCCCGCAGCAGGAAGGCGTCGAGGATCAGCTCCGGCGGACGGATCTGGTCACTGACCGCCCGCAACGCGCCGACGGTCAGCCGGTGCAGCCGCGGCGCCGGGGCCCGCTCCTCCCCGGACAGCCGCTCGGCCGTCTCGAGGATCGCGCACGCGGTGGTGTAGCGGCCGTAGTCGTCGACGATGTCGGTGGCGAAGGCGTCGAGGGTCTGCACCTGGGTCACCACGTCGAGGCTCCGGCCGGGGTAGAGCTGGACGTCGATGTGCGCGAACGGTTCGAGCCGGGCCCCGAACTTCGACTTCGTCCGGCGCACGCCCTTGGCAACCGCCCGGACCAGACCGTGCTGGCGGGTGAGCAGGGTGACGATGCGGTCCGCCTCGCCCAGCTTGTGCTGGCGCAGCACCACCGCATGATCCCGGTACAACCTCACCGAACCAGTCTCCCACGGGGCACCGTCACCCCCGCACCCCCCGCGCCGTGAGTCCTCTTGACCCGCGAGTGGGCGAAAAGGACTCACGGGCGGCGGAGCCGCTGCTACCGTTCGTTCGAACGAACAGGGGGCGCGACATGAGCGTTGACACCGGTCAACAGGGGGCACCGCGGGCGGGCGCGGTCGGGAACGAGGGGTCCGACCGCGCCTGGCCGTCGCTCGAGGAGTGCGCGCGGTCGCTGGCCGCCGGCGAGACCACCGCGGTCGCGATGGTCACCCGCAGTCTGGACGCCATCGCCGCCGCCCAGCCGACCCTGAACGCGTTCAAGGTGGTGCGCCGCACCGCCGCGCTGGCCGAGGCCGCCGACGCCGATCGCCGTCTCGCCGCGGGCGAGCGGCTCCCCCTGCTCGGCGTCCCGATCGCCGTCAAGGACGACGTCGACGTCGCCGGCGAACCCACGGCATTCGGCTGCGCGGGCGACTTCCCCGCCAAGACCGCCGACTCCGAGGTGGTGCGCCGCCTGCGCGCCGCCGGCGCGGTGATCGTCGGCAAGACCAACAGCCCCGAGTTCGGCCAGTGGCCCTTCACCGGCGGCAGCTTCGGCCACACCCGCAACCCGTGGGACCGCGGCCGCACCCCGGGAGGCTCGTCGGGCGGCAGCGCCGCCGCGGTCGCGGCGGGACTCGTGCCCGCCGCACTGGGCTCGGACGGCGCCGGTTCGGTGCGGATCCCGGCGTCATGGACCAACCTGGTCGGCATCAAGCCGCAGCGCGGACGGATCTCCACCTGGCCGGATCCCGAGGCGTTCCACGGCATCACCGTGATCGGCCCGCTCGCGCGGACGGTCGCCGACGCGGCGCTGCTCCTCGACCTCGTCGCCGGACCGCACGACGGCGACCTGCACACGCCACGGCCGGTCACCGTCCGCGAGGCCGCCGACCGCGACCCCGGACCGCTGCGGATCGCGCTGTCGCTGAAGCGGCCGTTCACCGCGACCCCGACCGCGCTGCACCCGGAGATGCTCGGCGCTGTCGGCGCCGTGGCACACACCCTGCGCCGGCTCGGGCACCAGGTGGTCCTCGCCGACCCGGACTACGGAATCACGTTGGGCGCCAACTTCCTTCCCCGGTCGATGGCCGGGCTGGAGCTGTGGCGACGACGCGCACCCGACCCGTCGCTGCTCGACCCGCGCACCCTCGCGAACGCCCGCAACGGACGCCTGCTCGGCGGCCTGCCGCTGCGCGCCGCTCGCGCCGCCGAGCCGCGGATCCGGCGGCGGATCGGCGCGATCTTCTCCGAGTTCGACGTGATCCTCGCCCCGACCACCGCGACCCCGCCGCCTCCGGTCCACGCGATCGACCACACCGGACACTTCGATACCGACAAGGTGATCACCGCCGCGTGCCCGTACACCTGGCCGTGGAACGTGCTCGGCTGGCCGTCGGTGAACGTCCCCGCCGGGTTCACCGCCGACGGGCTGCCGCGGGGCGTGCAGCTGATGGGTCACGCCTCCACCGAGCCGATGCTGGTGGCGCTCGCGGCGCAGCTCGAACGCGAACTGCGCTGGGACACGGTGCGTCCCGACCGGTGGTGGTGAAATGACGACGCAGACGGCGCCGGCCCGGGACCGGATCCTCGACGCGGTGCTGCACGTGATCGGCACGGACGGCGTCGCGGCGGTGACCAATCGGCGGATCGCCGCGCAGGCGGGCGTGTCGCTCGGCTCGATCACCTACCACTTCCCCACCCGGACGGACATGCTGCGCGACGCGCTGCTCGGTTTCGTCACCGACGAGACCGCCCGGCTGACGACCCTCGCGGAGAGCTACCGGGACCGGGGACTGAGCATCGTCGACGCCGCGTCGCTGACCGAACAGGTGGTTCGCGACCTCGGCTGGTCGGCCGAGCGTCTGGCTCCGTTCGAGCTGTACATCCAGGCCGGCCGCGACCCGTCGCTGCAGGATGCCGCCGACGAGTGCTTCGCCGCCTACGACGCCCTGACCGTCACGATCCTCGAGGCCCTCGGGGTGCCGGACGCCGCCGCAGTCGCCCCGACCCTGGTCGCGACGATCGCCGGTCTGCAGCTGCGCCGCGTCGCGACCGGCGTGCCGCAGGACGTCTCCGTCGCGATCCTGCGGCTGCTCGCCGGCGGCTGACGCGGCGCCGGGGCGGCTTCAGTCGTCCGGTCCGGCACCGCGGTCGGGTGCGGTCATGTCGCCCGTCCGCGGCGTGCCCTCGGCGAGCCCGTAGCGCAGGTACACCGTGCCCTTCGGACCGGCCACCGGCGCATCGAGAAGGGTGAGGTTGGTGGGCACGGCGCCGCCGTCGAACACCTTCTTCCCGACGCCGAGCACGATCGGATGCACCCAGAGGTCGAGGCGGTCGAAGAGCTTCTCGCGCAGGAGGGTCTGGACCAGGTTCAGGCTTCCGACGACCTTCACGTGTTCGTGCCGGTCCCGGATCTCACGCACCGCGGTCACCAGATCCGGGCCGAGTTGCGTGGACCCTGCCCACGAGAGGTCGGGCCTGCCGCGGGACGCCACGTACTTCGGGACCCTGTTGAAGAGCGTCGCGATCTCGTTGTCCTCGCCGCCCTCCTGATGGGGCCAGTAGGCGGCGAAGATGTCGTACGTCCGTCGGCCGAGCAGGAGGGCGTCCGTGCCCTCGTACGCGGCACCGACCTGCGCCCCGGAGACCTCGTCCAGCAGGGGCGCCTGCCAGCCGCCGAACGGGAACCCGACCGGGTCCTCCTCGGGGCCGCCGGGTGCCTGCCCGACGAGGTCGAGGGTTGCGAACAGCTCGATGTGGATGAGACCCATGCCGTCCTCCAGTTGAGGTGGTTGTCCTTCCTTGGAAGGTAGACCTCCTGGCGTCGACGGACAGGCACCTTCCCAAGGACACCCGGCGGTGTGATGCTGGTTCTTGGTCGACTGAACCGAGGAGGTTCCCATGGTCACCACCAAGGCACTGCTGGTCCGGCTCGAGGCGAAGGCAGGCAAGGAGGACGCGGTCGAGGAGTTCCTGCGGTCGGCGGTGCCGCTCGTCGAACAGGAGCCGGACACCACTGCGTGGTTCGCGGTGCGGTTCGGACCGTCGTCGTTCGGGATCATCGACGCGTTCCCCGACGAGGCCGGGCGGGCGGCGCATCTGGGTGGGGCCGTCGCGAAGGCTCTCGGCGAGCGCGCCGAGGAACTGTTCTCCGTGCCGCCGGAGATCAGCAATCTCGACGTCCTCGCCGACAAACTCTGACCGGGGAGGAGGGGATCAGAAGCCGAGCCGGCCCAGCTGCTTCGGGTCGCGCTGCCAGTCCTTGGCCACCTTGACGTGCAGTTCCAGGTAGACCTTGGTTCCGAGCAGCTTCTCGATCTGGGTGCGGGCCTTGGTGCCGACGTCGCGCAGCCGGGCACCGCCCTTGCCGATGACGATGCCCTTCTGGCTGGGGCGTTCGACGTACAGAAGCGCGTGCACGTCGAGCAGTTCGCCCTGCTTCTCCGTGCGCCCCTCGCGTTCGACGATCTCCTCGATGACGACGGCCAGCGAGTGCGGCAGCTCGTCGCCGAGGCCCTCCAGCGCGGCCTCGCGGATGAGCTCGGCCATCAGGGTTTCCTCGGGCTCGTCGGTGAGCTCGCCGTCCGGGTAGAACGCCGGACCCTCCTCCATGTGCGAGGCCAGCACGTCGACCAGCACCTCGACCTGCTCCCCCGACGAGGCGGACACCGGCACCACGTCGGTGTCCGGTCCGAGGAGCTTGGAGACGGCCATCAGCTGCTGCGCGAGCTGGTCCTTGCTCACCTTGTCGATCTTGGTGACGATGCCGATCAGCTTGGTGCGCGGCGCGACCTGCCGGACCTGCTCGAGGATCCAGCGGTCGCCGGGACCGATCTTCTCGTCCGCCGGGATGCACAGGCCGATCGCGTCGACCTCCGAATAGGTGTCGCGCACAAGGTCGTTCAGCCGCTGCCCGAGCAGGGTGCGCGGGCGGTGCAGACCGGGGGTGTCGACCAGGATCAGCTGCGCGTGGTCGCGGTGCACGATGCCGCGGATGGTGTGCCGGGTGGTCTGCGGCCGCGACGAGGTGATGGCGATCTTGCTGCCGACCAGCGCATTGGTCAGCGTCGACTTGCCGGTGTTCGGGCGGCCGACGAAACAGACGAAGCCGGAACGGAATTCGGTGGTGGTCATGCGTGCTCCTGGGTGTCGGTGTCGGCGTCGTCGGGTTCCGGTGCGCGCCAGGCGAGAACGGTGGTGATCCGGACGCGGCCGCGCATGTCGCTGCCGCCCTCGGCCCGCAGCACGAGGCGCTCGGCGGTGTCCGAGTCGTCGCCGGCGGCGACCACGACCTCGGAGCCGGGCAGCGGCACGCGGCCGAGTTGGTAGCCGACCAGGCCGCCGACGGTGTCGACCTCGTCGCTGTCGATCTCGAGGTCGAACAGTTCGCCCAGGTCCTCGAGCGGCAGCCGCGCCGAGACGCGGTAGCGGCCGTCCTCGAGGTCCTCGACGGGCGGGATCTCGTCGGTGTCGTACTCGTCGGCGATCTCGCCGACGATCTCCTCGATCACGTCCTCGATGGTGACCAGTCCGGCGATGCCGCCGTACTCGTCGACGAGCAGCGCCATGTGGTTGCGGTCGCGCTGCATCTCCGCGAGGAGGCTGTCGAGGGGTTTCGAGTCGGGCACGAACACGGCCGGCCGCATCACCTCGGCGACGGTGACGCCGCGGCCGCCGTCGGTGGAGTGGTACGTCTTCTGCACCAGGTCCTTCAGGTACACCACGCCGAGGACGTCGTCGGCGTTCTCACCGATCACCGGGATTCGCGAGTGTCCGCTGCGCACGGCCAGCGAAGTGGCCTGCCCGGCCGACTTGTCGGCCTCGATCCACACCATCTCCGGTCGCGGCACCATCACCTCACGGGCCGGGGTGTCGCCGAGTTCGAAGACGGACTGGATCATCCGGCGTTCCTCGTCGGCGACGACGCCGCGCTCCTGCGCCAGGTCGACCAGCTCACGCAGTTCGATCTCGGACGCGAACGGTCCGTTGCGGAATCCCTTGCCGGGGGTGAGCGCATTGCCGATGACGATGAGCAGCCGGCTGATCGGGGTGAGCAGGACACCGAGCCACTGCAACGGCAGCGCGGCTGCGAGCGCGATCGAATAGGCGTGCTGACGGCCGACGGTGCGCGGCCCGACACCGATCACGACGTAGTTGACCAGCACCATCACCACTGCGGTGACCGCGAGCGCCCAGCCACGCGTGAGCAGTTCGAGCAGACCCGCCGCGAGCAGCACCGTCGCACTGATCTCGGCGGCAATGCGCAGCAGCACCATCAGGTTGACGTAGCGGGGCCGGTCCTCGACGACCGCAAGCAGCCGCTGGGCGCCGGGACGTTCGTCCTTGGCCATCTCCAGGGCGCGGGCCGGCGAGACGGTGTTGAGCGCGGAGTCGAGGGCGGCGAACAGCCCACCGAGGAGAACGAGGACGACAGCGAACAGGATCAGTACGACGGCACCGGTCACCGGTGATCACTCATCGGTCGGCCCGACGAAGCCGGTCTTGCCGAGCAGCCGGCTGTCGCGGGCGGCCAGTTCGGCCTCGCGCTGCTGCCGGTCCAGGTCCTCGTACCACTCGGCGAGCAGGCTGTTCTGCAGCGCGAACATCTCCTTCTCCTCCTCCGGCTCGGCATGGTCGTAGCCGAGCAGGTGCAGGACGCCGTGCACGGTGAGCAGCGCCAGCTCGTGAGCAGTGGAGTGACCGGCCTTCGCGGCCTGGTCCGCGGCGAACGCCGGGCACAACACGATGTCGCCGAGCATCGCCGGACCCGGTTCGGGCGCGTCGGGCCGCCCGCCGGGTTCGAGCTCGTCCATCGGGAACGACATCACGTCGGTCGGACCGGGCAGGTCCATCCAGCGCATGTGCAGGTCCGCCATGGTGTCCAGGTCCACGAGCACCATCGACAGCTCGGCCGCCGGATGCACGTCCATGCGGGAGATCACGAACCGGGCGACGCTGACCAGCTCCGCCTCGGACACGTCCATCCCGGACTCGTTGGATACCTCGATGCTCATCTGTGCCGTTCTCCTCGGGCCGCGTCGGCGTCGGTGCGGGGGCTCACTTCGAAAATTCCGGTTCGGTCAGCGCCGCGCCGCCGCGCGCCGCTGCGATGTCTCGGCGGCTCGCCGCTGTGCCCGGTTGCCGAGCTTGACGTCGTCGAGCCGGTCGGAGTCGTAGCGATCGTAGGCGTCGACGATGTCGGAGACGAGCCGGTGCCGCACGACGTCGGCGCTGGTCAGTTCCGCGAAATGGATGTCGTCGATGTCGGTGAGGATCTCCGCCGCCGCGCGCAGGCCGGAACGCTGCCCACCGGGCAGGTCCACCTGGGTGACGTCACCGGTGACGACGATCTTCGACCCGAATCCGAGCCGGGTGAGGAACATCTTCATCTGCTCTGCGGTGGTGTTCTGAGCCTCGTCGAGGATGATGAACGCGTCGTTGAGGGTGCGGCCTCGCATGTACGCGAGCGGCGCCACCTCGATCACCCCGGCCTGCATCAGCTTCGGGATCGCCTCGGGATCCATCATGTCGTGCAGCGCGTCGTGCAGCGGCCGCAGGTACGGGTCGATCTTCTCGTGCAGGGTGCCGGGCAGGAATCCGAGCCGCTCTCCGGCTTCGACGGCCGGGCGGGTCAGGATGATCCGGCTGACGTTCTTCGACTGCAGCGCCTGCACGGCCTTCGCCATCGCCAGATACGTCTTACCCGTGCCTGCGGGTCCGATGCCGAACACGATGGTGTTGGCGTCGATCGCGTCGACGTACCGCTTCTGGTTGACGGTCTTCGGCCGGATCGTCTTGCCGCGCCGCGACAGGATGTCGAGACTGAGCACCTCGGCCGGGGACTCCCCCGCACCGTCGGTCAGCATCGACACGCTGCGGCGCACCGCATCCGGAGTGAGCGTCTGGCCGCGGCCGACGATGGCGACGAGTTCGCCGAACACCCGCTCGGCCAGCGCGACGTCCTCGACCCGGCCGGTCAGCGTGACGCTGTTGCCGCGCACGTGGATGTCGGCGGCGAGCAACCGTTCGAGTGCCTTGAGGTTCTCGTCGGTCGATCCGAGCAGGGGCAGCACCGACTCGGGTGGAACCTCCATGCTGGATCGAACGGAGCGCTGTGCGGGGCGTTGTTGCCGGTCGGCCGTCCGCGCCGAGACACCGGATCCGGACATGGCGGACGACGACACCGTGGTCTCACCCGTTTCGCTGTCTGCACTCACGTGGTTGCTATGGCCTGCTTCCCTGATCCGGCGATGGTGGTGTTCGCAGTCTATCTCGCTCGCGCGGGCCTTCCCACCGAGTAAAGGGCGGTCAGACCCCGGGTGTGGCGGCGCTCTCACGCAACCAGCGCAGGGCCTCGTCGACCACTTCCGCGGCCCGATCGGGCGTCAGGCCGACGATCACGAGCGACGCGACCGCGAACGACTCCCCCGCATCGTTGACCAGACCGCGGTTGGCCTCCTCGAACAGCGCGAGTGCCACCGCCTCGGTCATCGTGACCAGGACCGGTGCGGGCAGGTACGAGGAGAAGACCCCGTCGGCCTGACCGCGTTCGACCAGTGCCACGCTCGGAGCCCGGGCCGGTTCGAGCAGATCGCGGATGCGTTCCTCGCCGAGTTCCTTGCGGGCGAACGTGAGCAGCACCCGGAAGCGGTCGCCGATCGGCCAGGTCAGCAGCGCGAGCACCGCGGACGCCAGGTCCGGTCGGCCTGGCAGTGCGGGCACTCCGTCGAGAACTGTCAGCAGGGCCGCCGATGCCTCGTCGGCGATGCCCTCGACCAGGGCGTCGCGGCTCGGAAAGTGTCCGTACACGGTACGGCGGACCACTCCCGCCGCCCGTGCGACGTCGTCCATGCTCGCGTCCGGGTCGGCGGCGAAGGCCCCGATCGCGGCCTCGATGATGCGCGACCGGTTGGCGCGGGCCTGACTGCGCCGCGGCCGGACCGGCTCACTCACCCCACCAGCACCAACTTCCACACTCGCAGTGTTCCACGCCGCCGACGCGGCGTTCGGCGCACCGCGCGGGGGCGGTGATACCCGCCACACCGTCATTGCACACCACTGTGCAACAAACTAACTTGCACATCAGTGTGCAATCAATAGTCGTGACGCCCGGAACGGAGCCGACCGTGACCTTCCTCGCCACCCGACCGACCACCACCGACGAGACTCCCTATCGATGGAGATGGGCGGCACTGGGCGTGCTGTGCCTCTCGCTCCTGATCGTGGTCATGGCGAACACCGCGCTGATCGTCGCGGCGCCCGACATGACCCGCGACCTCGCGCTCACCAGCTCGCAGCTGCAGTGGGTGATCGACGGCTACACCGTCCCCTACGCGGCACTGATGCTGCTGTGCGGCGTCATCGGCGACCGGTACGGCCGCCGCGGCGCGCTGCTGACCGGACTGTTCGTGTTCGGCGCCGGCGCCGTCTACGGCAGCCTCGCCGACACGACCACCGCGGTGGTGACCGCGCGGATCACCATGGGCGTCGGCGCGGCGATCATCATGCCGGCGACCCTGTCGCTGCTGGTCGCGACGTTCCCCCGAGCCGAACGCTCCCGCGCCATCGCGGCATGGGCCGCGACGTCCGGTCTGGCCATCGCGTTCGGGCCGCTCCTGGCGGGATGGATCCTCGAATCCGGTTCGTGGAATGCCACTTTCCTGATCAACGTGCCGATCGCCGCGGTCGCGGCGCTCGCCGCGCTGATCCTCGTGCCGCCGTCGAGGGCCGAAAAGGCGGGGCGGATCGACTGGGCCGGCGGACTGCTCTCGGTGGTCGCGATCGGCGCCCTGGTGTACGCGATCATCAACGGCTTCCACTTCGGGTGGACTGCCGGACCGGTCGCCGCCGCGGCCCTCGCGGCCTGCGCCCTGGCCGCGTTCGTGGTCTGGGAACTGCGGCATCCACAGCCGCTGCTCGACGTCCGCAAGCTCGGTGACCGCACGATCGGCGGCGCCACCCTGGCAGTGCTGCTGCTGTTCCTCGCCGCATTCGGCGCGATCTACTTCGTGGCCCAGCAGTTCCAGTTCGTCCTCGGCTACGGCCCGCTCGAGACCGGAGTCCGGCTGCTGCCGCTGGCCGCGGCGGTCTCGGTCGGCGCGCTCGCGGCCGGGCGGGTCGCCCCACGAGTCGGCGTGCGGTGGGCGATCGTGGCGGGCATGGCGATCGCCGCCGCCGGGGTCCTGCTGCTGGTCCGGGTGGACGCCGGCTCCGGCTACCTGGACTTCGCGGTGCCGCTGGTGCTGCTCGGTCTCGGCATCGGCCTGGCCGAACCTCCCGCCACCGACGCGATCATGGATCGCTTCCCCGACGACGATCTCGGCGCGGCCGGCGGCCTGAACGACACGGCCATCGAACTCGGCGGCTCGCTCGGCATCGCGATCCTCGGCTCGATCCTGGCCGCCGGATACAAGGAGTCGATCGCCGGGTTCATCGACGCGGCACCGCTCCCGACACTGACCGGAGACATGGCCGCCCAGGCCGACTACGCGATGCAGGTCGCGGGCGAATCCGTCGGTGGCGCAACGCTGGTCGCACAGGAGCTGTCGGCCAACCCGCTGGCCTCGTCGTTCGCGGAGCCGCTGCGGGAGGCCGCGGGCGTCTCGTTCGCCGACGCCATCGGGCAGGCCAGCCTGGTCGGCGGCCTGGCACTGGCCGTCGGGGCCCTGGTGGTCGCCCTGATCCTGCCCGGGCGGTCCGCGAACTGACACACTGGCCGACATGTTCGTGCTGCTGCTGACCGGACCACCGGGCGCGGGAAAGAGCTCCGTCGTCACCGAACTACACGACGGCCTCGGGGACGCCGGCGTCGCCAACGCGCTGATCGAACTCGACGAACTCGAACGCTGCTACCCGCCGCTCGACGTCCCGCGCCTGATGCGCAACGTGGCGATGCTCGCGGACTCGTACCGCGAGGCCGGCCACACGCTCCTCCTCGTCACGGCAACCGTGGAGGACGACGCGTACGGCGACGCACTGTCGGCCGCGACCGGCGCGGACGATCACCTGACCGTGCGTCTCGACGCCGAACCGGAGACCGTACGACGCCGGGTACTCGACCGGGAGCCCGAAACCTGGTCGGGAAGAGAGGAACTGGCTGACGCCGCCCACCGGCTCGCGACCACCATGCGCGCACTCACCGGCGTCGACCTGGTCCTGAGCACGGAGGGCACCGCTCCCGCCGACGTCGCGGCGCGGCTGGAGGCCGTGCTTCGTGCCCATCCGACGGTCCCGCTGACTTCAATCGACCGGATCGCCGGGTGACCGACGCCCTCAGCCGCCAGACACCCACCCGATCGCGTCGGCCTCCCGGTCCGTCGAAAAGACCCGCAGCTCACCGGGAAACAGGAAGGCCAGCAGGTGAACGGCCTCGCCGAGTCCGGCGTGATCGGTGACCAGGGCCAACCGTCCCCAGATGTCGCGCGAGACGCCGACCAGCCGCGAGTCCTGCCACATCGCGCCGAGTGAGTACCGATCGAAACCGTCACCGAGGACGTAGACGAGGTTGACCCGCTGATGGGCGGCGGTCGCCTCCTCGATCGCGGGGTCGAGCACCGTCCGGTAGTCGTCCGCGGTCACCACGCCAAGTCCGCGATACCCGAGAGTGCCGGCCGGAAGTCCGGGAATCTTCTCGATGGCCATCCGTCGACTGTGGTCCACCTCGTCCGCCGATGCATGGAGGCTCGCCGCGACGGATCCGGAACTCGCCCGGGACCCGCGCCTTCCGGGTCGGTGCGATCACAGCCGGACGCGAAGTCCACCGCAACCTACGGTCGACCCGGTTCTTTGCCGGACGATCCCGCATCCCGCACGTGTGCGGCGAGCACGGCACGCATGATGGCGATCGTCGCGTCGATGTCGGGTTCACGGCTCGCCGCGACGTGTGCCCAGAGCAGCGCGGTGGCGGTGAGCGCGAGCACGCCGTAGGTTTCCTCCGGAACGGCGATATCCGGGGCCGTCTCGGCAATCTCGCGAGAAAGGTTGCGCGCGAGCGCCTTTGTGACGAGACCGTCCGGATCGAGCAGGACCCGCAACGCCAGATTCGGCTCACGTCGCGCGAACGTCGCGAGCGGCTCGAAGTCGACACAGCCCTGCATGAAGCGCCGAGTCGCGTCGAGCGCGCGGTCGATCCCCGCGCCCTCGGCGGCGCCGCGGGCATCCTCCCAGATGTCCCCGATGGACGCGAGAATCACCTGGTCCATGAGCTTTTCGCGATCCCCGACCCACCGATAGAGCGTCGACCGGCCGATGTCGAGATGCGACGCAACGGTGTGCATGTCCACGCGCTCGCCCCGCCGGAACAGCCATGTCGCCATGGCGCGGGCATCGCTCGCGGTCGGCTTACGGAACGACGGCGGCCCGTCGACAGGCTGGGAACTCACGGTCGGACTGTAGCGCATGGGACGTTTACTTGCGCCTTTCCAAATGAGACGTCATTGACTTTTGTTCCATAGGGCCCCTATCGTCAGCGCACGTTTTGTTACCCAGATCACAAGGAGCACGGATGCCCGCCCTCGCCAGACTCGTGACAGCGGCGGCACTCGCCGCGGTCGTCACCCTGCTTCCGACCGGTGCCGCCCAGGCGCTGGGCCCCCTCGACCTCGGCTCCTCGGGCTCCGGCGCCCCGGATCTCGGGTCGAGCGGGGGGTCGACGGGCGACCAGAACCACCCCACGTCCACGTGCTTCTGGTTCGGTCCGACGTTCTCGGCGACGAACCAGGACCTCAACTACGCCTTCCCCGACTCCGGGGCGCTGTACTGGGCAGCGCAGTTCGCGATCCCGGACGGCGCGCGCCTCGTGCTGCGGGGCGACTACGCGCATGCCCGGTACCAGTCGCTCAACTCCTACGACATCAGCACCAACTCGCCCACCGCCGCGCTGAACGACGTGTCGACCGCGCCCGACGAGGGCTCGACGAACCCGTACCTGCCCGGGGCTCCCCGCAACGGGCACGGCCCCCGCTCGTACACCGCGACCGTCGTGAACGAGACACCGCCCACGGATCCCGGGACCGCCGCACCGAACACCCTGTACGCGGGAGTTCCCGGGCAGGAACGAACCACCCTGCTCTACCGCCTGTACCTGCCTGACAACGGCCGCGACGTGACCGGTGGCGTCGGACTGCCCGAGCCCGAGCTGCACCTGACCGACGGGCAGGTGCTCACCGGGGAGTCCCTGTGCAGCGCCGTTGCCGCCGCGACGACCACACCGGCAGTGGACAAGCTCCCGCTGGACACCTACCTCTCGCTGCGGGACCAGCCCGGTAGGCCCGCGACCTTCCCCGCCGAGCAGCAGCCGGCGTGGCGAACCTTCTACAACGTGCCGTTCGGCCTCCAGTGCAGCTACCTCGGGCAGTGCAGCGGGACCCCCGCACGCACCGGCGGCCAGTACTCGAACAAGGACAACAATTACGTTGCGGCGCTGACCAACCGCGGCTTCGGCGAGGTTCTCACCCTGACCGGGACGATGCCGGTGACGCCGCGCACCCTCAACGGTCAGGATCGCGTCGACGACGTGGACATGCGCTACTGGTCGCTGTGCAACAACGAGTCGATGGCCACCACGAAGGTGGTCGGATGCCTCCACGACGAGCAGGTGCCGCTCGACTCGGCACGCCGATTCACCATCGTGGCCACCCTGCCGGAGGACCGCCCGGTGAACGCCACCGAAGCCTGCGGCGTCGCCTGGCTACCCCTCTCCCCGACCGGCGACGGCGCGGGCCATCCCGATGACGGCTACCTCATCCTGCGAAACATGCTGCCGTCGGCCGGGTTCGGCCACGCCGTCCAGGACACCCGGACACCGGGCGACGAGAAGGCCGTGATGGGGCAGTACCTGCCCGACGGCATGTACTCCTCCAAGGCCGATTTCGAGGCCCGGGGCTGCTCGCCGTTGCACCGCTGAGCGCCGGCCCGTTCGACGGGTGGTACCCGGCGGGGTGGGTACCACCCCGCCGGGCCGCCGCGTCCCGAGGAGCACGTCGCCAACCTTCAAGAAAGCGTTCGCCGGAGCTACCAGCAGTGCACCAGATCGCAAGACAACAAGGGCAATACGTACGTGTGGGACTATCAGCACGGCGCGGTCGAGAATACGACAAGGGCGGGAGGGCACCGAGGCGAGTCCGACCCCCACGCGAGTGCGCCAACAAGGCCGGCTGATCCGACACGTCGATCGGAGCGATGAACGTATGTGGTACTTGGAGGCTTTCGACAAGGACTCCGAACTGCAAGTTCGTGACTATCCCATGCCGGGATTGAGTACGGAAACTCTCAAGGATCTATTGAACCTCGGAGACACCGTGAGGATCGGCGGAGTGAAATACCCACTCGAAGCGGGCGGCTACGACATTTCACCGGTAATGCTCCACACCTTCGCGGAGTACATCGGCGAACCATTCACGATCGACGACTCGTGGGACTATCAGGTCGGCTTCTATGGTGAATGACACCGACTACTTCAGGCCCGCCGCGGACCACTATTCCTGCGCGCCAACTGTTCGGGTCGAACGCCAGGACCGCGTGCCGGCGAGTCGAAGTGCATGCGAATATTCACGCACCGCGATCAGAACGGTGCCGGTTCGTCGTCGACCGGGACCGTGACGGGCCGGTCGAGGTCGTAGACCTTGATGTTGCAGGCTCGGTCGACCACGGCGATCGGCTTGGGCCAGCTGTCGAGCAGGTATTTCAGGTCGGCCTCTACCCCCTACCGCGGGGTTGTCCGAACAATCGGGCGAGCTCGTGCGGATCGGTGAGCGTCACACCCCGCGGCGCTGCACTCTCCGCGTTCGAGCGCCCATCGTCACCTGGCGGTACCGCCGGGCCGGCGCTCTTGAGCGAGGTTGCGGCGGAGCCGTCCATGTCGGGCGGCTGTACCGACGAACCTGCACCGTCGAGCGGCCTCACAGCACAGCCCGCAGCGTCCGACGACTGCTCATCCCGACTCGCCGTGCCCGTGTCGCACGGTGGTGCGGTCGCGTCGGCGCTGAATTCACCGAGGGGTTCTGTGATGACGAGTTCACCGGAGGGAGTGGTCCATTCGAGTCGCCCACCTCCGAGCTGCCGCACGTTCCACCGCCCGAGCGTCTTCAGGCGGTGGTGCCGACGGCAGAGGCAGGCCAGGTTCTGCTCGACCGTCCAGCCGCCCGAAGCGGGCTTCGCGTGGTCGAACGGGACCGTGTGGTCGATGTCGCAGGAAACCGCCCGAACGCTGCATCCGGGGAATCGACAGATTCCGTCCCGGGCGCGCACGATCTCCGCCAGCCGCTGACACGGCCGGTACGTCAGCTGTTCTCGTCGACGCCTGCTGCGTTCCCGGATGGCCGACGGCGTGATCCCCGCGGCAGTCAACGCGCGGCCGATACCCAGAATCTTTCCGTGTGCGAGCGTTTCGATGCGACGACCCGACAACCACACGTCGCCGGAGGCGTCATCGGCCGCAACTTCACCCGCCCCACCGCCTTGTCCGGCGTGACCGCACAGCGCGTCGAGCAGTGCCTCCCGATCCGCATCGGTCAGGGTCAGGACTTTCCTCCACGTGCCGTCCGCCGCGATGTCCCGCGCGAGATCTGCGTCTATCCATCCGTGCCCAGCCAGATACGCGGGCAGGTCATCGAGCCCGAGGAGCGTCGTCAGGTTCACCCCGACGTGAACCGTCGCCGGGGGTAACGACGGCAGGATCGGATCATCCCGACTTCCAGACCGATTGGATCGCGCATTGCGGAGACCCGAGCTGTCGACGCCATCATCCGCACCGCGCGCATCAACCTCGGGCGGCATCGCGCCGACGCCGTCCACTGCCGACGCGGCGCCGGCGCCGTCTTCCCTCGCGGAGCCGACGTGGTGGTCGCCAGCGTCACCGTGACCATCCAGACCGACACACTGCGGCGCGGATTCGTCCGCATCCGGAGCAGCGACGTCGGACACCGATGGGTGCGGAGCCGTCCCGGAATCGCACGGTCGAGATTCACTTGAGCGAACCGTCTGTGTGCAGTCGGTGCGACCACAGAGGCACAGCAGTCGACCGGACCCGTCCGCCAATGCCACCAATGCATCCGCCCGACGCTGCGCGAATGTGCGCGGATCGCTCCCGCAGACCTCGAAGCACATCGTCCGCAGCCGCATTGCGACCACCTGACCCGCCGGACCGGGCAGCGTGCCCTCCATCGAGCACGTGCCGTCGTCGTTCGCGCGGAACCGCACGTCACGATCGGCCTCGCCCTGTTCCCGCCGGGCTTTGGCACCGGCCGGATCGTGCCGAGCGACCAACCTGCGCGCGGTGCGACGGATCGTCGACGTCGTCGCCCCCTCGATCCCGTCCAGAAGGAGTCGCTCCACCAACTCCACCTTGTCGGGTGAGACGTTCGCCAACGCATCCGAAATGGCCTGGGCCCGAGACTGATCGATGCGACCGGTCGAGAACGCCACCGACGTCGCGTGCAGCCGCCACCGCAAGTCCAAGCCCAACCCGATCCACCGCCGCGCCACCGGCTCGGTCACGGTCAGCATCACGCCGACCTCAACGTGCGCGAACTCGCCCTGAAACGCCTCGTTACAGCCCCGCCGGGCATCCTCTGCGCACCGCGCCAAATACACCGATGCGACAGCATCCACCTCGAGGAACTGGGCCCGGGCGATCCCGGCGTGCCGCTCGCGCAGCACCGCCGTCCATTCGACCTCCGGGACGCCCGACAGCACACCGGGAGCCTCCGCCCCGGCCTGCATCGAACCCCCCGACTCGAACATGAGTTCTATCGTACATATGTTCGAGGTGCTTGGCCAGTGTTCGGAGATCCGATGCGCTAGACGATCAGATCGATGATCGCCACGGATCGTTCACGTCCAGCGACCATGTAGGTGACGGTGTCGCCGCGCCGACGCCCCACAAGCTCGCGGCCGAGTGGCGTGTCCGGCGGACACGGCTCGATCGTCTCATTGTGACTGTGCCGGGCAACGATCATTCGCAATGGTTCACTGCCACTGAACCGCACTGTGACGACCGAACCTTCCCTGACTGCGAACTGCGGCATGTAGGTCGGCATAGCCGTGAGGCGCAGGAGGTCCCGGAGTTCTTCGATCCGGGACTCATTGTCGCGGTGGGCTTTGAGCGCGACTCGGGAGCCTTCGCTCTCGGCGGGGTCGAAGCCGCACCGTTCGTCCCTGATGCGCGCGGACAGCGCGGAGCGACGAGCCCGGCACTGCGCCAGTTCGACCTCCCACCGTTCGCGCTGGGTGTCGATCTGCAGATTCACCGCATGTCGAGCACGCAGCCCCGAGGGGAGGAGCCCACGTCGCGGATCCTTACGGCCACGGCCCGCCGGAGCCCGCTCAGCATGCCGACCGCTCCGGCTTCCTGGTCACGAGCAGTCTCCCGGCTCGCCGACCTTGACGACCGACAGCATCGCCTCCCCTTCACCGACGGTGCTCCCGGCGGGCGGGGCCTGGCCGACCACGACCCAGTTGCGGTCGATGACCTGGTTGCGGCCCTCACCGGTCGCGTCCTGGCTTCGGGAGTAGAAGACGCCCGCCGCCTGGATGGTGTCCTGCGCGTCCTGCAGATTCATGCACACCACGTTCGGCATGGTCGCCGGGGCCGTGGCAGCCGATGCCGCCGCGACCGTGGTGGTCGGCACGGCCGAATGGACCGACTGCGCTACCGCCGCCCCGGCCGACGTCGGCCTGACGGTCGAGGGTGCGGGCGCACCGAACGCGGCGGTCGCCGCCGCGGACGTCGTGGTGGGCTCGGAGTCGGAGTCGTCGTCGAGGCCGTCGCTGATGTCCCCGATGATCCCGATGAGCACGAGAATCGCCGCGACCGCGGCCGCGATGATCACTCCGCGGCGCACCGGACGCTTCTCGGGTGCGGGCGGCGGCGGCGCGAACGCGGCCGGGTCGCCGGCGAGGAACGCCTCGTGCCCCGCCTGCGCACGGGCAGCGAGCGCCGCGTCCTCCGCCTTCTTGCGCCCGAGACTGTCGCGGATCGGCTTGCCGACTGCGAGGTACCACAACCCGGCCGCCAACAGAACACCGACGAGCACATCCCCGAACCTGCCGTGGACGAGATCCAGCACGACCACCCAGGTTCCGACCGCCGCGAAGAACCCGGCGGCGACCCGCCAGTACGGCGCGAACTTTTTCACGTGTAACTCCCGAAGCGCCAGGCCAATACGTCGTGTCGGGCCCACCATGGCATGGACCGCCGACACGAATTGCTACTCCTCCGTGCGGATGAAGTCGTCGAAACCGGGGACGGTGAACGCGAGCAGTCCTCGTTCCGGGGCGTAGACGAGCCCCTTCTTGATCAGCTCGTCGCGCGGGACCGACAGTGCGGTGGTCTTCTTCCCCAGCGCCGCCGCGAGACCTTTCATCGTCGCCGTTCCCGCGACTCCCGTCTCCGCGAGGGCGTGCAGCAGCGCTCGTTGCGCCGGCGTCGCGCGGTCCCACCTTGCGCGATACAGGCCCGCGTTCACCTCGTGCCGGGCCACGTCGACTCCGAGTTGCGCATCGTCGACCGTGAAGACCGGACCGACGGCGTTGTTCCACACCGCCTTTCCGACCTCCTGCAGGAAGTACGGGTAGCCGCGGGCCGCGTCCAGGACCACTCGCAGCGCGTCCGGTTCCCAGTGCGCGTCGCGTTCGATCACCGGCTGCGTGAGCGCGGCCCGCGAGTCCGATTCGCTGAGCAGGGTCAGTTCCCGGAACTGGTACAGCCGCTCCGCGTAACTGGTGGCCGAGGCCAGCAGCGCCGGAAGCGACGGCAGGCCCGCGCCGACGAGGAAGAGTGGCAGCGCAGGCGACGTCTGACCCACCTGATGCACCGCGGCGCTCACCGCCGCCATCTCCTCGGCCGTGGCCTCCTGCAACTCGTCGATCAGGATGAGCGTGCCGATGCCGAGGTCGCGGGACGACTCCCCCAGCGCGACAAAGAGGTCTGCCAGATCCAGCGAGAGACGCCCGCTGTCGGCATACCCCTTGGCGGGGTCGATGTCCACACCGAGGGAGACCACCCCGAGGTTGAGCTTCGCGGTGAACGACCGAAACACCCCGAGAAGCCGCGCCAGCTTGTCGATCGCGTGCCTGTGTGTGGTCGCGCGCAGGCTGACGGCCAGCTTCGAGGCGAGCTCGTCGGTGAGCGGTTGCGTCTTGCGGACCTCGAGCTTCGCCACGATCCAGCCGGCGTTGACGGCGATCCGTTCGAGTTCGCCGAGCAGCACGGTCTTGCCGACGCCCCGCAACCCCACCAGCATCCAGCCCCGGTCCCCCTCCCCGAACTCGGCGATCCGGCGGCTGACCACGTCGAAGTCGGCGAAGAGACGGTCCCGACCTGCGAGAATCGGGGGACGCAAGCCGGCGCCCGGCTTGAAGGGGTTCAGCACCGGATCCATGCATCACACCTTATCCAGGTTTATATGAGCTTTGCAGATAATGTCCGATAAAGGCTGATGGGACCGGGACGTGGTCAGGGAGGACAGCTCCTTCACCTACGACACCCAGGCGGGCGGCAGAACCACCGTGCCGAAGCTCGAGGTCAACATCGTCGAGGTCACCGGCTCGGTCTAAGCCGACCAGGGATCCTCGCCGAGGACGGCGTCCAGGGTCAGCGCCCAGCTGCGGGTGGTGCGGTCGAGGAAGGCGTTGTGCCCTTCGCCCGGCACCTCCCACAGCACTGCACGGTCGCACGCCGCCCGGGCCGCGTCCACGTAGGCGCGGCTTGCCGCCACCGGCACCTGCACGTCCTCGACCCCGTGGATGCACACCGTCGGCACCCCGGTCGGGACGCGGTGCAGTGGTGACGCGTCCCGGTAGACCTGGGGGTCGTCCGCGTAGGACACCCCGAACAGTGCTTCGAGCGCGGCTCCCCCGCTGCGGGTGGCGGCACGGGCGGCGAGGTTGAGCGCGCCGGCCTGGGAGATCACCCGGGTGGGCCGCACCGGACAATCCCGTTGCCCCGCAACCCACATCGCGAGCTGCGCTCCCGCGGAATGGCCGACGAGCCGGACGTCGCCGACATCGAGCGGGACCGTCGAATGCTCGGGCAGCAGCGTCGCGGTCGCGGCCAGCGCGGCCTCGACGTCGGCGCTGGTCTCCGCCCACCCGCCACCCGCGCCGACCCGCCGGTACTCGACGTTCCAGGCCGCCACGCCGCGTCGCGCCAGCTCCGAGGCCAGAGTCGTCGCCAGGTTGAGATGGAAGTCGGCGCTCCAGTAGCCGCCGTGCAGCAGCATCACCACCGGCACCGGCCCGTCCACTCCATTGGGGGTGTAGAGATGCCCGAACTGGGCGGGTTCGGGTCCGTAGTCGATGCGGAGGCGTGGCATGAACCCATTGTCGCGGTCGCGCCGACGCCGGCCTCACCCCGCCCACGCGAGCACGCCGTGGTCAGTAGTCGATGAGCCCGTCGCGGTTGAAGAACTTCCCGGTGGGTCCGTCGGGGCCCAGCCCGGCCAGCATCACGGTCGCATCGGTTCCTTCGGTCACGGTCTGGTGTCCGCGGTGCCAGTTGAAGTCGGTGCTCGTGTATCCCGGGTCGCTCGCGTTGACCCGGAATTCCGGGAGGTTCTTCGCGTACTGGACCGTCATGGCGATCACGGCCGCCTTCGAACTCGCATACGGAACCGCCCGGACGAAGTGCTCGTCGGTGCCGGGGGTGCTCAGCGCCCGGGCGAAGCCGACGCCGGAGGCGACGTTGACGATCACGGGGTTCGCCGAGCGCCGCAGCAGTGGCAGCGCAGCCTGCGTGACACGCACGACGCCAAGGACATTCGTGTCGAACACCTCCTGCATGGCGGCGACATCGAGGTCGTCGACGCCGAAGGACCTGCCGAGGACGCCGGCGTTGTTGACGAGGACGTCGAGCTCGGGCAGCTGGGCGAGCGCCGCGTCGATGCTGCGCTGATCCGTGACGTCGAGTTGCACGGGATGGGCGCCGAGATTCTGTACCTCTGCCGCCGAAGCGAGGTCACGCATGCCTGCGTAGACGGTGTGGCCGGCGTCGATGAGTCGGCGTGCGGTCTCCAGGCCGAGGCTCCGGTTGGCTCCGGTGATCAATGTCGTGGTCATGTCCACAACGCTCCCGCGGCTCCGGCGCGCACACCAGGCACCGATCGACGGTGGGACCGGCAGTACCACCCACCGCGCACCGGCAGCGAGCAGGATGGGGGCATGGACGAGTTCGCGCGCGTGCTGCGCGCCTGGCGCGACCGCGTGCAGCCCGAACACGTCGGGCTGCCGCCCGGTACGGGTCGTCGCGCCCGGGGGCTGCGGCGGGAAGAGCTCGCAATGCTCGCCGGCGTCAGCGTCGACTACATCGTGAGGCTGGAGCAGGGCCGGGCAACCAATCCGTCGGCGCAGCTGCTCGGTGCGCTCGCGCGGGCGTTGCGCCTGACCGACGAGGAGCGCGACCACCTGTACCGGGTCGCCGGTGTCGCCGTTCCGACGCCTGCCTCGTTGCCGCGGCACGTGGGGCCCGGCGTCCAGCGGATCGTGGACCGTCTCGGTGACGTGCCGGTCGCCGTGTACAGCGCCGCACACGACCTCCTGCTGTGGAATCCGCTCTGGGCGGCGCTCCTCGGTGACCCCTCGACGCAGTCCGGGTTGCGGCGCAACCTCGTCTGGCGGGTGTTCACCGGAGGGGCCATCCCCGTCAGCCACACCACCGTCGGGGAGGACGAATTCAGAGCGGACCTGGTCGCGGATCTGCGATCAGCCGTGGGGCGCTACCCCGACGATGCTCCGCTACGGGCCCTCGTGGACCGTCTCCTCGCGGAGTCCACCGAGTTCGCGGCGCGCTGGGCACAGGCGCACGTGGCCCTGCACCGGTCGAGCCGAAAGGTCCTGCACACCAGGGCTGTCGGCGACATCACGGTGGACTGCGACGTCCTCGGCGCGCCGGGTAGCGGCGACCTGCGGATCGTCGTCTACACGGTCGAGCCGGGATCCGCCGACGAGGAAAAGCTCGACCTGCTTCGGGTCACCGGTCTGCAGGACCTGTCGGACCATCGACGACCACTGGCGGTGACGAGAACGGACACCACCGGGTGAGCCGTTCCGGAACCGCCCGGTGCATACCGAGGTGGGCCGGGTGTTCGCTACTGCAGCGGCGCCGCGGACCAGCGGTCGGTGAGCACGCCGAGCGCGCCGAGTGCCACCGCGGCCGCCGTCGAGGTGCGCAGCACGGTCGGGCCCAGCCGCACCGCGGTCGCGCCGGCCTCGGTCGCCGCGGCGACCTCCTCCTCGGACAGTCCGCCCTCCGGCCCGACGACGAGCACGATCTCAGGGACCTCACGCAGGTCGAGCGTCGCCAGTTCCGCGGTGGCGGACTCGTGCAGCACAAGCACGACCCCGCCCTCCGCGACGACGGCGCGCACCCGGTCGAGCACGGCCGGGGTGCGGTGCAGCTCCGAGACCTGCGGAATGTGCGCTCGCCGTGACTGTTTCGCAGCCGCGACCGCGACCGCCTGCCACCGCGCGACACCCTTGACTGCCTTCGGGCCCTCCCACTTGGCGACGCAGCGGGACGACTGCCACGGCACGATCTCGTCGATCCCCGCCTCGGTGGCGAGTTCCACGGCGAGCTCGGACCGCTCGGCCTTCGGCAGGGCCTGCACCAGGGTGACGGTCGGAGCCGCGGCCGCCACCTCGTCGCGGGCGGTGACCGTCAGGTCGAGCCGATCCTTGCCGACCTCGACGACCTCCGCGCGGGCGACGCCGCCGCGGCCGTCCGCGAGCACCAACTGCTCACCGACTCGGATCCGGCGCACCGTGGCGGCGTGCCGGCCCTCCTTGCCGTCGAGGACCGCGATCGCCCCGACGTCGGGCAGCGGATCGAGGTAGAACACCGTGGCGGCCATGCGTTCTCCGGCCGCCCGTCAGCGACCGCTGAACGCGTCGCGCAGCCGTGAGAACAACCCGCCGCTCTGGTGCGACCCGCTGCTCACGACCTCCGCCTGATCGCGGTCGCGCAGGTTCTTGAAGTCCTTCAGGACGGCGGTCTGCTTGCCGTCCAGCTTCGACGGGACCACCACCTCCAGGTGGGCGTGCACGTCGCCGCGCACCCCGGACCGCAACTTCGGCATGCCGTGGCCACGCAGCACCGCGACCGATCCGGGCTGGGTGCCGGCGTCGACGGTGATCTCGGTGGGGCCGTCGATGATGGTGTCGACGGTGACCGTCGTGCCCAGCGCCGCGTCGACCATCGGCACCCGGATGGTGCAGTGCAGGTCGTCGCCGTCCCGCACGAACACGTCGTGCGCCTGCTCGATGACCTCGACGTACAGGTCACCGGCCGGTCCGCCGCCGGGGCCGACCTCGCCCTGCGCGGACAACCGGATCCGCATGCCGTTGCCCACACCGACCGGAACCTTGACGGCGATGTCGCGGCGGGCCCGCACCCGGCCGTCACCACCGCACTTGTGGCAGGGATCGGGGATGGTCTCCCCGGCGCCGCGGCAGGTGGGGCACGGACGCGACGTCATGACCTGACCGAGGAACGACCGCTGCACGGACTGCACCTCGCCGGCGCCACCACAGGTCTCACAGGTGACGGGCTTGGAGTCGCCGTTGGTGCCGGATCCGGTGCAGACGTCGCACAGGATCGCGGTGTCGACGGTGATGTGCTTGGTGACGCCGGTCGCGCACTCCTCGAGCGTCAGCTTGGTGCGCAGCAGCGAGTCGGCACCGGGCTGCACGCGGCCACGGGGGCCGCGCCGGGTGCCGGTGCCGCCACCGAAGAACGCCTCGAACACGTCGCCGAGACCGCCGCCGAAGCCGGCTCCGCCGAAACCGCCTGCCCCGCCGCCGCCCTGCTGCAACGGGTCCCCGCCGAGGTCGACGATGCGACGCTTCTCGGGGTCGGAGAGCACCTCGTACGCGGTGGAGATGTCCTTGAACCGGGCCTGCGCGTCCTCGTCCGGGTTGACGTCGGGGTGCAGTTCCCTGGCGAGTTTGCGGTACGCCCGCTTGATCTCCTGATCGGTCGCCTTGGGTGAGACACCCAGCAGTCCGTAGTAGTCCCGTGCCACGTTACGTCTCTCGTCCTCGTTGCTGTCTTGCTCGTCGTCTGTCTCTGGCGTCGTTCGTCTGTCGATCAATCCCGGCGCGACGCATGACCGGCCACCTCGTGGCCGTCACCGGGCACACCTCACCGCTCGGCAAGCACCTCGCCGATGTACCTGGCAACCGCCGCGACGGACGCGATTGTTCCCGGGTAGTCCATGCGCGTGGGACCGAGCACACCCATGCCGCCGAAGATGTTGCCGCCCGCGCCGTACCCGGTGGTGATCACCGAGGTGCCTCGGATCTGCTCGACCTGCGTCTCCTCACCGATCCGCACGGTCACCGAACCCGGCGCGCCGGTCGCCGCCAGCAGCTTGAGCACCACCACCTGCTCCTCGAGGGCCTCGAGGACCGACCGCAGCGAACCGGGGAAATCGCCGGCGTTGCGGGTGAGGTTCGCGGTGCCACCGAGCACGAGACGATCTTCGGGGTGCTCGACGAGCGTCTCGATCAGCACGGTCGAGGTGCGCACCACTGCATCGCGCAGGCCCTCCGGGGCGGCGTCCGCCAGCTCCGAGACCGCGATCGACGCCGCGGCCAGTCGCTTGCCCTCGAGGGCCCCGCCGAGCAGATCCCGCAGCTTGGCCAGGTCGTCGTCGCCGATCACGTCACCGAGCTCGACGATCCGCTGGTCGACGCGGCCGGAGTCCGTGATCAGGACGAGCAGCAGCCGCGCCGGCGTCAACGCGACCACCTCGAGGTGCCGCACCGACGACGCCGACAACGTCGGGTACTGCACGACCGCGACCTGGCGGGTCAGCTGCGCCAGCAGCCGCACCCCGCGCCGCAGCACGTCGTCCAGGTCGACCCCGGAGTCGAGGAACTCGAGGATCGCGCGGCGTTCCGCCGGGGACAGCGGCTTGACCTCGGCGATCCGGTCGACGAACTCGCGGTACCCCTTGTCGGTGGGGACGCGTCCGGAGCTGGTGTGCGGCTGGGTGATGTAGCCCTCCGCCTCGAGCACGGCCATGTCGTTGCGGATCGTGGCGCTTGAGACGCCGAGGTTGTGCCGCTCGACGAGCGCCTTCGACCCGATCGGCTCCTGGCTGGCGACATAGTCGGCGACGATCGCGCGCAGCACCTCGAAGCGTCGTTCCTCGGTACTCGCCATGCCGATCACCTCCGTCTCGCCCTGTGCCCCTCGACCGGTGTCGCAGGGCGATGCTCGCGCCGGGCACGCATGTAAACCCCCGGCTGACCGCATTCTAGTCGTCTCGTGACCACCGGCCGTGCAGGCCTTAGGGTGGTGGCGCCTCACCGACATGCGGTGCCATCGAGCACCGCCCGACCACGAGACGGATGCCCAGATGATTTTCAAGGGAGTCCGGGACGGCAAGCCGTACCCGGACCACGGACTGTCGATCCGCGACTGGTCGAAGATTCCGCCGCGCCAGGTCCGACTCGACGAGATCGTCACCACTACCAAGGTCCTCGAACTCGACCGGCTGCTGTCCGAGGACTCCACGTTCTACGGCGACCTGTTCCCGCACGCGGTGCTCTGGCAGGGCGTCATCTATCTGGAGGACGGGGTGCACCACGCCGTCCGATCCGCACTGCGCAATCGGGTCGTGCTCCACGCCCGCGTGTACGAGCACGACACGGTGCACTGACGCGCCGACGGTTCGAGTTCACCCCGGAAGGGGTACGGGTCGGGCACCGGCCCAAGCCGGTTATCGCGGGGCGTTCTGATAGGAGTCGACCGCCCGCTGCAGCCGGTCCAGCGCCTCCCGCAGCTGCGCCAGCGCCGCGTTCAGGTCGGCGAGGGCCGGGTTCGGGGGCGCGGCCACAGGGGGCGCAGGCGCGGGCGCACCGGTGTCCGGCGACGGCTGCTGACCGCCGGTCTCCGGGGCGGTCGCCAACCCGCCGACACCGGGTCCGAAGATCTGGTCGAGCGCCTCGGCCAGGGTCGGGGCGTACCCGACCCGCACACCACCGGTGACACCCGGTTCCCGGTAGCTCACCAGCATCCGGGCCAGCTGCGGGAACGTGGAGGTGTTCTGCGCCGACGCGATCCGCTCGGTGAACAGCGGCTCGACGTACAGCACGCCGCCGTCGGCGATCGGCAGCGTCAGCAGGTTGCCGTACTGGATCCGGTTCGATCGCTCCAGCAGCGTGCGCTCGGACGCCACCCGGGTGTCCGAGATCATCGAGTTCTGGATCTGCTGCGGGCCCTGGGTCAGCGTGTCGGTCGGCAACTCGAGCACGGTCAGCTTGCCGTAGTCCTGCGGATCCGAGTGCGCCGAGATGTAGGCGGAGAGGAACTCGCGCCGGAAGCCGACCATCGCGCTTGCCAGCCGGAACGACGGCTCCGCTGTGGCCTGGTCGCCCGCGAGCACGTAGAACGGCATCTGGTACGGGTTGGTCTCGACCGTCGGGTCGCTCGGCACCGACCAGAATGCATTGGTGGTGAAGAACTCGCGTGGATCGTCGACGTGGTACCTCGCCAGCATGTCGCGTTGGATCTTGAACTGGTCCTCGGGGTACCGGAAGTGCGCCCGCAGCTCGTCGGGGACGGCGCTCGCCGGTTGCACGGTTCCCGGGAACGCCGCCATCCACGCCTTCAGCACCGGATCCTGCTGATCGACCTGGTACAGCGTCACCGTGCCGTCGTAGGCGTCGACGGTGGCCTTCACCGAGTTCCGGATGTAGGACACCTCGCGGCCCGGTTCCGCTCCGGCGCCCTCCGGTGCGGCCGCGAGGTCGTCGAGCGAACTCCGCTGCGCGTAGGGATAGTTGCTCGCGGTGGTGTAGCTGTCGACGATCCACACGATCCGCCCGCCGACGACGGCCGGGTAGGGATCGTGATCGGTGGTCAGCCACGGGGCCACCAGGCGCACCCGCTCGGCCGGGTCGCGGTTGAAGATGATCTTCGAGTCGGACCCGATGGCCTTGGAGAAGATGATGTTCCGCTCGGTGTACCGGACGGCGAAGGCCACGCGGTTGAGCCAGTTCCCGATGGGAACCCCGCCGGTCCCGGCATAGGTGTAGGTGGAGCTGTCGGTGTCGTACTCGCGCGGAGCCGATCCCTGCGGACCGCCGACGATCGCGTAGTCCGGGTCGGCTCTCGCGATCATCTCCCCGAAGTAGATGCGCGGCTGATCGACCCGGATGAGCTGGCGCCCGGATTCCTGACTGGCGATGTCGCTCACCATGTAGACGGGATAGCCGCTGTTGCTGCTGGCCGTGTCCGTCGCCGCTTCGCGGACCGCGGCGTTGACCCGGTTCGCAGGGGCCGCCACGAACCCGTCGCCGTGCGTGTACACGGTGTGCATGTTGACCCACTGGGTCTGGTTACCGCTCAGGCTGCTCGGCGTCAGTTCGCGGGCAGCGACGACGTAGTCACGCAACTGACCGCCGACGGAGTAGCGGTCCAGGTCCAGTGTCGGCGGGAACGTGTAGAAGTTCTTGAGCTGCTGCTGCTGGATGAACGTGTGCGAGAGCACATTCGGGTCCAGCAGCCGGGCGTTTGCGATCGTGGTCACGTCGGCGGGCACGTCCGGTGGCGACCTCGTCCCGATGCCGGGATAGGGCTGGAACTCGACCTTGTCGGCACCGATGCCGTAGGCCTGTCGGGTGGCGGCGATGTTGCGTGCGATGTACGGGCTCTCCCGGTCGGCGGCGTTGGGACGCACCGAGAACTGTTCGACCGCCAGCGGCCACACCGCACCCACCACGATCGAGGACAGCACCAACAGGATCGCGGCCATCGCCGGGATGCGCAGGTCCCGCACCACCACGACGGCGAAGAAGGCGACGGCGCAGATGACGGCGATGGCCAGCAGGATCAGCTTGGCCGGCAGTAGCGCGTTGATGTCGGTGTAGCCGCCGCCGGCGAAGGTCGGTTCCTTGCGCGAGCTCGACAACAGGGCGTACCGATCGAACCAGTAGGCGATGGCTTTGAGCAGGATGAACGTGCCGACCAGCACCGCGAGCTGCACGCGGGCGGCCCACGTCACGCCACTCGCCTCCTCGGACACCCGGATTCCGCCGAACAGGTAGTGGGTCGCCAGCGAGGTCACGAAGGCCAGGATGATGGCCGCGAAGAGCCAGTTCAGCACGGCGCGGTAGAACGGCAGGTCGAACACGTAGAACCCGACGTCCAGACCGAACTGGGGGTCGGTGACGCCGAACGAGCCGCCGTGCAGGAAGAGCTGGATCGTGGTCCAGTTCGTCTGCGCGATCAGCCCGCAGAGCAGCCCGACGATGACCGGGATCCCCAGCCCGAACAGCCGCGGCCGCCGCAGCACGATCATCCGGATCACCTGGATCGGGTCGTCCGACCCGTTGCGGGGAGCGACCACCGGCCGCGCCCGGAACGCCAGAAGAGCCGCCAGTGCCATCGCACCGCCGACCAGCGTGGACACCGCCAGGAACGTCAGCGCCCGGGTGACCAGCACGGTCGCCCAGACCCTGCGGAAGCCCACTTCACCGAACCACAGCCAGTCCGTGTACGCGTGCACCAGCGGCGGGACGAAGACCAGCGCCACGAGCAGGAACGCCGCGGCCAGCAGCAGGATGCGACTGCGTCGCGACAACCTCGGTAGATCCTTGGCGGCGGGCATACCCACTTTCCTGCCCTCGTCGGCACTCGGCCGTGTGTCCCAATTCTACGTAGCCGGACCGGGCCGGGAACGCCGTCTTCGGGCCGTGACGCCGCGGCCGGACCACCGTCAGTCGGAGGCCGGGGCACCCCGCCCGTCGCAGGGCAGCACCAGGCCCGCGTGGTCCTCGCCCCACTCCTCCCGCAGGTCGCCGGCTGAGTGCCTCGACCACAGGACTCTGGATCGCCCGGGTGTGGGTTCCGAAGACGTTGACGAGGGTGCCCGCAGCGACGAACCGCCATCCACCGATCGATGCGGCGTGTCGTATTTGCCCGAAATATCCTGGGCGACGACCCGGCGGCGACTCACCCACCCGAATGGCCGAAAAGTCCACTCACGCAACGATGTCGCGGATCACCCCGTCGGCGAGCAACCGCCCGCGATCGGTCAGCACCAGCCGGTCGGCATCCGCCACCGCGAGCCCGTCCTCGACGACCCGCGCGGCCGCCGCGCGTTCGCTGTCCGACAGCTCGGACAGCGGCAGCCCGGTCCGCAGGCGGACACTCAACATCACCCGTTCGACGTGCCGATCCTCGGCGGTGAGGACCTCACTGTCCGCGACCGGCAGCACACCGGACGCCAACCGGTCCGCGTAACGGGCCGGATGCTTGACGTTCCACCAGCGCACGCCGCCCACGTGACTGTGCGCGCCGGGCCCGGCGCCCCACCAGTCCCCGCCGTCCCAGTACCCGATGTTGTGCCTGCAGGTGGACTTCTCACCGGCCGCCCAGTTCGACACCTCGTACCAGTGCAGGCCCGCGTCGGCGAGCCGAGCGTCGATGCGCTCGTAGCGAGCGGCGAGGACGTCGTCGTCGGGAGCGGGAAGTTCGCCGCGGCGCACCCGACGGGCCAGGGCGGTGCCGTCCTCGACGATCAGCGCGTAGGCGGAGACATGGTCGACGCCCGCGGAGAGCACCGCATCCAGGGTGGCGTCGAGATCCGCGTCGCGTTCGCCGGGGGTGCCGTAGATCATGTCGAGGTTGACGTGCTCGAACCCGGCCGCACGCGCCTCCCGGGCCGCCGCGACAGCCCGACCCGGGGTGTGGGTGCGATCGAGGATCCGCAACACGTGCTGCGCGGCGGACTGCATACCGAGCGACACCCGCGTGAACCCGGCGTCGCGGATCGCCGTGAAGAACTCCGGGGACGTGGACTCCGGGTTGGACTCGGTGGTCACCTCCGCGCCGACGGCCAGACCGAAGCTGGCACGCACCGCGTCGAGCACCTCGGCCAGCCCGTCGCCGCCGAGCAGCGACGGAGTGCCGCCTCCGACGAACACCGTCTGCGCCGCGGGCACCGCTCGGCCGTCGCGGCCGAGCATCGCGGCGCCGGCGTCGAGCTCGCGGCGCAGCCCCTCGAGCCACGACTGCGGTGACGCGGAGGTGCCGAGCTCGCCCGCGGTGTAGGTGTTGAAGTCGCAGTAGCCGCAGCGGGTGGCGCAGAACGGGACATGGACGTAGATACCGAACGGCCGCGAACCGACACCGACCAGTGCGTCGTCGGGCAGTGCGAACTCCGCCGCGGCCGGCTCGGTAAGGGGTGTACTCACCCCTCCAGTGTTCCACCGGCGCGGGAGTGACCCATCCCACACCGGCCGCTGCCCTGCGCATTTCCCCCCAATCCGGGGGAAATGTCCGCCGGGGTGTCGGAATCGGCGGTGTGATCTGGCACAATCGTCGGCGTGACCGGACTTGGGATTGTGCTCGTGGCTCGCCGCCATGTCGATCTCAAGCGCGTCTGTAGCTGTTGCTGTCTTCCCTCTTCTGCGTAGACGCATTCCCAGCACCCCGCCAGTCCCGGCCGGTCTCGAATGTGGGCAACGCGGGGACAGCCCTCCCCGCCTCAGCCATGCCCCGGTAGACCGGCGCCCGTAAAGATCCACCTGAAGCAGATCTTGGAGCGCCCTGATGTCGCAGTCCGTCGACTCGTCACCCCCCGCGGATACCGAGGCCGCACCCCGCGCCCGCACCCCGCGGCCGGTCAAGCGTCGCTCCGAGGGCCAGTGGGCCCTCGGCTACCGCGAGCCGCTCAACGCCAACGAGCAGACCAAGAAGGACGACAACCCCCTCAACGTCCGCGCCCGCATCGAGGACATCTACTCGAAGCAGGGTTTCGACAGCATCGACAAGTCCGACCTGCGCGGCCGCATGCGGTGGTGGGGCCTCTACACGCAGCGCGAGCAGGGCTACGACGGCACCTACACCGGTGACGAGAACATCGACCTGCTCGAGGCCCGATACTTCATGATGCGCGTGCGTTGCGACGCCGGCGCACTGAACGTCGAGCAGCTGCGCACCCTCGGCGGCATCTCCACCGAGTTCGGCCGCGACACCGCCGACCTCTCCGACCGGGAGAACGTCCAGTACCACTGGATCGAGATCGAGAACGTCCCGGAGATCTGGCGCCGCCTCGAGTCCGTCGGCCTCAAGACCACCGAGGCATGCGGCGACTGCCCGCGCGTCGTCCTCGGCTCCCCGCTGGCGGGCGAGTCGCTCGACGAGATCCTCGACCCGACCCCGGCGATCGACGAGATCGTCCGCCGCTACATCGGCGACCCCGCCTACTCGAACCTGCCGCGCAAGTTCAAGACCGCGATCTCCGGCCAGCAGGACGTGGTCCACGAGATCAACGACGTCGCGTTCATCGGCGTCAACCACCCCGAGCACGGACCTGGACTCGACCTCTGGGTCGGCGGCGGCCTGTCCACCAACCCGATGCTGGCGCAGCGGGTCGGGGTGTGGGTGCCGCTCGACGAGGTGCCGGACGTGTGGGAGGCGGTCGTCTCGATCTTCCGCGACTACGGCTACCGGCGCCTGCGCAGCAAGGCGCGGCTGAAGTTCCTGATCAAGGACTGGGGCATCGAGAAGTTCCGCGAGGTGCTCGAGACCGAGTACCTGAAGCGGAAGCTGATCGACGGCCCCGCCCCGGAGAAGCCGGCCCGTCCGATCGACCACATCGGGGTGCAGAAGCTGCGCAACGGGCTCAACGCGATCGGCTTCTCCCCCATCGCCGGCCGGGTCTCGGGCACCATCCTGACCAAGGTGGCGGACGCGGTGGCCGCCGTCGGCTCCGACCGCGTCCGCTTCACCCCGTACCAGAAGCTGATCGTGCTCGACGTGCCCGACGACAAGGTCGAATGGCTGATCGACGAGCTCAAACCTCTTGGCCTGCACGGACGGCCGTCGCACTGGCGGCGGAACCTGCTGGCGTGCAGCGGCATCGAGTTCTGCAAGCTGTCCTTCACCGAGACCCGCAAGCGGTCCCAGGTGCTCGCGCCGGAACTCGAGGAGCGGCTGGCCGACATCAACGCCTCCCTCGACGTGCCGATCACGGTGAACATCAACGGCTGCCCCAACTCGTGCGGCCGCTCCCAGATCGCGGACATCGGGTTCAAGGGCCAGCTGGTCGACGACGGCGAGGGCAACCAGATCGAGGGCTTCCAGGTGCATCTGGGCGGCAGCCTCGGCCTCGACGCCGCGTTCGGCCGCAAGCTGCGCCAGCACAAGGTGACCAGCGAAGAGCTGGGCGACTACATCGAGCGCGTGGTGCGGCAGTTCGTCAAGCACCGCAACGAGGGCGAACGGTTCGCCGAATGGGCAGTCCGTGCGGACGAGGAGGATTTGCGATGACAACAGGTCTCGACCTGACCGACGCCACCGAGGCCGATCTCCGCGACCTTGCCGCGCAGGGGGCGGCAAGTCTCGACGGCGCGTCCGCCGAGGAACTCCTGCGCTGGACCGAGGACACCTTCGGGGCGGCGAGCGTAGCGACGGGGAATCAGCGCAGCCAGTACATCGTCGCGTCGAACATGCAGGACGGGGTGCTCGTGCACCTGGCGGCGCAGGTGCATCCCGGCGTCGACGTGCTGTTCCTCGACACCGGCTACCACTTCGCCGAGACGATCGGTACCCGCGACGCCGTCGAGGCCGTCTACGGGGTCAACGTGATCAACGCCAAGGCCGAGCAGACGGTCGCCGAACAGGATGCCCTGCTGGGCAAGGACCTCTTCGCCCGCGACGCCAACGAGTGCTGCCGGCTGCGGAAGGTGGTGCCGCTGAAGAACACCCTCGCCGGATACAAGGCGTGGGTCACCGGCATCCGCCGCGTCGAGGCACCCACCCGGGCCAACGCACCGCTGATCTCGTACGACGAGGGCTTCGGCCTGGTGAAGATCAACCCGATCGCCGCCTGGTCCGACGAGGACATGCAGAACTACATCGACAGGCACGGCATCCTCGTCAATCCGCTCGTCGACGAGGGCTATCCGTCCATCGGGTGCGCGCCCTGCACCTCCAAGCCAGCTCCCGGCTCCGATCCGCGCAGCGGACGTTGGGCCGGCAACTCCAAGACAGAATGCGGGTTGCACGCCTCATGACTGCTGAACTGACCGACATCCGACCGCTTCTGGACGGCGCCGACTTCGACACCCTCGCGGCCCTCGAATCCGAAGCCATCCACATCTTCCGCGAGGTCGCCGGCGAGTTCGAGCGCCCGGTGATCCTGTTCTCCGGCGGCAAGGACTCCACGGTGCTCCTGCACCTGGCGATCAAGGCGTTCTGGCCGGCCCCGATCCCGTTCGCGCTGCTGCACGTCGACACCGGGCACAACCTGCCCGAGGTGCTGGCGTTCCGGGACCACGTCGTCGAGAAGTACAACCTGCGCCTGCACGTGGCCAACGTCGAGGACTACCTCGCCGACGGCCGGCTCACGGAGCGGCCCGACGGCGTCCGCAACCCGCTGCAGACCGTGCCGCTGCTCGACGCGATCGCCGAGCACCGCTTCGACGCGATCTTCGGTGGCGGGCGCCGGGACGAGGAGCGCTCGCGGGCCAAGGAGCGGATCTTCTCGCTGCGCGACTCGTTCGGCCGCTGGGACCCGAAGAAGCAGCGCCCGGAGCTGTGGAACCTGTACAACGGCAAGCACTCCCCCGGCGAGCAGGTGCGGGTGTTCCCGCTGAGCAACTTCACCGAGCTCGACATCTGGCGCTACATCGCCCGCGACGACATCGAACTGGCGAGCATCTACTACGCCCACCAGCGCGAGGTGTACCAGCGCGACGGCATGTGGATGACCTCCGGCGTGTGGGGCGGACCGCGCGAGGGTGAGCAGGTGCAGACCCTGTCGGTGCGCTACCGCACCGTCGGTGACGGCTCCACCACCGGCGCGGTGCTGTCCGAGGCCGCCGACAACGACGCCATCCTGGCCGAGGTCGCGGCGTCGCGGCTGACCGAGCGCGGCGCAACGCGCGGCGACGACCGAGTTTCCGAAGCGGCCATGGAAGACCGCAAGCGCGAAGGCTACTTCTGATGCGCGTCACCGGACCGAGCGCGACGCACAGTGCACGTCCCGGGGCGAGCGACGACCGAGTTTCCGAAGCGGCCATGGAAGACCGCAAGCGAGAGGGCTACTTCTGATCATGAGCGACCTGTTGCGCCTGGCTACGGCCGGCAGCGTCGACGACGGCAAGTCCACCCTGGTGGGCCGGCTGCTGTACGACACGAAATCCGTTCTGGCCGACCAGATCGACGCCGTCACCCGCGCGTCGGTCGACAAGGGCCTCGACACCCCCGACCTCTCGCTGCTGGTCGACGGCCTGCGCGCCGAACGCGAGCAGGGCATCACCATCGACGTCGCGTACCGGTACTTCGCCACCCCGAAGCGCAGCTTCGTGCTGGCGGACACCCCCGGTCACGTCCAGTACACCCGCAACACCGTCTCGGGCGCCTCGACCGCGCAGCTGGTGGTTCTGCTCGTCGACGCCCGCAAGGGTGTGATCTCGCAGACCCGCAAGCACGCGGCCGTCCTCGCGTTGCTCGGTGTGCCGAAGCTTGTGCTGGCCGTCAACAAGATCGACCTCGTCGAGGATCCGGCGACGGTGTTCGCGGACATCTCCCGCGAGTTCAACGAGCTGACCTCGTCGCTGGGCTGGGCGGACGAGGACGTCGTGGAGATCCCGGTCTCCGCGCTGCACGGCGACAACGTGGCCGTGCGCTCCGAGAACACCCCGTACTACGACGGTCCGACGCTGATCGAGCACCTCGAGTCGGTTCCGGTCGATTCCGAGCCGCACCGTGTGGGCCTGCGCTTCCCGGTGCAGTACGTGATCCGGCCGCGCACCTCCGAGTTCCCCGACTACCGCGGGTACGCGGGCCAGGTCGCCGCCGGCGAGGTCCGCCCGGGTGACGAGGTCGTGGTGCTGCCGTCCGGCATCCGCACCACCGTCGCGCGGGTCGACACCGCGGACGGGGAGCTGGCCGCCGCGCACGCGGGCCGCAGCGTCACGCTGGTGCTCGAGGACGAGGTCGACATCTCCCGCGGCGACACCATCGCCTCGCCGCAGGACGCCCCGGAGCCGCTCGGCGAGTTCGAGGCGACCGTGTGCTGGCTGGCCGAGAAGCCGCTGCACCCCGGTGCCCGGTTGCTGCTCAAGCACGGCACCCGCACCACGCAGGCCATCGTCGGCGCCATTGTCGAGCGGTTCGACGAGCAGGAGCTGACCACGGAGCCGAGCCCGGCATCGTTGCAGCTCAACGAGATCGGCAAGATCTCGGTGCGCGTCGCGGAGCCGATCGTCGCGGACGACTACCGCGTGAACCGGCACACCGGGAGTTTCCTGCTGATCGACCCCGCCGGTGGCAACACCCTCGCTGCCGGGCTGGTCGGCGACGCGATCGCCGCCGTCGAACTGGGCGAGCGGGTCTAGCTCGGTGACACCGCCCCTGATCGCCGCGGCGATGCCGCCGATGATCCTCGTCGCCCACGGCAGCCGCGACCCGCGCTCGGCGCGGTCCGTCGCGGCGGCCGTGGCGGCGGTCCGGGGCGCCCGGCCGGATCTCGACGTCCGGCTCTGCTTCCTCGACCTGTCGGCCCCGTCGGTGGACCAGGTCGTCGACACCGTCGCCGCGGAGGGCCATTCGTCGGCCGTGGTCGTGCCGTTGTTGCTCGGCAACGCCTTCCACGCCCGCGTGGACCTGCCGGGACTGCTCGCGGCCGCGCGGGCGCGGCACCGCGGCCTGGATCTGGTGCAGGCCGACGTCCTCGGCGACGACGACCGCCTCGTCGGCGCGGTCCGGGACCGTGTGCACACTGCCGGCGTCGCGCTCGACGACCCGCAGGTCGGGGTGGTGTTCGCCGCGGTCGGCTCGTCCCGCGCCGAGGCCAACGACCGCACCGCCGCGATCGCGCCACGGCTGCTCGCGGGCACGTCGTGGTCCGGTGTGCGGGTGTGCTTCGCGACCACCGATCCGTCACTGTCGCAGGCGGTCTCACTACTGCGGGCGGACGGTGCGCGGCGCATCGTCGTCGCCCCCTGGTTCCTGGCACCCGGGCTGCTCACGGACCGCATCGACACCGCGACGGACGCGGTGGCCCCGGATGCGCTGCGCGCCGACGTGATCGGCGACCATCCACTGCTCGTGGAGGTCGTGCTGGATCGGTACCGCGAGGGCCTCGAGCTCGTCGCGACCACCCGCGCCGCCTGACACCGCTTCGCCGGCACCCACCCGCAGGGAGAGTTACGCGCGGGCGCCGGGCTCGCAGACGAACGCCGTGGGCGTGCGGCCGATCCGCGTGAGCACGACGCTCAGCGAGCGGCCGCCCTTCAGTTTGAGCTTGGGCCGCAGCACCGCCGGGTCGACGTCGACACCGCGGACCAGGATCTCCGCGACACCGCAGCCCATGCGGGCCAGTTCCTGACGCAGCGCCTTCTCGGAGTACTTGAGCTGCGCCAGGATCCGGAAGCCGCGCACCCCCGTCGGCACCGTGTCGCCGGTGAGGTAGGCGATCCGCGGGTCGAGCTGCCAGAGCCCGTGCCGGGCGGCGTAGTGCCGCACCAGCCCGGCCCGCACCACGGCACCGTCCGGGTCGACGATCCACTCCCCCGGCTCCCGTTCCGGGATCTCGTCCGGTTCGGCGTCGGTGATCTCCCAGCCGGTGCCGTCGGCGGCGAGGACCGTCGCACGCCGGTGCACCCCGGCGCCCGCCAGACCCGGCGACCACAGGCATGCCTCACGCACCCCGCCGGACAGGGAGACGATCTCCACCTCGCCGTCCCAGCCCAGCTGGTCGTAGTCCAGGCCGGGTGCACACTTGACCGCGATGTCACGGCCGGAGTACACGTCCAGCAGGTCCGGCAGCGGCGGCATCAGCGCGGCCGGGTCGTGCCTGCGTTTGCCCCCGGACCGCCGGGCGGGGTCGGCGAGCACGACCGTGCCCCGACTGCACGGCGCCAGCGCGTCCGCGCGGATCACGGTGGCTCCGGGCACGTTCCGCGCCGCCATCGCGAGGCGGACGGGGTCGAGATCGCTGCCGAGCACCACGCCCGCGATCCCGACGAGTGCGGACAGTTCCGCCCCGATGGAACAGGTGACGTCGTGCACGTCCCGGCCGGCGAGCCGCAGCGCCCGCCGGCCCGCGACCACCGTCGGTGTGGCCTGCTGCAACGCGTCGTCGGTGAGCAGCCAGTCGTGTCCGGCGAGCTTGCCCTCGGCGCGGCGTCGGAGCAGCACCGTCTCGACGAGCGCACCGGCCCGGTCCCCGAAACGCGTACGCACCCGGCCGATGTCGGCCAGGTGCGTGCGCGGCGAGAACTCCAGACGATCCACCTCGGCGAGGTCGGCGGCGGCGGCGCTCAGATACCGGACATCCGAGGTGGTGAAGTCGTATCCCACCGGTGAGTCAGGACTCCTTCTTGCCCGGCTTCACGCCGGTGATCATCGCGTTGTAGAAGAAGCCGCGAGGGACGACGCGCTTCATGATCTTCTCGTCCACCCAGCTCAGGGCCTTGAAGCCACCGAACGCGAACTTGGCCCAGTTCCAGCCGAGCTTGCCCTCGGGCACCGCGGCCTCGAAGGTGCGCACAGGCCATCCGAGCATCGCGGCCGTGAACTCCTCGGTGGCTGCGTGCACCTGCACCGCCCCGGCGGAACGCGCCATCTTCTCGAGGTCGTCCGGGTCGAAGGTGTGGATGTCGACGACCGCCTCGAGCGCTGCGGCGCGGGAGGACTCGTCGAGTTCGGCCTGCGGGCGACGCCAGCCCTGCAGCGGACCCAGCTTGGTGACGTTCGTGGTCACGTACCAGGTGGCACGGCTGAGCCAGCGGGCGTAGAAGTCGCCGACCGTGGTCGGCTCACCGGCGAACACGAAGCGCCCGCCGGGCTTGAGCACCCGGATGACCTCGCGCAGCGACTGCTCGACGTCCGGAATGTGGTGCAGGACGGCGTGCCCGACGACGAGATCGAAGGTGTTGTCGTCGTAGGGGATCCGCTCCGCGTCGGCGACCCGGCCGTCGACCGGCAGGCCGAGGCCCTCGGCGTTGCGCAGCGCGACCTTGACCATGCCCGGCGACAGGTCGGTGACCGACCCGGTCTTCGCGACGCCGCCCTGCATCAGGTTGAGCAGGAAGAAGCCGGTGCCACAGCCCAGTTCGAGCGCCCGCTCGTACGGCAGCGGCTGATCCCCCGCGACCGCGTCGAAACGCCCGCGGGCGTATTCGATACAGCGCTCGTCGTACGAGATGGACCACTTCTCGTCGTAGGTCTCGGCCTCCCAGTCGTGGTAGAGGACCTGGGCCAGCTTGGTGTCCTTGAGCGCCGCCTCGACCTCTTCGGCCGTGGCGTGCGGGTTCGGCGCCGGGTCGACGCCGTTGTTCGGGCTTGCAGTCATGGAGGAGAGCCTACCCTGCAGTAAGCAATGAACAAGTTCTAGTTTTTCAAATTCCCGGGCCCCGGGCGGCACGCAAACGCACCGCCCGGGACACCGGCGTCACTTGCCGACGAACTTCGCCTTGCCGGGGCCGTTCTCGATGAACGAGGCCATGCCGATGGTCCGGTCCTCGGTCGCGAACAGGGCGGCGAACTGGGCGGCCTCGATCTTCAGGCCGGTGTTCAAATCGGTGTCCAGCCCCTGGTCGATGGACGCCTTCGCGGCGGCCAGCGCACGGGAGGCGCCCCCCACGAACTGCGACGCCCACGTACGGGCGGCGTTGTACACCTCGTCGGGGGCGACCATCTCGTCGATCAGGCCGATCTGCAGCGCCTCCTCGGCGCCGACGAAACGGCCGGTGAACACCATGTCCTTCGCCTTGGCCGGGCCGATCAGCCGAGCCAGGCGCTGGGTGCCGCCACCACCGGGGATGACGCCGAGCAGCACCTCGGGGACACCGACCTTGGCGTTGTCGCCGGCGATCCGCCGATCCGCGCCGAGCGCGATCTCGAGTCCGCCGCCGAGCGCGTAGCCGGTGATCGCGGCGACCGTCGGCTTCGGGATGTCCGCGATCGCGCCGAGCGCCGACTGCAGTTCACCGGCGATCGGAGCCATGTCGGCGTAGGTCATCTCCGCCATCTCCTTGATGTCCGCGCCCGCCGCGAACACCTTCTCGCCGCCGTACACGATGACGGCCTTGACCTCGTCGTTGACGGTGGCCTCACGCGCCGCCGCCCGCAGCTCCTCCTGCAGCTGACGATTCAGGGCGTTCATCGGGGGACGGGCCAGTCGGATGGTGCCGATGCCGTCGGAAACTTCGAGGGTTACGAACTCAGCCATGTGCGGAAGGCTACCGCCTGCGCCTGAACCGAATCCCGGCGGCGCTACCGCTTGCTCCGAACCAATCCGGCGGCGCTACCGGTTGCTCCAGGGATGGACTCCGGCGGCGTAGTAGGGGTCCTGTCCCGGGAACCGCACCCGCAGCTGACCTTCCTCCTGGTAGAGCGTCGGCAGGATCCGGGGGATCTCCGGTTCGGCCGCGAGAACCGCGTCCACCGACCCGAACTCGGCGATCGACCGGAGCTGCGTCCACGTCGGCGGCAGCAGCATCGTCCTGCCCGCCCGCCAGTCGGCGATCGCTTCCTCGGGCGTCTGCCACGCGACCTCGGCGGCCTCCGACGTCTCGCCGTCCGCGGTCTGTCCCGTCGGCGCGGCGGCGACGAAGAACCGGGTGTCGTAGCGGCGGTGCTCACCGACCGGGGTGATCCAGTTCGCCCACGGGCGAAGCAGATCCGCGCGCAGCACCAGGCCCTCCCGGGAGAGGAACTCGCTGAACGAGAACTCCCGCGCCTCGAGCTGCTTGCGCGCCTGCGCGTAGCCGGCGGTGTCGGCGACGACCGTGTCCGCGGTCGGCCCGGCGAGCAGCACCCCGCACTCCTCGAACGTCTCCCGCACCGCCGCGCAGACCAACGCCTTCGCCCGCGCCTCGTCGACCCCGAACCGCTCGGCCCACCACGACACCGAGGGCCCGGCCCACGCGACGTCCGCGGTCGCGTCCTGCGGGTCGACACCGCCGCCGGGGAACACCGTCATCCCGCCTGCGAAGGCCATGCCGGCCACGCGGCGCAGCAGGAACACCTCCGGACCGGACGCGCCGTCGCGCACCAGGATGACGGTGGAGGCGTCCTTCACCGGGACGTCGGGATGCAGTTCGTTCGAAGCCATGTGACGCAACTTACGCCCCGCGAACCACCCTCCCCCGTCAGCCCCTCCCCGGCATGGGAAGGGGGTGGGGTCAGCGGCGGTGCTGACCGGGCAGGCGGCTGCGGCGGGCGAAGAACCGGCCGTCGACGCGGTCGAGGGCGATGGATTGGCTGAACGCGGTGGTCAGGTTCTCGGCGGTGATGACGTCGTCGATCAGACCCTGCGCGACCACCTCACCCTCCTTCAGGAGCAGGGCGTGCGTGAAGCCCGGCGGGATCTCCTCCACGTGGTGGGTGATCAGCACGGTCGCCGGCGCATCCGGGTCCGCGGCCAGGTCGCCGAGGCGGGCGACGAGTTCCTCGCGGCCACCGAGGTCGAGGCCGGCGGCGGGCTCGTCCAGCAGCAGCAGTTCGGGGTCGGTCATCAGCGCCCGGGCGATCAGCACCCGCTTGCGCTCGCCCTCGGAGAGGGTGCCGTAGGTGCGATCGGACAGGTGCTCGGCGCCGATGCTCTCGAGGATCTCCACCGCACGGTCGGTGTCCATCGCCTCGTATCGCTCACGCCAGCGGCCGAGGACGGCGTAGCCGGCGGAGACGACGAGGTCCTTGACCAGTTCGTCGGCGGGCACCCGGTGTGCGAGCGCCGAGGACGACAACCCGATCCGGGGCTTGAGTTCGTTGACGTCGACCCGTCCGAGTGTCTCGCCTAGCAGATTCGCATTGCCCGACGTCGGGTGGACCTCGCCTGCGGCGATGCGCAGCAACGAGGTCTTGCCCGCACCGTTCGGGCCGAGCACGACCCACCTCTCGTCGAGCTCCACCTTCCAGGTCACCGGACCCACCAGGGTCACGCCGCCGCGGCGGATCAGGACGTCGTCGAAGTCGATGAGCAGATCGGGATCAGGTTCGGACACGGCAGTCATCTTCCCGCACCGGTGTTGCGGGAGTGAAATGGGATCAGAGGCGCGTGTCGCGGGGTCACACCAGCGCGTCCCAGAACTGCTCCTCGAACACCGCGACCCGCCCGAACGCGGTGCGCTGCGCGTCGGTGGGTTCTCCCTCCCCGAGCAACGCCCCCAGGTCCTCGACGTACGTGGCGAACGGCGCCGCGCTCCAGTTGTCGATGAACTCGCGGTACCGCGACTCGGCGTCGGCGGCACGTTGCCGCACGGTCGTCCAGGCGTCCAGGTAGGCCTTCTCGATCCCGTACAGCACGACGGACGCGACGTCGTAGCCGTCGTGCAGGCTCGCAAGCATGAACGAGGTGTATGCGATGCACCCGTCGCTCGGCCGGTGCCCGTGTCGATCCAGACCTCGCCGCTCGAGCTCCGCACGAAACAGGTCGAGCTCCGAAGTCAGAGCGGCGATTCCGCCCGCGATGACGTCCCGGGAACGCTCGTCGGGGGCGAGGCTGAGCACCCCGCCGAGGAACCGCCGGAACTCGACGACGAAGGCGTGGTCCTCGAGCAACCAGCGGTCGAAGGCCGCCTCCGGCAGGGTGCCGTCCGCGGTGGCGAGCACGAACGGGTGCTCCGCCGACCGCTGCCACCGCTGCGCCTCGCCCAACAGCAGGGCCTGCGCCGTCGTACTCACCGCGCGTCCCAGAACGCGAGCTCGTGCCGCATCGCCGTCATGAACGCCTCCTCCGCGACCGCCTCGTCCGGCGCCGCCTCGTCCAGCATCTCCGCACACCGGTCGGCGAGCGCCGCGAATCCCGGATCCGCGTAGGTGTCCACCCAGCGGCGGTAGCGGGGATCGGCGGGCGGGTCCTGCGCGAGGGCAAGGCCCAGCTGCGAGTACCCCCACATGCACGGCAGCAGCGCCGCCAGTCCACGCCCGTAGTCCGCGGCCGACTCGAGCAGGAACTCGGTGTACGCCGCGCACTGCGGGCTCTTGACCGCGGTGCCGAAGTCCGCACCGAACGGCTCGGACAGCTCTCGGTGCAGACTCAACTCCTCGTGCAGCGTCGAGTGCGCCAGGTCCACCAGATAGCCGAGGTGCCCGTCGGGGGCCTGCCACGCCAGGCGCGCGAACACCCGGGTGTAGTCGAGCAGGTACAGGTAGTCCTGCTCGAGCCAGCCGCGGAACAGTGCCGGATCCAGGTCGCCGCGCGCGATCCCCACGACCGTGGGGTGGGCGAGCTGCTCCGCGAGCAGCGCCCGCCCCTTCTCCTGCAGTCGGGACGAGAGAGTCACGCCCGCACCACCTTTCGCTTGTCGATCAGGCCGAGCAGCAACGCCAGCCCGGCGGCGACCACCAACGCGGCGAGCGACGCGGACCAGCCGGAGGCCGGAATCCCCAGCGACGACTGCAGATTCGTCCACCAGCGCGTCCAGCCGGCACCGAAGCCGGTGAAGTAGGTCGGCGTCACCAGCTGGTAGACGACGAACCCGGCGACCCACGGCACCAACATCACCCAGCGGGTGGGCGACTGCGCCGACACGTCCCAGTGGCCGCGCCGGAGCAGGTAGAACGATGCCAGGAAGGTTCCGGTCAGCGGCACGAACACGGCACCGATCAGGAACAGGAACGGCTCGTAGCTGTATGCGTCGACCGTCAGTGCGAGCAGCGTCGCGACCACGCCGACCCCGATCACGAGGAATCGGCGGTCCAGGTTCGGTCGCAGGTTCTGCGCACTGATCGCGGTGGAGTAGATGTTCGCGAACGCCTCGTCGACCTCGTCGACCAGCAGGATGAGCAGCGCAACCCCCGCCAGCGGCAGGACCAGCAGGCTGCCGATCACGTCGAAGCCGGGTTCGAGCCCGAACGCGACGAACGCCAGGACGCCGAGCGCGAAGAAGGCGACCGTGGCGCCGCCGTAGCCGACAGTGGCGCCGAGGAACGCCGCCCGTGGGGACCGGGAGTGCCGGGCGTAGTCGGCGGCCAACGGAACCCAGGAGATCGGCATCGCGATCACCAGGTCGACGCTGGTCCAGAACCCGGCGAAGCTGCCCTCGGTCAGCGACGGCAGATCCTTCATCAGCACGTTCACCAGCAGGTACACCGTGGACGCGAGCGCCGCCCAGACCGCATACCGGGCCAGGATCTTGACCACCCGCAGCGGGTACAGCGCCATCACCGTCGCCAGCACACCGCCGAGCAGCACGAACGGCCACCGCTGCCACCCGGTCAGCCGGGCCGCGGTCTCCGCGATCACGAACACCTCGAAGGTCGCCCAACCGACACACTGCACCAGGTTCAGCACCGTCGGCAGCGCGGAGAGCCGGGTACCGAGCAAGCCGCGCATCATCACCATCGCGGGGGCGCCGACCGAGGCGCCGGCGGCTGCACACAGCCCGAGCAACGCCGACCCGATCAGCGCACCGACGACCACCGCGAGCAGCGTGGCGAGCAGCGACTGTCCCTGCAGCACCGCGAACGTCGCAGCGACCGGCAGCAGCAGGGAGATTCCGAGATTGCCCCACAGGCCGACCTGCGCGCCGAATCCCAGGGTGCGGGTTGGTGATTCGTCCAGGGTGAAGGACGGCTCGGCCTGAGCCGACCCCGGTGACGGACGTGTCGGTACGACGGACATCGCACTGCTCCCTACGCCGGAATGACCCGGATCAGGTGTGACGGTCGGAGCAGCCGTGCTCCCTCTCAGCCCTACGACGCCAGGGCTCCCGTGCTGGATGGACGACGCTCACACTAGGCCGTCGTCACGGCGCAGTCCAAGCCGCCCCCTGCCCCGCAAGAACGCCGACCCGGCTGCGCCCATCGAGCCGACCCGGCTGCGCCCATCGAGCCGACCCGGCTGCGCGACGGTATCGCTCGCGCTGATTCCAAACCTTCCCGACGTCGGCCCGCCCGCGCACCATGACGCCCTGACCCGCCGTGTGCGGGGCCATCAGAGGGGGTTCCGTTGTCCGTGACCACTGCCGCAGAGGCGCCGGTTGCGCCGTCCGCCGGGTCGCAGGCGCACCACCGCCGCCGCGGTCTGCTGCGGGCGCTTGCACCGCTCACGCTGCTGCTCGTCTGGCAGATCGGCAGCCGGACCGGACTGCTGTCCGAGCGGGTGTTGCCCGCGCCGTCGGTGATCCTCGAGGCCGGCGTCGAGGTCTTTCGTTCCGGTGCGCTGACCGACGCCCTGCTCGTGTCCGGGCAGCGGGTCCTGATCGGGTTCGCGCTCGGCGCCGTGCTTGGCGTCGGCTTCGGAGTCGTCGCCGGTATCGGCCGGATCGGCGAGTACATCGTGGATCCGCCGTTGCAGATGCTACGAACCGTACCGCTGTTCGGCCTGATCCCGCTGTTCATCATCTGGTTCGGCATCGGGGAGGAACCGAAGGTCTTCCTCATCGCGCTCGGCGTTGCATTTCCCCTGTACCTCAACACCTTTGCCGGGATCCGTCAGCTGGACCCGAAGCTCCTCGAACTCGGCCAGGTGTTGCGGCTGCGCCGGTTGGTGATCCCCGGTGCGCTGCCGCACATCCTGGTCGGGTTGCGTCAGAGCCTCGGCGTGGCATGGCTCTCGCTGATCGTCGCCGAGCAGATCAACGCGAGCAAGGGTCTCGGGTACATCGTGAACAACGCGCGCGAGTTCCTGCGCACCGACATCGTCATCTTCGGCCTGCTCGTGTACGGACTGCTCGGGCTGGTCACGGATGCACTGGTACGCGGGCTGGAGCGGCGGGCGCTGCGCTGGCAGCCCGCCGCGGCCTGAGGAGGACCACGTCATGACAGACACCATCACCGCCTCGCCGGTGTCCACGGCTCCGGCCGCCCGAGTCACCGGTCTGCGGAAGAGCTTCGGTGGCCGGCCCGTACTCGACGGGATCGACCTCGAGATCCGCCGCGGCGAGATCGTCGCCCTGCTCGGACGCAGCCGATCGGGCAAGTCGACTCTGCTGCGGGCCCTGACAGGCCTGTCCGGCGACCACGAGGGGCAGGTCACCACCGACGGATACCCCACCGTCGTCTTCCAGGAACCCCGGCTGGTCCCGTGGCTCGACGTGACCACGAACGTCGAACTCGGCCTGCCCGACCCCCGCCGTGGTCCGGGACGCCGCGACCGGGCGGCCCGGGTGCTCGGCGAGGTCGGTCTCGGGCATCGCCGGGACGCGTGGCCGTTGACGCTGTCCGGCGGCGAGGCGCAGCGAGCAGCCCTGGCCCGGGCGCTGGTCGCGGAACCGACGCTGCTGCTGCTCGACGAGCCGTTCGGTGCGTTGGACGCGCTGACCCGGCTCTCGGTCCACGACCTGTTGCTCGGCCTGTTCGCCGAGCACGGATTCGGCGTCCTCCTCGTGACCCACGACGTGACCGAGGCGGTGGCACTGGCCGACCGGGCCGTGATTCTGGACGGCGGCCGCATCGCCCACGAGGTGCCGATCGCCCTGCCCCGCCCGCGCAGACGCGCCACCGCCGAGACCGCCGAGTACTCCGCCCGACTGCTCGAACTGCTCGGCGTACCCACCTGAGCCCGACTCCACCGCCGCCACTTCCCACCGCCGCCACTTCACACCGCCGACCGCTCCTCACCGAAACAGGACCACGCCCAATGAAACTCAGCACCTTCGGCCGTCGACGACTCGTCGGACTGGCCGCGATCACCGCCACCGCGCTGGCACTCACCGCGTGCGGCGGATCCGACGGCGACGCCACCGAAGCGGCAGCGACCGGACCGGTGGACCTGTCCACCGTCACCCTCGAGGTCGGTGACCAGAAGGCCACGTCCATCGAGGTTCTGCTGCGCGCGTCGGGACAGCTCGAGAACCTGCCCTACAAGATCGAGTTCTCCTCGTTCACCGCGGGACTGCCGCTGATCGAGGCCGCGAGCGCCGGCGGCATCGACCTCGCCCAGACCGGCAACACCCCGGTGATCTTCGGTGCCGCGTCGAAGGCGGACATCAAGATCGTCGGGGCGCTCGAGGCGACCGGTCAGGGCGACGCGATCCTGGTCGGCAAGGATTCCCCGGCGACGTCGGTGGCGGATCTGAAGGGCAAGAAGATCGCGACGTTCAAGGGCAGCTCGGCGCACGCGAACCTGCTGCTGCAGCTGCAGAAGGCGGGTCTGGACCGCACCGACGTCGAGACGGTGTTCGTCTCCCCCGCCGACGGATACACCTCGCTGACCAAGGGCGACGTGGACGCCTGGGCGACATGGGATCCGTACACCGCGATCGCCGAGAAGGAATCCGGCGCGCGGGTGATCGCGACCGCCGACCAGGCCGCCAACGGCTACAACTTCTGGGCCGCGTCCGGCGCCGCCCTCGACGATCCGGGCAAGACCGCGGCCGTCGACGACTTCCTCGGCCACTACGCCGCGGCGACCGCGTGGTCGCAGGACAACCTCGACGAATGGTCCGCGAAGTACGCCGAACTCACCTCGATCAGCCCCGACGCGTCGCGAACCACCTGGACCCGGTCGATCAAGCAGCCGATTCCACTGACCGATGCCGTGGTGGCCTCCGAGCAGGAGATCGCCGACGCGTTCACCGCGGCCGGGGAACTGCCCGGCACGGTCGACTTCGCCGGGGCGGTCGACCGGAGGTTCGAGGGCTAGGACGCCGCTCCCCGGCCGGGCGGGTCAGAGGGCGGCGATGACCGTCATCGACCCGGGTGCGACCTCGGTGAATCCGGCGTCGCGTACCGCCACTGCCCGTCCGGCGTCGACCTCCGCGGCCAACGCGGACCAGCGCTGCGGGTCGGCGTCGCGGACCGAGCAGCGGAAGCCGTTCGCGGCCCATTCCGCCGCCTGCCGGGCGCTCATGGCACCGGCCAGCAGCATCGCCGCGTGCCCGACCTGGGCGGCGGCCTTGCCGACGGTCATTCCGAGTTCGGCGTCCAACCACAGCACCGGCACGCCTGCGGCGGGGTCGCCCGGGTCGTCGTGGTCGAGATCGGTGCCCCCGATCTGCAGTTTGCGGATCCGCGTGTCGAGGGCGCCGACCGGTCCGGGCACGAAGGCCCGGGCCTGCGCGCCGTCGACCTCGACGGTCACCCCGTCGACGTCCTGCGCGGCCAACCACTGCGCACCGCGGGCGCGGCGGGCCACCTTCCGGATCCGGGCGTCGGTCCACGCGAGGTAGTCGCGCCGCCACGGCCCCGCCTCGCCGTCCGGTCCGACCCCGACGCGCTCGTCGAGGCACAGCGCGGCGGTCGCGGCGGCCGCGGCCTCCAGCAGCGCGCTCCGAGCGGGCCGGTCGACCTTCGGGATGTGCAGCACCAGCGGCATCGCCAGCACCTGCGCCGGATCGTCCGGGTCGGGCCGGTGCCCGTAGCCCGCCGCGAGGACCGCGTGCCGGGCCGCGAAATGGGCGTCCAGTTCGGGCAACATCAGAGCGGAACTCGGCGCACCAGTCCGTCGACGGCGTCGGCGGCCTCGACCTCGTCGCGGGTCACGCCGAGCACGAACAGCACCGCGTCGAGGAACGGGTGCGAGAGCGCGGTGTCGGCGACCTCGCGCAGCGCAGGCTTGGCGTTGAACGCGACACCGAGACCGGCGGCATTGAGCATGTCGATGTCGTTGGCGCCGTCTCCGACCGCCACGGTCTGTTCCAGCGGCACACCGACCTGGGCGGCGAACTTGCGCAGCGCGACGGCCTTCGCGGCCCGGTCGACCACGTCGCCGACAACCCGTCCGGTGAGCTTGCCGTCGACGATCTCGAGGGTGTTGGCCTCGACGAAGTCCAGTTCGAGCTCGTGCGCGAGACCCTCGATGACCTGACGGAATCCACCGGACACCACGCCGCAGTGGAACCCGAGGCGGCGCAGCGTCCGGATCGTGGTGCGGGCGCCGGGGGTCAGCTCCAGCGCCCGGCCGACCTCGTCGATCACCGACGCGTCGAGACCGGCGAGGGTCGCCACCCGCTGGTGCAGGGATTCGGTGAAGTCGATCTCGCCGCGCATCGCGGACTCGGTGACCTCGCGGACCTTGTCCTCGACGCCGGCGTGGGCGGCGAGCATCTCGATGACCTCGCCCTGCACCAGGGTGGAGTCGACATCGAACACGATGAGCCGCTTGGCCCGGCGCGCCAGCCCGGCCCGTTCGACGGCGATGTCGACCGCCTCGACCATCGCCAGCTCGGAGAGCCCGGTGCGCAGCCGTCCGTCCGTCTCGCCGCTGGTGTCGGCCGCGGTGACCATCAGCTCGAGGCCGGTCACCGGGTAGTCGGCGACGCCACGAATGGAGTCGATGTTGGCGCCCTGCTTGGCCAGTTCCCGCGCGATGTGACTGAAGGAGCGGGCGGTGACCGGGCTGCCGAGCACCACGACGGCATGCGTCGACGGCGCGACACGATCGCCGGCGTCGGCGCCGATCTCGACGTCCACGGCCATTCCGACGGTGGCCATGGCGTCCTCGAGCGCCTCCTGCAGCGCCTCCGGGTCCGCCGGGCACTCGACGAGCACGCCGAGCGTCAGCCGTCCACGGATGACCACCTGTTCGACGTCGAGCAGGCTGACCTGGTGGCGTGACAGCGCGGCCAGCAGCACCGAGGTGACACCGGGCCGGTCCTTACCCGTCACCGTGACCAGAACCGTGGTCCCCGACTTCATCGAGGCATCCGAACCCACCGAGAAACTCCCTCCATCCCGCGGGCACCGCCACGGGTATCGCCATTCATTGTGCCAATCGTGCTCGCGCAGTAACCAGAAGGCCCCGCCCGAATCTCGGGCGGGGCCTCGTGGTCACGCGTGTGCGACGCCTAGTGCGCGTCCTCCAGGACCGCGGTGGCCTGCTTGTGGCCGGGGCCGACGTGCGCCTCGGCGCGCATCCGCTCGACCATGTGCGGGTAGTGCAGCTCGAACGCCGGGCGCTCGGAACGGATCCGGGGCAGCTCGGTGAAGTTGTGCCGCGGCGGCGGGCAGGACGTCGCCCACTCGAGCGAGTTGCCGTAACCCCACGGGTCGTCGACCGTGACGACCTCGCCGTAGCGGTAGCTCTTGAAGACGTTCCACAGGAACGGCAGCGTCGAGGCCCCGAGGATGAACGCGCCGATCGTGGAGATCGTGTTCAGCGAGGTGAATCCGTCGGACGGCAGGTAGTCCGCGTAGCGACGCGGCATGCCCTCGTTGCCCAGCCAGTGCTGCACCAGGAAGGTGGTGTGGAAGCCGATGAACGTGAGCCAGAAGTGCCACTTCGCGAGACGCTCGTCCATCATCCGTCCGGTCATCTTCGGGAACCAGAAGTAGATGCCGGCGTAGGTGGCGAACACGATGGTGCCGAAGAGCACGTAGTGGAAGTGCGCGACGACGAAGTACGTGTCACTGACGTGGAAGTCGAGCGGCGGGCTGGCGAGCAGGACGCCCGAGAGGCCACCGAAGAGGAACGTCACGATGAAGCCGACCGAGAACAGCATGGGCGACTCGAATGTCAACTGTCCCTTCCACATGGTGCCGATCCAGTTGAAGAACTTCACACCGGTCGGGACCGCGATCAGGAACGTCATGAACGAGAAGAACGGCAGCAGGATGGCGCCGGTGGCGTACATGTGGTGCGCCCACACCGCGACGGACAGGGCGGCGATGCCGAGGGTCGCGTACACCAGGCCGCTGTAACCGAAGATCGGCTTGCGCGAGAAGACCGGGAAGATCTCCGAGACGATGCCGAAGAACGGCAGCGCGATGATGTACACCTCTGGGTGGCCGAAGAACCAGAACAGGTGCTGCCACAGAATGACGCCGCCGTTGGCGGGGTCGAAGATGTGGGCGCCGAACTGGCGATCGACGAACACGCCGAGCAGCGCCGCGGTCAGCAGCGGGAAGGCGAGCAGGATCAGGACGCTGGTCACCAGGATGTTCCAGGTGAAGATCGGCATCCGGAACATTGTCATGCCGGGGGCACGCAGGCACACCACGGTGGTGATCATGTTGACGCCACCGAGGATGGTGCCGAGGCCGCTGACGCCGAGGCCCAGGATCCACAGGTCGGCGCCGACGCCGGGCGAGTGCACCGCGTCGGTCAGCGGCGCGTAGGCGGTCCAGCCGAAGTCGGCGGCACCACCCGGGGTGATGAAGCCTGCGGTCGCGACGGTGGAGCCGAACAGGTACAGCCAGTAGCTGAAGGCGTTCAGACGCGGGAACGCGACGTCGGGCGCACCGATCTGCAGCGGCAGGATGTAGTTGGCGAAGCCGAAGACGATCGGCGTCGCGTACATCAGCAGCATGATCGTGCCGTGCATGGTGAACAGCTGGTTGAACTGCTCGTTCGACAGGAACTGCATGCCGGGGATCGCGAGTTCCGAACGCATCAGCAGGGCCATCAGGCCGCCGATGAGGAAGAACGCGAACGACGTCACCATGTACATGATCCCGAGCACCTTGGGATCCGTAGTGGTGATCATCTTGTAGATGTACGAGCCCTTGGGTCCCAGTCTCGCCGGGAACGGCCGTTTGGCCGTTAGCTCTGGGACTGGCTGGGGCGCTACGGCAGTCACTGATCCTCCTGAATGTGCCCTTGGTCGCTCCGCAGGCTCGCTCAGGACGTCCACCTCGGGCTGCGAGACGAACATCCTCATGGCTTGCGCTCTGAGGAATCGTAGACCGTCGCCCCGCGATCCGCGGAGCCGGTCCTACCCACTGTCGTACTTCGTGTCCGTTCCCGCCATCTGTTCTCCTCTGACCAGGGACGACGGCGGCGGCCCCGCGACGCGCCGGGGACCCACACTCCCGGCCGGGACCGCGCCGGACGCACCGCGGACGGTCGGCGCACCGACCTCACGACACAGGGACAACCCGATCGATTGTTAAGGTTTCCCTTACCTAACCCGACATCCTCGCAACCGATCGAATGGGATATGTCACACACCGGGCCGACGGGCTGCCCGACCGTCCCGGTGACACCCGCACCGAGCACGCCGGCGATGCGGTCGCCGTCGGCGACCTCGCCGAGGCCTTCGGGGTCGACCCGCAGCGCGGATAGTCTCGTCGTGCCCCACCCGAGAGGACAGAAGTTCACATGCGCAAGCCCACCCTCGCCCGCCGCACCGCCCCTGTCGCCCTGCTGGCGGCGACCGCCCTGGTCCTGACCGCGTGCGGCGGCTCCGACACCGACGACGCCGCGAGCACCATCGTGCGCAGCACCACCAACGTCGCCGGCGCCGGCGTGCTCGGCAACGACCGCGACACCGAGAACGTGTGCGGTCCGACCGCCCCCGTCGACCCGGCGGGTGTCACCGGCACGGTGCGCAAGGTCACGCACGCGGCCGGCGAGACCGAGGTCCCGGCCGACCCCAAGCGGATCGTGGTCCTCGACACCGACAAGCTCGACTCCGTGTGCGCACTCGGCCTGCAGGACCGGCTCGTCGGCGCGGCCGCCGCCGACGCCATCGGATCGCAGCCGAAGTACCTCGGCCCCACCATCGCGGGCGTCGAACTGGTGGGCACCCTGCAGGAACCGAACTTCGAGAAGATCGCGGCGCTGCAGCCGGACCTGATTCTCGGCACCAAGTTCCGTGCCCCCGAGGCGTACGAGCGCCTGGCCGCGATCGCCCCGACGGTCTACACCGAGAAGGTCGGCATCACCTGGAAGGACAACTTCCTCCTGGACGGCACCGCCCTCGGTCGCGGCGCCGACGCCCACCGGCTCCTCGACGAGTACCAGACCGCGGCGGTCGAGACGGGCAAGTCGCTCAGCGCCTCGGAGACCCAGGCGTCGATCGTCCGGTTCCGGCCCGGATCGATCCGGGTGTACGGCCCGGAGAGCTTCTCCGGTCAGGTTCTCGCCGACGCGGGCGTGCAGCGTCCCCCGTTCCAGCGCCTCGAGGGCGCCAAGGACCGTCGCTTCGCGGAGATCAGCGAAGAGGAACTGACGAAGGCCGAGGGTGACGTCATCTATGTCAGCTTCTTCGGCGACGAGGCCCAGACCCAGGGCGTCGAGGTGATGAACGGCGGACTGTGGCAGGGCCTCGGCGCCGTGAAGGACGGGCGCGTGTTCAAGGTCGACGACGAGATCTGGATGACGGGCATCGGCGTGGTGGCCGCCCGCGGCATCCTCGACGATCTGGAAGCATCACTCAATGGCTACGTCAACTAGGTCCCGGCTGCTGGTCGCCGCGCTCGGCGGGGCACTGATCGGGTCGGCGCTGACCGCGCCCGCGGTGTCCGCCACCCCCGCCCCGACGGCGAGTGCGCACATCGAGCTCCTCGGCGCCGACGGCATCACCCCACTCGGGAACACCGCCGTCCACGAGGGAGACCGGATCGTGGTGCGCGGCACCGGATTCGACCCGCAGGCGAACACCAGCGGATTGCCGGCCCCGGTGCCGCCGGGCGTGCCGCACGGCACGTTCGTCGCGTTCGGCGCCTTCGCCCCGCACTGGCGACCGTCGGAGGGCGCACCCGCCGAGTCCCGGGTCGGGCAGCAGCGCTCGGCCACCGCGTGGGTGATGTCCGAGGACGCCCTGAACCGGGTCCCCGACGCCCCGTTCGACTTCCGGCGCACCATCCGCCAGCAGTGGGTGCCGCTCGCCGACGACGGCTCGTTCACCGCCACGCTCACCGTGAAGAAGCCCGCGACCACCACACCCGACGCGGTGTACGGGGTGTACACGTATGCCGCGGCCGACGCCGTCAACGCCGCCGAGGAACTGTCCGTCCCGGTCACCTTCGATCCGTCGCCCGGAGCGAACGCCCCGGTGGCACCCGCCCAGGACCTGCTGTGGGGAATCGCGCCCGGATACACGGACCTGGTCAAGACCACGACCCAGGGCTCGGTCGTCGGCAGCGACGGCGCCTCGGTCCGAGGCGACGGCCGGTTCGGGTTCGAACTCGAGGGTGCCGACGTCGATCCGGCGACCGGTCTCGGCACCGTCCGGTACCGCGGCACCGTGGTCTCGTTCACCCGGTTCCACCTGGCGGAGATCGCGCTGGCGGACCCGTGGATCGAGTTCACCGACCGCGGCACCTTCCTGTCCGCCGAGACCTCCGACGGCAACATGGTCGGCACCGACGCGATGACCCGAATCCGGTTCGCCCAGTTGGATCTTCCGGCCCGCCCGGGTGTCACCGGGTTCACCGACGTGCCGGCCCGATTCGCGGTGCCGCTGGCGCCGTCCATCCTGCTGCCCTACTCCGGTCAGCAGTCCGCACCCGTCACATTCCGGTACTGACATGCCCGTCCCCGAGTTCATCACCGAACTGCGCGCTCACGTCGGACACGCCCCGCTGTGGCTGTCCGGCGTGAGCGCGGTGGTCCTCGACGAGGGCGGGCGAATCCTGTTGGCCCGCAGGTCCGACAACGGCCGCTGGGCGATCGTGTCCGGGATCCTCGAACCAGGTGAGCAACCGGCCGCGGCGATCGTCCGGGAGATTCGCGAGGAGACCGGCGTCGAGGTCGAACTGGTCCGGCTGTCCAGCGTGGACGTCACGCCGCCGTTGACGCACGCCAACGGCGACCGGGCCCAGTACCTGGACCTGTGCTTCGTGGCCCGGTACACCGGCGGCAGGCCGCATCCCGCCGACGAGGAGAACCTCGAGGTCGGCTGGTTCTCCCCCGATGCGCTGCCCTCGCCGTTGAACGACAGTTCGATGGGCCGGATCGAGAAGGCCCTGCGCGGGGATCGGGAGACCTGGTTCAGCCGCTGACGGTCACGGGGACTTCGTCTCCCACAGTCCCATCACGTTGCCCTCGGGGTCCTTGAAGTAGGCGGCGAAGCCCATCTCCCCGACCACCGTCTTCTCCCCCACCGGCTCCCCGCCGAGTGTGGTGATCTTCGCGAGCGCGTCGTCGATGCTCTCCACGTGGATGGTGATCACCGGACCCTGCGGAAACGACGGCTCCCGCTCGAACATGCCGCCGCCGATGTAGCCCGGCTCGGCAGGCATGCCGGTCTCCGCGACCGGCCCCGTCGCGACGCCGGTGTAGTTGAGCTCCGGCATCTCGGTGAGCGTCCAGCCGAACACTTCCCGATAGAACGCCCGTGCCCGGTTCCCGTCACTGAACGGGACCTCGAAGTGCACCACTCGACCGCTCATCGCCGCCTCCTAGCGATAGGTGAGAATTCGCCAGGTTCGACGCTAGACCGGTTCTGGTCGCGTTTGAAGTGCACCTACCGCCAACGACCGAATGTGGAATTCGGTCAGTTGAACTGAACGAATCCCACATTCGGTCGGTCGGGATGCAGAGAGCGGCGCGAGGCCCGGGACCTAGAAGTCCCAGTCCTCGTCCTCGGTGTTGACTGCCTTGCCGATGACGTAGCTGGAGCCGGACCCGGAGAAGAAGTCGTGGTTCTCGTCCGCGTTCGGGGAGAGTGCCGACAGGATCGCCGGGTTGACGTCGGTCTCGTCCTTGGGGAACAGCCCCTCGTAGCCGAGGTTCATCAGCGCCTTGTTGGCGTTGTAGCGCAGGAACTTCTTGACGTCCTCGGTGAGACCGACCTCGTCGTAGAGGTCCTGCGTGTACTCGACCTCGTTGTCGTACAGCTCGAACAGCAGCTCGAACGTGTAGTTCTTGAGGTCGTCGCGCTCCTCCTGCGTGAGCTGCTCGAGCCCGCGCTGGTACTTGTAGCCGATGTAGTAGCCGTGCACCGCCTCGTCGCGGATGATCAGCCGGATCAGGTCCGCGGTGTTGGTGAGCTTGGCCCGCGAGGACCAGTACATCGGCAGGTAGAAGCCCGAGTAGAACAGGAACGACTCGAGCAGCGTCGAGGCGACCTTCCGCTTGAGCGGGCTGTCCCCGTTGTAGTACTCGAGAACGATCTCGGCCTTGCGCTGCAGGTTCGGGTTCTCCTCCGACCAGCGGAACGCGTCGTCGATCTCACGGGTCGAGCAGAGCGTCGAGAAGATGCTCGAGTACGACTTCGCGTGCACCGACTCCATGAACGCGATGTTGGTGTACACCGCCTCCTCGTGCGGGGTCAGCGCGTCCGGGATGAGACTGACGGCGCCGACGGTGCCCTGGATGGTGTCGAGCAGCGTCAGGCCGGTGAAGACCCGCATCGTGAGCTGCTTCTCGCCCGCGGTCAACGTGTTCCACGACGGGATGTCGTTGGAGACCGGCACCTTCTCCGGCAGCCAGAAGTTGCCGGTGAGACGGTCCCACACCTCCGAGTCCTTCTCGTCGGGTACGCGGTTCCAGTTGATCGCCGACACCCGGTCGATCAGCTTGATCTTCTGGCTCACGATGTCCTCACTCCGTTCGAAAGATCGTTCGCAGGCCTCACAACATGCACGAGACGCAACCTTCCACCTCGGTGCCCTCCAGTGCCATCTGCCGCAGGCGGATGTAGTACAGCGTCTTGATTCCCTTGCGCCACGCGTAGATCTGCGCCCGGTTGACGTCGCGGGTGGTGACCGTGTCCTTGAAGAACAGCGTCAGCGACAGGCCCTGGTCCACGTGCTGGGTGGCCGCGGCGTAGGTGTCGATGATCTTCTCGTACCCGATCTCGTACGCGTCCTGGTAGTACTCCAGGTTGTCGTTGGTCAGGTAGGGCGCCGGGTAGTAGACGCGGCCGATCTTGCCTTCCTTGCGGATCTCGATCTTCGACGCCACCGGGTGGATGGAGCTGGTGGAGTGGTTGATGTACGAGATCGACCCGGTCGGCGGGACGGCCTGCAGGTTCTGGTTGTAGATGCCGTGCTTCTGCACCGACGCCTTGAGCTCACGCCAGTCGTCCTGGGTCGGGATGTGCACGCCCGCATCGGCGAACAGTGCACGCACCCGATCGGTGGCAGGCTCCCACACCTGATCGGTGTACTTGTCGAAGTACTCGCCCGATGCGTACTTCGAGTCCGGGAAGCCCGCGAAGTACGTGCCGCGCTCCTTCGCGATCTCGTTCGAGGCGCGGATCGCGTGGTACACCACGGTGTAGAAGTAGATGTTCGTGAAGTCGATGCCCTCCTCGGATCCGTAGTGGATCCGCTCGCGGGCGAGGTAGCCGTGCAGGTTCATCTGCCCGAGACCGATCGCGTGGCCCTCGTCGTTGGCCTTCTTGATCGACGGCACCGAGTCGATGGAGGTCTGATCGGCGACCGCGGTCAACGCCCGGATGGAGACCTCGATGGTCTTCGCGAAGTCCGGCGAGTCCATCGCCTTCGCGATGTTCAGCGACCCGAGGTTGCAGGAGATGTCCTTGCCGATGTTGCTGTAGGACAGGTCGTCGTTGAACTCCGACGGCGTCGAGACCTGCAGGATCTCCGAGCACAGGTTCGAGTGGGTGATCTTGCCCTTGATGGGGTTGGCCCGGTTCACGGTGTCCTCGTACATGATGTACGGGTAACCGGACTCGAACTGCAGCTCGGCGACGGTCTGGAAGAACTCGCGCGCCTTGATCTTCGACTTGCGGATCCGCTTGTCGTCGACCATCTCGTAGTACTTCTCGGTGACGTTGATGTCCGCGAACGGCACCCCGTAGATGCGCTCGACGTCGTACGGCGAGAAGAGGTACATGTCCTCGTTCTTCTTCGCCAGCTCGAACGTGATGTCCGGGATGACCACGCCGAGGGACAGCGTCTTGATGCGGATCTTCTCGTCCGCGTTCTCCCGCTTGGTGTCGAGGAAGCGGTAGATGTCCGGGTGGTGCGCGTGCAGGTACACCGCACCGGCACCCTGCCGGGCACCGAGCTGGTTGGCGTACGAGAACGAGTCCTCGAGCAGCTTCATGATCGGGATGACACCGGAGGACTGGTTCTCGATCTTCTTGATCGGGGCACCGTGCTCGCGAACGTTGCTGAGCAGCAACGCAACTCCGCCGCCGCGCTTGGACAGCTGCAGCGCCGAGTTGATGGAGCGGCCGATGGACTCCATGTTGTCCTCGATGCGCAGCAGGAAGCAGGAGACGGGCTCGCCGCGCTGCTTCTTGCCGGAGTTGAGGAAGGTCGGGGTGGCCGGCTGGAAGCGGCCGGAGATGATCTCGTCGACCAGCTGCGTCGCGAGCTTCTCGTCACCGGCCGCGAGGGTGAGCGCGACCATGCAGACCCGGTCCTCGAACCGCTCCAGGTAACGCTTGCCGTCGAACGTCTTGAGCGTGTACGAGGTGTAGTACTTGAACGCGCCGAGGAACGTCGGGAACCGGAACTTCTGCGCGTAGGCGTGGTCGATCAGTTCCTTGACGAAGTTGCGGGTGTACTGGTCGAGAACCTCACGCTCGTAGTAGTTCTCCTTGATCAGGTAGTCCAGCTTCTCGTCCTGATTGTGGAAGAAGACCGTGTTCTGGTTGACATGCTGGAGGAAGTACTGGTTCGCCGCCTCACGGTCCTTGTCGAACTGGATCTCGCCGTTCGGGCCGTACAGGTTGAGCATCGCGTTCAACGCGTGGTAGTCGAGCTCCCCCGCGGACGCATCGGGTCGTGCCGTAGCGCGTTCTACACTCCCAGCCGGGGCTGCGTCGGTGATTGTCGGTGCCACTGTTCACTCTCCATGAATTGTCCGAGGCCGTCCCGGACGGCCAATACGTCTTCGGCGCTGCCCATGAGTTCGAATCGGTACAGGTACGGAACCCGACACTTCTGCGAAATCACGTTCCCGGCATAGCAATACGACTCGCCGAAGTTCGTATTGCCCGCAGCGATGACGCCGCGGATCAGCGAGCGGTTGTGTTCGTTGTTGAGGAACCGAATGACCTGCTTGGGCACGTAGCTCGTGTCCCGGCCGGTCACCGTCGTGCCTCCCCCGTAGGTGGGGAGGATCAGGACGTACGGTTCATCGACCTCGAACGCGCCGTCGCGGTCGTGGAGCGGAATTCTGGTGGCCGGGATCCCCAGCTTCGACACGAAGCGGTGGGTGTTCTCCGACGCACTGGAGAAGTAGACCAGCGAGGTCACGGCCGATCATCTCCGTCGATCTGTTCAGGCGGCACTCGTCGCCAGGGTCTTGATCCGGTCGGGACGGAAGCCGGACCAGTGGTCGTCGCCGGCAACCACGACGGGCGCCTGCAGGTAGCCCAGCGCCATCACGTAGTCACGCGCCTCGGCGTTCTCGGTGATGTCGATGATCGAGTACTCGATACCGGCCTTGTCGAGCGCCCGGTAGGTCGCATTGCACTGAACGCATGCCGGCTTGGTGTAGACGGTGATGCTCATAAGTCCTCTTCCCCTTGGCTTACGAATCGATCAGTGAACGGTGTTTACTCGGCACTTCTGAACGCGGTCGGCACGACCGTCAACAGCCGGATCGTGTCGACGTCGGTGACGCCGATCTCCCCTACTGAAGCAGCCCCGCGGCCCGCAATTCTCGACCGTTCCGGCACTGCCCTCTCGGTGGATAAGACACTACACCTTGTGGCCGACATTCCCGCAACACGCGAGATGTTGTGAACGACAATCGTGAAATTCCCAGGTCGTAAGCCTTTGCGCAGGTCACCGGCGCGTCGCCCACGGCGTGTTCCACGTCACTCGATCCGGATTCCACCACGGTGTTCGCTGCGATGTGCCTGGTCGTCCTAGGGTGAGCCCGTGACGACCCGCGACGACCCCCGGCACCCGGCCACCGTCGCCGACGTGACGCCCCTCTCACCCAACCTGCGGCGGATCCGGTTCACCGTCGACGCAGCGACCGGATTCACCACCGGCGGGGAGCCCGACGAGCGGGTCCTGATCGCCTTCGGAGCCGGAGCCGCGGGCGACGACCACCGCCGGAGTTACTCCGTGCGCGGGTGGGATCCGGTCCGACACCTCCTCGACGTCGATTTCGCGGTCCACGCGGGAGGCGCCGCCGCCGAATGGGCCCGGTCCGCCGCGCCCGGCGACCCGGTGCACCTGTCGTCAGCGAAGGGGTGGTGGCGTCCACCGCCCGGCGCCCGGCACCTGCTCCTGCTCGCCGACCTGACCGCGCTGCCCGCCGCGGGCCGAATCGTCGAATCGCTCCCTGCCGGCGTCACTGCCCGTGTCGTCGCCGAGATCCCCGACGACGGGGACCGGCAGGAATGGCACACGGAGGCCGACGTCACGGTGACCTGGCTGACGAGCACCGACGACGGCCGCTCCCCCGGCGTCCTCCTCGACGCGCTCATCGGTCTCGACGGGCTCGACTCGGTGGCGTACCTGTGGTCGTGCGGCGAAACGACCACGTCCCGACGGATCCGCGCCCACCTGCGCCGCACGCTCGGGTGGGCGCCGGACCGCTACCACGTGATGGGTTACTGGCAGGCGGACAAAGAGCGATGGCTCGCCCGGTACGCCCGCGTGCAGCCTCGGATCGAGGAGCTCGCCGCCCGCGAGCTCGCGTCCGGGAAGACCACCGACGAGGTCCGCGACGCGATCGACGACGCGCTGGCGGAAGCGGACCTGTAGGGGGCCGTCGGCGCGACACCACCGCGTCACATGCGGGCGTAGCGGGCCATGACGAAGCTGTACAGCCCGTACGACGCGATCCCGACTCCCGCCGCCACCAGCAGGAACTGCCCGAACGGAGCCTCACCCAAGGTCTTCACCGCGCCGTCGATGCCGGTGGCCCTGGACGGGTCCGACCGCAGCGTCGCGACGATCACCAGGATCCCGGCGCCGACGATGGCGAGCCCCTTGGCGACGTAGCCGACGACGCCGAGCAGTTCGACGGCCGCCCCACCCGACGTCCTCAGGTCGTCGAGAAAGTTCTTCGACGCACCCTTGTACACGTGATAGCCCCCGATCGCGATCGCGATCAGCCCCACCACGACCAGCACCGCCTTTCCGCCATCCGACTCCATGAGGCGGGCACTCAGGCCCGCGTTCTGTTCCCCGCTGGATTTGCCGCTTCCCCGCGCGAACCGGAATGCGGAGTACGCGAACGCGAAGTAGACGACTGCCAGTCCGAATGCCTTGGCCCGGTCGAAGAGCGACGCACCCTCCCGCGGCGTGGTCTCCGTCGCGTGCGGTCCGATCACGGTTTCCGCGAGACGCCACAGTCCCATCGCGACGAAGACGACAACACCGATCCAGAGCACGATCGCGCCGCCCGCGGTCGAGGCCAGCGTGCCCAGTGCCCCCGACTGGTCGGCGGTGCCGCCGCCACCGAACGCCAGCCGGACGACGACGTACCCGATCAGTAGGTGCACGAACCCGCTCATCAGGTGCCCGCCACGCGCCGCCCGTTCGAAGGCGGTGCTGTCGGTGGCCCTGTCGACCGCACGATTGACGGCATTCTCGGTCATGATCCGCCCCTGGGTTGTCGGGATCCGACGCCGCCGTCCGGCAGCGCGAACTCTGACGTGATTACCCCCGGCGCGGACCGATCATGCCTGGCTCGGGCTCACGCCAGGCGCCCGAATCCCACCACCGCGGAGTCCTCCGCCCAGTCGACCGTGTGGACGCGGATCTTGCCGAACTCGTTTCCGCCGACGGTGGTCGCGGTGTCCCCGTCGACCGCGACGACGACATTGGTGTGCTGGCCCACCCAACTGGAGTTGTCGTAGAGCACGACGTCACCGACGACGGGACGGTAGCCGCCGCCGACCGGCTCGAACCGGTCCTCCGACTGGTAGTACTCCTGCAGCGTGTACACGCCGGGGATGCGCCAGTGCCCGGAGTTCGGGTTCGACAGCGGCTGCCCCGCCTCCCGCATGATCCAGCTGACGAAGTCCGCGCACCACGGCTCCTTCACACCCTCGGAGTAGAACGTCCCCGGCCGCTGGGCGTCGTGTTCGGCCTCGAGCAGGTCCACGACCGCGACCTGCTGCGCGGACAGCGCGCCGCGGTCCACGTCGGGGAAGCCGGTGGTGTCCCACGGCAGGTAGCGGCTGGGCACCGCCCACAGCACGCCCACGACGAGCACTGCGAGGAGCGAGACGGCAGCGGCGGTCCACACGAGCGCGCGGCGGCGGGTGCGGGTCGGGGTGGGCGTCGTCATGGCACCCAACATAGCCAGACAGACGAGTGTGGGACCCCTCCCGACATCCGGGAGGGGTCCCACACTTCGTCACGTGAGAAGTCGGTCAGCTCTTGGCGTGCCGTCCGGCTCGGCTCTCGTAGTCGGCCCGGTCCTCGAGCTCGTCGATCTCGGAGATCAGCTCGGCGTCGGCACCGCCGACGGACAGGACGTCGGCCGCACCCTGCGCGGCCCGCTCGGCCTCGAGCTGCTCGATGCCGCTGTGGGTCTTGAGCGCGACCTCCTTGAGGAACGCGATCGCGACGAGGCTGAGCAGAGCGAGGATGCCGGAGATCAGGAACACCCGGGCGGTCGCGTCACCGTAGGCGCCACGCACGATCGCGGAGATCGGTGCGGGCAGCTCCTTCAGGTTCGACAGCCCGGCCCCGGAGCCGCCGGCCTGGCTCATGTCGACACCGGCCGCGACGAGACCCTTGGCGATCAGGTCCGACACGTGCGTGGACAGCACCGCGCCGAGCACCGAGACGCCGGCCGCACCGCCGAGCGAACGGAAGAACGCCACGGTGGCGGTGGCCGAACCGAGGTCCGTCGGCGCGACGTTGTTCTGCACAGGCAGAACCAGGTTCTGCATGGTCATGCCCATGCCGGCGCCGAGAATGAACAGGTACACCCCGATCAGGACCATGTTGGTCTCGTGGTCGGTGGTCGACAGCAGCAGGAAGCCGGCGGCCATGCCGATCGCACCGACGATCAGGAAGCGCTTCCACTTGCCGAACTTGGTGATCAGCGAGCCGGAGACCGTCGCCGACAGCATCGACCCGATCACCATCGGCAGGGTCAGCAGACCCGCCGCGGTCGGCGAGTAACCACGCGCGATCTGGAAGTACTGGCCGAGGAACACGGCGCCACCGAACATCGCGACACCGACGGCGATGCTGGCGAGGGTGGCCAGCGTCATGGTGCGGTCCCGGAACAGGCGCAGCGGGACGACCGGATCCTTGGCCTTGGTCTCGGCGAAGATCGCCAGGCCGAGCAGCACGACGCCCGCGGCGACGAGCTCGTAGGAGGTGGCCGAGGCCCAGGCGAAGTTCTTGCCGGCCAGGGTGACCCAGATGAGCAGCACGCTCACGCCCGCGGCGATCAGGGTGGCACCGACGTAGTCGATCTTCACCTCCCGCTTGACGACGGGCAGGTTCAGCGTGCGGCCGATGACGACGAGCGCGATCACGGCGAGGGGTGCACCGACGAAGAAGCACCAGCGCCAGCCGAGCCAGCTGGTGTCGACGATCACGCCGCCGATCAGCGGTCCGGCGACGGTCGCGACGGCCATCACCGCGGCCATCGGTCCCTGGTAGCGGCCGCGCTCACGCGGGCTGAACATCGCGGCGATGATGATCATGCCGAGCGCCTGCAGGCCACCGAGGCCCAGGCCCTGGATGACGCGGAAGCCGATCAGCATCGGCACGCTCGACGACAGGCCGGCGAGGACCGAGCCGAGGGTGAACAGCAGCAGCGACAGCTGGATCAGGAGCTTCTTGCTGACGAGGTCGGCGAACTTGCCCCAGATCGGGGTGGTCGCGGTCGAGGCCAGCAGCGTCGCGGTGACGACCCAGGTGTACTGGTCCTGGGTACCGTGCAACTCGGTGATGATCGTCGGCAGCGCGTTCGACACGATCGTCGACGACAGGAACGCGACGAACATGCCGAGCAGCAGGCCGACGAGGGCCTCCATCTTCTGCTTGTGCGTCATCCCGCCCACCGACTCGTCGCCGAGAGCTGGTGGACTGTCCGGAGACGTCGACGAACTCATGTTCACTCCTTTTGAGAAATAGGTCCGCGCGGTACGCGCGGAAAACAAGTGCGGCCGACGTCGGGCGCCGGCCGGGGAAGACGATGCGCGCGGATCAGTGCGCGCCGGTCACCGGGCTCGGAACGGAGCCGACCGCGCCGCGAAGCCGATCCAGGCGAGCGGTGAGGTCGTCGACCTCCTCGTCGGTCCAGTCGGCCATCGCCGACCGGGCCCACTCGAGCATGACCTCTCGGTGCACCTGCAGGGCGTTGGCTCCCTCCTCCGACAGCGTCAGCAGGGAGGCCCTGCCGTCGAGCGGATCGGGGGTGCGCACCACGTATCCCAGCGACTCGGCGTGCGCGATCTGCCTGCTGAGCGCGGACTGCGTCACCCGCAGATCCTCCGCCAGCATGCTCGGACGGTTGCCCTCCGCGCAGGCGATGTGCGCCAGCAGAGCCCCCAGCGGCGGCGGCAGCATTCCACGATGCGAACCCCGTGCCGCGACGGTGCGGGCTTGCCGGACCAGACCACGCATCGACTCGATCAGATTCGACGCGGACTCCGGACTGACCATCTCACCCTCCATTAGTTGATGGTTGCAACCATAAACCCAGTTGATTGCATCCAGCAACTATCTGGGGTGTGACCCTCACCCCACCTCGTTGCCGAGCCTGCGCAGCAGGGCCGACAGCGTCCGCAGGTCGGCGGGATCCCACTGGCCCAGCGTCCGCCGCCACTGCGAGACCCGCTCGTCCCGCTGGGCAACGAGCCGCGTCCGGCCGTCGGCGGTCAACTCGACCAGCTTCGCGCGCGCGTCGGAGGGGTCCGGGATCCGGCGCACCAGGCTCAACCGGGTCAGCGCGTCGATCTGCCGGCTGAGCGTGGACTTCTCCAGGCCGAGCGTGGCGATCAACGTCGCCATCGGCACAGCGTCGTCGTTCCGGGTCAGCAGCATCAGCAGGGGGTAGCAGGCCGGATCGAGCTTCGGGTCGATCTCGTGCGCCCGCTCCCTGGAGCTGACGCTGCCACGGCGCCACATGTCCACCAGCTCGACCTCGAGCTCCGCGATCGGATCCGGTCCCACGTTGCCAGCACTCCTTCACTCACCCGACGCCCGACGAGCCCGACGCCGCACCCGCGACCATCCAACCAGGCGTGACCGGGGCGCGCCGAACCCTTCACCTGCGACCTCCACCGATGGAAGATGGTCCACAACCCCATGTTTTGCGGAACACCGGGAGGCAGCCGTGGATCCACTGGTCGCGATCGCCCAGGGCACCGTGCTGGGCACCTCACAGGGCGGCGTCGTTTCGTTCAAGGGCATGCCGTACGCCGCCCCACCGGTCGGCGAGCACCGGTTCGCCGCACCCTCTCCCCCACCCCACTGGGACGGGATTCGCCGGGCGACCGAGTTCGGGCCGACCGCACCCAAACCCCCGTACCCCAGCCCGCTCGATCGACTGCTCCCCGAGCCGGACCACCCCGGCGACGACTTCCTGAACCTGAATGTGTGGACCCCGAGCCTCGAGGGCCGGGCCCCGGTCCTCGTCTGGATCCACGGCGGCGCCTTCGTCAACGGCTCCGGCTCCGTCCCCGCCTACGACGGCAGCGCGTTCGCCCGCGACGGAATTGTCTGCGTCACAATTAATTACCGTCTCGGAGCCGAGGGGTTTCTGCTGATCGACGGGGCCCCGGCGAACCGCGGACTGCTCGACCAGATCGCGGCGCTGCGATGGGTCCGGGACAACATCGGTTGTTTCGGCGGCGACCCGGACCGGGTGACGATCGCCGGTGAGTCCGCGGGCGGGATGAGCGTGGTCACGCTGCTGTCGGCGCCGGCCGCGGCCGGCTTGTTCACCCGGGCGATTGCCCAGAGCGGCGCAGGCCACCACGTGATGGCCGCCGAGACCGCAAAGAAGGTGACGGCGGCGGTCGCGGACCTGCTCGCGGTGCCACCCACCCTGGCGGGCCTCTCGTCGGTGGCTCCGACAGACCTGGTCGACGCGCAGGCGACGGTGTCGGCGCGGATCGCCCGCGAACCCAACCCCGCGGTGTGGGACGAGATCGCCACCGACTCGATGGCGTTCGAGCCATGCCTGGACGGCGAGGTGCTCACCACCCGGCCGATCGACGCCCTCGCCGCGGGCGCCGGAACCGATGTGGACGTGCTCGTCGGCAGCAACGCCGACGAGCACACGCTCTTCCTGATGCCCAGTGGCGTCGCCGACTTCCTGCACGAGGACGTGCTCGCCCTCGCCGCGACCGGACTGGGCCTCGATCCGGATGCCGCGGTGGCGCTCTACCGGAAGGACCGCCACGGGGCGACCCCGGGCGAGGTGCTGGCCGCGGTGCTGCGCGACCGCACGTTCTGGATCCCCGCGATTCGCGTGGCCGAGGCCCGTTCCGCCCATGCCGCGGACACCTTCGTTTACGAATTCACTTGGCGGACTCCACAGCTGGACGGCCGACTGGGCTCCACCCACGCGCTCGAGATCGGCTTCGTGTTCGACAACCTGCACGGGCCGGACCTCGAGCCACTGGCCGGGCCGCACCCGCCGCAGGCGCTCGCCGACGAGATGCACCGCGCCTGGGTGGACTTCGTGCGCACCGGCGACCCGGGATGGCCCGCCTACGGCACCGATCGCACCGTGCGCGTCTTCGGCGGCGACGCCGAGCACGTGAAGGATCCCCGCCCCGAGCTGCGCGCGCTCTGGCACGGGATTCGCTGAGCCTCCACGACCACCGGCACGGACCCGCACCGCACTCGGCGGCGCGGTCCGGCGGTCGTGCCCACCCACTCGGCCGGGGCAGGCGAACTCCTTGACGTTACCCAGGCCACAACTTATTGTAGCGATCACTCCAAATGTGCGGACTACGAAATGAGAGCCTCGACGTGAGCGAGCACCCCGTCTACGACGTCGCCATCGTGGGATACGGCCCCACCGGTGTCACCGCAGCCAACCTCCTCGGACAAGCAGGGCTGAACGTGCTTGTCGTCGAACGAGATCCGGACATCTACGCGAGAGCACGCGCGATCTCCACCGACGAGGAGGTGCTGCGCATCTGGCAGCAGGTCGGGCTCGCCGACCGCCTCGACGCAGACATGCTCGAAGGCGGCACGGTTGCGTTCGTCGACGCCGCTGGGCGGCCGTTCTCCGAGGTCCAGGCCGTTTCCCATGGCTGCGGCCATGCCCCGCAGCAGTTCATCTACCAGCCCGCGATGGAGCAGGTTCTCCGGGACGGCGTGGACCGATTCCCCAACGTCGAGGTCAGATTGGGCCACGAGTGTCTGCGTCTGATCCAGAACCCGGATGACGTGACCCTGATGCTGGCGGACCTCGAGACCGATTCCTTCGTGCGTGAACGTGCCCGCTACGTGATCGCCGCGGACGGCGGGTCGAGCCCCACCCGTGGCCAGCTCGGCATCGGCTACGAGGGCAGGACATTCGGCGAACGCTGGGTGGTGATCGACACGGAGGTCCTCCAGGAGTGGCCGGGACACGACCGACTCCGGTTCCACTGCAACCCGGCCCGCCCCACCGTCGACTGCCCCACCCCGCTCGGCCATCACCGCTGGGAGTTCCCGGTCCGCGACGGCGAGGACGAGAAGGAACTGTCCACGGACGCGGCGATCTGGCGGATCCTGCGCGGCCAGGGCATCACCGAGCAGAACGTGAAGATCCTGCGCGCGGTCGTCTACAGCCACCACGTACGTTTCGCCGACCGGTGGCGCGTCGGCCGGATCTTCCTCGCGGGTGATGCCGCACACGCCATGCCGCCGTGGATCGGCCAGGGGATGTCGGCGGGGGTCCGTGACGCGGCGAACCTGTGCTGGAAACTCGAGGCAGTGCTGCGCGGCTCGCTCCCCGAGTCCGTGCTCGACACCTACCAGACCGAGCGGATGCCGCACGTCCGGGAGGTCACCCGCCGGGCCGTGAACACCGGCAGGCTGATCGTCGAGCGCCGCCCGTGGGTGGCCACGATGAGAAACCACACGATGCGTGCGCTGTCGAAGATCCCCGGGTTCACCGACTTCGCGATCGAGCACCTGTGGATCCCGGAGGCGCACTACCCGAAGGGATTCCGATCCGGCGGCAAGGGCGCCGCGCTCGGGCGGCAGATTCCGCAGCCGTGGGTCACGGCGGCGGGGCAGGACCGGCCGCAACGCCTCGACGACATCCTCGGGCAGCAGTGGACGATCCTGCATCTGGGTCCGCGGCGACCGCAACCGTCCTGGGACGCGGGCGGTGTCCGCTCCCTCGAGATCCGTCCACCGGGCTCGGTCTCGGGCGGCGGACTGGTCGACGCGGCGGGCACCCTCACCACCTGGATGCACGATCACGACGCCGACGTCCTCGCGGTTCGGCCCGACGGATTCGTGTATGCCGCAGGCTCTTCCGGACACCTGCCCGCGCCCCCTCCGGGCTTGCGCGTCCACCCGCACACCACGAACCACACGATCGGAGAAGACGCATGACCGCTGCAAAGCTGACCGAGCGGACCGTCACCACGGCCGACGGTAAGGAGATCTTCTACGCCGAGACCGGCGCGGGACCGACCGTGCTGCTGCTGCACGGCGGCGGACCGGGGGCGTCCGGGGTGTCCAACTACTCGCGGAACATCGCCGCTCTCGCGGCCGATTTCCGGGTGATCGTGCCGGACCTGCCCGGCTACGGCCGCTCGTACAAGGGCATCGACCAGGGCGATCCGTTCCGGGCGCTGGCGGACGGCATCCGCGGACTCATGGAAGTCCTCGGCGTCGAGCAGGCCGATCTCGTCGGCAACTCCTACGGCGGCGCGTGCGCGCTGCGCCTCGCGCTGGACACCCCGGAGCGGGTGCGCCGCATGGTGCTGATGGGGCCCGGCGGCATCGGTACCACGCGTGGGGTTCCGACGGCGGGACTGCAGTGCCTGCTCGGGTACTACGGCGGTGACGGCCCGTCTCGGGAGAAGCTCGAGCGGTTCATCCGCGACTACCTCGTGTACGACGATCATCTTCTTCCCGACGAGGTGATCGACGAGCGCTACGCCGCGAGCATCGATCCCGAGGTCGTCGCGAACCCGCCGCTGCGCCGGCCGTCCGGTCCGACCGCTCTGCGGACCATGGTGCGCATGGACTTCACGCGCGACAAGCGACTGCGCTCGCTGGCGACGCCGACGCTCGTGGTCTGGGGTGCGGAGGACAAGGTCAACAAGCCGAGCGGCGGCACGACCCTCGCGAAGACGATGCCGAACTGCGATCTGCTCTCGGTGGCGAACACCGGGCACTGGGTGCAGTGGGAACGCTCCGGCCTGTTCAACGCCGTCACCCGCGCCTTCCTCACCGAGGAGCGTCCGTGACCGCCTCCGTCTTCGGCAACGTCCACCTCGGTTACGTCGTGATCGAGACCGAGAAGTTCTCGGACTGGCGGCGATTCGGCGCGGACGCGATCGGGATGCACGTCGACGGCCTCGACGCGCGCACGATGCGTTTTCGCATGGACGACCACGAGTGCCGGTTCCTGCTTCGCCGCGGCCCCGGGGAGGACGTGACCGCGTTCGGCTGGCAGGTCGACGACCACGAGTCCTTCGACCGCATCGTGGCCCGCGTGGCGGCGGCCGGCGTGCCGATCCGCGAGGGCAACGCGGAGGACTGCGCGCTGCGCGGTGTCGAGCGTCTGCTCCGCTTCCCGGGGCCGAAAGGCATTGCGCAGGAGATCTTCACCACCGCCCGGCTCAGCGCAGCCCCGCTGCGCGCCACGTCGAGCTTCGTCACCGGCGAGGCGGGCCTGGGTCATGTCGCGATCACGTCGACGAGGCCGACGCAGATGCGCGCCTACTTCACCACGGTCTTCGACGCCCGGTTGTCGGACTACATCGACGAGCGGATGAGCGGCGTGCGGCTGAAGGCCAGGTTCCTGCGGGTCAACGAACGCCACCACTCGGTCGCGATCGCGTCGGTGCGCGGCGTGCCGATGGACCCGCTCCGGACCAGCATCCAGCACGTCAACGTGCAGGTCACAACCCTCGACGAGATGGTCGCCGCGTACCAGCGGGTGACGGAGCTGGGCTTCCCGATGATGTGGGAAATCGGCCAGCACACAAACGACCGGGAGTTGTCGTTCTACGCGGGTACGCCGTCGGGTTTCGAGTGGGAGGTGGGCTGGAACCCGATCGTCGTCGACGAGTCGACGTGGGAACCGACGACTCATCAGGGGTTCAGCATCTGGGGCCACAAGCGTGAGGGCGAGACCATCGCGTACAAGCTCGCACAGTTCCGCCGGGGGCTGGCATCGCTGACCGAGCGCGAGGAGTGGGTGCCCGCCCTGTCCGGCAACGGAATTGCGGATTACGGGCCGCAGGGCTGAACGAAAACCAGGGCTGACCGAGAACCAGAGCTACCGAGAACCGGAACGGACAACAGGGGTTTGACCATGGAGAAGTCCATCATCGTCGCAGGCGCCGGCCCCGTCGGCACCTGTCTCGCCATCGATGCCGCGATGCGCGGCGTCGAGGTCGTCGTTCTCGAATCCCGCGGGGCGGACGCTCCGCCGGACGCGAAATGCAATACCGTCGCCGCGCGCACCATGGAGACGTTCCGTCGTTTCGGGATCGCGGATCAGGTGCGGGCGGCCGGCCTGCCCGACGACTATCCGACCGACACCGTCTACACGACCAGCTTTGCGGGCCCCGAACTGACGCGGATCGTCATGCCGTCGCGCGCCGAGCGCACCCTCCCCGGATTCCACGACAGCGACTGGCCGACACCGGAGTCCATGGTGCGCGAGAGCCAGCTCTGGCTCGAGCCGATCCTGCGCGACAAGTTGACCTCGCTCCCCAATGTGCGCTTCCTGCCGCGCACCGAACTCGTCGGCTACCGCCAGGACGACGATGGAGTGACGGTCGAGTGCCGCGCCCTCGAGGAGGACCGCACCTTCGACCTTCGGGCCGCCTATCTCGCCGGTTGTGACGGCGGGTCGAGCCGGGTCCGTAAGGAGATGGGGGTGAAACTCGCCGGTGACGCCGAAATCGCTCGCACACGCACGAGTCTGGTGCGTTCGAAGGAGATCAAGGGACTGCTAGGCGACCGCCGCCCCGCGTGGATGAGCTGGGTGGTCAACGACAGGGTCCGCGGCAATGTCGTCGCGATCGACGGCGAGGAACTCTGGCTGGTCCATCGCGCCCTGCCCGCCGGCGAGGAGGATTTCGGCGCGCTCGACTCCGACCGGTCGATCCGCGATGTGCTGGGCGTGGGACCCGATTTCCCCTTCGAGGTTGTCCGTCACGAGGATTGGGTTGGCCGCCGGCTCGTCGCCGAACGATTCCGCGATCGCCGTGTGTTCATCGCCGGTGATGCCGCACACCTCTGGGTGCCCTTCGCGGGCTACGGCATGAATGCGGGTATCGCCGACGCGATGAACCTCTCCTGGCTGCTGTGCGCGGTCGCCAAGGGATGGGCCGACCCCGCCATCATCGATGCCTACGAGGCCGAACGCCTTCCGATCACCGACCAGGTCTCGCGTTTCGCCATGTCCAAGCTCGAGGAGAACGCCGCGGCGATGTCGGAGCGGTCGGCACCGAAGATCCTGAGCGCACCGAATCTCGTCGGGCGCCTGTTGCGCAGGCGCCTCGGCCGGAAGCTGTTCGCAATCAACTTCGCGCAGATGTCGCCCGAGGGCCTCAACTTCGGCTACTACTACGACAGTTCACCCATCATCGTCGGCGACGGCGAGCCCGCTCCGGTGTACGACATGGGTAAGCATGTCGCCTCGACCGTTCCGGGCTGCCGACTGCCGCACTTCCGGATCGGCACCGAGAGCATCCTCGATCTCCTCGGACCGGACTACACACTCATCCGCTTCGATCGCACCGTCGATGTCTCCGCGATCGAGGACGGCAGGCTGCCCGTGAAGGTCGTCGATGCCGAGCCGCTTCCGCATCCGGCCTTCCGGCACAAGCTGCTGATCGTCCGCGCCGACAGCCATGTCGCGTGGCGTGCGGATTCGCTTCCTGAGGACCTCGATCCGCTGGTGAACCGCCTACGGGGAAAGGTGGTCGCACACCTGTAATCAGCCCACGACCAGCCCCGATACTCTTGTCCCATGAGCGAGCAGCGATCCGTCAAGCCGAACAAGCGCGGGGCGCGCTCGCGGGAACTCGTGCTCGACACCGCCGAGCGGCTGATGGCCGAGCACGGCTACGAAGCCGTGTCGGTCTCGCAGCTCGTCAGCGAGGCCTCGATCCCCCTCAGTTCGATCTACCACTACTTCGGGTCGAAGGACGGGGTGCTGCTCGGGGTGATGGAACGCGGCGCGCGACGGTTCTTCGCCGCCATGCCCGATGTTGCCGCCATGCGCGCAGATCCGGGACTACCCGAGGATCCCGAGGCAAGACTTCGGGTCATGCTCGGCTCGCTGACCACTGAACTCGATCGCCAGCCCGACTTCCTGCGCCTGGTGACGGTGATGACGATGCAGCCGCCGACCGGCGAGGCCGAGCGGGCGCTCGAGGTGGTGCGCCGGGTGCGGGCGACCGCGATCGAATTGCTGTGCCGTGTCGGCTCCGTGGCGTTCGGGCTCGACGCCGACGATCCCGTAGCACTGACACTCTCGCGCTTCGCGCTGAGCACGATCGACGGCACCATCCTCGCCCAGCGGGCGGAGGGCATCGCGGCCGAGGAGATCCTGGCGCACCTCCCGACCGCGATCGTCGCCCTGCACGCGACGCTCACCGCCTGACGGGGACGGACCGCCGGAACCGCCCGGGCCGCGACGCGGTCCGGGCGGTAGTGGTCAGCGGGTACCGCTGAGCCCTCCGTCCACCGGGATCACCGTCCCGGTGAGGTAGGCACCGGCCCGCGACGACAGGAAGATCGCGGTGCCCGCGATGTCCTCCGGGGTGCCGATACGCCCCAGCGGGACGCTGCCCTCGACTGCCGACTTCAGCTCGGGGTCGTCGAGGACGAACGCCATCATCTTCGTCGGGAACGGTCCCGGCGCAACGGCGTTCACCGTGATGTGCTCGGCCGCGAGCGTCGCGGCCAGCTTCCGGGTGAGCATGTGCACCGCGGCCTTGGACGCCCCGTAGGAGAAGTTCTCCGTGCCCGAGACCACCAGTCCGTCGATCGACCCGACGTTGATCACCCGTGCCGGGTCGTCCGCGCTCGCCGCGGCCCGCAACTGGGGCAGCAACGCCTGCGTCAACGCGAACACCGACGTGACGTTGAGTCCGAGGATCTTGTCGAACCCGGAGGCGGGGAATTCGTCGACCGGCGCTCCCCAGGTGGCGCCCGCGTTGTTGACCAGCACGTCCACCCGGTCGAAGGTCCGCGCCACGAACGCGGCGAGGTCCGCCACGCCCTCCGCGGTACTCAGGTCCGCAGGATGGGCGACCACGTCGCCTGCCGCGGACAGCTCGGCGGCGGCCGACTCGCACGCATCGGCCTTGCGAGACGAGATGATCACCCGTGCACCGGCTTCGGCGAAGCCCTTCGCGATCATCAGGCCGATGCCGCGGGTGCCGCCGGTGACGACGACGGTCTTGCCGACGACATCGAACAGGCCGGTCATGATGCGACCGCTTCAGGCATGAGGACTCCGGTTCGTGTGGTGTGGTGACCTGATCACGGCTGGAAGACCAGGCGACCGACGGTGCTTCCGTCGCCGAGCCGCGCGACGCCGTCTGCGACGTCGGTGAGGGCCAGTCGCTCGCCGATCAGGGGCTTGAGCAGGCCCTCGTCGGCGAGCCGGGTCAGCTCGGTGTGGCAGTCGTCGATGATCGCCGGGTTCTTCGCCTGGTACAGGCCCCAGTGCAGGCCGACGATCGAGTAGTTCTTGATCAGCGCGTGGTTCAGGGCCGGTTGCGGGATGGTGCCGCCGGCGAACCCGATGACCACGATGCGGCCCTCGAAGGCGATGCACTTGGTCGAACCGGCGTAGGCGTCGCCGCCGACCGGGTCGAAGACGATGTCGGCGCCGTGGCCGCCGGTGAACTCCTTGACCGCCCCCACGAAGTCCTCGGAGCGCCGGTCGACAACCAGGTCCGCGCCGAGTTCCTTGGCATACCGGGCCTTCTCGGGCCCACCGACCACGCCGATCACCTTTGCACCGGCGGCCTTGCCGAGCTGCACGGCGGCGCTGCCCACGCCACCGGCGGCGGCGTGCACGAGCAGGTGGTCGCCTTCCACGATCCGGGTGCGGCGGTGCAGCGCGAACCACGCCGTCTGGTAACCGATGGTCAGGGCCGCGGCCTCGGCATCGTCGAGGGCCTGCGGCGCCGGGAACACGCAGGCCTGGTCCATCACCGCGGACTCGGCGAACGCGCCGCCCGGCAACGTCGCCGTACCGACCACGCGGTCGCCGACCGCGGCACGGGTGACGCCGGCGCCGACGGCCACGACCTCGCCGCACAACTCGACACCCGGCGTGAACGGCAGCGGTGGCTTGACCTGGTACTCGCCGCGGCACAGCAGCACGTCCGGGAAGTTCGCCGGAGCGGCGAGCACCTTCACCAGTACCTGGCCGTCACCGGCGGTCGGTTCGGCGACGTCCTCGAGCTTCAGGACGTCGCGTGGCTCGCCGAGTTCGTTGACGCGCCATGCCTTCATGATGTTTCTCCTGACGGGTGTGGGGGGTGGATCGAACCTACTCGGCGGAAAGCCGGATCGGCGCGGTCCGGGTCAGTCCCTCGGTCCGCCGGCGACGTAGATGACCTGACCGGACACGAATCCGGCGCCATCGCCGGCGAGGAAGGCGGCGGTGTTGGCGATGTCCTCCGGCTGTCCGACGCGGCCGACCGGGATCTCCGCGGCGGCGGCCCTCTTCATGTCCTCGAAGTCGACTCCCACCCGCGCGGCGGTGGCGGCGGTCATCTCGGTCTCGATGAAACCGGGAGCGATCGCGTTGGCGGTGACACCGTAGCGGCCCAGCTCGATCGCGAGGGTCTTGGTGAAGCCCTGCACACCTGCCTTCGCGGCCGAGTAGTTGGCCTGGCCCCGGTTGCCGAGCGCCGAGACGCTGGACAGGTTGACGATGCGGCCGAACTTGGCCTCCACCATGTACTTCTGCGCAGCACGGGTCATCAGGAACGCGCCGCGCAGGTGCACGTTCATCACCGAGTCCCAGTCCTCGACCGTCATCTTGAACAGCATGTTGTCCCGCGTGATGCCGGCGTTGTTGACCAGCACGGTCGGTGCCCCGAGTTCGGCGGCGACCCGCTCGACGGCGGCCTCGACCGACGCCTCGTCGGCAACGTTCGCGCCGACGGCCAGCGCCGTACCGCCCGCGGCCTCGATGGCGTCGACGGTGCCGACGCATGCGGACTCGTCGAGGTCGACCACCGCCACGGCAAAGCCGTCGGCAGCGAGCTTCGTGGCGACGGCGGCGCCGATACCCCGCGCGCCGCCGGTGACGATCGCGGTCCTACGTTCACTCATGTCGTGTCTCCTACGTGAAAATTGAGTGGGTGGATGTCGAAATGCTCTGGATGCCTGCCGCGTCAGCGATCTCGCGGGCCTTGTGCACGAGCGCGTCGATCCGCGCCACCGTCCCGAAGTCACCGAACCAGCGGGTCACGGCCGCCGGGTCGATCCCGACGACGTCCCGAGCAGGCTCAGACACCGTGCGACGCTCCGCTCCGGTACATCGCGGCGTTGCCGAGGCGCTGGCCGCCGTCGATCACCATGGTCTCCCCCGTGATCCACGACGCCGCGTCGGAGGCGAGGAATGCGCGTGCTCGCCCATCCACGCCTCGACGGCGAGGCCGGTCCACAGCAACGGCGCCCAGAGGTTGACGTCCATGGTCTTCGCGAACCGGCCGTGATCCTGCGCGATCATCGGGCCGAACGCCGGGTTGGTGCCCGCGTTGTTGACGAGAATGTCGATGCTGCCGAATCTTTCGACGGTCACCTCGATGCAGCGCCGCGCCTGGTCCTCCTCCACCGCGTGCGCGCCGACACCGATCGCAGTGCCGGTTATCCGCGCCGCGGCCTCGTCGGCCGCCTCCTGCTTCCTGGAGGTCAGCACGACGTTGGCACCGGCCGAGGCGAGGGCCTGCGCGGCCGCCAGGCCGATGCCGCGGGAGGCGCCGGTGACGATCGCCGTCTTGCCGCTCAGGTCCTGGTTCGTCATGGATCAGAAGCCTTCCGGGCGCAGGTCGCGGTACCGACGCAGTTCGCGGCGGGCGATGGCGCGCTTGTGCACCTCGTCGGGGCCGTCGGCCAGACGCAGGGTGCGCAGGTGTGCGTAGGCCATCGCGAGCGGGAAGTCGTCGGTGACGCCGCCGCCGCCGTGCACCTGGATGGCGCGGTCGACGATCTTCAGCGCGATGTTCGGGGCGGCGACCTTGATGGCGGCGATCTCGGTCTGTGCCTCCTTGTTGCCGACGGTGTCCATCAGGTGGGCGGCCTTGAGTGTGAGCAGCCGGATCATCTCGATGTCGATGCGCGCCTCGGCGATCCAGTCCTGGATGTTGGCGTTGTCGGCGACCGGCTTCCCGAAGGTGACCCGGGACTGCGCGCGCGTGCACATCAGTTCCAGGGCACGTTCGGCCATGCCGATGGCGCGCATGCAGTGGTGGATGCGGCCCGGACCGAGGCGGGCCTGGCTGATCGCGAAGCCCTCACCCTCGCCCTTGAGCACGTCCTTGGCCGGAACCCGGACGTCGGTGAAGTCGATCTCGGCGTGGCCCTCGCGGTCCTGGTAGCCGAAGACGGGCAGACCACGCATCACAGTGACGCCGGGGGCGTCGATCGGCACGACCATCATCGACTGCTGCCGGTGTGGCGCCGCGGTGGGATCGGTCTTGCCCATCACGATCATGACCTTGCAGTTCTGGTGCAGGGCGTTGGACGCGAACCACTTCCGGCCGTTGAGGACGTACTCGTCGCCGTCCTTGACCATCGACAGCTCGACGTTGGTCGCGTCGGAGCTGGCGACGGCCGGCTCGGTCATCGCGAACGCGGACGCCATGGTGCCGTCCAGGAGCGGCTTCAGGTACTTCTCCCTGTGCTCGTCGGTTCCGAAGAGTTCGAGGACCTCCATGTTGCCGGTGTCGGGTGCGTTGCAGTTGCACGCCTCGGACGCGAGGTGGCTGCGGCCCATGATCTCGGCGAGCGGCGCGTACTCGAGGTTGGTCAGGCCGGCCCCGGTGCCCGGGTGCGGGTGGAAGAGGTTCCACAGGCCCCGCTTCCGCGCCTCGGCCTTGAGTTCCTCCAGGATCGGCGGCTGGAAGTGCGGGTTGCGGGAGGCACGCATCTGCTCCTCGTACACGGCTTCGGCCGGGTAGACGTGCGTCTCCATGAATTCCAGCAGGTCCTTCTGCAGCTGCTGGGCGCGTTCCGAGATGTCGAACATGGACATGAGAACTCCTGAGGGGTGGGGCGGGAGGATTCGGGGTTCGGGCTCGCGGCCCTCCGTGAACCCCGATGTGGTCATCCCTGGTTCTGGAGGGAGGCCTGGTAGCGGCGCATGCCGCGCAGCCAGCGGTCGTAGTCGGCGCCCTTGTGCCGGTACATGTCCAGCACCTGGGGGTGCGGCAGGATCAGGAAGCGCTCCTCGTCGATGGCGGCGAGGGTGTCGGCGGCCACCTGGGCGGGTTCGAGCACGTCGCCCGCAGAAGTGACGGCCTTCGCGGCGGTCGCGGCAAGGCCGTCGGCGGCGTCCTCGTCGGGGAACAGGAGCTTGGTGTTGACGCCCTGCGGGCACAGGCAGCTGACCTTCACGCCCTGATCTCCGTAGGTGACGCTGAGCCATTCGGCGAAGCCGATGGCGGCATGCTTGGTGACGGCATAGGCGGCCGCACCGATCTGGGTCAGCAGTCCCGCCGCGGAGGCGGTACTGACGAAGTAGCCCTCGCCGCGCTCGACCCAGCCCGGCACCAGCTGCTGGGCGGCACGGATGTGGGCACGCAGGTTGATGTCGAGCGCCAGGTCCCAGGCGGCCTCGTCGGCGTCGAGCCCGGGCGCGCCGGTGATACCCGCGTTCGCGAAGTACAGGTCGACCGGACCGAACTCCTTCTCCGCCAACGCGATCAGTCCGCGGATGGCCTCGGCGTCGGCGACATCGACTCCCGCCGCGACCGCGGCACCCGAATGGTGGGCGTTGATCCCGTCCGCGACCCGAGCCGCGGCGGCACCGTCGAGGTCCGCAACGACGACGCGTGCCCCCGAGGCGGCGAGCGCCTGCGCGATCGCGCCACCGATCCCCCCGCCGCCACCGGTGACGACGGCAACCCTGCCTGCAACCTTCACTGACGTGCCCCGCTTTCGTTTCGCTGATGAGGACGCGACCGACCGATGGACGTGATCCAGATCTCCCTCTCTGTATAATTGAATCCGGCGTCAGGTTCAAGCCCGGGTCGGGGCCCCGGCCCGGCGGCCACACGACGTCCCGAATGCAAACAAGCGACTTCCAGGGAGAAACATGGACACCACCACCGTTCCCGTCCGCCCGAGCACGGCCGCCGATCTGGCCGCACTCGTCGGCAGGGAGCTCGGCCCGACCGAGTGGTACGAGGTCACCCAGGAGCGCGTCAACGCGTTCGCGGACGCGACCGGCGACCATCAGTGGATCCACGTCGACCCGGAGAAGGCCGCGGCGAGCCCGCTCGGCGGCACCATCGCGCACGGCCTGTTCAGCCTCTCACTCGGCCCGTACCTGTCGAGCCGGCTGCTCGCGTTCGACGGATTCACCCACGGCCTGAACTACGGCTACAACAAGGTTCGCTTCCCGGCCCCGGTGCCGGTGGGCTCGCGGATTCGCATGCGCGTCACCGTCGTGTCCGCCGACGAGGTTCCCGGCGGGATCCAGGTCACCACCAGCCAGGTGGTCGAGCGCGAGGGCTCCGACAAGCCGGTGATGGTCGCCGAGTCCATCGCCCGCGTCGCTGCCGCGTCCTGACCGACACCCGGCCTCCCCGGCCGCGCCTTCGACTCAGTCGCGCCCGGGGAACCGCAGGGCGTTCGCCCACAGTCTCGTCACGGTGAACACCAACCCCTCGAGGTCGTATGCACCACCGTCCGCAGCCTCCCCTGACACGAACACCTCGTACGCCAGCCGGCTCACCATCCCGGAGAGCGCCCGGGAGGCCGTCATCGGGTCGATCCCGGGATCGGCGATCGAACGCTCCTGCAGATCCGCGATGCCCCGCGCGTTGCGGGCGATGAACGCCTCGGCGCGGTCGGTCCGGAACCGCCGGAACCCGGGATCGACGTGCGCGACCTGCTCCATCAGACCCATCAGCCTGGCGTTGCGCCGGTATGCCGTGAGATACGCCCGGTTGCTCGCCTCGAGCACCGCGTAGGGATCGTCGGTGTCACGAACCCGCCCCATACCCGGGTGCATCATGTCCTGCCGCGCCTCGTCGAGCACTGCGGCGAAGATCTCCTCCCTGCCGGAGAAGTAGGTGTAGAAGGTGCCGGTCGCGCAGCCCGCCTCCTTCGTGATGTCCGTCAACCGGGCGTCCAGGTAGCCGTCCCGCTCGAACACAGCCCGCGCGGCGGCGACGAGCGCGGCCCGCGTCCGAGCACCGCGCCGGGTGGCGGGCGGTTCCCGCAGCTGCGGCGCCGACCCCGGACGGTCGCCGCGATCCCCTTCGGGTGCAGTCGTCTCCACCCCCTGGTTATACATGAAACCGACGTCAAGTTTGACTTGAGTTCCTGGCCAACTCCGCATCGACGCCGCCATCGGGCATGTGGCCGGATGGAGCTCTCGAGACCCCGATGAACCCCGGCCGTTCCGGATGCCCGCCCGCCGCACTTTTTCCATACCGGGCGCCCGGTTGTTTTCCAGTTTCACAGGCTGGGCTGCCCGACCCTGGGTAGCCTTCCCCTCAAAGATCGAGAGACGATCCGGCCTTGCTCTCCGGGCAGTCGCGACACGAAGTTCCCAGCACTGATCGATCTCACCATTGTCCCTGCGCCCGAACGGACTTGACGATGACAACGGTCGACGCCGCCACGGTCGCACTCGCATCCGAGGCACTGCACATCGCACCCGAGGCAACCTCCCTGTACCTGGCGGTCACGGAATGGGGCGAGGTCCCCGCCTGGGACACGATGCTGGTCGTCGCCGTCGGCACCCATGGCGCCCTGGACGCGTTCGAACTCGATGCCAACACAATCGCGACGTTCGCCGCCACCCACCCACCGAACGGCGCCTGCACCATCGTCGTCGACATCGACCTTCTCGCCGCGGTCTTCCACAACGCAGCGAGTTCGTAGACCGGGGCCCGGCGCCCGCGTGGGCGAGGACGGTCGCCGTATCGATCGGAACCCACGCGGCGGACTCGAGGCGGTGTCCGAGTGAGCTCCTCAGGCGAGAGCGCCTGCGCGACCCGCTTTCTCGCTACGAGGCCCGGTCGTCGATGGAAATGCGCAGGGCGTTGACCCACAGCCGGGTCGCGGTTGCGGTGAGCTCGCCGAGGTCGACCTTCCGGCCCTCGCTCATCGAATCGCCGGTCACGAAGTACCCGAACGCGAGGCGGCTGATCATCCCGGACAGCGCACGCGAAGCGAGCAGCGGATCCAGTTCCGCGTCCGCCATTCCTCGCTTCTGCAGTGCCTCGATGCTGCGGGCGTTGCGGAACACGAAGGCATCCGCTCGCCGCTGCCGCAGCTTCCGGAACTCCGGGTCGATGCTGGCGACCTGCTCGAGCAGTGCCATCAGTTTGGCGTTGCGCCTGTACGCCTCGAAGTACGCGCGGTTGCTCGCCTCGATGATCGCGGCCGGGTCGTCGTCGGCAGCGACGTGCGGCATGCCGGGGTGCATCATGTCCTCTTGCGCCAGCTCCAGCACCGCCGCGAAGATCTCCTCCTTGCTGGAGAAGTAGGTGTAGAAGGAGCCGGCCGAGCACTTCGCTTCCTTGGTGATGTCGATCAGCCGGGTGTCGAGGTAGCCCGCCCGCTCGAACACGGTGCGCGCGGCGGCGATCAGGGCCGACCGGGTGCGCAGACCACGCTCGGTGGCGGGGAGTTCACGGAGCAGCGCGGAGTTCGCCATCGACGGCGGCGCGTCCTCGTGTGCTTCCTTTGCTGCGGGTCGTGACATGGACACCTTTATAGCAACGCCGCGACCAGCGGCATTTCATCCACCCGTCGGTGCGCCTACCCGCCCGACCGGCACCCGAGCGTGCTGCGTGGCGATCACCGTCGGCGTCCGCGCCCCGGGGAGGCTCAGGTCACCGAGGGATCCGGCGCCGGCGGCCGACAGGGAAATCCGGATGCGAACCGCCCGCGCGTGGTCCACGATGATGGGCGCCCGCAAGAGAGTCCCCAGTCGAGTGACAGTGAGGCCCGCCCACGACACCCCAGTCCCCCACCCCGGCCGATGTCGTCGCGACCCTGCGCGCCGCGGGGTGCGTGTTCGCCGAGGACGAGGCACGCCTGCTACTCGACGCCGCGCACGACAGCAAGCACCTGACGGCGATGGTCGACGACCGTGTGTCGGGGCGTCCGCTCGAGCAGATCCTCGGCTGGGCCGAGTTCTACGGCCTGCGGATCGTGCTCGAACCGGGCGTCTTCGTGCCTCGTCGTCGCACCGAGTTCCTGGTGCGCCAGGCCGCCCCCCTGCTGGCTCCCACCGGTTCCGTGGTGGTGGACCTGTGCTGCGGGTCGGGGGCGGTGGCCGCGGCGCTCGCATCGACCTCCAGGCCGATCATCCTGCACGCCAGCGACATCGATCCCGCCGCGGTGCGGTGCACGCAGCGCAACATCGCACCCGCCGCGGTGCACCACGGGGACCTGTACGAGGCGCTGCCGACGAGCCTGCGCGGGCGCGTCGACCTGCTGGCCGTGAACGCACCCTATGTGCCGTCCGACGCCATCGCGACGATGCCCCCGGAGGCGCGGCTACACGAACCACACACCGCCCTCGACGGCGGCGTCGACGGCGTCGAGATCCACCGACGGGTGGCCGCGGGCGCACCGGAATGGCTGGCACCGGGCGGGCACCTCCTGATCGAGACCAGTGAGCATCAGGCCGACCTGACCGCCGCCGCCTGCGCACAGGTCGGTCTCGCCCCACGGGTGACGCACTGCGCCGACTCGGGCGCAACCGTCGTGATCGCGCAGGCGCCCGCCGAGAACTCCCGACAACCCGCGTAGCCCGGATGCCGCGCCGGGTTCCGATCGTCCGGCCGCAGGCACCGCGTCGAACCGGCGACGGGCACCGCGAGATGATTCACGGGTGGAACCCCTGATCGAACGGGCGGACTTCGACGACGAGAGCCTCGCGGCCTTTCTGCAGGCTCACCTGGACGACATCGCTCCCACCGCACCGGCGTCGAGCCAACACGCGCTGGATCCGACCGAACTCATGCATCCGTCCATCCGGCTCTGGGTCGTCCGACATCGCGGCAGGGTCTCCGCCACCGGCGCTCTCGCCCGGCTCGGCGCGGACCACGAGGAGCTCAAGAGCATGCGGACCGCACCCGAACTCCCCTCTTCGCGCTGCTGCGCGTGAGCGGCGCGTACCGCGGCAGGGGTTACGCTGCGGCGGTGACCATTTCACTGTGCGTGCTGCTGTGGGCCTGTCCCGGCGAGGACGAGGGGCTCGTCGCATACGAGGATCGGGTGCTCGAACTCGTCGCCGAGCACGGCGGCCGGGTGTTGCAGCGCGCCCGCACCGACGGCACCGACGACCAGCCGCTCGAGATCCAGCTGTTCACGTTCGAGTCCCAGGCGGCGCTGGACGGATACATGAACGACGAACGCAGGCTCGCGCTTGCCGGCGAACGAGACCGGGTCGTGGCGCGGACCGAGATGATGCGGGTCACGCTCGCCTGACACCGGGCACCGATCCCCCGCTTCGGCACCTGCCCTGGAGAAACCCTCAGATGTGATCTCTCTGTTGCCATCTCGTGCCTTGACCCGGCCTCAACGCGCACCGACCATCAGACAATGACGGGTGATGACGAACCACTGCAGATCGACCGCGTCGTCGAGCGCCTGATCACCCGGCACCCGTCCCTCACACCCACGGACGTCGAGGCCGTCGTGCGCCGAATTCACGCGCGATTCGCCGACAGCAGGATTCGCGACTTCGTTCCACTCCTCGTCGAGAAGGCCGCCCGCCGCGAGCTCGAGACCGGACCGCCTGTGGTGATGGCGCCGACGGTGGTGGCGCCGACGTCGGATCCGCCGCCCCGATCGATGACCTCCGTGCCCGGCCCGGTGGTCATGCCGGAGGTCGACCCACCAGTGCCCGTGACCGGCGCGGTGTCACTCCCAGCGACGGCGCAGGCCGTCTGAGCGGCCGCGAGTCCTCGGCACCAATCCTTCTGTCGCCGAGTACGGCTCGTACTTGCAGAGTCTCGACACCGCCGAACCTCGACACCGCCGGATCCCGACACCGAAAGCGCCCCGCAACGATTGAGAGGGTGGACCATGAGGGATGTGAACGGCACGGTCCCCGGCGCCCCGGGCAGCAGTGACGGCGGAAGTCATCGCGCCGCCGATCATGAGGGCGGTGATTCGACCAAGGCGATGACCGTGCGCGGTGCCGCGTTCCTGGGCGTCGGTTCGATGGTCGGGGCAGGCATCTTCGCGCTCCTCGGTGAGGCGGGCGCGGTGGCGGGCTCGGCGGTGTGGGTCTCGTTCCTGGTCGCGGGGATCGTGGCCACACTGCAGGGCTATGCGGTGGCGAAGCTCGGCGCGCGGTATCCGTCCCGCGGCGGCATCGTGACGTTCCTGCTCCAGGCATACGGCCGCGGCCACACCACCGCCATCGCCTCGTGGTTGCTCTACTTCGCGGCCGTCATCGTCACCGCCATGGTCGCCGTGTCGTTCGGCAGTTACGGTGCCGCACTGTTCTTCGACGACTCGCCGGTGTGGAGCAGGATCCTCACCGGCGCCGTGGTTGTGGCCGTGGCGGCGGTCAACATCGTCGGCACGACGCTGATCGACCGGGTCCAGACCGCGATCGTCGTGGTTCTCCTGACCGTGTTCGCGGTCTTCGTCGTCGTCACCCTGGCGCAGATCGAGCCCGATCTGCTCGCGCGGTCGACCTATCCCCCGGTGGTCGACATCATCTCGAGCGTGGCGCTGACGTTCTTCGCCTACCTCGGCTTCACCGTGGTCAGCTTCACCGGCGGGGACCTCCCGGATCCGAGCCGCAACCTGCCGCGCGCGATGTACCTGGCGCTGGGCATCACCATCGCCCTCTACATCCTGATCTCGGTCGGGGTCTTCGGCACGCTGACGGTGGACGAGGTGATCGCCAACGGCGACACCGCCCTTGCCGTTGCCGCCAAGCCGACACTCGGGGACGCCGGCTTCGCGATCATGGCGTTCGCGGCGCTGCTGGCCACCTCGTCGTCGGCGAACGCGAACCTCTACGCGGCTGTCGGTTCGACCGCGAAGCTGGCGGAGGCCGGCTCGTTCCCGCCGGTGTTCGGCAAACGCGCCAGAATCGGTGGCACGGTCGGGCTGACCATCACGGCGGTACTGATCCTGCTCCTCGCCCTGTTCGTCGACCTCACCGCGATCGCCTCGCTCGGCAGCGTTGTCGCATTGGCGATCTTCCTGGTGACCTCGATCGGCGCGTTTCGGCTGAGGAAGGAGATCCGGGCCCGTACCTCGATCCTCGTCGCCGGCATCGCGTTGACCGCCATCGTGCTCGCCGTGTTCGCGGTGCAAACCCTGCGGACCGCTCCGGAGACGTTCGCCGGGATGGTGGCGATCCTGGTACTGGCCGTCGTCCTCGAATTGAGCTGGAGCCGTGTACGCGCCCGCCGTACCCGATAAATCCGTTGCCCGTCCCAGCCCGCAGTCGTAGCGTCGGTGGGGACTGCACCCGTTCGATCGAAAGAAGCGTTCTTCGTCATGCTGCCCGTCACCGAGGCCGACATCCGGGCGTCGTTCGTCAACTGCTCGAAGGGCGACGCCAAGCGCCTGTCCGTACCGAAGGATCTCGCCGGACGTCCCTGGGAGGACCTGGACTTTCTCGGCTGGAGCGACCCGACCCTGCGGGGGCGCTGCTACATCGTGGTCCCCCGGGACGACGAGCTGGACGGGGTCGCGTTCCGCTACGAAACCGGAGGAACCGGCAAGGCCCAGATGTGCGCGATCTGCAAGACCACGCACACCGGCGGCGGCGTCTCACTGATGACCGCGCAGAAGGCAGGCGAGTCCGGCCGGCGGGGCAACACCATCGGCATCTACATGTGCACCGACCTCGCGTGCTCGCTGTACGCACGAAACAAGCGGCGGCCCTCGGCCGGCAACCGGTACCGCGAGACCCTGACGCTCGACGAGAAGGTGCAGCGCGTCCGCGACAACATCACCTCGTTCGTCGCGGGCCTGCAGAACTGACCCCCGGATGCACCCGGGCCCGGGCGGTGCGTGTTGCACCGCCCGGGCCCGGGTGACAGACGGTGTCAGGCGTTGACGAGTTCGCCTGCGGCCGCGACGAGGCCGGAGACGACGGCGGCGACCTGTCCGGCGACCTCGGCGTTCTCGCTGGGGTGCTTGTCACCGAACTTGTCGATGGTTCCACCGATGGAGATGGAGGCGTCCTCCAGGACGGAGCCGCCGGCGATCTTGACGGCCTTGCGGGTGTCCTCGTGGGCCCACTGCGCGGCGTTGCCGGACGGCGAGGCACTGATGACGGCGACCGGCTTGTCCTTGACGGCACCGGCGCCGTAGGGGCGGGAGATCCAGTCGATGGCGTTCTTCAGCACGGCCGGGATGGTGCCGTTGTACTCCGGGGTGACGAGCAGCAGGGCGTCGGCCTCACCGGCAGCGGCACGCAGCGCCTCGACGGCGGCGGGGGCGCCGGCGGCGTCGAGGTCCTCGTTGTAGAACGGCACGTCGCCCAGGCCCTCGTAGATCGTCACCTCGGCACCCTCGGGGGCACCCTTGACGGCGGTCTCGGCGAGCTGGCGGTTGACGGACGCGGCGCGGAGGCTGCCGACGAGGGCGAGAACACGGGTCTGAGACATGGGGGCAAATCCTTCACAGGGATACGTCGGGCTGGGTTCGTGGGCTGGTTCGATCCAGTACGCCAACCTTAACCGGACCACGGTCCGGTTGTATTCCCGGCGGGGTAGCATCGCGACGTGCAATCCACTCCCGTCCCGATGGCGCAGCCGCACGAGGCCGAGCGCTGCGACGCCGCCCGCAACCGGGCGTTGTTGCTGGACGCGGCCGCATTGCTCGTCGCCGAACGCGGTGCCGACGCCGTCACCATGGACGCCGTCGCCGCCCGGGCCGGTGTGGGGAAGGGCACAGTGTTCCGCCGCTTCGGCAGCCGGTCCGGGCTGATGCACGCCCTGCTCGACCACACCGAGACCGAACTCCAGCAGGCGTTCATGTTCGGTCCCCCGCCGCTCGGCCCCGGCGCGGAACCCCTCGACCGGCTCATCGCCTTCGGCCGGGCCCGTCTGTCCATGGTCGAGGTCCAGGGCGACGTGTTGCGCGCCGTCGAGACCTCCCCCGAACTGCGCTTCGGGGGACCGGCCCGGCACGTGAGCCTGACGCATGTGGCCACCCTGCTCCGCCAGGCGGGAACCGCAGGCGACGTGCCACTGCTGGCGCACAGCCTGCTCGCGCCGCTCGAAGCCTCGCTGGTCCTGCACCTGATCCGCGACCTGGGCATGTCGATCGACCGCATCGCCGACGCCTGGGAGGACCTGGCGCGCCGGGTTACGTCGACCTGAGCCGAATCGGCGGATTCGGACACTACCCTGCAGGCCATGCGCACCCTCCGAATCGTGGGCCTCGTGGCGCTGACCGCCGCCGCCCTCTCCGCCTGCTCGAACTCCAGTTCCGCGTCCCCGGCGTCGCCGCAGGCCGACCTGCTCGGCCGCACGTTCGTCTCGACCACGGTCGTGGGCACCCAGATTCCCGGTGGCGGACCACTGACCGTGTCGTTCGCGGCACCGGACCGGCTGGCCGGGACCGCAGGCTGCAACCGCGCCACCGGGACCGCCGACTTCTCGGGCGGCCGGATCACCACCGGCCCGCTGGCCACCACGATGATGGCCTGCGTCGGCGAGCGCGGCGCCTCCGACGTGTGGCTGGCGGACTTCTTCGCCGCGAGCCCCGAGTGGGACGTCGACGGTGACACCCTGCACCTGCGCACCGACGCGTCGGCGGTGACCCTGCTCGACAAGAAGGTCGCGCAGCCGGACCGGCCGCTGACCGGCACCACGTGGGTCGTCGACTCGACGATCAGCCCGACGGCGATCACGTCGTCGCGGGCGATCGAGGAGTCCTCGCCGATACTGCAGATCGCGGAGGACGGCACCGTCACCGGGTCGACCGGATGCAATGCGATGACGGGCAGCGCGCAGGTCGCCGGTGACACCGTGACGTTCGGTCCGCTGGGCACCACCCGCATGATGTGTCCCCCGGAGGTCATGGAGGTCGAGCAGGCCGTCCTCACCGCGCTCGACGGCACCACCACCGTGACGATCGACTCGGACCGGATGCGCCTGATGAACACCAACGGCCACGGACTCGGCCTGCACGCCCAGTAGCCGCGCCGGCTCGCCGACTCAGTAGTGGTCGGCGAGCCAGGCGCCGAGGATCCGGGCGCTGGCGTCCACCCGAGCCGGCCAGTCCATCGCCGACTCGTCGGCCTGGTCGCTGACGTGCTTGACCAGCCGGCACTGCGCGCCCATCCGGGTGCAGGCGGCCGCGACCGCGAAACCCTCCATGTCGACCAGGTCGGCGCGCTGCGACAACTCGTCGCGCAGCACCGGGTCGGATACGAACACGTCCCCGGTGGCGAGCACCGACCCGTCCCCGTTCTCCAGCGAAATCCGTTCCTGCGCCGGGTAACCCAGCGTCCGCAGCACCTCGGCACTGAGGTCGTGGTTGAGGACCTCGGACGGCACGTAGAGCCCGGCATGGTGCCCGTGCAGCGCGCCCGCGGTGCCGATGTTCACGACCGTCGGCCGGGCGCCGGCCGAGCGCAGAGCGAGCGCCTCGGTGACCGCGATCGCCGCGTCCACCTTCCCGATGCCGGTGACGAGCACCTCGAACCGGGACGGGACGTGGGCGGCCTCGGCGAGGGTGGCGGAGACGACGAGGACTGGGAGATCGGTCACCCGGGGAACAGTAGCCTTCGCACAAGGGCGGGCCCTTTACTAGAGTCACCGCATGGCCACACTACGTGCTCGAATCCTGGAGGAACTCGGCGCGAAGCCGACGATCGACCCCGCCGCCGAGGTGCGGGAGCGGGTCGATTTCCTCAAGGCGTACCTGCGATCGACGCCCGCGAAGGGCTTCGTCCTCGGCATCAGCGGCGGCCAGGACAGCACCCTGGCCGGCCGGCTGTGCCAGCTCGCCGCCGAGGAGTTGCGCGCCGAAGGCCACGACGCCGAATTCGTCGCCGTCCGACTGCCGTACGGGGTACAGGCCGACGAGCACGACGCACAGATCGCGCTGAAGTTCATCCAGCCGGACCGGTCGATCACCGTGAACATCAAGCCGGGTGCGGACGCCGCGGCCACCGAGAGCGCCGCGGGCCTCGCCGAGATCCTCGGGCACATCGGCGAACTGCGGGACTACGTGCGCGGCAACGTCAAGGCCCGCGAACGGATGGTCGTCCAGTACGCGATCGCCGGCGAGCTCGGACACCTGGTGGTCGGCACCGACCACGCCGCCGAGGCGATCACCGGCTTCTTCACCAAGTACGGCGACGGCGGCGTCGACGTCACCCCGCTCACCGGCCTGTCGAAGCGTCAGGGTGCGGCGCTGCTGCAGCACCTCGGCGCGCCGGAGACCAGTTGGCGGAAGGTGCCCACGGCCGATCTCGAGGACGACCGGCCTGCGCTGCCGGACGAGGAGGCGCTGGGCCTGCGGTACAGCGAGATCGACGACTACCTCGAGGGCCGCACCGTCACTCCGCGGGTGGCGGAGAAGCTCGAGACGATGTACCTGAACACGCGGCACAAGCGGAACGTGCCGGTCTCCCCGCTCGACGACTGGTGGAAGTGACGTAATGAGCACCGTGCTGGTCGCGGGCGGCACCGGGACCGCGGGTTCGGCGGCGGTCGCGGAGCTCGCCGCCCGTGGCCACACCGTGCGGGTGCTCAGCCGCCACGCGCCGGCCGATCTGCCCGCAGGCGCGCGGCACACACCCGGCGACCTGATGACCGGTGCGGGTCTGGCCGAGGCGCTGACCGGGGTCGACGTGCTCGTCAGCGCCGTCGACGGACGCACCAAGGCCACCCGGCCGGTGTTCACCGACGGCGCCCGCACGCTGATCGCCGCGGCCCGGGACGCCGGGGTCCGGCGGGTGGTGCTGCTGTCCATCGTCGGCGTCGACCGGTTGTCGTTCTCCTACTACGAGGCGCTGGCGGAGCAGGAACGAATCCACGCGGCGTCCGGGCTGGACACCACGATCGTGCGGTGCACCCAGTTCCACACCCTGCTGCGCGCGGTGTTCGCGACCACCGCGCGGTTCGGTGTGCTGCCTGCGGTGCGGGGGGCACGATTCCAGCCGATCGCACCCGCCGAGGTGGGGCGGGCGCTCGCCGACGCCGCGCTCGCCGAGACGCCCGCCGAACGGGTCGAGGCCGGCGGACCCGAGGTGGCGTCGATGCGGGAGCTCGCGCGGACCTGGAAGCGGGTCACCGGCTCACGCGCGGTGGTACTGCAGCTGCCGATCCCGGGCGCGTCCGGCCGCTTCCTCCGGGAGGGCCGCAACCTGACGCCCGAGAACCGTTACGGCACGATCACTTTCGAGCGCTGGCTGACCGAACAGCGCTGACCCACCGGGGAACCGGTCAGCCGCCGGCGAACGGCGGCAACACGTCGACCTGCGCGGCCGCCGGGATGTCGAGGTCGCGGGTCAGCTCGTCGCCCTGCAGGAACGCCGCCACACCCAGCACCCGTTCCATCGCCGCACCGTGCCGGTCGACGAGCGCGGACCGCAGGTGGCCGAGGGTCGCGCCGGCGGCGAGCGGAAGCTCCTCCTGCGCACATCCCGCGGCGTCCGCGGCCGCCGCGAAGTACCGCACCGTCACCGTCGACACACCTGTCGCAACAGCTGTTGATTCAGCCACCGATCGCCCCCATGCTCCGTTTCGGCGGCTCGAAGCCCGCCGCGTTGATGCCGTGCCCGGCCCACTTGTCCCACATCGCGCCGCGCCACAACCCGGCGAGCTCTTCGTCGGTCGCCCCGGACCGCATGGCGTCCCGCAGGTCGATCTCGGTGTCGCTGAACAGACACGACCGCACGGTGCCCTCGGCGGTGAGCCGGGTGCGGTCACAGTCGGCGCAGAAGTTGCGGGTGACCGAGGCGATGATGCCGACCGTCGCGGGCCCGCCGTCGACGAGCCACTCCTCCGCCGGCGCGGACGGGTCCTCGCGCCCGGCCTCGGTGAGGTCGAACCGCTCGCCGAGCACGTCCAGCAGGTGCCGCGCATCGACCATCGCCGACCGCGCCCACGCGTGGTCGGCGTCGAGCGGCATCTCCTCGATGAACCGCAGATGCGCACCCTCGTCCAGACACCACTGCAGCAGATCTGCTGCACCGCCGAGCGTTTCGGGCATCAGGACCGCGTTGATCTTCAGCGGCGTCAGCCCGGCGCGGGCCGCGGCCCGGATCCCCGCCAGTACCGAGGGCAACCGGTCACGGCGGGTCAGTTCCGCGAAGTGGGCACGGTCGACGGTGTCGAGGGAGATGTTGACCCGGGTCAGCCCGGCGTCGGCGAGCGCGGCCGCCCGATGCTCCAGTCCGACGGCGTTGGTGGTCATCGACAGCGGCGTGCCCGGCACGGCGCGGGCGCAGCCGCCGATGATGTCCTCGAGGTCGCGGCGCATCAGCGGCTCGCCGCCGGTGAACCGCACCTCCCGCACCCCCAGATCGCGGACCGCGATCCGGACGAGTCGCACGATCTCGTCGGCCGAGAGCAACCGGCTCTGCGGGATCACCGGCAGCCCCTCCGCGGGCATGCAGTACGTGCAGCGCAACGAGCACTTCTCGGTGATGGACACGCGCAGGTCGCGGGCGACGCGGCCGAACCGGTCCACCAGTTCCGGAATGTCCGGTCGGTCCGTGCTGTCCGACCCGGTTCGCACGCGCGGCAACCCGATCTCAACCGGCCTGGCGGTCGCAGTCATCGGGTCGTCACCTCTGTCACGTCACCAGTATGACCACTGGTCGCCACAATGCACCCGGTGCGGGCATGCTTAGGATTGGTCGCCGAGCCGCAGGGAGGGCCATGACCAGCAGATCCGTGGACGAGCACGCACACCGGGTGCGACTACTGCTCGACCGCGCCCTGACATCCGCCAGCGAACACGTTCCGGTGCCCGACGCGCTCGGGCGGGTGCTCGGCGCCGATCTCCACGCGCCGATCGACCTGCCACTGTTCCGGAACTCGCAGATGGACGGCTTCGCGGTCGCCGCGCAGTCGGTTCGGGAGACCCCGGTGACGCTGCCGATCGCGGCGACGGTCGCGGCCGGCGATCCGGGGGTGGACCGGCTCGCGCCCGGTACCGCGGTGAAGATCATGACCGGAGCCCCGCTCCCCGACGGCGCCGATTGCGTGGTCCCGGTCGAGGACACCGACGCCGACGGCGACCGGGTCTGCATCCTGGTGCCCCGTCGTGCCGGTGAGTTCGTCCGCGACCGCGGCAGCGACGTCCGCACCGGCGACCTGTTGCTCTCCGCCGGTGTGGCACTGACCGCCCGGCACCTGGCCATGCTCGCCGCCGTGGGTCTGGCGAAGGTACCGGTGCGCAGGCGTCCGCGGTTCGCGGTGATCGCGACGGGTGCCGAACTGGTCCCGGCGGGAACCCCGCTGGGACCGGGTCAGATCCACGACTCGAACTCGATCGCCCTGGCCGCGAGCGTGGTCGCGAACGGCGGCGACGCGACGTACGTGGACCGCAGCACCGACAGTCCGGACCAGTTCCGGGAGATCCTGGGCCGGGCAGTCGAACTCGCGGACGTCGTGCTGACGTCGGGCGGTGTGTCGATGGGCGACTTCGAGGTGGTGCGCGAGGTGCTCACCCCGCTCGGCGGCTGGTTCGGGCACGTGGCGATGCAGCCGGGCGGCCCGCAGGGGCTGACCGAGGTGGACGGCGTCCCGGTGCTGAGCTTCCCCGGCAACCCGGTCAGCACCCTGGTCTCGTTCGAGGTGTTCGCCCGGGCGGAACTGCGCCGTGCGGCCGGGCTCGCACCTCTGCCCGCGGACCACGCCAAGCTCACCGGCCCGGTGAAATCGCCTCCGGGCAAACGGCAGTTCCTGCGCGGCCGCCGGGTTCCCGACGGCGTGACACTGGAGTCGGGGCCGGGCTCACACCTGGTCGCGGCCCTGGCCAGGGCCGATGTACTTCTCGACATTCCGGAGGACGTGACGACGATGCAGGCGGGAGACGACGTGCGGGTGTGGGAGCTGTGAGCGGAGACCTGACTCACCTCGACGGTGAGGGCCGGGCCCGGATGGTCGACGTCGGTGCAAAGGCGGTGACCACCCGGATCGCGGTCGCCGCGGGCGAATTGGAGACCACCGCCGAGGTGATCGCGCTGGTGCGCGCCGACGACATGCCCAAGGCCGACGTGCTGGCCACTGCCCGCATCGCCGGGATCGCCGGGGCGAAGCGGACCTCCGAACTGATCCCGCTCTGCCACCAGATCTCGCTGTCATCGGTGAAGGTCGAGTTCGGATTCACCGACACCACCATCACCATCGAGGCGCGGGCCAAGACCACCGGGCAGACCGGGGTCGAGATGGAGGCGCTGACCGCGGTCGCGGTGGCCGGGTTGACGCTGCACGACATGGTCAAGGCCGTCGACCCCGCGGCGGTGCTGAACGGGGTGCGGCTGCTGACCAAGTCCGGCGGCAAGCGCGGCAACTGGGTGCGCGACCAGGTTGCCGAGGTCTCGGAACCGGAGGCCGCCTCCCCCGGAGCGCGGTCCGCGGTTGTCCTGGTCGCGTCCACCGGCGGCGCCGCCGGCACCCGGGAGGACACCACTGGACCGGTGCTGGCGTCCTGGCTGGAGAGTCTGGGCTTCTCGGTTCGCGGACCGCTGGTGTACGCGGACGCCGACATCGCCGCGGGATTCGCCGAGGCCCTCACCGGCGGCCCGTCCCTGGTCGTGAGCACCGGCGGCACCGGTGCCTCCCCCACCGACCGCACCCCGGAGGCGACCGCCGCCGTCCTCGACCGCGAACTGCCCGGGGTCGCGGAGGCCATGCGCCGCAAGGGAACCGAGAAGACCGTGCACGCCTCGCTGAGCCGTGGCCTGGTCGGGCTGTCCGGCCGGACCGTGGTGGTGAACCTCCCCGGTTCGCCGGGCGGGGTACGGGACGGAATCGCCGTGCTGGAGCCGATTCTCGATCACCTGCTTGCGCAGGTGTCCGGTGGAGGGATGCATGATGCGTGACCTGCTGGCGGCCGTCTCGGCCGAACCGATCGACCCCGCCGCGGTGGACGCCGCGGTCGCCGGGCCCGAACACGGCGCGGTGGTCCTGTTCACCGGTGTCGTGCGCAACCACGATGGCGGGCAGTCGGTTTCCGCGCTCGAGTACTCGGCGCACCCCGACGCCGAGAAGTTCCTGCGCCGCTGCTGCGAGCAGGTGTCCGCGGAGTCCGGCCTTCCGGTCGCCGCCGTCCACCGCGTCGGACCACTGACAGTCGGGGACCTCGCGCTGGTCGCCGCCGTGGCGGCCCCGCACCGCGCCGAGGCCTTCGCCGCCTGTGCCCTGCTCGTCGAACGGATCAAGTCCGAGGTGCCGATCTGGAAGCGGCAGCACTTCGCCGATGGCGTCACCGAGTGGGTGGGGCTGTAACCGGCTCGTCGGCGACCGTCGCCGACCACGCCTGCAAGCCGGGCTGCACCAGTCGCGCGAACCGCCGGTAACCGTCGGGCACCGGGTGGGCGCCGGCCCCCCACCCGGTGTGACCCGGGCAACGGCGGCGTACCTGGGCGGTCGGCTATGCTGGTCCCACTCGGCGCGAGCTTCACGGCGCCAGCCGTCGTGGAACGGTTTTCACGTGCCCAGCACGAACTCTTCTTACGGCGATCGATTTTGCCCACCGGCAATCTCGCCACACTTGTGCTGCTCTTGCGCGTGGATCTTCGGGTTCTTTCGTGCTGCGCGGTGCAACCCGATGCCCGAAAGGCACTCGACAACCCATGACCGCGTCCTTCGCCGAACTCGGCGTGCCCGCTCCCCTCGTGACGGCGCTCGCCGCCAACGGGATCACCGCCCCCTTCCCCATCCAGGTCGACACCCTCCCCGACACGCTCACCGGCCGCGACGTGCTCGGCCGCGGCAAGACCGGCAGCGGCAAGACCCTCGCGTTCTCGATCCCGATGGTCGCGCGACTGTCCGGCGATCTCGCCGGCAGGCGTCGCCCGAACCAGCCGCGCGGGCTGATCCTCGCGCCGACCCGCGAACTGGCCACGCAGATCACCGCCACCCTGCAGCCACTCGTCGACGCCGCCGGCCTGAAGGTCACCACTGTCTTCGGTGGCGTCTCCCAGCACCGTCAGGTCAAGGCGCTCGAGTCCGGCGTCGACATCGTCGTCGCCTGCCCGGGACGCCTCGAGGACCTGATGAAGCAGCGACTGGTGTTCCTCGACACCGTCTCGATCACCGTGCTCGACGAGGCCGACCACATGGCAGATCTCGGCTTCCTGCCGGGCGTGACCCGGATCCTCAAGTCCACGCCGGATTCCGGTCAGCGCCTGCTGTTCTCGGCCACCCTCGACAACGGCGTCGACATCCTGGTCAAGAAGTTCCTGCACAACCAGGTGCTGCACTCCGTCGACGAGGCCAACTCCCCCGTCGCCGCGATGACCCATCACGTCTTCGACGTCTCCGGTGCCGCGGACAAGAAGGATCTCGTGCACAAGCTCGCGTCCGGTACCGGTCGCCGAATCCTGTTCATGCGCACCAAGCATCAGGCCCGCAAGCTCGCCAAGCAGCTCACCGAGGCCGGTATCCCGTCGGTGGATCTGCACGGGAACCTGTCCCAGAACGCCCGCGACCGGAACCTGGCTGCATTCTCGTCCGGTGAGGCCCGGGTGCTCGTGGCCACCGACGTCGCCGCGCGCGGTGTGCACGTCGATGACGTCGAACTGGTCGTGCACGTCGACCCGCCCGCCGAGCACAAGGCGTACCTCCACCGTTCGGGTCGCACCGCCCGCGCCGGCAGCGCCGGCGACGTGGTCACCGTCGTACTGCCCGAGCAGCGCAAGGATCTCGTGCAGTTGATGCGCAAGGCCAAGATCACCGTCACGCCGCAGCAGGTGACCGCCAACTCCCCCGCCGTCACCGAACTCGTCGGCGAGATCGCGCCGCACGTCGTGCCGGCCCCGAAGCCGACGACGCAGCCTTCCGGTCAGGGCGGCGGGCGCCGCAGCGGAGGCCAGCGCGGCGGCGGACAGCGGCGCGGCACCACCGAGGCCGGCACCCGGGGTTCCGGTCGCGGTCAGGGTGAGGGCCGCGGAGGCGCGCAGGGTCGGGGACGCGGCGGCCAGGGCGCAGCGGCCGGAAACCGCGGTGGCTCGGACACTTCCGGCACGCGCGGCCGTCGCGGCGGCGGCGGTGGCCGCGGCCAGGGGGCGGCCGGACAGCGGTCGACCACCGTCTACAGCAGCGAGACGCCGCGTTCCGGCGGCGCCGATCAGGGCGGCGGCAGCAACCAGCGTCGCCGGCGCGCCACCCGGCCCTGACACGATGACCGGTGATCGGTCCGTCCCTGTCGGGGCGGACCGATCACCCGGCCGAGGACTCGGTGCCCTGCAGGACGGACGCCAGCTCGCCGCGGGTGGCGACACCGGCCTTCTGCGCCGCGCGGTACAGGTGGCCCTCGATCGTCCGGACCGACAGGGTGAGTTTCTCGGCGATCTCCCGATTCGACATGCCGCGCGCCACCAGGGTGACGATCTCGCGCTGCCGCGAAGTCAGCGGGACCGGCTGTGCCGCGGCACGCAGAGCCGGGGTGTCGGCCCGTCCGCAGGCATCGGCGAGACGGCGGGCGGTGGCCAGCGCCGTCAGGGCCGAGCCACGTCGTCCCCGCCGGGCATACAGCGCCGCTGCCTGTGCGGACGAGTCGGCGGCGGCCAGCAGGTCGCCGGCCGACTCGTAGCGCGCGGACACGTCCGTCAGCGCATCCGGATCGTGCCGCGCGAACGCGGCGGCCCAGCCGGCCGCGAGAGCCACTCGTGGCCCCTCCACGATCCGTTCGAGTTCCGCCAGCCGCGAGTCACCACCGGGGTCCCCGAACTGGGTCGCGGTCTGCAGCAGCAGCACTTCCTGAGCCACCCTGCCGGCCCGGCGCGCGTCGTCGGCGGCGTCACGAACGATGGTTCGTGCCGCACCGACCTCACCGCCCGCGGCCGCCACCCATGCCCGCGCGAGCGCCATCATCGGCCGCCAGGTGGCGAAATCGGTTCCCCAGAAGCCGGGAACCGTTCGATACGCGTCGCCGGCGGCGGCGGCGTGCCCGCGCATCCCCTCGACCATCGCGAGACCGAGGAAGCCGTGCACCTGGACGCTGGTGGTCCGCGCACCATCGATCCGGGTCGGTGCCGTTTGCGATTCGGCGCGCGCCACCGCCTCACGGAAGTGCCCGGCAGCCTCGTTCAGTCGGCCTGCGTGAAGCCTGACCATGCCGAGTGCGCTGGACACGATCGCGGTGGCGTGCCCGGGATGGTCGAGCAGGTGGTCGAGCAACCCGTCGGCGACCCGGAACGCCTCGGCGTGCCTGCCGGACAGCGACAACCCGAACGACTCGAGAAGTCCGAGTCCGAACCGCAGGTTCGACGCATCGAACGCCCGGTCGGCGAGAAGGTATCCCTCACGAGCAACGTTCGCCAGCTCCGCGATCCGACCCAGGTCCGTGAGTGCGATGACACGCGCCCACACCGCCATCATCGTCAACAGCCCCGACCGCGGCGGGCTGCTCAGCACACCGCGGGCGATCTGCTCCGCCAGCTGCGGGCGACCGAGACCCGCGGCCGTCGATGCGATCAGCGCCAGGTGACCGACACGGGCGTCGTCGTCGGGCAGATCGGATTCCGCCTCCGACAGCAGACGAGCGGCTTCCTCGGGGCGGCCGAGCACCCACAGCATGTTGGCCACCCTCAGCGCGGTGATCTGCCAGCGTTCCGCCGGACCGGCTGCCGAACGAAAGAGCAGCGCCGCAACGGTTTCCGCGGCAGGACCGTACTCCAGCGTCCCCAGCGCCAGACAGTGCAGGAGCCGTGCGCTGCGGCCCGCCCCGCCGCCGAGCGCGGCGCGCACGAGCTGCTCGGCCAGGAACGGATCCGTCAGCGCGAACGCCGCCTCCGCGGCCTGTTCGAGAAGGACCCGGTCGGGCTCGAGATCCGACTCGACGAGCAGTGTCGCCCGCCGTACCAGGTTTCGAGGCCCGCCCGGTTCGTCCGCGAGTACGACGGCGATCCGTCCACGCAGCCGCGCCAGTGCCAGCGACCCGGCGCGCGCCCGGCGCACGTCACCGAACAGCGGATGGGCGAGGCGCGCGGTCTTCCGGTCGGCGGTGACGGTGATCAGCTCGCAGGTCTGCGCCCGACAGACCGCCTCGGCGCCGCACACCCTGTTGAGGACGGCGACACCGAGCGGTTCGGCGACGGCCAGGCAGTCCAGCACCGTGCCCACCGGCGGCGCGAGCTGACCCATTCGAGCATCGATGAGATCGATCAGACCCGCAGTGGCCACGGGGGTACCGGACCAGATCCACACACCTTCGACCTCGGCCAGGCGGCCGGTCCTCAACTCGTCGGCGACGAGTTGGCGCAGGTACAGCGGATTGCCTCTGGTCAGCTCCCACATCACCTGTCCGCTGCTGGCGTCGAGGTGACCACCGAGCACCGTCTCGAGCAGCGACCTCGTCTCGATCGCGGACAGTGGCTGCAGTTCGAGGCGATCGAGCTGGGGTCCCCGCCACAGTGCGCTGATCGCGTCGGGACAGCGCTCACCGGTGCGGAACGTGAGCACCACAGTCGCCAGGCCCCGCACCGCGACCTGGTGCACGACATGCGCCGACAGCTCGTCCAGCAGATGCGCGTCGTCGACGACCAGCAGCGTCGGGGGCGAGCGGTCGGTCCCGCCGGCGATCGCGTCGATGACCGAACGGATCCGCCCGTGCGGGGTGTCCCCCACGATGTCGATGTCGGTGAACACTCCGAGCGGCAAGGTCCGCGCGGACGCCGTGGCCCGCAGCCACCGAACCCGGGTCCCCCGGGGCACCGTTGCCGCCGCGTCCGTCGCCAGGCGGGTCTTCCCGACACCCGCCGCGCCTGCGATCGCGACACCACGGGTACCGGGAGCGTGGAACGCGTCGCTGATCAGCCCGAGTTCCTCGGTGCGTCCGGTCAGCGGCCAGGCGCTGAACATGCCGGTATCGTACCGCCCAGTCTGTCACCGACTCCACGATCCTTCGCCGTTCTCACTGGTCAGCAGCGCGGCGAGCTTGGCTCGCGCGAGCCGCATGAAGGTCGGGAAGGCCCACGCGTCGACCCCCACCCGACGGGCGATCGCCGGGGCGTCGACACCGGCGTCCGACAACCGCAACGCGAGCGCGTACGGTTCCGGCAGCATCGCCAGTGCCCGCGCGCGGTCGACGGCCATCGGACTGCCGTCCGATCAGCCGAGCGTGCGGTCGGGACGAGCCCGGAGGCGGGTGCGCATCGTTCTCCCCCTTCGTCACGGCGGTCACCCATGCCGGCGACCACTCCGGTTGCCATCGTCCGGCCGCGACGGCCGTCGAGTGCGAGTGGTTGACTACCCCATCCCGGCCCTCGCCACACTCGCTGCCCCGACCGGAGTTTCCGGAAACCGATGCCCGGATCAGCCGCCGATCACGTACCGGTGCACCGCGGTCATCGCGTCGGCGGCGCCGGGCGTCGACGCCACGCAGGCCGCGAGACCGCGCTGCACGGCCTCTTCGTCGATTCCGGACCCGATCAGCACCAGCTCGGTTCCGCGTTCGTGTCCCCGCCGCCACGGCGCGCGGTCGAACCGGATGTGGCGCCCCACCGTCTGCAGCAGGTATCGCTGGGTGTGTCCCGGAATCCCGAAGTAGACAAAGCCTTTCACCCGGTACAGCCCGGCGGGCGGATCCTCGAGGAACCGCACCAGCGCCCGCGGCTCGATCGGCGCGGCGCTGGTGAACGTGACACTGCGGTACCGGTCGTGCAGATGCTCGTGGTCCCCGTCGCCGCACTGGTCCTCGACCAGCAGTTCGTCGAGGCTCATCTGCCGCGGTCCCTCGTCGACTCGCACGACCTCGTCGAACAGCAACCGGGAGTCCACCCGGCCGTGAGTCGTCTCCAGCACCGGCGAGCGGTCGTTCAGTGCGCCGACTCGGCCTCGCAGGGCATCCACCGCGACGTCGTCGATCAGGTCGGTCTTGTTCAACACCAGCAGATCCGCCATCCGCACGTGCAGATCCAGTTCGGGGTGCCGTCGCCGGGTGTCGTCGAACTCGGCGGCATCGACCACGACGACCAGTCCCCCGTAACCGATGCGCGGGTTCTCGCTGCCGAGGATCATCCGCACCATGTTGCGGGGCTCGGCGAGGCCACTCGCCTCGACGACGATGACGTCGATGTCCGCCCGGGTGAGCCGATCGAGCATCGCGTCCATCTCCCCGACGTCGACCGCACAGCACAGGCAGCCGTTGCTCAGGGACACCGTCGAGTCCACCTGCCCGGCGACCATCATCGCGTCGATGTTGACGGAGCCGAAATCGTTGACGATCACCCCGATCCGCACCCCGTGGTCACCCCGGAGCAGATTGTTGAGCAGGCTCGTCTTCCCGGAGCCGAGGAACCCGGCGACGAGCACCACCGGAACCAGCCGCCGCACCACCGTCACCCCACACCCTTCGCGTTCACCGCCGTCGATTCCTGCGCCATGCTAGTGAATCTCGTTAAGGCCGCGTAAACATCGAGTTTCGCAGACCGTCCGGTCGGTGGTTCCGGTCACATCCGCAGGTCTGAGCGTTGCGGACACCCTCGGGTCACGATGTAATAACGGCGCCTCTCGGCAGTTCACCTCCCTCGCGACAGCGGGGCTCACAGGGCGGGAAAGATGACAATGAAGCGTACTGCGACCGTGATCGGCGCTCTCGGACTGACGCTCGGCCTCGGCGCCGGATTCGCCACCGCGGAACCGGTCACGGAACCGGCCGAGGTCTCCACCGGGTCCACCGTGATCGACACCATCGAGCGGGCCGCGACCGCGGAGGACGCCGCGGGCGCCATCCAGACCGCCGCCGGCGAGATCACGGTCAAGGCCCTGCGCGAGTGCGGACTCGGTGCGCTGATCGGCACCGCCACCGACGAGGCGACGGTGAAGAACGTCGGCGTCTTCGTCAGTGCCGTGAGCAAGCGCATCCTCGCGATCACCAACGGCCCGGCCGCCGTGATCTCCGTCGTCGCGGGTGGCTGCGTCGAGCGCTCGCTGCTCGCCTTCGACGTCAACTCCGGCTCCGCCAAGATGGGCGGTTCGGTCGCGTCACTGGCACTGGGCGGCCTCCTCGGCACGGGCTCCCTCGCCGCCGCGTCCAGCGATTCGGGTTCCGCCGATCTCGGACTCGAAGGCTGGTTCGACGAACTGCTCGGCGCCGGCTCCTCCGACACCGCGTCCGCGGACTCCGCCTCGTCCGACACCGCGTCCGCGGACTCGGCCTCCGCTTCGGGACTGCTCGACTCGGGCTCACTCGAGGCCAGCGCTCCGGTCTCGGACGCGCTCCTCGCCGGAGCCGCCGGCGCCTGATCCACGCGCCGCGCCGTAACCGACGAGGGCCGGACACCGCAACGGTGTCCGGCCCTCGTCGTGGTTACGGGTGGACGTCGGAGCTCGCGACGACCTCGGCTCAGCCGAGCACCTTGAGCAACACTCCAAGCAGGTCCGCGAACACCCCGAGGTTCGCGGTGTCGGCGAGGTTCTGCAGGCCGTCGAGACCGAAGGTGGACAGCAGCGTCTGCAACGCCGCCAGCCCCTGGGTGACGACAGTCGCCGGCGACGACTCGCCCGACGGCGCCTTGGTGGTCGCCGGGGTCGCGGTGGTGGTCGACGACGTCGCGGTGGTGGTCGGACTCGACGTTGCCGGCGTCGACGTCGCCGGAACGCTGGTCGTCGCTGTCGCCGGCTCGGCGGTTGCCGCTGCCGCGGGTGCCGCGGTTGTCGTGGGAGCCGCGGTCGTCGTGGGAGCCGCACTCGTCGGCGTCGTGACGGTTGCCTGCGCCGCCGGGGTCGCGGTCCCGCTCACGCCCATCAGATAGTCGACCGCGCCGACGATGATCGCGACGGCGTGCTTGAGCCGGCCGTCCTGGCTGTCCAGGACGGCGGCGTCGTCCGGGTTGGATCCGTTGCCCATCTCCACGAATGCGAGCGGCACGGTGGTCAGCGCGGGTCCGGCGATGTCGCTGCGGCTCTGGATGCCGTCGACGACACCGGCGTAGTTCGCCGGCGCGAATCCGCCCTTGACGTAGGCGTCCCGGATCGCGTGCGAGGCCGCCAGGCCCGGGCCGGACTGGACCTCGTCGACCTTCTCGTCGGGGATCGGCAGCGTCGGCACGATCAGATGGAAGCCGTGCTTCGTGTCGTCCTCCCCCGCGGCCGTCGAGTCGGCGTGGATGCTCACCGCGAGATCGGCGCCGGACGCGCTGGCGGCGCGGGCTCGCTCGTCGACGCAGCCTCCCCAGCCGGAGTCGTCCTGGCGGCTGAGTTCGACCGTGGCGCCGAGCTTCTCGAGTCCCGCCTTGACGAGTTGGGAGACGTCCCAGGTGATGGTGTGCTCGGGGGTTCCGCCGAGACTCGTCATGCCGGTGGTCTGGCAGTCCTTGGTGCCGCCGCGGCCGTCGTCCACCTGCCGCGCGAGGTTCTCTCTGTGGTTCGTGCCCTGATGGCCCGGGTCGAGGAAGACCTTCTTGCCGACGAGCGGGGTCGGTGACGCACCGGTCTCCGCGACCGCCTCCGCCGCCGCGGCGTCCCCGCTCGGGTCGGCGAGTGCCGTGACCGGGAGCAGAAGGGTGGTCAGGGCAACGGCGGAGATCGCGGCGCCGGACTTCCAGGTGGTCATCTTCATAGGCTTCGACGGACGCACGGCCGGGCGGATCCCGGGGCGCCGCTCTCCTTCCAGCGGGGCAGGCGGAACTGTCACATCAGTCCCTCTTGTCACAAGCGGACCAAGTGAAACATCCGACACGCCCCGACGGGAGGGTTCGGCACCCGCGCAGCGCGAACCGTTGACGTTCTGTGACCTCCCGTTGACGCGCCGAGCCGGCCCCGCCCGCCCGGCGGCGTCAGATGTGGAACAGCATCGTCTCCGCCGTCAGCCCCGGCCCGAAGGCCATCGCGCAGCCGGTGCCGGTCGGGCCGCCGTCACGGGCCCGCTTCATGATCTCGGCGAGCACGAACAGCACGGTCGCCGACGACATGTTGCCGTAGTTGTCGAGCACGTGACGGGAGGCGGACAGCGCGTCCGGCGCCAGCCCGATCGCGTCCTCCACCGCGTCGAGGATCGATCGGCCACCCGGATGCACGGCCCACAGGTCGATCGACTCCCGGTCCGCCCCCGCCAGAATCTCCTTCAGGGTGGGTTCGTCGAGTGCGCGCGCAAGGGTGCCGGGCACCTTCCCGGAGAGCACCATGTCGAACCCGATGTCGCCGATCCGCCAGGTGATCAGCTCGGGCGAGCCCGGCACCATGACGGCCTTGAAGGAATCCATTGCGATGCCCTCCTCGTCCGCGCTGACCAGCACGGCGGCACAGCCGTCGCCGAAGACGAGGAACGAGAGCATGGTCTCGAGCGACTCCGACCGCTGCAGGTGCAGCGAACACAGTTCCAGGCTGACCACCAGCACGCGAGCGCTCGGCTCGGACCGGACGATGTGGTGGGCGAGCTTGAGGCCGTTGATCCCCGCGAGGCAGCCCATGAACCCGATCTGGGTCCGCTCCACCGACGGGCTGATGCCACAACTCTTGATGAGCTCGAAGTCGATTCCGGGCGAGTAGAAGCCGGTGCAGGTGATCACGATCAGGTGGGTGATCTCCGCCGCGCGGTCACCGAGTTCCAGCCCCTCGACCGCACGGACCGCCAGACCCGGTGCGCTCCTCTCGAATTCGATCATCCGGGTCTCGGTGTCCACCGAGTTCGGGTCGTCCCCGTAGAAGGTCTCGGGCGAGCCGATGCCCGCCCACCGGTGCGAGATCTGGGACCGTTCCGCCATTCTCCGGAACAGCAGTTGCTTGCGCCGCTCCGTGAAAGTGCCGTCGGCAAAGTCGACGAATGCCTGGTGCACATCGTGTTCGGGCACGACGGTGCTGATCCGGTTGATGAACGCAGTGGTCATGAGGGGGCACTCCGGGAGGGATGAGAGTGGGAGGAATCGAGAGACGGCCCAGGGTGCGGTCGTTGAACCCTTGACGATCGAGAAGTTAGCCCACCCTCAACGCCGGCGCAAGGGGTACGTTTGGCGGCCGATCCCCCACACCACTCTCGACACCCCTGGTGACCCGCCCCCGAAAGGACCTGTGTGGCTTCGATTCTGCTGTGCAGCGCACCCCTGACCGGCCACGTCCAGCCGATGCTCGCGATCGGCAGGCGGCTCGTGCGGGACGGCTGCGACGTCGCGATCCTCACCGGACGCAGGTTCGAGGACCGGGCGGAGCGCGCCGGGATCCGGTTCTTGCCACTGCCCCCGACCTGCGACTACGACGAATCCGCCCTCGACGAGCGGTTTCCCGGCCGTCGGCGCCGGCCGGCGTTCCTGCGTTCCCTCTTCGACGCCGAGCGAATGTTCGCGGCGCTGGCCGCCGACCAGTACCGCGCGGTCGTCGACGCGGTCGAACGCGAGGGCGCCGACACCGTGATCGCCGAGAATCTCTTCATGGGCGCCCTCCCCCTCGTCGGAACGAAACCGGACGGTCGCCCAAATGTGTTCGCGGTCTGCACATCTCCCCTGATGGCCACGAGCATCGACACCGCACCGTTCGGCCCGGGACTGCCGCCCTCGACCGGTCGGCTCGGTCGACTCCGCAATCGCGCACTCAACGCCGGCGCCCGCGGTGTCGTGATGCGGCGCGCCCAGGGGATCGCGGCCACACAGACCCGCCGGGCGACCGGCGCGGATCCGGCGTGCTTCCTGCTCGACTGGCCTCTCCTCGCCGACGACGTGTTCGTGCTGACCACACCGGGATTCGAGTATCCGCGAACCGATATCGGCGGCCGGATCAGCTTCGTCGGACCGATCCTTCCCGCCGCTCCCGAGGACAGTCCGGCACCGCCCTGGTGGTCTCGGCTCGACACGGACCGACCGGTCGTGTTGATCACCCAGGGCACCCTGGACAACCACGACCTGAGCACACTGATCGAGCCCGCGATCGACGCCCTGACCGGAACCGATGCCCTGCTCGTGGTCACCACCGGGGGCCGCCCGGTCGAGACCGTCCGCCGGACGTCCCCGAATCTGATCGTCACCGAGTTCGTGCCGTTCGACCTGCTGCTTCCCCACGTCGACGTGATGGTGACCAACGGCGGTTGGGGCGGTGTGCATTTCGCACTCTCCCACGGCACCCCGCTCGTCGTCGCGGGCAGCACCGAGGACAAGGCCGAGATCGGGGCGCGCGTCGCCCGATCCGGGGCCGGTATCCGGATTCGTGCCGGTTCCCCCTCGCCTGCCGCGATCCGGCGTGCGGTCGACACCGTCCTGCGTACTCCCGGTTACCGTAACCGGGCTTGCACACTCGCCGACGAATTGGCGAATCTCGATGCCGCCGAACTGATCTCATGTCGGGTTCGACGGACCGCTCGGTACGAAACATAGCGCCCCACGGGGCACCCGCCATGCGCTAGGTTTCTCGCTCATGCGCAAACGTCTGTGGTGGATCCTCGGTTCGGTGGTCGTGGTGGCGGCGCTCGCCATCGGCGTCGGGCCGTGGGCCTACGCGAAGTTCCTGCACGGCGACCAGCCCGATGCACTGGGACTGTCGGGCACGTCGGAAGGCGGGTCCGGGTCACTCGACGGCGAGTGGACCGTGCAACCGACCTCGGCGGCCGGATACGAGGTCTGGGAGACGCTCAACGGACAGCGGGTCTTCGTGCGCGGCCAGACGTCGACCGTGAACGGCACGGCGACCGTGCAGGATTCGAAGCTGACCACCGGAACCGTCGAGGTCGACGTCGCCAGCATCGCCACCGACAACGGCCGCCGCGACTCGTACTTCGACATGTTCGTCATGAACACCGGCAGCTTCCCGAAGGCCACCTTCGAGGTGACCGAGCCGGTGGACCTCGCGGCCGTGCCGGAAGACGGTCGGGCGGTGTCGGTTCCGGTGACGGGGAAGCTGACCCTGCGCGGTCAGAGCCGAGAGGTGACAACCGATTTCGACATCCGGCGGTCGGGCGAGACGCTCGAGACCGCGGGCGCCGTCGACGTCGCGTGGTCCGACTACCAGGTTCAGAAGCCGACAACCTTCCCGAACATCGTGGTCGAGGACGCCGGCCAGGTGCAGTTCTCGATCGTGCTGAGCCGGTCCTGATTCCCGCGTCCGCCACCGGCGTCCTCGTCGTCGGAGCCGGCCCCACCGGGCTGACCGCCGCCACACTGCTGGCCCGGCGCGGCGTCGACTGTGTCGTCGTCGAGCGGCATCGCGAGCCGTATCCGCTGCCGAGGGCCGTGCACCTGGACGACGAGGTGCTGCGGATCGCGCAGGCCGCCGGGTCCGCCGAGGACGTCGCGGCCGTGTGCCGGCCCGCGCTCGGCATGCGACTGGTCGATCCGGCCCTGCGCACCCTCGTCGAGATCCGGCGTGACCGGGACGTCGGCGTGCACGGCTGGCCGGAAACCAACATGTTCGACCAGCCCGACCTCGAACGGGTCCTCCGGACGCACCTCACCCGGCACCCGCAGGCCACGCTGCTCACCGGCCACGAGGTCGTGTCGGTGCTGGCTCGACCGGCGGGCGGCGCCGAGGTGACCGTCCGCGACCTCGGTGACGGTCGGAGCCGCACCGTCGGCGCACGCCACGTCCTCGCCTGCGACGGCGCGAACAGCCCACTGCGCAGGCAGATCGGCTCGCGCATGCGCGATCTCGGGTTCGACCAGCACTGGCTGGTGGTGGACGTCCGGGCCGCCCGCGCGGTGGAGCTGTGGCCGGGCGTGCACCAGATCTGCGGCGGCGAACGGTCCGGAACGTACATGCAGATCGGCGAGGACCGGTACCGCTGGGAGTTCCGGCTGCCCACCGCCGAAGCCGTCGACGAGGACGCCGTGCGCGGTCGTCTGGACCCGTGGTTCCCGACGGGCGAGTACACGGTGCTGCGCAGCACCGTGTACTCGCACCGCGCCGCGGTCGCCGACACCTGGCGCCGCGGGCCGGTGTTCCTGCTCGGCGATGCCGCGCACCAGACGCCCCCGTTCATCGGGCAGGGGCTCGGCGCCGGGCAGCGCGACGCGATGAATCTGGCGTGGAAGATCGCCCTGGTACACGCGGGTGACGCCGACGAGTGCCTGCTCGACACCTACCAGCCGGAGCGCCGGGCACACGTCACCCAGGCGATCCGCGGCGCGGTCCTCGTCGGCCGGGTGATGTCGGCTCCGCCGCTGCCCGCCGCCCACGCCGTGCTCCGCGGCGCCGCCCGGCTGCCGGACCCGGATCCTCTCGCCCGACGGTTCCTCTCCCCCCGGCTCCGCGGCAGCGCGTTGACGCCGCGGGCCCTCACGATCGTGCGCTCCCCGATCGGCATGCCGGTTCCACAGTGGGTGCTGTCCGACGGCCGCCGCTCGGACGAACTGCTGGGCCCCGGGTTCGCGCTCGTCGGGACCGCCGAAGACGGCCCGCTCGAGGCTCTCACCCGTGAGGTCGACGCACGGCGGGTGCCGGCCGCCGCGGCCCCGGACGCGGCGACGTGGCTGGGCCGGCATCGACTGCGCGCCGCCCTGGTCCGGCCGGACCGGGTGGTGCTGGCAACCGTCGATCGATACGGCCGGTTCCGGGGCCCGCGCACGCTACGGACCCGACCTCTGTGACGGCGCGGTCCTGCCCCCGGCTCCGTCGAAGCCGGCAGCCGGACACGTGCGCGTCACGCCGCCGGACGCGACCATCATCTCGATGTCGTCGCGGTCCTCGACGCCGTCGATGACGCTTGCCCGCCATCGCAGAGCCGGCCGAGTTCTCCACCTCAGCGGACGTGGTCGGCGGTGAGGCGCTCGACGGCCTCCCACAGCTGCCGTTCCCGCTCCGGGTCGTAGGACTCGTCGGAGGACCTGGCCGCGGCCGCACGGTCGACGTAGCCGCCGGTGGTTGCGGGCGTGTTCCCGAGGGCGGCGTCAGCGAGGTGACGGCCCGCAGCCTCGAGGCCGGTGGCCATCGGGGTGAAGGCCAGCAGCGGCATCACGCGGCGCACCGCGAACCGGGCGAGGGGTCCGGCGTCGCGGGCGAGGTCGGTTCCGGGAACGAAACCGGGGTTGAAGCCGACGACGTCCACGCCCCGAGGGAGCCGTCGGGCGTACTCGTGCACGAGGTGAATCGCCGCGAGCTTGCTGGTCGAATAGGCGGTCCGGCCCGCGGCCGTCGAGTCCGGGGCGGGGAACGCCCGCACCCGCGCCAACTCCTCCGGCGCCCGCCACATCGGGGCCGGAACCATGCCCAAGTTGTGCCGGAAGTCGCCGAAGTGCGTGTCACTGACGGTGACCACGATCCGTGACGGCGCCGCGAGACGGTCCTGGAGACGGCGGACGAGGACGTGGTTGGCGAGGACGTTGACCGCGAACGTCGCCTCGAATCCCTCTGCGGTCTCCGTGGTGTCGTCGGTGTGCTGCAACCCGGCGTTGGCGACCAGGAGACGCAGCGGCGGCAACACCCCGGCGTCCACCCTGCGCGTGATCTCGTCCGCCGCGATCCGGACGCCACGCAGCGAGGTCAGATCCGTCGGGATCGACACCACCGTCCTGCCGCCACGGCTCAGCCGGGTGGCGACCTCGATTCCGCCGGGATCGCGTGCCGGCAGCACCAGCACCGCCTCGGGCGCGCCGGCGAGAATCCGCTCCACCGCGACCCGGCCGATGCCTCGGGTCGCTCCTGTCATGACGACGGTGTAGGCCACAGCACCCCTCAGATCGCGCGGGACTCACTGGTACCGAAGAAGTCCCGAAAGTGAAACATCCGGCACAACCCAACGGGAGAGTTCGCGCACGGTGTGCACCGAACCGTCGACGTTCTGTGACAGACCCCGAAGGACATGCCTCGGGGTGGTATGTCACCGGTCGGGCACCATCCGTCCCAGCAGCTCCAGAAAGACCCTCTGCTCCGTGGGTGCAAGCGGCGCCAGGAACTCGGACTGGACGCCGTCGAGCACGACGTCCAGTCTCTCCAGCCGCGCACGTCCCCGCTCGGTGAGTGAGACGATCTTGCGACGCCCGTCCGCAGGATCGGGCGTGCGGGTGGCACACCCGGCAGTGCAGAGGACGTCCAGGCCCGCCGTGACGTCGCTGCGGTCGATCCCCGTCAGCCGGCCGACGTCGGCCTTCGGCATCCTCGCGGAGCACCGGCTGTCCGAACCCGAATGGGTGGCGCTGCGACTGACGACCCAGTTCGACGGCAACGGCGATCTGGCGGGGTTCGTCCGCGCCGCGGCGCCACTGCCCCACATCGAGGCGGTGCTGTCCGGACTCACCCAACGTGGACTGATCGCCGACGACCGGCTCACCGACGACGGGCGGACACTGGTCACCCGCATCGGCACCCGAACAACCGAACTCACTCGGCCGATCTGGACCGGGCTCGACGCCGCCGACACCGCGGCCGCCGAGCGCGTGCTCAACGAGGTCCTGCACCGGTCCCGCGCCCTGCTGTCGAAGGCGACGGCCTGAGCGGACCGACATCACTCGACAGATCCGAGCGGGAAGACAACCGCGGGTACGGAAACGAAACGACGAGGGTCGACTTCCGTTCGGAAGTCGACCCTCGTCGTTTTCTGTGGAGCTAAGGGGACTCGAACCCCTGACCCCCACACTGCCAGTGTGGTGCGCTACCAGCTGCGCCATAGCCCCGTGTTCTGTTGTTCACCCGGTCTCCCGGGCCTCGCGGGAGTGTCTCGGCCGTTTCGGGCCGTTCCGCTCTCGCCTGGAAAAAGTTACACCACCATCGGTCAGCGCAACAAATCGGCTGGTAAATCGCGGTTTCCCGCCGAAAAGCCGGACGCCGGGACCGCCACCCGAGGGGTGAGGCGATCCCGGCGTCCGTGACTCGTCGGATCAGTTCAGCTTCGCCACCCAGTTCGGGTCGCCGAGCGCGTCGATCGCGGTGCCGTCCACGATGACCGCCGGGGTGCCCGCCGCACCGGTGGCGGCGAGGGCCTGCCGGCCGGTCTGGGCGGCCGCGGTCGCCTGCTCGACCTTCGCGCCGTCGGAGATGCACGTCACCGACTGGTCGTCCGCCCCCGAATCCTTCGCGATCTGCGCGAGATCGGCGTTGCTGTGGTCGGTCTTGCCGTTCTCGGCGGGCTGGTTGTCCGGCGAGAACAGTGCGCCGTGGAACGCGGAGAACGCGATCGCGTTGCCGCTGTCGGCGACGCACATCAACGCGCCGGCCGCACGGGAGGAGTAGTCACCGCTCGCCGAGAGCCGGTTCAGGAAGTCCAGCGTGTGGTACCGCACCGCCAGCTGACCCTCGTCGATCTTCTGCGCGATCTCCTGGCCGTTGGTGTGCTCGAGTTGCGCGCAGTACGGGCACATCGGGTCCTCGAACAGGTCGATCGTCGTCCGGGCGTCGGGCAGGCCCAGCCGGACCACGCCCTCCGCGTCGGTGGTCACCTGCACCGCCGAGTTCGACACCCCGCCGTAGCCTTCGTTGCGGGGCTTGCTGCGGTTGGCGCTCCACAGCACACCGGCGATGACGACCACGGCGATCACCAGCACCGCCAGTCCCCCGAGGATGTACGTCGATCGGCTCGAGGTCGGCTGCGGGGCAGCCTTGACGGGCTTGACCTTCTTCGTGCTCACAGGTGCGGTCCTCCGGTCCGGATAGTCCGAGTTCAGATTTTTCGGAACTTACCCTGCCATCTCCGTCTGAGCGCGCACTGAGAGGCGTGCACTCGACCCCGGCCCGAGCGCGACCGGGCTTCGTGGGAACGCGATCAACCACACCGACAACGCCAGGAACCCGATATCCCGGGCGATCTCCCGGGCGTAGTCCCAGCCGTCGACGTCGGCCACACCGCCGCCACCGAAGCAACCGCAGTCGATGGACAATCCGCGCGCCCACACCGAGATGATCACCGAGATCAGCACCACCAGCATCGCGGCGGACGCGATCGCCGTCCCCCGCACGGCCAGTCCGATCAGCAGCAGCAGGCCCAACGCGATCTCGAACATCGGCATCACGGCCGCGACGGGCCGGACCAGATCCTCGGGCAGCAACTGGTAGGCGCGCACCGCAACGACCGTCTGGGTCGGGTCCGCGAGCTTGATGCCTCCGGAGATCAGCCACACCGCCGCCAGACCCAGCCGGGCCAGCAGGCTGACGACGGGCCTCCACACCTCTGCGCGATTCCACACGTCTCTCACGGTACCGACGGCGCGCGTCTCTCACCCGCGCTCGCTGCACGCGTAGATTCAGGCCATGGATGATGCGCCCGTCCCGCGTCCGGCGAAGCCGGGGCTTCCACACCCCGGCAATCCGGGCCTTCCGCACGGCGCGCTCCCGCACGAATTCGACCACAAGCACGCCAACGTCGCGGGCGGCTGGCTCCGCGCGGCGGCGTTCGGCGCGATGGACGGCCTGGTGACGAACACCTCACTGCTCGCCGGTGTCGGCGGCGCCGGGCTCGGTGCCCACGAGATCGTGCTGAGCGGCATCGCCGGACTGGCCGCGGGCGCGTTCTCGATGGCGCTCGGTGAGTACGCGTCCGTGTCCACCGCGAACCAGCAGATCGACGCCGAGGTGAAGGTGGAGACGCGGGCGCAGCGCAAGCACCCGGTCTCCGAGCAGACCGAACTGGTGGGCACCTTCGTCGACATGGGCATGAGCGAGGAGACAGCGCGGGTCGCAGCCGCGGAAGTGCACCGCGATGCCGAGCAGGCGGTGACGATCCACCTGACCCACGAACTGGGCGTCGACCCGACCGAGAAGCCGTCCCCGCTGGTGGCGGGGGCGTCGTCGTTCCTGATGTTCGCGATCGGCGCGATCATTCCGCTGATCCCCTACCTGCTCGGGTTCGAGTCGCTGGTGGCGGGCCTGACGGTCGGCTGTGCGGGCCTGCTGCTGGTCGGCGCGACCACATCGCACCTGACGTCGCAGCCGAGGGTGCGCGGCGCGCTACGGCAACTGCTGTTCGGTCTCATCGCGGTCGGTGCCACGTACCTGGTCGGTCTGCTCGTCGGTGTCGGCGTTCCGGCCTGACCCGGCCCGCACTGCCGCCGCTGAACGCGGCGCCGCCAGCAGCCACGCCGCGATCGCGGGCAGCGTGAGTGCCCCGGTGACCGCGAACGCCGTCCCGTAGGACAGCTGCTCCGCGAGGACACCGGCGACGAGCGGCCCGACGACCGACCCGACGTCGGACGCCATCTGGAAGGCGGCGAGCACGGGCCCGCCGCGGGCCTTGGACCCGACCACGTCGGCGACCGCGGCCTGCTGCGCGGGATTCATCAGGCCCGACCCGACACCGGCGATGGCGGACAGCGCGAACAGCACCCACAGGTTCGGGCTGAATCCGAGTCCGGCGGTGCACAGCCCGCTGACGACCAGTCCCGCGAGCACGAACGGGCGCCTGCCGTGGAGGTCGGAGAGCCGGCCGGCCTGGATCTGGACGAGTGCGTTGCCGACCGCGAACACCGTCAGCGCGATGCCGGCGTACCCGTCGCTCGCGTGCAGTGCCTGCACCACGAACAGCGGCACCAGCGCGACCCGCACCCCGAACACGGCCCAGCCGTTGGCGAAATTCGACAGCAGCGCCGCCCGGTACACCGGCTCGCGCACGGCCTCCCGGAAGGACATGGTGACCGCGTCCGATGCCTTCTCGGGGGCTGCCAGCGCCGAACCCTTGAGCCGGAAGTACACGACCGCCGCAGCGATCAGCAGGGCGAGCGCGTAGATGAGGAACGGCACGCGCAGGCCGAACCCGACGAGGGCGGCACCGACGAGCGGTCCGCCGATGCTGCCGAACAGGAACGACGTGGCGTACAGGCCGGAGACGCGGCCGCGAATGTGCGGCGGGGCGATCCGGATCAGCAGACCGAAGGCGGAGACGGTGAACATGGTCGAGCCGATGCCGCCGAGTCCACGGAAGACCAACAGCTGCCAGTAGTTCGACGCGAAGGCCACCGCAGCGGTCGAGGCGGCGACGATCAGCAAACCGGTCAGGTAGGTGGGCCGCTCCCCCATCCGCTGCACCAGTGATCCGCTGACCGGAGCGAACACCAGCCGCATGAAGGCGAACGACGAGATCACCACGGTGGCGGCGAACGCCCCGACCCCGAAGCTGACCGCGAACTGCGGCAGCGCAGGCGCGACGATGCCGAAACCGAGGGCGATGACGAAGCTGGCGCTCACCAGCACCCAGATCTCGCTCGGGAGCCGGGTGGACCGGGATTGCTGTTCGGGTTCGGCTGCAGTCATGACCGATCCACGCTAGTCCGTCAGCCGGTGACCCCCAGCGCCCGGGACACCAGCTCCCGCGCCGCGTCCTGCACCTGCCCGAGATGGTCCGCACCACGAAACGATTCGGCGTAGATCTTGTACTTGTCCTCGGTGCCCGACGGCCGGGCCGCGAACCAGGCGTTCTCGGTACACACCTTCAACCCGCCGAGCGGAGCGCCGTTGCCGGGCGCGGCGGTGAAGGTCGCGATGATCGGCTCGCCTGCGAGGGCGGTCGCGGTGACCGCGTCGGGTGTCAGCGCGGCCAGCGCCGCCTTCTGCACGCGGTCGGCCGGGGCGTCGACCCGCGCGTACACCGGATCGCCGTACCGGTCGGTGAGGTCGCGGTAGCGCTGCGACGGGGACGCACCGGTGACGGCGAGCACCTCGGACGCGAGCAGGGCCAGCGCGATGCCGTCCTTGTCGGTGGTCCACACCCGGCCGTCCCGGCGCAGGAACGATGCCCCCGCGCTCTCCTCGCCGCCGAAGCCCAGCTCCCCCGACAGCAGGCCGGGCACGAACCACTTGAACCCGACCGGCACCTCCACCAGCTCACGTCCCAGGCCCGCGACGACCCGATCGATCATCGAGGAGCTGACCAGCGTCTTGCCGACCTTCGCGCCCGCGTCCCACTCGGGACGGTGCGAGTACAGGTACTCGATCGCGACCGCGAGGTAGTGGTTCGGATTCATCAGACCCGCGTCGGGGGTGACGATGCCGTGCCGGTCCGAGTCCGCGTCGTTGCCGGTGGCGATGTCGTACCGGTCGCGGGCACCGATCAGCGACGCCATCGCGTGCGGGGACGAGCAGTCCATCCGGATCTTGCCGTCGCTGTCGAGGGTCATGAACCGCCACGTCGCATCAACCAGCGGATTGACGACGGTCAGGTCGAGGCGGTGCCGCTCGGCGATCGCACCCCAGTAATCGACCGCGGCGCCGCCCATCGGATCCGCGCCGATCCGGATCCCGGCCGCCCGGATCGCGTCCAGGTCGACCAGGTGCGGCAGGTCGTCGACGTAGCTGCCCAGATAGTCGAACGGTCGCGCCACCGTCGCCAGCGCGGTCGCGAGGGGCACCCGCCGCACCCCGGCGAGGCCGGCGGCCAGCAGCTCGTTGGCCCGGTCCTGGATCACCGACGTCGCATCGGATCCGGCCGGGCCGCCGTGTGGCGGGTTGTACTTGAAACCGCCGTCGCGCGGCGGATTGTGCGACGGGGTGACGACGATGCCATCGGCGAGCGCGGACGACAGGTGGGCGTTGTGCCGGAGGATCGCGTGGCTCACGGCGGGAGTCGGGGTGTAGCGACCGGCCGCGTCGATCAGGACGTCGACGCCGTTGCCGCCGAGCACCTCCAGTGCGCTGGTCCACGCAGGCTCCGACAGGGCGTGGGTGTCGCGGCCCAGGTACAGCGGCCCGGTGTAGCCCTGACTCGCCCGGTACTCGACGATCGCCTGCGTGGTGGCCAGGATGTGCGCCTCGTTGAACGCGCCGTCGAGGCTCGATCCCCGGTGCCCGGACGTGCCGAACGCCACCCGCTGGTCGGGGTTCTCGGGATCCGGGGTGCGGCTGAAATAGGCCGTCACCAGCGCAGGAAGATCCTCGAGGTCCCGGGGCTGCGCGGGTTGTCCGGCTCGTTCGTGCGCCATGGTCCTCCTCGGGGACGGTGCTCGGTTGTCGTCGGTGCGGACGGGCCGCGCATCACACGGCCGCCCAGGACGCCCGGGGCACCCTAACCCAGCGCCGGACCAGACGCAGGGTCACCACCGGCAGCAGCGCCAGCATGGCGAACACCGCCGCCGCGCACAGCGCGGCACCGGCCAGTCGCACCGCGCCGACATCGGCCGGATGTCCGATCTCCTCGGTCGCGACCCCGATCGCGGGGACGAAGAGCAGGACCGCACCCGCAACCAGCGGCAGGGTGGATCCGCGCCGCGTCGTCAGCGCGGCCACGATCGCACCCGGGAGCATCACGACCGCGTAGATCATCACGATCGCGGCCGACCCACGCCATGACAGGTGCGGCGAACCCCCGGCGAGGAGAGTGGTCACCCGCATCAGCACCCGCGAGACGACCCCGACGAGAAGCCCCGCCACCACCGCCGCCGACACACCCCCGCCAACGGCACGGACCTTCGTCGATGTCATCTCACTCCCGGTCGGCCTTGGCGGCGTGGTCCATTCGCGCCCTGCGACGCCGGGGGCGATTCCATCACATCCGGGTCGCGCGTGCCGGTCATCCGACCATCGCGCCGGCCGCGGCGAACCCGAGGACGGCCGCGCCCATCCCGGCCACCACGTTCAGCACGACATTCGCGACGGCGTAGAGCCGTGCCCGATCCTCGAACAGCCGCACCGTCTCGTAGCCGAAGGTGCTGAACGTGGTCAGCGCGCCGCAGAAACCGGTGCCGACCAGGGTCCACAGCGCGCTGTCGTGGGCGGTTGCGGCGCCGGCGAGCCCGCCGAGGATCAGCGATCCGATCACGTTGACACTGAGCGTCCCCCACGGGAACGCGCTGTCGTGACGGGACTGGACCGCGCGGTCGAGGAGAAAACGTGCGGGGGCCCCGACCGCCCCGCCGAGCAGGACCAGCAGAACCGTCACGCCCGATCGCTCACATGTACTCGCTCGACCCGGTCGAGTGTGACGGTCGCCGAGGTCAGCAGTTCGGCGACGCCCTCCAGGAACCCGCGTATCCGCGACTCCTCGTCGACGATCACCACCAGCACCGGAAGCCCGTCCGCGAGGTCGAGCAGTCGGGTGGTGTGAATGTGCGAGGACGCGCCGTAGCCCTCGATGCCCCGCCAGACACTGGCACCGGCGAGGCCGGCGTCCCGGGCCCGGCGCACGATCTCCTGGTACTTGGGCTTGTGATGCCACAGGTCGTCGAGGCCGAGGATGATCGACAACCGCAGTTCCGGCCGGGATTCGATCGTGTGGGTGGGCGACGCTGCGGGAGTGGGCTCGTCGGCACGCATGTCAGGTTCCTTTCCCGACCCGGTCGCCGGCGACGACCCGGGTGATCCACAGTCCGGCCAGGACCGCGGCCAGTGCCGCGACCACCGAGCCCACCAGGTAGAAGAACGCCAGCGGAACGTGCCCGTCCGCGAACAGGCCGCGGACCTCGACCGCGTAGGTGGAGAAGGTGGTGAAGCCGCCGAGCACCCCCACACCGAGAAACGGCCGCAGCAGCCGGTGCGCGCTCCACACCTCGGTGACGAGCACCATCAGGATCCCGATCAGGAAGCACCCGGTCACGTTCGCGGTGGCCGTCGCCCACGGCAGCTGCCCGCCCTGCACCGGCATGGCCAGCGTCAGTCCGTATCGCGCGAGAGCACCGACCGCGCCCCCGGCCGCGACCGCCGCGACCACCGCCGTGTCACCGCGCATCACGCCTCCCGATCTGCACCACCCTGCCCAGTGAGCCGGAACCGCAGCGCGGCGACGACATCGGCGAGCGCATCCGCCAGCACGATCACCCGCTCGGCGGGCCCCGGCGCGGACAGCACTCGCAGTTTATCGATCGGACCCAGCGGCAGGGTCCGCGCGAGCGCGAAAGCGCGGGCGCCCGGATCGGCGGGCAATTCGTCCCAGTCCGGGTAACGCGGAGCCTGCCCGCCCTGTTCGCGGGCGAGGGCCGCGGTCACGTCGGTCAACTCGTCGATCCGAGCGGTCAGGATCGTGACGTGCGCCTCGGACGGGACCGAGGGCTCGTCCGGCCACACCCGCACGAGCGCCCGCGGGTACGGGTCGTCCGGCAGCCACTCGTCCACTCGGATCCGCTGCTCCCCGACGCACCCGAGCAGCAGACGCGCACCGGGCACGGGCCTGCACTGCACGATCCGGGCGACGGTGCCCACCCCGGTACGTTCGTCCCCGCCGCCGACCTCATGGCCGCGGGCGATGAGCACCACCCCGAACCGCAGCCGGTCCGGCGAGGCGGTGCAGTGGTCGACCATCGTCAGGTACCGCGGTTCGAACACCTGCAGCGGCAGCGTCTCGCCCGGGAGCAGCACCGTGCCCAGCGGAAACATCGGCAACTCCCCCGAGGCGCCGGCGCTGCCGTACCCACCTTCGTCCCACCACATCCGGTCAGGCTAACAAGGCCGGGACCTGCGGGTCTGCAGGCAAGCCGGGACGAGTCGTTAGCATTTCGAGACGTGACGGACACGAAGACGACTGCCGAACCCGCGCCACCGAGAATTCCGGCACCGCCCGCCGGACTGCGCGGACCGCGGCTGGTCGCAGCGGTCAGCGCACTGCTCGGCATCCTGCTGGCCGTCTCGATTCCGTTCCTACCCGTCCGCCAGACCGTCGCCTCGGTGAGCTGGCCGCAGGACGGCGCGACCACCGGTGTCACCGCGCCGCTGGTGTCCTACGCGCCGACCGATCTGGACGTCACGATCCCCTGCTCCGCCGTGTCGCAACTCGCCGACGCCGGCGGTGTCGTGGTGTCGACGTCCCCGGTCGGCGCCCCGGATGCCGAGCGGTACGGCCTGGTCGCGAAGGTCGTCACCGATTCCGACCCGCACCGTCTGGACGTGATCGTCCGCAACCGGGTGCTGCTGTCGAAGCCGGTGGGCGCCCTCGGCCCCGACTGCACGATCGCCGTGCACGCCGACGCCACCACCACCACAGTCCGCCAGAACTCCGTCACCACCGTCCTCGACGAGGACCTGCGGCCGCAGATGGTCGGGATCTTCTCGCAACTGGCCGGCCCCGCGCCGGACGGGTTGGCGGTGACCGCGCAGCTCGACACCCGCTTCACCACCTCCCCGACGCCGCTCAAGTTCGCCGCGATGGTGCTGACCGCGCTGGCGACCGCGGTGTCGCTGGTCGCGCTGCACCGCATCGACACCGCCGACGGCCGCCGCTCCCGGCGGATCCTGCCCGCCCGGTGGTGGTCGTTCACCCGCATCGACGCGCTGGTCGTCGGCACCCTCGCCGTCTGGCACGTGATCGGCGCGAACACCTCGGACGACGGTTACCAGCTCGGCATGGCCCGCGCCGCGGGCGAGGCCGGATACATGGCGAACTACTTCCGCTGGTTCGGCGTCCCCGAGGCCCCGTTCGGTACCCCGTTCTACGACGTCCTCGCCTGGATGACGCAGGTCTCCACGGCGAGCATCTGGATGCGACTGCCCGCGCTCGTTGCCGGCCTGGTCGGCTGGTGGCTGATCAGCCGGGAGGTCGCGCCGCGCCTCGGCGCCGCCGCCCGCGCGTCCCGAGGCCCGCTGTGGACCGGAGCGCTGGTGTTCCTGGCGTTCTGGCTGCCGTTCAACAACGGCCTGCGGCCCGAGCCGATCGTCGCGGTCGGGGTGCTCGCGACCTGGTGCTCGGTCGAGCGAGCCGTCGCGACGCGCCGCCTGCTGCCGGCCGCCGCGGCCATCCTGATCGGCGCGATCACCGTCACCGCGGGCCCGTCCGGCCTCATCTGTTTCGCCGCGCTGATCGCCGGGGCGAAACCGATCGCCCGGATCATCGCCGACCACGCGCGCAGTGTCTCGGGCGCCGGCTCCGCTCCGCTCCGCGTCGCGGCCGGTTACGCAGCCGTGCTGTTGCCGCTGATCGCGGCCGGGGTGTCGGTGCTGGCCCTGATTTTCGCGGACCAGACCCTCGCTGCCGTGCTCGAAATGCAGAAGGTGCACGCCATCGGCCCCGACGACCCCTGGTTCATGGAGTACCTGCGTTACCAGTGGCTGCTGCAGATCAGCGTCGACGGTTCGCTGTCGCGCAAGTTCGCCGTGTTCGCGATGATCCTGTCCCTGGTCACCGTGATCATCGCGATGCTGCGCCGCGGCGGGCAGATCCCCGGCACCGCCCAGGGGCCGACCCGACGCATCGTCGGCATCACCCTCGGCGCGATGGTGCTGATGATGTTCGCGCCGACCAAGTGGACCCACCACTTCGGCATCTACGCGGGCCTCGCCGCGTCGGTCGCGGTGGTCGCCGCGGTCGCGGTCACACCGGCCGTGCTGCGGTCGCGGCGCAACCGCGCCCTGTTCGCGGCGGCGGTCGCGTTCGCCGTCACCATGTCGTTCGTCAGCATCAACGGCTGGTGGTACGTGTCGAGCTACGGCGTGCCGTGGTGGGACAAGCCGCCGTCCGTCGCAGGCATCGGGTTCGCGACCCTGCTCCTCGGTGTCACTATGCTCCTGCTCGCGGTCGCGGCCTGGTACCACGTACACCCGACCGCGGACCGGCGCCGCGAACCCGGTCGGCTGTGGGCGATCTCGCCGCTGGCCGTCGCCGCGGCCGCAATGGTGCTGTTCGAGGTGCTCTCGCTTGCGAAGGGCGCGATCTCCCAGTACCCGGCGTACTCGATCGCGCGGTCCAACATCGACGCCCTCACCGGGAACAGCTGCGGTCTGGCGAACGACGTTCTGCTGGAGACCGACCCGAACGTCTCGACCCTCCGACCGCTGTCCGGCGACATCGCGGGGGCACTGGCCGCGGGCGGCGCGGACGGGTTCACCCCGAACGGTGTCGCCGCCGACCTCACCCCCGACGAGGAGGATCTGGCGGCGGGCACCGCGAACACCATCGACCGCACCGACGACACCGAATCCACCGCCGGAGCGGGCACCGCGGGCGGGTTCGGCGGCGAAGGCGTCAACGGGTCCACCGTGGCGTTGCCGTTCGGGCTCGACCCGGACACCACCCCGGTCCTCGGCAGCTACGGCGCCTCGGGCGCCGCGACCGTGACGACCGACTGGTACCGGCTCCCGGACCAGGACGCGTCCGGCTCGCGCGGCGACTTGATCTCCATCGCCGTCGCCGGGCGCGTGTACTCCGTCGACGCGGACGGCGTCGTCACCTACGGACAGCGACTCGACGTCGAGTACGGCGTCACCGAAGCCGGCGGTGTGCGCGCGCTCGGCGCGACCGGCCCGATCGACATCGGTCCGGTCCCGTCGTGGCGGAACCTGCGGGTGCCGCTCGACCGCCTCCCCGCCGAGGCGGACGTCGTGCGGATCGTCGCGGCCGACAACGACATCGCCGGCGACCAGTGGCTCGCGTTCACCCCGCCGCGGGTACCGCGGACGCAGACGCTGCAAGAGGTCGTCGGCACGCAGACGCCGGTCCTGCTGGACTGGATGGTCGGACTGAACTTCCCCTGCCAGGCCCAGATGCAGCACAGCAACGGTGTCGCGGAGGTGCCCGGCTTCCGGATCCTGCCCGACCGGAACGGCGCCATCACCACCGGACGCTGGCAGGACCACGCCGGCGGCGGACCGCTCGGCTGGACCGGCATGCTCCTCGGCGCCCGCACCATCCCGTCGTACCTCGCCCACGACTGGGACCGGGACTGGGGCTCGATCGAGCAGTTCGTCCCGATCGACAGGACCGCCGGACCGGCCCGCGTCGACACCGGCACGGTGACCCGATCCGGGACATGGACCACGGGGCCGATCAACACCGCCTACTGACGGTGCGGGCGTGCAGTGCGGCGGCTCCGCTGCGCTGCGCGCCCGTGCAACGGGCGTGCAGTGCGGCGGCTCCGCTGCGCTGCGCGCCCGTGCAACAAAGCGGCTCCGCTGCGCTGCGCGCCCGTGCGCGATCTTCACCCAGACAGTGGTGAACGTCACGCACGGGCCGCGAACCGTTTACGCTGTAGGGCGGAAAGGGACTTCCATGCGCACCTTGCTCGGGCGGTCCGCAGCGGCCGCATTCGCATTGCTCGCCTGCCTCCTCTTCGCCACCCCCACAGTCCAGGCCCAACCGACGACACCGGTCGCCGATCCGGATCCGTTCTACTGGGCGCCGCCCGACCTCGCGGCCCGCGCCAACGGCGACGTGCTCCGCACCCGACCCGTCGACGTCTCCCGGTACGGCAACGCCGACGGCTGGCAGATTCTGTTCCGCTCCACGAACTCGTCCGGCGCCCCGATCGCGGCGGCGACCACGGTGATGGTGCCGCGCGGCGGCGTGGACCGCCCGCTGGTGTCGTATCAGGCGATCATCAATTCGCTCGGCACCCAGTGCGGGCCCTCGCACACACTGTTCAACGGCCAGTTCACCGAGGCCCCCGCCCTCGGCCCCCTGCTGCTGCGCGGCTGGGCCGTGGCGCTGCCCGACCACCTCGGCCCGACCAGCGCGTACGGCGCCGCCCGGCTGGGCGGGCAGATCGTGCTCGACGGGATCCGCGCCGCCAAGCAGGTGCCCGAGATGCGCCTCGTGCGCAGCCCGGTGGGTCTGGTCGGCTACTCCGGTGGCGGCATGGCCACCGGCTGGGCCGCGACCCTGGCCCCGACCTACGCCCCCGACCTGCCGATCGTCGGGGTCGCGCAGGGCGGGGTGCCCACCAACCTGAGCGAGATGGCCGCCGGCCTCGGCCCGGCACCGCATCCGCTGTTCGGGTTGGCCTTTGCCGCAACCCTCGGACTCGAACGGGAGTATCCGTCGCAGATCATGGTCTCGCCCTTTCTCACTCCCGCCGGGGTGGCGTTGCGCGACCAGATGGTCAACGCCTGCTCGCAGCAGATCATCGACGGCGGCGCCGGTCACAGCACCGTCGAGGTGACGCAGGACCCGGGCCGGGTACTGGCACCCCCGATGCGCACCGTCTTCGACGAGAACAGCCTGCTGACGTATCCCCGATCCCCCGCGGCGCCGGTGTTCGCCTGGCACGGAACCGGGGACCAGTTGGCCCCACTCGACTCGACATCCGCGACCATGAGCCGCTGGTGCGCGTCCGGCACGCGGGTGCTGTTCAACGTGCTGCCCGGCGATCACGGTCCCGCTGCCATCGAGGGCATCCCCGGCGCGTTCGGATATCTCGGCGACCGCTTCGCCGGGGTGCCTGCGCCGAGCAACTGCTGACCGGTGCTCCGGTCGGCGGAGGGGTCAGTGCGTCGGCCACGGCGGTAGCGGCGGCTTGACCCAGGTGATCTTCTCGTCGGCGTGTGCGGGCACCGCCCGCGGGTCGTCCGGATGCGTACCCGCCCAGCGGGTCTTCTCGTCGAGCAGTTCGGCGACGACGCTCCACGTCTCCCTCGTGCTCGGCGGGTTGGCGCCGGCGGCGCGGGCCAGCTTGCGGAGCCGGTCGTCGGGCATCGCGAGCAGCTCCGCGCCACTGATGCCGCGGTCCCACACGAATCGGGCCAGACCGAGCGCCTTCTCCCGCCGCTTGCGGTCCGCCTGATCGGTGTGCGCGAAGTCGACATCGCTGGTGTCCACGGCGCCAACACTAGCCGGAACGAGACAGCGCCCGTCCGTCGCGCTCATCCCGACCAAACAGGAAAGCCCCCCACTCGCATCTGTACGAGTGGGGGGCTTTTCTTGTGGAGCTGCCGGGAATTGAACCCGGGTCCTACGCAAATTTGCCTGGGCTTCTCCGTGTGCAGTTCGCTATGCCTCTACTTGGATCTCCCGGTCTCGCGAACAAGCCGTGATGACGATCCCAGTCACTGTTTGATGTCCCATCCGACTCCGTGACCGAGCCGGTAGGTGAAGCCCTCTAGCTGATGCCAGTACCCGACCCGAGGGCGAGATCGGACTGACAGACACGCTTCGCTACTTAGGCAGCGAGAGCGTAGTCGCGCTGATTGGAATCGGCGCTTAATTGGTTGCATCGACGCTTACGGTGGTCTCTTGCCTGCACCGACACGCTTCCCCAAACTAAACGTACGCAGTCGAAACCGTTCAGCCCCGCACGTACCCAGCGACTTGCTGGGACCACACACTGTAACGCCCCGGCGCCGAGAAATCATCCTGATTTCCAGTCCGGCGTGTCGGCGAGCGCAAACCTGGACATTCGTCCAGCATCCCCCTACGCTGCGGACCCAGTTCGGTGGATGATTCACGCCACAGCCGTCCCACGGGGAGACTTCCGACACAGATGAAATCCGCAGCCCGCATCGTGACCGCGTTCGCCGTCGCCTTGTCACTCGTTGCCGGCGCCGCGACCGCCGCGGCCGCACCCGAGCCGCCCAGCACAGGCCCAGGCGACGACCCCGTGTTCGGGCTCGCGAACGGCTGCTATGCACTGCGGTCCGAGGGCTCGGGCGCCTTCACCCGGCTCACCCCGGAGGGTTACCGCGTCGACGCCGCGACCGCCGGCGACGGCGAGCCCTTCCGGTTGCACGCCGCCCAGCTCGGCCGGTTCATGTTCTACGCGCGCGGTGGCAACATGCTCTCCCACGGCAGCGCTGGCGGACTCCTGCCCGATCCCGCCGCGGACTCGGCCATCGTGCCGACCCGGGACGCGACCCCCGCGACGGACTGGACCCTCACCCACACAGACGGCGTGTACAGCATCGTCTCCACCGACACCGGCGACCAGCTCACCGCCAACCAGGGACGACTGTTCTCCACCGATCCGGGTGTCGACCCCGACGGCGGCCGGTTCACCCTCGTCCCGACGTCGGGCTGCGCGGACTTCCCCGACTCCGAGGTGAACGCGACCGGAACCCCACTGTCGGGGACCGGACCGAACGGCGAGGTGCGCGGCTTCATCGACGCCCACGTGCACCTCGACGCCAACCTGTTCATCGGCGGCCAGGTGCACTGCGGCACCCCGTTCGACCCGCAGGGCATCACCGTCGCCCTGCGCGACTGCGCCGACCACGGAACCGACGGGTTCCCGGCACTGCTGGAGAACATCCTCTCGCACGGCAGCCCGGTCGCCGAGCACGACACCGTCGGTTGGCCCACCTTCGAGGACTGGCCCAACGCCGACTCGCTGACCCACGAGCAGACCTACTACCGGTGGGTCGAGCGGGCCTGGCGCGGCGGCCTGCGGATCTTCACCAACCTGCTGGTCAACAACCGGGTGTTGTGCGACGTGTACCCGCTGAAGAACCGCTCGTGCAACGACATGGACACCATCCGTGCGCAGGCGCAGCAGGTGCACGAGATGCAGGACTACATCGACGCGCAGTACGGCGGACCGGGCCGCGGCTGGTTCCGGATCGTCAGCTCCCCCGCCGAGGTCCGCAAGGTCGCGAGCGAGGGGAAACTGGCCGTCACCATCGGCATCGAGACGTCGGAGCCGTTCGGCTGCAGCATCCGGAACGACGTGCCGCAGTGCACCGAGGCGGACATCGACCGCGGCCTCGACGAGGTGTACGCGATGGGCGTCCGGCAGATGATCGTCACCCACAAGTTCGACAACGCCTTCGGCGGCGTGCGCTTCGACCCGGGGATCCAGGGTGTGGCGGTCAACGTCGGAAACTTCATCGGAACCGGCCGGTTCTGGGAGGCCGAGCCGTGCACGACACCCGAGCACGACAACGAGCTGCTGTCGGTGGGTGACGGTCCGGCCGAGGCGCTCGCCGCGCTGCCGCCGGGAGTGACCACCCCGGTGTACCCGTCGGGACCGCTGTGCAACACCCGCGGCCTGACCGACCTCGGCGAGCACATGGTCCGCGGCATGATGGAACGCGGCATGATCGTCGACGTCGACCACATGAGCGTGAAGACCGCCGAGGACACCCTGCGCATCCTCGAGGAGGCGAAGTACTCGGGTGTGGTGTCGAGTCACAGCTGGACCGATCCGCTCAACTATCGGCGGATCTACGCGCTCGGCGGGTTCGTCGCCGCGTACGCGTCGAGCCTGCAGGACGATCCGAAGAAGGAGGACTTCGTCTCCGCGTGGCGTGAGGCCCGCGAGATGCGCAGCGACGACCACTACTTCGGCTTCGGATACGGCGCGGACACCAACGGGTTCGGTCCGCAGGCCCGTCCGCGTGCGAACGCCGCGGCGGATCCGTTGCACTACCCGTACACGACCTTCGACGGCGGCACGGTGATGGACCGGCAGCGGACCGGCGAACGCGTCTTCGACCTGAACGTCGACGGCGTCGCCCAGTACGGGCTGATCCCCGACTGGATCGAGGACATGCGGAACGTGGCCGGCGACGACGGCGATCGGATCATCGAGGACATGAGCCGCGGCGCGGAGGCGTACCTCCAGATGTGGGAGCGGGTCGCCGAGTAGACGGGGCGGCGGTGTCGAATCGTCCGGTTGCGGTGGGGCTGCGGGCCTAGACTCGACTGCGAGCCGACACCGCTACCGCGAGGAGGCCGACGTGGCCGACCGAACTTCGTCCCGCGCAAGCCAGGCCGCGCCCGTCACCGGTCCCGAACAGATCCGCAACGTGGTGCTCGTCGGGTGCAGCGGGGTCGGCAAGACCACCCTCGCCGAATCGCTCGCCCTCACCACCGGCGCGATCGGCAAGGCCGGTCGGGTGGTGGACGGCACGACCGTGTCCGACTACGAGGACATCGAGCACCAGCAGCAGCGGTCGGTGCAACTCACGGTGCTGCCGCTGGACTGGAACGGTGTGCGGATCAATCTGCTCGACCCACCCGGACATCCCGACTTCGACGCGGAACTGCGCGCCGGGTTGCGGGCCGCGGACGCCGCGGTGTTCGTCGTCTCGGCCACCGACCCGGTCACGGCACCGACCCGGGCACTGTGGCGGGAGGCGACGGAGTTCGGGGTGCCGCGGGCGATCGCGGTGTCGAAACTCGACCTCGCCAGGGAGAGCTTCGACGACATCCTCACCGCCTGCCACGACGCATTCGGTCTCGGGCCGGACACCCTGCGGCCCGTGTTCGTGCCGGTGCTGGACGGCGGCACCCCGAGCGGCTCCGTCGACCTGCTGACCGGCCGCGGCTACGGGGAGGTCGGCGCCGCACCCGACACCGCCGCCGCCCGGGAAAGTCTCGTCGAGGCGATCTCCGGCCTCGATGACACGTTGATGGAGCGTTACCTGGCCGGCGAGGAACTCGACACCGACTCGCTGTTCGCCGGGCTGCGGCACGAGATCGTCGACTGCACACTCCATCCCGCGCTGGCGGTCACCGAGACCGGTTTCGGCGCCGCGGAACTGCTCGACCTGATCGCCGGGGCGTTCCCGGATCCGACGCACCGGGCGGGCCCCGGCCCGACCGCGGACCCGGACGCACCGCTGACCGCGCAGGTCGTGCGGATCACCGGCGACGCCTACGTGGGCCGCATCAATCTGGTGCGCGTGTACAGCGGCACGCTACGCCCCGACTCGCGGGTGCAGGTGCTCGGACCCGAGGGCGCCGTGGAGGACCGGGTGACGACGCTTGCGGGACCGTTCGGGAAGTCGACCCATCCGGTCCCCGAGGCGATCGCCGGCGACATCGTGTGCGTGCCGAAGGTGGCGTCCACGCACATCGGTGACACGCTCGCCGACGATCCCGCGACCGCACCGATGCCGCTCTGGCCGCTGCCGGCGGCGCTGCTGCCGATCGGGGTGGAGGCGCACAGCAAGGCCGACGAGGACAAGCTGTCGCAGGCGCTGGCCCGGCTGACCGTCGAGGATCCCGCGCTGCGGCTGGAGCAGAATCCGCAGACCCATCAGCTGGTGCTGTGGTGCACCGGCGAGGCGCACGCCGAGGTCACCCTGGACCGGCTGCGCACCCGGCACGGGGTGAATGTCGACACCGTGCCGTATCAGGTGGCGTTGCGGGAGACGTTCGGCGCCAGCTCGGCCGGGCACGGTCGGCTGGTCAAGCAGTCCGGAGGTCACGGCCAGTACGCGATCTGCGACCTCGAGGTCGAACCGTTGCCCGCCGGGGAGGGCTTCGAGTTCGCGGTGCGGGTGGTCGGCGGCGCGGTCCCGAAGAACTTCATCCCGTCGGTGGAGAAGGGGGTCCGGACCCAGCTCCGGTCCGGGGTCGCGACCGGGCATCCTCTCGTCGACGTGCGGGTCACCCTCGTCGACGGGAAGGCGCACTCGGTGGACTCGTCGGATGCCGCGTTCCAGACGGCCGCAGCGCTGGCACTCAAGGACGCCGCGAGCCGGACCGAGATCCGCCTGCTCGAACCGGTCGCCGCGGTGCGGGTGATCCTGCCCGACGACTACCTGGGCGCGGTGCTCGGCGACCTGTCGGCCCGGCGCGGGCACGTGCTCGGCACCGAGACCACCGAACCCGGTACCGCGCTGCTGCGGGCGGAGGTCCCGGAGATCGAGCTGGCCCGGTACCCGGTGGATCTGCGCTCACTCACCCACGGCACCGCCGAGTTCGCCCGCGCGCACCTGCGCTACGAGGTGATGCCGACCTCGGTCGCCGCGAAGTACACCGGCAACGGCGCGGCCGCGCGCTGACGGACTCGCTCACGCGAGGGCGATCAGCGCGACCGCGGCGACCGCGAGGCCCATCCCCACCTGCTGCAGCCGGCCGACTCTTTCGCCGAGCATCGTCATCGCCAGCAGCACGGTCGCGGCCGGGTACAGGGATCCGATCACCGCGACGAGCGAGAGCATTCCGCCCGAGAACGCGTAGAGCATGGCACCGTTCGCGACCACGTCGAGCAGCGCGATCCCGACGGCGAGCCGCGCGACCTGCCGCGGGGGCATTGCGAACTGCCGCGCCCCGAGCGCGACCACCCATACGACGGCGGTCGCCGCGGCCCGCGACACCGCCAGCGGCCACAGCCCGGCTCCGTCCCCGATCCGGTGCAGGCTCACGAACGAAAGCGCGAACGCCACGCCGGACCCGACCGTCAGCCAGGCGACGGCCGGGGTGAACCGGGCCCGATGCCCGTCGACGGCCTCCCCCGCCGCTTCGGGGGTCTCGCGGCTGACGAGCACCACCGCGACCAGCGCCAGGACGACACCGGTGAGGGCGAGGGCACCCGGCCGCTCCCCGGTCGCGAACCCGACGAGCACGGGGATCCCGGCGACGAGGATCGCCGTGAGCGGGGAGACCACAGACATCGGCCCGTCCGCCAGCGCGAGGTAGAACCACCACACCGCGATCCCGGAGGCGACCCCGGACGCGGCGCCCCACAGCGCGGTCGACCACGTCAGCGAACCACCGGCGAGCGGGGCGACGGCCAGGGCCATCAGCAGCGAGACCGGGTACGAGACGATGACCACCCGCAACGCCGCGACGCGCCGCGAGGCGAGCCCGCCGACGAAGTCGCTCACCCCGTATCCGACGGCGGCGAGCAGGGCGAGCAGGACAGCCGTCACGGCTCGCGCCGCCGCGGCGAAGTCAGCGGCTCATGCCCTTCACCCGACGTCCGAGCTCGCGGGTGACTTCACGTTCGGCGGTGCGGCGGGCGATGTCCTGCCGCTTGTCGTAGTCCTGCTTGCCCTTGGCGAGGGCGAGTTCGACCTTCACCTTGCCGTCGCTGAAGTACATCGACAGCGGCACCAGCGTCTGGTTGCCCTCGCGGGACTTGCCGACCAGGTTGTCGATCTCACGGCGGTGCAGCAGCAGCTTCCGGGTGCGTCGCGGCGAGTGGTTGGTCCAGCTGCCGTGCCCGTATTCGGGGATGTGCAGTCCGCGCAGCCACACCTCGCCGTCGTCGACGGTCGCGAAGGCGTCCACCAGCGACGCCTTGCCCTCACGCAGGCTCTTGACCTCGGTGCCGACGAGCGCGATCCCGGCCTCGAAGGTGTCGAGGATGGTGTAGTTGTGCCGCGCCTTGCGGTTGGTGGCGATGACCTTGCGGCCCTTTTCCTTCACGTTCGGGCCCCTTCGGTCCACAGCGGTGAGCAAACGATCAGCGGTGAATCGGTTTCACCACAGACCAGGATAGTTCGATCGGGCAACCGGTTATTCACGCACGTACAGGCGCAACGTCACGTACGCGGTGACGGCGGCCATGCCGACGCCGACGAGGGCGAGGATCGGCGAGACCAGCAGCACGTCGCTGTTGGAGATCCGGGCCACGATGTTGGCGTCGTACACGTCGGTGAGCACGTCGTCGATGAACAGGCTCTTGGCCGTGAACAGCGCCGCGATCGCGAGCACCGCGCCGACCAGCGCGGCGACGATCGCCTCCAGCAGGAACGGCAACTGCGTGTACCAGCGGGTGGCGCCGACCAGTCGCATGATCCCGACCTCGGTACGGCGGGTGTACGCCGCGATCTGCACCATGTTGGCGATCAGCAGGATCGATGCGATCGCCTGCACGATCGCGATCGCGAACGCGGCGTTGCGGATGCCGCCGAGCACGCTGAACAGCCGCTCGACGAGGTCACGCTGGTTGAGAACGCTGTCGACGCCGGGCCGGAGCATGAACGCGTCCTCGACCACGCCGAACTTGTCCGGGTCCGACAGCCGCACCTTGAACGACGCGGGCAGTGCCTCCGGGCTGACCATCGACGCCAGTTCCGGCTGGTCCTTGAACACCCGCTCCTTCGCGTCCGCGACCGCGTCGTCGCGGTTGAGGTACTGCACCGACACCACCGAGTCGGTGTTCTCCAGGTCCTCGCGCAGCCCCTTGCAGATGTCCTGGGTGCACCCCGGATCCGAGGTGGACACGTCGTCGGTGAGGAAGATCTGCACCTCGACGCGGTCCAGGAAGATCTGCTGCGTCTTGCCTGCCATCTGCACGACAAGCAGGCCGCCGCCGAACAGGGCGAGGGAGATCGCGGTGGTGAGGATCATCGCGATCGTCATTGTGATGTTGCGGCGCAGTCCGGTGAAGACCTCGCCGAGGATGAAGCTGGCGCGCATCGGGAGTGGTGTCCTTCGTGTGTCGGGGCTGGATCTCGGACGCGTGCGGGGCTAACGCCCCACGCCGTACACGCCCCGGGCCTCGTCGCGCACCACGCGGCCGAGGTCGAGTTCGACCACTCGGCGGCGCATGGAGTCGACGATGTGGTTGTCGTGGGTGGCCATCAGGACCGTGGTGCCGGTCCGGTTGATCCGCTCGAGCAGCAGCATGATGTCGCCGCTGGTGTCCGGGTCGAGGTTGCCGGTCGGCTCGTCGGCGAGGAGCACCAGCGGCCGGTTCACGAACGCGCGCGCGATCGCGACACGCTGTTGCTCGCCGCCGGACAGCTCGTGCGGCAGGCGGTCCGCCTTTCCGGACAGGCCGACCAGGTCGAGCACCTCGGGCACGGTCCGCTCGATCATGTTCCGCGGCTTGCCGATGACCTCGAGCGCGAACGCCACGTTCTCCGAGACCGTCTTGCGCGGCAGCAGCCGGAAGTCCTGGAACACACAGCCCATCGACTGCCGCAGCTTCGGCACCCGCCGGGCCGTGAGCTTGTTGACGTGGAAGTCGGCGACGTGGATGTCCCCGGACGTCGGGGTCTCCTCCTTGAGGAGCAGGCGCATGAACGTCGACTTCCCGGAGCCTGACGCGCCGATCAGGAAGACGAACTCGCCCTTGTCGATCGAGACGGTCACCTTGTCCAGCGCGGGACGCGAGGACGCCTTGTAGGACTTGGACACACTCTCCACGCTGATCACGAGGAGCCAGTCTAGACATGCCCGGCGGCGCCGCACCGGCGGACGACGGGCGCGCAGGTCGTGGGTGCGGCGGCGGTCAGGGTGTCGTCGGCGCAGGCTCGGTGGTGGTCTCGACCACCACTCCGGGCGGCAGCTCCACACCGGACGGAACCAGCCCGGGCGGCAACACGATCAGCGGCGACGTGGTCGGGGTCGCGCTCGTCCCGGCCTCCGCCGGACTCGGCGACGACGCGCTGGGCGACGGTGTCGTGGTCACGGTCGTGGGTGTCGTCGCGTGCACGGTCGTCGTGCTCCGCTGCGGCACCGGCTGCGAGGTGGTCTCCGCGGCCGGTGCTTGAACCCCGGTTTCCTGGTTCGGCTGCGGCTCGCCCTGGATGAAGTAGCCCCGGAGCAGGGCGGCGGCCAGGAAGCCGACGATCAGCAGCACCGTCGAGGTGCGCATCCGCCCGAGGTGCTTCGGCCACGTCCATTTCCGCGCCGGCTTGATCGGTTCGTCCGAGATCAGGCCGCTCTCGGTGCCGTCGCGTCGGGTCACGTCGCGTCTCCGTGGTCTGTGGTCAGGTCGGGGCCGAGGAAGATGCCCTCGCGGCGCAACGCGGCCGCGACCCGGATCCGCAGCGCGCGCCCGACCTCGAACTGCTTGCCGGGCAGGGTGCGGGCCACGACCCGGATGTTGACCGTCTCGAGTTCGATGGACTCGATGCCCATCACGGTCGGGGCGTCGAGCAGCAGCGGTTCGAGGTCGAGGTCGGCGAACGCCTCCCGGCAGACCGTGCGCAGCACGTCGTTGACGTGGTTGAGGTCCGCGGTCGCCGGGATCGGCACGTCGACGACGGCGCGGGCCCAGTCCTTCGACAGGTTGACCGCCTTGACGATCTGCCCGTTCGGGACGGTGATCACCTCACCGTCGGAGGACCGCAGGCGGGTGACCCGCAGCGTCACGTCCTCGACGGTGCCGTAGGCGTCGTCGCCGGAGCCGGTGATCGCGATCCGCACGACGTCACCGAAGCCGTACTGCTTCTCGGCGATGATGAAGAAGCCGGCCAGGATGTCCTGCACCACTCGCTGCGCGCCGAAACCGAGGGCCGCACCGAGCACGGTGGCCGGTGCGACGAGACTGCTGACGGAGAAACCGAGCCGCTGCAGTACCTCGATCGCGACGAGGGCGTACACGATCGTGACGGCCACCCACGTGATCACCTGTGCGAGCGCGTGCCGGTGCTTGGTAGCCTCGGACCGCACCAGGGCGTCGCCCTGGTTGTAGTTCAGGTCGATGCGATCGGTGACGCGATTGCCCGCCCAGGACAGGAACCGGCCCACGAGCAGTCCCCCGAGAACGTAGAGGACGATCTCCAGGCCGCTCGATTTCAGCCAGGTCTCGAAGTTGGTCGTCTCCGGGCCCCAGCCGACCGCGAGGGTGGTCAACTAGTCCTGCTCTCCGCGCATCCGCCAGCGGATGCCGGATTCGATGAACCCGTCGATGTCGCCGTCCAGCACCGCGGACGGGTTGTTGACCTCGTACTCGGTGCGCAGGTCCTTGACCATCTGGTACGGGTGCAGGACGTAGGAGCGCATCTGGTTGCCCCACGAGCTGCCGCCGTCGCCCTTGAGCGCGTCCATCTCGGCGCGCTCCTCCTGGCGCTTGCGCTCGAGGAGTTTGGCCTGCAGGACCCGCATCGCGGACACCTTGTTCTGCAGCTGCGACTTCTCGTTCTGACAGGTGACGACGATGCCGGTCGGGATGTGCGTCAGGCGCACGGCGGAGTCGGTGGTGTTGACGGACTGTCCACCCGGGCCGGACGAGCGGTAGACGTCGACGCGCACGTCGTTCTCGTCGATGTCGATGTGGTCGGTGGTCTCGACAACGGGCAGCACCTCGACCTCGGCGAAGGAGGTCTGCCTGCGGCCCTGGTTGTCGAACGGGCTGATCCGGACGAGCCGGTGGGTGCCCATCTCGATGGACAGGGTGCCGTACGCGTACGGCGCCTTCACCGCGAAGGTCGCGGACTTGATGCCCGCCTCTTCGGCGTAGGACGTGTCGTAGACCTCGACGCCGTAGCCGTGCTTCTCGGCCCAGCGGATGTACATGCGCATGAGCATCTCGGCCCAGTCCGCAGCGTCGACGCCGCCGGCGCCCGAACGGATGTTGACCAGCGCGTCACGGGGGTCGTACTCCCCCGACAGCATGGTCTTGACTTCCATCGCCTCGATGTCGGCGCGCAGGCTCGTCCGCTCCGCGTCGGCGTCGGCCACCGCGTCGGCGCCCTCTTCTTCGGCGAGTTCGTAGAGCACCGACATGTCGTCGAGCCGCGACCGCAGGTCGACGACGCGACGCAGCTCGGCCTGGGCGTGCGAGAGCTGGCTGGTGACCTGCTGCGCGTGTTCCTGGTTGTTCCACAGGTCGGGGTCGGCGGCCTGGTGTTCGAGTTCGTCGATGCGCCGGCGCAACTCCTCGACGTCGAGCACCGTCTCGACGGTGGTCAGGGTGGTGTCGAGTTCGGCGAGGTCTGAGGAAACGTCGGGATGCACAAGAGTCAAGGCTACCGGGTGCGGCGGACTGCAATGCCGTCCGCCGCCGCTCGCCCGCGGCCGAGGTGCGCAGAACCCTTGTGCGATCGGGAAGTGCGGCGTTCGATGCACGGACCATTTCTCTGCCCGACGAACGGAGCAACGATGAGCGTGACCGACGAATACCTGCGCAACAACGCCGACTACGCCCGCACGTTCAGCGGCCCGTTGCCGCTCCCACCCAGCAGGCACGTCGCAGTGCTCGCCTGCATGGACGCCCGGCTCGACGTGTACCGGATCCTCGGTCTGGAGGACGGCGAGGCACACGTGATCCGTAACGCGGGCGGCGTCGTCACCGACGACGAGATCCGGTCCCTCGCGATCAGCCAGCGCCTGCTCGGCACCACCGAGATAATCCTGATCCACCACACCGACTGCGGGATGCTGACATTCACCGATGACGCCTTCAAGCGCAGCATCCAGGACGAGACCGGCATCGAGCCGGCGTGGTCGGCGGAGGCGTTCGGCGACCTCGACGAGGATGTGCGCCAGTCGCTGCTGCGCATCGAGACCAGTCCGTTCGTGACGGCGACGACGTCGCTGCGCGGATTCGTCTTCGACGTCACGACCGGACTGCTGCGTGAGGTCGCCGCCGCGGCGTGACCACAGGCGGCGGCGGTAACCTGTGCATCCGTGACCGATCTCTCCGCCGACCTGCACCTCGCCCTCCGCATCGCCGACGCCGCCGATGCCATCACCCGGGACCGATTCGGCGCCCTGGACCTGCGGGTGGACGACAAGCCGGACCTGACGCCGGTGTCCGACGCGGATCTCGCGGTGGAGCGGGAGGTCCGGGCGATCCTCGCGAAGGAACGTCCGGACGACGCGGTCCTCGGTGAGGAGTTCGGCGGCGAGGCCCACTTCACGGGCCGGCAGTGGGTGGTCGACCCGATCGACGGCACCAAGAACTTCGTCCGCGGCGTGCCGGTGTGGTCGACGCTGATCGCCCTGCTGCAGGACGGAGTCCCGGTCGTCGGCGTGGTCAGCGCCCCCGCCCTCTCGCGGCGGTGGTGGGCGTCCGCCGGCGCAGGCGCGTTCACGACCTTCGAGGCCGCGGAGCCGCGGCGGATCACGGTGTCCGCCGTCGACCGCCTCGAGTCGGCGAGCCTGAGCTTCTCGAGCCTGTCGGGCTGGCGCGACCTCGGCATCCGCGACCGGTTCCTGGACCTGACCGACGCGGTGTGGCGGGTGCGCGGCTACGGCGACTTCCTGTCCTACTGCCTGCTCGCCGAGGGGACCCTCGAGATCGCCGCCGAACCCGAGGTGTCGCTGTGGGACCTGGCACCGCTGGATCTGCTGGTCCGTGAGGCGGGCGGGCGCTTCACCGCACTCGACGGCACACCCGGCCCGCACGGCGGCAGCGCCGTCGCCACCAACGGTCCGCTGCACGAAGAGGTTCTGCGGCGACTGCGCTGACCGGTGACCGCCGCCGCGCCCGGGTTCCGGGCGCGGCGCCGGTGTGGTCACTTGACGGGCAGATACACCGCCGTCTGCAGTTCCGCCTCGGGCGTGCTGCTCGGGTCGTTGCGGTAGACGTTGAAGTGGTGCGTGGTCACGTCGTCCGGGGTCCGCGACGCGGACAGTCCGTGCTCGGCCAGGTACGCGGCGATCGCCTCGTGGGCGCGCGGGATCGCCTGGTCGTACGGCCCGGTCACGGTGGCCACCACCACGCGCCGGACCGGGACGGGGACGGTCGTCAGCGGTTCCAGGGCGACCGTCCCTGGCGCGACCGGCAGGAACACCGATTCGTCGACGTCCGTCTCACGGAACTCGCCGTCGTGTTCGATGCATCCGCCGGGGCCGGTCGGTGTGATGCCCTGGCGTTGCAGGTCGGGTAGGAAACGCTGCCACAGTTCACCTTCGGCGGCGTAGTTCGCGACGGTGCCGCGCAGGCACACCAGGGTGTGGGCGGGCATCTCGGTCAGTTCGACTCCGGTCATGGTCTTCTCCTCGATGGTCTCGTCGAGCATGCGGTCCAGGGCGATCAGTCGGGTCCGGGCCAGTTCGGCCTCCTCGGCCAGGGTGCGGCGGTGCATCTGCAGCGCACGCACGTAGGCGGGAGTCCCGGCCGTCGTGAGCAGCGCCCCGATGGCGGACACGCCGAACCCGACGTCCCGCAGCCGCCGGATGCGCGCGGCATCGGCGGTCTGCTCCGGGTGATACCTGCGGTAGCCGCTGGCGTCGTCGACCACCGCCGGGATCAGCACGCCGTGGGCGTCGTAGTGCCGCAGCATCCGCACGCTGATCCGGGTCAGTGACGAGAACTCCCCGATGGACATCAACTCGGTGGTGTCGGTCATGTCCCGAGTCTGCGGCCTCACACGATGTCAGGGTCAAGACGGCCGTTCCCGGATCCGCGGGCGTCGAGTTCAGCCGACCACGACAGGGCCGGCGCAGACCGCGTCCGGGTCGACGGGTCGCTCGCGCAGGATGTCGCGGGCACGGGCGCGGGCGGCGTTGAACTCGTACCACGGTGCGGCGGTGGGCGTGCCCGTCCCGGCGAGCGCGCACGATCGCAACGGTTCGGGAAGTCGGTCCAACGCAGGCACCGCGTCGACCGACAGGGTGCGCAGGTAGTCGACGTCGATGTCGCCGGTTCGTTCGTAACGTTCGACGTTGCGGTCGGCGACGTGGCCGTCGGGGCCGAGGGCCGCGAAGGTCAGCAGGGCGGCGACGGCCGACGCGAGCACGGCCCGGGGCAGGAGACGTCCACGCATGCGGATTCCCGCGACCAGTAGCAGCGCGAACACGGAACCGAACCAGAACTCGGCCGCCGACACCCACAGGCGCAGCCGGGTGTACCCGAAGGCACTCTGGTACAGCGACATTCGGTGCAGCGCGGAGGCCACCACGACCAGCGAGAGCAGGCACAGGGCCCCGAGCAGGATGCGGGCGAGCGTCCGGCCGCGGGGCGCCGTCAGGTCGGCCTTGCGGACCGCGACAGCGATCACGACCAGTGTCAGCGCGGTCACCGCGCACAGTTGCCAGAAGCCTTGGCGCGCATATCCCGCATAGGTGAGGTCGCGGGTGCCGAGGACGTGGCCGTCACCGCCGAACAGCGTTCTCGCCTGGACGGTCACGAACGCGGCGAACAGCAGATCCAGGGCGGCCAGCGGAACGGCCCACTCCCAGCGGACGATCGACCGCCCCGGCGACGGGGCCAGAGTGTCGATCCGGGGCTGTTGCCGCCGCAGGTAGGTCAGGGACAACGTGGCGGCCGCGACGATCGCCCCCAGCAGGATCCGCCCGACCGGATCGTCCACGTGCACACGCGGAACCACTCCGCCGACGAGCCTCTCGAATTCCGGATCGGCTGCGGCGAACAGCGATCCGAACACGGCGACCAGGCCGACGCTCACCGCGGAAACGACAAGGACGCGACCCACGCGAACACCGGCCCCGGCCCGGCCCCGCGCCCACCCTCGGTGCACCCAACCGGTCACCCGCACCGGTGTGCACAAGGGCGCCGCGGGGGCGAGCAGCAGTCCCGTCCAGGTGCGGACCCCGAGCAGCGCCACCGACGCAACGAGCCAACTTGCCGCGACGGACAGCGCCACCAGCACCGGCTCGTCTCGCACCGCCGCCACCGCGAGCAGCAGCACCGCGGCAGCGCAGCCGAGCAGCAGGCCGCGGGTCGGCCGGGGGCGCACGCTGGTCAGTGCAGCGGCAACGACGGCCGCGCCGACGAGTGGGTAGGCGATGCTCGGGGCCCCCAGCAGCGCCGCGGCGAGCACGCCCGCGCCCAGCGCCGCCGACATCGCCGCGGGCGGCGCCACCGACGTCCGGTCGGGACGCCATGCACTCGCCCGGGCCGGGCCTGCGACCGGTGTCACCGCGGGTGGTCCTACGGTCGAGGTGGTCATGGGCTTCTCCTTCCGTGCGCCGCCCGGACCGATGCGGGCAGGCGCCATCGCGGGACGCGTGGACCCGAACGGTCCACGTCCCGAAGTGCTTTCGTGGTTTCAGGCGGGCGGAATCTCCACCCGGATGCAGCATCCCGACTCGGTGTCGAGCACCCCGATCCGGCCGCCGTGCAGGTCGACCGCCCACCGTGCGATGGCGAGACCGAGGCCGGTGCCACCGCCGCTGGTGCCGCCCCGGGTGAACCGTTCGAACACACCGGCACGATCCGGCGGGGCGATCCCCGGCCCGTCGTCGTGCACGTCGAGCACGAGCGCGCCGGCCGCGTCCGACGAGGCCCGCAAGAGCACGTGCGTCGACGCCCCGTGCAGCAGAGCGTTGTCCACCAGGTTGGCGACGACCTGGTGCAGCCGGGCGGTGTCGGCATTCGCGCGCAACGTCGCGGGGCGCACGTCGAGCCGGATGTCGACCGCGGCGGCCTGGTCGGCACGCTCGTCGATCACCTTCCGCAGGAACGGTACGACCTCGAAGTCCGTCCGGCGCACCGGAACCACCCCGGCCTCGAGCCGGGACAGGTCGAGCAGGTCACGCACCAGGTCCGCGAGCCGTTCGGTCTGGTCGAGCGCGGTACGCAGTGTCGCGGCGTCCGGTTCCACGACACCGTCGACGACGTTCTCGAGCACTCCCTGCAAGCCCGCGATCGGGGTCCGCAACTCGTGCGAGACGTTCGCGATCAGCTCCCGCCGGTACCGGTCGTCGGCCTCGAGGTCCTCGGCCATCTGGTTGAATGCCCGTGCCAGTTCACCGATCTCGTCGCGCGAGGTGGCACGGACTCGCCGGGACAGGTCGCCGGTGGCCATCGCCCGCGCGGCCGCCGTCATCTCCCGCAGCGGTGACGTCATCCCGTGGGCGAGAACCTGCGTGACCGCGAGCGAAACCAGCAGCGCGACGCCGAGCGCGAAGCGGAACTGCCAGTTCGAGGCGAACCAGAACGTCACCGACGCCGCGAACACCGATACCACCACCAGCAGGCCGGTCTTGACCTTGAACGAGCGGAACGGGTCGAGGGGCCGGGGCCATCTCATCGCGGCACCTCGACCGCGTAGCCGACGCCGTGCACGGTGCGGATCAGGTCGCCGCCGAGTTTGCGCCGCAGCGCCTTCACGTGACTGTCGACGGTACGGCTGGTCGCACCACCGCCCCACCCCCACACGTGTTCGAGCAGGGCGTCACGCGCCATCGCGGCGCCGGGCCTCGTCGCCAGGTGGGCGAGCAGGTCGAACTCGGTGCGGGTGAGGTGCACCTCGGCGCCGTCCCGCCGGACCCGCCGGGCGGTCAGGTCGATCGCCAGGGCGCCGAGGGTCAGCACCTCGGTGTCCGGGCCTGCGCCCGCCCGCTCGACCCGCCGCAACAGAGCCGCCACCCGGGCCACCAGCACCCGCATGCTGAACGGCTTGCTCAGGTAGTCGTCGGCGCCAACACCCAGCCCGATCACCATGTCGGTCTCGTCGGCCCTGGCGGTGAGCATCAGGACCGGAACGGGGGTCTCGGCCTGGATCCGGCGGCACACCTCGAGGCCGTCGAATCCGGGGAGCATCACGTCCAGCACGACGAGATCGGGAAGGCAGGAGGCGCATTCGCGGACGCCCGCGGGACCGTCGGAGGCGGTCCGCACCGCGTACCCCTCGGCCCGCAACCGGGCGGCGATGGCGTCGGCGATGGTCCGGTCGTCCTCCACCACGAGTACGGTGCGCTGGGTCATGGCCTCGACTGTATGGCCCGGATGTGGGAATTCCGGGAGGGACCTGTGAAGGTTCCGTGGAGGATCGGCGGAGCGGCCGAAGTGGTCCACGGACACCTTGTCGAGCGGCAATTCCGGTGTACTCTCGACTTCACTTCTTACTCCGCAGTAAGATACTTCCGTCCGAGACCGAACACCGAGAAATGGTGATCATGAGCAAGCAAGACAGCGTTGTGACAACGAACGGTGCCGCTCGCCGCACAGACGATTCGCCGGCTCGCCGCCCCCGCGACACCTCCGCGGTCGGCCTCAACCCGATCAAGCGGGACGCGATGGGCGCCGCCATGCGCGTGCTGACCAAGATCACCGGGTCCGACCTGGCCGAGAAGTACAACCTCCGCGAGCCGATCAACCGGGTCACATACGAGGGCACCAAGACCGGCTTCAAGACGCTCGGCGCCGCGACCCGCACGTTCGCGAAGGTGGCAGGAGGCAGCAAGCCGACCCGTCTGCCCGCGGGCGAGGCGAAGAACGCCGACTTCTTCGATCTGACCCCCACCGACGAGCAGCAAATGATCGTCGAGACCGTCCGCGACTTCGCGGCCGAGATCCTGCGCCCCGCCGCCCACGACGCAGACGAGGCCGCCGCCTCGCCCGCCGACCTGGGCAAGCGCGCCGCCGAGCTCGGCATCACCCTGATCAACGTGCCCGAGGAGTTCGAGGGTGTCGCCACCGAGCGCGGTGCGGTGACCAACTCGCTGGTCGCCGAGGCCCTCGCCCACGGCGACATGGGTCTGGCGCTGCCGATTCTCGCGCCGAGCGGGGTAGCGGTCGCGCTCACCCAGTTCGGTTCCGAGGGGCAGCAGAAGACATACCTGCCGTCGTTCACCGGCGAGAACGTGCCGGCCGCGGCGCTGGTCGTGACCGAGCCGCGTGCCCTGTTCGACCCGTTCGCGCTGCAGACGAAGGCGGTCCGCTCCCCCAGCGGCTACAAGCTCAACGGCGTCAAGTCGATGGTGCCCGCCGCCGCGGATGCGGAGCTGTTCGTCGTCGCCGCCGAACTGGACGGCCGTCCCGCCCTGTTCATCGTCGAGTCCGACGCGAAGGGCCTTGTCGTGGAGGCGGACCCGAGTATGGGTCTGCGTGCCGCGGGCCTGGGCCGGCTGAACCTCACCGATGTCGCGGTCCCCGAGTCCGCCATCCTCGGCGAGGGCGACGCCGACCAGCGCGCGGCCGACTACGCCGACGTGATCCGGCTGGCCCGGCTCGGCTGGGCGTCACTCGCGGTCGGCACCGGGCAGGCCGTCCTCGACTACGTGATCCCGTACGTCAACGAGCGGGAGGCATTCGGCGAACCGATCAGCCACCGCCAGGCGGTGGCGTTCATGGTCGCGAACATCGCGATCGAACTCGACGGCCTGCGGCTGGTGACGCTGCGCGGCGCCTCCCGCGCGGAACAGGGGCGGTCCTTCGCCCGCGAGGCCGCACTCGCCCGGAAGCTGGCCACCGACAAGGGAATGCAGATCGGCCTCGACGGCGTACAACTGCTCGGCGGGCACGGCTTCACCAAGGAGCACCCGGTCGAGCGCTGGTACCGAGACCTTCGCGCCATCGGCGTTGCCGAGGGCATCGTCCTCATCTGACGCCACAGGAGACCACAGACAATGATCAATCTCGAACTTCCCCGCAAGCTCAGGGCGTCCGCCAACCAGGCGCACCAGGTCGCGGCGCAGATCCTGCGCCCCGTCTCACGCAAGTACGACCTCGCCGAGCACGAGTACCCCGTCGAGCTCGACACGATGGCCGCGATGGTCGAGGGCCTCAACGACTCCGGCACCGGTGCCTCGGGTGCGGCGCTCGGCCGCGGTGACGCCCCGTCCGTGATCGGCAACGCCAACGGCGGCAACATGGCGTCGCTGATGAACGTCATCGAAACCTGCTGGGGCGATGTCGGTCTGACGCTGTCCATCCCGTACCAGGGCCTCGGCAACTCCGCCATCGCGGCCGTCGCGACCGACGAGCAGCTCGAGCGGTTCGGCAAGGTGTGGGCCTCGATGGCCATCACCGAGCCGAGCTTCGGTTCCGACTCGGCGGCCGTCACCACCACCGCCGCGCTCGACGGCGACGAGTGGGTGCTCAACGGCGAGAAGATCTTCGTCACCGCCGGCGAGCGGTCGACCCACATCGTCGTGTGGGCGACGGTGGACAAGACCAAGGGCCGCGCCGCGATCAAGTCGTTCGTCGTGCCGCGGGACGCCCCGGGCCTGTCCGTCGCGCGGCTCGAGCACAAGCTCGGGATCAAGGCGTCCGACACCGCGGTGCTGCTGCTGCAGGACTGCCGGATCCCGAAGGACAACATCCTCGGCGACCCGGAGGTCAACGTGGAGAAGGGCTTTGCCGGGGTCATGCAGACCTTCGACAACACCCGACCGATTGTCGCCGGCATGGCCATCGGCCTCGGCCGCGCGGTGCTCGAGGAGCTGCGTGAGATTCTCGCCGAGGCCGGCGTCGAGGTCTCGTACGACACCCCGGCGAACAACCAGCACGCCGCCGCCGCCGAGTTCCTGGCCCTGGAGGCGGACTGGGAGGCGGCGTACCTGCTGGCGCTGCGCGCCACCTGGATGGCGGACAACAAGAAGCCCAACTCGCTCGAGGCGTCGATGTCGAAGGCGAAGGCGGGCCGCACCGGAACGGCGGCCTCGCTCAAGGCCGTCGAGCTGGCAGGCACCCAGGGATACTCGCAGCGGCCACTGCTCGAGAAGTGGGCCCGCGACAGCAAGATCCTCGACATCTTCGAGGGCACGCAGCAGATCCAGCAGCTGATCATCGCCCGCCGCCTGCTCGGCAAGTCGTCGTCCGAGCTCAAGTAGTCTGCACGACAACCAGTTCCATCACGACGTCCGTCCCCGTCGCAACCACCGCGACGGGGACGGATGCGTCTACACCGACCGTGGTCCCGCACCGGGTCCGCGAGCGGATACCAGGTCACCTGAGCAGGAACTCGAGGGTGATCCGTTCGAATGCCTCCTTGGCTTCGACCATCACCCAGTGCCCGCATTTCGGGAAGATGTGCAACTCCGCATCGGGAATGAGTCGCATCGGGATCATCGGCATGTCCGGCGGGCACTGTCGGTCGTCACGACCCCAGGTCAGCAGGGTCGGGCACTGCACCTTGCCCATCATCGACCAGTACGGCGGTGCGTCCGAGTTGGCCATCGCTTGCTGCTGGGCCTCGAACGCCTCGGAGCCGTACATCGCGGCCAGCGTCTTGTGTGATTCCGGATCGTTGGACGTTTCCCAACGTTCCTCGATTCGCTCCTCGGTGATCACGGCACGGTCGTAGACCATGCACTCGAGCCACCGAACCAGCTTCTCGCGACTGGGACCGTCGGCGAAATCCTGCAGCAGCCGCGTGCCCTCACTCGGATTCTGGCTGAAGATGTTCGGCCCAACCCCACCGATGGTGACGAGCTTGTTCACCCGCTCGGGACGCTTCACGGCCACATTGACGCCGACGACCCCGCCCATGGAATTGCCGATCATCGCGGCCGATTCGATGCCCAGCGCATCCATGAAGCGCAGCACCGACGACCCCGCGGTCAGCACGGGGTGCCCACCGACGGGGTCGCTCACGCCGAATCCTGGGAACTCGAGGATGTAGCAGTGGAAGTGCTCGGCGAACACACCCAGGTTGCCTCGGTAGTTGCGCCACCCGCTGACCCCGATCCCGGAGCCGTGCAACAGCAGAAGCGGGGGCCCCTCGCCCGCCTCGTGATAGCGCAGCACACCCTTGTCGGTGGCGACTTCCCTCTTGGTCCCCTCGTAGGTCACGTCCATGCCGCAAGGCTAGAACACGTTCCAATCCTGGAGGCGGGATCGGCATCGCCCCGGCCACCGCGATGACCAAGTGCAGCGGGGTTGGCCGAGGACCGTACGAAGAGACTGCGACCAGCAGGCCGACGCACCCGATCGTTACCCGTGCCCGCCACCGACTCACGGTCTACCCTGTGACCCAACACACACCGGAGCACTCCGCAGGGGGAAGCGATGCCAGGCGCTCTGACGAAGGTCACCGACACTCTGGGCGCGATCCGGGTGATGGCGCGATCGGGCCTGGTGCCGTTCCCCCGCCTCGATCGCGGGCTCGCCTCGATCCGTGCGGCCGAGCGCTACGGCCCGTTCGCGGGAGTGGTGCACGCCCACGCCACCGCCGGTCTCGATGTCGTCGCGATCGTCGACGAACGCGGCCAGCTCACGTACGCAGAACTCGAGGGCATGTCGAACGCGCTGGCGCGCGCCTGGGCCGCGGACGGCGTCACCCCCGGGTCCGTGGTCGGCGTCATGTGCCGCAATCACCGCGGACTCGTGCTCACGATGCTCGCCGCCGCGAAGCTGGGCACCAAGCTGGTCCTGATGAACACCGGGTTCGCCACCCCGCAGTTGGTGGACATCGCTGCCCGCGAACAGGTTCGGGCGTTCGTCCACGACGAGGAGTTCGCCGCGGTTGCGGCCGGGCTACCACCGGACGTGCGGCGGTACGTGGCGTGGGGTCGGTCCGCCGACGGCACCACCCGGCTCGACGATCAGCTCATCGGACACAGCAGCGCTCCCATGGCCGCGCCGCCGGTGCCCGGCAGCTTCGTGCTGCTGACCAGCGGCACCACCGGCACGCCGAAGGGGGCGCCGCGGGAGCGGACCTCGCCGCTGGCGTCGGCACAGTTCCTCGACCGGGTACCGCTGCGCCGGGGCCAGACGATGGTGATGGCCGCGCCCGCGTTCCACGGCACCGGGATCTCGCAACTCGGGCTCGCGCTCACCCTCGGCCAGACGGTGGTGCTGCAACGTCGGTTCGACCCGTTGCAGACCGTCCAACTGACCGCCGACCACCGCGCCGACGTCCTCGTGGTCGTCCCGACGATGCTGCAGCGGATCGTCGACCTCGGCCCGGACGTCCTCGCCCGGTTCGACACCACGAACCTGTCGATCGTCTTCGCCGCCGGCTCGTCCATCTCCCCCGACCTGTGCCGCCGCACCACCGACGCGTTCGGGCCGGTGCTGCACAATCTGTACGGCTCCACCGAGGTCGCGGTCGCGACGGTCGCCACGCCCGCCGACCTGGCCCTGGTTCCAGGGACCGCGGGACGCCCACCCGTCACCTGCCACGTCGGGCTGTACGACGACGCCGGCAGCCGGATCGACGAACCGGGTGTGGTGGGCCGGATCTTCGTCTCGAGCGGACTGAGCTTCAACGGCTACACGGACGGCCGTGACAAGGAGCGGATCGACGGTCTGCTGTCCACCGGAGACGTCGGCCACTTCGACCACCGCGGGCTGCTGTTCGTCGACGGCCGGGACGACGACATGATCGTCTCCGGCGGCGAGAACGTCTACCCGCTCGAGGTGGAGAACCTGCTCGCCGACCACCCGGATGTCGCGGAGGCCGCGGTGATCGGTGTCGAGGACCTCGAATTCGGCCACCGCCTGCGGGCGTTCGTGGTGCCCGCGCCGGGATCGCCCGAGGTCGACGCCCAGGCGCTGAAGTCGTTCGTCAAGGAACACCTCGCGCGGTACAAGGTTCCACGCGAGGTGGTCTTCCTGGACGAGCTGCCCCGCAATGCGACCGGCAAGCTGCTGCGGCAGGGGCTGCACGAGATCGACCTACCCGACGCGTGAACGCTCGGTGAGCGCGGCCTCGACGTCCAGCTCGATCAGCGCGGCGTTGATCATCGCGCCGGCCTGCACTCCCCCGGCGGCAGCCGAAATAACCTGTGCGCGTGGATCGGTCACGTTCCCCGCGACCCACACCCCGGGCACGGTCGTCGCCCCGGTCGGGTCCGCAGGCAGGTGGGTGCCGATGACCTCGCCACCCATCTCCTGTGCGACGGGTTCGAGCCCGAGACCACGCAGGAACTCGGTGTGCACCTCGAACCGCGGCGGCGCCACCAGCGCCTGGCGCGCGATCACCCCGCGGCCGGCGACCCGCACCCCGGTCAGCCGATCCCCGTCGACCTCGAGCCCGGTGACGGCGCCCTCGACGACCTCGATGCCGCGGGCGGCGAACTTCTCGAGGTCCGCGGCGCCGAACGGCGGGGCGGTGTGGGCGAACACCACCACGTCGGAGCTCCACTGTCGCCACATCAACGCCTGGTGCGCCGCAAGCGAACTCGTCGCGAGAATGCCGATCGCGCCGTCCCGGACCTCCCACCCGTGGCAGTACGGGCAGTGCAGCACGTCACGCCCCCAGCGTTCGCGCAATCCCGCCACATCGGGGAGTTCGTCGACGAGTCCGGTGGTGACCAGCAGTTGCCTCGCCGTGGCCTCCCGACCGTCACCGAGCCGGATCCGGAAGCCGGCGTCCGTCGCCGCGGCAGCGACAACTTCCCCGTCGACGAACTCGGCTCCGTACCCGGCCACTTCGTCGCGTCCGATCCGCAGCAGGTCCCGCGGGTTCGCGCCCTCACGGCCGAGGTAGTTGTGCATGTGCTCGGCGGGCGCGTTTCGCGGCCGGCCCGCGTCGACCACCAGGACCGACCGGCGAGCCCGCGACAGCGAGAGCGCCCCTCCGAGTCCCGCTGCACCGCCACCGACGATCACCACGTCATATCTGTCGTTCATCGCGTCTCCGTTCCCTGTATCGCTCCGGTCCGGAATCCACTGTCCGCCAGATCGCGCGATTTCGACAAGGAGATTTGCTGAAAATGCAAGATCATCGGAGCACCGCCGGATCCTCGATGCCGCCGCGCCGACGTCGACGATCCGGGGAAACGCGAATACGACGAAGGCCCCGGTACCTGAGTACCGGGGCCTTCGTCTTCGTAGCGGGGACAGGATTTGAACCTGCGACCTCTGGGTTATGAGCCCAGCGAGCTACCGAGCTGCTCCACCCCGCGCTGCACTGACCACTGTACACGACTTCCGGAGCACTTCTGACCACCCCTCCCCGATGGTTGCCGATGTCACATCGAGCCACCCGAAACAGCCCGACGCGGCATCGGAGATGACGCGAAGGAGTGCGCCGCCGGCGGGCCCCGCGGCCGGCGGGCCAGACCCCGGAGCGGACCAACGCTCGAAGCCGACAATGCCCGGAAACGCCGACGGCCGGAAACAACGATGGCCGGAAACGACGAAGGACCCGGTACCTGGGTACCGGGTCCTTCGTTCTTGGTAGCGGGGACAGGATTTGAACCTGCGACCTCTGGGTTATGAGCCCAGCGAGCTACCGAGCTGCTCCACCCCGCGCTGCATGAACGAAGTTACACGAACGGAAGAACCGAACACAAATCGCCTGCACAACCGGGGAAACCGGCCGCCGATCGCGCCTCCGCGCCACCGACGCGCGCCCGGCGCCGCGGAAACCTGTGGCGCACTTCACCGAAATTCGGTGATCCCCACCACATTACGACGGGATAACGGAGCTGCCCGCGAGACGCAACGCGCCGGGATGACCTGGCGAAAGCCGCGTTACATCGGCGACTTGCGTTGCGGCAGGCCGAAGTTCGACGGAGATGACCCACAGCAATTTGTTGGCTAGCGTCGATCCCGGCCCGAAACCACCGGGCCCAGCCGACCCGCCGCTGCTCGACCTGCCCCGCGGGATCGGAACCCCCAAACCTTCGAGGGGCAGGGACGGGCGTGCCAGTGACGACGCCGGGCGACGAACAGCAGTCTGTCCGCCACGGCCACACCGGCACCGATCGCACCACGCGGCCCCGTCGGCAAGCGCGGAGAGGATTCACCCCGCATGACCATCCGTAAGACAACCACGCGCACGCTCGGCGCTGTCGCCGCGACCGCCGCCCTCGCCGCGGCCCCGATGGCCCTGAGCACCGCCACCGCCTCCGCCGCCGCCTACAACTGGGACGGCGTGGCGCAGTGCGAGAGCGGCGGCAACTGGGCGACCAACACCGGCAACGGCTACTACGGCGGCCTGCAGTTCTCGCAGAGCACCTGGGCCGCGAACGGCGGCAGCGGCTCCCCGCACACCGCCTCCAAGGCCGAGCAGATCCGCGTCGCGGAGAACGTCCTCGCGACCCAGGGCGCCGGCGCGTGGCCGCACTGCGGTCAGTACCTGACGGCCGCCGAGCCCGAGCCGGCTCCCGAGCCCGAGCCCGCCCCCGTGCCTGCCGTCGACCTGCCCGCCTCGGTTCCGCCGGTCGCGACCGTGCCGGCCCTGCCCGAGAACCTCCCGGCCCCCAGCGCCGACCAGGTGCAGCAGGCCACCGACGCCGCTGTCGCCACCGCCGACCAGTACGGATACGGCGACCAGCTGCGTGAGCTGATCGCCGCCAACAGCATCTACCTGGCCGGCATCACCCGCTGAGCCGAGCACACGAAAAAGGGCGCCCCGCCGATCGAATTCGATCGGCGGGGCGCCCTTTTCGCCGGTTCCGGCCCGACTACTTCGGCAGGCTCTGGTAGTCGGTGACCGCCTTCTGCAGCCGGTCGAGCGCCGCACCGTAGGCGCCGAAGTCGCCACTCTGCTGGCTCGACCGCACTGCGGCGAGCGCGGCGTCGAGCTCGGCAACCGCGGCATCCCGATTGATGGTTCCACCCGGCTGCGGCGCCGGCGGCTGGGTCGTCTGCTCCGGCGCCGGGACCACCGGTGCGGGCGTGTTACCGGTCGACTGCTGCTCGGTGACCGTTCCGCCGGGAGCCGTTGCGGCGCTGCCCGTTCCGATCTCGAACACCTGGTTCAGGGCATCGGCCAGGGTGGCCGAGTACCCCACCCGCACTCGACCGGTCGGCCCGGGCTCCTGGTAGCTGACCAGAACCCTGGTCAGCTGCGGGAACGTCGCGTTGTTCGCGCCGCTGCGCTCGGTGAACATCGGCTCCACGTACAGGATCCCGCCGTCCGCGATCGGCAACGTCAGCTGGTTGCCGAACTGGATCTTGTTGGTGCGCTCGAGGAGTGCCTTCTCCGAGCCGACTCGGGCGTCGGAGATCATCGAGTTCTGCGCCTGCGCCGGACCCTGTGTCTGCTTGTCCCGCGGCAACTGCAGCACGGTGATCTTGCCGTAGTTCTCCGGGTCCGAGTCCGCCGCGATGTACGCGGACAGGAAGTCGCGGCGGAAACCGACCATCGGGCTGGTCAACCGGAACACCGGCTTGCCGGTTCCCTCCTGACCGACGAGCACGTAGTACGGGGGTTCGTTGAGCTTCGAGCCCTCGACCGTCGGCTCGTTCGGCACCGACCAGAAGGCGTTGTTGGTGAAGAACTCGCCCGGATCGTCGACGTGGTACTTCGCGAGCATCTCCCGCTGCACCTTGAACAGGTCCTCCGGGTAGCGGAAGTGCGAACGCAGGTCGTCGTTGATCGCGCTCTTCGGCTGGACCGTGTCCGGGAACACACCCATCCACGCCTTGAGCACCGGATCCTGGTCGTCGACCTGGTACAGCGTCACCGTGCCGTCGTACGCGTCGACGGTCGCCTTCACCGAGTTGCGAATGTAGGAGACCTCCTTGCGCGGCAACGGCCGACCGGTCGTCTGGTCGATGCTGTCCTCGACCATCCCCTCGAGCGAGCTGCGCTGCGCGTACGGGTAGTTGTCGAGGGTGGTGTACCCGTCGACGATCCAGACGATCCGGCCGCCGACCGCCGCCGGGTACGGATCACCGTCGGTCGTCAGCCACGGCGCGACGTTCTCCACGCGCGTCTTCGGGTCCCGGTTGTAGATGATCTTCGAGTCGGAGCCGATCACGCTGGAGAACAGGATGTTGCGCTCGGCGTACTTCGCCGCGAACGTCAACCGGTTGAACCAGTTCCCGATCGGGACGCCGCCCTGCCCGGTGTAGGTGTACTTCGAGGTGTCGGTGTCGTACTCACGGGCAGCCGAGCCGTCGCCGCTGCCGACGATCGCGTAGTCGGCGTCACCCTGGGCGATCACCTCACCGAAGTAGACGCGCGGCTGATCGACCTTGATGACCTGCGTCCCCTGCTGCTGGGACGCGATGTCGCTCACGGTGTAGATCGGGTAGCCCGCGTTGTTGGACGTGTCCTGCGTCGGGTCGAGCACCGGGGCGGTGACCCTGTTGGCGGGCGCCGCGACCAGACCGTCACCGTGGGTGTACACGGTGTGCTTGTTGATCCAGTCGGTCTGGTTGCCCTGCAGGTTGTTCGGCGACAGCTCGCGCGCCGCGACCACGTAGTCCCGCTTCTCGCCGCCCAGGTCATAGCGGTCGATGTCGAGAGTGGGCGGGAACCCGTAGAAGTTCTGCCGCTGCTGCTGCTGGGTGAACGTCGGCGAGAGGACGTTGGGATCGAGCAGTCGGGCGTTCGCGATCGTGGTGACGTCGGCCGGCACGTCCTGCGGGGCCTTCGTGCCGTCACCGGAGTACGGCTGATACGTCACCTTGTCGTCGGAGATCCCGTACGCCTGCCGGGTCGCCGCGATGTTGCGCTCGATGTACTCGCGCTCCTTGACCGCGGCGTTCGGCTTGACCGAGAACTGCTCGACCAGCAGCGGATAGACCGCGCCGACCAGGATCGACGAGAGCACGAGCAGCGCGGTGGCGAGCGCCGGAATCCGCATGTCCCGCAGGAAGATCGCCGCGAAGAACGTGATAGCGCAGATGATGGCGATGGCCATCAGGATGAGCTTCGCGAGCAGCACCGCGTTGATATCGGTGTAACCGGCGCCGGTGAACGTCGGTTCCTTCCGACTGCTCGACAGCAGCGAGTAGCGGTCGAGCCAGTACGCGACGGCCTTGAGCAGGACGAAGGTGCCCGCAAGGACCGCCAACTGGATGCGCGCCGCCTTGGTCAGGGCTCCCTCGTGCCCGGTCAGCCGCAGACCACCGAAGATGTAGTGCGTCACCAGGTTCGCGAAGAACGCGATCAGCACCGCGACGAACAGCCAGTTCAGGACCAACCGGTAGAACGGCAGATCGAACGCGTAGAACCCGACGTCGAGGTTGAACTGCGGGTCATGCTGCCCGAAGTCGCCGCCGTGCATGAACATCTGCACCGCAACCCAACTGGACTGCGCGACCAGCCCGGCCAGCACGCCGATCACGACCGGCACGACCACGCCGAACAGCTTGAGCCTGCTCATCACGGTCGTCCGGTACCGGGCGATCGGGTCGTTGGGCCCCGCGGCCGGTACGAACACCGGACGGGACCGGTACGCGAGCAGCAACGCGCCGAACACGGCACCGCCGACGAGGAGGGCGACGGCGAGGAACAGCAGGATCCGGGTGACGAGGACCTTCGTGAAGACGCCTCGGAACCCGACCTCGCCGAACCACAGCCAGCTCGCGTACGTGTCGATCAGCCTCGGCCCGATCAGCAGCAGTACGGCCACAACAAGCGCCAGTACCAACAACACTCGGCTCCGTCTGGACAACGAAGGTAATCCGGTGGGGGGCCGCATGCCCACGTGTCACGCTCCCGTGGTCGGGCGGCACGACGAGCGGGCCGCAGGGTGTTTTGTCCCACTCTACGTGGGTTACCGATGTGACCACCGGCGTCGTCCGGGTTGTCCGGGTGCGTCGTCCGGGTTGTCCGGCTGCGTCGTCCGGGTGCGAGGATGAACAGGTGAGCGACTTCGACGGCACATCCCACCCGGACCCGATCTCCGACGACGCCCTGCCGCGGTGCGTTCAGGAGGTCGCAGGCCACGTCGAGCCCGACGGCTGGGGGCAGCCACCGCGGATGTTCGCACTCGTCCCGACGGCGGCGATCGCCGTGGCCGAACCGCATCTGATCGACCAGCTCGAAGCCGGGTCCGAGCTGACGCCCATCGAACAGCATCCACTTCCCGACGACCTGCACGGCGGAGCCGCCGCGCTCGAGGAGTACCTAGGCACCACCAGCTGGTCGCACGGGGTGGCCGGATGCCTGCTCGTCCAGGAGATCCTGGTGCTGCCCCCGACCGCCGAGGTGGAGCTGGACTCCGCCGTCTCGGTGGCCCTGTCCGGTGACAACGCCGCCGACGACGTCATCCGCGCGGCAGCGGGCTCGCATCCCGACCGCCGTGCGGCGAGGCTGTTCGCCGCGGTCCTGCGGGACGGCCGGTCCGAGTGCGCGATCGCGCTGGCGCCCGACGAGGACGACGACCCGTTCGCCGAGCCGGAACTGCGCACCGGGGACAACCTGGCCCCCGGACTGGTCCACGCGCTGCACGCGACCTTCGAGGCCACCGACGACGACTGGTGACCCCTGTCCCCCGCCACCCGGCCCCCACCCTTCCGACCGAATGTGGGATTCGGTCGGTCTGACTGACCGAATCCCACATTCGGTCGATCAGCGGGAGCGGTCGGTCAGCAGGACGGGGCGTCGCCGCCGGAGTTCAGCGACTCGAGCGCGTCGACCGCGCCGGTGAGGTTGTCGACCTTCACAAGTCGCAGCCCGTCCGGAACCCGCTGCTTGGCCTCGTCGCAGTTCTTCGCCGGTACCAGGAACGTGGTCGCGCCGGCTTCCCGGGCCGCGATCAGCTTGTACGGAATGCCGCCGATCGGGCCGACGTCACCGTCCGAGTCGATGGTGCCGGTGCCTGCGACGAACCCGCCGCCGTTGAGTTCGCCCGGCGACAGCTTGTCGATCACGGCGAGCGTGAACATCAGCCCGGCCGACGGGCCGCCGATCTCGGCGAGGTTGAAGTCGACGGTGAACGGCACGTCGGGCTTCTCGGTGGGGGTGATCCCCAGATAGCCCACGTCGTCGTGTCCGGGCCGGGCGCCGAGCGTGACCGGCACCGTCACCTGACCGCCGTCGCGTTCGACGACGATCGTCGCGACGGTTCCCGGCGCGAGGTCCGCCACGGAGCGCTGCACCTCACCCACGGTCCGGACCGGCGTCCCGTTGATGCTCACGATGCGGTCACCGGTGCGCAGCAGGTCGTGGGACGGACCGTCGGCGGAGACGTCGGTGACCTCCAGCGCGACCGGCTTGTTCAGGAAGTGCAGTGCGGCCAGTTCCGCGGATTCCTCGGACTGGGCGAAGTCGGCGGCGTTCTCCTCCTGCACCTGGTCACGGCTGCGGTCGGCCGGGTACACCTCCTCGCGGGGCACGAGGCCGTAGCGGCCGCTGAGCCAGAACCCGAAAGCGTCGAACACGGTCAGCCCGTCGCGCACGGACACCGTCGTCATGTTCAGGTTCCCGGTCGTCGGATCCAGTTCGGTGCCCTCGATGTCGACGACCTGCTTGCCCTCGACCTCCCCGAGCGTGTTGAAGGTCGGACCGGGTCCGAGCGCCACGAACGGCACCTGCACGACCGTCCCGAGCCCGAGCAACGCCACGACCGGCACCAGCGCAGCAACCAGGGTGAGCATCCGTCGATTCACTCGGCCCAGCGTAGAGGTCGGCGGTCGGCGGCCGCCGTTGCACCGGCCGCACGCGGGCCGGTTTCTCCGTGTTCTCGGTCCGCGTGTTCGCGCTCGGCGTGATTTCCGCTGCCACCGACGCGCGCACGGCCTTGTACCGTTGACGTATGAGCAATCCGCCGTTTGGCTTCTCGAACTCCGACGACGACCCCGACCGCGACAAGAACGCAGGCGGCGGTCCGACGGGGCCGGGCGGGATGCCGTTCGGCTTCAACGCCGAGGGCTTCGACCCCGCCGCGCTCGGTCAGATGCTGACCCAGTTCGGGCAGATGCTCAGCGGCATGGGCAGCGCGATGGGCACCGGCGGCCAGTCCGGTCCGGTGAACTACGACGTGGCGAAGAAGCTGGCGCTGCAGCAGATCGGTTCCGTCACCCCGGTGTCGTCCGGGTCCGCGTCCGCGATCGCCGACGCCGCGCACCTCGCCGAGCTGTGGCTCGACGGCGCGACGCAGCTGCCCGCCGGCGCCACCCGGACCGTGGCCTGGACGCCGGTCGACTGGCTGGAGAACACCATCGACACCTGGAAGCGGCTGTGTGACCCGGTCGCCGAGCAGGTGTCGGGTATGTGGGTGTCCGGACTGCCGGAGGAGGCCCGGCAGATGGCCGGACCGATGCTCGGCATGATCGGCCAGATGGGTGGCCTCGCGTTCGGCTCTCAGCTCGGGCAGGCCCTCGGGCAGCTCGCGTCCGAGGTGCTGACCTCCACCGACATCGGGCTTCCCCTCGGTCCGAACGGGGTGGCCGCGCTGCTGTCTGCGGCCGTGGAGAAGTTCAGTGAGGGCCTCGAGCAACCGGACCGCGAGGTCCTGGTGTTCCTGGCCGCCCGCGAGGCCGCGCACCAGCGGCTGTACGTGCACGTGCCGTGGCTGCGGCAGCGCCTGCTCGCCACCGTCGAGGAGTACGCGCGCGGCATCAAGATGGACTTCTCGGCGATCGAGGAGGCGGCACAGGGTCTCGACCCGAGCGCGCTGAGCGACCCGTCGAAGCTCGAGGAGTTGCTGCAGCAGGGCACGTTCGAGCCGCAGACGACGCCGGAGCAGAAGCAGGCGCTGGAGCGCCTGGAGACGCTGCTCGCCCTGATCGAGGGCTGGGTCGAGGTCGTGGTCGCGCAGGCTCTCGGCGAGCGACTGCCCGGGGTGGCGGCGCTGAGCGAGACCCTGCGCCGCCGTCGCGCGACGGGCGGCCCGGCGGAACAGACGTTCGCCACCCTGGTCGGACTCGAACTGCGCCCCCGCAAGGTCCGCGAGGCGGCGCAGTTGTGGCGACAGCTCACCGACGCCTCCGGCGCCGAGGGCCGCGACGGGGTGTGGGCGCACCCGGACCTGCTTCCGGACTCGAGCGACCTGGACAGCCCGGCCGGATTCGTCGACCGGGTGGTCGGCGGTGGATCCAGCACGTTCGACGATCCGATCGCCCAGCTCGAAGCGCTGCAGGCCCGCGAACGCGAGGAGCGCGGCGAGACCGGCGAACCCGACTCCCCGAGCAACTAGCGGATAGGGACGAAACCGCAGGTCCACGGGGTTGCCACCCTGTGGACAACCCGCCGCGGGGCACCTCCGCGGCGGGTGCGTGCTGGCACGCTGCCCGCATGACCCGCCTCGCCACCACCCCGCTCGACGGGCCGCGCCTGGACCCCCGCACCCCGGTCCTGACCCGGCCGAGCGGCACCCTTCAACTCGGCTGGAACCCGGAGACCGCGCTGCTGCTGCGGCCGCCCGCCGGCGTCACCGCCGCCGCGCTCGCCGACCTGCTGCGACTGCTCGACGGGCACCACAGCCGCGCCGAGATCGTCTGGCAGGCCAACCGTGTGGGCGTCGACAGCGACGACATCGGGCAGATCCTGTCCGAGCTCGCCCGGGTGGGCGCCTTGCTGCCGTTCCGCCGGAAGCCGACGGTGCGCAGCGTGCACCTGCACGGCCGCGGCCCGCTCGCGGACGGTCTCACGACCGCGCTCGGTGACGGCCGCGTCCGGATCGGACGGTCGGTCCCGGACCGTGCCGGGGTCGGCCCGCCGACGGACGGCATCGACTGCGTGGTGCTCACCGACGACCTCGTTCCGGATCCGCAGACCGTCGCCGACCTGATGGCGGCGGGCACCGCGCACCTTCCGGTTCGGCTGCGGGACGGACGCGGGGTCGTCGGGCCGCTGGTGGTGCCGGGCCGCACCAGCTGCCTGCGCTGCGCCGACCTGACCCGCACCGGCCTGGACGCCGAGTGGCCGCACCTGGCGGCGCAGCTGCTCGGGCGGGTCGGGACCGCCACCCCGGACGCCGTGCTCGCGACCGTCGCGCTGGCCGTGAGCGAACTCACCGCGCTGATCGACGGCGACCCGAGTCGCCCTCCCGCCAGCCTCGACGCCACCCTCGAACTCGACCTTCGGTCGCCGCGGCTGGTACGTCGACCGTGGCCGACACACCCGGACTGCGGCTGCTCACCTGAGGTGTAGGCGAAGGCGGCGATCGTCCGCCATGATTGAGGGCGTGCCCGACATTCCCCGCCGCAGCTCAGCCCGCACCGCCAAACTCGCGAGCATCCCGCTGGGGATCGCGGGGCGTGCGGCCGTCGGCTTCGGTCGCAAGCTCGCCGGCGGCGACCGGGACGAGATCGACGCGAAGCTGACCCAGCAGGCGGCCGAACAGTTGTTCACGGTGCTCGGCGAGCTCAAGGGCGGCGCGATGAAGCTCGGCCAGGCGCTGAGCGTGATGGAGGCGGCGGTCCCGGAGGAGTTCGCCGAGCCGTACCGGGACGCGCTGACGAAGCTGCAGGCGGAGGCGCCGCCACTGCCCGCCCGCAAGGTGCACCGCGTCCTCGACGCGCAGCTCGGCACCCGGTGGCGGGAACGATTCGCCAGTTTCGACGACGCCCCGACCGCGTCGGCGAGCATCGGGCAGGTGCACCGGGCGGTGTGGTCGGACGGTCGTGACGTGGCGGTGAAGGTCCAGTACCCCGGCGCCGACGAGGCACTGCGGGCCGACCTTAAGACGCTGTCCCGGATGGCGGGCATGTTCACCGCGGTGATGCCGGGCGCCGACATCAAGCCGGTGCTCGACGAACTCAGCGCTCGCACCGAGGACGAACTGGACTACCGGATCGAGGCGAACAATCAGCGCGCGTTCGCCGCCGAGTTCGCCGGCGACCCGCAGTTCGCGATCCCGAAGGTGGTGGCCAGCTCCCCGAAGGTGGTGATCACCGAGTGGATGGACGCGACGCCGCTGTCGACGGTCATCAGCAGCGGCACGGCCGAGCAGCGCAACATCGCCGGTGCGCGGCTGGCCGAGTTCCACTTCGCCTCCCCCGCCCGCGTCGAGCTGCTGCACGGCGACCCTCACCCGGGCAACTTCATGCTGTGCGACGACGGCCGCCTCGGCGTCCTCGACTTCGGTGCCTGTGCCCCGATGCCCGGCGGACTTCCCCCAGTCCTCGGCAGGATGGTCCGGCTCGCCCTCGAGGAACGGTTCGACGAGCTGACGGAGTTGTTGCGCGGCAACGGTTTCGTGCTTCCCGGTCGCAATGTCACCGAGGCCGAGATCGCGAACTACCTGCGCCCCTTCACCGACCCGATCCACACCGAGTCGTTCCACTTCACCCGGTCGTGGCTGCAGCGCGCGGCAGGCACCGCGACCGACTTCTCGTCGGAACACTTCCGGACCGCCCGCGCGCTGAACATGCCGCCCGAGTACGTGATGATCTTCCGGGTGCTGTTGGGGTCGGTCGGCATCTGCGCCCAGCTCGACGCCGAGGCCCCTTACATGGGGATCCTGACGCGGTGGCTGCCCGGCTTCACCGAGGACGTGCGGCGAGCCGAGTAACACCCGGGGTCCGGTCAGTGCGCGCCGGCCTGTGACCGGATTCGATCCACCGCAGGGGCGACCCACTTCCTCAGGTAGAGCCGCAGTTCGTCGCCGCTGCGGGGTGGACGACCGGGATCGATGACGAACGACTGCACGATGCGGAGCATGTGCTCGACCAGTTCGTCGAGGTTCGCACCGGCCAGACCGGCCTCGGCCCAGTCGACGGCGAACCGTTCGAGGATCGACCGGCCGAACGCCAGCGCGGTGTCCGAGGTGACGCCCGCAGAGAAGGCACTGGCCCGTCCGGGCGCGAGCACCATGTTCAGGTACTTCTCCTCGGGTATCTGTTCGAGGGTGTAGGCGATGCCCTCCACGACGGCCTCCGCGGGGTCGCGGATCCCACCGAGATGCGTGGCGAGGATGTCGAGGAACGGGCCGGCCTGGGCGATCGCGGTGGCGCCGAGCAGTGCCTCCGTGGTCGGGAAGTACCGGTAGACGGTCTGCCGGGTGACACCGAGGTCCCGGGCCACCTCCGTGATGCTGATGTCACCGCCGGAGCGGTCCACGGCGCGGCGGGCCGCGGCGAGGATGCGGGCGATCGCCTCGTCGTCGTCGGCGGGGGTGGCGCCCGACCAGCCGTGTGTGCGCATCGGCCCGTCATCCCTCCTGCCCAGCGAAGTTGTCGGTCGAACCCTACCCGTGCGCGATCACGCCGGGTGGACCTCGGGCGGCGGCGCGGATCCACCGAAACCAGGCCATACAAACATGCCCTGTTGTATGGTCTCGACACTGCGGCCGACCGGCGCGGGAAAGGACAGACGATGACCACACAGCCCGACACCCGACACACCGACACGGTGGACGACCTCACCCGGCGCGCGCTCCGGCATGTGCTGGACGGCACGACCGACATGGCGGACTCACCGCTGCGCGTGCCGCTGCACTACTACCGGGACCCGAAGATCACCGAGGTCGAGGAGGCGCAGATCCTGCGGCGCACCCCGCTGGCCATCGTGCCCAGCGCGCAGGTCGGGCAACCGAACGACTACGTCGTGCGCAGCGTGCTCGGCGACTCGCTGCTGGTCACCCGGGACGGCGCAGGCACGACGCACGTCTTCCTCAACTACTGCCGGCACCGCGGCGCGATGCCCGCCTGCGGGTCCGGCAACACCACCCGGTTCACCTGCCCGTACCACGCCTGGACCTACAAGAACACCGGGAACCTGGTTGGCGTACCGGGCAAGGAGGGCTTCACCGGCATGGACCGCGCCGACTACGGACTGGTGGAACTCCCGAGCCAGGAGAGGCACGGATTCGTCTGGGCGGTCCTGAACGCGGACGAATCCATCGACGTGGACGCACATCTCGGCCCCCTCGGGCCGGAACTGGCCCGGTTCGACTACCGGTCCTACGGCTACCACGACGAGCGCGAATTCGAGTCGGACGTCAGCTGGAAGGGTGCGCTCGAGGCGTTCGCCGAGAGCTACCACTTCCCGTTCGTCCACTCCGAGAGCGTGATCGGCCAGAACACCGTCGCCAACACCTCGATTCACGACGCGTTCGGCAGGCACCACCGAATGGGCTTCCCGTTCAACTGGATTGCCGACCTGGACACCAATCCAGAGGGTTCGTGGGACCCGTCGGCGAACATGGGCGTGATCTACTGGATCTACCCCAATCTCATCCTCGCGAACAGCCCGGTCGGCGTCGAGATCCTCGACATGCTTCCCGCCGGATCCCCGACGCGGTGCACCCTTCGCCACAGCTGGATGGCCCGTATCCCCGCGACCACCGACGAACAACGCGACCTGTACGACACCGTCTTCGCCCAGGTGCACGGCGCGGTCCGCGACGAGGACTTCGCGATGCTGCCGCAGTGCGGCGAGGGGGTGCGGCGCGGCCAGCACGACCACATGATCATCGGCCGCAACGAGATCGGCGTACAGCACATGATCAAGACCTTCGCCGCCGAACTCGGCGTGGCGCTCGGGTGACGACGCCGGCACGCGACACGCGAAGGAGCTGACACCATGACCGGACGGACCGCAGGCGCGACACCGCCCCGACCAGGGCAACTCGATTCCCCCCTACTGCCGAGAATCTTCAAGTACGTCGGCCGGTCCCAGGTCTGGCTCTACCGCCGCACCGGTGGACGCATCGGGGGAAAGTGGCGCTTCGGTGCCGGATTCCACAAACCCGTCCCGACGCTGCTGCTCGAGCACCGGGGCCGCAAGTCCGGCACGGTGTACACCACCCCGCTGCTCTACATCGAGGACGGACCGGACATCGTCGTGGTCGCATCGCAGGGCGGCTTGCCGAAACATCCGCAGTGGTACCGGAACCTGTGCACGAACCCGGACACGCGCATCCAGGTGGGCAGTCGGCGCCGCGAGGTCACCGCCGCCACAGCCGATCCCGGGCAGCGGGCCCGGCTGTGGCCGATCCTCGTCGACGCCTACGCCGACTTCGACACCTACCAGTCGTGGACCGAGCGGGAGATTCCGGTGGTTCTGCTGCGACCGCGCTCCCCTGCCGAGCGGTCCCGGTGACGGCGTCGGTCGACCTCCGGTTCTCCGGTGGCGGTCTCCGGTTGTCGCTGCGCCTACCCTCGTCGGTCGAACACGGTCGCCCAGTCGTCCTTGATGCTGACGGCGGTCCAGTCCCTGGTGCCTGCGAGGTCGATCGCCTGTTCGGCGCCTTCCCGGTAGTCGAACTCACGGGTGGCGTCGTCGTGGACCACCAGCAGTTGCAGCGAGGGCCGGTCCGGCTGCTCGGAGAACTGCAGCATCGGGATGTCGCCGTTGCTGTTCCCGGCCGCCAGCAGGGGCCGTCGGCCGACGCGGCTCCAGATCCGGATCGGCTTCTCGGGACCGTCGACCAGCACGTCCAACTCGGGTTGGTGGATCAGCGCGCCGCCAGGGCCGTCGCCGCTCCAGGTCAGTGAGGCGCTGCTTCCGATGACCCGTTGGCGGGGCACCCCGTACACGTCCTGACTGATCGGCCGCATGAAGTCGCGGCCGCCGCCGGAGACGATGTAGTTGCGGAACCCGTTGGCGTCGAGGTAGCCGAGCAACTCGATCATCGGCGAGTAGCCGCACGTCAGGTAGGTACGGCCGAGGGTGGGATGGTCGGTGGTGCGGAGGAATCGGTCGGCCTGGGTTTCGAAGTCCTCCACCGTGATGTCGGCGAACGCCGTCAGTACCCCGACGGCGAACACCTTCACCCCGCTGTCGTCGCCGCGGTAGTGGTCGGTCAGGACACCGGTCAGCCAGCCGTAGTCGCGGGTGCAGGCGGCCTGCCAGGGCTGGCGGGTACGCAGCGACGGATCCTGCTCTGCCATGGCGACGAGACGACGCAGGATGAAGTCGAGCTGGATGGGCATCGGCTTCTCGCACCACAGGGTGCCGTCGTTGTCGAAGACCGCGATCCGCTCCTCGATCGGGACCGTGGAATCCCCCTCGGCCGTCACGGATCGGACGAAGCCGAGGATGGCCCGTTTGGTGGCCCCCTCCCGCCAACTCGGGAGCGGATCTCCGCTCCCGAGTCGGCGGGACTCCCCCTGCGTCGAGCCCGCAGCGGGTGCGGCCGGCGCCGCATCCGTCATTGTGACGCCCCCGTCATTCACGGGAGAGCATCGCGACCGCCTCGCGTTCGAGGTCGACGTACGGTTCGCCGCTGACGTCGATCGCCACCCGGTCCAGGGTCCCGCCGGTGAACGCCCACGGTGCGGTGCCCGGGTAGTCGTCGGTGACCGTCTCCCCGGTGCTGCGCCCCACCGTGAGACCCTCGCCGGCGATGCCGAACTTTCCGGGCTGGGTCCGGATCCGGCCCTCGCCGACCTGGCGGTCGCCGTAGTAGAGGCGCAGCACCCCGTGAGCCGTGCCGGGCGGGTCCTCGCCCTCCTTGTCGAACGACGCGGCCAAGACCAGTTTCTCCCCGGTCGGCAGGTCCTCGGTCGCACTGATGCGCTGCTCCTCGCTGCCGAGGAAGTTGTACACGTAGTGCAGCCGGTTGTCCTTGACGTACAGGGCATGCCCGCCGAACCGGCTGCCGTGCGAGAGCAGCACCCCGGCAGCTCCCGGTCCGGGCAGATCGACCAGGGCCCCGATCGAGTAGGACCGGTTGCGGATGTTGACCGCGACCGACTCGGGCACCTCGGCACCCCCGCCCCGATACACGTAGCGGTTCCGGGGCGCCGCGAGCTGCGGACGCGGGGTGGTGAGAATCTCGACGGCCGAGCGGTCGTCGAGCGGGAACGCCCGGTTGGCGCCTGCCTCGTGGAACCACAGGCCGACGAGTTCGGCGAGCTTGCCGGGCTCCTCGGCGGCGAGGTCGCGCAGCTCGGCCCGATCCACGTCGGTGTGGTACACCTCCCAGGTGTCGTCGGGGAAATGACTCCACCCGCTGATCGCCGGATGGGTGGTGACGGCCTTCCACCCGTCGTGCCAGATCCCCCGGGTGCCGAGCATCGAATAGAACTGGGTGTGCTTCGCCGTCGGGATGGTCTTCGCGTCGAAGCTGTAGCGCATGCTCACACCCTGCAACGGATGCTGCGTGTAACCCTTGATCGCGTCGGGCAATTCGAGGCCGAGACAGTCCAGCACGGTCGGCACCAGGTCGATGGCGTGGTGGTACTGGTCTCGGGTCTCACCGCGGGCGGCGATGTTCGCCGGCCACGAGATGATGCACGGATCGCAGGTACCGCCGTTGAACGAGTATCGCTTCCACATCTTGAACGGGGTGTTGAACGCCATCGCCCACCCGTTCGGGTAGTGGTTGTAGGTCTTGGTGCCGCCCAGCTCGTCCAGCTTCGCGAGGTTCTCGGCCAGGTCGTCGGGCACACCGTTGGCGATCTTGTTCTCGTTGACCGAGCCGTTGGGACCGCCCTCACCGCTGGCACCGTTGTCGGCGACCAGCATGATCAGCGTGTCGTCGAGCTGGCCGATCTCCTCGAGATAGTCCAGCATTCGACCGATCTGGTCGTCGCAATGCGACAGGAAACCGGCATACACCTCGGCCATCCGGGCGAACAGCCGCTGCTCGTCGGCGGACAGGGTGTCCCAGGGCCGCGTGTAGTCCAACGGGGGGAACGGCTGCCCGTCGGGACCGGTCCGTGCGTCGGGGGTGCCGATCGGGTTCAGCGGCGGCAACTCGGTGTTCTCCGGGACCAGACCCAGTTCCTTCTGCCTGGCGAGGGTGCGCTCGCGGATCGCCTCGTATCCCTCGTCGAACCTGCCGCGATACCGGTCCGCCCACTCCTGCGGAACATGGTGTGGGGCATGGGCGCAGCCGGGGGCGTAGTACAGGAACACCGGCCGGTCCGGCGCGATCGCCTTGACGTCGTCGATGTACTCGATGGCCTTGTCGGTGATGTCGACGCTGAAGTGGTAGCCCTGCTCCGGGGTGGCAGGCTGCTCGACGGTGTGGTTGTCGTGCACGAGGTTCGGGTACCACTGGTTGGTCTCGGCACCGAGGAAGCCGTAGAAGCGGTCGAAGCCGCGGCCGGTCGGCCAGTGCCGTTTGCTGGACGCCATGTTCATCTCGTCCTCGGCGCACAGATGCCACTTGCCGACCATCGCGGTGCTGAAACCGTGATCGACCAGGATCTCGGCGAGGGTGGCGCATTCGGGTGGGATGTGACCGTTCGCGCCGGGGAAGCCAACAGCTGCCTCGCTGATGCACGCCATACCGTTGGTGGTGTGATTACGGCCCGTCATCAGGCAGGATCGGGTCGGTGAGCACAGGGCGGTGGTGTGCCACTGGCCGTACCGCAGCCCGTTCGCCGCGATCCGATCGATGTTCGGTGTCTCGATCGGGCCGCCGTAGCAGCCCAGGGCACCGAACCCGACGTCGTCGAGAACGATGTAGAGCACGTTCGGCACACCTGGCGGGGCCTTCGGCTGCTCGTACGGTCCCCAGTCCGGGACCGAGTCACGAATGTCGAGATTGACGACGCCTCGGAATGGTTTGGCCATGATGTCGGCTCCTCATCGGGGTCCCCTCTTCCAGCCAAGCACGATCGGTCCGACGATCGCTAGAGTCGACACGAGACCGGTATTCGCGAACCCGGACACGCAATTCCGGGTCGACACACCGCGCAGCCGCCATCCGGGTGACCGCCTGGCGCGGCTGCATACACTGGGCGACCGTGCGGATCGCGACCTTCAACATCAACGGAATCCGGGCCGCGCAGCGTCGCGGTTTCGAGGAGTGGCTGGCCGAGCGGGAACCCGACGTGGTCGCGTTGCAGGAGGTGCGCGCACGCGCGGCGGCGATTCCCCCCGGAGTCTTCGGTTCCTGTCACCTCGCCTACGACGAGGGCATGCTGGCCGGACGCAATGGCGTCGCGATCCTGACACGGCACGCTCCCGTCGCGGTGCGGACGTGGAGCGGCACGGCCCTGGTACGGGCACCCGGCGAAGTCCACACCGACACGACCGAACTCGACCCGGTACCGCTGGCCCGGGGACTACGGGAGTTCGCCCCGCAGGGCCGGTACGTCGAGGTCGACCTCGCCGACGCGCCGATCACCGTCGCGTCGCTGTACCTCCCGAAGGGGGGTCTGCCCGCGCATCTCCAGAAACCGGGGCGGATGCGGGAGGCACCGGACGGCGGTGCGCGTTACGAACGCAAGATGCGTTTTCTCGACGGGTTCGCGCGCCAGCTGACGCGCTCGCGTCTGGACGCGCGTGCCCGCGGCCGGGAACTGCTGCTGATGGGTGATCTCAACATCGCGCACACCCGCCACGACGTGCGGAACTGGCGGCGCAGCAACCAGGCCGAGGGATTCCTCCCCGAGGAACGCGAGTGGTTCGGCTCCATCCTGTCGCCCCGCACGCTGGTCGACGTCGTCCGCAGCCACCATCCCGACACCGACGGCCCGTACTCGTGGTGGTCGTGGCTGGGGCAGTCGTTCGCCAACGACACGGGGTGGCGTATCGACTACCACCTCGCGACGCCTGGGCTCGCGCGGGCGGCCGTCGCCGCGGGCACCGACCGTGAGCCGAGCGCCGACCGCCGGATGAGTGACCACGCACCGGTCGTCGTCGACTACCAGCTCGATTCGCTCGGCCCCACCCCCGGCTGAAGGGCACCGTCGTGCGCCTGAAGCGTACTGAGGTGCCCTTCGGCCGAACGGCGGTGCGGCGCCGCCTCAGGCGCAGACGGCGACCTTGCGGGGACGGCCGCGGGGGCGCTTGCGGGCGATCACGACGCCGTGGTCGAGGATCTCTCCGCCCCACACGCCCCACGGCTCGGCGCGGTCGAGGGCCGCGCTCAGGCAGCGCGCCCGAACCGGGCACTGTGCGCAGAGGGACTTGGCCGTTTCCAGTTCTGCGGGGGTCTCCCCGAACCAGAGGTCGGGATTGTCGGCACGGCAAGGCAATTCGCGCTGCACCGGCCCGGTGATGGTGGGTTCGGTGATGGTGCGGACTGTCGCGGTGGACACGTCGTGCTCCTTACGGACTCGTCGATGGGTTCGGGGTGCGAACCGGTGACCTGTCCTGGAGCGTCGTCCCCTTCTGGGGAGGTACTCGAAAACACGAATGGCCACGGTCCGCTGGGGCGTCCGTGGCCGGGGAGGAGATTGCTACCGAGTGTGGTCTCGGTGTGCGATCCGGGGCACGGACGACAGGGCTGCTGCATGTGTGCGACGGCGGACGACGCGCTTCGGCGCCTCCGCCCACATGGCGGCGGGCAAGTGAGCGGCGCCGCCGACAAGAACGGACGACGCGTATCCCTGCGCGCTGCTGTTCCGATCGATCATGGTTCCGATCACCTCCCTCTCCTGTGTGCGACCGCTGTCGTTCGTGCGACAACTGTCGTCCTGCGATCCCGTCGATGCGCGAGCATCGCAGGCCGGCCGTGACGGCAGGCCGAAAGCCCGCAACGTCGAAAACCAGGGTAAGCGGTACCGCCGGAACCGCACAACCCATTTTTGACCTGCGGTTATGCGCCCTCGATGAGGGTCGGCTGCGCGACGGAGAGCGGATCCTCCCCGCGCACCACCGCCAGGACGTCGGCGCCGAACCGTTCCAGTTTCTTCGCGCCGATCCCCGGGATCGCGACCAGAGCACGGTCGTCATTGGGCTGTTGCTCGGCGATCGCGGTGAGGGTGGTGTCACTGAAGACGACGTACGCGGGCACCTTCAGTTCCTTCGCCTTCTCCAGCCGCCACGTCTTGAGTGAGGCGAACAACGCGGCGTCGATGTTCGACGGGCAGGTCTCACAGCGGCCGAGCATCGTCGCAGCCGTGCCGAGGAGTTGTTTTCCGCAGACCCGGCAGCGGGGCCGCTTCTTCTGCGCGACGGGTGCCGCGATCCGGGAGGCCGGCGAATCCTCCGGAACGAGGTCGTACAGGAACCTCGACCGGCGGCGTGAGCGGCGTCCACCCGCCGTTCGGGACAACGCCCACGACAGCTGCAGGTGCTCGCGGGCACGGGTGACCCCGACGTACAGCAGCCGGCGCTCCTCCTCGACCGCCGCCTCGTCGGGCGGAGTCGACTTGTCGCCCAACGCATGCTGGATCGGCAGAGTGCCGTCGGTGAGCCCGACCAGGAACACCGCGTCCCATTCGAGACCCTTCGCGGCGTGCAACGACGCCAGCGTCACGCCCTGGACGGTCGGAGGGTGCCGGGACTCGGCGCGGGCGGCGAGGTCGCGTAGCAGCCCGGCCAGGTCGAGGTCGGGCTGGTGAACGAGCAGCTCCTCCGTCAACGTGACGAGCGCGGTGAGCGACGACCACTTCTCCCGGGCCTGCGCACCGGCGGGCTCGGTGTCGGTCAGGCCCATCGGCACGAGCACGGCCCGCACCAGTGTCACCAGAGCCTGGCCGCGGTCCGCGCCGTCCGGCAGGTCCTCGCGGGATGCGGTCTGCCGCAACGCGCCGACGGCCTGCCGGACCTCCGGCCGGGTGAAGAACCCCTCGCCACCTCGGACCTGGAACGGGATGCCGAGTTCGGTCAGCGCCTGCTCGTGCGCCTCCGACTGCGCATTGATCCGGTACAGCACCGCGATCTCCGCGGCGGGCACTCCGGAGTCGATCAGCTTCTTCACCGACCGCGCGACCGCCGCGGCCTCCGCGGGCTCGTCGTCGAACTCGGCGAACGTCGGCGCCGGGCCGGGCGGGCGCTGGCCGATCAGTTGCAGCCGGGTGCCTGCGATCCGCCCGCGTGCGGCCCCGATGACCTGGTTCGCCAGCGACACCACCTCGGGCGTGGACCGGTAGTCGCGTTCGAGACGGACGACCGTCGCGTCCGGGAACCGCCTGGAGAAGTCCAGCAGGTAGCGCGGCGATGCTCCGGTGAACGAGTAGATGGTCTGGTTGGCGTCGCCGACGACGGTCAGGTCGTCGCGTTCGCCGAGCCAGGCGTCGAGGACCCGCTGCTGCAGCGGCGTGACGTCCTGGTACTCGTCGACGACGAAGCAGCGGTAGCGGTCCCGGAACTCCTGCGCCACCGCGGTGTGTTCCTCGAGAGCGCCCGCGGTGTGCAGGAGGAGGTCGTCGAAGTCGAGGAGCATCGTGTCGCCGCGGACCTTGAGCGACTCGTACGCGGCGTACACGTCGGCCACCTTCGCCGCGTCGGCCGGGGGCTCGCGGCGCATCCGGGTCGCGGCGGCCGGGTAGTCCTCCGGCGCGACCAGCGACGCCTTCGACCACTCGATCTCCCCGGCCAGGTCCCGCACGCTCTCGGTGTTGGTCGGCAATCCCACACGGTTCGCCGCCTGCGCGACGATCGCGAACTTGCGGTCCACCAGCTCCCACTGGGTGTCGCCGATCACCTGCGGCCAGAAGTACCGCAACTGCCGCAGCGCCGCGGCGTGGAAGGTACGGGCCTGCACCTGGTTGGCGCCCTCGCCGATACCGAGGGTGCGCAGCCGGCCACGCATCTCGCCCGCGGCTCGCGCGGTGAACGTCACGGCGAGGACCTGACCGGCCGCGACGTGACCGTCCGCGACCAGCCGGGCGATCCGGTGCGTGATGGTGCGGGTCTTGCCGGTGCCCGCACCCGCGAGGACGCAGACGGGACCGCGCGGCGCGAGGACGGCGGCGGATTGCTGCGGGTCCAGGCCCTCGACGTTGTCACCGGTGACGTTGTCTCGGGAATCCTGGGCGCGCGCTGACATGGACTCCATCATGACAGGGCGGTCCGACAGCCTGATGCGCCTGCGCCGCATGTGAGTGTTTTTCACCCTCGTTGGGGTGAAGATCACTCACCGGCGGCGACGCGGCACGGAACAATTCGCCGCGACCGTGGTGTTATATGCCGCGTGACCGCAACCGAGACCGCCCCCGCCCTGACCATGTACTCGACCACCTGGTGCGGGTACTGCCGCCGGCTCAAGAAGCAGCTGGACGAGAACGGCATCAGCTACGTCGAGATCGACATCGAGGACGATCCCGCCTCGGCCGAGTTCGTCGGCAGCGTCAACGGCGGCAACCACGTCGTCCCGACCGTGAAGTTCGCGGACGGCAGCACGGCCACCAACCCCAGCCTCGCCGAGGTGAAGAAGGTCCTCGGCGTCTGAGCCGGACCGCACGACGGCCGCCCCCCGGGCGGAGGCGGCCGTCGCCGTGTGTGCGCGGCGCAGGCGGAGCCGTCTATTTCGCCGCGCCGGCGGAGCCGGCTACTTGGCCGCGCCGGCGGAGCCGGCTACTTGGCCCACGCCTCGAGCATGCCGCGGGCGATGGAGACCGAGCCGGGGACCAGTAGCGGCGCCTCCGCGGGCGACGACCAGTCCCCCAGCGCGAGCGCGTCGCGCACCTCGTCGCGACCGAACCAGCGGGCCTCCGCGATCTCCCCGTCGGCGAAGATCAGCGGCGCATCGGGATCCGCAACCGCCGAGAAGCCGATCATCACCGACCGCGGGAACGGCCACGGCTGACTACCGAGGTACCGGATGTCGTGAACCGTCACCCCGACCTCCTCCGCGATTTCCCGCGCCACACACGACTCCAGCGATTCCCCGGCCTCCACGAACCCGGCCAGCACCGAGAACCGCCGCTCGGGCCAGGTTCCGTTGCGCGCCAGCAGCACCCGATCGGCGCCGTCGTGCACCAGGCAGATCACGGCCGGGTCGGTGCGCGGGAACTCCTCGTGGCCGGTGCTGCTGCTGAGCCGTGACCAGCCGGCCATCGTCGGCGTGGTCGTCGCCCCGTCGATTGCGCTGAATCCGGCGGCGGCGTGCCAGTTCAGCACCGCGACCGCGGTGGTCAGCAGGCCCGCACTGGAATCGTCGAGCCGGTGCCCGATCATGCGGAGGTCGGCGAGTTCGCCGATCATCGCAGGCACCCGCACCGCCCACAGGTGACGGCCCTCGCGTCGGCCGAGGAACACCGCGCCCGAGACGGGTTCGTCACCGAGCGAGATGGCCGGTTCGAGCACCAGGTCCGTTCCGTCGACACGCGCCTGTCCGCGATGGTTGATCCGCAACACCAGCGCCTCCGCCCATCCGGCGCGCAACGCGTCGGTGTCGGAACGCAATTCCTCCGCCCGATCGAGCGCCGAGCGCGACAGCAACGGGACCTCGGTCATCACGAAATCAGCCACGCACCCACATTAGGTGGACACGGCGCGGACGTCGGCAGCAGGCGCGTGGAGAGGCGGTGGCGAGCAGCGGAACCGCGCGTCGCCCCCGGGCGGATTTCCGTCGCCGACGTTGCGGTCGAACTCGCCGCCGGTGGCATGCGCGAACGTTCCGTTAGACTCGGCGGGTTGCTTCAGGGTTCGGCACGGCGGGAGGCAGGGACGCCGCGCGTGGTTTCTCCATGGAGAAAACCGTCCGAAAAGGTGCGGATGACCCACAACTCGAACCCTTCCCACTTCCGTGCCATGCACGATCTCGTCGGAACCGCGTACTTCCCGATATCGGCGTTGGCTCGACTGCCGCTGTCGATGCTGGTCATGGGTGTTCTCACCTATGTCGTCGCGTCGTCGTCCGATTTCGCCGCGGCCGGCATCGCCGCGGCCGCAACGGGCGTCGGTGTCGCTGTCGGCGCACCACTGTCCGGGGTGGCATCCGATCGCTGGGGCCAACGGCTGACCCTCCTCGTCGCGACCGTGGCCTATGCGGCGGCCGTCATCGCAGTGCTCGCCACCGGGGCAACCGGCGACGATGCTCACACCGTGTCACCGCCTCTGCTCGTCGCGGCGGTCGCCGCCGGCATCGTGGTGCCGCAGTGTGGTCCGATGACCCGAGTGCGCTGGATCCGGGGGCTGTCCGAACGCGGTTCGGAGCGGGCCGTGGCGGAAGCGCAGGGCTACGAAGGCACGATCGACGAACTCGGATTCGTCCTCGGTCCCGCGGCCGTTGGCATCATCGCCTCGATTTTCGGCCCCGCAGCACCGCTCTATGTGATCGTCGCGCTCACCGCGATCGTGGTCCCCTGGTTTGCGCTGCACCCCAGCGCCGACTTCGCGGCTCCCGTGACGAGGAGCGGCCCGACCGCCGATCGGGAACTCGGCGACCATCCGGTCCCGGTGCCGTGGAGCCTGGTTGCGGTTCTCCTCGCCGGCATGGTGGGTGTCGGAACGATTTTCGGCTCGCTGGCCACCACGACCGCGGTCTTCGCCGACGAGACCGGGCATCCGGGGAGCGGCGGGCTCATCTATGCGGCACTCGGATTGACGTCCGGCGCAGCTGCATTGAGCGTGTCTCGGTGGAGTCATCGTCTGACCGCGTCGGCGCGGTGGCTTGCGTGTGCCGTCGTGCTGGTCCCTGCGCTGGCCTTGCTGTGGCTGCCGGGTGTTCCGTGGCAGATGGCGGTCGTCCTGCTGCTGATCGGCGCCCCGATCGGCCCGATCCTCGTGACGCTGTTCAAGGTTGCGGGCGACCGGACACCCGCGCGGCGGCTCGGCTTCGTCATGACCCTGCTCAGCGCCGGCATCACCCTGGGCACCGCGGTCGGCAACTGGTTCGGTGGGGAGGTCGCCGGCTCGGGTGGCCATTCGGCCGCGATCTCGGTGGCGGTCGGGGCGGGCCTGGCGGTGCTCGCGTGCGCCGTGGTGTTCGCGACCGGTCGGTTCATGTCGGAGAAGCGCCCCGTGCCACCTGCGCCACAGGGAATTCTCGAACCGTTGGGCTGACCCGAACCCGGCCCTGCGCACCGACGTTCACCGAACGGCGGGCGCCCGGACCGTCTGCCTCGACTCGATCCGACACCGCCGGGCCCATTTTCAGGTCATCCCGGCGGTCTCCCACCATCGAGGCAGACAACTGCCGATGGGCCGGAACCGGCGCGCGGTGCTCGGGTACGCGCGACCGGGATCAGACGCGGCGAATGTAGAGGAGTCGGTCGGTCGCCTCGACCGCGTCCACCTCGGGCGCGCCGACCCGCACGAGGTGCCCGTCGCGCACCACGGCGAGGACGATGTCGGACAGGTGCCGCGGCGAGCCGCCGACCTCGTCGGGTTCGACCTCCCGTTCGGCAATGGCGAACCCGGCCTCCGGGGTGAGCAGGTCCTCGATCATCTCCACGACCGTCGGGGTCGTCCGCGCGATGCCGAGCAGGCGGCCCGCGGTCTCGGAGGAGACCACCACCGAGTCGGCGCCGGACTGCCGCAGCAGGTGCGCGTTGTCGGTCTCCCGGATCGCGGCGACGATCTTCGCCTTCGGACCGACCTCGCGCGCGGTCAACGTCACGAGTACCGCGGTGTCGTCGCGGTTCGCCGCGACGATCACCGACGCCGCGTTCTGCACGCCGGCGAGGCGCAGCACGTCCGACTTGGTGGCGTCGCCGAGCACGGTCACCAGGCCGAGCCCGGCCGCCGTGTCCAGCACCACCTGGTCGGTGTCCACGACCACGATGTCGGACGGCTTGATGCCGTCACCGAGCATCGCGTCGACCGCGGTCCGACCCTTCGTGCCGTAGCCGACGACGACGGTGTGATTGCGCATGCTCTGCCTCCAACGCTGAATCTTGTATGCCTGTCGCGACCGTTCGGTGAGCGCCGCCAAGGTCGTGCTGATCAGGATGATCAGGAACAGCACCCGCAGTGGGGTGATGAGGAGGACGTTGGTCAGCCGCGCGCTCGGGGACAGTGGCGTCACGTCACCGTATCCGGTGGTCGACAGCGAGACCGTCGCGTAGTAGATGCAGTCGAGCAGCGACAGCGGGTTCTCCTGCGCGTCCTTGTACCCGTCGCGGTCGATGTACACGACGGCGACGGCGAGTGCCAGCACCGCAGCGGCCATCATCAGGCGCCGGAAGATCAGCTGGGAGGGACTGCGCACCGCCTCCGGGATCCGCAACACACCGACCAGCGCGTAGTCGGGCCGCTCGGTGAGGTTCTCCTGGACGCGCAGTCGCTGGCGCAACTTACCGGCCATGGTTGGTACTCCAGTTCGCATACATCGGCAGGGAGCCTAACCCTCGCCACCGGCGGATCGCGCGCGGCCACGCGGTCAGTCTTCCGACCCGCCCGCGCCCGCGCCCGGGCCCCGCACCCGACTCCGCGACCACACGGCCCTCATCTCCCCGGCCACGACACCGTCACCTCCCCAGCCCTGGCGTGTTCCACCGCGGTGGGCCAGGGTGGAGCCGTGCCCATCTCCCCCGCCCCCGCCCTCGCCTCGCTGCTGCTCGGTTCCGGTGCGCTGCATTTCGCCACCCCGAAACCGTTCGATGCGATCGTCCCGCGCCTGCTGCCGGGCCGCGCCCGCACCTACACCCAGGTCTCCGGCGCCGCCGAACTCGCGATCGGGGCCGCGCTGGCGGTGCCCCGCACCCGCCGGATCGGCGGCACCCTCGCGGCCGCCCTGTTCGTCGCCGTCTTCCCGGCCAACGTCCAGATGGCGATCGACTGGCTACGCAGCGACAGGAAGTCGGTGCCGGCGAAGGCCGTCGCGGTGGCCCGGCTACCGCTGCAGATCCCGCTCGTCGTCGCCGCGCTGAAGGTGCGGCGCAAGGGCTGAGCCCGCCGTCGCCTCGGCGCCTGCGGTCTCGATCAGGCGCACCAGGTCGGCGGCGTCGGGCAGGTCCTCGGGTGCGATGGTGCGGCCGGTCCGCACGTAGTGGAACGCGGCCCGGACACGGGAGGGATCGACCGGGTCGCCGCCGCGGGCCAGCGCCCGCGCCGACATCAGCTCCGCCCACGCGATCCGGTACGCCGCCAACTGCATTGCGACGGCATGCTCGTTCGCGGCGCTGGGTTCGGCGCCGGTCTTCCAGTCGATCACCGTCCACCCGCCGTCGGGGTCGGCGAACACCGCGTCGATCCGGCCGCGCACCACGGTGCCTGCGATGGAGGTCTCGAACGGCACCTCCACCTCGACGGGGCTGCGGTGCGCCCACCGCGACCGCAGGAATGCCTCCTGGAGTGCCTCGAGGTCACCGTCGGGGGCGCCGTCGGTGTCCGCGGCGCCGGGCAGCTCGTCCATGTCCAGTAGCCGGGTCGCTCCGAACCTGCGCTCGATCCAGGCGTGGAACGCGGTGCCCCGGCGTGCCAGCGGGTTCGGCGGGAACGGCAGCGGCCGGCGCAGGCGAGCGGCGAGCTCGTCGGGGGCCGCCGCGAGGTCCACGAGCTGGCTGACCGACATCTGGTTCGGCAGTGCCACCTCCGCCCGGGCCGCCGCCCGGGCCGCTCGCTCGGCGAGCAGCGCGTCCACGTCCGCGGCCCAGCCCTCCGGGTCCGGATTTTCGTCGGCGGCCTCGGGAGCCGCGGCCGGTTCGGTCGCCGACAGCGCGGCGAGCACCAGCTCCGACCCGTGATCGACCGCGGTACGCCTGTCCCCCAACGGGTCCTGCGGCCACTGCACGTTCACCGGGTCCGCGGTGAGCGGGTTCTCCACGTCCGGCTCGGGGTCGGGAGCCCAGTGCTCGACGATCCCGATCGGACGACCGGCCTCCGATGACGTTTCGACTACCGCGCGCATCTCGGTCAGGAACTCCGACGGCCCCTTCGGCTTGCTGCCGGACTCGGACCAGTGGTACCCGGACAGATACAGCGCCCGCTCGGTGCGGGTGAGCGCCACGTAGAACAGCCGGCGGTCCTCCTCGAGCTTGCGGCGCCCGAGTGCCTCCTTGTGGGCGGTGAGCGCGTCCTCGAGATCCTTGCGGTCGCAGACGTTCTCCAGGTCGAGCACCGGCACCCCGTCGGACCCGTCACCGTCCTGGGCTCGGTCTCCGCGCAACTGCGGGGGCAGTTCGGCGACCGAGCCGAGCCAGGTGCCGGTCGCGGTGCCGGACGGGAACACCCCCTCGACCACGTGCGGGACGGCCACGACCTGCCATTCGAGCCCCTTCGAGGAGTGGACGGTCAGCACCTGCACCCGGTCCGGGGCGACCTCGACCTCGCCCGGGGCGAGTCCGTTCTCGACCGTCTCCGCCGCGGCGAGGAAGGCCAGCAGCCCGGTCAGGGTGGCGGACGGGTTGCGGCCGTAGCCGGCGACGGCGTCGGCGAACGCGTCGAGGTGTTCGCGCCCGGCGCCACCGGGGCCGGTCCACGGCAGCCGGGCCTGTGCCTCGATGCCGATGCCGAGCACCCGCTCCACCTCGGCGACGAGTTCGGTGAGCGGCTGCCCGATCCGTTCGCGCAGCGACGTCAGTTCCGCCGCGAGCGCGCCGATACGGGCGTGACCGAGGGGTGAATACCGTGACGGCGCCCCGGGATCGGCGATCGCGTCGGCCAGGCCTGCCTGCTCGGCGTACTCCCCGGGCAGCGCCGCGTCCAGGGCCTGGTCGAGGCTGGCGGCGTCGGTGACCGCACCTCCCGCGCCGCGCGCCGCGCCGACCGCGAGTTCCCGCGCCCGCCGCCACAGGGCCGCGAGGTCGGCGACGCCGAGTCGCCAGCGGGCACCGGTCAGGACGCGCACGGCCGCGCTGCCCGCGAGCGGGTCGGCGACCAGGCGGAGCATCGCGATCACATCCGCGACCTCGGGGACGTGCAGCAGGCCGCCGAGCCCGACCACCTCGACGGGCAATCCCCTGCGGCGCAGTGCCGCGGCGATCGGCGCGGCGTCGGCGTTGCGACGGATCAGCACCGCCGCGGTCGGCGGCGCCTCGCCCCGCTTGGCGGCGTCGGCGTACTCGGCGGCGATCCGTTCGGCGATCCAGTCGCGTTCGCGGTCGACGTCCTCGTGGAGTGCGAGACGGATGTCGCCGGGCGCCACATCGGGTTTCGGACGCAGTTCCGGCACCGGCACCCCGCGTTCGCGCAGACACGCCGAGGCGGCGTTGGCGAGTTCGAGTGCCTCCGAAGGGTTTCGCCAACTGGTCAGCAACTCGAGGCGTGGCGCGGGCCGCCCGTCCGGCAGCGGGAAGTCGGTCGCGAAGCGGGGCAGGTTCGCGGCCGACGCACCCCGCCAGCCGTAGATGGACTGCATCGGGTCGCCGACCGCGGTCAGCGCGAGGGAACCGTCCTCGCCGCCACCGAACAGCGACGACAGCAGCACGCGCTGCGCGTGCCCGGTGTCCTGGTACTCGTCGAGCAGCACCACCCGGAACCGCTCCCGTTCGGAGCGGCCGACCTCGGGATGTTCGGCGGCGACGCGGGCGGCGAGGGACATCTGGCTGCCGAAGTCGAGGGCGCCCTCGCGGCGCAGCGCGTCGGAGACCCGCTGTACCAGCGGCAGCAGCGCCACCCGCTCGTGCTGGGTCTCGAGCAGGTCGAGCAGGTCCTTCTTCGGCCCGCCGCGCTGCCGTGGCCCGGCGGGCAACGTGTGGATCAGCTTGTCGAGCTCGGTGTGGGCCTCCCGCAGGTCGTCGGGTTCGACAAGGTGTTCGGCGAGCTGCCCGGACAACGCGAGCACCGCCTCGGTGAGCGAGGTGGGGTTGCGGTCGGTGTCGAGGTCGCCGTCGTAGGCGCTGACGACTCGGTGCGCGAGCTGCCACAGCGCGGTCTCGGACAGCAGTTCGGCGGACGGTTCCATCGGCAGCAGCAGCCCGTGCTCGGTGAGCAGCCGGCCCGCGTAGGAGTGGTAGGTGCTGACCTCCGGTTCCCCGGTGAGGATGCGGCCGCGCAGTTCCTCGCTCAGCCCCAGCGCGCCGACCACCTCGGGATGCGCGAGGCGTGCGAGGCGTTTGCGGATCCGGGACGTCAACTGCTGTGCGGCTTTTCGCGTGAAGGTCAGGCCGAGCACCTGTTCCGGGTCGACGAGTCCGTTGGCGACGAGCCACACCACGCGCGCGGCCATCGTCTCGGTCTTTCCCGCGCCCGCGCCTGCGACGACGAGGGTCGGGCCGAGCGGCGCGGCGATCACCGCGGCCTGCTCCGGGGTCGGCGGGAACTGCCCGAGTGCGGCGGCCACCGCCGCGGGCGAGATCCGGGCGCTCACGACTGGGTCACCTGCCGTCCCTCCTCCTGGGCCGGGCAGCTCCCGATCACCGGGCAGTGCCGGCACCCGTCGTTCGGCCGTGCCCAGTATCCGGGGCCCTGGGTCGCCGCCGCTGCTGCGTGCACCACGTCGAGCCACTGTTCCTCGGTTTCCTCGGTCAGCGGTTCCTGCAGCCGCTGGGTGGCGCCGTCCTTGCGGTTCGCCTTGGCCACGAAGACCAGTCGCGCGCCGCCGGGCTGCGCGGCGGGCTCGCCGTCGATCGCGCCCCGCGCGGCAGCGAGCTGATAGGTGGCGAGCTGAGCGTGCTGCTGGGCGGTCTCCTTGCTGACCGGGGTGCGAGCGGTCTTGACGTCCACGACGACGGGGCGGCCGTCCGCGTCGCGTTCGAGCCGGTCGATCCGGCCGCGCAGCAGCACCGCCGGCTCCCCCTCCACGCGGGCCTCGAGCACCCCGTCGACTGCGACCTCCACACCGACCTCGGTCAGTTCACCGCGGGTGCGCCGCAGCCACTCGGAGAACGAGTCGATCATCTGCGCGGTCCGGTCCATCTCGCGGCGCGAATACCACTGCGATCCCAGATCGACTGCGTCCCATGCGGTCGCGAGGGCCCGGCGCACCTGGTCGCGTGGCATCTTCCCGGCCACCGCCTGCACCAGGGTGTGCACGAGGGTGCCGGTAACGGCGTGCGTGTTCTCCCCGTCGCTGCCGCCGTGGCGTTCGAGCGCCCATCGCAGCGGGCACGCGTCGAGTTGCTCGATCGTGGACGGGGACAACGGGACCGGGCCGTCCTCGGGCCGCCACAGCGGCTCGGTGGTGCTGGGGTCGGCCACCCCGTACCAGTGTTCGGGGTGGGCGCCACGCACCCCGGCGCGGGCGAGCCGGGCGAGCTGGGTTGCCGCGCGGTGCTGCTTGTCGGGATCGGTGTCGGCGAGCTCCGGGTCGCACACCACGCGGCGCAGTTCCGCGATCAAGGACGGCAGCGCCAGCACCCGGCTCGGCAGGGCGGGTGCCAGGTCGGCGGCCGAGTCGCCGAGTTCCTCGTCGGCGCTGAGCAGCTCGTCGACGAACCGGGACGGTTCCAGGTCGGCGTCGCCGGTGGCCGCGCGCACTGCCGTCACGAGAAGGGTGCGGCGGGCGCGACTGCACGCCAGCAGGAACAGCCGGCGTTCCTCGGCCAGCAGCGGCGCCGTCCGCGACAGCGTGGTCTCGCCGGGGTCGGCGACGCCTGCGGTCAGGTCGACGAGGGCCTCGGTACCGAGCAGGGTGCCGCGGGCGCGCAGCCCCGGCCACAATCCCTCCTGGACACCGGCGACCACGACGACGTCCCACTCCCGGCCCGCCGCGGCGTGCGCGCTGAGCACCGACACGGCCTCCGGTCCCGCCGCCGCCGACCGCGGGTCGGACGGGATCTCCTGGTCGGCAAGGTAGTCCACGAACCCGGCGAGGCTGGCCCGGGGCAGTCGGTCGACATAGTTGGCGGCCGCGTCGAACAGCGCGACCACGGCGTCCAGGTCGCGGTCGGCCTGCGCACCGATCGGGCCGCCGCGCACGGACGCCGCCGACCACCGCTTCTCCAGTCCGGTCGCCTGCCAGCACGACCACAGCACGAACTCGACGCCACGGCCCTCGCGGTACGCCTTGCGGGACCGGGACAGCACGGTCAAGGTGCGGCGCAGGGCGCCGAATTCGCCGTCGGTCAGCTTGTCGACCACCTGCTGGTGTTCCTGCTCGCCCTCGACGATCAGGGCGCGCAGGAGTTCCGCGGAATCCCGCTCGCCCCCGGCGGCGAGTTCCACGCGGCGCAGCCCGCGGCGCAACCGACGCAGTGTGACCGGGTCCGCGCCGCCGACCGGCCCGGACACCAGCGCGAGCGCGTCCTCACCGGTGAACGGTCCGCCGGCGATCGCCCGCAGCGCGAGCAGCAGCCCGCCGACCGCATGCTGCCGCGCCAGTGGCAATTCGGAGGCGGCGGTGGTGACCGGCACCCCGGCCGCGAGCAGCGACCGTCGCAGGGGCGCGAGCACCCGCGGTACCGAGCGGACGATCACCGCCATCCGCGACCACGGCACGCCGTCGCGCAGGTGCGCACGCCGCAGGGTGTCGGCAATCAGGGCCGACTCCTTGCCCGCGGTCGCGAGGACGGCGACCGAGGCGTCGCCCGCCTCGTCCGTGACGGGCCGCGCTCCCCGGTGCGGCGGTAACCCGGGCAGCCGGCCCGCGATGCGCGCGGTGACCGCGGAGATCTTCTGGGCGCTGCGGTGATTCGTGCGCAGCACCACCTGCCGGTCGCTGCCCGGATCGGCGAGGTCGGTCAGGTACCGGGCGTCGGCGCCGCGGAACCCGAACACCGCCTGGTCGGGGTCGCCGGCCACCATCGCGAGGTCCGCGCCACGTCCGAGCAGCCGCACGAGCTCGGCCGCCTGCGGGTCGAGGTGCTGGGCGTCGTCGACGAGCAGGCACCGGATCCGGGCGCGTTCGCGGTCCAGCAGGTCGGGGTCGGTGGCGAAGGCGGTCAGCGCGGCGCCGACCAGTTCGGCGGCGTCGAGCGCCGGCGCGGTGGCCTCCGGTGCCTCGACACCGACGGATCCGCGCAGCAGCATCACCTGCTCGTACCGGGTGACGAACGTGCCCGCGGCCACCCATTCGGGCCGGTCGTGCTCGCGCCCGAGCCGGATCAGGTCCTCGGGGCCGAGGCCGCGTTCCCCGGCGCGGAGCATCAGGTCGCGCAGCTGCGCCGCGAACCCGACCATCGGCAGCGCCGGGCGAAGCCGCTCGGGCCAGTAGTCCGCGCCGTCCTCCAGGTCGCCGCGCAGCAGCTCGCGCAGCACGGCGTCCTGCTCGGCACCGGTGATGAGCCGCGGTGGCGGGTTCGAGTGCGCAGCCGCCTGCAGTCGCAGCACCGCGAACGCATACGAGTGCACCGTCCGCACCAACGGCTCGCGGGTGGCCCTCGACTCCCCCGCCCCGAGCAGTGCGGTGGTGATCTGCTCCCGCACCGCAGTCGCGGCCTTACGCGAATGCGTCAGTACGAGAACGGATTCCGGGTCGCCGTCCGGTCCACCGATCCGGGCGGCGGCGAGATCGACGATCAGGGACGTCTTGCCGGTACCCGGGCCGCCGAGCACCTGCCACGGCCGCCGGTCGCGGTTCCCGCGTGCCGAGGCCGCGGCGAGCAACGGGGCAACCTCCGGCCCCCAGGTGCGACGGTCCGGGGTACGCGCGACGCGCCGCACCAGGGTGGTGCCCGGCCGATCCGCCCGCTCGTCGCTCATGACGGGCATTCCATCACGGTCCACCGACAGCCCCGCGCGAGCGTCGTCCCACCGGCGCCGGCTCCGTCGGGCTGCACGTTGCCCACCGTTGACGCCGCCACCGGGCGGGCCCGGTCTACGAGTACCACCTGTTCGTGAACCCGAGTTGGTCGACGAGCACCGCTTCAGATCGGGCGTCGTGCACCTGCACTGTCGCGAACCGGCCTGAACCACGCCCGGCCCGCCCCCGCGCGGTCGGGCACAATGACTGCCGTGTCCGACCTGAAGATCCATCGTTTCGGCCCCGTCGACGGGCCTCCGGTCCTCGCCCTGCACGGGCTGACGGGCCACGGCAAGAGGTGGCGACATCTGGCGGACGGGCACCTGCCGCGCGCCCGGATGATCGCGCCCGACCTGCGCGGGCACGGCCGGTCGACGTGGAGCCCTCCGTGGGGCCTCGCCGACCACGTCGACTCCCTGCTCGAGGTGCTGGCCGCCGAAACCACGGAACCGGTGGTCCTCGTCGGGCACTCGTACGGCGGCGCGGTCGCGGTACACCTGGCCGCCCGCGCACCGGAGAAGGTGCGGGCGCTGCTCCTGCTCGACCCGGCGATGGGTCTCGATCCCGCGAGGATGCTCGAGATCGCCGACCTGACCGTCCGCTACCCCGACTACACCGATGCCGCCGAGGCGCGGTCGGAGAAGGTGCACGGCGCCTGGGCCGACGTCGCGGAGGGCGTGCTCGACGAGGAGATGGCCGAACACCTGATCACGCTCGACAACGGGCGCGTCGGCTGGCGATACGCGGTGCCCGCGGTCGTGGCGTCGTGGGGTGAGCTGGCCCGGCCGATGGTGCTCCCACCCGCGGACCTGCCGACGGTGCTGGTTCAGGCGATGCGGGTGCAGCCGCCGTACGTGACGCCCGCGTTCCGCGCCGCCCTCGCCGAGCGCCTCGGCGACCGGCTGACGGTGGTGGAGATGGACGTCGACCACATGGTCGCCAACTCGCGGCCCGCCGAGGTGGCCGCACTGATCGAGAAGCTGTTGTAGATGGCCGCGACCACCGAGGAGCAGGTCGAACGCGTCCGGGACCTGGTCGCGGCGATCCCTGCCGGGCGGGTCGCCACCTACGGGGACATCGCCGCGGCGGCCGGCCTCACGAGCCCGCGGACGGTCGGCTGGATCATGCGCACCGACAGCTCGGACCTGCCGTGGCACCGGGTGGTGCCCGCCTCCGGTCGTCCCGCCCCGCACCTCGCGGCACGGCAGCTGGAACGTCTTGCCGCCGAAGATGTTCCGATCCACGACGGGCGGATCGATCTCGGCGCCGCCCGGCACCGGTTCCGAATCGGGTAGCCGACACCGAACCGGTGGCCACAGGCTCGGGTCCGGGTGGATCACCGTGACGCTGGCGGCGAGAAGGCGGTCACGTTCCTGGCGAAGACCGAGTACTGCAACGGGGACGGCTTCAACGGTCGTGTTCGACGGTGGTTCTTCGCTGCCTTGGGTCAGATCCCGGTCGATCGACGGGGGCGGGGGCGTCACCGGCGCTCGAGGCCGCGGCCCGGATCATCGAGCGGAGGAGCACCCAGAGGGGACACGATCGCCCGATGGTCGTCTCCATCGAGGGCGCACGGGCACTGTCCGCATCGCGATGGACACCGGTGTCCCCCTCGTGCCGGTGAGGATCACGGGAACCCGACCCGATCCCTGTGTGCCGTGGTGGTGCCGCAGGGTTGGGGTCGAGATCCTCGAACCGTCGGAGCTGGCACCTTTTCGGAACGCAGGTGGGGACGGCGGCCGCGCAGCCACGGATGCGGGCAACCCTCGCCTGCTCACGTGGTCGTGCACGATGGTCGGATGGCAGTTTCTCAGAGCGGGTTTGCGCGCGCGACCGGTGCTGTCGCATTGGCAACCGCGGCCAGTCGAGCGACAGGGTTTCTCCGCACCCTTGCGTTGGCTGCCGTGTTGGGAACAGCGGCGGTCGGCGATGCCTACAACGGCGCGAACAGCATGCCGAACATGGTGTACGAGCTTCTTCTCGGCGGCGTGATGAGCAGCGTCTTCATCCCGGTGCTTGCGCGTGCGCGGCTCCGTGGTCGAACGTACTCGCGGATCTTCACGCAGCGTCTACTGCTGGCAACGGTTCTCGCGGCCGCGGTCATCACCGTCCTGGCGGTGGCGTGCGCGCCGTTGCTGGTCGCCGCGCTGGTGTCCGATGCGGAGCAGTCGCAATTGGCGACGGTGCTGGCGTACCTGTTGTTGCCGGAAATCTTCTTCTACGCGGTCGCCGCGACCGTGACGGCCGTGCTGAACGTGCGTGACAGTTATGCGCCCGCGGCCTGGGCGCCGGTGGTCAACAATCTGATCGTGCTTACGACGGTCGGGATCTTCGCGGCGGTACCGGGACCTGTGACGTTGTTGCCGTCAACGATGACCACTACCCAAGTTCTGATTCTGGGTGTCGGAACCACGATCGGTATCGTGGGACAGGCCATCTGGACGGTGGCTGCGTTGCGACGTACCGGATTCCGGTGGAGTTGGCAGGTGCGGCCGGTGCCGTACACATGGCGACCGGTCCGCGCCGGCACGAGACTGGCCGGGTGGGTACTGCTGTACGTCGCGATCAGTCAGGCGGGGGTCGCGCTCGTGCTCGGTGTGGCGTTCAGTCACGGCGGTGTCTCCACCTACACGTACGCCGACCTGCTGTTCCAGGTGCCGTACGGGATCCTCGGAGTGTCCCTGCTGACCGTGCTCATGCCACGCATTTCCCAAGCGGTAGCTGTCGGGGACCGCGACGCGGTGGTCGCCGACATGGGCCGCGCTGCCCGGTACTCGGTGGTCGCGCTCGTCCCCGCCGCGGTCGCGATGACCCTCCTCGGTCCGATGCTGACCACGGTGATTTTCGTCGGCCGCGTCGATGTGAACGCCGCACGCCTCATCGGTGTCGCGCTCGCACTGTCGGCATTCGGATTGCCCCCGTTCGCGTTGGTCATGCTGCAACTGCGTGTCTTCTACGCGGGCGGTGACATGCGCGCACCCGCAGTGATCAACGCCGGCATGGTGGCCGCGAAGATCGCAGTCGTCGCCCTCGCCGTCGCAATGCTCCCGGACAAGGCGATCGTGGTGATGCTCCCGGTCGCGAGTTCACTGTCCTACCTCGTGGGTGCCATCAGCGGACACCTGGTCCTACGTCGCCGTTACGGGCTGCTCGGCTTCCACATCGTGCTCGGGACATTCGCGCGGGTGCTTTGGGCGTCGATCGCCACCGGAGTGGTCTGCCTCCTTCTTGTCGGGCTGTCGCACCACCTGCTCGGTAACCCACGGCAGGCCGCTGCTGCAGCCCTGACGGCGGTGGTCGTCTTCGGGGTTCCCACATTCCTCATTGCGGCAAAGAAGATCGGCATCCCAGAGGTGCGCAACGCTGCGGCTCTCTTGTCCAGTTGATCAACGAACACTGCTGGACAGATCGTGAACACAATCTGCTCGTCGAGTCCGAAACAAGCGCAGTTCAACTCGCACAGCACTCGCACAAGGCGCATCACCACTTGACGATTCCGGTCTCCCACGGCACATGGTGTGCAACTCCGCGAGGATCATGGACTGGGCAGCGTGCCTTCGATGGCGGCCAACTTGTTCGTCAGGTCGGCCCCCACCTTCCTGATGTACGGCTCGTCGATGATCTGGATGTGATCGCAGCCGACGTGGACGATCTCCAGGTTCTCCACGGCCTCGCCCCACCCGCCGTCGGGCTGACGGATCGCGAATGCCGGTTCGAGAGCGATCTGGTCGTCGAGGTAGGTCTCGGCCATGTAGAGCACGACGTCGCGGTCGTAGCTTTCGAGGTCGGTGGACGGGACCGCCCGGTTGTCGAGCCAGGACGTGCGCTGGTGTTCGATGATGCCGCTCGGGATCTTCGCCCCGCTCAGCTTGAGCAGGTCCATCAGGATCTTGATCTGCTCTTCGTCGCTACCGGCGGCAGCGAGTTGGTCGTACGGCAGCGGTGCATCGAAGTTGTAGGTCTTCTTCGCGAACGCGCCATACCTCTGCCAACGCGCCCGGATCTCCTCCGGGGTGTTCTCGACCTTCACCCCGGGCAGGACGGTGTCGATCAGGCCGACAAGCCGCACGTCGGCGCCTTCCCGGCGGAGTTGCTTCGCGACCGCGTACGCGAGGGCGCCACCGAAGGACCAGCCGCACAGCACATACGGGCCGTCACCTTGGATCGCGCGCAGCAACGGAACATACTCCTTCGCGCGCTCCTCGAGCGGGCCCTCGACGCGTTCGAGGCCGAACATCGGGGTGTGGTCGGGGAGCCGCTTGAGCAGCGGCTCGTATGCGACAGTCGAGCCGCCGGCGGGGTGGAAGACGAACACCGGCAAGGCGTTCGAGCCCTCGACGCGGGGGCGCAGCGTGCGGACGAGTCCGTCGATCTCGAGGCCGTCTTCGAGGTGCAGGCGCACGGTTTCGGCTAGCTGCTCGATGGTCTCGGAGTCGAGGACGTCGTCGACGCCGATCTCGCCGCCGGCACGTTCGGTGAGGCGGGCGGCCATCTTCTCGGCGGTGTCGGCGTCGAGGATCGGCAGGGTCGCGAAGATGCTCCTCGCGGACTTTCCGGTGACGACGGCCCAGGTCGCGAACGCCAGCCGTTCGGCTGCGTCACGCGGCGGCACGTCGATGTCGCCGGACTCGGGTGGCGCCCCGACCACACACTCCTCGGGGACCGCGACCGCCTCGGAGGCCTGTGCGGCTTCGCGTTCGGACTGCTGCTGCGCCGCGAGCGCTTTCACCTCCTCCCGGTTCTCGACTGCGTAGCGCAGGTAGGTCGCGACGTCGCGCAAGCTTGCGTCCTTCACCGCCGACAGTTGCAACTGTGGGATGTCGAACTCGTACTCGACGCGGTTCTTGATCCGCACCGCCATCAGCGAGTCCAAACCCAGCTCGATGAGGGGAATCTCGGTGGGCAGGTCCTCGAGTGCGTAGCCCATCGCCTCGGCAACGATGAGCGACAGCCGGCCCTCGAGGGGCTGCGTCCCCTCCGGGTCCCACCGTCCACCGAAGCTCTCGACCACCTCGGGAAGCTCCTCCACCGGCACTGCCGGCGCCGACACAGCCGAGATCGGCTTCGGAACCACTTCGCCCGAGGAGACGACGGCCTCACACAGCAGTGCGAATCCCGCCGCATTGACGATGCTCGAGGTGGTGTTCTCGGCGTTGCAGTGCACCTGGACTGCCGCCCCACCCGGGTGCCGCAGCATGATCACACTGAGGGCACCACTGGACGGCACATCGGCGTGAGCCACGATCGTTACCAGGTTGACCTGTGGAAGCACCTGCGCCGCAGCGGTTGTGACAAGGTCCTCGAAGCTGGAACCGGCTGATCCCGGCACCTCCCACGCGTGACGTCCATCCGGCAGTGCAACCCGCGCCCAGGAATGCCCCTGACCGTCCCGGTCCTCCGCCGCAAGCTGCGTACCCGTCATCCTGTCATTCCCTCCCGTGGCGCCCACCCGACCGGGGTGCAGCGTCAGCCAATTCCAGTGCCGGCAACAGAATCCGAACACTCCCCGCCTCGGATTCGAAGGCGACGATCATGACACACCCACCGACCTCGCGGTCCGTCAGATTCCAAAAGTATTGCTGCGCAAAGAGATTAATGCGTCCTCGACGCCATGACCGGTGAATCGCCGCAATCGCCGAGGTGTTCACCGCCGCGACCGGCGGCGGCGAACCCCTTTCCGCCGCTGCGCACCTCGCATCCCGAGCGACATGCACTGCGTCCGCCGGCCGGGTCCGTTCGACCAAGGCTCGCCCGGGCAGCCCCAACCTCGACCGAGCCCTCAGAACGTTGCCGGATCCCAGACGAAGAACGGTAGGGGCACGACAACCTGCGCCCGGTTGATTCGGTGTTTGTTGCCCCAGGGATCGACCTGATAGATCTCGGTGACGCCGTGCCATGACGCGCAGTGCATGTTCGCCGTGCCGAACGGGCTGAGTACGACGTTCGTCGTGCGCGAAGCCGGCTCCCACGGAAGTCGGAACTGGTTGCTGCACGGCCGGTACTGCCCGAAGCTGCCGAAATCCTGAGCGGCCGCCGGCTGAGCGAGAGCGCCACCCAAGCCGACGGCCAGCACGGAAGCTGCGACAAACCCTGAGTACCTCATCCAGCCCAACCCCCGAGTACGTAGTAGTTGGTCTGTTTTTCGGCCCTGGAATCGGGAGCGTTACCCACGGCCGTTTCCTGAAGTGGTCGCCGACCGTGATCCTTTCGGCTTTCCGGGTCGGCCGGAGGCCCGGCAACCGCCCTCTCCGGGCGCCGACGTCACCCCGCAAGCGGGCGCGCGCCCGGACCGGGAACGCCGATCGTCTCGCGCGCCGTGAGCCCCTCCTCCCGGACCGGCCGAACCACCGCGTGCACGGGCAGACCGGTCGCACGTTCGCGGACCTCGATGCCGGGGCCGCGGTCGTCGGCGCAGTAACGGTCGCCCCACTGCAACAGCGAGATCAGCACGGGCAGCAGGTCCATGCCCTTCTCGGTGAGCCGGTACTCGTTGCGGGCGCGGCTGCCCTCCTCACGGTAGGACTCCACCCGCAGCACCCCGGCGGCCACCAATTTCCTGAGCCGGTCGGCCAGGACGGACTCGGACATCCCGATGTGGCGGCGCATGTCGTCGAAGCGGCGGACGCCGTTGAAGGCCTCGCGCAGGATCACCATCGTCCACTTCTCGCCGATCACGTCGAGGGTGCGCTGCACCGAGCAGTTCTCGGTGCTCATCTCCAGCCACTCCATGGTCGCCATACTAGTGGTTGCTAACTTCGAATTCAGCAGTTAGCTTCGAGGGTATGTCTTCCACCGATTTCGTCGCGGACGTCGCGTCCCGCCCCGAGAGCAGGTTCGTCGCCGCGGCAGGCCTCATCGTCGACGAGGCCACCGGCACCCGCGTCACCGGCCACATCGACCTGTCCGCGGACCACCACACCCCGTGGGGCGTCGTGCACGGCGGCCTGTACGCGACCGCCGTCGAATCCGCGGCGAGCATCGGCGCCAGCGCCGCCGTCGCCGACCGCGGCCAGTTCGCGGTCGGTGTCCACAACGGCACCGACTTCCTGCGGTCCTCGACCGGCGGCGAGCGCGCCCTCGTCGTCGCCGAGCCGCTGCAGCAGGGCCGTGTGCAACAGCTGTGGCTGGTCACGATCACGAGCGAGCAGACCGGAAAGACCCTCGCCCGTGGCCAGGTTCGACTGCAGAACGTGCCGCTCCCGGGCTGACGGGGATAGCGTCTCGATGTGACGTGCACTCTGGTGACGCCCTGGCGGGGCCGGGACCTGACCGCCCGCGGGACGGCCGCGCGCGGCGGCGTCGACCCGACCGCCATTCTCGACTGGCGTCACCCTGCCTTCGACGCCCTCCCGCGACGCACGGCCGGCGAATCCGAGTCCGCTCTCCTGCGCGCCGTGCACCGGGGCGTCGGCGCCCGGGTTGCCGCGGTGTACGGACTCGACGACACCCAGCCGTCGTCCGTCACCCTCGCCCGCACCGCCGGGTCCTGCAGCCAGCGCCTGGCGGTGGCGGAGGCCTGCGCCCGGCGGGCGGGCATCGCCACCCGTGTCGAGGGCCTCGTGCTGCACGGTGAGTTCTGGTATCCGCGCTTCGGGTACCTGAGGCCGTTCGTGCCGGACCGGGTGCTGCTCGCGTGGCCGAGTTTCCTGGTCGACGGCGAGTGGACCGACGCGTCGGTCGTGTTCTCCGACTCCGGGTGCGCGGCACCGCTGCCGTTCACCAACAGCGGCGAGGAAACCCTGTTCGACGCCGCCGCGCGGTCCCCCGTCAGCTGGACCGCCACTGATTCCGCTTCGTGTCTGGACCTTTCAGGCGCAGTACTGCAGTCACTCGGCACCTTCGACTCCCGCGACGAGCTGTTCGCGACGTACGGACAGACGCTGCGCCCGCTCGTCCGGGCCACGATCGACCCGGTGTTCCGCCGTCGCGGTGCACGCTGACCTCGGCGGCGACACGCGTTCCCACGTCCGCCTACCCGACGCCGTCCCCGGCCCGGCATATCGTCGGGCAGACCAACGGACACACGGGAGCCGGTATGAAACCCACCCTCGCCGCGGTCGCGGGCGCTGCCCTCCTCCTCGCGGCGGTCGCCGGTTGCGGCGACGACGTCGGTTCGGGCACGGTGACGACACACCCGGTCACGACGAGCCCGACAGCCACGACCATCCCGGCCGAGACGAGTGTCGAGGAGGCGAGCGAGCAAACCGCGCCGCCGCAGCCCTCCGCGCCGCCCACCACCGCACCGCCCGCGGCCGCGAGCCCGATCAGCGGCAACGGCCTGTGTCTGGACCCGACCTCGTCCGGTGTCACCGCCGCGCTGGCCTCCCTCGGCCCCGACGACACCTCGTGGATCGTCGACCGGGCCGACCCCGCCGCGATCGGGAACTGCCCCGAACTGCTCTGGCTGATCGCGACACCCGCCGGCGCCACCGCGAGTACCCCGGAACACGTCGTGTTCTTCCACGACGGCCGGTTCCTCGGCACCGCGACGTCGGAGCCGTACTCCTACACCTCCGTCGCCGGGTCCACCGCGGACACGGTGACCGTGCAGTACAGGTGGTTGGGACCGGGCGACGCGAACTGCTGCCCGTCCGGCGGTCCGGCGACGGTCGACTACCGGTGGGACGGTGGCACGGTCGTGATGCAGCAACCTCTTCCGCAGGCGATGCTCGACTCGTACGGCCGCTGAATCCAGGGCTGCGGCGACCGCGGCGTGGTCGCGTCGGCGACCGTCGCGCCGAACTCGCGGTCACCGTCTCGCCGACGTTCACCGGTGCGTGGGCGGCGAGAAGGTGCACCGGGAGCGACCGTGCGACGATGGACCGATGAGCGCCGAAAGGTTTGACGCCATTGTCCTCGCCGGCGGGTCCGGCACCCGGATGGGCGGCGTGGACAAGCCCGCGATCGAGGTCGGTGGCCGCAGCATGCTGGCCACCGCGCTCGCGGCCGTCGAGGACGCAGGGGTCACCGTCGTCGTCGGACCGCCTCGCACCGAACTCGATTCGGCCGTCGTCCAGGTCCAGGAATCTCCGCGCGGCGCGGGACCGGTGGCGGCCCTCGCCGCCGGACTGCGTGAGGTCGGGAACAGCCCGATCGTCGTGGTGCTGGCCGCCGACCTTCCGGCACTGACCGCGGAGGCGGTCGACCGTCTGTGTGAGGCCGTCGACACCTCGAGCGCCGACGCCGCCTTCGCCGTGGACGAGGCCGGCCGCGTGCAATTCCTTCTCGGGGTGTGGCGGACCGCCGCGCTGACCTCGCGGCTCGCCGCACTCGACGGGCTGCCCAACCAGCCGATGAAGTCGCTCGTACCCGACAACGTGACGACAGTGGCAATGACGGACATCTCCGACTGCGACACCGAAGCCGATCTCCTCGCCGCACGCGCGCGGGCCGCCGACGCACCGGTGTCGATCGCCGAGGCCCGCGAGGCCGTCCGCCGCCGGATCGAGACACTGCCCGCGCTCGAACTGCCGCCGCTGGACGCGATCGGGGGCGTCCTCGCGCAACCACTGATCGCCGCCGACGCGCTGCCCCGGGTCGACGTGTCGGCGATGGACGGGTATGCGGTGTCCGGGCCCGGACCGTGGCGTCTCGACGACGCCGTGCGCTACGCGGGCTCCGCGGACGAGGTGGTCCTCGACCCCCGGCACGCGGTGCGGATCGCCACCGGTGCGCACCTGCCGACCGGCGCCACCGCCGTGATCCGTGACGAGCACGTCGATCTCGACGGACAGACCCTCTCGCGCTCCGCCGACGCCCCCGACCGGGACGACACCCGGCGCCGCGGTGAGGACTGGGCACCCGGAACGTCACTGGCCGTGGGCGGCACCCCCATCACCGCCGCGCTCGCCTCACTCGCCCGTAGCGCGGAGGTCACCGAACTGCTGGTTCGGGGTCCGGTGCGCGCGCACGTCGTCGTCACCGGTGACGAGATCCGCCGCGACGGACCCCTGCGCGACGGGCAGACCCGCGACTCCCTCGGACCCGTTCTGCCCCATTATCTTTCGTGGTGCGGACTGCACACTGCCACCGACACCCACCTCCGGGACACCGTCGGCGGTTTCGACGAACTGCTCGCCGCGGGGTCGACCGACACCGATGTCATCGTCATCGTCGGCGCCACCGGCGGTGGCGCCGCAGACCACCTGCGCCGGGCACTGGACCGGTCGGGCGCCCGGACGGTGGTGAGCCGGGTGCGGTGCCGGCCCGGGGGCTCACAGATCGTCGCGTCGCTGCCGGACGACCGGGTCGTCCTCGGACTACCTGGCAACCCCTTCGCCGCGGTGGCGACGGTCCTGCTCACCGCGCCGGCCGTGGCCGCCGCCCTGACCGGAGCTCCGCGGCCGGTGCCGGTCACCGGGGTGATCGCCAACGGCGCAGAACTCGCGCCCGCCGGAAGTCGCGGGGACACCCCCCGGATCGTGCCGGTCACCCGGCGGCCCGACGGCAGCTGGCGCGGCGTCAATCAGGTGCGCACCGCACACCTGGGGGCGCTCGTCGGGGCCGAGGCCCTCGCCGTCATCGAACCGGCAACACCCGACGGAGGAGTCGTGGAACTGCTTCCGCTGCCTCGCTGACCGTGGAACGCGGCTGCGGCGCAGCACCTTCGACGGCCGCGACTCCCGCCCGATAGCGCGCCACCAGCAGGCGCACCAACGCCGGGTGCACGCCGAGCGGTTCGGCGACCCCGTCCGCGCCGGCCTCCCCGAGCCTGGTGTGGAACAGCCCGTGCGCCAACAGGTACGACGCGACGAACACCCGGCGCCCCGACGCCTCGCGCACCCGGCGGACCACGTCGGGGACCCGCGGTTGTGCGGTTGCGGCATAGCCGATCTCGACCCGGTCACCGGTCAGCTCGGCGAGCATCGCCGCCGCCCGCTGCACGTCCGCGAGCGCGCGGGGATCCGACGAGCCGGCCGCGGCGAGCACCACCGCGTCGCCGCGTCGCCACCCGGTCTCGCGGAGCCGCTCACGCAACACCAGCGCCAGCACCGGGTCCGGTCCGAGCGCCGGGGTGACGTGGGCGGCCGGGTGCCCCGACTCGGTGACCTCGCGCGGGACATCGCTGTGCACGTGGTACCCGGACGCCAGGAAGGCGGGCACCACGACGGCGGGCCCACCCAGATCACGCAGCACCTCCGCCGGAGACGGGCCAAGCACGTCGACGAACGCCACCCGGGTGATGCCGACCGATGCCGAGACCTCCTCCGCGAGCGCCGCGACCAGGTCGACGCCACGGGTCGAGCGGGTGCCGTGAGCGACGAGCACCAGCGCCGGCCGGCACCGGTCGCGCCGGCTCACGACCGCTTCCCGTCGTCGTCGCCGCAGTCGGCGGGATCGATCGCGAGCCGGTAGCCGCGTTTCACGACGGTCTGCACGATTTTCGGCGCCCCGAGGCAGGACCGCAGCCGCGCGATCGCCGTCTCCACGGCATGGGTGTCGCCCCCGCCGCCGGGCAGCACCGCGAGGAGTTCCTCACGGGAGACGACCCGACCGGGGCGCCGCGCGAGCGTGCGCATCAGCGCCATCGCAGCGGGCGCGAGCTGACGTACCTCGCCGTCCACGACGACGCACCCGCCGCGCACACTCAACTCGTGCCCGGCGGCGTTCACCCTCATCGCACGACGGGGCAGTTCCTCGGCGATGTGCCGGGCCAGGGAGCCGAGCCTGGCCCGCCCCGGCATCGTGGTGCGCACGCCGAGTGCCTCGAGCGGAGCGGCGGTCACCGGACCGACACACACCGCGATCACCCGACCTCCGAACGCGGCCAACAGCGGGTCGACGAGACCGATCTCCTTGGCGCGCATCAACATCGCCGCGACTGCGGGCGCACTGGTGAAGCTGACCGCATCCAGACCGCCACCGACGGTCAGCTCGATCAACCGATCCATCGCGCTCTGGTCGTCCGGCGGGGTCCACCGGTAGACGGGGACGGGGACGACCTCGGCGCCGGCCAGTCGGAGCACCTCGCAGAAGTCGGGCAGCGGCTCCCACTCCGTTGTGGCACCGTGCAGCTGCACGGCGATCCGCTTGCCCTCCACCCCCTCACCGAGCAGGTGGTCGAGCACCTCTGCCGAGGACTCCGACGCCGGCGACCATTCCTCGCGCAGGTCAGCGGCACGGATGGCGCCCTTGGCCTTGGGGCCGCGGGCGAGAATCCTGGACCGGCCGAGCGCCTGTCCCAGGTCCTCGGCCAGACCCCAGCCGTCGGCCGCCTCCATCCATCCGCGGAAACCGATCCCGGTGGTCGCCACCGTGATCTCCGCGGGCCGCGCGATCAACTCCCTGCTCACCCGTTCCAGCTCGGCGTCGTCGACGAGCGGGATGATGCGGATCGCCGCGGCCTGTACGACCGTTGCGCCCCGCCGGGTGAGCAGGGTGGTGAACTCTTCGGAACGCCGGGCCGCGGTCACCCCGATCGTGAACCCCTTCAGCGGGTCACCGCCGGGGCCCCGGAGCGGTTCGCCACCGGAAACACCGAGCGGCTCGCCGCGGGAAGCCTGTGCCTGTGCCATCGCCGTCGTCACGCGGTGCCCACACCGGCCTGCAGCGGGCTGTGCACCTGCACGACACCGCCCCAGACCCGCACGTCGTAGACGGGCAGCCGCATCTCTTCATCGTCGAGGCAGCGGCCGTCGACGAGCGAGAAAACCTGTTTGAGCAGCGGTGACGCGACCGTCGGTTCCCCGGCCCGGTCCCCCACCAGTCCGCGCGACATCACCGCGGCGCGGCCGAACGGGTCGATGTTGCCGACCGCGCGCAGCGTGCCGTCGTCGAGCAGGAACAGCGCCACCTGCTCGCCTCCGCGAAGCAGCACCGCCACGCCCAGCCCCGGGATGAGGCGGCTCAGCGGGCACGCCGAGGTCCATTCGAGTCGTCCGTCGGCGACGCTGTCGCGTCCCGATCCGGTGACGGTCTGCGCATGTGAATCGATAACGGTCATCGGCCGTCCTCCCTGTAACAGCAGGTCTTCATTTCTACGGAGCTGGTGTTACCCCGGCGTTAAGGCACGATTCCCTCGCGGTAAGCAGCGGGCGGGGTTGCGGCTACCGGGGCATCGCGGGCAGACCCATCAGCACCGGGACCTTGCGGACTCCGGATTCGTCGAACGCGACCGTCGGGTCGGCTTCCTCGGGCGCGTTGACGAAGGAGACGAACCGCGACAGCTTCTCCGGGTCGTCGAGTACGCCCGCCCACTCGTCCCGGTAGCCGTCGACGTGCTTGGCCATGGCCGCCTCCAGCTCCTCGGCGATGCCGAGGCTGTCCTCGCAGACCACCTCCCTGAGGTGGTCCAGTCCCCCGTCCATCGCCTCCACCCACGGCGCGGTGCGCTGCAACCGGTCCGCGGTGCGGATGTAGAACATCAGGTACCGGTCGATGTACTTGACCAGCGTCTCGTCGTCGAGGCCACCGGCGAGCAGCTGCGCGTGCTTGGGCGACTGGCCGCCGTTGCCGCCGACGTAGAGGTTCCAGCCGTTCTCGGTGGCGATGACGCCGACGTCCTTGCCCCGGGCCTCCGCGCACTCGCGGGCGCAGCCGGAGACACCGAACTTGATCTTGTGCGGTGACCGCAGGCCGCGGTACCGGTTCTCCAGGTTCACCGCCATCCCCACCGAGTCCTGCACGCCGTAGCGGCACCAGGTGGAGCCGACGCAGCTCTTCACGGTGCGCAACGACTTGCCGTACGCCTGACCGGATTCCATGCCCGCGTCGACCAGCCGCTTCCAGATCGCCGGCAACTGCTCGACCCGGGCGCCGAACAGGTCGATCCGCTGGCCGCCGGTGACCTTGGTGTACAGCCCGAAGTCGCGGGCCACCTCGCCGATCACGATCAGTTGCTCCGGGGTGCACTCCCCACCGGGCATCCGCGGCACCACCGAGTAGGTGCCGTTCTTCTGGATGTTGGCAAGGAAGTGGTCATTGGTGTCCTGCAGGCCCGCCTGCTGGCGGTGCAGGATGTGATCCGAGTCCGTGGAGGCGAGGATCGACGCCACCACCGGCTTGCAGATGTCGCAGCCGGATCCTTTTCCGTACTTGGTGATCAGCGCGGAGAAGGTGCGGGTGCCGGTGGCCTGCACGATCTCGAACAGTTCCGCCCGCGACTGTTCGAAGTGCTCGCACAGCGCCTTGCTCATCACCACACCCGACGACGCGAGCAGCTGCTTGATCGTCGGCAGGCAGCCACCGCAGGTGGTGCCGGCGTTGGTGCAGGACTTGACCGCGGCGATGTCGCAGGCGCCTTCGGCGATGGCACCGCAGATCGAGCCCTTGGTGACGCCGTTGCACGAGCAGACCTCGGCGTCGTCGGGCAGTGCCCCGGCGCCCGGCTTCTCGCCTGCCGGCGAGATCAGCGCGGCCGGGTCGCCCGGCAGCTCACGACCGACCAACGGCCGCAACGAGGCGTAGGCCGACGCGTCACCCACGAGAACGCCGCCGAGCAGTGTCTTCGCGTCGTCGGAGACCACGAGCTTGGCGTAGGTGCCCTTCGCCGCATCGGAGAGCACCACCTCGAGTGCACCGGCGGTCCGGGCGTGCGCGTCGCCGAAACTCGCGACGTCGACTCCCATCAGCTTCAGCTTGGTCGACAGGTCGGCGCCCGGGAATTCCGCTGCACCGCCGAGCATCCGGTCCGCCACGACCTCGGCGGTGGTGTAGCCGGGAGCGACCAGGCCGTAACAGGTGCCCTCGACGGCCGCGCACTCGCCGACCGCGTAGATCGACTCGTCGGAGGTGCGGCAGCCGAGGTCGGTGAGGATGCCGCCGCGCTCCCCGACATCGAGGCCGGCGTCCCGCGCGAGCTGGTCCCGCGGGCGGACGCCGGCGGAGAACACGAGCAGCGCCGCGTCGATGACCGACCCGTCGGAGAGCTCAACGCTCAGGCCCGCCGGCCCCTCGGTGATCGCCGCGGTACCGACACCGGTGTGCACGGCCACCCCGAGGCTCTCGACAAGTCGGGCCAGCAGCGCGCCGCCGCCCTCGTCGACCTGCAACGGCATCAGCCGCGGCGCGAACTCCACCACGTGCGGGGTCATCCCCATGAGCCGCAACGCGTTCGCGGCCTCGAGACCGAGCAGGCCGCCGCCGACCACGACACCGACCGCACCGGGACCGGCCGCCTCGGCGCGGGCGCGGATGCCGTCCAGGTCGTCCAGGGTGCGGTACACGAAGCACTCGGGCCGGTCGTGCCCGGGGACCGGCGGCACGAACGCGTACGAGCCGGTGGCCATCACCAGGGCGTCGTAGGCCAGGGTGTCGCCTGCCGAGGTGGTGATCGTGCGGGCCGCGCGGTCGATGGTGTCGGCGCGGACGCCGGTCCGCAGGTCGACCAGGTTGTCGCCGGCGTAGTCGTTGCCTGCGAGTGCGAGTTCCTTGGGGTCCCAGGTTCCGACGTACGAGGACAGGCCGACCCGGTCGTAGGCGGGTAGCGCTTCCTCGCACAGGACGGTGACGTTCCACTGCCCCGACTCGTCGCGCGCCCGCAACGCCTCCACGAACCGGTGTCCGACCATTCCGTGGCCAACCACCACGACGGACCGAGCACTCGTAACAGACCTGGCACTCGCAACAGACTGGGGGCTCATGCCGCACCTTCTTCCTCGATCGATCCTGTGACGCTGTCTTCGGTGTCCTGCGGGTCCGAGTTGCGCAGCCATTCGCAGATGCCCTGCACCGCCGAGCTGCAGCCGCCGCAGCCGGTGGTCGCGCGGGTCGCGGTCGCCATCGCGGCAACCGTCCGCGCGCCCTGCTTCCACGAGCCGGTCAGCTGTGCCTTGGTGACCGAGTTGCATCGGCAGATCACCGCGGATCCGGGCATGCCTGCGGGGCTGGCGATCTCGCCGCCCGTGCCGGAGCCGCGGCCGATCAGCAGCGACATCCGGTCCGCCGGGACCGGCAGCCGGGCGTCGAACAACTGGGTCAGTGTGCCCACGACGTCCGGGTTGCCCAGCAGTACCGCTCCGACGACCCGGTCGTCGCGGACGACGAGCTTCGCGTAGCGGCCGCGGGTGGGGTCGGCGACGGTGAGCACCTCGCTGTGCGCGGAGTGCAGGTCGGCGTCGATCTCCCCCATCGACGCCAGGTCGATGTCGTGGGCCTTGAGCCGGGTGACGTTCGCGGTGCCGTCGTAGCGGGCCGCGGCGTCCTTGCCCGCCAGGCGCTCCGCGACGACCCCGGCCTGTTCCCATCCCGGTTGCACGAGGCCGTAGACCTCGCCGCGGTGCTGCGCGCACTCGCCGATCGCGGAGATGTGCGGCGCGCTGGTGCGCAGGTGGTCGTCGACCACGATCGCCTGATCGACGTCGATCCCGGCGCTCCGGGCCAACTCGACCTCGGGCCGGATCCCTGCGGAGAGCACCAGCAGGTCGGCGGGCAGCCGGGTGCCGTCGTCGAGGATCACCGCGTCGACGTCGCGGGCAACGGCCCGCCTGCCGAGGACCACGGCCATGCCGAGCTCGGTGAGTACCCGCACCAGCACGGCACCCGCCCCTGCATCGAGCTGGCGTTCCATCGGAAAATCCTTGGGGTGCACCACGGTCACGTCCATGCCGCGCAGCAGGAGCCCGCGCGCGGCCTCGAGGCCGAGCAGCCCGGCGCCGAGCACGACCGCCTTCCCGCCGCTCTCGGCGGCGGCCGCGATCTGCTCGCAGTCGCCGATGGTGCGGAACGCCGCCACACCGTCGGCGAGGGTTCCGTCCGGGAGCACCGCACCCTCGATCGGCGGCAGGAAGGATCGGCTGCCGGTCGCGAGAATCAGTTCGTCGTAGCCGAGCTCGCTGCCGTCGTCGCACCCGACGGTGCGGGTCTCGGTGTCGACGCCGGTGACGTGGACGCCCGAGCGCACCTCGATGCCGTGCCGGTCCCACCAGCCGTCCGGCTTGAGCCGCGTGTCGCGGGCGGTGATCGATCCGGCGAGCACGTTCGACAGCAGGATCCGGTTGTAGGCGGGGTGCGGCTCGCCGCCGATCACCACGATCTCCAGCCGGGCATGCTCGGGGTCGCGTCGCCGCAGCTCCTCGGCGACACGGGAACCGGCCATCCCGTTGCCCACCACCACGATTCGCTTCCGGTCCGTGCTCATGCCACCGCCTCCTTTTCGGCTGCCGGCTCGAGCGTCACCGCGCACGCCTTGAACTCCGGCATCCGGCTGGTCGGGTCCAGCGCCGGGTTGGTCAGCAGGTTCGCCCGCTCGTCGCCCGCGAAGTGGAACGGCAGGAACACCGTGTCCAGGCGCATCCCGTCGTCGCAGCGGACCGTCGCGAGCACCCGGCCGCGGCGGCTGCGCACCGCCGCCATCCGACCGTCGACCAGGCCCATCCGGGTGGCGGTGTCCGGGTGCATCTGCACGAACATCGGGCCCGCGGCGGCCGAGAGTTCGGCGATCCGGCGGGTCTGCGCACCGGACTGGTAGTGCGCGAGCACCCGGCCGGTGGTCGCAACGAGCGGGTAGTCGGGGTCGACGGACTCGGCGGGTCCGTCGTGTTCGACGGCCACGAACCGGGCCCGGCCGTCGTCGGTGGCGAAGCGGTCCAGGAACACTCGCGGCGTGCCGGGGTGGGCGCCGTCCGCGTCGGTGCCTGCCGGGCACGGCCAGTGCAGTGCTTCGTCGGCGTCCAGCCGTTCGTAGCTGACACCGGAGTAGTCGGCGATGCCGCCGGCGGACGCGGCGCGCAGCTCCTCGAACACGACACCGGGGTCGGTGGGGAATCGCCCCTCGGGCTGGCCGAGGCGGCGCGCCAGCTCCGCCCACACCTCGAGTTCCGAACGGGGTCCGGCGGGGGCGGGAACGGCGGCTCGGCGACGCAGGACCCGGCCCTCGAGGCTGGTCATGGTGCCCTCCTCCTCCGCCCACTGCAGCACCGGGAGCACCACGTCCGCCATCGCCGCGGTCTCGGAGAGCAGGAAGTCGCTCACCACCAACAGGTCCAGCGCAGCGAGCCGGTCGGTGACGTGTCCCGCGCGCGGCGCGGACACGGCGAGGTTGGCGCCGTGCACCATCAGCGCCCGCGGACCCTCGGGCGTGCCGAGCGAGTCCAGCAGTTCGTAGGCGCTGCGGCCGGGACCGGGCAGCGAGTCGGGGTCCACGCCCCACACCCCGGCGACGTGGGCGCGCGCGGCGGGGTCGGTGATCTTGCGGTAGCCGGGCAGTTGGTCCGCCTTCTGGCCGTGTTCGCGGCCGCCCTGCCCGTTGCCCTGCCCGGTGATCGGGCCGTACCCGCTGCCGCGCCGGCCGGGCAGCCCCAACGCGAGCGCCAGGTTGATCACCGCGGAAACGGTGTCCGTGCCGGTCGCGTGCTGCTCGGCCCCGCGGGCGGTGAGGATGTACGAGCCCGAGTCGGATTGCCGTGCCCGCCAGAGAATCTCGACCGTCCTGCGCAGCAGCGCGACGGACACCCCGGTGACCCGCTCGGTCCGCTCCGGCCACCACTGCGCGGCCGCGAGCCAGGCGTCGTCGAAACCCTCCGTGCGCTCGGCGATGTAGCCGCGGTCGATCCGGCCGTCGAGAACGGCGATGTGCAGCAGACCCAACGCGAGGGGCAGATCGGTGCCGGGCCGCAACTGCAGGTGGATGCCCCCGCCGGCGAGCGCCCGCTCCACGGTCGCGGTCCGTCGCGGATCCGCGACGATCAGGCCGCCGGCCTCGGCGGCCGCCGCGAGGTGTCCGAGGAAGGGCGGCATCGTCTCCGCGACATTCCCCCCGAGCACCAGGATGGCGCGAGCGGAGGTGAGATCGCGCACCGGGAACGGCAGGCCGCGGTCGAGGCCGAAGGCCTTGCCCGCCGCCGCGGCCGCGGAAGACATACAGAACCGCCCGTTGTAGTCGATGTTCGAGGTACCGAGTGCGACACGAGCGAACTTGCCCAGGAGATAGGCCTTTTCGTTGGTCAGCCCCCCGCCGCCGAAGATCGCGACCGCATCCCTGCCCGCCGCGGCCTGCGCGGCGGCGAAGCCGTCGGCGACGACGTCGAGGGCATGCTCCCACGTGGTGGGCCGCAGCCGACCGCCCCGCCGCACCAGCGGGGCGGTCAGCCGATTCGGGTTGCGCAGCAGTTCCGCGCTGGTCCAGCCCTTCTGGCACAGCCCACCCCGGTTGGTGGGAAAGCTGCGGCCGGTGACGGCCGCCGTGGCTCCGGGAGTCGCGGAGGCAGAATCACGCGAGATCGTCATCGCGCACTGCAGCCCGCAGTAGGGACAGTGGGTGGGGGTGGAAACCAGCATGTGCGAACCGCCTCAGTCGGTGACCAGTGCCGGGGACTTGGCGCCGGCGGCGTGCGTGCGCTCGGACGGGCGCCGCATGAACACCGCCCAGGTGACGACCATGCAGGCCACGTAGAAGGCGAGGAACACCCAGAACGCCATGGTCGCCGACTTGGCGTCGCTGTTGTAGGACGCGCGGAGCACCAGGTTGATGCCAACACCGCCGAGACCGCCGATGGCGCCGGCGAAGCCGATCAGCGCGCCGGACATGTTCCGCGACCAGGTCGCCTTCTGCTCGGCGTCCAGGTGGTCGAGCCCCTGGGCCTTGGCCTCGAAGATCGACGGAATGATCTTGTAGACGGACCCGTTGCCGAGGCCGGAGAGCAGGAACAGGGCGATGAAGCCGAGCACCAGGGTCACCAGCACACCGGTGCTCGCCGCGCCGGCGGTCCGATCGTCGAGCGTGCTCGCGGTGACCAGGAGTCCGGCGGCCAGGGTCATCGCGGCGAACGTGTACAGGGTGATCTTGCCGCCGCCGATGCGGTCGGCGAGCTTGCCGCCGTACGGGCGCGCGATCGAGCCGAGCAGCGGGCCGATGAACGCGATCTGCGCGGTGTGCAGTGCGGCCTGCGCCGGGGTGTCGCCGCCCGCGAGGAAGTTGATCTGCATGACCTGGCCGAACGCGAAGCTGTATCCGATGAACGAGCCGAAGGTGCCGATGTAGAGGAAGGCGATGACCCACGAGTCGCCGAATCGCAGCGTCTGCCCCATCGCCCGGAGGTCGGCCTTCTGGTTGCCCAGGTTGTCCATGAACAGTGCGGCACCGACCGCCGCGACACCGCACAGGGCGAGGTAGATCGCACAGACGATCCACGCCTCGGTGTTGCCGACCGTCGCGATCACCAGCAGGCCGATGAGCTGGACCACGGGCACACCGATGTTGCCGCCGCCGGCGTTGAGCCCGAGCGCCCAGCCCTTCAGTCGCTGCGGGTAGAACGCGTTGATGTTGGTCATCGAGGAGGCGAAGTTGCCGCCGCCGACGCCGGCGAGCGCGGCCACCAGCAGGAACGTCGTGTACGAGAAGCCGGGATTGAGCATCAGGTACAGCGTCGCGAGCAGCGGCACCATCAGCACCAGCGCGCTGAAGACCGTCCAGTTACGGCCACCGAACCGCGCGGTTGCGACGGTGTACGGGATGCGCAGGACCGCCCCGACCAGTGTCGGCACCGCGACGAGGAAGAACTTGCCCGCCGCGTCGATGCCGTAGACGTCGGTCGGCATGAACAGCACCATCACCGACCAGATCGACCAGACCGAGAACCCGACGTGTTCGGCGACCACCGACCAGATCAGGTTGCGCTTGGCGACGTCCTTGCCGCCGGCCTCCCATGCCTCGACGTCCTCCGCGTCCCAGTACGCGATGTGGTGCTTGGGCGTCGACGCGGGCGCGTCGACGCCGACGGTCATTGCCGTGGCGTCGTCCGAACGTGTGGTCACCGGGCCTCCTCGTTGGATTGGATGACCCAGAAACTACGAGCGCGATGTTGCCCCGGTGCTGCCGTCGGTGACCCCGCAATGAACTTGCTCTCACCCCACGTTCAGGCCCGGTGTGAGAACATTTGCGCAGGTGAACGGCGTGTTACGCGGTGTGATCCACGCCTCGGCCCGCATCGGGGGCCCAGCTGTCCTCGAGGAACCGCGGCTTGCACGCCACGTACCCGGCGACCATGACCACCCCGACCGCGACCAGGAGCAGGGCGAACGGCCACGTCCAGCCGCCGGTGAGGTCGTGCAGGACACCGAACATCAGCGGTCCGATGCAGGCCACCGTGTAACCGAGACCCTGCGTGAATCCGGACAGGGCGGCGGAACCGGCGCCGGTGCGGGTGCGCAGGTTGATCAGCGTCAACGACATCGGGAACGTGCTCGGACCGAGGCCGACGGCCACGATCCACAGCAGCGGCGCGGTCATCGGCGCCCACAGCAGTCCGGCGAACCCGATCAGGTAGGCGACCCCACAGGCGAGCACCACCGGGTACGGGTTGGCGATGCGAATGCACAGCGACGGGGCCCCGACCGCGGCGATGAACCCGACCGCGCTGAACAGGGCAACCATGGATCCGCCGAATCCGGCACTCGCGCCGGCCTCGGCGAGGATCTTCGGGATCCAGGTGAACATCGAGTAGGTGATCAGCGACGTCATGCCGAACATCCCGGCCATGCCCCACGCCACCGGCGAACGCCACACCTGTCCCCGCGGCTCCTCGTCCGCGGCGGAAGGCCCCGCGGTGACGTCCCGGGCATCCCGGCCGCGGCGGGAGGCGACCACCGAGATCCAGGGCAGCGCGGCGGCGACCGGAAGCAGGGTCCACACGCCGAGCGAGACCCGCCAGTCGAACGCGTCGGCGAGCGGGACCGCGACCGCGGCCGGCACCATGGTGCCGATCTGCACGCACAGGATGTAGACGGTGCTCACCGCCCCGAGCCGGTCGGAGAAGTACCGCTTGACCAGCGGCGGGATCACGACATTGCCGATACCCATGCCGCCGAGCGCGAGCGCGGAGAACACCAGCAACCCGGCCGTCCCGGACATCACCGCGCGGGTTCCCAGTCCGACGGCGGTCATCACCATCGCCGTCAACGCGACCCGTTCGAGCCCGAACCGCACGGTCAGGCGCGGGGTGAGCAGGCCGAACACCGCGAACATCGCGGTCGGCAGCATGCCGAAGACACCGATGACCGTGGAGTCGAAGCCGATCTCGGCCCCGATCTCGTCGAGCAGCGGGGTCAGCGAGGTGACCGCGATACGCAGGGTGAGGGCGGAGAGCACGATCGCGACGAGAACGGTGAGCCGTCCGGCGACCAGGGATCGCGTCGACAGCCCCTGCGTCGACGGTTCCGAGTCGGACCGTCTCGTGTCCTGCACCGCCACCACTCACCTCACATGTCGTCGAACTCACGCGGAATCCAGAAATCATAGGATGACTGGATGAATCCGGGCAAACGACTAAACTCGGCGCCGTCCCACCCGCCCGGAGAAAAGGCCACCGTGCAACCCGTTCGCCGTACCAGTCTGATCGCGCAGGTCACAGAGCAACTCCGCGCCGAGATCACATCCGGGCGCTGGCCCGTCGGCAGCCGGATCCCCACCGAACCCGAGCTCGCCGAGTTGACCGGAACCGGCCGCAACACCATTCGCGAGGCGGTTCAGGCCCTCGCGCACGCCGGCATGCTCGAGCGACGACAGGGATCCGGCACCTATGTGATCGCGACCAGCGACCTCGGCTGCACACTCGGCAAGTACTTCGCGTCGGCCCACGAGAGGGACGTGCTCGAGCTGCGCCAGGCCCTCGACGTCACCGCCGCCGCACTCGCCGCCCGCCGCCGCGACGAGGGCGACGTCGAGAACCTCCGGGCGCTGCTGGAGAAGCGAAACCTCCTCTGGCGCAGCACCGAACCGATGACCCCGGACGACCGGCGGGCCGCGGTCACCGCCGACGTCGCACTGCACCGGGCGATCGTCGCGGCCAGCCACAACGAGGTCTACCTCGAGTTCTACGACTCCCTTCTCCCCACGATCGAGCAGATCGTCACCGGGCACCCCGTCGACGCGGCGAACTCGTTCGAGTCCGAGCACGGCGAACTGGTGCAGTCCGTGATCGACGGCGACCCCGAGCGCGCCGCGACCGCGGCGAGCCGCTTCCTCACCGATCTGATCGAGCTGCGCCGACCCCCTGAACCGGCCTGACACTTCCTACGATGAGGCGGTGCCGACCATCCACCACGCACCGCTCGACCGCATCGCGCCGGCGACGCTGTACCGGATCATCAGGTTGCGCGTCGAGGTGTTCGTCCACGAGCAGGGCATCGTCTCCGAGCCCGAACTCGACGGCCGCGACCTCGAGCCGAGCACCACGCTGTACTGGACGGAGGAGGACGGCGAGATTCTCGCGACCCTGCGGGTTCTGACCGACGGTCCCGTCGCCCACCTCGGCCGGGTCGCGACCGCCGCGACCGCGCGCGGACGCGGTCTCGCGGGCGAGCTGATCGAGGCGGCGCTGGCCACCTGCCGGGGCGTGGTCGAGATCTCCGCGCAGGCGTACCTCGAATCCTGGTACGGCCGTTTCGGGTTCGTCCGTACCGGCCCGGGCCACATCGAGGCCGGCATCGACCACGTGCCGATGCGGCGCGTCCCGCCCGGCGCGGGCGGGAATCAACTCAACCGCACAGATAGTTGAAGGTTGCATGAACACCAGCGATCCCGTGCTTCAGCAGTTCCGCCTCGGCAGTCCGTGGCAGGCCGTGGACCCCTTCCTGTTCGTCGCGTACCACCACGACGCCTACCCGGAGGGCACCGCCGACCTCGCACCGGACGCCTCCCTCGCGGGACGTCCGCTCGGCCAGGACTTCGGCCACCCGTCGGGCTGGAACATGTACCACGGGCGGCACATCCCCGGCTTCCCCCAGCATCCGCATCGCGGCTTCGAGACCGTCACATACGTGCGGCAGGGCACCGTCGACCACGCCGACTCCCTCGGCGCCACCGCACGCTACGGCGACGGCGACACGCAGTGGCTGACCACCGGCAGCGGCGTCTCGCACTCGGAGATGTTCCCGCTCCTGAAGCGGGACCGGCCGAACCCCCTCGAACTGTTCCAGATCTGGCTGAACCTGCCCGCGTCGTCGAAGACCGCCGACCCGCACTTCTCGATGTTCTGGAGCGAACAGACCCCGCGCGTGGTGCGGACCGACGACGCCGGCCGGGCCACCGAGGTCACCGTGATCGCCGGAAGCCTCGACGAGGTCGACCCGCTCGCGCCTCCGCCCGAGTCGTGGGCGTCGAACACCGACTCCGACCTGGCGATCTGGCATCTCGACCTGGCGCCCGGCGCACGTTTCGAGCTCCCCGCCGCATCGGGACCCGAGACCCACCGGGTGCTGTACGTCTACGAGGGCTCCGCGGTACGGATCGGCGACACTCACGTGGACAGCGGATCAGGGGCGCTCGTCGACGCCGCCGCACCGGTGACCCTCACCGCGGGTGACGGCGGCATCAAGATCCTGCTGCTGCAGGGCCGGCCGATCGGCGAACCCGTCGCCCAGCACGGTCCGTTCGTGATGAACGACGCCGCCGGACTGCAGCAGGCGTTCGACGACTACCGCCGCACCGGGTTCGGCGGCTGGCCGTGGCCGGCGGACGATCCGGTCCACCCCGCCGACGCAGGCCGCTTCGCCCGGCACCCGGGTGGCCACGTCGACACCCCCTGACCTCGGCCTCGCAACGCAGCGGCCCCCACACCGGATCGGCGTGGGGGCCGCTGCTTCAGGGCGGGAGGGCGTCAGGCCCAGGTGATCACGTCGTCGTGGTCCAGCCGCGGCAACCGGTCGAACCAGGGGTCGACGCCCGGGTGACCGATGTTGACCACGAGGATCGACTTGAACCGGCCGTCGGCGAAGAACTCCGCGTCGACACCGGAGGCGTCGAATCCGGCCATCGGTCCGGCTGCGAGACCCTGGGCGCGGACGGCGAGGATGAAGTACGCGGCCTGCATCGCGGAGTTGAAACGACCCGCGCCGGTGCGTGCGGCCTCGTCGGCGGCGTAGTAGTCCTTCATCTCCGGCCGGAACGGCAGCAGGGCCGGAATGTGCTCGTGGAACTCGGTGTCGACGGCGAGCACGGCGACCGCGGGCGCCGACTCCGTCTTGGCGCGGTTGCCCTCGGCCATGTGCGGCAGCAGGCGAGCCTTGCCCTCCTCGGTGCGGACGTACACGACACGCAGGGGCTGGGTGTTCGCGGCAGTCGGCGCCCAGCGGGCGAGCTCCCAGATCCCGGCGAGCTCCTCGTCGGTCACGGGAGCCGAGGAGAAGGTGTTCGCGGTGCGGGCCTGCGTGAACAGCAGCGCACGGCCCGCGTCGTCGAGGCGATCGACAACCTGGTCCGCGGCGCCTTCGATGAGATCGGTCATGAGACTTTCAACTCCGATGCTTCTAGGAAAAAACTAGTACCTAGTCGAAAGGTAGCAGCTCGTGGGCTTCGGCAACACGGGAAGGTTCCCGAAATACCGGGCAGCACCGAGCCGGCACACACCCACACGGTATGCACCGTCCGGATATGCTTTGCTACAACAGATTTCGCAGTCGGACCACTAAAGCGCAGCCAGGACGTCCGCACGCTTGACCTTGCCGGTGGCGTTGCGCGGCAGTTCGTCGGTCCGGAAGATCCACCTGGTGGGGATCTTGTATCGCGCAATCCGCTCGGACATGTACCCGATCAGGTCCTCTTCCGTCACCTCCGCGTCCGGCGACCGGACCACCACGGCACAGACCTCCTCGCCGTAGTCGTGATGCTCGGTACCCAGAACGATGCACTCACGCACCCGCGGATGCTCCGCGAGCACGTCCTCGACCTCGGCCGGGTAGACGTTCTCACCGCCACGGAGAATCAGATCGGAACGGCGACTGCTGATCCGGAGGTATTCGTCCTCCATGATGCCCAGGTCGCCGGTGCGCATCCAGCCGGCGTCGTCGATCGCCGCCGCGGTCGCGTCCGGGTTGTTCCAGTAACCGAGCATGACGAGCGGACCCCGCACGTGGATCTCGCCCTCGACACCGTCCGGGACCCGGCCACCGTGCTCGTCCCGAACCTCGACCCGCATCGTGGGCACGGCGGTGCCGACGGTGCCCGGACGCTCCACCAGGTCTGCGGCCGTCGCCGAGGTCGCCGCCGAGGACGACTCGGTCAGGCCGTAGGACGTTCCGAGGGATGGTCCCGCCGCGGGCAGCATCTCCCGAAGTCTGTCCTTCAGCATGGTGGAAGACGGCGCGGAACTGATCGAGATCGTCTGGAGCGACGAGAGATCGTACGCGGAGAGATCCCCGTGCTCGACGAGCCGGCTCACCATGGTGGGGACGGCGCCCCAGTTGGTGAGACGCTCACGCTCGACCAGTCGCAGGACCCGGTCGATGTCGAACCGACCGGTGGTGATCACCGCGGTGTCGCCGAAGGCGAGGCGGGGAACGGCGAGGTTGTGCAGGGCGGCGATGTGGAAGAGCGGTGTCGCGAGCAGAAATCGCCGGCTGGTCGGAACTCGGCCCAGTTCGGCGGCGAGCGAATCGTTGAACCGGTGGAAATCCACCGCGGCCACCATGTTCCGCTGCGAGTGCGTGGCGCCCTTGGGCCGACCGGTCGTACCGCTGGTGAAGAGGATGACCGCTGGATCGTCCTCGTCCACCTCGAGTGCAGGCAACTCGGCGCCCGGACAGGCCGCCGACAGCGCCGGGATGTCGTCCTCGACGGACAGAACCGGGATGTTGTTCACCGCACCGAGCAACTTCCGGCGAGGAGCGTCCGTGACGACAAGCCTCGGCTCGGAAAGCTGCACCCCGTACGAGATCTCGCGGGCCGACCACAGGGAGTTCATTCCCACCGTGACGGCACCGAGCGCGGTCGCGGCCCAGAAAGTCGTGATCCATTCGGCATTGTTGGCGGACAGGATCGCAATGCGATCGCCCTTCGCGAGGGCGTATCGGGAACGCAACTCGTGAGCGAGCGACGCGACCCGGTCGAGGTGCTCGGCGAAGGTCAGCCGGAGGTCGTCGCACACCAGGTACTCGGCATCACCGTAGCGGGCGGAATCGACGAGCAATCGATGCAGGGACCCGCACCTGTTGCGAAACACCGGCATCGTGGCGCCACGCACCTGCTCCTCGACGATCTCGAAGGCGGCACCCGGCGCGGTGAGTCGCGCGATGGCTTCCGTACGCGCATCCGACGCGCGACGAAGGTCGGACATCTCTACACCCTTCGGAAGACGGTCGATCCGGTCACACGCGCTCGATGATCGCGCCGGTCGCCATGGCACCACCCGCACAGACCGCGACGAGGGCACGTTCGGCGTCGCGACGTTCGAGTTCGTCGACCACCGCCGCGATCAGCCGCACACCCGACGACCCGACCGGGTGGCCGAGTGCGATGGCGCCACCGCCCACGTTCAGCCGGTCCTCGTCCACGCCGTGTACGCGGGCCATCGACATCGGGACGGCCGCGAACGCCTCGTTGACCTCGAACAGGTCGATGTCCCCGACCGACAGGCCGGTTCGCTCGAGCAGGTACTCGGTCGCCTGTACCGGGCCGTCGAGGAGGAAGTGCGTCTCGGCGCCGATGAGGCACTGCGCGACAATTCTGGCCCGCGGTGGCAGACAGAGTTCGCGCGCACGTGCCTCGTCCATGAGCACCGCGGCGGCGGCGCCGTCGGAGATCTGGGAGGAGGTACCCGCGGTGTGCAGGCCCCCGTCGAGGACGGGCTTCAGGCGCGCGAGCGCCTCCATCGACGTCTCCCGCAGGCCCTGGTCGCGGGACACCACGGCGGGCGCCGCCCCGTCCGCCCCTGGCGCCTTCACCGGAATGATCTGGCGATCGAACCGGCCGTCGTCCCACGCTGTTGCCGCGCGCTGCTGGGACCTGAGCCCGAACGCGTCGAGGTCCTCGCGCGTGAATCCCCTGCGGCGCGCGATCCGATCGGCGCCCTCGAACTGGGCCGGGATGTCCACGGTCCAGCCCGCGGGCTTGGGGCTGCCGAAATCGCCGCTGATGTTGGACAGCAGAGGCACCCGGGACATCGCCTCGACACCGCATGCCATTCCCGCATCGATGACGCCGGCGGCGATCTGGGCGGCGATCAGGTGCACGGACTGCTGTCCGGAGCCGCACTGGGCGTCGATGGTCGTCACGCCCGTCCGCTCCGGCAGACCCGCGTGCAGCCATGCGTTGCGACTGACGTTCGACGCCTGCTCCCCCGCCTGGGTGACGCAGCCGCCGATCACCTGCTCGACGACCGCCGGGTCGAGGTTCAGCCGCTCGAGCAGCCCCGACTGGACGGCACCGAGCAGTTCGGCTGCGTGCAGGCCGGACAGCCAACCGCCGCGTCGGCCGATCGGCGACCTAGCCGCATCCACGATCACCGGTTTGCCCATTGCAGTCCTCCTCGAGCGTCGCGAGCACAACTAGAATGTGATTCTTGATACACAGGAATATTGCACGAATCACCTTCCGGTCTCACTGGATGGAAGAAGGAACCATCAGAATTTCGTTCTCGTTCCGACCGGTGGCCGCACGCGCCCGCGATCGGTTGAGATCCCGGATGTCGCGCACACCGAGCAGGGTCATGCCGCGCTCGATCTCCGACCGCAGGATCGTCAGGACGTGCTCGACGCCGCGGTCACCGGCAACCGCCATCCCGGACAACACCGGCCTGTCGACGGCGTCAAGCTTGCCGACGACTTCGTCGACCTTCTCTTCAACGGCTGGGTCGCATCCGAGAGCCACTGACCCTCGCGGCAACACGATGCCGCCTGCTCGTGAGGAATCCGGGTTTCCACCCCGGAATCTCCCAGGCGCTCACGCGTAGTCCCCGAGGATCAACCGCGCCACATCCTGGACGTTGCGGAGTGCCTCGGGGAACCCGATCCGACCCGTGGTCCACAGCATCAGCGAGTTCAGCATGGTGCTACCGATCGACAACGACGCGAGCCTCGCACGTTCGGCGGGTACACCGTCCATCAGGTCGAAGAGTGCCGTCCTGTTGAGAGCGGATCGCTCGTCGAGAATGTCACGCACGTACGGGTCGTCCGAGGTCTGCAGTTCCACCTCGAGACGCGCGAAGTTCGGGCCGCGCTGAAAGGCCTTCATCTGCCGCGTGTACAGGTCGACGACCCGTTCCAGGACCGAACCGTGCGCCCGCCCGCGTGTGCCCGTGGCCCGCTCCTCGGCGAGCCGCTCCGCGAGAATGTCGTTCCACGCCGCCATCGATGCGGCCAGCAGGTGCTGCTTGGCCGGGAAGTACCGGTACAGCGTGCCGAGCGCGACACCCGACCGCTCCGACACCTCGCGCATCTGGATGCGGTCCGGGCTCGTCTCGCCGAGCATCCCGATCACGGTGTCGAGCAGGTGGCCTCGACGTTCCCGCTGGGCGTCGGTCATGTCGTCGGGGCTCAGTGGCGCGGCAACGGATTCGGTCACGCGTCCAGCTTAGCGGCCGTCAAACCGCCACCACCTGGCCCGTTGTCGGCTGACGAGATGAGATGCCCGCCCAGCACGTCGTGCAACTCGTCCTGATTCCATCGCGACGCCGACCGCAGGCGCGTCTCCACGGTGGGCGCCGCCATGACGTCGATCCGGTCGCCGTACGCCACCAGGACGCGACCGGTGATCGGATCGGCCGCGGGCGACGCGAGGTAGACAACGAGCGGCGTCACGTGATCGGCCGACAGCGGATCCTCCCCCGCGTCCGGACCCGGGCCGAACACCTCGCTTGTCATCGCGGTCCGGGCACGCGGGCAGATTGCGTTGGCGCGCACACCGAATGCACCGCAGCCCCGCGCCGTCGACGTCGTCAAGGCGACGACCCCGGCCTTCGACGCCGCATAGTTGGCCGCACCCGGCGGGCCGGAGGCATATGCCTCCGACCCGCAGCACCGCATCCCATTCGTCCGCAGACATGTTGAACACCATGCGATCCCGGATGATGCCCGCATTGTTCACGAGGATGTCGAGTCCCCCGAACCGCTCGACCGCGAGCGCGATCAGCCGATCCGCGGTGGACTGCTCGCCCACGTCGCCGACGCACGTGACCACGCTCCCACCGCCGCCGCGGATCTCCGCGGCGACCTCGTCGATCCGTTCACTGCGCGCATTGATCACGAGGTTCGCGCCCGCCGCCGCGAGTGCGAGGGCCTCGGCCCTGCCGAGTCCCTCGCCGGCCCCCGTGACGACCGCGGTGCGGCCGTCGAGGAGACCACCCGTCATCGCGGTTCCCGTGGCAGCCCGAGGATCTGCTCGGAGATGACGTTCAGCTGGATCTCGAGCGTGCCGCCGCCGATGAGCAGCGACGGCGTCGACAGATAGGCCTTGGCCGCACGGCCGCCCCCTGACACGTCCGCGCCCAGGCTGCCCACGGCTGCTTCCGGCCCGAACCACTCGAGCACCTGTGCGGTCGCGTCGGTGATGTGGCGCGCCGACGCGGCCTTGAGCGCGCTCGCCTCGACTCCCGGGTTCAGTCCGGACAGGCGTTTGAGAACGCTGCGATGGGCGAGCGCGTCCAGTGCACCTGTGGCGGCGGTGATCCGGCCGAGCGCAGGCAGCGCGTTGTGCCGGTCGGCCGGGTCGAGACCACGCACGACCTCGATCGGATCGAAGCGATGCCGTCCCGCGACGGGCGTCGTCCCCATCGCGACCCGCTCGTTCGCGAGTGTCGTCCGGGCCACCTTCCAGCCCTCCCCCGGCGCGCCCACCAGATCGGCGTCCGGCACGAACACCCCTCCGAGGACGACCTCGTTGAACATCCGGTCGCCGTTGGCCTCCCGCAGGGGCCGGACCTCGACGCCCGGTGCGGTCATGTCGAGGAGGAAGAAGCTGATGCCGCGATGCTTGGGCGCCTCGCGGTCGGTGCGGGCCAGACAGATTCCCCAGTGCGCCTCGTGTGCCTTGGAAGTCCACACCTTGCTGCCGTCGATCCGCCAGCCGCCGTCGACCCTGCTGGCGAAGGTCGTCAGCGCCGCGAGGTCCGAGCCCGCGCCGGGTTCGGAGAACAACTGGCACCAGACGATCTCGCCGCGCAGGGTCGGGGCGACCAGACGTTCCATCTGCTCCTGCGTGCCGTACTGGAGGATCGACGGCAACGCCCACTCTCCGATGACCGTCGTGGGTTGCGGCATCCCGACGCGATCGAACTCCTCGGCGATGATGAGCTGACCGGCAGTGTCCGCACCCACGCCGTACGGTTCGGGATAGTGCGGCGACACCAGTCCCCGATCGGCGAGCAGCACGCGTGCCGCCTGCGCATCGAGCCGAGCGGCCTCCGCGACGGTCGCGGCGACACGCGCCCGGAACTCGGGGCGATCCTCGACCCCGGGTGCCGCGTGCCGCTCGACGGTCAGTGCCAACTCGCCTGCGCTCCTGGCCCACTCGTCCTGTGATCCACCCAGTGCGAGCAGGCTCACCGCCCGCCGCCAGTACAGGTGGATGTCGTGCTCCCAGGTGTTGCCGATGCCACCGAGCAGCGTCAAGCAGTCCAGGACCACATCCACGGCCTCACGCCGGCACACGGTCGCCGCGCGGGCCGCGGTCAGAGCCGCCTGTTCTCGGTCCCCACTGTCCGCGGCCGTCGCGGCATCCCACACCGCGCTGGTCATCATCTCGACCCGGATGAACAGCTGCGCGCACTTGTGCTTGATCGCCTGGAATGAGCCGATCGGCTTCCCGAACTGCTCCCGGATCTTGGTGTAGGCGAGGCTGGTCTCCTGCGCCCAGCGGGCGATGCCGACCGCCTCGGCGCACTGGAGAACGGTCGCGAGCGCGCCCACTTCCCCGGGCGACGCCCCGAGGATGTGGTCCGCCGGAATTCTCGTTTCCGACAGGTGAATCCGTCCGATGTCCCGGGTCAGGTCGACCCCTTCCTCGGCGACGCGACTGACGCCGCCCGCACCGGAGGGAACGACGAACCACACCGGCTTCTCGTCGCACCGGCCCGCGAGCACGAGGATGTCCGCACCGACGGCGCCGAGGACGGGAACCGTGGTGCCCGACGCGACGACCTCGTCGCCGTCGCCGTCGAGCGTGACCGTCCCGGGTCCGAGCGCACACGCACCGGTCGCACCCGCCGCGAAGCGCGGCAACAGCATCTTGTGCGCGGCATCCGTGCCGTGCGTCTCGACCACCGCACTCGCCGTCACCGTCGCGAGCAGCGGACCCGGCACCAACCCGTGCCCCGACTGTTCCAGCGCGACCGCCAATTCCAGCAATCCCGCGCCGGCACCGTCGAACACCTCGGGGATGTACAGCGACGGAATCCCCATGTCCACAAGTTGTCTCCAGTGGTCCGGCAGCTCCCCTCGACCGAGTTCCGTGAACCGGGTCCGGGTCCGCTCCACGGGTGTCTCCCGCGCAGCGAATCGGGCGAGCGTGTCGGCGAGCGCCTCGTGATCTGCTCCGATACCGATCGGCATGTCCGAATCAACCTTTCAGTTTGAGCACCTTGCGGGCGTTCTCGTGCAGGAACTTGGGCCACACTTCGTCCTTGAACGGCACGTGCGGCATGTCGGTGAAGATCCGGTCGAGCGTCAACCCGGCCGGGAAGTAGCCCGCATAGATGATCTTGTCGGCACCACGCGTGTTCGCGTAGTCGACGATCGCCTTCGGGTAGTGCTTGGGCGCGAACGCCGACGTCGAGTAGTACAGGTTGGGCCACTTGAGCATCAGCTTGATCGCCAGGTCCTCCCACGGTTCGCAGCCGTGCCGGGTGACGAACACCAGATCCGGGAAGTCGAACATCACGTCGTCGATGAGTTCGACGTGCTGCACGGCGGACTTCACCCGCGGCCCCGCGATCCCGGCGCACGCGAAGATCGGGATGTCCAGCTCGACGCACTTGGCGTAGATCGGGTACATCTGCGGCGCGTTGAGCGCCACCTGTGGGAACGTGCCCGCGGCAAACGAGCTGACCGAGCGGATGCCGAACTCCTCGTACTCCCGAGTCATCCGGTTCAGGGTTCCCATGATGTCGTTGGGGTCCACCGCGGAACCCTGCGGCACGAATCGGTCCGGGAACGCCCGAACCGCCCGCTGCCCGGATTCCTTGGCCATGCTGACCATGCCGATCTCGATGCCGTGCTTGTCCATCTCGTGCAGCGTCACCGAGATCGGATCGTCGGTCGCGAGATCCGGCACACCCTTGAACATGTACTGCGCAGGCATGTGGAACTCGTCGCGGCTCTGCCGATCCTTCGTCTGACGCGTGATGAACGCGTACTCGTCGTACCCGGCCTCCCGGAAGCCGATGTGTGTGTCGACGATCGGAATGCCGTCGTAGGGCGTCATGCGTTCTGCTCCTTCACGATCGGCCTGCCGTCGAGGCCGTGCACCGTGACCTTCTCACGTTCGAGAATGTCGAGGCTCGCCTCGACGTGGCCGGTGTGGTGCGGTGCGGCGTCGCACAACCACGTCACCGCCTCCACCATCTCCTCGAGCGATTCCGGCACGAACCACCGGGACCCGACCATGTTCGACGCGACCGACAACGCACCCGCCGTCGCGACAGCCGAGCGCGGACGCACCGCGTTCACCCGGATCCCGGTGCCGACCAGTTCCGCGGCCAGGCCCGCGGTCATCCGGTCCAGCGCGACCTTGCTCATGCCGTAGAGGGTCGTGCCGTGGATGGCGGCGTCCAGGTCGGTCTCGCCCGGAGGCAGCGCCTCCACCGGCCTGATCCGTGCCGTGCCACTGGTGATGTTGACGATCCAGCCCTCGCCACGCTCCCGCATGCCGGGGATCACCCGCTGCGCCAGGTCCAGCGGCGCATGCACGTTCACCTCGAACGTCAGGTGCGCGCGCGTGGACGGGTAGTCTCGCAGCGGCTGGAAGATCGCAGCCGCTGCGTTGTTGACGAGGATGTCGATCGGCCCGCCGAGCGCCTCCTGCGCCTCCGGGACGATCCCCGCACGTGCGTCGGCGTCCTCGAGCGCCGCGGGCACGATCACTGCCGTGCCACCGGCCGAGCGGATCACCTCGGCCGTCCGGGCCAGGGTGCCGTCGAAGCCGCGATCGGGCTCGTCGACCGTGCGCGCGACGATCGCGACGGAAGCGCCTTCCGCGGCAAGCCGCTGCGCGATACCGGCACCGATCCCCCGGCTGGCGCCGGTGACGATCGCACGACGTCCGTGCAGCCTGCCCGTCACGCGCTCAGCTCCGCCTCGAGCTGCTCGGCGAAGGACTCGCGCAACAGGACGTCGTTCGGATCGTCGGGCAGCTCGGTGAGCGGCTGCGCGACCTCGGACGGCGTGGGTCCGTGCTTCGCTGCCAGCGGGGCCAGCGCATCCAGGTCGAAGTCGTAGAGCTCGGCGGCGTTCGCCGCGAACAGCTTCCGCAGCTCCGCCTCGTCCACGTCGTGCATGACCTGGCGGATGCACTCGCGCGTGAACGGGTAGGTGCCCTCGTTGTGCGGGTAGTCGCTGCCCCACATGAACTTGCCCTCGCCGAGGGTGTCGCGCGAGGCCATGTCCTGGGCCGAGGGCATCGTGGCACCGACCCACACGTTGCGCCGGAAGTACTCGCTCGGACGCAGCGGCAACTGCTCGTCCTCGCTGTAGAACAGCTCACCGATCCGTCCGGTCCGCTTGACCCGCAGGTCGACGGTGTCGAGCTGACGCATCAGGTCAGGCGCCCATGCGCAGCCCTGCTCGGACACCGCGAACTTGAGCTTCGGGAATCGCTCGAACACGCCGGACAGGATCATCTGCACGAGCGGACGCATCGAGTAGAAGCCGACCTCGTTGATGTAGAGCAGCGACGAGGTCTTGTAGCGGCCGTAGTCCGGCAGACCCGTGCCTGCATGACTGTTCACCGGGACGCCGAGGTCCTCGCAGACCTCCCAGAGTCGGTCGTACTCGGGGTCGTACAGTGGCTTGACCCACTTGATGTCGGGCGCGAGATTGGGCAGCAGGATGCCACCCCGCAGGCCGTTCTCCTTGATCCACTCGACGTCCCTGATCGCCTCGTCGACGTCGTTGAGGAACACCTGTGCGACACCGGCGCGCTGTGCGGGAGCGTCGTTGCAGAAGTCGACGAGCCAGCGGTTGTGTGCGCGGATGCCGGCGAGGCGCTTCTCGAAGTCCTCGGCGCGCGGCGGGCCGGCCAGTACCGCGGCGCTGGGGAAGAACGGCGGCACCGTGTTGGGGAAGAGCACCTCACCGACCGTGCCGTCCTGCTGCGTCTCCCGCTGCCGACGTTCGTTGTCCCAGTTGCGGGTTCGGCCGTCGTCGACCAGGTCTCGGTAGGGGTTCTTGTACTTTCCGCGCCACGCGTCGAACTCCTCGTGCCACGTGGACTCGAGGTAGCTGCGGTAGGTCGCGTGATCGGCGCCGGCGTGGCTGTCCGCGGAGATGAGGATGTAGGGCGTTTCGTTCGTCACTGTGGGCGCTCCTGATCGGCGACTCAATATGAAATCGTGTTCTACACAACTGTCGTTGACATTAGCCAGGTAGCGCCACATGTCAAGTGCAAGTCCCATTCCATAGTAGAACGTCGTTCCATCTCTCTTCCGCGAGGAGCGCCGAACCGGAGAGAACGCAACGAGCCCCCGACCGGAGGCCGGGGGCTCGGGCACGAGCGGACTCGGTGCCGGCGGCAACGCCGCTTGCGTGCGCGCTACGACAGCGACGCGACGAACTTGGATGCAAAGGCGTGAATGCTGGCAACGACGTGATCGAGCTCCTCGTCGCTCATGCCGTGACTCATCCCGAGGGACATGCCGCGCTCGAACACCTCGTCCGCGAACGGCAGGCCGTCCTCGGGTGTGCGGTACTCGACATTGCGCATCATCGGGTGGCGAGTGACGTTGCCGCTCCATACCGTTCGGGTGTCGATTCCGGCACCTTCGAGCGACTCCTGCAGATCCGACCGCTCGAATCCGGCGTCCTCTCGGATCGTGACGGGGTAGCACAACCACGCGGTGTAGAACCCCTCGAGCGGCCTCGGGAGACGGAACAGTGACGGGTAGGCGCCGAAGGCCGCGGTGAACGCATCGAAGATCTCGTGGCGACGCTTGTAGTTGACGCCGAGCTTGCTCAGCTGGACCAGCCCGAACGCGGCACCCAACTCGGACGGCTCGAAATTCCAGGGCAAGACGTCGAAGATGAAGTCGTTGTCGTACGCGACGCCGTCGAGACTCTCGCGGAACACCCGCCCGGTCCGCGCCTGCTCGGAGCCGAACAGGTGCGGCTCGGATCGACGACCCCACCGCCGGAGCATCAGACCCTTGTCGCGGAGCTTCTCGTCGTCGAGGCAGACCATGCCGCCATTGCCGGCGCACGTGATGATGTGCGACATCGCGAAGCTGGTGACGGTGATGTCCGACCGCGATCCGGTCTTGGTGCCGCGCAGGGTCGTTCCGATGCAGTCGCACGAGTCCTCGATGACCTTGAGGTCGTGACGGTCTGCGATCTCGCGGATGGCGTCCCAGTCGGGTGCGTTACCGGCCAGGTTCGGAACCAGGATCGCCCTGGTCCTGTCGGTGATCAGCGCCTCGATCTTGGACGCATCGACGTTGTACGTGTCCGGCTCGACGTCGACGAACACGGGGATCCAGCCACCACGGACGATCGGCGAGACGTCGGTGGAGAAGGTCAGCGGCGAGGTGATGACCTCGGACCCCTTGGGCAGATCGAGCAGTTCGAGCGCCAGGTACAGCGCCGACGACCCCGAGTTGCACATCAGACCCAGCTTCTTGCCGTAGATGTCGGCGACCCGGCGCTCCATCTCGGCGACGTTCTTGCCGATCTTCAATGCGAACGGGCCGCCGCGCAGCACCTCCATGCACGCGTCGATCTCGGCGTCGTCGTGGACACTGCGGGCGTAGACAACTCTGGTCATGAGATCTCCTCATCAAAGGTTCGGGAGGGAGGCTGCAGTGCCGATCCGCGCTGCGGTCGCGTCGGACCCCGCATCGAGTCGATGAGGAAGGCAGCCCGGTCGCACTCCAGGAACGTGTGTGCCCGAATGGGCCGGTGGTTGTGGACGCGCCGTTTCAGGCCGCCCACCCTCGTGACTGAATGACGTATTGAACGTTCATTCAAACGCAATATAGATCGGAGCGATCGGGACGTCAAGGACCGCGACACGACCCCGCTCCGGTCGCACGTTCACACGAACCATGTTGCAGTGCATCATTATTGAACGCCGCATCTCGAGTCCGTGACCACTCGTTTGACCCGAGAAAACCCGCCCACTATGGTGTTTGAATGATTGTTCAATCGGAAGGTGTCGGCGCGTCCGGAACTCAGGACCGCAGGTCCGAGATCCTCGGCGCCGCATCCGCCGCGTTCGCGACGAACGGCATCGCGGGTACGTCGATGCGCGAGATCGGTGACGCGGTCGGACTCAACGCCGGTGCGCTGTACCACTACTTCCGATCGAAGAACGCCATCGTCAACGAGCTTGTCACCGGCTACCTGTCGGATCTGCTCGCCGACTATCGGGCAATGAACCTCGACGCCCTCGATCCACGTGCCCGCCTGAAGGCCATTGTCGACGTCTCGCTCGCCACCGGCGCCGCGCGACCCGACGCCACCAAGGTCTACCACGCGGAATTCGCGAACCTGCGTAACCTCCGGGACTACGCCGAGGCCCGACAACTCGCCGACTCGATCCAGGGCATCTGGCTCGACGCGATCGAGGCAGGCAAGGACGCCGGAGTCCTTCGAAAAGACGTCCCTTCCAAAGTTTTTCACCGATTCCTGCGGGACTCCGTGTGGTTCAGCGTGTACTGGCGCAAGCCCGACGACCCGTACACCCTCGACGAACTCTCCGAGGACTGCATTTCGGTGTTCCTGGACGGCATGGCCCTGCGACCAGCACCCTAGCCACCACCCCAACCCTGTACCGCGAAGGAAGAAATCTGCCGTGAGCACCTGACTGCATCGTGCGCCGCGTGCGGCCCGTGACCCCGCCGCACCGGCTCGCCGAGCCTGGTTGGTGACCCGGCTGCATCGCACGCCGGGTCCGGCTCAGAGCATCAGCCTGATCAGGTCGGCCGTACGCACAAGTCCGGGCAGCGCCTCCGCCGTGGACCGGGGATGCAGGGCGTGCACGGCGAGCCGGAACATCAACGCCCGCAACAACATCTGCGGCCATTCGGGCAGTTCCTCCCAGCGCCCGATCAGTTCCTCGTCCGCCCCGCCCCAGGAGAGCGCGTCGACGACGACCACACCAGCCGCCCACGCCGCCGGTCTCCAGTAGGGGGTGATGTCGGTGATGCCTGGCGCTTCCGACCCCGAGAACAGCACGGTGCCGAACAGGTCGCCGTGCACCAACTGGTCGGGGCCGTGCACCGGCTTGCGCAGGGTCGCGAGCTGCCCGATCAGCTCCACACTGGTGCGTCCGTCCGTCGATGCCGGCTCGAACTGCCCCTTGACGCCACGAAGCGGGACCTGCTCCCACGCGGCCCGGTCGGCCGCGACGAACACGTCGACGTCCTGCCACGGCGGCACCGGTGGCTGCACCAGGAACCGGGGCCGCTCCAGCGCAGCGGTCGCCGCATGCAGCCGCAGCGACAGCGACACCACCTCGTCGTGCCGCGGTTCCGGCGAACCCTCGATGTAGGTGTCGGCGCGCCACCCGGAGACCACGTACCGCCCGTCCGTCGCTCGCACCGGACGCGCCAACCGGACGCTGTCGGGGTTGAGGGTCTCGCGCACCTTCGCCGACCACGCCGCGCGCGCGTGATCCGCGACCGGCGAGAGCACGACGTCGCCGCAACGCCAGCCACCCTCCCAGTCCGGACCGAGCGCGACGGGGCTGGTCTCGCGCAGACCGAAAGTGGACCGCACGTGGGCGGGAGGTTCGACGGAGCTCACGCTCGTCACGCTACCGCCGAGGCCGGTCCCGACCGGCGCTGACGCGCCCTGAGGGTGATCTCTTTACCCCGGTAGAGGTGCGGATCACCCACAGGCGCTCCAGGCGCTAGTAGGTCGGAAGGCTCGGATCGACCTGGTTCGCCCAGGCGATGATGCCGCCCTGCAGGTGGGTCGCGTCGGCGAACCCGGCGCGCTTGAGCGCGGCGAGCACCTCGGCGGAGCGGATACCGGTCTTGCAGTAGAGCGTGATCGGGCGGTCCTGCGGCAGCTCCGCGAGGGCGTCGCCGGACAGGATGCGATCCTTGGGAATCAGCGTCGCGCCGGGCAGGTGCACGATGTCCCACTCGACGGGCTCCCGGACATCGATCAGCGCGACGTCCTTGCCCGCGTCCAGCAGGTCGGCGAGTTCCCTTGCGGTGACCGTCGACCCGGCCGCGGCGTTCTGCGCGTCCCCATCGGCCCGGGACGGGTCGACCGGATCCTCGGAGACGACGCCGCAGAACGCGTCGTAGTCGATCAGTTCGGTGACCGGCTCCCGGCCGGGATCGCGCCGCAGCCGAATGGTGCGGTAGTTCATGGCGAGGGCGTCGTAGATCATCAGCCGCCCGAGCAGCGGCTCCCCGATGCCGGTGATCAGTTTGATCGCCTCGGTCGCCATGATCGAGCCGATCGACGCGCACAGCACTCCGAGCACGCCGCCCTCCGCGCAGGACGGCACCATGCCCGGTGGCGGCGCCTCCGGGTACAGGTCCCGGTAGTTCAGTCCGCGCCCGTCGGGTGCCGCCTCCCAGAACACCGACACCTGCCCCTCGAACCGGTAGATCGATCCCCACACGTACGGCTTGCCTGCCAGGATCGCCGCGTCGTTGACGAGGTAGCGGGTGGCGAAGTTGTCGGTGCCGTCGAGGATCAGGTCGTACTGCGCGAACAGATCCACCGCGTTGGTGTTGTCGAGCCGGTACTCGTGCAGCCGCACGTCGATGCGGTCGTTGATCTCGAGGACGGAGTCGCGGGCGCTGTGCGCCTTCGGCCTGCCGACATCGGAACGGCCGTGGATGACCTGACGCTGCAGGTTCGACTCCTCGACGTCATCGAACTCGACGATGCCGATCGTCCCGACCCCGGCGGCCGCGAGGTACAGCAGGGTCGGCGACCCGAGGCCACCGGCGCCGATCACCAGAACCTTCGCGTTCTTGATCCGCTTCTGCCCGACCATGCCGACGTTCGGGATGATCAGGTGGCGGCTGTAGCGCGCCACCTCCTCACGGCTCAACTCGGCGGCCGGCTCCACCAGCGGCGGCAGCGCACCAGTCGGCGTGGCGGAGGGCTGTACGGATGTCGACATGCCTCCCATTCTCCCCGTCGGTGCCGAACGGGTGTCGAGGACCCGGCACCGCACGGCCGCCGTCGGCTACGGTCCTGGTCGCCGGTCCCTCAACATCTCGACGCCGACCTCCAGGAGCACGATGACCACGTCCGCCACGCCCGACGACGCCGTCCACCGGACGCGGATCTCCGTCCGATGGTCCGACATGGACGCGTTCAAACACATCAACCACGCCCGGATGGTGACGCTTCTCGAGGAGTCCCGGATCGACTGGCTGGCGTCCGTGGACCCGGAGGTGTCGGCGCTGCTGCAGAACTCGGTCGTGGCCCACCTGGAGGTCCGTTACCGCACTCCGCTCACCCACGCGGACACGCCGCTGCAGGTGTCGATGTGGCTCGAGCGGCTGCGCAGCGCGGACCTCACCGTGCGCTACGAGGTCCGGGCGGCCGACGCGGATCCCGGGTCCCGGCCCGCGGTGGAGGCCTCGACGCAGCTGGCACTCGGCGACCCGTACACGCAGACGTTGCGCCGGCTGACGGCAGAGCAGCGCGCACAGCTGGCACCGTGGGTGCGCCCGGACTGACGACCGGGCAGCCCGTGCCGGCTCAGCCGCGCGGCGCCGGCGGCGCCTCAGCCACGCGGGTACGGCCAGGGGTTGAACCGGCAGGTCTTGCCGTCCATCGGCACGACGCCCTCCGGGTCGAGCTTGGCGATGTCGTTGTTCGCCGTTCCGAAGGTCTGCTGCATCATCACGGGTGCCAGCCCGCCGTCCGCCTCGCACGGCTGGTGCGCCTGGTATCCGATGGCGTGTCCGACCTCGTGGTTGATCTGGTACTGCCGGTACGACCCGATGTCGCCCTGATACGCGACGGCACCGCGCACCCACCGCGGCTCGTTCAGCACGACGCGGTCGATGCCCGGGTTGTAGCAGGAGACCTCCAGCTGGATGTCGTACCCGCATGCCTCGCGGATCGTCATCTGCGAGGTCAGTGAGATCCGGAAGGTCGGGTCGCCGGTGTCGATGCGCTGGAACGCGAATCGCGGGTCGTGGGTCCAGCTCTTCGGGTTCGCGAGAGTCTGGTCGACCATCCGGGCGAAGGACTCGTCTCCCCCGAAGCCCGCGGTGTCGACGCCGTCCTCGACCTCGACCGTGTAGGTGAACACCTGCTCAGTGCCCTGCCCCGTCTTCGGGCCGGTGCCCGGGATCAGCCGCCACGTTCCCGCACCGGTCGCGGTGAACGGCCCACCCTCGGGCAGCGCACCGGACGGGATCGTCTCGGCGAAGTTGCCGTCGGCCAGCGGCGGAACCCCGATCACCCCGGTGCCCTCGCTGGTGCTGCGCGCACCGAACCCGGGATCGCCGTACGAGACGGACTCGGGTTCCCCGACGCCCCGCAGCGCGTCGACGAGGACGAGGACGGTGACCACCGCCAGGACCGGGATGGCGTAGGCACGCCACCCGTAGGTGGCGACGAACTTGCCGAGTCGGCTCTGCTTGCGCACCTGCCGTTCGGGGCGGGAGCTACGCGGCCGGCCGCGGTCCTCGCCGATCGGATCCCACTGCGCTCGCAGCGGCTGGTGTGACCCGACCTGGGTGCGGCTCCACCGGTCCGACTCGCTGTCCGCCTCGGCCCGATCGGGGTTCGTGGTGTCCTCGCGCCCGCCGGGGCGCGTGCCGTCCGGGTGACCTGTACGCGCATCCGTCGAGTCGTCTGGACTCCAGGGGTGTCCACCCCGCAGTCGCGGTCCGCCTCCATCCGTCACCGGTCCAGCGTCTCACAACCGCGAGCCTCCTCCGTCCGGGCACGCCGATCGGCGATCACCCGCCACGGCCGACCGGAACCCGCTGCGACCTGCAGCGGGACCACCCCAGGCATACTGGACACCTATCGGCAACAGTGACCTGGAATACTCGGGGGAAGGAGCATTCGCCATTCCGCGGATGACCGGGCACAGGTCCGGTATCGTTCGATCACTTTGTGCACCCGGTGCCGTGAGCAACCTCACCCGCGCAGCACGAGGCACGGATGGTGACAACGCAAGATTGGGAGCACGATGACTGAACTCGCGGATCGTTCCGCAACGTCGACCGGACGTCAGGGCGCCAAGCGCAGCACCCGACTGCCCCGGGACGCTCGCCGGCTCCAGCTGCTGCAGGCCGCCAGCGAAGTGTTCGTCAGCCGCGGCTACCACTCGGCCGGCATGGACGAGATCGCCGAGTGCGCCGGAGTCAGCAAGCCCGTGCTCTACCAGCACTTTCCCGGCAAGCTCGACCTGTACCTCGCGGTGCTGCAGAGCTACGTGGACAGCCTGATCTCCGGTGTCCGCCAGGCGCTGCGCTCGACCACCGACAACCGGCAGCGCGTCCGCGCCGCCGTGCAGGCGTTCTTCGACTTCGTCGACAACGACAACCAGGGCTACCGGCTGGTGTTCGAGTCGGACTTCATGGGAGACCCTCAGGTCCTCGCCCGCGTCGACCGCGCCACCGAGGCGTGCGTGGACGCCGTCTTCGACCTCGTCGCCCACGACTCCGGACTCGACCCGTACCGGGCTCGCATCCTCGCCGTCGGACTCGTCGGAACCAGCCAGTTCACCGCCCGCTACTGGCTGCAGGCGAACCGGCCGATCCCCAAGGAGGAAGCGGTGGACATCACCGTCCAACTCGCCTGGGGAGGCCTCTCCCACGTGCCCATGCACAACTGAACGACCCGAACGCAAGAGAAACGGGGCGCGCGGATCATTCCGCGCGCCCCGTTTCCGTTTCGATGTCAGCTCGCGAAACCGACCTTGCGGCTGTCCGGCTGACCGATCTCCACGTAGGCGACCTTCGAAGCCTGGATCAGGAACTTGCGACCCTTGTCGTCGGTGAGGGCGAGGACTCCCGATGCGTCGCCACCGATCGCCGCGGAGACGAGCTCGGTCACCTCTTCCGGGGTCTGCGCGCTGCTGAGGATCAGCTCGCGCGGGCTGTCAGAAATGCCGATTTTGACCTCCACGGCCAACCTCCGAACTCTCGTGCCATCACTACCTGATGCCAGGCTAATGCAGCCTGCCTCCACCCCACCCGCTGCCGGCGTGTGCTGAGAGCGAACACCTCCGGTGCGGCCGCCCCCTGACCGTTGGCGCCGGACTCAGACGAGCCCGAGCACCGCCATCCGCTCCGAGTGCCGCTGCTGCATCCGGTCGAACAGCGCCGCGACGCCGTTGAGGTCCCCGCTCGCCGAGAGCATCAGATCCGTCAGCGCCTCCCGTTGCGCCATCACGTACTGCGCCTGCGTGATCGCCTCGCCGAGCAGGCGCCGGCCCCACAGCATGAGCCGGTCCTTCTCCTTCTTCGATGCCTGCACGGCGGCGCTGACCTCCTGCACCACGAACTCGGAGTGCCCGGTCTCCGCCAGCACCTCGCGCACCACAGCGCCGACGGACGGATCCAGCGAGCCCGCGATCTCGAGGTAGAAGTCGGCGGCGATCCCGTCGCCGACATGCGCCTTGACCAGGGACTCGAGCCACGTCGCCGGGTGGGTCGACGCGTGGTAGTCGTCGAGCGGCTTCACGAACGGCGCCATCGCGGAGTACACCTCGAGGCCGCGGTCGGTGAGCGCCGACTCCAGCGTCTCGAAATGCCCCATCTCGGCGCCGGCCATGCGGGCCAGCGCCACCCTGCCCGCCATGGTCGGCGCCATCCGGGCGTCCTCGGCGAGGCGGTAGAAGGCGGAGATCTCACCGTAGGCCAGTACGGCGAACAGTTCGCTCACACCGGGGTGGTCGGCGGCGATCGAGGACGACAGCGAATCGGCAGAATTGGCTCCCATGCGGGACAGCGTAGACCGCGCCTACCTGCGAACTCGGCCACGGCAGTTACCATGGTTGCGGGTCGCCGCCCGATCGTCCGACCAATCGGACACATCGCATGGACGCGGCGACCCACAGATAATGTGCGCGCACCTGATCCGCAGGTCCTCCTCCCGCGCCGCGCCGAGACACCCGTCTTGCGCGCAGGGCAGCAGGAACAGTGACCATCGGACAAGGGCACCGGCGTCAGTCGGAAAAGGGCATCGCCCGGAGTTCGACTCGGGCACCGCCCGGGGTTTCGACTCGGGCACCGCCCGGGAGTTGGACACGGGCAACACCCGGTGGCCGACCCCCGGCCCCGCCCAGCTCGTGCGCGCGTGCCGACGAGGAAGGCCAGAGCACTGAGCAAGATCACGATCGACCACGAAGACGACGCAAGCGAGACGACCCTGTCCGCCCAGCTCGACGAGACCCACACCGCCCCCACGTTCGCCGAACTCGGCGTCCGCGACGAGATCGTCCGGGCCCTGACGGAGATCGGCATCGAACGCACCTTCGCCATCCAGGAGTTGACGCTGCCGCTCGCCCTGGCCGGCGACGACCTGATCGGCCAGGCCCGAACGGGCATGGGCAAGACCTTCGGCTTCGGCGTGCCGCTGCTGCACCGGGTCTCGAGCACCGATTCCGGCACCGCGCCGCTCGACGGCACCCCACGAGCGCTGGTGATCGTGCCGACCCGCGAGCTGTGCATCCAGGTGACCGACGACCTGGTCAACGCCGCCAAGCACCTGAAGGCCGGGAACCGCAGGCTCGAGGTCCTCTCGATCTACGGCGGCCGCCCGTACGAGACCCAGATCGAGGCGCTGCAGAAGGGCGTCGACGTCGTCGTCGGCACCCCCGGACGACTGCTGGACCTCGCCAAGCAGGGTCACCTGATCCTCGGCAAGGTCGGCGTGCTGGTCCTGGACGAGGCCGACGAGATGCTCGACCTGGGCTTCCTGCCCGACATCGAACGCATCCTGGGGATGGTGCCCGACGCCCGGCAGACGATGCTGTTCTCGGCGACGATGCCCGGACCGATCATCACCCTGGCTCGCACGTTCCTGACCCGGCCGACGCACATTCGCGCCGAGGAGCCGGAGTCGTCCGCGGTGCACGACCGCACCACCCAGCACATCTACCGGGCGCACGCCCTGGACAAGGCCGAGATGGTCGCGCGGATCCTGCAGGCCGAGGGCCGCGGCGCGACGATGATCTTCACGCGGACCAAGCGCACCGCGCAGAAGGTCGCGGACGAGCTGAACGAGCGCGGCTTCTCGGTGGGCGCCGTGCACGGCGACCTCGGCCAGATCGCCCGCGAGAAGGCCCTCAAGAGCTTCCGCACCGGCAAGGTGGACGTCCTCGTCGCCACCGATGTGGCCGCCCGCGGCATCGACATCGACGACGTCACGCACGTGATCAACTACCAGTGCCCGGACGACGAGAAGACCTACGTGCACCGCATCGGCCGCACCGGCCGCGCCGGGCGCACCGGCACCGCGGTCACGCTCGTCGACTGGGACGACGTGCCGCGCTGGCAGCTGATCGACAAGGCCCTGAACCTGGGGGTCGCCGAGCCGGTCGAGACCTACTCCAGCTCCGAGCACCTGTACTCGGACCTGAGCATCCCCACCGACGCGAAGGGCTCGATCCGCAAGCCGAAGCCCGCCCGCACGCACGAGGTGTCCGCCGACGCCGAGCAGTCCTCGGATCGTCCCCGCCGCACCCGTACCCGCAAGCGCACCCGCGGCGGCCGGACCGCCGACACGGCGAGCACCGCACCCGCCGACACGTCGTCGGAAACCGTTGCGCCGGAACCCACCTCCCCCAGCGGTGAGGCGACCCCGGCACGTCGACGTCGGCGTCGCCGTCGTCCGGCCTCCGGCGCGACCGCCACCTCCACGGCGTCGACCACGGAGTAGCCACCCACCGTGCTCGCACCCGAGCGGCGCACTCGCGCCGACGTTCTGGCCGCCTGCGCGATCGCGGTGCTCGTGCTGGTCGCAGCCGCGGCGGTCTGGTTGACCAGCGACGCCGAGGGCACCGAGTCGGTGACCGCGACGACGCCGGCGCCGCCCGCGGAGACCGCACTGGCGGTTCCCGAGACGCTCACCGAGATCTGGCGCGCCGACAGTGACGCCACCCGCACCCCTGTGGTCGCGGGTGGCGCCGCCGTCAGCGGAGACGGCGACACCGTCGTCGGGCACGACCCGGCGACCGGCGACCCGATCTGGCACTACCGGCGCGACCGGACGCTGTGCGGGGTCATCGGAGCCTGGAACACCGCGGTCGCGGTCTACCCGGACGACCGCGGATGCGGTCAGGTCACCCAACTGGACGGGTCCACCGGGGTCCGGAAGGCGCAGCGGGCGAGCGACGCCGACCCCGCCGTGACCCTGTCGGAGGACGGGACGTACCTGACCTCACGCGGCGCGACCCGGATGGAGGTGTGGCGTTCGGACCTGGTGCGCACCCTCGAGTTCGGGCGGGTCGACGCGCCGGTCAATCCCGCCGCGCAACCCCGGACCGGGTGCACGCTGCTCTCCTCCGCGTCGAGCAGCAGCCGGGTCTCGGTGCTGGAGTCGTGCCCGGGCGAGGACGCGGTCCGGCTCAGCGTCCTCAACCCTGCGCCGAAGGACAACTCCGAGCCCGAGGAGTACGGGTCGCGGGTTCTCGACGAGGCCGGACCGTCCGACACCGGCGCCCGCGTGCTCGCCGTCTCCGGCGAGCGGACGGCCGTCTACCTACCCGCCACCGGGACCGCGGGGGCGACGGTCGCCGTTTTCGACGGGACCGGAAACGAGACGTCCCGGTACCCCGCCCCCGCGGACGTCTCCCCCACCACCGTCGTGGAGCGCACCGGATCCTTCCTGAGCTGGTGGACCGGATCGAGCGTGATCGCCCTGCGGACAACGGATTTCGCCCCCGCCTGGTCCGTCGGCGGCGCACTCGGCCCCGGCACCGCGATGGCGGGTCTGTTCCTCGTCCCGGTCGAGGGCGGCGTCGCGGTGATCGACGCGGCCACCGGAGCCGAAACCCGGCGCATCCCGATCGACCGGCCGGGCCTCGCACCCGCACGGCTCGGCGGCCGCCCGATCACGTCCGCGGTTCTCGGCTCCGTCCTGCTGGAACAGCGCGGCGACGAACTGGTGGCCCTGCGTTAGACGTCACTCACCGAAGGTGTTCAGCTCGGCACCCTCGTCCCAGTGCGCGACCAGGTTCGCGGCCAACTCGCGGTACGCCTGCGCGCCCTTGTTGGCGCGACCGGACAGCACGGTGGCACCCGACGCGCTCGCCTCGGCGAACCGGACGGTGCGCGGGATCGGCGGCGCCAGAACCGGCAGGTCGTAGCGGTCCGCGACGTCGGCGAGCACGTCGCGGCTGTGCGTGGTGCGCGCGTCGTACAGCGTCGGCAACGCGCCGAGCAGGGCCAGGTCGGGGTTGGTGATCTCCCGGACCTCGGAGACGGTACGCAGCAACTGCCCGACGCCTCGGTGCGCGAGTGTCTCGCACTGCAGTGGCACCAGCACGGAGTCGGCCGCGGTGAGCCCGTTGAGGGTCAGCACGCCCAGCGACGGCGGGCAGTCGACCATCACGACGTCGAAGTCGTCACCGAGCGTCGCCAGCGCCCGCTTGAGCGTGAACTCGCGCCCCGGCCGCATCAGCAGCACCGCTTCCGCCCCGGCCAGGTCGATCGTCGCGGGCACCAGCGCGAGCCCCTCCTCCGTGTCGAGGATCACGTCCCGGATCTGCATCTGCCCGGTGAGCACCTCGTGCACCGACGACTCGAGCCGATCGGGATTGTGCCCCAACGAGAACGTCAGACAGCCCTGCGGATCGAGATCGACCACCAGGACCTTCCGCCCGAGCCCCGCCAGCGCCGCGCCGAGCGAGGCCACCGTCGTGGTCTTCGCGACCCCACCCTTTTGATTCGCCACCGCGAGCACCGTCGTCACGGAGGTGATCTTTGCGTACTCGGAACGCTCCCGCGACCGACCGGCCTGAGATGATGCACAGGTGCCTCCCGCCGACCCGTCCATACCCGTCCCACCTCGCGACACCGGACGCATCGTGTTGCTGCGGCACGGGTCGACCGAGTGGGCGGCGACCGGCAGGCACACCGGCCGCACGGACGTGCCGCTGACGCCCGAGGGCGAGGAGCAGGCCCGCGGTGCGGGCCGCCGCCTCGAGTCGCTGGCCCTGCGGGACCCGGCCGTCCTGTCCAGCCCGCGCATCCGTGCGGCCCACACCGCCGAACTGGCGGGCCTGAGTGCCCGCGTGTGGGACGAACTCGTCGAGTGGGACTACGGGGACTACGAAGGTCTGACGAGCGCGCAGATCCACCACCAGGTGCCGCACTGGACGGTGTGGACGCATCCCTGCCCCGGCGGCGAGGAGGCCGACTCCGTGGAGTCGCGGGCGGACCTGGTGCTCGCCGTCGCCGAGTCCACCCTGCCGGAGCGGGACGTGGTGCTGGTCGGGCACGGGCACTTCTCCCGGGCGCTGATCGCCCGCTGGGCCGGCCTGCCACTCGTCGAGGGCCGCCGGTTCGCGTTGTCGCCCGGGGCGATCACCGTGCTCGGCTACGACCACGGCGTCCGGCTGATCGTCACCCACAACGCGTCCTGACCCGCCCCACGGACCCGCAACGTTCGACGAAAACGAAAGAGGTATCGCATGATTCGCCGCGTCACCACCGCGGACGTGCCGGCCGTCACCGGCCTGGTGTACGAACTGGCCGAGTACGAGAAGGCCCGCCACGAGTGCACCGTCACCGCCGAGCAGATGACGGCCGCACTGTTCGGCCCGAACCCGGCCGTGTTCGGCCACGTCGCCGAGGAGGACGGTGTCGTGGTGGGGACCGCGCTGTGGTTCCGCAACTTCTCCACCTGGGACGGGGTGCACGGGATCTACCTGGAGGACCTGTACGTGCAGCCGGCCTTCCGCGGCCGCGGGTACGGCAAGGCCCTGTTGGCGACCCTGGCGCGCGAGTGCGTCGACAACGGGTACACGCGACTGGCGTGGTCGGTGCTGAAGTGGAACACGCCGTCGATCGAGTTCTACGACTCGCTCGACGCGCAGGCCCAGGACGAGTGGACCGGCTACCGGCTCAGCGGCGACCCTCTGGCCCACCTGGCGGCGACGGTCTGACGACCGCGGTCACTCCGGCTGTGCGGTGTCCCCGCCGTACTCCTCGGCCATCCAGCGCGACGTGGGCGCCGAGAACAGGCACACCAGAGCCGGCACCACGACCACTCCGAGGAGCACGCCGAGCACCGGCCGGTGCGAGTCGGTGAGCAGCGACCACACCACCGGCAACAGCAGCAGCTGCGCGACGACGGCGATGGCCCGGCCCCAGCGGCGGCCGCGCAGCAGCCCGAGGCCGGCGGCGAGCACGGCACCGCCGAGGATGACGAACCACGCCGCCGTGCCGTACGGGTTCGCGGCGTCCTGGTCGTGTCCGAGCAGACCCCGGATCACCAGGACGAGTGCGACGACGACCGCGACCGCCCCTTCGAAGGTGACCAGCCCTCCCGCCCATCGAACCGTGGCGGGGGTGGACAGGGGCGCAGCAGACTCGGGCACGGCGCCAGCCTATAGAACGCCGCGCCCGGGTCGGCGCGAACTCCCCGGCGCCCGGTCCCCGCTAGGCTGACGATCCGTGCGTGCGCTGCTGATCGTCAACCCGAATGCGACCTCGACCACCCCCGCGGCTCGCGACCTGCTCGCGCACGCGCTGTCGAGCCGGGTGCAGGTACGGGTGGTGCACACCACGCACCGCGGGCACGCCGCCGAGTTGGCCCGTCGCGCGGTCCTCGAGGGCATCGGGCTGATCATCGTGCACGGCGGCGACGGCACCGTGAACGAAGTCGTCAACGGTCTGCTCGGCGCCCCGGAGCCGGAGTCGATGAAGGCGCTGCCCATCGGACCGACCCCCCTCGTGGCCGTGGTGCCGGGCGGATCCGCGAACGTCTTCGCCCGCTCGCTCGGCATCGACCCGGACCCCGTCGTGGCGACGAACCAGTTGATCGAACTGCTGGAGCTGCGGGAGAGGCGGAGGATCGGGCTGGCGCACTGCGACGGCCGCTGGTTCACCTTCAACGCCGGCCTCGGGCTGGACGCGCAGGTGTGCGAGGCGATCGACCTCGCCCGCGCGAAGGGCCACGCAGCGACCCCCTCCCGCTACGTCCGCACGGCGGTCCGCGCGTTCCTGAGGAACCGGCGCCTGGAGCCCACGCTGACCGTCGAGATTCCGGGGCACGATCCGGTGGACGGCGTGCACTACGCGTTCGTGTCGAACTCGAGCCCGTGGACCTATCTGAACCACCGGCCGATCTCGGTGAACCCGGAGACGGGGTTCGAGACCGGTCTCGGTGTGTTCGCGATGCGCACGATGAGCGTCGCGGCCAGCCTGCCCGTCGTCCGACAACTCCTCACCCCCGGATCAAACCCCAAGTCGCGCAAGCTTTTTCGAGTCGACGACGCATCCAAGGTGCGAATCACGTCGAGCGCACCGATCGGACTGCAGGTGGATGGCGACTACCTCGGCAAGCGCACCGAGGTGGAGTTCGTCGCGGTGCGCGACGCGCTGACACTGGTGGCGCCGAGCCGCGGTTGACGGCCCCGATCGAGCGAGGACCGGCGAGGGGCGGCGGGCGAACCGGCGGCTAATGGCTTATACACCGTTTCGGCACCTGCCGAGGGTCAGTTCAGAACAGAACCGTACACCCATAGTGCATAAGTGCCGCGAGCGGGGTACAAAGTAATGCAGACCACACCGGGTGATTCGAAAGAGTGAGTTACCCCACGGACGGGCCATTTTCTATTGACTTCCTGCGCGTTCGTGAAAGCATTCACAAGCAACAGCGAGGAAACAATTCGCTCCCCGCGCATGAACGACGCGATACGACGCGGTGCATTCGCACCGAAAATACGACACGGTGCGACGCACCCGGTGAAGGAGTAGAAGGATGGACTGGCGCCACAAGGCAATCTGTCGGGACGAGGACCCGGAGTTGTTCTTCCCGGTGGGAAACAGTGGACCGGCCATCGCGCAGATCGCGGACGCCAAGCTGGTGTGCAACCGCTGCCCCGTGACCGCCGACTGCCTGTCGTGGGCCCTCGAGTCGGGCCAGGACGCGGGCGTCTGGGGCGGCATGAGCGAGGACGAGCGGCGCGCGCTCAAGCGTCGGAACGCGCGCACCCGTGCCCGCAGCGCGGTCTGACACCGTAATACTTCTCGTGAGGCCCGGCACCGAAAGGTGCCGGGCCTCACGCGTATTCGGCACCGATCACACGCGGGACGCGGCGCGCCGGCCCAGCGGAACCCGCAGCGCGGCCTCCGTGCCCCCACCCAGGGCGGGCCGCAGACCCAGCGAGCCGTTCAGTTCCGCGGACACCAGGGTGCGGACGATCTGCAGACCGAGGCTGTCCGACCGCTCGAGGCTGAACCCGTCCGGCAGGCCCGCACCGTCGTCGTGGATCACCACGTCCAGCCATCGCGCGGACCGGGTCGCGCGCAACGTCACCGTTCCGCCCTGGCCGGGCTCGTAGCCGTGCTCGATGGCGTTCTGCACCAGCTCCGTCAGGACCATGACCAGCGGCGTGGCACGCTCGGCGGGGAACACCCCGAAACTGCCCTCACGGCGGATCTGGACGGTGCTGTTGACCACCGCGACGTCCGCCATGATCGGCACCAGCCGGTCCACGACCTCGTCGAGGTTGACCTCCTCGTCGACGGACATCGACAGGATGTCGTGCACAAGCGCGATCGACGTGACCCGGCGCACCGACTCGGCCAGGGCCTGCCGCGCCTCGTCGTGCTGGGTACGCCGGGCCTGCAACCGCAGCAGCGCCGCCACCGTCTGCAGGTTGTTCTTCACCCGGTGATGGATCTCCCGGATCGTCGCGTCCTTGCTCAGCAGGGCCCGGTCGCGGCGCTTGACCTCGGTGACGTCCCGGATGAGCACCACCGCGCCGGCGGGCTGACCACCCGGCCGCAGGACCAGCGTGCGCATCAGCACCGTCGCCCCGCGCGCCTCGACCTCCATCCGCTTGCCTGCCTTGCCCGCCAGGGCCGCGCGGATGTCGGTGGCCACGTCCTGCGCGTCGAACGGGTCGGTGATCAGGGTGCGGGTCACCGACGCCAGGTCCCGCCCCTTGAGCGTCGTCGTGGTCAGACCCATCCGGTGATACGCCGACAGGGCGTTCGGGCTGGCGTAGACGACGGTGCCGTCGGAGTCGAGCCGGATGAAGCCGTCCCCCGCACGCGGGCTGGACAGGATCTCGCTGTGCTCCTCGGGGGTCGGGAAGGTGCCCTCGCTGATCATCTGGCACAGCTCGGCGGCGCAGTCCAGGTACGCGACCTCCAGCGGGCTCGACTGCCGCTGCTGCGTCGGGTTGGTGTCCCGGCTGAGCACCGCGATCACATCCCCGCTGCAACGCACCGGAATCGCCTCCCGCCGCACCGGGGCTCCCTCGGCGGGCGGGCCGTCCGGAACCCGCACGATCCGCCACTCGGCCAGTGCCTGGCGCACGTGCGGGTGTTCGACGTCCGAGGCGACCCAGCCGACCGCGTCCTCCGCGAAGGCTGTCGGCGCGGTCGTCGGCCGGCACTGCGCGACGCACACCAACTGGGGACCGTCGGCCGGCTCTGCGACGCCGGCGTCGGTCGGCACCCACAGCAGGACGTCGGCGAACGACAGGTCCGCCAGCAACTGCCACTCCCCGACCACCCGCTGCAGGTGGTCGACGCCCTCCCCGGGCAGGTCGGTGTGTTCGGCGAGCAGATCGCTGAGCGTCGACATCGGACGGTCGGGTCAGGCGATGACGGCGATCAGGTCGCCCTGCTGGATGACGTCGCCGACGGTGACGTCGACCGAGGTGACGGTGCCGTCGATCTCCGCGATCACCGGAATCTCCATCTTCATCGACTCCAGGATCACGAGGGTGTCCCCCTCCTTCACCTCGTCGCCTGCTGACACCACCACCTGGAAGACGGTGGAGACCATCTCGGCGCGCACGTCTTCGGCCATCGAGCACCTCGCTTGTGTTGGAGACCTACCAGTGGAAGTACAGCCAACCACACGTGGAAGAATGTCCCCGAGCGAGATCGGATAGAAGGGAGACAACCATGGGTAAGCGTGGTCGCAAGAAGCGCAGCCGTAAGGGCAGTGCCGCCAACCACGGCAAGCGTCCCAACGCCTGAGCGCGTAGACGAAGCCTCACACAGGGCCGGATTCCTTCGGGAGTCCGGCCCTGTGTCGTACGCGGACCATTTCCACGGTTCGCCCCCACGACATGCCCTTCGCCCCTACGATTGCGCGCACGCGGTCGGGGGACCACTCGGTATGTTTCGGCTTCGTCGGGCACCGGCGCAGCTCGACCTCCGCCGCGGACACTCACCCAGCGGCACGAGGGACACCCGCCGATGCCGCCCCGACAGGCGGCACATGCCCCACACCCGCACGCCACTCCGGACAGCCTTCCGGCACACTCACAACCGCACACTCGCCCGCCTCGCCACCGCAGCAACGGCCACCACCCTGATCGCGGGCGCGTTCGTCACCGGTGCCGCGGCCGCGGCACCGCTCGAGGACGATCGCAGCGTCACCGTCACGACCGACGAATACCGCGTCGACAAGGAGGTCGTCGGCAGCAACGAGAAAGTCCCCGGATCGACTGTCACGTATCGGACGAGCTTCTCACCCACCGACGCGCCCGAGTACTTCAACTGGGTGAGTGATGAGTACGCTCCCGGTCTCACCTTCGTCACGGGCACCCTTTACCTGTCCGACACGAACGGCACGAAGACCGCGCTCGACACCTCCCCGTACGTCTCACCCGAAGGCGACACCCCACACGTGAGTTTCCGCCCGGGCGACATCTGGGTGGGCCCAGGTTGGGCCCTCGTCGCCTTCCATGTGCCACCCGAACTCCAGTACTTCACGGACAGCGCGGCGGTGACGCGGTTCACCCAGCCCTATGTCGAGGAGCACTGGAAGCTCACCCCTGTGTTCGACGCAGCGGCCAACACCGTCACTTTCGCCGATCCCGGCTTCTACATACCCGCTACCGAACACGGCCATCTCTCGGTCTCGGTGTCCTTCTTCATCCCGCCGGACAGCTACGAAATCGGCTCGTCCGTCGACAGCGGGCTGACGGTCGACATCGACGGACTCGGCAAACAGACCTGGAATCCGATCGGGCTGCAGTTTCACATCCGCAGCTACGAGGCCGAGCCCTGCTTCCTCTGCGTCGACTACGGTGGCGGTGACTGGGACAACGGCTTCTGGGGCTTCGGTAGCGCCGACCTCGGGCGGGGAGACAACGAGACACTCAATCTCGTTTCAATGATGCTGGGCAGCTGACCCGTCCGGGTCGTTCGTGCAGCTCGACGACACCCGCTCGAACGCTTTCCGACAACCGTCGACAGGTCCCGTCCCGAACAGGCAGGGAGCGACCCCGAGGCTTCCTCGGGGTCGCTCGCTGTGTCGGGCCTACTGTCCCGGGTCGACCCGGGTGATGATCGTGGTCTGGCTCAGCTGGATGCGCAGGCGCTGGCGCAGGCTGTCCGGCGCGTGCTCCCCACCGCACTTGCGGGCGAGCAACGACTTCACCTTCGCCTCGATGCCGTACGCCTCGAAGCAGGAGCCGCAGTCCTCCATGTGCTGCTGCAGCCGGGCGCGGGTCCGGTCGTCGCATTCGTTGTCGAGCATCAGCCATACATCGGCGATCACGGCGGAGCAGTCGAGCCGCTCGAATTCGTTCTGCTCGCTCACCGGGACGCCTCCTGCTCCTGGCCTGTCGCGGCCGCGGCGGCGGCCCCTCGATTGAATCCTCGTTCGCGGGCCACGTCGGCGAGCAGTCCACGCAGTTGCTTGCGGCCGCGGTGCAGCCGCGACATCACGGTCCCGATCGGGGTGCCCATGATCTCGGCGATCTCCTTGTACGGGAAGCCCTCGACGTCCGCGTAGTACACCGCCATCCGGAACTCCTCCGGCAGTTGCTGCAGCGCGTTCTTGATGTCGTCGTCGGGCAGCGCGTCGAGCGCCTCGACCTCCGCGGAGCGCAGACCCTGCGAGGTGTGCTCGGCGGTCGCGGCGAGCTGCCAGTCGGTGATCTCGTCCGTCGGGTACTGCGCCGGCTGCCGCTGCTTCTTGCGGTACGAGTTGATGTAGGTGTTCGTCAGGATCCGGTACAGCCACGCCTTGAGGTTGGTGCCCTCTTTGAAGGACCGGAACGCGGAGTACGCCTTGACATACGTCTCCTGCACGAGGTCCTCGGCATCGGCCGGGTTGCGCGTCATCCGCAGTGCGGCGCCGTACAGCTGATCGATCAGCGGCAGGGCATCGCGCTCGAAGCGCTGCGTCAGCTCTGCCTCGGACTCGACGACCGGATCGGAGGCCAAGGGCTCCGGCGGGTCGATGTCGTGGGGTTCGCTCAGGTCGTTGGGCACGGTGATCCCTTCGCTCTTGTCAGAGATCCAGGCTACCGCCACACGGTTCCCCTCACGGCGACCAGCGGGACGCTCCAGGCACTTCACCGACACGGGCGGCTCCTTTCCGACACGGACCAACGTGCACGGTGCAACACCCACGAGGCGCCGAGTGTTCCCGCCGACAGCCGGCACGAGGCGCAGTTCTACAGTGTCGAGACATGGCAGGTTCCGCGACACCGGCAACACAGGCCCTGGTCAAGGCGAAGGTTGCGCATCGGGTCCACAGCTACGACCACGACCCGTCCAGCGCCTCCTACGGCACCGAGGCGGTCGACGCCCTCGCCGGCGAACTCGGTCTCGACGCCGCGCAGATATTCAAGACGCTGGTGATCAAGACCGCCGACGGCAAACTCGCGGTCGCGGTCCTGCCGGTGCCGGCGAAGCTCTCGCTGAAGGCGGCCGCGGCGGCGTTGGGCGCGGGCAAGGCCGTGATGGCGGACCAGGCCGAGGCTCAGCGCTCCACCGGATACGTGCTGGGCGGCATCTCCCCGCTCGGCCAGCGCAAGAAGTTGCCGACGGTGATCGACGCATCGGCCACCGACTGGGACCGGGTGCTGTGCAGCGCGGGCCGGCGTGGACTGGAGATCGACCTCGATCCGCGGGACCTGGTGCGACTGACGGGTGCGGTTCTCGCCCCGATCACCGCAGGCTGAGGCACCCGGGGAACAATCCGCTCCGCGAGGACTGTTGCACCTCACAACAAAGTCTGTTCGTGTCAGAAAGCGGGTGCCTCGTGACCGTCCCCCTCTCCATCCTCGACCTCGCCCAGATCGGCGAGGGCGAGAGCGCCCGGGACAGCTTCCGCGCCAGCGTGCAGATGGCGCAGGCCGCGGAACGGCAGGGCTACCAACGGATCTGGTACGCCGAGCACCACAACATGCCGTCCATCGCGTCGTCCGCGACGAGTGTGCTGATCGCGCACATCGCCGCGAACACCGAGACCATCCGCCTCGGTTCCGGCGGCGTGATGCTGCCGAACCACTCCCCGCTGACCATCGCCGAACAGTTCGGCACCCTGGCCGAACTGCACCCGGGCCGCATCGACCTCGGCCTCGGCCGCGCCCCGGGTAGCGACCAGCAGACGATGCGGGCGCTGCGCCGCGACCCGGCGTCCGCCGACTCGTTCCCCCAGGACGTGCTCGAACTGCAGGGCTACCTGACCGGGCCCTCCCGCATCCCGGGGATCGAGGCCACCCCCGGTAAGGGCACGAACGTGCCGCTGTACATCCTCGGCTCGTCACTGTTCGGCGCGAAGCTGGCCGCGATGCTCGGCCTGCCGTACGCGTTCGCCTCACACTTCGCGCCGAACGCCCTCGACGACGCGATCGCGATCTACCGTCGCGAGTTCCGGCCCTCCGCGCAGCTCGCGGAGCCGTACGTGATCGCCGCCGTCAACGTCATCGCCGCCGACACCGAGGACGAGGCGCAGCGACTGTTCACCGCGACGAAGCGCAAGCGGGTCCAGTTGTTCGTCGGTCGCGGCCGAACCTTCACGCCCGAGGAGACGGACCTGGTGCTCGAGTCCCCCGCCGGTCAGCAGGTGCAGCAGATGTTGCGCTTCACCGCCGTCGGCACACCTACACGGGTGCGCGAGTATCTGGACACCTTCACCGAACGAACCGGCGCCGACGAGCTGATGGTCGTCTCCTCCGCGACGGAGCGTGCGGCCTGGCTGCGGTCCCTGGAGCTGGTCGCCGAGGTCAGCGACCTCGCCGCCCTCGCCCGCTGACCCTGCTCGGAGGCCCGCCCCTGTCCTTCCCTCGTCTTCTTCCCGAATGGCCCATTCGGTCGGTTCAACCGACCGAATGGGCCATTCGGGACAACGGGCAGGGTCGGACAGGGGCTCGGGTTGGCACCGGGCGGCCCGCGGTCAGAGCAGGCTGATCTGCTCCCCGACCGCCGAGCCGGGCGGCCCGGCAGGAGCGATCAGGTCGGGGCCGTCGTTGCGGACGCTGTTCACGCGATCCGAGACGAGTCGGATCTCGATACCCGAGGCGAGGTGCTCGTCAACGCCGGCGAGCAGCTCGACCGGGACGTCGCCATCGGGATCGAGCCACCGGTCCCAGTGCTCCGGAGTCACGATCAGCGGCATCCGGTCGTGCACCGACTGGAGGTCCCCGACCGCATCGGTCGTCAGGATCGTGCAGCTCAGCAGCGGCGCGGCGCGGGAGCCGGGCGCGCGCCACACCGACCACAGGCCGGCCATGAAGAACCGCGACCCGTCCGCGGGCGTCATGAAGTGCGGCACCTTGGCGACCTTGCCGCCGGGGCGTGGTTCGCTGGTCCACTCGTACCAGCCGTCCATCGGCACCAGTGCGCGCTTGGTCTTGAGCGCGGCCCGGAACGCCGGCTTCGTGGCGGCGGTGTCGGCGCGGGCATTGAACAGCGGCGCCGACCGCACCGGCGCACCGTCGTCGCCGGCCTTCGTCCACGGCGGCAGCAGTCCCCACCGCATCCGGCGGATCCGCCGGGTCGCCAAGTCCTCCGGATGTTCGCGATCGTGGCGGGCGACCACGGCCAGCACCGGGTCGGTCGGCGCGACGTTGTAGCGCTCCGACGGTTGGGGTGGCGCCGACCCCGTCTCGTCGATCGCGTCCAGCTCGACCGCGAGCAGGGCCGGGTCGACGGTCGTCGCGTATCTGCCGCACATGCCACCCATTGTGGGCGTGCCCACCGACATGCGCAGTGGGCGTGCCCACCGACATGCGCTGTGTGCCCCTGCACCGGCTCGCGGCGCGATGCGGGAAGATGGAGCCCGTGAGTCTGTGGAGAGCGCCCCTCGCCGAATCGCCCGTGCACGCGACCGTGACCCTGCCCGGGTCGAAGTCGATCACCAACCGGGCCCTGATCCTCGCGGCGCTCGCGAGCGGGCCGTCCACCGTCACCGGGACCCTGCGCAGCCGCGACACCGATCTGATGATCGACGGCCTGCGGTCCCTGGGCGTCGACATCACCGAGGTCGGCTCCCCCACCACTCTGCGTGTTACTCCCGGCGCGTTGCACGGCGGGGCGGTCGACTGCGGGCTGGCGGGAACGGTGATGCGGTTCCTGCCCCCGGTGGCCGCCCTCGCGGACGGCGTCGTCGCATTCGACGGCGATGAGCAGGCCCGCACCCGCCCGCTGGCCACGATCCTCGACGGGCTTCGCGGACTCGGGGTGACGATCGACGGCGACGGCCTGCCGTTCACCGTCGCCGGCCTCGGTTCCGTCGCCGGTGGCGAGGTGACGATCGACGCGTCCGGGTCCTCGCAGTTCGTGTCGGGCCTGCTGCTGTCGGCCGCCAGATTCACCGACGGCGTGACCGTGCACCACGACGGCGCGTCGGTGCCGTCGATGCCGCACATCGACATGACGGTCGAGATGCTCCGCCTGGCCGGGGTCCGGGTGCACACGCCGGGCGCCGGCCAGCCGGCCACCTGGCGGGTCGAGCCGGGCCCCGTCGCCGCGGTCGACTGGGTCGTGGAGCCGGACCTGTCGAACGCGACCTCGTTCCTCGCCGCGGCGGCGGTGACCGGAGGCTCCGTGAGTGTGCCGCTGTGGCCTTCGGTGACCACCCAGCCGGGCGACGCGATCCGCGGCATCCTCACCGACATGGGGGCGACCGTGTCCCTGCAGGACTCGTTGCTGACGGTGGCCGGGCCGGAACGCCTGCGCGGCATCGACATCGACCTGCACGACATCGGCGAGCTGACGCCGACGGTGGCGGCACTGGCCGCCCTCGCCGACTCCCCGTCGACCCTGCGGGGCATCGCGCACCTGCGCGGTCACGAAACCGACCGGCTCGCGGCGCTGTCCACCGAGATCAACAATCTCGGCGGCGCGGTCACCGAGACCCCGGACGGCCTGCACATCGATCCCCGCCCCCTGCACGGCGGCGTGTGGCGTTCGTATGCCGACCACCGGATGGCCACAGCAGGCGCGATCCTCGGTCTGGTCGTGCCCGGTGTCGACGTCGACGACGTGGGCACCACGGCGAAAACCCTGCCAGGCTTCGAGAACCTTTGGGAGACAATGCTCCAGGACCAGATCGGGGCGCGCTCCTGAGCGCGCGCCGGTACGACGAGTCCGACGTCCGGATCCGCCCGGGCAAGGGCTCCCGGCCGCGCACCAAGAACCGGCCCGAACACAAGGCCGCCGAGATCGCGATGGTCGTCTCGGTGGACCGCGGACGCTGGGGATGCGTCCTGGACGGCGACCCCGACCGGCCTGTGGTGGCGATGCGCGCACGCGAACTCGGCCGCACCCCGATCGTCGTCGGGGACCGGGTCGGCGTCGTCGGTGACGTCTCCGGCCGGGTCGACACCCTGGCCCGGATCGTGCGGGTCGAGGACCGGTCCACGGTGCTGCGCCGGACTGCGGACGACACCGATCCGTACGAGCGCGTGGTGGTCGCGAATGCCTCCCAACTGCTGATCGTCGTCGCGCTGGCCGACCCGCCGCCTCGAACGGGATTCGTCGAACGGGCACTGGTCGCCGCCTACGTCGGCGGGTTGGAACCGATCCTGTGCCTGACGAAGGGCGATCTCGCGGATCATCGTGAATTCGCCGCCGCGTTCGAGGACCTCGACGTGCCGGTGGTGCTGGCGGGCACGTCCGAACCCCTCACCGCCGTGAAACACATCCTCGCGGGGAAGCTCACCGCCCTGATCGGCCACTCCGGGGTGGGCAAGTCGACGCTCGTCAATCGGCTTGTCCCCGAGGCGGACCGGGCCACGGGAGTGGTGTCGGGCGTCGGCAAGGGCCGGCACACGTCCACACAGTCGGTCGCGCTGCCGTTGCCGAGCGCGGCCGACGCGCCGCGCGGCTGGGTCGTCGACACTCCGGGCATCCGCTCGTTCGGCCTTGCACACATCTCCCCCGACGACGTGATGGGGGCGTTCACCGATCTGGCTGCCGCGATCGAGGACTGCCCGCGCGGGTGCACTCATCTCGGACCTCCCGCGGACCCGGAGTGCGCGCTCGACCATCTCGAGGGGCAGGCCGCCCGCCGGGCGGGCGCGGTGCGGCAACTGCTGGTTGCACTGTCGTCCAACGAGGCCTGGTGACCCTCGACCAGCGCCTTCGGGTCACGATTGGGTCAATTCGCTCGAGAACTCCTTGATCGTTACTCCACCGGTCTTACGCTGTACGGGCTCAACTCTGATTCGAATCAGCCCGCAAGTCACGACACAGGTGGGAGCCCTCCCACCGTCACGACCCAAGGAGTACTGATGAGTGATGCGTTTCTCGAAGCCGGTTCCGCCCTTCTCGGCAACTTCACCGACAGCATCAAGATCCTGCTGAACCTCGGTTCGTCGATCGTCGGGTCCGACGAGTAGCAACCCGAAACGCCGTTGGACCCCGCCGTTCCCGGCGGGGCCCAACGAGGGTGACTCGATCCACAGAACACTCAGCGCGGCAACAGTTTCCGGATGCCGCGCCGCTTCCGCGATTCCCGGATGGCGGTCTTCAGTCCGCGCGCGCGTCCGGTCGTGGGATCCACGGTGAGAACGGCCTCGCGCCCCTCCCACTTGCGTTCCGACGCCGTTTCCGGTGCGTCGTCGACGGTGTCGTGGAGGTACTTGTTCGGCAGCGACAGCTTGGCGATCGTGCGCCACGCCTTGCCGTACTGCACCAGCAGCGGACCCGTCGTGTACGGCAGGTCGTACTTGTCACACAGTTCGCGCACCCGCACCGCGATCTCCGCGTAACGGTTCGACGGCAGGTCCGGGAAGATGTGGTGCTCGATCTGGTAGCTGAGGTTGCCGGTCATGAAGTCCATCACCCGGCCGCCGGAAATGTTGGCGCTGCCCAGCATCTGCCGCAGGTACCACTGGGCCTGCGTCTCCTTGTCGACATCCTCCTTGGTGAACTTCTCGGCACCGTCCGGGAAGTGGCCACAGAAGATGACGGCGTTGGTCCACACGTTGCGGATCACGTTGGCGGTCAGGTTCGCGGTCATGGTGGACTTCCATGCCTTGCCGGTCAGCGCCGGGAACACCACGTAGTCCTTGACGACCTGCTTGCCGATCTTCTCGCCGACCTCGCGCAGCTTGCGCTTGGTCTCCTCGCGGTCGTCGCGCCCCTTGGCCACCTTGCCGAGCTCGAGGTGCTGCGCCGCGACGCCGTACTGGAACGCCAGGGCGAGAACCGTGTTGTAGACCACGTTGCCGGCATTGAACGGCTTCCAGCGCTGGTCGCGGGTCACGCGCAGCAGACCGTATCCCACATCGTCGTCCATGCCGAGGATGTTGGTGTACTTGTGATGCAGGTAGTTGTGGGTCTGCTTCCAGTGCGCCGACGGCCCGGCGTTGTCCCACTCCCAGTTCGCGGAGTGCACCTCGGGGTCGTTCATCCAGTCCCACTGCCCGTGCATCACGTTGTGCCCGAGCTCCATGTTCTCGATGATCTTGGCGACGCCGAGCATGCCCGCGCCGAGCAGCCACAGCGGGCGCTTCCGGCTGCCGAACAACACGGCCCGGCCGCCGATCTCGAGGGAACGCTGCAGCCGGATCGTGTTGCGCAGGTACCGGGCGTCACGCTCGCCGCGGGACTCCTCGACGTCACGGCGGATCGCGTCCAGTTCCCGACCGAGGGCCTCGATGTCGGCCTCGGTCAGGTGCGCGTACTCCTTGATGTCTGAAATAGCCATGGCTCTCCCGGTCCTGAACTTCGAATTACCGGCTTACCGTACCGTAGGTTACGCCTGCGTAGGTTACCGATCCATTGCTGTGAGGTGAATCACAAACCGCGAAGTCGCCGCAACGCCGACCGCAACCCCGACCGCCGTCCGGTCACCGGATCGACGCGCGCCGAGCCGGAATCGCGGAACTTCCGTTCCGAGGAGGTCTCCGGCGCGTCGTCGGAGGTCGCCGTCAGAAACCGGTCGGGCAGTGCCAGCTTGAGCACGGTGCGCAGGGACAACAGGTACTGACGCGAGAGCGGCCCGGTCGTGTACGGCAGGTCGTACTTGTCGCACAGCGCCCGAACGCGCACCGACACCTCACGCAACCGGTTGCTCGGCAGGTCGGGGAAGAGGTGGTGTTCGATCTGGTAGCTGAGGTTGCCGGTCATGAAGTCCATCACCCGGCCCCCGGAGATGTTGGCGCTGCCCAGCAACTGGCGCAGGTACCACTGGGGTTTCGTCTCCCGCTCGTGCTCCTCGATCGTGAACTTCTCGGCACCGTCCGGGAAGTGCCCGCAGAAGATCACGGCGTGTGCCCACACGTTGCGGATCACGTTCGCCGCCGCGTTCGCCGTCAGGGTGGTGCGCCAGGCGGGCCCGGTCAACGCCGGAAAGATGACGAAGTCCTTGACCACCTGCCGGGTCGCCTTACGGGCGAACTCCCGATCCACCTCGCGGCGGTGCTCCTCACCCCGCACCGCCTCTGCCTCACGGGTGATGTGCCAGTCGTGTAGCGCGATCCCCCACTCGAAACCTGCTGCGAGGACGACGTTCGCGACCGGCTGCAGCAGATTGATCGGCCGCCACGGCACGTCCCGGGTGATCCGGATGATGCCGAACTCGACGTCCTCGTCCATCCCGACGACGTTCGTGTACGTGTGGTGCGAGTAGTTGTGCGCCCGCTTCCACTGCGACGACGGACCGGTCTGGTCCCATTCCCAGGTGGTCGAGTGGATCTCCGGATCGTTCATCCAGTCCCACTGCCCGTGCACGATGTTGTGCCCGAGCTCCATGTTCTCGACGATCTTCGCGACGCCGAGCATCGCGGTCCCCGCCAGCCAGGCCGGCCGGTACCGGCTGCCGAACAGGATCGCCCGGCCGCCGATCTCCAGTGCCCGCTGCAGGCGGATCACGTTGTGGACGTACCGCGCGTCGGCGGCGCCGCGCGAGTTCTCCACGTCCCGCCGGATCGCATCCATCTCCCGCCCGAGCGCCTCGATGTCGGCCTCGGTCAGGTGCGAAAATTCCTTGATGTCCGTGATGGCCATGATCGGCGCTACAGGTCGATGGTGCAGTCGCCGGCAGCGACCGAGATACAGGTCTGCACCCGTTCACCCTCGCCGTGCTCCCGACCGGACCGCAGATCGCGCACATGCCCGGACAGCAGCGGGGCAACACACGTCTGGCAGATTCCCATCCGGCAGCCGAACGGCATCTGCACACCCAGGTTCTCTCCGGCCTCCAGCACGGTCGTGGCGCCGTCGACCTCGGCGGAGCGCTCCGACTTGGCGAAGGTCACCGTGCCGCCCTGGCCCGACATGTCGGCACGCGAGATCGTGAACCGCTCGGTGTGCAGCCGGTCCGAGATCCCGGCCTCGGCCCACACCTTCTCGACCTCGTCGAGCATCTCCACCGGACCGCACGCCCAGGTCTGCCGCTCCCGCCAGTCCGGGTACATCTCGTCGAGGTCGGCCAGCTTGAACCGGCCGCCGGTACGGGTGTGCTGGACGTGCGAGACGAAGGTCGGGTGCGAGTCGTGCAGCGCCGCCAACTCCTCGCCGAACATCACATCCTGTTCCGTCGGCGCGGAGTGCACGTGCACCACGTCCGGCACCGTGCCCCGGCGCACCATCGACCGCAGCATCGCCATCACCGGGGTGACGCCGCTGCCCGCGGTGATGAAGAGGATCTTCTCCGGCGGCGGTTCCGGCAGCGAGAAGTTGCCCTGCGGCGCGGCCAGGCGCACCACGGTGCCCGCAGGCACGCCGTTGATCAGATGGCTTGACAGCCGGCCCTCGGGCATCGCCTTGACCGCGATCGTGATCAGCTTCCGGTCCCGGCTCGGCGGCGACGTGAGCGAGTACGAGCGCCAGTGGAAGCGGCCGTCGACGAGAAGGCCGATGCCGATGTACTGGCCGGGCTGGTAGTCGAAGTCGAATCCCCAGCCCGGCCTGATGACGAGGGTCGCCGAGTCGCACGTCTCCTTGCGAACCTCGACGATCTTGCCGCGCAGTTCGCGCGCCGACCACAACGGATTCGCCAGATGCAGGAAGTCGTCCGGCAACAGCGGGGTCGTGACTCGGGTCACCGCCCCGCGCAGCATGTTCACACTCGGCCGTCGCGGTGCCGACACATCTGCCGCCGGCGCCTCGAGCCACTTCCTCAAGCCCATCAAACTTCCGTCCACTCGGATAGGTTACGGGTCCGTAGGTTACCCGCAGGTGGCGCGGCCTGTCACGCAGTCCGCGGCTCTGTCAGAGCAGTTCGAGCAGGAAGGGCAGTTCCTGGGTGGCATACCAGGCCAGATCGTGGTCCTCCGCGTCACCGAGGACGAACTCGGCATCCGCGTCGCCGAGGTCCGCCGCGTCCACGACCGACGCGGCCCGCTCGATCGCCTGCTCGGCCTCCGACAGGTCCACGTGCACCGATGCCACCGCCGACAGCGGCAGCGGTGCCGCGAGCCGCACCACGGCGTCGTCGAGGTCCGGTCGCAGCGTCACCTCGTCCACGTCGGCCGCGATCACGGCCCGCCGGTACACCACCGCCCCCGGCTCGGCGGAACCCGCCTCACCGGCCTCCACGTCGCCGGCCTCCGTCGCGATCAACCGCAGCGACGCCCGTGCGGCCTCGTTCATCGCGACCTCGGCGAGCTCGTCGTCGTCCCCGGCGGCGTATGCCTCGCGCAGTGTCGGCGTCACCGCGAACGCCGTCCGGCTGATCGGGTTCAGCTCCTCCTCGGCGACCAGCCGCTGCAGCATCGCGATCGTGGCGGGCACGTAGACCCTCATGCATTCCCCTTCACCGGCAGGCTTCAAGCAACTCGTCGAGCGCTTCGTACAGCAACCCGGTCAGCACGTCGACATCGGACATCGCATCCCGGTCACCGTTCAAACCGTAGTAGACGTGCCCGTCGTACGACGTCAGGCCGATGCTCACCGCCTGGTTTCGGATCAGTGGCGACACCGGATAGGTCTCGAGCAACTCGGCGCCGCCGAGGCACAGCGTCGACTGCGGCCCGGGCGCGTTGGTGATCATCACGTTGAACATCCGCTGCGACAGCCCACTCGCCATTCGCAGTCCCATCGCGTGCAGTGTGGCCGGCGCGGTCCCGGACACCCGCACCAGCGTCTGCGCCGCCACCGTCCGGTTCTGCCGGGTGTGCGCCTCCGTTGCGTGCGCGATGTGCGACAGTCGCACAACGGGATTCGGCTCCCCCACTGGCAGGTCGATCAGCAACGACGAGGCGCGGCGCTCGTCACCGCGCGGCTCGTCGCCCGCGGGCCGGTCCGCCCCGCCCTCGGCGTCGGTGGTCGACGTTCCACGCTCGGTGTCGGTGATCGGCGCTCCGACGGCGCTGTCGGGCGACGACACGTCGATCGCGATCGGCACCATCGCTCGTACCGTGGAGAACGCGGTGACCGGCTCACCGCGCGAGAGCAGCCAGTTCCGCAACGCCCCGGTCAGCACCGCCAGAATCACGTCGTTCACCGTGCACCCGAACCGGCGGCGCACGGTCCGGTACTCCTCGAGCGAGGTCTTCGCGGTGGCGAATCGGCGATTACGCGAGATCGTCGCGTTCAACGGTGACGCCGGTGCGGCGGTCGCCGCGGTCCGCAACAACGCAGCGACGTTCCCGACCGCGCTGGTCGCGGTCCCGACCACGTCCCCGACGAGCGCCTTCACCGTCGCCGCCCCCTCGGCCGGCCGCGCGATCATCTCCGCGAGCGCACCGAGCACCAACTCGGCCTCCCGGGGTTCGCGCCCGGGCATCCACAGTTCCTCCGGCACCTCCCGCGGTTGGTCGCACCGGTCGAAGATCACCTGGCCGATCTCGAGCGCGTCGACACCGTCGACCAGCGCCGAGTGCGACTTGGTGAAGATCGCGATGCGGTCCTCCGCGAGTCCTTCCACCAGGTACATCTCCCACAGCGGCCGGCTGCGGTCCAGTGGCCGCGACGTCAGGCGCGCGACCAGGTCGTGCAACTGTTCGTCGGAGCCCGGCTTGGGCAGTGCCGAACGCCGTACGTGGTAGGTGATGTCGAAGTCGCGGTCGTCGACCCACACCGGCCGCGCCAACCCGAACACCACCTCGCGCACCCGTTGCCGATAGCGCGGGACCAGGGGCAACCGCTTCTCGACGTGCGTGAGCAGATCCTCGTAGTCCAGGCCGCCCTCCGGTGCGCGCAGGATCGCCAACGATCCGAGATGCATCGGAGTGCTGCTCGCCTCCAAGAAGTAGAAGGACGCGTCCTGCGTGCTCAGCCTGCTGTCCATGCCACCCCCGTGTTCATGTGTCCCCCGTACCGGAGTTCGCGCTGTCGCCCGGCACGCCGGTGTCAGGGTCGAACAGTATCCGCAGTTCCGCCACCGTGACGTCCACGTCCACATGATGGACTCCGACCATGCCCGCCGCGACCGCACCGCGAACGTTGACCATCAGGTCGTCGACGAACACACACTGCCCGGGCTCGATGTCGAGCAGCCGGGCCGCGTGCCGGTAGATCCGGGGGTCGGGTTTGGCCAGGCCGACGTCACCGGACAGGACCACCTCGTCGACGAACCGCCCGCCGCCGAGATTCCGGAGCGCCGCGCCACCCGGACCACCCGGGTCGTTGCTGAGCAGCACGGTCCGCACCCCCCGCGCACGGAGCTCGGCGACCAGCCCGCGCAGCGGGTCCGGGTCGGGCTGTGCGCCGTCGAGGACGCCTCCGAAGTCGAGTACCAGACCCCTCATTGGGTCAACCCTAGGGCGTGTCTCCCGATCCCAGGCACCACCGCCCCCTCCGCCGCGCCGGTTCCGCGGAAACCGTGCGGTCGAGGACGATTCGTGCGATCCTCTCCCCGCCCGGACTCTCCCCGGGCTCGACCCACTCCCGCGCCTGTGGCGCACCCGTCGAGCGCGCCCCGGCACATCGGATCAGGCGCGAAGAGGAGAGCACGCATGAGGACCTATGTCACCGCCGCACCCCACGCGGAACCGCCGACCGCGCCCGAACCGGCAACCCGACCGCAGGCGCAGTGCGCGCGACGACCGGACCTGCACGCGCCGCATCGCGTCCCGCACACTGCCCGCACGGGGCACCGCACCACCGGCGATCCCGCCGGTGCCTGCGTCCGCCCGGACCGCCCGGCCGCGACCGGGGCGGACCGCCCGGACCTCGAGTGCCGACGATTCGCCGAGGTCACCCTGCGGATGATCCTCGAGGTACTCGACCACCGCCGCCAAGCGGGGGCCCTGCGACCACTCCTGGCATCCACACCGTTCGACCTCGTGACCGCACTGACCCGTGCCGGCGCACCGGGGCGCCGGCTGGGCGCGGCCCGGCTGAGACGGGTGCACCTGCACCCCGGCGGACCCGACCGTGCCGAGGTGTTCGGCAGCTACGCCCGCGGCGAACGCACCTTCGCGATCGCGGGTCGCCTCGAACGCACAGCCGCCCGCCGGCGTTCCGAGGAAGCCGGGGGCGGCTGGGTGTTCACAGCACTACAGGTGGGCTGACCCCGGCCCGACGGCACCGGGCGTGACGTCGGGCCGGGGTTTGGTCAGCGATTCTTCTTCGGCCGCGACTTCTTGCCGTCCCGCTCGGCCTGCCTGCGTTCCCGTCGGGTGGGGCCGACGGTGGACGCGGCGGAGCCGCCACTGGTCCGCACCGCCGCGGTGCCGTCCTCGGCCGGGCCCGAGAAGGTCAGCGGGCTCTCGTTCTGCTCGTCGAGACCCTTCGCCCGCAGCGCGGCGGGCGCGGCAGGCTGCGGCGCCGCCTGCTCGGCCCGCGCGGTCTGCTCGGCCGGTGCGGTCGCCGTCGCGGTCTGCGCCGCGGCGACCTCGCTGCGCGCGGCGGCGGCAGCGGTGGTCCACCCCGACTGCTGCGGCGCCGGAGCGGCCTCGACCTGCAGGTTGAACAGGAAGCCGACCGACTCCTCCTTCAGACCCTCGAGCATCGCGGTGAACATGTCGTAGCCCTCCCGCTGGTACTCGACGAGCGGGTCACGCTGCGCCATCGCCCGCAGGCCGATGCCCTCCTTGAGGTAGTCCATCTCGTAGAGGTGTTCACGCCACTTGCGGTCGAGGACGGACAGCAGCACCCGGCGCTCGAGTTCACGCATGCCGTTCTCGCCGGCGATCGCGTCGATCTGCTGCTCCCGCTGTGCGTAGGCGGAACGGACGTCGGCGAGCAGCGCGTCACGCAGCTCGTCGCGGGACAGGTCGCCCCGCTCGCCGTCCTCGGTCTCGCCGGTGAGCGCATGGTGATCGATGCCGACCGGGTACAGCGTCTTCAGTGCGGTCCACAGCTGGTCGAGATCCCAGTCCTCGACGTAGCCCTCGGCGGTGGCGCCGTCCACGTAGGCGGTGACCACGTCGGTGATCATCTTTTCGACCTGGCCCTCCATGTCCTCGCCCGCGAGGATCCGGCGACGCTCGTCGTAGATGACGGTGCGCTGCTGGTTCATCACCTCGTCGTACTTGAGGACGTTCTTGCGGATCTCGAAGTTCTGCTGCTCGACCTGCGTCTGCGCGCTCTTGATCGCCTTCGAGACCATCTTCGCCTCGATCGGCACGTCGTCCGGCAGGTTGAGCCGGGTCATGATCGACTCGAGCGCCGCACCGTTGAACCGGCGCATCAACTCGTCACCGAGCGAGAGGTAGAAACGCGATTCACCCGGATCGCCCTGACGGCCGGAGCGACCGCGCAACTGGTTGTCGATGCGGCGCGACTCGTGCCGCTCGGTGCCGAGCACGTACAGTCCGCCGGCCTCCCGAACCTGGTCGGCGTCCGCCTTGACCTGTGCCTGCACCTGCGCGAGCGCGTCGTCCCAGGCCGCCTCGTACTCGTCCGGCGTCTCGACCGGGTCCAGGCCCTGCTTGCGCAGCAGCACGTCGGCGATGATGTCCGGGTTGCCACCGAGCACGACGTCGGTGCCACGGCCCGCCATGTTGGTGGCGACGGTGACCGCACCGGTCCGGCCGGCCTCCGCGACGATCTGTGCTTCCTTCTCGTGGAACTTCGCGTTGAGCACGTTGTGCGCGATCCCACGCTTGGTGAACTGCTTCGACAGGTACTCGGAGCGCTCGACGCTGGTGGTGCCGATCAGCACCGGCTGCCCATTGGCGTGCCGCTCGGCGACGTCGTCGACGACGGCGTCGAACTTCGCCTCCTCCGTCTTGTAGATCAGGTCGCCCTGATCGACGCGGATCATCGGCTTGTTCGTCGGGATCGGGATGACGCCGAGCTCGTAGGTCTGGTGCAGCTCGGCCGCCTCCGTCTCGGCGGTACCGGTCATGCCGGACAGCTTGTCGTAGAGCCGGAAGTAGTTCTGCAGCGTGATCGTGGCGAGGGTCTGGTTCTCGGCCTTGATCTCGACCTTCTCCTTGGCCTCGATCGCCTGGTGCATGCCCTCGTTGTAGCGCCGGCCGACCAGGATGCGACCGGTGAACTCGTCGACGATGATGACCTCGCCGTCGCGGACGATGTAGTCCTTGTCCCGCTGGTAGAGCTCCTTGGCCTTGATCGCGTTGTTCAGGTAGCTGACCAGCGGCGAGTTGGCGGCCTCGTAGAGGTTGTCGATGCCCAGCTGGTCCTCGACGAACTCGACGCCCGCCTCGTGCACGCCGACGGTCCGCTTCTTGATGTCGACCTCGTAGTGGACGTCCCGCTTGAGCAGCGGCACGATGCGCGCGAACTCGCCGTACCACTTGCTGGAGGCGTCCGCCGGGCCCGAGATGATCAGCGGGGTCCGCGCCTCGTCGATGAGGATCGAGTCGACCTCGTCGACGATGGCGAAGCTGTGCCCGCGCTGCACGAGGTCGTCGAGGGTGTGCGTCATGTTGTCACGCAGGTAGTCGAACCCGAACTCGTTGTTGGTGCCGTAGGTGATGTCCGCGGCATAGGCGTCACGTCGCTGCGCCGGGGTCATCCCGGACAGGATCACGTTGGTCTCGAGACCGAGGGAGCGGTGCACGCGGCCCATCCACTCGGAGTCACGCTTGGCCAGGTAGTCGTTGACGGTGACGACGTGCACGCCGTTGCCCGCGATGGCGTTGAGGTAGGCGGGGAGCACGCAGGTCAGGGTCTTGCCCTCACCGGTCTTCATCTCCGCCACGTTGCCGAAGTGCAGGGCCGCACCGCCCATGATCTGCACGATGTAGTGCTTCTGGCCGAGCACCCGCGAGGACGCCTCCCGAGCGGTCGCGAACGCCTCCGGCAGCAGGTCGTCGAGCGACTCCCCCTTCGCGTAGCGGTCCCTGAACTCGACGGTCTTGTCCCGCAACTGCTGGTCGGACAGGGCCTCGTAGTCGGGCGAGAGGGTATCGACGTGCTCGGCGATGTGCTTGAGCCGCTTGACCATGCGACCTTCACCAACACGGAGCAGCTTGGACAGTGACAGCGAGGGCACGGGCTTGAACGTCCTAGGGTCTCGGCGGGCAGGTGGCGATCCTGCCGTCACAGCAGGATCCGGTCGAGTGGAGTGAACCCCTCGACCGGATCCCATGGTAGGCGCTGTGGCGGCTGATCGAGTCGATCGACCGCTCATTCTTGTCTGTTACTCAGGCTTCCCCGGCATCTCTCGGGCCATTTTGTTGCCCGAACGTTGCCGAGTGCGCCGATTCAGGCGAGCCGGATCAGTCCGTAGTCGAAGGCGTGTCGCCGGTAGACGACGGACGGTCGGTCCGTCTCCTTGTCGTGGAACAGGAAGAAGTCGTGTCCGACCAGTTCCATCTCGTACAGGGCGTCGTCGACGGTCATCGGCGCCGCGGAGTGCACCTTCGTGCGGACTATCTGTCCCGGACCCTCCGGCTGCTCGGGCTCGAGGGACAGATCGGGCGAGATCCCGAGGGAGTCGTCCTCGGCCAGCGTCGCTGTCGCCTCTGCGACCGACACCGGCGTCTTGTCGCCGTAATGGACGCGACGACGATCCTTTGTGCGACGCAACCTGGCCTCCAGCTTGGAGGTCACGCTCTCGAAGGCGGCGTAGAAACTGTCGGCGGCGGCTTCCGCTCGAACGACGGGGCCCTTGCCGCGCGCCGTGATTTCCACCCGCTGGCAGTTCTTGGCCTGCCGGCGATTGCGTTCGTGTTGGAGTTCGACGTCGAAGTGGTAGATCGTCGGATCGAAGCGCTCGAGTCGAGCGAGCTTCTCGGATACGTAGACCCGGAAATGGTCCGGGACCTCGACATTGCGGCCCTTGACCACGATCTCGGAGCGTGGGGCTTCGGATTGCCCGGTGGATTCTGCAGCGTCCTGAACGAAGACAGATGCTGTCGAAGGGGTCGTCACGCGTACCTCCCGAATACGGCCGAGCCAAGAAATTGACCTGCGGCGGATGAGCTACGCCGGGAAGGGGACCGCCCGGCGTCAGGGTCTGGAACTATCACCTCCCACCCGTTTCGTCGGCTGTGTTGGCGACGGTAGTACGAGTTCGACCCGAGTGCCAGCATTGGCGCCGAACGCGTCATGCGGCGGTGATCACAAGGGCCGCATCGACCCGCACGCCCCCTGCCGTCAGCGCGCGAACCGACTCGGCCGCGGTCGCTCCGGTGGTGAGGACGTCGTCGATCAGCAGCACGCAATCAGACCTCCCGGTCGCCGGTGTCGGGACCACGCGGATGTGCCCTGCGAGGTTCTCCACCCGCTCCCGCGCCGACAGACCCACCGAATCCCTGACTCCCGCAGAGAATTTCAGGGACCGATCGACACACACCGCTTCGGGCGCCAGGGCGGCGGCCGCCGCTCGTGCCGCCGCGAGCACCGGATCACCACCGCGAGCACGCGCCGCACGCGGCCGACTCGGCGCCGGAACCAGGACCAGACGCGCCAATTCGGGAGGGTCGATCTCGCCGCACGCACGCAGGCGCCGGACCGCGGCCGCCAGTCCCTCACCGAGTGGCCGCGCGAGGTCGCGCCGGCCGCGTTCCTTCGCGGCGATCACCGCGGCCCGGAGGGGCCCGCTGTGCGACCCGAGCGCCCACACCGGAACCCCCGGATCCACCCGGGGCGTCACCGCAACCGGCTCACCCGAAAGCAGCGTCGAACATCGCGGACACCACAGGGTGCCTGCCGCACCGCAGCCGCCGCATTCGCGGGGCAGGACCAGATCCAGCAACGCACGCATACCGTCAGTGTGCGCGGGACCACCGACACGCGGCGCCGCCGCTGCCCGGCGGACGGCCTCCGGTCAGCCGGGCAGCACCGGGACGGCCTTCACCCCGGTCAGGCCGGGCACCTCGCGCCAGTAGCGGTCGCCGGTCGGGTCGGTGCTGTTCAGCTGGAAGACCGCCCGCGTGTCCGCGACGAACGTCGTCGACGGACTCGCGTCCACCGCCGTCACCGGCGGGGTGAGGTTGCGGCTCGGCAGCGCGTCCATCCGGGAGCCGTCGACAGCGACGGTGACGACCGGGATGTCCGACGCCGCCCGTGCCACCACGACCGCGTCACTGCTGGACCAGTCCAGCGCCACGGCCGGGCTCCCGAGCCCGACCGCGATCGGCACCCCCGAGGACAGGCGGTAGCTGCCGTCCTCCCTGGGCACGACCGTCAGCATGAACACCTTGCCGTCGATGATCGCCGCGGCCCGGACCCCGTCCCGGGAGAGCCGCAACTCGGTGATCGTGGTGCCGAGAGCGGCGATGTCGGCGGTGTCCACCGGCTGCGCGGACATCTCCCCCGACGGCGCACGCGACATACGCACCACCTTCGACCCGTCCACGACCGTCCACACCGCCGAGTCCTCGAACGCCCACGTCGGCCGCGTGAGGGTCACACCTTCGAGGACGGAGGTGGCGAGCCCGTCGATCGGTCCGATCATCAGTGCCGAGAGCTGGTCCGGCGCCGGGCGCAGGGGTGCGGCGACCGCGGCCGCGGAGTGGCCGTCCCGGGACACCGCGATCGACCGCAGGCCCGGACTGGTCCCGAAGTAGCCCGGGATGGATTCGACGCCGGAGTCGGAGACCCGGACCAGCGAACCGTCGCGCAGGGCGTGCAGCCCGACCGTGTCCGCAGCCGAAGCCGCCGGATTCGTCGAGGACACGTCCGCCGTCGTCCACCCGTTCGGCAGTCGGTCGTCGAGTGGCTTCCCGTCGCCCATCAGAACGTACGGTCCCGGGATCTCGGCGTTCGCCAGCGTCCACACCACCTGGGCGGCCATCCGGTCCCGACTGACCACGTCCAGCGCGTCGGTGCCCTCGAACTCGATCCGCAGGCCACCGAACCCGACACCGACGCCCGCGCTGCGCCCGTCCGCCTTCGTGACCGGTTCCTTCAGCCGAACCTCGTCGAGCTGGTTCGACACCGCTCCCTTCAGCGTGGGCTTCGGCCCGGCGATCAGCATTTCGATCAGGGTGTCGGCCAGGTCCTGCGGAGTCGACGTGATCCACCGAAGGTCCGGGACGGCGGTCGACCCGGTCGGGTCCAGGAAGTACAGCGACTTGCGCTGATAGGTCTTGAGGAACTGCGGGCGGTCGAGGGTGACACCCGGGGGCAGTTCGTTGATCCGCCATTCACCGGCGTCCAGGACCAGCCGGATCGTGGCCTCGTACGTCCCGTCCACCGCCTGATAGACGCCCTCCGGGTCGAGTTGCCCGACCCGGTTCGCCCGGATCGTGTAGTTGGCCTTGTCGCCGGACCGCGATTCCTCGAGCACGTCGACCTTGTCGACGATCGACGTACTGGCGGTGTCGTCCCACGATGCGGCGGCGCCGGCGGTCATGAACTGCCGTGCCGCGGCGTGCTCGTCGGTCGGATCGGTGCTGGCCGCGAAGAAGTCCCGCAGCAGCAGGTTCGGATCTCGCCCGGGGATCGGCGCGGGCACCGTCGGGTTCGCCGGTTCCTGTGCGATCGTGCCGATCGCCTGCGGAGTGGACGAATCCGGCAGACTGGCGCAGCCGCCGAGCAGTAGGGCGACCGCTCCCACGGCCGCACACACTCCGTACCGCCGCCTCATGTCCGTCGCTCCCGCAGAACCGGAATGCTGCTCGTCTCGTCGGGATCGAGCGGCTCGCTCTTCGCTCCGTCGGCGACGGGCGGCTCCGGTTGCTCGCCGGGGGCCCGGCCCTGGACGCGCTTGATCGTCGGCGGGCGCAGCGGCAGCGGACTGCTGGTCACCTTGTGCCCCCGCACCAGCGGCAAGGTCAACCGGAAGCAGGCTCCGACGCCGGGCTCACCCCACGCTTCGAGCCTGCCGTCGTGCAGTCGGGCATCCTCGACGCTGATCGCCAACCCCAGACCGGTGCCGCCGGACCGGCGCACCCGCGACGGATCGGATCGCCAGAACCGGTTGAACACCAGCTTCTCCTCCCCCGGATGCAGGCCGATGCCCTGGTCGCGCACGATGAAGGCGGCCGCATCGTCGTCGGCGCGCAACCGCAGCAGCACCGGTTTGCCCTCGCCGTGGTCGATCGCGTTCGCGAGCAGGTTACGCAGGATCCGCTCGACCCGCCGCGGGTCGACGGTCGCGAACACCGGTTCCTCCGGCAGGTCGAGGATCAGTTCGGTGCCGGTTTCCCGGGCGAGGTGCCGGATCGTGGACACCGCCGCGCGGGCACTCATCCGCAGGTCCAGCCTCTCGGCGGCGAGCTCGGCGACGCCGGCGTCGTGCCGGCTGATCTCCAGGAGGTCGTTCAGCAGCGACTCGAACCGGTCGAGCTCCGCAACCAGCAGTTCCGACGACCGCCGCAGCGCGGGGTCGAGGTCGGCGCTGCCGTCGTGGATCAGGTCGGCCGCCATCCGGACGGTGGTCAGCGGGGTGCGCAGCTCGTGGCTGACGTCGGAGGTGAACCGTTTCTGCAGGTTGCCGAACTCCTCGAGCTGGGCGATCTGCTTCGACAGCGATTCGGCCATGTCGTTGAACGACATCGCGAGCCGGGCCATGTCGTCCTCGCCTCGCACGGGCATGCGTTCGCGCAGCTTGCCCTCCGCGAACCGTTCGGCGATCCGGGACGCGGACCGGATCGGGAGCACCACCTGCCGCGCGACGATCAACGAGATCGCGGCCAGCAACACCAACAGCACCGCGCCGCCGATCAGCAGGGTGCTGCGCATCAGCGACAGGCTGCGGTCCTCGCCGGCCAGGGGGAACACCAGGTACAGCTCGAGGTCGGGGATGTCGGTGACCACCGGGCTGCCGACGATGAGAGCGGGCCCGGAGTAGCCGTCGGGATCGTTCACCGTCGAGAACTGGTAGCTGATCTGCCCGTTGTGCACGAACTCGCGCAGGTTGCGCGGGATCTGGTCGAACGGTCCCGCCGTGGGTTCCGCGGCCACCGGCTCGGTGTTGGCGATCAGCACCGGGTCGAACGTACCCGCCGCACCCGACGCCGGACCGGCGTCCACGTTGCGGTTCGTCAGCGACGCGCGCGCACCCTCCAACCGGGTGCCCACCGCCGTCGTCTCGTCCGTGCCGGCGAGGTAGCTCTGCACCGTGCCACGGGCACGGTCCATCTCCTCGGTGGCCGCGGAGATCTTCGCCTCCAGCAGACGATCGGTGATCTGACTCGTCAGGACGACACCGAGGATGGTGATGACGACCAGCGACAGGGTCAGCGTGGAGACGACGACTCGCAGCTGCAGCGAACGACGCCACAGGTGCGCGAGTGATCGACTCAGATTTCGGAACCGGCGGAGCAGCGGTGTGAAGGTTCCGTTGATCCGCCGGCGCATACGGGTGGAACGGATCACGGCGGTCCGGCCTTGTAGCCGACCCCCCTGACCGTGAGTACCACCTGCGGATTCTCCGGGTCTCGCTCCACCTTCGCGCGCAGTCGCTGCACGTGCACGTTGACCAGGCGGGTGTCGGCCGCATGCCGGTAGCCCCACACCTGTTCGAGCAGCACCTCACGGGTGAACACCTGCCGCGGCTTGCGAGCCAGGGCCACCAGCAGGTCGAACTCGAGCGGGGTCAGTGCGATCAGCTGCCCGTCCCGGGTCACCTTGTGCGCGGGAACGTCGATGTCGATGTCGGCGATCGACAGCAGTTCCGCCGGCTCCTCCTCGGTGCGGCGCAGGCGGGCGCGCACCCGCGCGACGAGTTCCTTCGGTTTGAAGGGCTTCATCACGTAGTCGTCGGCACCGGACTCGAGTCCGAGCACCACGTCGACGGTGTCGGTCTTCGCGGTCAACATCACGATCGGCACCCCGGAGTCGGCGCGCAGCACCCGGCAGACGTCGATGCCGTTCATCCCGGGCAGCATCAGGTCGAGCAACACCAGGTCCGGACGGATCTCCCGCACCGCGGTCAGCGCCTGGGTTCCGTCACCCACCACGAAGGGCTCGAATCCCTCCCCCCCGCAGCACGATGGTGAGCATCTCGGCGAGCGCCGTGTCGTCGTCGACAACCAGAATGCGTGGCTTCATGTCTCTATCGTGTCACTCCGGACGCCGCGTGACACTGATTAGTGACATCGGCGGCGAGTTGTGTGGGATCGACGTCGGGGCCGACGACCGTCCACGGCGCGATCCAACCGCGCGCGGCGAGCCCGTCGTACACCTCCCCCGTGCGGGCCTGCAGCCCCCCGTCGCGCTCGTAGGCGTCACGCTGCCGGTCCGCCTCGACGCCGGCGCGATCCTTCGCACGTTGGGCGGCCAGCTCGACGGGAACCCTCAGCAGCACCTGCCGGTCCGGCCTGGGTAGCCCGAAGCGGCCGAACTCGAGTTCCTCGATCCAGGCGACCTCGGGACCGTCGGCGCCCTGGTGTTTGCGGGCCGCCGTGTAGGCAGCGTTCGACGCGACGTAGCGGTCGAGCAGCACGATGTCGTGGGTGGCGATCAGTTCCCGCAGTTCGTCGGCGGCCTCGCGGCGGTCGAGCGCCCACAGCAACGCCATGGCGTTGACGCTCTCGGCGGTGTCCCCGTGGCCGCCGTGCAGAGCCTCGGCGCCGAGGTCGGCGCAGGCGGAGACGCCGTAGCGAGGAAAGGCCAGCGTGGCGACCGTGCAACCGTCCGCTCGCCACGCGGCAACGAGGGCATTCGACAGCGTCCGCTTCCCGGCACCGTCGAGCCCTTCCAAAGCGATCAGGATTCCCACGATCGCCACAATATGCGCTGCCGCGCCGGTGAGTGAATTTCTCCCCCGGAGGGAACCCGTCCAGGTCGGGGTGAAACTCACTCACCGGGCGCCAGGCGCGAAGCGCAGCGGAGCCGCCCCTCCGCGCAGGCGCGAAGCGCAGCGGAGCCGCCCCTCGGTACAGGCGGCGGAGCCGCTAGTACCGGTAGTGCTCGGGCTTGTACGGGCCCTCGACGTCGACGCCGATGTACTCGGCCTGATCCTTGGTCAGCTTGGTGATCGAGCCGCCGAGCGCCTCGACGTGGATCCGCGCGACCTTCTCGTCGAGGTGCTTGGGCAGGCGGTACACCTCGTTGTCGTACTCGTCCGGCTTGGTCCACAGCTCGATCTGGGCGATGACCTGGTTCGAGAAGCTGTTGCTCATCACGAACGACGGGTGGCCGGTGGCGTTGCCGAGGTTCAGCAGCCGACCCTCGGACAGCACGATGATCGACTTGCCGGACTCGAAGGTCCACTGGTCGACCTGCGGCTTGATGTTCAGCCGCGTCGCGCCCGAACGCTCCAGGCCGGCCATGTCGATCTCGTTGTCGAAGTGACCGATGTTGCCCAGGATCGCCTGGTCCTTCATCGCCTTCATGTGGTCGAGCAGGATGATGTCCTTGTTGCCCGTCGAGGTGATGACGATGTCGGCGTTGCCGATCGCCTCCTCGACGGTGACGACGTCGAAGCCGTCCATCAACGCCTGCAGGGCGTTGATCGGGTCGATCTCCGTGACCTGCACGCGCGCACCCTGACCGGCGAGCGACTCGGCACAGCCCTTACCGACGTCACCGTAGCCGCAGATCAGCGCCTTCTTGCCGCCGATCAGCACGTCGGTACCGCGGTTGATGCCGTCGAGCAGCGAGTGCCGGGTGCCGTACTTGTTGTCGAACTTGCTCTTGGTGACCGAGTCGTTGACGTTGATGGCGGGGAACGACAGCTCACCGGCCGCGGCGACCTGGTACAGGCGCAGCACGCCGGTGGTGGTCTCCTCGGTGACGCCCTTCACGGACTCCGCGATCGCGGTCCACTTGGACTTGTCGGCCTCGAGGGACTTGCGCAGCAGCGCGAGGAACACCTTGTACTCGTCGGAGTCGTGCTCGTCGTCGGTCGGCGGGACGACGCCTGCCTTCTCGAACTGCGCACCCTTGAGCACGAGCATGGTGGCGTCGCCGCCGTCGTCGAGGATCATGTTCGCGGGCTCGCCCGGCCACGTGAGCATCTGCTCGGCCGCCCACCAGTACTCCTCGAGGGTCTCGCCCTTCCACGCGAAGACCGGGGTGCCCTTGGGCTCCTCGGGCGTGCCGTGCGGGCCGACGACGATCGCCGCGGCCGCGTGGTCCTGGGTGGAGAAGATGTTGCACGACGCCCAGCGCACCTCGGCGCCGAGCGCGGTGAGGGTCTCGATCAGGACGGCGGTCTGGATGGTCATGTGCAGCGACCCGGAGATCCGGGCGCCCTTGAGCGGGAGAACCTCGGCGTACTCGCGGCGCAGCGCCATCAGGCCCGGCATCTCGTGCTCCGCGAGGCGGATCTCCTTGCGGCCGAACTCGGCGAGCGAGAGGTCCGCCACCTTGAAGTCGATACCGTTGCGGCTGTCCGCCACGAGCTTGTTCTCAGACACGCTGGTCGTCATCTGCCTCTCCTGGTTGGCAATATCTCCGATAGAGGCTATCGGTAGGTGCCGGACTACTGGTACTGCGAGGCGGGCATGATCGCCTCGACGAACGGCGTGAACACCCGGGCCAGCTCGTCGGCGACGTCGCGGTCCGATTCCGGTGGCATCGAGATGTAGCTGATCGCCAGCCGCGCGATCCCCCGCCCGAGGATGGCCGCGTCCGCCTCCGACGCCTGCACCCAGCTGCGCCGGAAGGTCTCCGCGAGCCGTGTGGCGGCGCGATCGATCAACGGCGCGCTGTCGGTGGTGATCAGGCGGAGCAGGTCCGGCTTGGCCTCTCCCGTGAGCAGCGACCGCACCAGCGGGTCGGCTGCGGACTGCCGGAAGAAGTTCGTGAAGCCCATGATCAGTGCCTCGCGGGGCCGGCCGACGTTCGAGTACACGGCGTCGTCGACGGCGCCGACGAAGGTGTCGGCGAGCGCGAGTGCATAGGCCGCGGCGAGGCCCTGACGGGACTTGAACTCGTTGTAGAGCGTCTGCCGGCTCACCCCCGCCGCCGCGGCGACGTCGGTCATGGTGATCTCCGGCCAGTCCTTCGCGGTGAGCAGCTCCCGCATCGACCCGAGCACCGATTCCCGCAGGAGGGTGCGGGTGGCCTGCTGGTACGGGACTCGGGACGACGGCGCCATGGTGGCGAGGGTGGCATTCGGCCGGTGGCGCGTCAACGAGGCGCACCCGGCCGTGACGGGCGCCACAGCCACCTCGGCCGGATCCGGTCGGATCCGGCCCCCGGCCGGGTGTTCCGCACCGACGCCGGGACACTCACGGCCGGGCGACCTCCTCCATGTAGAAGTCGGCCTTGGCCGCGCCGCAGTCGGGGCAGCTCCAGTCGTCGGGAATGTCCTCCCACCGGGTGCCGGGCGCGATGCCGTCCTCGGGCCAGCCCAGTTCCTCGTCGTACTCGAATCCGCACTGGACGCAGCGGTACAGCTTCATGGCAGCTTCCCCTTCACGACGTCTTCCTCTCGAAGTCGATCTTCTCGCGTACACCACAGTCGGGGCAGCACCAGTCGTCAGGCACGTCGCCCCAAACCGTTCCCGCCGGGAACCCCTCCCGCGCAGCACCTTTCACCTCGTCGTAGACGTAGTCGCAGACGGGACACACGTAGGCGGCCATCTCACGCCACCCCGTATCGGGCGTGAACCTTCGCGCGCTTGGACGGCTGGACGTTCACCCTGGCGATGTCGCCGTCGTAGTGGGAGAGCACGCGATGGTCCATGACGCGCCGCCAGACGGGCGGAAAGTAGGCGAGGGTGATCATGCTCGCGTAGCCGCTGGGCAGGTTCGGTGCACCGTCCATGCTGCGCAGCGTCTGGTAGCGCCGCGTGGGATTCGCGTGATGGTCACTGTGGCGCTGCAGGTGGTACAGGAAGATGTTGGTGCAGATGTGGTCCGAGTTCCAGCTGTGTTCCGGGGTGCACCGCTCGTAGCGTCCACTCGCGGTCCTCTGACGCAGAAGTCCGTAGTGCTCAAGGTAGTTGACCGTCTCGAGCAGCGAGAAGCCGTACACGCCCTGAATCACCAGGAACGGCAGCACCTCCCAGCCGAAGCCGGCGACCAGGCCACCCCAGAGCGCCACCGACATCAGCCAGGCGTTGAGCACGTCGTTACGAATCGTCCACGGCCCCTTGCCGAGTCGATGCAGTCGCGCCTTCTCCAGCTCCCAGGACGATCGCAGGCTGCCCCACACGCTGCGCGGCAGGAAGGCCCAGAAGGTCTCACCGAATCGCGCACTGGCCGGATCCTCGGGCGTGGACACCCGCACGTGGTGGCCGCGGTTGTGCTCGATGTAGAAGTGCCCGTAGAAGGTCTGCGCGAGAGTGATCTTCGACAGCCACCGCTCCAGGTCGTCCTTCTTGTGACCGAGTTCGTGGGCGGTGTTGATGCCGATGCCACCCATCACGCCGATGCTCAGCGCGAGGCCGATCTTCGACACCAGCCCGAGCCCGCCCTCGATGCCGAGCCAGCCCAGGTTCTCGGACGTCCACAGGTAGCAGGCGAACACCAGGCTGGCGAGCTGGAAGGGGATGTAGACGTAGGTGCAGTACCGGTAGTAGCGGTCGTTCTCGAGCCGCTCCATGACCTCTTCGGGCGGATTCTGTCCGTCCGGACCGAAGAAGACGTCGAGCACCGGCAGCAGCCCGTACACGAGGATCGGCCCGATCCACCACCAGACCGGGGACACCGCCGTCCAGCCGAGTTCGTTGAAACCCCACACCAGCGCGGCCGCCAGGAAGACGGCGGTCGGCGGGACGAGACCCAGCAACCACAGGTGACGCTTCTTGTCCCGCCACTGCGCGGGGGCCTGCTCCCCCGCTTCGGATTGCACCCTCACGACTTCCTCCCGTTCACCACGCCACCCTGTGAGTCACACCACCTTTCTTTGGACAATATGCGCCATATTGTCCCGTGTCTAGACATTTGGATCGTTTTGTAAACACACTTGGGCCGCACAGACCTGGACAACGGGGCGCAGCACAGCGCCACGAAACGACAGAAAGTCAACCGTCGTGACACACCGGCGTCCCGATCGCGCAGCCCGTGATCCGAGCCCGCGACGGAGCCGGCCCCGGAGACGTGCGGCTATCGGCCGCGGTGCCGAGGTTCGTCCGGACCGCCGAGGTGGTCGAGCGCCTCCGCTTCCAGCCCGGGCTGCGGCCGCTGACGCTTCCCTACCAGCGAGTGCCGGTAGCCGTAGCCGAAGTACACGACCACACCGATCGCCATCCAGACCACGAACCGGATCCACGTCTCGACGGACAGGTTCAGCATCAGCCACAGGCAGGCGAGCACGGCCAGGATCGGGATCAGCGGGACGAACGGCACCCGGAACCCGCGCGGCAGGTCGGGCCGGGTCCGGCGAAGGATGACGACACCGATGCAGACGAGCACGAAGGCGAACAGGGTGCCGATGTTGACCATCTCCTCGAGGGTGCCCATCGGGAAGAACGCCGCGAGCGCGCCGGAGATCACACCGACGATGACGGTGATGCGGACCGGGGTGCCGTGCTTGCCGGTATGGGAGAGCGGCCGCGGCAGCAACCCGTCGCGCGACATCGCGAACGCCACCCGGGTCTGGCCGAGCAGCATCACCATCACCACGGTGGTCAGTCCGGCGAGGGCGCCGAGGTTGATCACCCACTGCGCCCACGTGATGCCGTGGGCCTCGAATGCCGTCGCCAGTGTCGAACTGTCACCGGCCAGTGCCGTGTAGGGCACCATGCCCGTCAGGACCAGCGTCACCGCCACGTACAGGACGGTGACGATCGCCAGCGAGCCGAGAATGCCGCGCGGCAATGCCTTTTGCGGGTTCTTCGTCTCCTCGGCCGTGGTGGCGACCACGTCGAACCCGATGAACGCGAAGAACACCAGCGACGCGGCGGCGAGCAGGCCGTACCAGCCGAAGGTGCTGCCACCCGCTCCGGTGATGAACGAGAACAGGGACTGGTGGATGCCCTCCCCCGTCTCACCGGGCTGCGACGGCGGAATGTACGGCGAGTAGTTCGAGCCGGTGATGAAGAACGCGCCGACGATGATCACCAGCAGCACCACGCCGACCTTGATCGCGGTGATCGCGGCGGAAACCCGCGAGGACAGTTTGGTGCCGGTCACGAGCAGTCCGGTCAGCGCCGCGATCAGCAGGACCGCGCCCCAGTCGAATTTGACGGCGCCGATCTTCACCACGGTCGACTCGACACCGAGGACGTCCGCGAGGTACAGCGACCACCCCTTCGCCACCACCGACGCGGCGAGGGCGAACTCGAGGATCAGGTCCCAGCCGATGATCCAGGCGATGAACTCCCCGAACGTCGCGTACGAGAACGTGTACGCGCTGCCCGCGACCGGGAGCGTCGACGCGAACTCCGCGTAGCAGAGGGCGGCGAGACCGCAGGTGATCGCTGCGAGCACGAACGCGAGCGACACCGACGGCCCCGCGACGTTGCCCGCGGTCCGCGCGGTGAGCGTGAAGATGCCGGCACCGACCACGACGGCCACACCGAACACGGTCAGGTCCCACGCCGTCAGATCCTTGCGGAGTTTGCTGTCCGGTTCGTCGGTGTCGGCGATCGACTGCTCCACCGACTTCGTCCGGAACAGGCCGGCGCGCCGGCCTCCGCTGCCGCCCGATCCCTCGTGCACTGTCATCGCTGCCTCCTCGACAGGGGTACCGAGTGAGCCTATTGCGCCCGCGGGCCCGGGCCGCGAATTTCGCGGGCGCCGGTCGGCGTCGATTCGGCATCGCCCGTCGCGACCGCGCCCGCGGCCGACGCGACTACTGCGTGACGACCCGGTACAGGTCCGGCTGCAGGTGGATCATCCGCACAATGGGCACGCCGCGCGCACGCGCGCCTCGACCTCTTCGATCGCCCATGACATCACCGACGTCGGCACCGGGCAGCGGTGTCCTCCAGCAGCGCCGGTCAGCCGACGGTGGCGCCGAACACCTGCGCCGGTGCTCCCGCGTCCGTCGACCGCACCGTGACCGTCGGATCCGATGCGGCGATCCAGGCCGACTCGCCCCGGTCGAGAACCAGGGACTCACCACCGCAGCGGAGTGCGACGGATCCGGACGTGCACAGCAGGATTCGAGGCCCCGCCTGTTTCAGATCGACGCTCGGCGCCTCCGGCGTCAACTCGATCCGAGCCAGGGCGAACTCGGGAGCAGGCGTGTCGTAGACCAGCACGGGCTCCGCCGGGTCCACGGTGGAGGCGGTGCGGGCCGGGCCGGTCAGCGGCTCGAAGTCCAGCACCCGCAACAACTCGGGCACGTCGACGTGTTTCGGGGTCAGCCCGCCACGCAGCACGTTGTCGGAGTTGGCCATCACCTCGACGCCGAGTCCGTGCAAGTAGGCGTGCAGGTTGCCGGCGGCCAGGTACAACCCCTCCCCGGGTTCGAGGGTGATCCGGTTCAGCAGCATCGACGCGAGCACCCCGGCGTCGCCGGGATACGACTCGCCGAGCTCGAGCACCGTCTGCACTTCACGCGCGTACACCCGCGGGGCCGACGGGTCGGACAGGTACCGCACGCAGCCCTCGAGGATCTGCGGCAGCAACGCACCCAGGGCCGGCGGCGGCAGGGTGATCCACGTGGTGAACAGCGCCCGCAGTCCCGACGAATCCGGTTGCCCCTCCAGCAGTGCGATGTAGTGCTCGAGCGCGGGCACGTCGAGCGCCCGCAACAGGTCGACCGTGCGGTGCGGGTCCCGGAATCCGGCGAGTGCCTCGAACCGGGTCAGGGCCACAACGAGTTCCGGCTTGTGGCTGTCGTCGCGGTAGTTCCGCACCGGCGAGTCCAGCGGAATCCCGGCGGCCTCCTCACGGCTGAACCCCTCCTTCGCCTGCGCGGCGCTCGGATGCGCCTGCAACGACAGTGGCTCCTCCGCGGCGAGCAGTTTGAGCAGGAACGGCAGCCGGTCCCCGAATCCTGCCCTGGCCCGGTCCCCGAGCTGGCCGTCCGGGTCGTCGGCGATGGCGTCGAGCAACGACACCGTGCCGTCACCGACCCTCAGGCGGGACGGATTCGCGGGATGGGCACCGAGCCACAGCTCGGCTTCCGGATGGTTGGACGGGACCGGCCGGCCGCACAGTTCGGCGATCGCGGTGCGCGATCCCCAGGCGTAGGTGCGGAGCGCGCCCTGCAGGAGATGCACTTATCGCCCGCCGATCAGCCGCAGGTACACAGCCGCCATTTCCAGCCGGACGGCCAACACCGCCAGCTGCTCCGTCTCGGTACGGTCCCCCTGAGCGGAACCACTCGCGGCCCGACCCGTCATCTCACGATCACCCGTTCCGATTTCATCGACTTCCTCCGCAGTCGACAGCACCTCCGCGTCGGGAAGCACCGCGACTCTCCGCATCGTCACGTTCCGCGACTGCGATGTGGCCAGGACGAACACCCGTGCCGGTGTCACCGGAGACGGGCCGTCCAGCTCCTCGTCATGGAAGAGCGGGTCGTATCCGGGCGGCACGTCGCCGGTCCCGGACAGCAGCGCCGCGGACGCCACCACGTCCGCCAGATCGGCGGCGGTCGCGGTCACCCCCGCCGTGCCGAGCAACATGTCGGTGCCGTGGCCGGCGAACGCGGTCGTCGCAGGCCCGTCGCCCGCGAGCACCACGCGGCGGCCCTGAAAACGCACCGCGAGCGACTTCGCCGGGTTGTGGAACACCTCCGCCGACGGATGGTTGCGGGCGGCCTCCGCGTCGAGGCGGTCGGCGAGGTCCGCGAGGTCCGGCAGCTGCGCACCCCGGCCGGTGTCGAGGGCTCCGAGAACCCCGAGACCGCCCGCCAGGTACCGGAGGAAGCCGTGCCGGTCGGGCACGGGCACGCGCGGCGCGAGGATCGTTCCCCGCCCGGCCGCCGCACCGAGCGGCCCCTCCGCGCGGGCCACCACCACCAGTTCCGCCCCGCGGCGCAGGGCGGAGTCGGCGGCGGCGACCAGGCGTGGATCGGCGGCGTCGTCACCGGCCACGACCACGACGTCCAGCGATCCGACCCACGGCGGCACCGTGGACAACTGCACGATCGGCAGCCCGAACTGCGGCCCGACGGAAGCGACGAGCACGGACGCGGCCCGGGCCGCGCGCCCACCCGAGGTCACCAGCACGACGCAGCGCGGACGCAGATCCCGGAGCCGGTCGAGGACCCCCTCGGTCACGGATTCGGCCACCGACCTGACCTGGGCTCCGCCCAGTGCCGCGGCGCGCATCGCACCCTCGGTGTCGGCGGCGGCGAGACCCGCGGCGTCATCGAGATCGAGAAGGGGTGACGGAGCCGTCATGGCAACCTTCCTTTCTCGCAACCGCTCAGGACTCTCGCAACCGCAGGGGACTCGGCCCGTGAGCATTGCCCGACCCGACCATTCTCGCACTGCCGGGACCGCAGGTGTGTCCTCCTCAACGCGTACTCGTCTCGCTCGCCTCGCTCAGGCGCGCACCACCGCGAGCACCTCGGCGACGATGGCGTCGACCTCGGCACCGGTGCGGGCCTCGACGTTCAGGCGCAGCAGCGGCTCGGTGTTCGACGCGCGCAGGTTGAACCAGGCACCGTCGCCGAGTTCCACCGTCACGCCGTCGAGGTGGTCGACGGATGCGGTGCGGTCGGCGAACGCCGCGAGCACGGCCTCGGTGCGCTCGCCGGCATCGGCGACGGTCGAGTTGATCTCCCCGGATGCCGCGTACCGGTTGTAGCCGGCCATCAACTCCGACAGTGGCTTGTCCTGCTCGCCGAGCGCGGCCAGCACGTGCAGTGCGGCGAGCATGCCGGAGTCGGCGCCCCAGAAGTCACGGAAGTAGTAGTGCGCGGAGTGCTCGCCGCCGAACACCGCGCCGGTCTCGGCCATCTGCTGCTTGATGAACGAGTGGCCGACGCGCGTGCGGACCGGGGTGCCACCGAGTTCGGTCACCAGTTCGGGCACCGCACGCGACGTGATCAGGTTGTGAATGACGGTGGCGCCCGGCTCCTTTGCCAGTTCGCGTTCGGCGACGAGCGCCGTGACCGCGGACGGCGAGACCGGATTGCCCAGTTCGTCGACGACGAAGCAGCGGTCGGCGTCCCCGTCGAACGCCAGCCCGATGTCGGCGCCGGTCGCGAGCACGTGCGCCTGCAGGTCGACCAGGTTCTTCGGGTCGAGCGGGTTGGCCTCGTGGTTGGGGAAGGTGCCGTCGAGTTCGAAGTACAGCGGCTCGATCGTCAGGGGCAGCGAGCCGAGGACGGCCGGGACGGTGTGCCCGCCCATGCCGTTGCCTGCGTCGGCGGCCACGGTCAGCTGACGGATCGCCGACAGGTTCACCAGGCCGCGCAGGAACTCGGCATAGTCGCCGAGCACGTCACGTTCGGTGACCGTGCCCGGCGTTCCGTCATAGCCGGGCACGCCGGCGATGACCTCGTCCGAGATGGTGCCGAGCCCGGTGTCCTGACCGACGGGCTTCGCGCCGGCGCGGCACAACTTGATTCCGTTGTAGCGGGCGGGATTGTGGCTGGCGGTGAACATCGCGCCCGGGCAGTCGAGCAGTCCCGACGCGAAGTACAGCTCGTCGGTGGACGCGAGCCCGATGAGTACCACGTCGAGCCCCTGGGCGTTGACCCCCTCGGCGAACACCTTTGCCAGGTCCGGCGAGGACGCCCGCATGTCGTGTCCGATCACGATTCGGGTGGCCTGCTGGGTCGGGTCGTTGCGCATCAGGCGGGCGAACGCACCGGCCACGTCCCGCACGAAGTCGCTGTCGAGTTGTTCCCCGACGACACCGCGGACGTCGTATGCCTTGATGAGGGCATGGACGGTTTCGGCGCTTCGTGCCACTGCAGATTCTCCTCGGTTCTTCGACTCGGCTCGGTCATCGCGGTACGCGGTCGCGCGCGGGTTGCCGAGGGCGTACCCCGATCACCCTAGTGCCACGCGGCCCGCTTCCGCCCCACCGTCGATCACGACCGTGGGTGCGCGACAGCGATCCGCAGGATCGTCAGTTACCCGGGTCGGGCAATACTCGCAGGTGACCGCGACGACCGGTGCGGGTCGTGGTCGGTGCCGGAGCGGACCGATCGCCGGAGACCGAGTCACCACGTTCGCCGCGACCGGCCTCCCGAACCGCCTCGGCGAGCGCCGTCAGGTCGTCCTCGTCGGGGGTCGAACTGGAGAACCCGCCCTCGTACCGGACCAGTTCCCAGCCCTTCGGTGCGGTGATCCTGGACGCGTGCGACTCGCACAGGTCCCAGGAATGCGGCTCGTCGACGGTGGCGAGCGGCCCGACGACGGCGGTGGAATCGGAATAGACGTACGTCAGGGTCGCAACGGCGGGGTTCTTGCACCCGGGCCGGCAGCATCGACGCAGTCCTCTCACGAATGAGAGGGTAGCGCCCCCGTCCCGCCGCGCCTACTCGGACACACCGAAGACACCCGGACGTCGGTAGCATCGACAGTTATGCGCAGAGCCCGACCACTGACTTCCCGTTCCGCGGCTCGGCGTGGTCGCGGGATTCGCGGGCCCGTGCTCCCACCCGGAGTGCCGGCCTGGCGCACCCGCGCGGAACAGTTCGACATGCTTGTCCTCGAGGCGTTCGCACCGATCGACGCGCGCTGGCGCGAGCGCATGACGAAACTCGACATCGCCGTCGACGAGGTACCGAAAATCCGTGCACTGGACCCGGATTCGGTCACCTGGCCGCCGGAGGTGGTGGCGGAGGGCCCCGTGCCGCTGTCCCGCCTCGTGCCGGCAGGCGTCGACCGGCACGGCAATGCGACGCGGGCGCGACTGGTGCTGTTCCGCCGACCGCTGGAACTGCGGGCCAAGCGTCCGGACGACCTCGTCGACCTGCTCAACGAGGTCCTCGTGCGGCAGGTCGCGACCTACCTCGGGGTGGACCCCGAGGTCATCGATCCCGACCTGTCCGACGAACAAGGCGATTGACGGTCGTCGGGTCGACGGTCGCGGGAAGCGAACGGTCGACCGAACGACGACGGCGCCAAGCACAACGACGGTGTCGAATCGGTGACGGCGCCGAAAAACACACGCGCCGAACCTCTTCGAGATCCGGCGCGCTAGATGATGCCCTTCTTGAGACGGCGGCGTTCTCTCTCCGAGAGTCCGCCCCAGATGCCGAAGCGCTCGTCGTTTGCCAGCGCGTACTCGAGGCATTCGTCGCGCACCTCGCAGCCGAGGCAGATGCGCTTCGCCTCCCGCGTCGATCCACCCTTCTCCGGGAAGAACGCCTCGGGATCGGTCTGCGCACACAGTGCGCGGTCCTGCCACTGATCCTCGACGGCATCGAACATCTCGTCGAAGCCGCCCACGATCAGGCTGAGCATCGGGCGATCGTGATTCCCTTCGCCCTCGGATCGGCGGACGTCCCCCATTACGTCTGCCATGGAATCGGTCTGCGGTTCGTCGCCAAGCGCGCTCAATCGAGTCATCGATCCTCCGTGCTGGTTGGCCATCCGTTCCGCCTCCTTCACCTTATTGTTAGCGCACTGTTATCTGCGCTGTTGAATTTTCCTCCCCGGCACAGCCTTTCCGCAGCTCCCGAACCACCCCTACACCAGCAGGAACAAATGTTCGAAAGCGGTTGACCACAATCCTTCTCGGATGGTCACCGCGAAATGACATACACGTGATTACACACGGACCATTCGGTCGGGTCAAGCCGAAAGATGATTTGCTAGCGACAACACATCCGATCGCAACCTTCGCCAGATTCCCGCCCGTCAACAGCGTGTCGCCGCATATTCCCCGCCATCCCGCGGCCACCCGGAAAAATAACTGGACGCTTGTGTGGGGTGCGCCGCCCCCGCCCCGGGCCTCGACGCCTAGGCTCGTGGACTGTGAAGGTCACAGTTTTGGTGGGTGGAGTCGGCGGGGCACGCTTCCTGATGGGGGTGCGCAGCCTGCTCGGCCAATCGGTTGGCAATTCTGCAGCAAATGAGATCACCGCGGTCGTCAATGTGGGCGACGACGTGTGGATGCACGGACTGCGCATCTGCCCCGATCTCGACACCTGCATGTACACCCTCGGTGGCGGAATCGACCCCGAGCGGGGATGGGGTCACGTCGGCGAGACCTGGAACGCCAAGGAGGAACTCGCCGCCTACGGCGCGAAACCGGATTGGTTCGGCCTCGGCGACCGGGACATCGCCACCCACCTGATCCGGTCCCAGATGCTCCGCACCGGATACCCGCTGTCCGCGGTCACCGAGGCACTGTGCAACCGCTGGCAACCCGGCGTCCGACTGCTCCCGGTGACCGACGACCGCAGCGAGACCCATGTGGTGATCACCGATCCCGCCGACGGCGAGCAGCGGGCGATCCACTTCCAGGAGTGGTGGGTGCGGCACCGCGCCCAGGTCCCCACGCACAGCTTCGCCCACGTCGGCGCGGACGCCGCCACGCCGGCACCCGGGGTGCTCGAGGCACTCGAGGACGCCGACGTCGTGCTGCTGGCCCCGTCCAACCCGGTGGTGAGCATCGGCGCGATCCTCGCGGTGCCCGGTATCCGCGGCGCGCTGCGCACGGGCCGCGCGAAGGTCGTCGGCCTCTCCCCCGTGATCGACGGCAAGCCGCTGCGAGGCATGGCAGACGAGTGCCTCGACGTGATCGGGGTCCAGACCTCCGCCGAGGCGGTGGGCCGGTACTACGGCGCGCGTTCGTCGACCGGCATCCTGGACGGCTGGCTGATCCACGACACCGACACCGCCGAGGTGCCGGGTGTCGAGGTTCGGGCCGTGCCGCTGCTGATGACCGACCCCGAGGCGACGGCCGAGATGGCGCGCGCAGCACTGAAGCTGGCCGGAGTGGACCTGTGAGCACCGACCACGGCACCAACGGAATGGTCGCCGACCACGGCGTGAACGGGGCGATCGACGACCACGGGGCGAGCGCGGGAATCGAGATCCTGCCCGTGCCGGGGCTGCCGGAGTTCCGGCCCGGCGACGACCTCGCGACCGCCCTTGCGGGCGCGGCGCCGTGGCTCGTGGACGGCGATGTGCTGGTGGTCACCAGCAAGATCGTCTCGAAGGTCGAGGGCCGAATCGTGGCCTCTCCCACCGACCCCGAGGAGCGCGACGCCGCGAGGCGCCTGCTGGTCGATCAGGAGGCGGTGCGGGTGCTGGCCCGCAAGGGCCGCACGCTGATCACCGAGAACCGCCTCGGCATCGTGCAGGCCGCCTCGGGCATCGACGGCTCCAACGTGCACCCGGCCGAACTCGCCCTGCTCCCGGAGGACCCGGACGCCAGCGCGCGGGCGTTGCGCGCGCGACTGGGCGAGCTGCTCGGGGTTCGGGTCGCGGTCGTGATCACCGACACGATGGGCCGGGCGTGGCGCAACGGGCAGACCGACGCGGCGATCGGATCGGCAGGCGTGCCCGTACTGCACGGGTACGCGGGATCGGTCGACGCCCAGGGCAACGAACTGATGGTCACCTCGGTCGCCGTCGCCGACGAACTCGCCGCCGCAGGTGATCTGGTGAAGGGCAAGACCGGCAGCATGCCGGTCGCGGTGGTGCGCGGACTGTCGCTGGGCGACGACGGGTCGAGCGCGTCGGACCTGATCCGGCGGGGCGAGGAGGACCTGTTCTGGCTCGGTGCGAACGAGGCGATCGAACGCGGCCGCGGCGAGGCCCTGCTGCTGCGTCGCTCGATGCGCACCTTCGGTCCGGATCCCGTTGCACCCGAGCTGATCCAGGACTCCATCGCGGAGGCCTTGACGGCACCCGCCCCGCACCACACCCGGCCGGTGCGGTTCGTCTGGATACGCACCGGCGAGGTGCGGCTGCGGCTGCTGAACGCGATGCGCGAGAGATGGCGCGCGGACCTCACAGCGGACGGGTTGAGCGAGCAGGCGATCAGCACACGGCTCGACCGCGGCAACATCCTGTTCGACGCCCCGGAGCTGGTGATCCCGTTCTGCGTTCCGGACGGTGCGCACAGCTACCCGGACGCCGCGCGCACCGCGGCCGAGCAGACGATGTTCACCGTCGCCGCCGGCGCCGCTGTGCAGGGACTACTGGTTGCGTTGGCCACCAGGGGAATCGGCAGCTGCTGGATCGGGTCGACGATCTTCGCACCGGACCTGGTTCGTACCGAGCTGGGACTGGCCGACGACTGGCAGCCGCTCGGTTCGGTCGCGATCGGGCACCCGAACGAACCGCTGTCGCCGCGGCCTCCGGTCGTTCCCGGCGAGCTGCTGGTGGAGCTGTGACCGCACAGTCGCTGCACCGGTCGGCGCACGCGGCGCTGTCGCACTGGCAGACGCCGAACGAGGCCGACGAGTCGCTGCGGCACACGATGCTCGCGTTCCTCGACGCCGCCCCGTTGGGGTGTCTGCGCGAACACGAGCCGGGTCACATCACCGCGTCGTCGCTGGTGCTCTCCGAGGACGGCACTCAGGTGCTGCTGACGCTGCATCCCAAGGTGGGCAGGTGGATTCAGCTCGGTGGGCACTGTGAGCCCGGCGACGAGACGGTGGTCGACGCGGCGCTGCGCGAGGCCACCGAGGAGTCCGGGATCGACGGCCTGCGCATCGAACCGGCGTTGTTGTCCGCGCACACCCATCCGATCACCTGCTCGCTCGGCAAGCCGACCCGGCACCTGGATCTGCGATTCCTGGTGTGGGCGCCGGTCGGCGCCGAACCGGTGCGCAGCGAGGAGTCCGACGACCTGCGCTGGTGGCCCGTCGACGCCCTGCCCGACTCCGCCGAGCACGAGACGATCGACCACCTCGTCACGCTCGCCCGATCGCGGAGATAGACGCTCAGGCGTCGAGGCGCGCCTCGAGCCCGCGGCGAACGACGGGCCAGTCCTCGGCGATCACCGCGAACATGACGGAGTCGCGGATCGTGCCGTCCTCACGGCGGAAGTGCCGCCGCAGGGTTCCTTCGTAACGGGCGCCGAGACGCGCGATGGCCTGCTGCGAGCGCTGGTTACGGGTGTCCGTCTTGAGCTGGACGCGGCCGGCGCCCAGGGTGTCGAACGCGTATCCCAGCAGGAGCAGTTTCGCTTCCGGGTTGACCACCCCGGCCCACACCGCCGGCGTGTAGAGGGTGTAGCCGATCTCGATCCTGGCGTCGTGCTGGTTCGCGTCGAGGTAGCCGCTCACACCGACGACGGCGCCGGCGGGTGTGTCGCCGACGGGACCTCGGGTGCGGACGGTCCACAGGTGCCAGTCCGCGCCGGCACTGCGGGCGGTGAGTATCTCCGCGAAGTGCTCGGCGTCGCGCGGTCGCCCCGGGACGTGGGCCCACACCGCGTCGTGGTCGAGCGCGCGGAACAACTCCGCCGCATCCGCCACCGGGTCCAGCGGCGCCAGCTCCACGGCCTTCCCGATCAAGGCGGTTCCGGGATCGACCGGCCACGTCATCTGCGGCCAGGGCCCCTCTTCCGGGCGCGGGTCCGAGATCGGGACGAATCGGTCCGGCACTGAATTCTCCTGCACCCAACCACCTTACGGCTCCGCAACTCGACGGCGGCCGCCACCCCACCGGCAGAACCCCGGTGCACAACCCGGATGCCGCACCCACACAACCCCTGGACGCCGAACACCCCCGTGCGCACCGCAACACCCGTGTGCACACGCCTGTCCACCGACCGCCCCCGAAGGGAATCGTCAGTCGGTGACGGAGATCGGAGCGAGAGCGGGCCTGCGCGGGGTCACCTCGTCGCCGGACGACTTGCCGGTGAGCCGGCGTCCGATCCACGGCATCAGGAATTCCCGGCGCCAGGTCGACTTGACCTTCTTCTCCTCGGCCGCGCTGCGGACCGGCGCGGGTCCGAGGTCCGGGACCACCAGACCGTGCGGGACCCGGAGCGCGTCGAGCACCTCGACGGCCATCCGCTGGTGCCCGTGGGTCGACATGTGGAGCCGGTCCCAGTCCCACATCCGGTCGTCGTCGTAGCCGTCGAACCGCCAGAAGTCGATCAGCGTGGCGCCGTGCTTGTCGGCGACACCACGAACGAGTTCGTTGTAGATCGCGGTCCGGCCGCGGAACATCTTGAACACCGAGTCCCAGCCGGCGTCGTAGGCCGTCCAGATCGCGACGGTCGCGCCGGCGGCGGTGAGCCTGCCGACCGCGTCGTCGTACCGGGCGACGAGTGCGTCGATGTCCACGGACGGACGCATCAGGTCGTTGCCGCCGGCGTACATCGTCACGAGGTCGGGCGACATCGTCAGCGCCGCATCGAGTTGGTCGTCGAGCACCTGCCCGAGCAACTTGCCGCGCACCGCGAGGTTTGCGTAGGCGAAGCCGTCGGTCCGGTCGGCGAGCTGCTCGGCGACCCGATCCGCCCAGCCCCGCAGCTCGTTCGGCCGGGACGGTGCCGGGTCGCCGAGACCCTCGGTGAACGAGTCACCCAGGGCGACATAGCGGTGAAAGACAGGTTCCGGCGCACTCACCCCACCCATACTGCCAGCGTGCGTCAGGTCACAGCCGACAGGGTTGCGCCATGCAACATGACGCGGACGTCAGACGTCGGTGGAAAACCGCACCCCGCCGTCGGGCAGCGTGACGCCCGGCCACACCCGCGCCCCGCGCAGCAGCTCGCAGCGGGCACCGACGTCGGCACCGTCACCGATCACCGCATCCCGCACCAGCGCCCGCGGCCCGATCCGGGCGCCGAAGCCGATGATGGACCGCTCGACGGTCGCACCGGCCTCCACGACCGCACCGTCGAACAGCACCGCACCGTCGAGTCGCGCCCCGGCACCGACCTCGGCGCCGCGACCGACGACGGTGCCGCCGATCAGCACGGCACCGGGACCGATACCCGCGCCGGGATGAACCAGCGACTCACCGCGTTGCCCGTTCAGTGCCGGTGACGGCGCGATGCCCCGCACCAGGTCCGCGGACCCGCGGACGAAGTCCTCGGGTGTGCCCATGTCGCGCCAGTACGAGTTGTCGACGAAGCCGTACACGCGACGGCCGTCGGCGAGCAGGTTCGGGAACACCTCGCGTTCGACGGACACCGGGCGACCCGACGGGATCTTCTCGATGATCTCGCGCCTGAAGACGTAGCAGCCTGCGTTGATCTGGTCGGTCGGCGGGTCCTGCGTCTTCTCCAGGAAGTGGGTGACGCGGTCGTCCTCGTCGGTGGTGACGCAACCGTACGCGCGCGGATCGCCGACCCGCACCAGGTGCAGGGTCACGTCCGCCTCGTGCTCCGAGTGGGAGGCGAGAACGTCACGCAGGTCGGTGCCCCCGAGCACGTCGCCGTTGAAGACGATGACGTTGTCGGCGCGCAGCTTCGGCAGCACGTTGCGGATGCCGCCGCCGGTGCCGAGGGGTTCGGTCTCGGTGACGTATTCGATCTCCAGCCCCAGCTCGGAGCCGTCGCCGAAGTGTTCCTCGAACACCTCCGCCTGGAACGAGGTGCCGAGAACGACATGGGTGATGCCCGCGGCCTTGATGCGCGCCAGCAGGTGCGTCAGAAAGGGCAGTCCCGCGGTCGGCAGCATCGGCTTGGGCGCGGACAGGGTCAGCGGCCGCAGCCGGGTTCCCTTCCCTCCCACCAGCACAACCGCGTCCACCGCACCGGCTTCCAGTTTCTCGGCGGTGTCGTTCGTCACCGTCATGTCAGTTCCCCTCGTCCTTCGCTCTGCTTCGTACGGCCGCCGCAACAGCCATTTTCGATCGCACTGCCAAGCCCCCCTTGAGCGCCCAGCGCAGCGGTGCCTGCCACCAGTGTGGATGACGATCCGCCTGGAATCGGTATGCACTCTGGTGGTGTGCGGGCAGCATCAGCTCCGGATGCCGTCCCGCCGCATGTCCTTTCGCGTGGGTCACCTCGGCGGACGGCACGTACACGTTGTGCCACCCGGCCCGGCCCAGCCGGTCACCGAGGTCCACGTCCTCCATGTACATGAAGTAGCGGGAGTCGAAGCCGTCGATCGAGTCGAACGCGGCGCGCCGCACCAGCAGGCACGACCCCGACAGCCAGCCGACCGCCCGCTCCGAGATCTGCTCGTCCTCCTGCCGGTACCGAGTGGTCCACGGGTTCGACGGCCACACCGTGCCGAGCACCGCGTGACCGGCACCGGACACCAGACCCGGGACGTGCCGCGCCGACGGGTAGACGGTGCCGTCCGGTTCGAGGACCAGCGGTCCCAGCGCCCCGGCGCGCGGCCACCGCGCCGCCGCCTTGAGCAGCTCGTCGATCGACCCGGCACCCCAGCGGATGTCGGGGTTGGCGATGACGACGAACTCCGCCGACGGATCGATCTCGGCCACGGCCCGGTTGATCGCACCGCCGTAGCCGATGTTTCCGCCGGTCCGCAGGAGCCGGACGTGGTCGTTGGCCTCGGCCGCGGCCTCGGGCGCGCCGTCGGTGGATCCGTTGTCCGCGAGGATGACCTGCGTCGACAGCTCGGTCGCGTCCTCGAGGGTGTCCAGGAAACCCTGGAGGTGTTTGCCGGGCGAATACGTCACCGTCACCACGGCCAGCTGCGAACTCACGCCCGTCACCCTATCCGCTGCCGGTCGGCAACTGATCCAGGGCCGCTGCCAGTGCCTCTTCCCAGGGACGCAGCGGCGTCAGGCCCGCCGCCGCCCACGACGACGGGGACAGGACCGAATAGGCAGGCCGGGGTGCCGGTCGCGGGAACCGGTCGCTGCTGCACGGGCGCACCCTCTCGGGGTCGGCGCCGACCCCGGCGAACACGGCTCGCGCCAGGTCGAACCAACTGGCCCGCCCCGCGTTGGTGGCATGTAGCACCGTGCCCGCCACGCCCGGCCTGGCGGCCAGCTCGAGCAGCCCGTCGGCCAGGTCCCCGGCGAACGTCGGCGACCCGATCTGGTCGTCGACGACGTCGACGGTGTCGCGCTCACGTTGCATCCGGAGCATCGTGGCGACGAAGTCGGAGCCCGTCCCGGTGTACACCCAGGCGGTGCGCACCACGACGGCGGACGGGTCCGCGCTCCGCACCGCGCGCTCCCCCGCCAGCTTGGTGCGTCCGTACACGGTGCGCGGCCCGGTGGGGGCGTCCACGTCGTACGGCGCGACCGCGTCACCGGCGAACACGTAGTCGGTGGACACGTGCACCAGCCGGGCACCGGCCCGCGCCGTCGCCTCCGCGAGGATCCGGGGCCCGGTCACGTTCGTCGCGGTCGCGGCCTCCAGCTCGGTTTCCGCGGCGTCGACCGCGGTGTACGCGGCGCAGTTCAGTACGACGGCGCCGGGCCGGACGACGTCCCGTACGGCGGCCTCGTCGGTGATGTCCAGGTCCGTCGACGTGAGTCCGGCGATCTCGATGCCTGCCGCGCGGGCACTGTCCCGGCGGCGCAGCAACTGGGTGCCGACTTGCCCGCCGGCACCGGTCACAACGATATTCGTCACACCGCAAAGTCTGGCACGCCGGTTTCGGCTCACCGGGTCGCCGGGTGTTCGCCAGTAGCCTTGGACCCGGATTGGTGGAGAACGGTTAGGGGCAGCGTTTGCCGGACAACAGGGTGCCGGGCGAGAGACGAGCGCGCCGGTCGACCACGAGCGACCGGCGCTCGAGGACGGCCGACGGCGCACGAGACGGGGCCCGGACCTCACGGGCCCGGCCGCTGCAGGTGGCGATCGCTGCGGTGGCGGCCCTCGTGCTGGTCGTCACCGGATTCGCGTGGCGCGGTGTCGACGCGCTCGAATCGAATCTCGCGACCGCGAGACTCGGACTCGGCGGGACGAAGGACGGCGCGCTCGACCTGTTGCTCGTGGGCACCGACAGCCGCACCGACGCGCACGGCAACCCGCTGAGCCAGCAGGAACTCGAGTCCCTGCGCGCCGGTGACGCGGAGGCCGACAACACCGACACGATCGTGCTCGTCCGGATTCCGAGCAACGGCGAGTCGGCGACCGCGATCTCCATTCCCCGCGACTCGTACGTCAAGGTTCCGGGCATCGGGATGTCGAAGATCAATGCCGCGTTCGGGGCGACCAAGGCGACGGAGAAGCAGAAGCTCGTCGACGAGGGCACCGACGACGCGACCGCCGAGAAGGAGGCCACCCAGGCCGGCCGGGAGGCGCTGATCAAGTCGGTCGCCGACCTCACCGGCGTCACCGTCGACCACTACGCCGAGATCGGCCTGCTGGGGTTCGTGCTGCTCACCGATGCGGTCGGCGGCGTGGAGGTGTGCCTGAACAACGCCGTCGACGAGCCGTTGTCCGGCGCGAACTTCCCCGCCGGCGAGCAGTCCCTCTCCGGCGCCCAGGCGCTGTCGTTCGTGCGGCAGCGGCACGAACTGCAGCGCGGCGACCTCGACCGGATCGTGCGGCAGCAGGTGTTCATGGCGTCGCTGGTGCACGAGGTCCTCAGCGCCAAGACGCTGAGCAACCCCGGCAAGCTGTCGCAGTTGACGTCCGCCGTGCAGCGGTCGGTCGTGCTGGACGAGGACTGGGACGTCATCGGTTTCGCGCGGGAACTGCAGCACCTCGCCGGCGGGCAGATCCGGTTCGAGACCATCCCGGTGGTCGACATCAACGCCATGACCGACTACGGCGAGTCGATCGTCCAGGTCGATCCGAAGGCCGTCCGCGCGCACGTGGCCGGACTGGCCGGGGACAGCGACACCGACAAGGACACCGAACCGACGCCGACAGTGGATCCGTCCACCGTCATCGTCGACGTCTCCAACGACAGCGGCATCGGCGGTCTCGCCGCCCGGGTCTCGGATGCCCTGTCCGCCAAGGGGTATCGGCCCGGCGTCGTCGGCAACAACACCGGTGACACGGTGTCGGAGAGCCAGGTGCGGGCCGCCGACCCCGACTCCGACGCCGCGAAATCGGTGGCCGCTTCACTCGGCGGACTGCCGGTGGTGCAGGATTCCGCACTGACGAAGAACACGGTGCGGGTGGTCCTCGCCACGGATTACGACGGTCCCGGTTCCGGGTCGACGTCCGCGACGACCTCGACCGACCCGACCTCCGACATCGTCGACCAGGGCACCAGCCCGACCCCGGTCCCGCCCGGCCCGCCGATCGACGCGGGGCGCACGGGCCCGCAGTGCGTGAACTGAATGCGTGAACGAGCGCGTGAACCGAGGGAGCAGGGCCAGACCATGACAGCAGCGACGAACCTCACCTCGGCACTGCTCGACCCGATCCTGCAGCGCGACCCGGCCGGTCCCCGCGTCACCTGGTACGACGACCGGTCCGGCGCCCGGATCGAACTGTCGGCGCTGACCCTCGCGAACTGGGCGGCCAAGACCGCCAACCTGATCCGCGACGAGTTCGGACTGGTGCCGGGGTCGCGGGTGTGCGTGCTGCTGCCCGCGCACTGGCAGAGCGCCGCAGTGCTCCTGGGCTGCTGGTGGGCCGGCGCCGAGGTGGTGCTCGAGCCGGACCCCGACGCGGACCTGGCCCTGATCACCGCGGATCGCCTCGACGAGGCGGCGGACGCCGCCGAGATCGCGGTGCTTTCGCTGGACGCGTTCGGACGTCCCGCCGAGAACCTGCCGGTCGGGGTCACCGACTACGCGACCTCGGTTCGGGTGCACGGTGACCAGTTCCGCCCCGACGCCGCGCCCGCAGGCGCACCCGCCCTGAACGGACGATCGGTGGTCGAGGTGCTCGGTGCCGCGACCGAATCGGCTTCGGCACAAGGGTTCTCCGCGCAGGACCGGGTGCTGTCGACCACCGACTGGACGACGGCCGCTGAGCTCGTCGACGGACTGCTGTCGATCCTGGCCGTCGGCGCGTCGCTGGTGCAGGTGACGAACCCGGACCCGGACCGGACGGAGCGTCGCATCGAGGCGGAGAAGGTCACCGCCCGCCGCGGCTGACGGCACCCGATCGGCCCGACCGGCAGACTCGACCACCCGTCAGCGGTTCCCGTCCGTGCCGCGCAGGTACCCGCCGTCGCGCAGTCCGGCCTCGATCTCGAACCTGTTGCGGTGCCTCGGGCGCCGGATCTCCTCGGCCAGGTAACGCACCGCGAAGGTGAGCCCGTACCGGGCCCACTGCTCGGCGTGCACGGCCTCGTGCCGCAGCATCGCCGGTGACACGTTGGTTCGGGTGAGGTAGACGGCACCGACGGTGGTCCCGCCGCGGGCGAACCCGAATCTCAGGTCGGTGCACACGAACAGGCCGTGCTCGTGGTCGTACCGGATCCGGGCGCCCAGCGCGGCGGCGTAACCGAGGGCCGCGCCCGTCGCCACCAGGGCACCGACGCTCCCGCGCGAGACCCGGACCAGTCGGGTGCGACCGGTCCGGGCCCGCTGACGGAGTGTCTCCGGACGCATCACGCCAGGCTAGCCCCGCTCAGACGGCAAGCGCCTGAACCGGAGTGGCCCGCGCCGCGGTTCGGGCAGGCACCACCGCGGCGATCACCCCCGCCACGCCGCCGACCAGCACGATCAGCGCCAACTGCAGCCACGGCATCGAACCCGGGGCCAGACTGTCGATGCCGAACACCGAGGCCGTCCCGGCGGCGCCGAGGACCGACCCGAGCACCACCCCCAGCGCCGACGCGACAACCGCGACCAGCACGGCCTCACAGATGAGCAGGCATCGAAGACCGGACCGGGTCACGCCGAGTGCCCGCAGCAGACCCGACTCGCGCCGGCGCTCGATCACCGACAGCGCCATCGTGTTGCCGACACCGATCAGCGCGATCAGCACCGCCACCGACAGCAGTCCGACCACCACCAGCAGCAGGACGTCGAGGATCGAGTCGATCGCCGCACGCATCGACACCGCCCCTCCCACCTCGGCGGTGGGGGCGAACTCCTCTGCCACGTCGGTGATCTCGCTCTGCGCGGCCACGAGGTCGCGGTCGGGCAATCCGTCCACCAACCGGACCCACAGCGACTGTGGAACCGCCGCCAGGGCAAGGGCGTCGGCCCGCTCGACCAGCGCCGGCTGTCCCTCGCGGCCCGCCACCACCGTCAGGGACCGGCGGACACCCGCGCGCTCGACGTCCAGCCGGCCGCCGGGCGCGGCGCCGACCGCCTCCGCCTGTTCCGGCGACAGCGAGATCTCCCCCGCCGCGGGCAACGTCAACGGGATCCGCAGGGTCGCGGCCGTCTGCACCCGGTCGACACCGAGGACGGCGAGCCGAGTGCCGTCACCGGCGACCACGTCGGCCCCAAGCAGGGGCGCTGTCGAGGTCACCGACTCGATCCCCTCGATCCGCCCCTCGAGGCCCGGCGGCAGACCGGCGTCGGCGTCGATCGTGACGTCGACCGGGAACTGCTCGTCCAGCGCCCGCGGCGCCGCCGCTCCGACCGTGGCGATCCCGACGACCATCGTCGCGGTGACCGTCACCCCGACCAGCAGTGCCGTCGCGGTCGCGGTGGTCCGACGCGGGTTCCGCAGCGCATTGCCGACCGCCAACTCCCCCAGGGGTCCGACCAGCCGCGCAGGCACCCTGCCCACCGCGGCCACCAGCGGCGGCACGATGCTCCGGCCGAGGACGACCACACCGAGCGCCGTCCCGATGCCGCCCGCGCAGGCGACCGCCACCTGCTCGGCGTACACCCCGAGTCCGAGCACCGCGATTCCGGCGAGGAGTCCGGCCACCCCGGCGACCAGCCGTGTCCTCGAGGTCGCCGCCGATTCGGCGGTCGCCTCGACGGGCGCGAGCGCGGCCAGAGGGGAGACGCGAGTGGCGGCGCGGGCCGGTGCCACCGCGGCCAGGTAGGTGACGATGATTCCGACCGCGAGACCGGCCAGGACGGCGGCCGGGGTGACGGCCAGTGTGTCCAGCGGCACCGGTGCATCGAACGCCGCGGCCGCCCGGGTCACCGCCCACGCCAGCCCGATTCCGGCGAGCACCCCGGCCGTCGACGCCGCGACCCCGACGGCGAGGGCCTCGATCCGGGTGCTGCGCCGGATCTGACGCGCGGTGGCGCCGACGCACCGCAGCAGCGCCAGTTCGCGCGTTCGCGCGGCCAGCAGCACCGCGAACGTGTTCGCGATGACCAGTCCCGCGACGACCACCGCGACGGCGGCGAAGGCCAGCAGCACGTTGCGGATGGCGTCGGTGTCGCCGAGGTACGCCTTCGACGCCAGCTCGGCCCGCTCGGATCCGGTGTGCACGGTGACGTCCGGCCCGAGTGCCGCGGCGACCGCGTCCCGCAGCGCGGCCGGATCGCCGTCGCCGGCCACCCGGATCTCGTGCGCCACCGCACCATCCGGCCCACCGTCCCCCGCCCAAGCCTCGAGCTGCTGGTTCGTCGTGTACACCGCCGCGCCACCGAGACGCTGCGCGCTGCCGGACAGGTCGATTTCGCCGACCACCGTCGCCGTGCCGGTGACCGCTTCCGTCCGCTCGTCGGCGCGCGCGCCGCGCACGGTCACCGCCACGCTGTCCCCGATCGCGAGTCCCGCGCCGGATCCGACCGCGATCTCCCCGGGCCCGGTCGGGTAGCGGCCCTGGGCGAGCCGCTGCCAGCGCAGGTCCGGCGCCTCCGCGAGCGAGGTGATCGTGCCGAACAGCTTGCCGCGGCCGGCGGCGGCGACCTTCACCGGCGCCTGCGCGTCGACGGTGACCGCCCGCACTCCGGGGAGGGTCGCGACCTGCTCGGCCGCGGCTCGCGCCCGCCCGGCGCCCGCGAGCTCGTCGACCACCACGGTGGTCGTCCGGTACTGACCGGCGAGCGAGTTGGTCACGCTCGCGGAGGTCGTCGAACCGAGTACCAGCGTCGCGACCACGAAGGCCACCGCGATCAGGATGGCGGTACCGGAGGCCAGGTAGCGGCCGCCGTGGGCGCGGCCCTGCGCCAACGTCAGGCTCAGCATGCGCGCGCCCCCAGGCCTCGCATCGTCTCGATCACCGAATCCGGCGTCGGAGAGTCGATTTCACCGGCAACGTGGCCGTCGGCGAGCAGCACGACCCGGTCGGCGTAGGACGCGGCGACCGGGTCGTGGGTCACCATCACCACGGTCTGCCCGACCTCCCGGACGCTGGCGCGCAGCAGCGCGAGCACCTCGGCGCCCGCGTGCGAGTCCAGGTTGCCGGTGGGTTCGTCCGCGAACACGACGTCGGGTCGGGGCAGCAGCGCCCGGGCGACCGCGACCCGTTGCTGCTGGCCACCGGACAACTCGTGCGGCCGATGCGCCAGCCGATCGCTCAATCCGAGCCGGGTGACGATCTGATGCATCCACATCCGGTCGGGCTCGACACCGGCCAGGCGCATGGGCAGCAGCATGTTCTCCTCCGCGGTGAGCACCGGCAGCAGGTTGAACGCCTGGAACACGAACCCGATCCGGTCGCGGCGCAGTTCGGTCAGGCCCCGGTCGTCGAGTCCGGTCAGGTCGGTCTCCCCGAGATACACCCGGCCGCTGGACGGCTCGTCCAGGCCGGCGAGGCAGTGCATCAGGGTCGACTTGCCGGACCCGGACGGGCCCATGATCGCGGTGAAGGCGCCGCGGCGGAACTCGACGTCCACCGCGTCCAGCGCGCGGACCGCGGCCTCCCCTTCCCCGTGCAGTTTGGTCAACGCGACCGCGCGTGCCGCCGAAATGTCCAGTGTGGTCATGCTTTCCACGCTAGGTGCGCGGGCAGGTCCGGGTCGTCGCCGTGCGGGGGGATCTTCGACGGTGCCGCGTCATACCCACCGCCGGTGGTGTGTCATACCGGAGGGGGACACCGCTGACGCCATCCCGCGGGACGGGACCGGGATCGGCGGAGCGCGCAGGCACTACCCGCGGAGCAGGTCCTCGGGCCGGACCAGGCCGATCCGGTACGCGAATACCACCGCCTGCACCCGGTCGCGCGAATCCGTCTTCGAAAGCACCCGTCCCACATGCGTTTTCACGGTCGCCTCCGAGACGTGGAATCGCGCCGCGATCTCGGCGTTGGACAACCCGTACGCCATCGCCTCGAGCACCTCCACCTCCCGCGGGGTCAGATCGTCCGGAAGACGCTGCGGCGGACCAGACAGGATCGGCCCCACGTGCTGCAGCAGCCGGCGGGTCGAGCGGGCCGCGATCACCGCGTCACCGCGGTGCACCGTCCGTAGTGCGGCGAGCAGTTCCTCCGGCTGGGCGTCCTTGAGGAGAAATCCGCTGGCCCCGGCCGAGATCGCACCGATCACGTACTCGTCGTTGTCGAAGGTGGTCAATACCACCACCTTCGGGGCCGGCTCGCCGGCCGTCAGGCGCCGGGTCGCCTCGATGCCGTCCAGGTTCGGCATCTGCACGTCCATCAGCACCACGTCGGCCCGGACGTCGGCCAGCTCACGCAACGCCTGCGCGCCGTCCGATGCCTCGACCACCACGGTCATGTCCGGCTGGGAGTCGATAACCATCCGGAAGCCCGCCCGGACCAGTTGCTGGTCGTCGACCAGGGCCACCCGGATCGGGTTCCCGTCATCCGACATCGTGTTCTCACACCCTTCTCGTGTACGGCAATTCGGTTCGAACCCGGTACCCGCCGCCGGGGATCGGACCGGCGTCGAAGTCGCCGCCGTGCAGTTCCGCTCGTTCCCGCATCCCCAGCACTCCCTGCCCGCCACCCGTCGAGGGGACGAGCGCTCCCGCGGCCCCGCGACCGTCGTCGACGATGCTCAACTCGAGCCCGTGGTCGGTCCACCGCACCGTGACCACGACCTGCGCGGCCGGTCCCGCGTGCTTGAGCACGTTGGTCAACGACTCCTGCACGATCCGGTACGCGGTCAGTCCGGCGCCGGTGGACAGCTCGCGCGGCTCGCCCTCGACCTGCAGGTCGACCTGCAGTCCGCCGCGCCGCACGTCCCGCACCAACTCCTCGATGTCCGACACCTGCGGCGTCGAGCGCGTCTCCCGCGGGGCGTCCTCACGCAGCACCGACAGCAGCGCGCGCATGTCCGTCAGCGCCTGCCTGCCGGTTTCGGCGATCGTCTCGAGTGCGGCGACCGCGGCCGCGGGATCCGAGGGCGCACCGTATCGTCCGCCGTCGGCCTGGGCGATCACGACGGTCAGCGAATGTGCCACGATGTCGTGCATTTCGCGGGCGATGCGGGTGCGTTCGCCCATCGCCGCCAGTTCCGCCTCCTGCGCCCGCTCGAGTTCGAGCAACCGCGCCCGCTCGGTCAGGCCCTCGAGTTCCTGGTTGCGTACCCGCCGCAGATCGCCGAACGCCCACACCGCGACGACGATCACGATCAGGAACGCCGTGGTGAACGTCGTTCCCTGCCAGTTCATGGACTCGCCGCGGAAGTAGCGCAACCCGGCCGCCAGTGCACCGAGGAGCGCGACGGCCAGTCCGGTGCTGCTCGCCCACCGGGGACCGTAGGCGGCGAGCGCGTACAGCGCGATCGGGACCGCGATCACCGACGGCAGCATCATGTTCGGCACCAGGATCACATGCGCGACCGCGAAGGCCGCCACCGTCATCCCGGCCGCGGCCACGTGGGTGCGCCGCCAGGCCAGGGGCACCGTCATGCCCAGCGTGATCAGGACCGCGACGAGGTCGACGCCTTCGCCGGTGAACGCCACCAGGGTGCCGCAGAGCAACGTCAGCAGCACCGCGACCGTGCGGTCGATGCCGACGACGTGCTCGGCACTCCAGCGGTACCACCGCTCGCTCAGCGGGAATCGGGGCATGGGCACCAGCGTAGCCACCGTTCCCGGCATCCTCCCCGGAGACGACAGTGCCCGAATGGCCCATCCGTTCAGTTCGATTGAACGAATGCGCCATTCGGGAACGCTGGGGGTGTTGTGCGTCAGCTCACTTGAGCAGGGCGCGCGACATGACGACGCGCTGAATCTGGTTGGTGCCCTCGTAGATCTGGGTGATCTTGGCGTCGCGCATCATCCGCTCGACCGGGAAGTCGGTGGTGTAGCCGGCGCCACCGAACAGCTGCACCGCGTTGGTGGTGACCTCCATCGCGACGTCGGAGGCCAGGCACTTGGCGGCGGCGGAGATGAAGCCGAGGTTCTTCTCGCCGCGCTCGGCACGAGCGGCCGCGGTGTAGACCATGAGGCGGGCCGACTCGATCTTCATCGCCATGTCGGCGAGCATGAACTGGGTGTTCTGGAACGACGCGATCGAGGTGCCGAACTGCTTGCGGTCCTTGGTGTACGCGAGTGCGGCGTCGAACGCACCCTGGGCCAGACCGATCGCCTGCGCGCCGATGGTCGGGCGGGTGTGGTCGAGGGTCTCGAGGGCGGTCTTGAAGCCGGTGCCGGGCTCGCCGATGATCCGGTCGCCCGGGATGCGGCAGTTCTCGAAGTACAGCTCGGCGGTGGGCGAGCCCTTGATGCCGAGCTTGTGCTCGAGCGGGCCGACGACGAAGCCCTCGTCGTCCTTGTGGACCATGAACGCGGAGATGCCGTTGGCGCCCTTGTCGGCGTCGGTGACGGCCATGACGGTGTACCAGGTGGACTGGCCGCCGTTGGTGATCCAGCACTTGGAGCCGTTGAGGATCCAGTCGTCGCCGTCGGCCTTGGCGCGCGTGCGCATCGCGGCGGCGTCGGAGCCTGCCTCACGCTCGGAGAGCGCGTAGGACGCCATCGCACCGCCGGCGATCTCGGGGAGCACCTTCTTCTTCAGCTCCTCGGAGCCCTTGAGGATCAGGCCCATGGTGCCGAGCTTGTTGACGGCGGGGATCAGCGAGGAGGAACCGCAGACACGCGCGACCTCTTCGATGACGATGCACGCGGCGACGGAGTCGGCGCCCTGGCCGTCGTATGCCTCGGGGACGTGGACGGCGTTGAAACCGGACGCGATGAGGGCGTCGAGCGCTTCCTTCGGGAACCGGGCCTTCTCGTCGACCTCCTTGGCGTACGGCGCGATCTCCTTCTCGGCCAGCGCGCGGATCGCGGCCCGCAGCTCGTCGTGCTCGTCAGCGAGCTTGAACAGGTCGAAGTCCGGGTTTCCAGCCATCAGTCGCTCCTTGGTGGGAAGTCGCGTCACCGCATGTGGGTCAGACGATCAGGGCGGCACTCAGTGCCATTCACGGGCCATCATACCGCACACCCTCCGACGAGCTCGGGGTACTACGTGCCAGGGCGCGGCACCGAGTGCCACCCTTTACGACCGATGACCGTCCAGCCTGCGCTGGAGCAGGTCCGCCACGCGCTGGGGCGCGGTCCCGCGCGGGAACACCGCGACCACGACCTCCTCGTCCCGATCGGATTCGGTGTCCGCCCGGTCCACACGCCTGCGGATCTCGGCGAGCGCTGCCCGCAACTCCGGGGAGGTGGTCTCGGCGCCGTCGCGCACCATCCGGCGCAGCAGGTAGTTGTGCGTCGCGGTCACCGATGCCGCGAACTGCACGCGGGCGAGGTCGTCGGCGTCGGGCAGCGCACGACGCAGGTACTCGACGAAGAGCCGCTCGTAGCGGTAGCCGGTGACGATCTCGCGGTCCCGCAGTGCGGGCACCTCGTGCACGACCGCGTACCGGCGGGCGGCGACGTCGTCCCAGTGCGAGAAGCGCTCGAAGACGATCAGGGCCGCATCGCACACCGCATCCCAGGGGTCGGCGTGGTCCTCGGCGAGGAACCGGGACGCCTGTGCGAGCAGGATCTCGTGGTCGGCGAAGACCACGTCCTCCTTGGACCGGAACTGCCGGAAGAACGTCCGTCGCGAAATGCCCGCGGCGTCGGCGATCTCGTCGACGCTGGTGGCCTCGTACCCCTGTTCGGAGAACAGCCGCAGCGCCTCCGACACCACCTGAAGCCGAAAGCTGTCTGAATCGTCGGGCATGGCCTCAGCGTAGAGGCGCTTCGCGCCTGTGCGCCTTTTCGGTGGCTGGAGCCACCGAAAAGGCGCACAGGCGCCTACGGTGCGACGGAGGACCAGTCGGCGAAGCCGGTCGGGTCGTGACGCCCCATGCTTGCGTGCTCGAACAGACCCGCGCCGGGAATGCCGTTACAGGTGGCGGACGCGGAGAAATCACTGACGCCGAACGGGATTCGGCCCGCGATCGCCGGATCGGTGAGGTCGTAGACGGCCCGCTCCGACCAGTTCCGGCCCCGCCACTGACCGTGCGACCACTCCGGGTCGCCGCCGTAGCCGGCGCCGACGTGCAGCGCGATCCCGGTGCGCGGGGTGACCTCGATCGTCACCGGGCTGCCGTCCGCGGCCGTCATGTTCAGCGTCGCGGCCAGCGCCCGCCGGGTTCCGGACGCGTACTTGAAGTCGACCCGCGGCCAGCCGAGCTGCTCGACTCGGCCGTCATCCCAGATCCGGGTGGCGTCGTTCAGCGTGCGGAACCCGTCGGGACTCTCCTGCACGATGACGATCACCGAGAAGCCCTCGAACCGCAGTGGCACGTACAGCCACCAGAACCCCTCCGACGGGTTCTCCACCAGACGCCCCGCCGGATCCGGATCGCCGACCGGACGGATACCCCACGACCGGTCGCGGGTGCCCATCCACCGGTCCGGGGTTACCGCGACGTCCTCGCCGTCGACCGAAAGCACCCCCGACCACGACCCGGTCTGCGCGAACCGGCTCGATTCCAGTTGCGGCCGCAGTCCGTTCGTCAGCAGGTGCGGCTGCTCCTGGACGGCAGGGCATGTTCCCTCCCACGTCAGGTCGAAGCCGAGCCCACCGGCGTCGTCGCCCTCGCACACCACCCGCAGCTTCCGCAGCGGCTCGAGCACCTCGATGCGGTAGCCGCCGACCTTCAGGTCGAGCGAACGGTGTTCGAGCGCGTCGGAGAATCGCACCGCGACCTGCCGGTCGCCCTTGCGGACGGTGGCGAACGCATCGGTGACGCCGAGGTTCGGGTACACCCCGAACCCGGTCACCAGGAACAGGTCACTTCCCACATCGAGCGCGTTGAAGTAGGAGCGGTCGTAGAAGTTCTTGTCGCTGGAGACGACCCGCGACATCGGCAGCGGCGTCTGGTGGATGGGGTACTCGTCGAGCGGTGCGGGCATGGCGACACTCCAGGGCTCGTTACACGACAGGGCTGGTTCCGTTACAGGGTGATACGAAAAACCGTCCCTGCGAATCTAACCCCGGCCACCGGTGGCGCGTGACCGAATCGACCAAGCCGTATCGACCGGCCGAATCCGACCGGCTAGCCCAACAGCTTCGCGCGCAGCGCCGCGTCCTTCTCCAGCACCATCGACTCCAGACCGGACTGGAACCGCTCCATCGCCTCCCGGACCGCGGGGTCGGCGGTGCCGATGATCCGCGCCGCGAGCAGTCCGGCATTGCGGGCGCCACCGATCGAGACGGTCGCCACCGGCACACCGGCCGGCATCTGCACGATCGACAACAGCGAGTCCATGCCGTCGAGGTACTTCAGCGGAACCGGAACCCCGATCACCGGCAGCGGCGTCGCGGACGCGACCATGCCCGGCAGGTGCGCGGCGCCGCCGGCGCCCGCGATGATCACCCGGATGCCGCGGCCCGCCGCGTCCTTCGCGTAGTCGAGCATCCGCTGCGGGGTGCGGTGCGCGGACACCACACCGACCTCGAACCGAATCCCGAATTCCGCCAATGCCTCGGCAGCGGCTTCCATCGTCGGCCAGTCCGAGTCGCTGCCCATGATCAGGCCGACCAGCGGTCCCTGCTGCTCCGTCATCGCGTCTCCCAGTCGTGAAGTTCGTGTCGTGAACGTTCGTGTCGTGAGGGAGGGAAGGGCACCGGCCCTTCCCAGCCCGCGGCCGCTCAGTGCGCGGCGTGCGGATCCCAGCCGTCGGTCCACACCGCGTGCGAGAGCCAGTGCGCCGCCCGCTCCGCGCGCTCACGGACCGCGGCCACGTACTCCGGGTCGTCGAGCGAGCCGGATGCGGCACCGACCACGTTCACGTGCCCGATCTTGCGGTCCTTGCGCTCACCCTTGCCGTACAGGTGCACCTTCGCGTCGGGCATCCGCGCGAACAGGTGGTGCAGCCGCTCGTCCATGCTCATCTCGGGTGCCTCGGGGGCACCGAGCACGTTCGCCATCACCGTGACCGGCGCGATCGGCGCCGGATCACCGAGCGGGTAGTCCAGAACGGCGCGCAGGTGCTGCTCGAACTGCGAGGTCCGGGCGCCGTCCTGGGTCCAGTGCCCGGAGTTGTGCGGCCGCATCGCGAGCTCGTTGACGATCAGCCGGCCGTCGACGGTCTCGAACAGTTCGACGGCCATCGCGCCGGTCGCGCCGAGCGCCGCCGAGATCCGCAACGCCATCTGCTCGGCCTGCTCGGCCACCTCGTCGGACAACTCCGGCGCCGGTGCGATCACCACCGCACACTGGCCCTGCCGCTGCACGGTCTCGACAACCGGCCACGTCGCGCCCTGCCCGAACGGCGAACGGGCCACCATCGCCGACAACTCCCGGCGCATCGGGACCTTCTGCTCGACCATCAGGGTGACGCCCTTGTCGAGTTGTTCGGCGACGATCGCCTCCGCCTCCTCGGCGTCGGACGGCATCCACACGCCACGGCCGTCGTAGCCGCCGCGGACCGCCTTGAGCACGATGTCCCAGCCGTGCTCGTTCGCGAACTTCTCCACGTCACCAGCCCAGGTGACCTCGGCGAACGCCGGGACCGGCGCACCGAGCTCGGCGAGTTTGCGGCGCATCGCGAGCTTGTCCTGCGCGTAGATCAGCGCCTGCGGCGGCGGCTGCACGTTCACACCCTCCGACACCAGCACGTCGAGGTGGTCGGTGGGGACGTGCTCGTGGTCGAACGTCAGCGCCGACGACCCGACGGCGACGGTGCGCAGGGCGTCCAGATCGGTGTGGCTGCCGAGCACCACGTCGGCGCTGACCTGCGCGGCCGGCTCGTCCGGTCCGCCGGAGAGCACCCGCAGGCACTGACCGAGCTCGATCGCCGCCTGGTGCGTCATCCGGGCCAGCTGGCCCCCACCGATCATCGCGACCACCGGCATCGCGGCGTTCGAGCCGCGGGGGGTCGAGGGGCGGGCCTGGGATCCGGAATCAACGCTCACGGGTGTCCATGGTGTCACGACCGGCGCGGTGGTCGCCCCGCAGGTGTCGCCGGTCACCGCGAACCTGAGAACGACCTGTGTTCGGAGTGTCCGGTCGGGACTCGCCGGAGCGGGTTCGTAGAATGACCTGCTGTGTCTTTTGTCGATCAGGCGCTCAGCCGCGTGCCCACACCGTTACGGGACGTCGTGGTGCGTCATCGTGAACTGATCAAGTTCGCGATCGTCGGCGGCACCACCATGGTCTTCGACCTGGCCATCTTCTACACCCTGAGCCTCACGGTTCTGGAGCAGAAGCCGGTCGTCGCCAAGATCATCTCCGGCGTGATGGCCACCGTCCTCAGCTACGTTCTCAACCGCGAGTGGTCCTTCAAGAACCGCGGCGGGCGCGAACGCCACCACGAGGCGATCCTGTTCTTCGTCATCAGCCTGATCGGTGTCGGCATCGCCGCGGCGCCGCTGTGGATCGCGAACAACGTGTTCGACATCCGCGCCGACCGGACCAGTGTGACCACGGTCGTGATCATCGACTTCGTGCTCAACTACATCATCGGCAACCTGCTGCAGATGGCGTTCCGGTTCTGGGCGCTGCGCCGATTCGCCTTCCCCGAGGAGAACGCCCGCGGCGGCGCGGACGACTACGACCCGACACCGGACGAACTCGCCCAGTCGGAACCCACCACCCCCTGACGCGACCGCCGGCGCTCACCGCGGTTCCGACGAGGCCCCGGCGTCCGGTTTCCGCTCCGTCGGCAGGAACAGCGCGAACAGCGCCGGCCGGCGCCGCTGCAGGTCCAGTCGCCCGCCGTCGGCCTCGACGAGCGCTCGCGCGAGCGCCAACCCGACACCGGTGGATCCGCCCGCGGAGAACCCGCGGTCGAAGATGTGCGGGGCCAGCTGATCGCTGACGCCCTCCCCCTCGTCCCCGACCTCCACGCACACCATCGCCTCCCGTCGCGGCCCCACTCCGGGGACGAGCCGCACCACCACCGTGCACGTGCCCGCGCCGTGCATCAGCGCGTTGTCGACGAGGACCGCGACCGACTCCCGCAACCGGGACGGGGTCGCGGCCGTCCGCACCTGCCGGTCACCGCGCAGCACCAGCGACCGCCCGGCCTGCTCGTACTGGGGCTGCCACTCGGCGACGACGGCGGCGAGCTCCGAAATCACCTCCAGCGCCTGCCGGTCCTGCCCGTCACTGCGCGCCGACCTGACCAGCTCGTCGATCGCCGTGGTCAGCCGGTCCACCTGCGCCATCGCCGCGTTCGCCTCGTCGACGACGTCCGGGTCCGGGTGCACCGACAGTTCGTCGAGCCGCAGGCGCACCGCCGTCAGCCGGCTCCGCAGCTGGTGGGACACGTCGCCGACGAGGGCACGCTCGCGTTGCAGCCGGCCCGCGATCTCGATCGTGACCGAGTCCAGGACATCGGAAACCCGGTCCAGCTCGGGGATCCCGTAGCGGCGGACATCGGTGCGGAAGTCACCTTTGGCCAGGCGCGCCGCGCGGTCGGCGACGTCCTGCAGCGGGTCCGCGAGGCGCCGGGCGGTGACCGTCGCGACCGCGGTACCCGCCGCGAGGGAGGCCAGCACGACCAACCCGACCGCCCCGACGGCCTGCTGCTGCAGGATCCGCATCGACGCGGACGGCGTCTCCAGGCGCAACGATCCGGAGCGTCCCATCGAGATCGCCTCGACGAGCGGCGCGTCCACCGTGTCCGCTCCGATGTCGACGCGGGTTTCCGGGTTCTCCGGGGTCGGGTAGATCACCGTCAGGCGGCCCCCGTCGGGAACGGCCACCCGCAGCGAGCTCACATCGAGGGTGCCCTCGATCAGTCCGGTCTGCCCCTCCTGCGCGATGATCTCGGCGGACATCCGATCGAGCCGCGCCTGCAGGTCACTGCGGGTGAAGTCCTCCACCCACAGCCACGCGGTGTAGGTGAGCGGCAAACCGAGCAGCAGTCCGGTGACCAGGACCACCGCGATGATGGACAGTTGGATGCGGCGGCGCACGACGCTGCCCTCCCGCTCAGTTGTTCAGGCGGAATCCGACACCGCGCACGGTGGCGATGCGCCGCTCCCCGATCGGCCCCTCGTCGCCGATCTTTCGGCGCAGCCAGGACATGTGCATGTCCAGGGTCTTCGAACCGCGCAGGTCGGCGTCACCCCACACCTCCTGCAGGATGACGTCGCGGGAGACGACCTCACCGGCGTGGTCCATGAGCACCTTGAGCAGCTCGTACTCCTTGTTGGCGAGCGAGATCTCGCTGCCCCCGACGAGCACCCGCCGGGCCGCGGGCTCGAGCCGGATGTCACCGACCTCGAGGGTCGAGTCCTCGGGGCCGCCGCGTCGGCGCAGCAGTGCCCGCACCCGGGCCATCAGTTCGGCCAGCCGGAACGGTTTGCCGACGTAGTCGTCGGCGCCCGCGTCGAGACCGACGACGAAGTCCACCTCGTCGGTGCGGGCGGTGAGCATCAGCACCGCGAGCTCCGACCCGTTGGCGCGCAGCTGCCGGCACACCTCGAGGCCGTCCATCCCCGGCAGCCCGAGATCGAGGATCAGTAGGTCGAACGAGCCACTCAGGGCCAGGTCGAGGGTGGCCGGCCCGGCCTCCTCGACGGTCACGTCGTAGCCTTCACGGCCCAGTGCACGCGACAGTGGCGCGGCGATGGCCTCATCGTCCTCGGCAAGAAGTACGGCAGTCACGGGACCACCCTACGGAGCCGCCCCGCCGGGTGAGATGCCGAACGGCAGATCAGCGACGCCAGCCCCGGCGCGGCGGACGCTCGTCGCCGCTCCCCGCGTCCGGTGCACGCCCACCGAAGTCCGTCGCGCCGCCGCCCTGATGCGCACCGCCCTGCTGTGGGCGGTCGTCCTGGTGCAACTGCATCGCGTCGAACACCTGGTGGTAGAGCAGCGAGTGGACGCGTTGCACGTCGGGAATGTCGTCGAATTCGAGCGGATCGTCCGCCGACGACGCGATCACCAGGGTTCCGGTGCGCATCATCCGGTCGATCAGGCCGTGCCGGAACTGCACGTTGCTGATCCTGCCCATCGGGATGTCGATACCGCTGTGGGTGAACACTCCCTGCCGGATCAGCACCCGCCGGTCGGTGACGATGAAATGCGTGGACTTCCAGGTGATCAACGGTGCGACGCACCGCCAGGCCACGACGGCCACCCACGCGAGCAGAACGATCAGCAACACCACCGTCCGCGCGGTGCCGTCGAGCCGGTCCTGCACCAGCCCGCCGACGAACCCGGCGACAGCGGTCCCGACGACGAACGTGATCGCCGGCAGCACGAGCATCTTCCAGTGCGGATGGCGGTGCAGCAACAGTTCCTCGTCGGCGGCGAGCGCGTCGTCCGGGTAGCCCATGCCGGAAGAGTCTGCCACCTACAGGCTGCGCCGAACGTCGGTGTCTTCGACCCCGGTGCGCCGAACCTCGGTGTCTTCGACCCCGCGGTCGTCGGCCCCGCTGCGCCCCACCTCGTTCGGCTCGCCCTCGGCCGCGTCGTCGACGGCGTCGGCGACCTCCTCCGCGGCCGTGGCCTGCAGTTCCCGTGTCGCCTCCGCCGCCTCCTCCTCGGCGGTCAGCAACTCCTCCGCTGACGGCGCGGCCCCGGAGATCAGTGCGTTCGCCCACCGCGTCGACGGATCGATGTCGAGCAGCAACGCCTTGGTCAGCAGTGTCGCGGGAATCGCGAGCAACGCACCGAGCGGGCCAAGCACCCAGCCCCAGAACACCAGCGCCAGGAAGGTCACCGTGACCGACAACCCCACCGCGTCGCCGACGAACTTCGGCTGGATCACCGATTGGATGACGACGTTGATGACGCTGTACACGACGATCACCCACAGCATCAACATCGGTCCGCCCTGCAGCAGCGCGATCAGTGCGGGCGGGACCAATCCGATGACGAAGCCGATGTTCGGGATGTAGTTGGTGATGAACGAGAGCAGGCCCCACAGGATCGGCAGCGGAATGCCCAGCGCCCACAGTGCAAGTGAGTCGATCACCGCGACGATCAACCCGAACACGGTCGACACGATCAGGTAGCTGCGGGTGCCGGATGCAAAGGCGGAGAACGCATAGGCGATGTCGGGTCGGGCGAACGCGACCGCGCGCATCCGGGCGCCGAACGAGCTGGCGTCCATCGCCATGAAGATCAGCAGGGCGAGGATGAAGAAGAGGTTCGAGAACACGCCGAGCAGCCCGACAAGCACGTCGTCGAGCAGCCCGACGACCTTGCCGAAGTCGATGCTCGAGAGCACCTTGTCCAGCTGTTCGGCCCCGATGTTCAACTGGCCGAACCAGGACTCCACGTCGGCGACCAGCTTGTCGGCCTTGTCGGCGTACTGCGGCAGCAGCGTCGCGAGCTGGGCCACCGAGATCGCGAGCGCCGCGACAAGTCCGAGCAACACGACGTAGACGGTGGTGAGCGTCCCGACCACGGCCACCCACTTCGGTGCACCCTTCCGCTGCAGCCAGTCCCCGAGCGGCTGCACAGCGACCACCAGCATCAGGGCCAGGAACACCGGGCCGACGATGCCGGAGAACCCGCGGATCCCGGCGATCGCGACCACCGCGCCGGCCGTCCCCAGCAGCACGATCAGGCCGCGCGGCCACGGCTCCTGGACCTGCTGGCGCAGAGGGACCTCGACCGAGTGCCTCATTTCCACACCGTCGCCCGCCGGGCCACCCCGGGCAGCAGGCCGAGAATCGGCAGGCCGATCGACAGGTGCACGATCGCCGTGGCCACCCGGTCCGCCGTGACGGCGTCATAGACGAACGGCAGGATCACCGCCGCAACGAGCAGCAACCCCACGATCCAGCCGAAGAACGACACACCGCCGGGCGTGCTCGACTCGAGCAGGTACAGCAGGACCGCCGCCAGCAGCGCGGCGAGGAACCCGAGAACCGCGAATCGGACCGGGAGCGACAGGTCCGGGAGCCACGGCGGGGAGATGGGAACCACGCCGAAGGCCCGCGTGATCAGCGTGACGACCAGCGCGCTCAACGCCGTCACCATCGCCGCCGCAACGGCCCCCGGCCAGAACTTCGCGGCGGAAAGTCCCTGCTCGGGCGCGCCCGCGGCACCGCCCGTCTCCGGCCAACCCGTCATCTCGGTCCCCTTCCGAAGCACCCGAATCTCCCCCGAGGCTTCCCGGCCGCCGCCGTCCGAACCTCACCCGCGACGGATGAGGTTTTGCGGTCGGACATTGCCGAAACTTCAAGAGGACACTCACGACACATCTCGGAGAGGAACGGCCATGACCGACCACTCGGTGGCAAACCACAGCGACAGCGGTGTCAAGCAGGGATTTGCCGCGGGGACGTCCATCGCGGCGGCCATCCTGCTGCTGACCGTCGGCATCCTGCAGATCTTCCAGGGCATCTCGGCGCTCGCGAAGGACGAGGTCCTCGTGTTCGGCCCGGAGTACACCTACAAGTTCGACGTCACGACGTGGGGCTGGATCCACCTCGTGATCGGCATCCTGATCGCGCTGACCGGCTTCTTCCTGATGACCGGCGCGACCTGGGCCCGGATCACCGCGATCTTCCTGGCGGCCCTGTCGATCATCGCGAACTTCCTGTGGCTGCCGTACTACCCGCTGTGGTCGATCCTGATCATCGCGATCGACGTGGTGATCATCTGGGCGGTCACCACCTGGGACACCGAGCGGTACTGAATCACCCTTTCGACGAGCGGCGGGGTGCAGGCGAATTCCTGCTCCCGCTCGGCGTCGAGCAACGCGTAGTGACCGTAGATTTCACTCTCGCGCGTGTAGTCGGTGTGGCTG